>JBHYDA010000009.1:0-237501 GCA_051861265.1 Rubrivivax sp.
AATAGTGCCTGCCAGCCGCGCATTACGCGTTGCAGCTTGCGCAATGCCCTCTGGTCGCACCGAGCAGGGCACCAACTCGTCCCTCAGACGCTCGAAAGAGCCATCCAGTTCGTCACTCGTGAAAGATCCAGGCTAGCGGCGCGGCCTCACCCCGCCGTAGTTCAATGGATAGAACGGGCGCCTCCTAAGCGCCAGATACAGGTTCGATTCCTGTCGGAGGGACCAGACACCCGAAAGACTCGGCCGCAAGAAGCCAGCACCCACCACGGCAGCAGTACATTTGCAGTACACCCCAGCCTCGTGAGGCACTGCGATGCGCGCCCCCAAAGACGAAACCTTGTCGATCCGCACCAGCGCGGAAGTCAAGCTGCTGCTGCGGCTGGCGGCTGAACGGGAACATCGGTCGATCTCGTCGATGCTGGAAGTGCTCATCCGCGAGCACGCCAACAAGCTGGGGCTGCAGGCACAAGAGCAGGCCGTGAAGCTGGCTTCACCGGCCAGCCGTGGGAGCACCGCATGACGATGGCTTGGCCTTATCCAGGCGCACGCTGGTGGAAATTCGACTTTCACACCCACACGCCTGCATCGAAGGACACCTGGGCGTGGCAAACCGCCATCGGCACGGCCGAGGAATTGACGCCGCAGAAGTGGCTGTTGAAATACATGGCTGCCGAGATCGACTGCGTGGCGATCACCGATCACAACTCAGGCGAGTGGATCGACAAGCTCAAGGCAGCCTATGCGGACATGAAGCAGCAAGCCGACTTGGGCTGCCCGCCTACCGGATTCAGGGAATTGCACCTCTTCCCGGGCGTAGAGATCTCGGTTCACGGCGGCTTCCACTTGCTGGCCATCTTCGACCCGTCAGCCTCCAGCCAGACCGTCAGTGATCTGCTGGCCAAGGTGGATTACGCCGGCACTCGCGGCGACAGCGATGGCGTCACACGCGAAGGCGCCGCCAACGTCGTGAAGCGCGTTCTGAGTGAGGATGGCATTGCGATTCCCGCTCACGCCGAGGGCGACAAGGGCCTGCTGCAAATCGACCCCGATACACGCAAAGGCGTGATCGATGCCAACACGGTCAAACAGGTGCTCCAGGAGCCAGGCATCCTGGCCTTGGAATGGGCGGAACGGGGCTGCCCACAGCCGGCGGTGCTGAACGAGTCGAAACTGCACTTTGCCAGCGTGGTGGGCAGCGACTGCCACAGCTTCCAAGGTATCGCTGTGCCTGGCTCGCGCTTTACCTGGATCAAGATGGCCAAGCCCAGCAAGGAAGGGTTGCGCTTGGCGCTGCTGGATGGTCAGGATTTTTCTGTGCGCCGCAGTGATGTCCACCCCGATTTCGCGCCATTTCAGCTGCCTGAGAATTTCGTCGAATGCATCGAAGTGCACGAGGCCCGTGCCATGGGGCTGGGGAAGACGCCCGCCCGCCTGCCTTTGAACCCGTATTTCAATGCCGTGATCGGTGGCCGGGGCACGGGCAAATCAACCCTGGTGCATGCTCTGCGCTTGGCGTATCGGCGCGAGCACGAGTTGGCTGCAGGAACGGAAGCTGGACAAACGTTCAGTCGGTTCAACAAGGTCGCCAAAGGCCGCAACGAAGAGGGTGGTCTTCGAGCTGAAACCGCCATCAGCCTCCAAGTTCAGCGCGATGGCAGCTCATACCGCCTGCACTGGCGGCAGGACGGCAAGCAAGCCGCAGCCGTCGAAGAATGGAACGCTGCTGCCAAGGCCTTCAAGCCCGCAGACAGCCAGGCCATCACGCCGCAGCGTTTCCCAGTCAGGCTTTTCAGCCAAGGGCAGATCGCCGCACTGACCGACGACAGCCAGCAGGCGCTGTTGAACGTCATCGATGACGCGGCCGGCACGCAGGCACAACAAGCCACACTGGCCGAGGCCAAGCGCGCTTTCCTGGCTACGCGCGCACAAGCGCGGGAACTGGACGGCAAGCTGAGCGGCCGGGAAGCGCTGGCCCTCAAGCTGCAAGACGTGCAGCGCAAGCTCACCCGATTTGAGGGCGCAGACCACGCTGCGGTCTTGAAGACCTATCAGAAGACCAGCCGCCAAGCACGCGAGATGGAGCGCCAGTTTGATCAGGCCGCCGAGTTGGCTGCGCGCTTGAGAACATTCGCGGGCAACGTGCTCGCAGAAGATGTTCCCGAGGGCTTGTTCGATACGGCAGACAGCGCTGGCGCTGACGCTTCGGCCGTCCAGTCGGCCCAGAAACTGCACGCCGCCATTGAAGCGGCGCGTTCGGCCTTGGAAAGCGCGGCCAACGTTATGGACGCAAAGCGCCGGCAGATTCAATCCGAACTGGATGGATCGGCCTGGTCTGTTCAGGTCAGCAACGCGAAGTCAGCCTACGAACGCCTCAAAGCAGACCTGCAAGCGCAAGGCGTCAGTGACCCCAGTGAGTACGGCCGCCTGGTGCAGGAGCGGCAAGGTCTCGATGCGGAAGTCAAGCGGCTGGATGCCGTGCAGCGACAGCGTGACGAGCTGAAGAGCCGGGCAGCCACTCAGCTCGAAGCGGTACGAGCGGCTCGAAGGGCCGTCAGTGAATGCCGCCACCAGTTTCTGCAAAGGACGCTGGAAGGCAATACGTTCGTGCGCATGGGGCTCGTCCCGTATGGCCGCGAGCCTCGCCCCATTGAACGCTCCTTGCGAGAGCTGCTGGGCGCCGCCGAGGGCAAATACAGCGACGACTTGCTGATTGAGGCGCAAGACAACACGCCGGCCCAGGGCGCCGTTGCCGAGCTGCTTCAGGCGGCTGGACTGTCTGAGCAGTTGGGAGCGTGGGACACGCCAGCATTCGAGTCAGCCCTGGACGCCCTGAAACACCGCCTCTTGGCCGCATGCACAGGCAACGGCGAGTTTGGCGGATGGTTCAACAAGTTCCTGAAGGCGGAGGCAGAAAAACGAGCTGAGTACACCGATCACATCCTGTGCTGGTTTCCAGAGGATGGACTTCATGTCGAGTACAGCCGCAAGGGCGATGGCCGCGACTTCCAGTCCATCGGGCAAGCATCGGCAGGTCAGCGCGCCGCGGCCATGCTGGCCTTCCTGCTGGCCCATGGAACCGAACCTTTGGTGCTTGACCAACCGGAAGATGATCTTGACAACCACCTTATCTATGACCTGGTGGTGCAGCAGATCCGCCGAAACAAGTTGCGCCGTCAACTCATCATCGTCACCCACAACCCGAACATCGTGGTCAATGGCGACGCTGAGTTGATCCACGCGCTGGAGTTCGAGAGGGGTCAATGCCGCGTCAAGGACTCGGGCTCGCTGCAGGATCAACGTATGCGCGACGAGGTCTGCCAAGTCATGGAAGGTGGCAAGGATGCCTTTGAACGCCGCTACCAGCGTCTCGGGCGGGAAACCTGACATGTTTAACAGTGCCACCGAATTGCTGGAAAAGATCCGGCTGGGCGAAGACACCTTTCTTGAACTGAAGGAGGTGCGCTTTGCGGGCCAGCGAGTCAGCGCACCGCACCGCGACGCGCTCGCCGACGAACTGGGGGCGTTCGCCAACGGAAGAGGCGGCGTTTGCGTGCTCGGCGTCGATGACGCTCGCGAGGTTCTCGGCGTGCCGCTGGACCGGCTCGACCTCGCGGAGAACTTCGTTCGGCAGCTGTGCCTGGACAGCATCCAACCTCCTCTGGTCCCTGTCATTGAGCGCCTGACCTTGCCCAGCAGCACGGGCGAACAATTGCCTGTGTTGAAGGTCGATGTCAGCGGCAGTCTGTTCGTGCACCGCAGCCCTGGTGGCTATCTACACCGTGTGGGCAGTGCCAAACGCGAGATGTCACCCGACTACCTGGCGCGCCTGTTCCAGCAGCGCAGCCAGGCGCGCATCATCCGGTTCGATGAGCAGCCGGTGCCACGCGCACTACTGGATGATCTGCAAGAGGGCTTGTGGCGACGTTTCGTCGGGCCGCGCATGCAAGACCGCCGCGAGGTTATCTTGGACAAGCTGGCGATGGCCAGAATCGATGCCGACGGCGAAATCAGGCCGACCGTGGCCGGGGTGCTGATGGCCAGCGCAGACCCAAGAGCCTGGATTCCTAACGCTTACATCCAAGCCGTCGCATACCGGGGCACACAGGTTCGGGCGGATGGAGATGCCGCTTACCAGCTGGACGCACAGGACATCACAGGCCCCCTGGATGCCCAGGTAATGTCGGCCTGCCACTTTGTGCGCAAAAACATGCAAGTGTTTGCCTCAAAAGAAGAGGGCCGGCACGATCTTCCGCAGTTCGACATGACCGCGGTGTTCGAAGCACTGGTCAACGCCGTGGCGCACCGGGATTACTCCATCCATGGCGCGAAGATCAGGTTGCGTCAGTTCGCGGACCGGCTGGAGATCTATTCGCCCGGTGCCATCCCCAACACCATGACCGTGGACAGTCTCCCGTATCGCCAGGCTGCACGCAACGAAGCGATCGCGAGCCTGTTGGCCAAATGTGCAGTGCCTCAAGCAGACCAGGCCGACACCGGGCGTTCGGCCATGATGGACAAGCGCGGCGAAGGCGTTCAGCTGATCATCAGCAGCACCGAACAGCTGAGCGGGCACCGCCCAGTGTTCCGATTGATCGACGACTCGGAGCTTCTTCTGATGATTCCGGCTGCTGCACCTGCCCAACACGAGTGAGCATCACTGCTCAATCGCACGGGGAAACCAGCAGCGTCGCATCAGGTCCTCATGACTGCTTTGTGGGCAGCTGATGCTCCGAGCGGCAAACTGATCGTCAGATGCAAGCGCGGCGCCTGCCTGTTGAAGGCTCCTCAAGCCGCCGCCGGCGCCCGCAGCGCCCGGCTCAGCATCACCACCGGAATCAGCCCCACGGCCACGATGGCCAGCGAGGGCAGCGCGGCTTCGGCCAGGCGCTCGTCACGCGCGAAGTTGTAGGCCACCACGGCCAGCGTGTCGCTGCCGAAGGGGCGCAGCACCAGCGTGGCCGGCAGTTCCTTCATCACGTCGACGAACACCAGCAAAGCCGCGGCCAGCGCCGAGCGCTGCAGCAGCGGCAGGTGCAGGCGTGTGAAGAGGCGCAGCGGCCCGCTGCCGAGCATGCGCGCGGTCTCGTCGATGGCCGCCGGCACACGCGCATACCCTGCCTCCACCGACTGCAACGCCACCGCCGAGAAGCGCACGAGGTAGGCGTAGAGCAGGCCGAAGGCCGTGCCGGTGACCAGCGCCGCCACGCCGGCCTCCGGCCAGCGCGCCTGCACCCAGCCGGCGGGGATGAGGATGCCCACGGCGATCACCGCACCCGGCACCGCATAGCCCAGCGAGAGCACGCGCGCCGCCGGCTGCAGCAGCGCAGCACCCACGCCGCCCTTCTGGCGCAGCGCAAAACCCAGCGCCAGCGCCAGCAGCGTGGCCGCCAGCGCCGCGCCGCCGGCCAGGCGGAAGCTGGCCCAGGCCCATTCGGCAAAACGCACCAGCGGCAGGCCGAAATCGCTGTAGTTCGCTTCGTCCCACAGCATGCGGCCGAGCCACAGCACCGGCAGCGCGAAGCCCAGCAGCACCGGCACACCGCACACCGCCCAGGCCGCCACTTCCGAGCCGCCGCGCAGCACCGCCGGCCGCGCCTCGGCGCTGGTCACGCCAGCGCGGCTGCTGGCAAAACGCAGCTGGCGCTGGGCCGCACGTTCGGCCAGCAGCAAGCCGCCCACCACCAACAGCAGCACCGCAGCCAACTGCGCCGCCGCAATGCGGTCGTTCATCACCAGCCAGGCCTTGTAGATGCCGGTGCTGAAGGTGGAAAGGCCGAAGTAGGCTCCCACGCCGTAGTCGGCCAGCGTCTCCATCAGCGCCAACGCCACGCCGGCGGCCAGCGCCGGGCGCGCCATCGGCAAGGCCACCTGCAGCACACGCCGGCGCATGGGCGCGCCTAGCAGCCGCGCCGCCTCCATCAGCCGCACCGCGCGCTCGCCCAGGGCCGCGCGCACCAGCAGGTAGACGTAGGGGTAGAGGCACAGCACGAACAGCGCCACCGCGCCCCAGAAGCTGCGCACGTCGGGCCACAGCGCCCCGCGCCAGCCGAAGGCCTCGCGCAGCGCCGTCTGCAGCGGGCCGCTGAACTGCAGCGCGTCGGTCCAGGCGTAGGCCAGCACGTATGCGGGCATGGCCAGCGGCAGCAGCAAAGCCCACTCGAAGACACGCCGGCCGCGGAAATCGAACAGCGTCACCAGCGCCGCCGTGGCCGAGCCCAGCACCATCACGCCCAGGCCCACGCACAGCGCCAGGCCCGCCGACTGCAAGGCGTATTCGGGCAGCACGGTCTGCCACTGGTGCGCCAGCACGGCCAGGGCGGCCTCGTCCAACGTTGCCCAGGCGCCCAGCACGCCCAGCACGGGCAGCGCGAGCAGCAGGCACAGCGGTGTCAACAGCAGGTTCAGGGCACCGCGCATGGGGCGATAAGAATGCGAACAATGCTCATTCAGGGCCGCGATTATCATCCGCCCATGTTCCTGAGCCTGGAATCGGTGGGGGTGCGCTACACGCGCGCCAGCGGTGGCCGCGCCGCGGTGGACGGCATCACGCTGGGCCTGGCCGCGGGCCAGGTGGGCGTGCTGATCGGCCCTTCGGGCTGCGGCAAGACCTCGCTGCTGCGCGCCGTGGCCGGCCTGGAGCGCTGCGCCGCCGGGCGGGTGCTGATCGCTGGCGACGTGCTGTCGGACGCTGCCAGCGGGGTGCACCTGGCGCCCGAGCAGCGGCGTATCGGCATGGTCTTCCAGGACTACGCGCTCTTCCCGCACCTGAGCGTGGCCGACAACATCGCCTTCGGCATCAGCGCCCTGCCGCGCGCCGAGCGCCAGGCGCGCGTGCAGCAGATGCTCGATCTCGTGGGCCTGGGGCACGCCGCCAAGCGCGCGCCGCACCAACTCTCGGGCGGCCAGCAGCAGCGTGTGGCGCTGGCCCGCGCACTGGCGCCGCAGCCGCGCCTGCTGCTGCTGGACGAGCCCTTCAGCAGCCTGGACGTCGACCTGCGCGAGCGCCTCGCGCAAGAGGTGCGCAGCATCCTCAAGGAAAGCGGCACCACGGCGCTGCTGGTGACGCACGACCAGCTGGAAGCCTTCGCCGTGGGCGACGTCATCGGCGTGATGAACCAGGGCCACCTGGAGCAGTGGGACGACGCCTACACGCTCTACCACCGCCCGGCCAGCCGCTTCGTGGCGGGTTTCATCGGCCACGGCGTGTTCGCGCCCGCACAGATCGTGGCCTGCGACGCCGGCCCCTGCGTGCAGACGCCGCTGGGCGAACTGCACGACATGGACAACTGCCCGCTGCCCGAGGCCTTCCCGCTGGGCGAATGCGACGTGTTGCTCCGGGCCGACGACATCGTGCACGACGACGCCAGCACCGTGCGGGCGCGCATCGAGCGCAAGGCTTTCCGCGGCAGCGAGTTTCTTTACACGCTGCGGCTAGAGAGCGGCGAGCAGGTGCTGGCCCACGTGCCCTCGCACCACGACCACCACGTGGGCGAGTGGATCGGCATCCGTGCCGAGGTGGACCACGTGGTCACCTTCCCGCGCGTGGCCTCGGCCGGCTGAGCCGCGCGGGCCGGCGCAGCGCGCACGGCTGCACACACCTGGGCCTGCCCGGGGTGCAACTTTCCCGGGGGTGGGCTGCTCAAAACCAGGGCCAGACCTATACTGGGTTGGTGACCGCACGCCTCGCGTGCGCTCCATGAAAGGTGTGTTCCATGGGTTCGAAGATGAAGCTGGTCGGCATCCTGGCCGTTGGCGCGGTGGCAGGGGCTCTCACCACCATGCAGTTGCAGGCCGTGGCCCGCAACGCGCTGGCGCCGCTGCCGCTGGAAGAGGTGCAGCAGCTCGCCGCCGTCTTCGACCGCGTCAAGGCCGAGTACGTCGAACCCGTTGACGAGAAGAAACTCATCTCCGACGCCATCGCCGGCATGGTGGCCGGCCTCGACCCGCACAGCCAGTACTTCGACAAGAAGAGCTTCAAGGATTTCCGCGAGAACACTGGCGGCAAGTTCGTCGGCATCGGCATCGAGATGGCGATGGAAGAGGGCCTCGTGAAGGTGGTCTCGCCCATCGAAGGCAGCCCGGCTTTCCGCATGGGCCTGAAGCCCGGCGACCTGATCACGCGCATCGACGACAGCCCGGTCAAGGGCCTCACCGTCGACCAGGCCGTGAAGAAGATGCGCGGCGAGCCCAACACCAAGGTCGTGCTCACCGTCTTCCGCAAGACCGAGAGCCGCAGCTTCCCCGTCACCATCATCCGCGAAGAGATCCGCATGCAGAGCGTGCGGGCGAAGATGGTCGAGCCGGGCTATGGCTGGATCCGCGTGAGCCAGTTCCAGGAGCGCACGGTCGAAGACTTCGTCCGCAAGGCCGAAGAACTCTACAAGCAGGACCCCAAGCTCAAGGGCCTGGTGCTCGACCTGCGCAACGACCCGGGCGGCCTGCTCGACGGCGCCGTGGCGCTGTCGGCCGCCTTCCTGCCGGAAGACGTGGTGGTGGTCACCACCAACGGCCAGCTGCCGGAAAGCCGCGCCACCTTCCGCGCCAGCCCCGAGTACTACGCCCGCCGCGGCGCCGCCGACCCGCTGCGCAAGCTGCCGGCCGCGATCAAGAACGTGCCGCTGGTGGTGCTGGTGAACGAAGGCTCGGCCTCGGCCAGCGAGATCGTGGCCGGCGCTCTGCAAGACCACAAGCGCGCCACCATCATGGGTGCGCAGACCTTCGGCAAGGGCTCGGTGCAGACCATCCGCCCGCTGCCTTCGGACACCGCGCTGAAGATCACCACCGCCCGCTACTACACGCCCGCCGGCAAGAGCATCCAGGCCAAGGGCATCGTGCCCGACGTCTGGCTCGATGAAACCGCCGAAGGCAACGTCTACGCGGCGCTGCGCATGCGCGAGGCCGACCTCGAGCGGCACCTGACCGGCGCCGACGAGAAGAAAGACGCCGACCGCGAGAAGGCCCGCGAAGAAGCGCGCAAGAAGCTCGAGGAGCAGCAGGCCAAGACGAAAGAGCCGCCCAAGCCGCTGCCCGAGTTCGGCACGCCGGAAGACTTCCCGCTGCAGCAGGCGCTGAACCAGTTGCGCGGGCTGCCGGTGCTGGCCAGCAAGACGGCCCCGGCCGAGCAGCGCGCCGAAGCGCCGGCCGAGAAGAAGTAAGTCCGACCGCATCGCCCAGAAGCCCGCCGCCGGCGGGCTTCTTCATTTCCACCGCCGCCCCCGTTGCCGAAGCCCAAGTTCCCCAACGCCCCCCATGGACGACGACCAACTGCTGCGCTACGCGCGCCACATCCTGCTCGATGGCCTGGGCATCGAAGGCCAGCAGGCGCTGCTGGATGCGCACGCGCTGGTCATCGGCGCTGGCGGTCTGGGCTGCCCGGCGGTGCTCTACCTGGCAGCCTCGGGCGTGGGACGCATCACGGTGGTCGACCACGACACGGTGGAGCTCAGCAACCTCCAGCGCCAGATCGGCCACGGCACCGCCCGCCTGGGCCACCCCAAGGCCGATTCGCTGCGCCACAGCGCGCGGGCGCTCAACCCCGGCGTGCAGTTGCAGGCGATCACGCAGCGCGCCGATGCCGCGCTGCTGGCCGAGTGGGTGCCGCAGGCCGACGTGGTGCTGGACTGCTGCGACAACTTCCGCACCCGCCAGGCCGTCAACGCGGCCTGCGTGGCGGCGGGCAAGCCGCTGGTCTCGGGCGCGGCGGTGGGCTGGGACGCGCAGGTCAGCGTCTACGACACCCGCCCGCGCGCCGACGGCACGCCGGCCGGGCCGTGTTACGCCTGCCTCTTCCCGCCCGAGGCGGCGCACGAGGACGTGGCCTGCAACACCATGGGCGTGCTCGCGCCGCTGGTGGGCTTGATCGGCAGCCTGCAGGCCGCCGAGGCCCTCAAGCTGCTGGCGCACAGCGGCGAACCCCTGGCCGGCCGGCTGCTGATGCTGGACGCGCGCCGCATGGCCTTCGACACCATCACCCTGCAGCGCCAGCCGCAGTGCCGCGTGTGCGGCCAGCCCGGGCACGGCCGCGGCTGAAACCGCGCGGCGGTGTCGGCTGCAGAACAGCAGCGGCCACGGGCCCGTCGCGCCGGCAGGCTAAGCTCGGCGGATGACCGACAAGACCACGCCCAACGCCACCACGGCGCCCCTGACCGGCCGCAACTTCCCCAGCGCCGAAGAAGAAGCCAGCACCCTGGCACGCATCGAACGCTACGCCGGGCCCGAAAGCGCCTACCGGCTGGCCTTCACCGACACCGATTTCCTGCTCCGCGAAGAGCTGCGCCCGGTGCGCATGCAGCTCGAGCTGCTCAAACCCGAGTTGGTGCAGCAGGAACTGGGCATCACCTCCACCATCGTGATCTTCGGCAGCGCGCGCATCAAGCCGCCCGAAGTGGCGCAGCAGCTGCTCGAACAGGCCCAGGCCGGCAGCGACCGCCAGGCGCTGAAGCGCGCCGAAACCGCGCTGGCGATGAGCCACTTCTACGAGGAGGCGCGGCGCTTCGCCGCCATCGTCACCCAGCGTTCGAAGGCGCTGGAAACGCCGATCTACGTCGTCACCGGCGGCGGCCCCGGCATCATGGAAGCGGGCAACCGCGGTGCCTTCGATGTGGGCGGCAAGAGCATCGGCCTGAACATCGTGCTGCCGCACGAGCAGGCGCCCAACGCCTACATCACGCCGGAGCTGTGTTTCCAGTTCCACTACTTCGCGCTGCGCAAGATGCACTTCCTGATGCGCAGCATCGCGCTGGTGTGCTTCCCGGGGGGCTTCGGCACGCTGGACGAACTTTTCGAGACCGTCACGCTGGTGCAGACCGGCAAGAGCCGCCGCCGGCCCATCCTGCTGTTCGGGCGCGCCTTCTGGGAGAAGCTGCTGAACTTCGAGCACCTGGTCGACACCGGGATGATCAGCCCCGGCGACATCGGCCTCTTCAACTTCGTCGAGACCGCCGAAGAAGCCTGGGCCGTGCTGGCCGAGCACTACGGCTTCGACCTGCCCGAGACCGAAACCGGCCGCTTCGCCGAAGACATCTGAAGGAACCGTGATGAACCGACAAGTCAGCCTCATCGGCGCCCCCACCGACATCGGCGCCGGCGCGCGCGGCGCGAGCATGGGCCCCGAGGCCCTGCGCGTGGCCAACATCCAAAGCACGCTGGAAGCGCACGGCCTGGAAGTGGCCGACCGCGGCAACTTGAGCGGCCCGGCCAACCCCTGGCTGCCGCCGGTGGACGGCTACCGCCATCTGAATGAGGTCGTGGCCTGGAACCGCGCCGTGCACGAGGCCATGTACGCAGAGCTGAGCCTGGGCCGCCTGCCCATCCTGCTGGGCGGCGACCATTGCCTGGGCCTGGGCAGCATCAGCGCCGTGGCGCGGCACTGCCGCGAAGCCGGCAAGAAGCTGCGCGTGCTGTGGCTCGACGCGCACGCCGACTTCAACACCAGCGTGCTCACGCCCAGCGGCAACATCCACGGCATGCCGGTGGCCTGCCTGTGCGGGCACGGGCCGCAAGAGTTGATCGAGATCGGCGGCACGGTGCCGGCCATCCAGGCGAAGGTGGTGCGCCAGATCGGCATCCGCAGCGTCGACCCCGGCGAGAAGCGTTTCGTGCACGAGATGGGCCTGGAAGTCTTCGACATGCGCTACATCGACGAGATGGGCATGCGCCACACCATGGAGCTGGCGCTGGCCACGCTGGACGCCAACACCCACCTGCACGTGAGCTTCGACGTCGATTTCCTCGACCCCGACATCGCGCCCGGCGTGGGCACCACCGTGCCGGGTGGGCCCACCTACCGCGAAGCGCAGCTGTGCATGGAAATGATCGCCGACACCGGCCGCCTGGCCAGCCTGGACGTGATGGAGCTCAACCCGGCGCTGGACATCCGCAACAAGACGGCCGAGCTGGCGGTGGACCTCATCGAGAGTCTCTTCGGCAAGAGCACCTTGATGCGCGCCTGACGCCGCCCAAGGCGATAAATAACCACTCAAGTAATAAAAGCCATGCTCCGATAAGCCTGGGAGCCTTGTTGTCCTGGACAAGGCCGGCACCCTACGGTCTTGACGGAGTCGAAGCATGCGAACAAGCAGGGGCCTCAGCCTGGCCCAGCGTCTCTACCTCGGCAGCGGTCTGCTGATGGCAGCCCTGCTGGCGGTCGCGGCGATGATCTGGTCGATGATGAGCCAGGTGTCGGCGCACGCCGAAGACGTGCAGACCAACACCGAACCCCAGCTCGAACGCATTGCCGAGCTCGAGCTCAACGTCACGCGCGCTTCGCTGCAGCTGCGCCATGCCATCCTGGCGCGCACGCCCGAAGAACGCGGCGCTGCGCTGGCCGATGTGATGGAGCGCAAGCGCCTGCTGGAGGCCCGCCTGGCCGAGTTCACCAGCGGCATGCGCGACGAGGCCGGCCGCCGTGCGGCCGAACCGCTGCCGGGGCTGATGGCCACCTTCTGGCGCATCGGTGCAGAGAACGTGCGACTCATCGAAGCCGACCAGAAGGACGAGGCTTTCGCCTTCCTGGTGGAAAAGACCGTTCCAGCGCGCAACGCACTGCTGGGGCCGCTGGGCGTCGAGAAGAAGCGCCAGAGCGATGCCCTCGTCAGCGAGCTGCAGGCCGTGGCCCAGGACGCCAGCCGCGCCACGGCCATCGTGGCCGGTGCCGTGGTGCTGGTGGCCCTGGGCTTGCTGGGCTTCTCTGCCTACATCGTGAGCGTGATGCGCCAGCTCGGCGCAGAACCCGCAGAACTCAAGCGCACCGCCGAGGCCGTGGCCGCGGGCGACCTGGGCGTGCAGATCGTGCTGCGCCCCGGCGACCGTGGCAGCGTGATGGCGGCCTTGCAAGCCATGACCACCAGGCTGCTGCAGACGGTGCAGGCCGTGCGCCAGAACGCCGATTCGGTGGCCACCGCCAGCGCGCAGATCGCCAGCGGCAACGCCGACCTTTCGGCACGCACCGAACAACAGGCCAGCGCGCTGCAGCAGACGGCGGCTTCGATGGAAGAGCTGGGCACCACGGTGCGTCACACCGCTGACAACGCGCGCCAGGCCAACGCACTGGCCCGCAGCGCCTCGAACGTGGCGCAGCGCGGCGGCGAAGCCGTGCGCGAAGTGGTGGCCACGATGAAGGACATCAACGACAGCAGCCGCAGGATCGCCGACATCATCGGCGCCATCGACGGCATTGCCTTCCAGACCAACATCCTCGCGCTGAACGCGGCGGTGGAGGCGGCGCGTGCGGGCGAGCAAGGCCGCGGCTTCGCGGTGGTGGCCGGCGAGGTGCGCGCACTGGCGCAGCGTTCGGCCACGGCGGCGCGCGAGATCAAGGCGCTCATCGAAGAGAGCGTGGGCCGCACCGAGCAGGGCAGCCAGCTCGTCGACCAGGCCGGCGCGACCATGCTCGACATCGTCAGCTCGATCCAGCGCGTGAGCGACATCGTCGGCGAGATCACCAACGCCAGCGGCGAGCAGAGCCAGGGCGTGCAGCAGGTGGCCAGCGCCGTGACGCAGATGGACCGCAGCACGCAGCAGAACGCCGCGCTCGTGGAACAGAGCGCAGCCGCGGCCGAAAGCCTGAGCCAGCAATCGCGGCAGCTCGTGCAGGCCGTGGCGGTGTTCAAACTCGCCTGAGTGCCGGCGGGCAGCCGATAGCATCGGCGGCATGCCTGCACGCCCTGCCCTCACGTTCAATCTCAATCTCAAGCTCATCACCTGGCCACGCCGTCTGGCGGTGTTGCTGCTGCTGCCGCTGGCCGCGGCGGCGCAACCCGCAGCGCCCGCGCTGGAAGTGCTGTCGCCCCGCCCTGGCGAACCCGCCAGCACCGTGCGCGAGTTCGTCAACGTGCTCGGCCGCACCGCGCCCGGCAGCACGGTGCGGGTGGGCGGCGAGGCGGTGACGGTCTTCGGCACCGGCGTCTTCGCACGCGACCGCGTGCCGCTGCAGCCGGGCCTCAACACCATCGAGATCGAAGCCCGCGCCCCAGGCAGCAGCCAATGGCAGCGCCTGCCGCTGCAGGTGGAGCGCAGCGCCCCGCCCACCCCCGTGGCCTGGCCCACCACCGCGCTGTGGCTGGACGGCAGCAGCCTGCGCCCTGCAGAGCCCGTGATGCTGGCCCCCGGCGAGGGTGTGGAAGTGGCCGTGCGCGCCACGCCCGGCGCGCGTGTGGAGGCGCGGCTGCCCGGCCAGAAGGCCTGGCAGCCGCTCACCGAACGCGGCAACGGCCGCTACCGCGCGCTGCTCACCTTTGAGGCCGGTGGCGACACCGCTGCGGGCGCCGTGCAGCTGCGCGTGATGGCCGCCAGCGCGGTGCCGGTGGCGCCCGCTGGCAAGGGCAAGGCCCGCGCGAAGCCGGCTCGTGCACTCCAAACCGAGGCCCCCGGCCCCGTCGGCCAGTGGCGCGAAGACCCCGAACGCCTCTACACCGTGGGTGCCGAAGGCGCCGAGCTGCTGCACGGCCTGCACGAGGTGCGCCTGGGCGGGCCCTTCCTGGCCGAGCTGCCCACCGGCACGCTGCTGGCCGCCACCGGCCGGCGGGGCGATTTCCTGCGTGTGCAGCTGGCGCCCGACACCGTGGCCTGGGTGCAGGAGAAGAACCTGCAGCCCGCCGATGCCGGCACGCCGGCACCGCAGGCCGTGTTCACCAGCGTCTCGCTCAGCGGCGAAGGTGAACACGATCTGCTCAGCGTGCCGCTGGCCGCGCGCGTGCCTTACCGCGTGCAGGCCAGCGCGGGGCCCGACGGCCACGAGCTGCTGGACATCGAGATCTACAACGCCCAGCTCGCCACCACCTGGGTGAGCCACCGCGCCAGCGCGAAGCTGGTGCGCCAGGTGCTGGCCGAACAGGTGGGCCCGGGCCGCGTGCGCCTGCGCCTGCTGCCGCATGCTTCCAAGCTGTGGGGCTGGCGCGCCGAGCGCACGCCCACCGGGCTGCGTGTGCTGCTGCGCGCGGCGCCGCGCATCGACGCGAACGCCGCTTCGCCGCTGGCCGGCCTGCGCGTGGCGGTGGAAGCCGGCCACGGCAGCAGCGCCAACCTGGGCGCGGTGGGCGCCACCGGCGTGCCCGAGAAGGACATCAACCGCTGGACGGCCGACGCCCTGCAGGCCGAGCTGCAGGCCGCCGGCGCGCAGGTGGTCGTCATCCGCGAAGGCGACGAGAACCCGCCCCTGCGTGAACGCGCGCGCCGCGTGGCCGAATCGCAGGCCCACCTCTTCGTCAGCGTGCACGCGAATTCGACCGACACGGGCGCAGGCTTCCTGCGTGTTTCAGGCACTTCGCACTTCTACAAACACGCGCCGCACCACGCGCTGGGCGCGGCCGTGCACCAGCGTGTGCTGGCGGCCACCGGCCTGCCCGACTTCGGCCTGGTGGGCAACTTCAACTACACGCCCGTGCGCCTGAGCACCTGGGCGCCGGCGGTGCTGGTGGAACAGGCTTTCGTCTCGCACCCGGGCGACGAAGCCATGCTGCTCGACCCCGCCTTCCGCGCGCGGCTGGCGCAGGCGGTGCGGCAGGGGCTGGAGGATTTCCTGAAGGCGCGCTGATCAAGCCGCCGGCGGCGGCCCCGGCTGGCCGGCGCACTCTTCGAACACACGCGCCTGGCAGCGCGCGCACACCGCCGGGTCCAGCCGCGGCACGATGGCCGCGATGGCGCTGCGTTTGTCGGGGAAGACACGGTCTTCGCCCAGGCGCTGCAGGAAGCCGCTGGCGCGCCAGGTGGCCAGCACCTCGGGCCGCGGGCGGTGGAAGTAAAGGCCCTGGCCGGGCCTGCTGCGCTGCGCACGTTCACGCTCCCACAGCGCGGCGCCGGCGGGGTCGATGAAGTTCATGCTCTTGCTCATCACCAGCAGGTGGGCCGGCGGCTCGGGCTGCTCGCGCAACGCGCGCAGCGCATCGGCCACGTGGGCCTCGGCGCCGAACCACACCGGGCCTTCCATGCGCAGCAGCTTGAGCTGCGGGCACTCGGGGCCGCCGGGCGGCAGCACCACGAAGTGCCGGTCCTGCGCGGGCTGCGGCGGCGTGGCAAAACCCATGCTGCGCAGCGCCGGGTGCGCCGTGCGGTGCAGGTAGACCACCAGCGAGGCCGCCACGCCCGCCAGCACCGCCACCTGCAGCGGCAGCAGCAGCGTGGCGGCCAGCGTGCCGGCGGCCACGGCGGCCTCGCGCCGGTCCAGGCGCCAGAGTTCGCGCCACTGCGCGGTGTCCACCAGCGTCCAGGCCACCAGCAGCAGCAAGGCGTCGATCGCGGCCATCGGCACCAGCGCCAGCAGCGGCGCGGCCCCGGCCACCAGCAGCAGCACGAAAGCCGCGGCCATCACCGCGGCCAGCGGCGTGCGCGCGCCGGCCTCCAGGTGCGGCACCGAGCGGTTCAGCGAACCGCAGCTGACGAAGGCCGAGAAACACCCGCCCGCCAGGTTGCCCAGGCCCTGGCCGAGGCACTCGCGGTTGACGTCCAGCGGCTGGCCCGTGCGCGCCGCCAGCGCCTTGGCGATGGCGATGCTCTGACCCAGCGCCACCAGCGTGAGCGCCAGCGCGATGGTGGCCAGGCGCGTCACATCGGCCCAGCCCAGGGCCGGTGGCGCCCAGGGCGGCCAGGCCTGGGGCAACGCGCCGATGCGCGCGGTCTGCCCGGCCCCGGCGCCCCAGACCGCCGGCCCCCAGTGGCTGGCCGCCAGGGCCAGCGCCGTGCCCGCCAGCAGCGCCAGCAAGAGGCCCGGCCCGCCGGGCCAGCGCCAGCGCAGCAGCGCGCCCACCGCCAGGGTGCCGGCGCCCACGGCCAGCGCCGGCCCGGCACCGGCCGGCGCGTGCACGAGCGAGAGCCCCGCGTGCCCGGCGATCAAGGCCGCAGCGCCGGTGGTGAAACCCAGAAGCACCGAAGGCGAGATGAAATGCGTCAGCACCCCCAGGCGCAGCAGCGCCACGGCGAGCTGCATCGCTCCGACCATCAAGGTCAGCACCAGGGCCAGGCGCAGGTACTCGGGGCTGCCGGCCACGGCCAGCGGCGCCAGCGCGGCACCCAGCGCCAGCGAGAGCGCGTTGGTCGGCCCCGTCAGCACCTGGCGGCTGGAGCCTGCCAGCGCCGCCACCGCCGTGGGCACCACCGCGGCATACAGGCCCCAGGCCGGCGGCAGGCCCGCCAGCGCCGCGAAGGCGATGCCCTGCGGCAGCACCAGCACCGCGGCCAGCAAGGCGGCCAGGGCATCGCTGCGCAGCGTGGCGGTGTTCACCTCGGCCACCCAGGGCCCCAGCCAGCGCTGCAGCGCGCGGCGGCCTGCCAGGCCGGGCCCGTTGGTGGGGTTGGACATGGCGCCAGAGGCTAGCACCGCGCAGGCAAGGCCTTGCGGGGCCGGCATAAGATGCAGCGATGCGATCTCTCGGCCCGTGGGCCTCTCGTCGGCCTTGTGCGGCCGCCTTCGTCGTGGCCCTGGTGCTGTCGCTCTGCAGCCCCGGCCATGCCGCCAGTTCAACCCCGCCGCCCGCGGCCCTGCCCGCCGCGGCAGTGGCCGCCAGCGCCCCGGCAGCCACCGCGCCCACCGGCGCCGGCCAGCGCATCTACGAGCGCATCCGCCCGCAGCTGCTGCAGGTGCGCACGCTGCTGAAGACGCAGGACAGCCAGTCGTCCGTGGGCTCGGGTTTCCTGGTCGACGACGCCGGCCACCTCGTCACCAACTACCACGTGGTCAGCCAGTACGCGCTGCAGCCCACGCGCCACCGGCTGGTGTACGCCACGGTGGATGGCCGCCAGGGTGCGCTGCAACTGCTGGCCTTCGACGTGGTGAACGACCTTGCGCTGCTCAAGCCCGTGGACCCCGTCCCGCTGGCCGGCCGCGGCAGCGTGTTGCTGCGCCCGGCGAACGAGCCGCTGCCGCGCGGTGCGCGCATCTACTCGATGGGCAACCCGCTCGATGTCGGCTTTGCCGTCGCCGAAGGCAGCTACAACGGCCCGGTGGAGCGCAGCTTCCTGGAGACGCTCTTCTTCGGCGGCAGCCTCAGCGGCGGCATGAGCGGTGGCCCCGCGCTCGACGAGCAGGGCCGCCTCGTGGGCGTGAACGTCGCTGCGCGGCGCGATGGCGAGCAGGTGAGTTTTCTCGTGCCGGCCGCGCCGGTGCGTGTGCTGATCGAGCGCGGCCGCGGCGCCGCGCCCATCGCCACACCGGCCTGGGCCGAGGTGACGAAACAACTGCTGGCGCACGAGGCACGCCTGACCGAACGTTTCATCGCCCAGCCCTGGCGCAACGCGGGCCACCCGCGCTACACCATCCCGGTGCCGCAAGAGACCTTCCTGCGCTGCTGGGGCCGCGGCTCGCCCCAGGCCGTGCGCGGGCTGCAGTTCGAGCGCAGCGACTGCGAGATGGACAACCGCATCTTCGTCAACGGCGCGCTGCTCACCGGCTTTCTCACGGTGCGCCACGAGGCCTACGACGGCAGCAAGCTCGGCGCGTTGCGTTTCGCCGAGCGCTACAGCAGCAGCTTCCGCAACGAGTTCATGGGCCGCGACGACCGCCAGCGCACCGCGCCGCGCTGCGTCGAGCGCCAGGTGCGCAGCGGCGCCGCCGGCGCCCCGGGCACCGACCAGGCCGAGCCGCTGCCGCTGAAGGCCGTGATCTGCCTGCGTGCCTACAAGAAGCTCGAAGGCCTGCACGATCTTTCGGTGCTGGTGGCCACGCTCGACGGCAGCGTGCAAGGCGTGCAGGGCCGGCTCGATGCCTACGGCATCAGCGCCGCCAGCGCCCAGCGCCTGGCGCAACACTACCTGGACGGCTACGCATGGAACGCCCCGAAGAACGCGTCGCGCTGATCGAGTGGCTCGACCGCGACGGCCACGTGCAGCGCGGGGCCGACGTGCAGCGCTGGCCGCTGAGCCTGGGCCGGGCGCTGGACAACACCGTGGTGCTGGACGACCCGCATGTGGCCGCCCACCACGCCGTGCTCGAGCCCGATGCCGAAGGCCGCTTGCAACTGCAGGCCCTGCCTTCCCTCAATGGCGTGCTGCTCGACGGGCAGGCCGTGCAGGGGCGCGCCGCGCTGCCGCAGGCCGAGGCCGTGCTGCTGCTTGGCGCCACCCGGCTGCGCCTGCGCACGGCCGGCGCGGCCCTGGCGCCCGAGCGCGCGCTGCAGCGTGCGCGCCCGGCCTCGGGGCGGCGCATGCTGGGCGCGGGGCTGGGGCTGCTGGCCCTGACACTGGGCGAAACCTGGCTGGGCCTGGACCCCGGCGCCGACTACAGCGCCTGGCTGCCGCTGGTGCTGGGCCTGCCGGTGGCGCTGGCGCTGTGGTGCGGCGCGTGGGCACTGCTGTCGAAGTTGTTCCAGCACCGCTTCGATTTCGCCGGCCACCTGCGCATCGCCCTGCCCTGGCTGCTGGCCGCCACGCTGGTGGACCAGCTCTGGCCCGTGCTCACCGCCGCGCTCGCGCTGCCGGCACTGTGGATGGCCGGCTCGGCGCTGCAGAGCCTGCTGCTCGTGCTGATGCTGCACGCGCACCTGCGACACACGCTGCCGCTGCACCAGCGCGCCGTGACCGTGGCCGTGGCGGCGATGGCGATCACCGGCGTGGGCTTCACCACGGCCCTCACCTGGCGCGGGCATGACAGCCTCGTGGCCACGCCCTACATGAGCACGCTGCCGATGCCGGCGCTGCGCGTGGCCGGCACCGTGCCCAGTGCCACGCTGGTGGACGACATGGCCCCGCTGGCCAGCCGGTTGGCGGAGCGCGTGGCCGAAGCGCGCAAGGACGACGAAGAAGCCGGCGTGCCTGCCGACGAAGAGTAAGGCCGCGCCGGCGCGCGAGGCTTCAAGCAGCCAAGTGCCGCGCGCGCGGCGTCAAACGGCCGAGTGCCGCGCGCGCGGCACAGGCCAGCACGCGGTCCAGGTCGGCCAGGGTCTGCGCCAGGTCGAGCGGCTTGGTCCAGTAGCCGACGAAACCGGCGGCCAGCGCGCGCTGCCGCTCCTCGGCATGGGCCGAGGCCGACACCACCACGGCCGGCACCTGCTGCATGCCGGGCAACAGGCGCAAGGCGCGCAGCAGCGTGTAGCCGTCGCCATCGGGCAGGTGCAGGTCGAGCAGCACGAGGTCGGGAGGGGTCTCACGGGCGGCAGCCAGCGCGCCCGCCACATCAGGCGCCACCTGCAGTTGCAGCCCCGGGCGCAGCGCCACGATGGCCTGCATCAGCAGCGCGTTGACTTCGTTGTCTTCCACATACAGCAGCCGGCTCGGCAGCGCCTCGGCCGCTGCCGGCTCGGCCGGGCCGAGCCCGGGCGCATGGGTGGCCGGTACAGCGCCTGCCAAGGCCGCCTCACGCGGGGCCGCAGGCAGCCACACGGTGAAGACCGATCCTTCGCCCGCAGCGCTGCGCACCTGCAGGTGTCCGCCCATCAGGCCCACGAGGCCGCGCGCGATCACCAGGCCCAGCCCGGAGCCCGGTGTGGTGGTGCGCTCGGCGCCCAGGCGGTTGAAGGGCTCGAAAAGGCCTTCCTGCTGCGCCGCGCTGAGACCGATGCCGGTGTCGGCCACGGTGAAGGCCACGCCGCCGTCGGCGGCACTCAACCGCAATGAAACACTGCCGCCGGCCGGCGTGTACTTCACGGCGTTGGAGAGCAACGCACCCAGCACCTGCAGCAGGCGCCGCGCGTCGGCCTGCACCTGCCAGCCCGGTGCCCAGGCAGGCTGGGGTGCGTGCACCTCGGGCCCGCTCAAGGTGAGGCCCGCCGTCGCGGCCGCAGGCCCGGCCATGGCCACGGCCTGCGCGGCCACGTCCAGCGCAGCCACGCGGGCCGGCGTCACCTTGAACTGGCCGCTGTCGATGGCGTTGAGGTCCAGCACCTCGTCCACCAGCTCCAGCAGCGTGCGGCCGGCCGATTCGATGGTATTCACGCGGCGGCGCTGCACCTCGCTGAGGCGGTCGGTGTCCTCGTGCGCCAACAACTGCGCAAAACCCAGGATGCCGTTGAGCGGCGTGCGCAGTTCGTGGCTCACGCGTGCCAGGAAGGCGCTGCGCGCCCGGGCCGCGCCCTCGGCCACGTGCTGCTGCGCCATGGCCTCTTCCAGCGCCACGCGCGCGGTGATGTCGCCCACATGGCCGTGCCACAAGGTCTGCCCACCGGCCAGGCCCCGCGGGCTCGCGTTCAGCTCGTGCCACACCGGGGCGGCTGCCGCGGGCGTCTGCACGCGGAAGCGCACCTGCCAGGGCGCCATGCCCGCCACCGCCGCCTGCAGGGTGGCCTGCACGCGATTGCGGTCTTCGGGGTGCACGTGCTGGAAGACGGCTTCGGCGCTCGTCGCCGCGGCTTCCGCCGATTCACCGTACAGCGAGCGGATCGCTTCGCTGGCATACGGAAACCGCGCCTGCTGCACATCGGGCGGCACCCACAGCTGGAAGATCATGTACGGCGACAGATCGGCCGCCCGGCGCACGCGCAGCGTCTCTTCTTCCAGCCGCCGGCGTTGGCGTACCGGCACCAGCACGGCGTCGCAAGCCACGCCGGCATCGCCAGGGCGGCGGCGCGCGTACATCAGCACGTGCACCGGGGCGCCATGGGCGTCCAGCAGCGCCAAGGTCACTTCGTCGGCGTACCCGTTCAGGCGCAGCAGCGGCAGCACGCGGCTCTGGAAGATCACGCGCGAAGGCACGCTCAGCAGGGCATCGGCCGGCTGGCCTTGCAGGGCTTCCTCGGAACGGCCCACCCACTCGCACAGCAGCGCGTTGGCCGCGGCCACACGCCCACCGGTGTCCAGACGCAGCACCGCGCAGGGCAGCTGCTCGGCGCTGGGGAGCGCAGAGAGCGTGCGGGCAGCCGTCGTCATCTGGCAGGGCGGGCCGGGTCGGCGTACGGGCGCCGCTCAGCCACCGAGGTAGCGACGCAGCGTTTCGATGGTCAGGGCAGGGTCGGTGAGGTGCGGGCAGTGGCCCACCGTGTCGGTGACGACCAGGGTGCTCTGAGGCAGGTGGGCGTGCATGAACTGGCCCACCGTGGGCGGCGCGATGGCGTCGGTGCCGGACTGCAGGATGAGGCTGGGCACGGTGCACTGCTGCAGCACGTGGCGGTGGTCGGACAAGAAGACCGCCTGCGCGAAGCGCCGTGTGATGTAGGGGTCGCTCGCGCAGAAGCTGGCCTTGAGCTCGTCGGTCAGCTCGGGCGGGCTTTCGCCACCCATCACCACCGGCGCCAGGAAGCTGGCCCAGCCCTGGGGGCTGCTTTCCATCAGGTCGAAGAGGCCGTCGATGTCGGCGCGGCTGAAGCCGCCGGTGTAGGCCGGCGGGTCGTTCAGGTAGCGCGGCGAGGGGCAGACCAGCGCCAGCTGCGAGAAGCGCTCGGGCTTCGCGATGGCCGCCAGCACACCGATCATCGCGCTGACCGAGTGGCCGACGAAGATCACGTCACGCAGGTCCAGCGCTTCCAGCAGCGCGTTGACATCTTCGGCACAACCTTCAATCTGAGCGTGGCGCACGTCGTCGTAGGCCGTGATGTCGGCCCGGCCGCAGCCGATGTGATCGAACACGATGACGCGGTGGTCGGCCTCGAAAGCCGGCGCGACGAAGCGCAACATCTGCTGGTCGCAACCAAAACCGTGCGAGAAGACCATGGGCCGTTGAACCTGGCCGCGCTGGACCACGTGGTGCCGGTGGATGATGTCTGCCATCTCGTCTGCTCCGGGTTGGACGCCCTGGTTCTCCTTCAGAACCCAGGTCTGGCAGGCCTTGCGGCCCGCGCGGACCGGACAATACACGCAACCTTGTCGACAAGAGCCTGAAAACCATGCGCCTGAGCGCCCTGCCTTGCTACCTTCTGTGGCTGCTGTTGTGCACCGCTGCACCGAACTCGGCCGCCCAGGCGGCCCCGCCCGCCGGCCCGCAACTGCGCGTGGCCAGCGCTTTCGATGCGCAGACCATGGACCCGCACGCCATCGCGCTGCTGTACCACACGCGCGTCAGCACGCAGATCTACGAAGGCCTGGTCAACCGCGACGAGAAGTACAAGCTCGAGCCGGCATTGGCGCTGTCATGGCAAATGACGACCCCCACCACCTGGCGCTTCAAGCTGCGCCCCAACGTCACTTTCCACGACGGCACGCCCTTCAGCGCCGACGACGTGGTGTTCTCGCTGCAGCGCGCCACCACGCCGCCTTCGCAGCGCGCCTTCCAGCTGAGCGGCATCGCCGCGGTGAAGAAGGTCGACGCGCTCACCGTCGACGTGCAGCTGCAGACCCCCGATGCCGTGCTGCCCGAGAAGCTCAGCTTCGTCGGCATGATGAGCAAGGCCTGGGCCGACAAACACGGCCTGCAGCGCGCGCAGGACTTCAACGCCAAGCAAGAGACCTTCGGCGTGCGCAACGCGAACGGCACCGGCCCCTACCGGCTGGAGCGCTACGAGCCCGACGTGCGCACCGTGCTGCGCCGCCACCCCGGCTGGTGGGGCTGGGCCGACAAGCGCAGCGGCAATGTGCAGCAGGTGAGCTTCATCGTCATCAAGAGCGACGCCACGCGCCTGGCCGCTCTGGCCTCGGGCGAGGTGGACGTGGTGCTCGACCCGCCCTACCAGGACATCCGCCGCCTGCAGGCCGACCCGCGCATCACGCTGAAGCAAACGGCCGACATCGGCCAGCAGTACCTGGGCTTCGACCAGAGCCGCCCCGAGCTGGAAGGCAGCGACGTGAAGGGCCGCAACCCCTTCAAGGACCTGCGCGTGCGCCAGGCCGTCTACCACGCCATCAACGTGCCGCTGATCGTCGACAAGGTGCTGCGCGGCCAGGCGCAGGCCACCGGCGCCTTCCTCTCGCCGCTGGTGGACGGCAGCCCGGCCGAACTGGACAAGCGCCTGCGCTACGACCCGGCCCGTGCGCGCCAGCTGCTCGGCGAGGCCGGCTACCCCAACGGCTTCTCGGTGCCGCTGGACTGCGTGAACGTGGCCTGGCGCGAAAACGTCTGCCAGGCTGTGGCGGCCATGCTCACGCAGGTGGGCATCCGCACGCAGCTGCGCAGCGCGCCCAGCACGCAGTTCTTCCCGCGGCTGACGGCGGGCAACACGCCCTTCTTCGAGGTGGGCTGGACACCGCTGCCCGACGCCTGGAACTCGCTCAACGGCCTGATGCGCAGCTACAGCCGCGAAGGCCAGGGCACCTTCAACGCCGGCCGCTACAGCAACCCGCAGCTCGACAAGCTCATCGACGACCTGCGCGTGGAGCCCGACCTCACGCGCCGCCGTGCGATGGTCACCACGGCCTTGCGCCTGGCCGCGGACGACCTGCCGCTGATCCCGCTGTACCGCCGCACGCTGACCTGGGCGATGGCGCGCAACGTGAGCCTGGTGCAGTGGCCCAGCGATGCCGTGGAACTGCGCTGGGCGCGTGTGGGCACGGCGGGGGCGAAATGAGCGCGGGGATCAGCCCCGTGGCACGGCAGCAGCCGCTGCTGATCGGCGTGTCGGCCCGCATCCACTACCCCGGCAGCGCCGGCATGCCGGCCGGCGGCGTGTGGAGCAAGACCGTGCACTACCTCGAGCAGAGCATGGCGCACTGGCTGCTGGCCGGCGGCGCCTGCGCGGTGATGGTGCCGGCGGTGGACGCGCAGAGCCTCGTGCAGCGCAGCGAACTGCACCTGAACGACTACGCCGCCGCGCTGGACGGCCTGGTGCTGCAGGGCGGCAACGACGTGGCGCCCGAGAGCTACGGCGAAACCCCGCTGCACGAAGACTGGCGCGGCGACCCCGTGCGCGATCGTTACGAGCGCGATCTCATCCAGGCCTTTGTGGATGCCGGCAAGCCCGTGCTGGGCATCTGCCGCGGCCTGCAGCTGCTGAACGTGCACTTCGGCGGCACGCTGATGCAGGACATCGAGCACCAGCACCCGCAGGCCCACGTGCACCGTGTGCTGGGCCGCTACGAACACCACCACCACGCCGTGGACTTCGTGCCCGGCACGCGGCTGGCGGGCCTGTTCCCGGGCGTGGCCCGCGCTACCACCAACAGCATCCACCACCAGGCCATCAAGGACCTGGCGCCGGGTTTCGTGGTGGAAGCGCGCTGCCCGGAAGACGGCGTCATCGAGGCCGTGCGCTGGCAAGGCCCCAGCTTCGTGGCCGGCGGGCAGTGGCACCCCGAGTTCCACGCCCCGGCCCCCCCGCCCCGGCTGGCCGCCCGGCCGCTGCTGCCTTACTTTCGGGCCGGGGCGCGCGCGGTGCCGGGCTAGGGCCCGCGCTGCCGGGCGCCCGCCAACGCCCTTCCACATCGGCTACTCGCACGGCCGCCAGCAACTCGGCCGTGCGGCCTTCGCGCGGCCAGCCGGTGACGGTCTGCAGCACGCGGCCTTCGCGCACCACGTGCATCACCGGCGTGGCCCTGGGCGGGTTCAGGCCCAGCGGCGCCCAGTGGCGGCGGAACTGCACCGGCGCCTGCCCCGTGCGCTGGGCCCACTGCAGGTAATCCGCCGTGTCGAAGTTGCCGTCGAGCACACCCACCCAGCGGCCGCAGCGGTTCATCAAGGTGGTGAGTTCGGCCGAGGCGCGCACATCCTCCAGCATGCGCCGGCAGAAGCCGCAGCCGGGGGCGAACACCACCCACAGCTCGGTGGGCGCGCGGGCGGTGGCCGGCGCTTCCACCAGCGCCCGGTCGCTCTCGCGCAGCGCCCACCAGCCCGGCGCGCTGCCGGGGGGCAGCGGCTGCAGGGCGCTGGGCAGCACCAGCCCGGCCAAGGGCTCGCGCCCTGCGGCGGACTGCTGCCACGCGGCCACCTGGTCGAAGCGCCAGTGGCGCAGCGCCACGTGCGCGGCCAGGAACCAATCGCTACGGGTGGCCTGGCCGCCTTGCAGCCAGGCCTCAAAGGCAGCCAGCCGTGCACGCGTTTGCGCCTCGTCCCATTCGGCAGGGTCATCGAAGGCGGCGGACAAGGCTTGCCGCGCCGCTGGCATGACCACCGCGTCGCCGGCAGGGGGCGGTGGCGAGGCAGGGGTTGCGGCCGCAGAGGCTCCCGAAACAGCCAGCAGGAGCCAGAAGGCCATGAAGGTCATGAAAGCCCTGAGGGCCTTCACCGGCAAGGCCCGCGGTCGCGCCTGAAATCGGCCGGGTACACCGCCCCGCCCCCGGCGTGCAGGCCGCGCGTGAGCGATTGCGCCATGCGCTCCTGCTTCATGAAGGGCCCGCGGCCGTTGCGGCCGCGCACGCTCCAGGCATGGCCTTCTTCCACCAGGCGCTGGCTGATGTTCAGGCCTTCCACCGTGAGCACGCCCACGGTGCGCGGGCCGTCCCGGCCGGTGGTGCGGAGCGTGGCGGGCTTGTTCAGCGCCAGGTCGATGAGCGCCTTGCGCGCCTCGGGGCCCCAGGGCTGGCAGAGCTCGGGCGCGTCGATGCTGGCCAGGCGCACGTCGATGGCGGCCTGGCCGGGCACGCTGAAGCGCACGGTGTCGCCGTCGATGACCTGCGTCACCGCGCCCTGCAGCGGCGCGGGCGCAGCGGGCTTGGCCGCATCGGCGCTGTCGGCCGCCATCAGCAGCCCCAGGAACGAGAGTGCCAGGGCGGGCAGGCGGCTCGGATGCGAAGGCGAGGGCGAAGACAAGGGCATGGGAGGTGTCCGGCAATGAGCGTGGGGCTGGGCTCGACAGAGCGCCTTATCGGCAGGCGCGGCCCGTTTCACAGCCGGCCGGCCTCGCCCGCATGCACGGGCTGGTAGACGATGCCCACCTGTTCACGCGCCGGGCTGTTGCCGCTGCGCGCCTGGTAGGACGATTTCAGCTCGATCAGCGTCTCGCCCACGCGCCAGCGCGCCACGGCGCTGTGCAAGCCGCCGTCGGTGTCGACGTGCGTGGTCTCGGGGTTGCCGTAGCGCTGCACCAGCAGTTGGCGCAGGCGGCGGTGCTTGTCGCTCCAGCCAGTGTCGCTGGCGGTGGCCTGTGCGGCCTCGCCGGCCCAGGCCAGCGCCACGCGCACCAGCTGGCGCTGCGCGGCGTCCACGTGCAGGTGCAGGCGGAAGGGCACGCCGGCCACGTCGTAGGGCGCCAGCGTCGGGTGGTCGCAAGCTTCGCGCCCAGCGCCCACGGCCGGCGGCGTGCCCTTCGGCATGGGCGGGCACTCGGCCAGCTTCAGCGCGGCGCCGAAACGCTGCGCCATCTGCAGTTCGGTGGCGCCCCAGGCCAGGCCCTGGAAGGCGCCCGGCCGCGGCGGCAGCGCCTCGCAGGGCGTGCGCTGCATCGGGAAATCGATGCCCGTCGGCGCCCCGCCGCGCCGGCCCTCGATGCGCGCACGCAACCGGCCGCCTTCTTCCAGCCGGTAGATCACGCGCTGCGGGAAATCGTTGCCGGCGTTTTCGAACACCGCCTCCAGCGGCGCGCCGGGCAGCAGCGTGAAGAGCGTTTCGTTGCGGCCGTTGGGCAGCGCCGCGAAGACCACGCTGCCATCGGCCTGCTGGCGGATCTGCATGAACTCGTAGCCCACCGTGGCACCACCGCGCACCGTGCGGCTGGCGCCCAGCAGCGTCTGGCCGGCCAGCGGCAGCCACTGCTCGCCCGAGCCGGCCTCGCCGCCCTCGCTGCGCCAGCAGCCGGACAGCCAGGCCAGGCGTTCGACGCTGGGGGCGGTGGCCGGTGAGATCAAGGAGATGGGCGGGCCCACCAGCGCCGGGGCGCCGTTCTGGGCCTGCACCTCCGTGTGCGCCACCAGGGCCAGGGTCGCACAGAGCCACAGCCCCCGGATGACGGTGGCGCGGCGGGTGGCAGGCAGGGCGGCAAGGGGCATGGTGAGCATCGTAGCGGGCCGATGTGCCGGGCTGCGCTAGCCTCGGCAGCGCAGCCACGCCGATGTCCTCCACCTTGCCGACCGCTCCCCCGCCCCTGACCCCACCCAGCCCCGGCCGACCACGGCGGCGGCGCTGGGCCATCGCAGGCCTGCTGTGGGTGCTGCTGGGGCTCGGACTCTGGCTGATGTGGCCCAGGAGCCCCGAGCCGCCAACACCGGCCCCACTGGCAGCCCCTTTCCAGGCGACCACGGCGCCACCCGCGATGACAACAGCCCTGCCGCCCCAGGGCGCGAGGCCACCCGCGCCGGCACCGGCCACGGCACCCGCCAACGCTGCCACTGAGGCCTGGCAACGGGCGCTGCTGCGCGTGCGGCAAGAGCCGCTGCGTGTGCTGATGCAGCGCGCCGCCGTGAGCGGCCATCTGCTGGACGTCGCATCCGCACGTCTGGCTCACCGGCGCTGCGTCACCGCCACGGCGGGCATCGGCACGGGCTTGACGAGCGTGCCGCCCCCGACCGTGCAGATGGACGCCGCACGCCGCGAACACCTGGCCGCCGTGCAGCAGGCCTGCGAGGGGCTGATGGACCGCCAGCCCTCGACCCTGGCCCTGCGCGACGATGCCGGCTGGGGCGCGCTGGCAGAGCCCCTGCTGGCGGCCTTGAGCCATCGCAAGCCCGCCGACGAGGCCCAACACCAGGCCTTGCTGGCGGCGCTGCGGGCCACGGGTTCCGCCGAACTGCTGAGCGCCACCGCCGACATCTGGCGGCCCAAGGACCTGGCCGCGTTGGGCCTGCCGCCCGGCCCGCCGATGCTGCTGCCTGAGGCCGTTCGCGAGATCCTGGCCGAGAAACTGCCCGATCTGGACCTGAGCCGCCTGCGACTGGGCAGCGACACCATGACGGACGCCGCGATGTTCCAGCTCGCCTTGCAGATCGAGGCCTGCCGGCGCGGTGGCTACTGCATCCCGGCGGCGCTGGAGATGTTTCATTGCGCGCTGGGGCGCCTGTGCGTCGACGACCTGCAGCAGATGCCGGCCCGGCACATCCTGCCCGGCGCTGCGACGCCTTCCTTCGTCTACGGCGGCGACACGCTGAGCCCCGCCGAACGGCAGGCGCGCTGGCAGGCCATGGAGGCGCTCGTGCAACGCCTGCTGCCGCCCCCGGCGCCGCGCTGAGACTGAAGACCCTCAGGCCCTCAGGCCCTCAGGCTTTCGGGCCTGTGGGGCGCAGCGCCCGCCGCCGCCGCACCGGCGGTGGCGCCAGCACGGCCTCAGACGCCGCCAGCAACCGGTCCAGCCGGTCTTTCAGCTTCTCGGTGCTGAGCTGCTCGCGCAGCCGCTCCACCAACAATGGCAGCGCAAAGGGGCTGGGCGCCTGCAGCACCACCCGCTGCAGCGGCAGCGCGGCCAGACGCTGCAGCGTGGCCTGCAGGCGGCCCACTTCCAGCTCTTGCGACAGCACCTCGCGCTCGGCCTGGCCCAGCAGGCGGTTGCCGGCGTCGTACTTGCGGAAGACCTCGAAGAACAGGCTGCTGCTGGCCTGCAGCTGCCGCATGCTTTTCGGCGCGCCAGGGTAACCGCCGAAGACCAGGCCGGCCACACGCGCGATCTCGCGGAAGCGCCGCTGCGCCAGTTCGCCCGAGTTCAGGCTGGCCAGCACGTCGGCCAGCAGATCCTCGCCACTGAACAGCGCAGCGGGGTCGAGCGCGGCCTCGTCCACGGGCTGCGCGGCCAGGATCTCCAGGCCGTAGTCGTTGACGCTCAGCGAGAAGGTGTTGGGCGCATGTTTCGACAGCCGCCAGGCCAGCAACTGCGCCAGACCGATGTGCACGTTGCGGCCGGCGAAGGGGTAGAAAAACAGGTGGTGACCTTCGCGCGAATGCAGCTGCTCCAGCAGCAGCGCGCCGCGCTCGGGCAGCCTCGACATCTGCGCCTGGGCCTGCAGCATGGGCCGCGCGGCTTCGAGTTCGGGGTCGGTGAAAGGCGGGGCCGGCGCGGCGCTTTGCAGCGCGCCCGCGGTGTGGTCCAGCAGCGTCTGCACGGCCGCGGCCAGTTCGCTGCTCAGCGGCATCTTGCCGCCGGCCCACGCGGGCACCACGCCTTTCTTCTTGCTGCCGGCGCGCACGTAGGCGGCCATGTCCTGGGTGCGCACGTACTCCAGGACGCGGCCGGCGAAGACGAAGTGGTCGCCCTTGTTCAGGCGCGCGATGAAGCCTTCTTCGATGGTGCCTATCGTGCCGCCGCTGAGCCACTTCACGGCCATCGCCGCGTCGCTGACGATGGTGCCTACCTGCAAGCGATGGCGGCGCGCGATGCCGCGGTCGGGCACGCGCCAGCGGCCGTCGACCTGCTGCACGCGGTGGTACTCGGGGTAGGCCGTCAGGCTCTCGCCGCCACGCTCGACGAAGGCCAGCGCCCATTCGAATTCGTCGCGGCTGAGCGTGCGGTAGGCGTGCGTGCTGCGCACCTCGGCGAACAGTTCGTCGGCGGTGTAGCCAGTGGTCGGCCCGCCTTGTGCGTCAACGTCACCGCCGAGCGCCACCGTCACCAGGTGCTGCACCAGCACGTCCAGCGGCTTGTCCAGGCCCGTGCGCGCTTCCACCTGGCCGGCCAGCGCGGCGGCGCGCGCGGCGGCGGCTTCCACCAGCTCCAGCGTGTTGGTGGGCACGAGCGTCACGCGGCTTTCGCGGCCCGGCGCGTGGCCGCTGCGGCCGGCGCGCTGCAGCAGGCGCGCCACGCCCTTGGCGCTGCCGATCTGCAGCACACGCTCCACCGGCAGGAAGTCGACGCCCAGGTCCAGGCTGGAGGTGGCCACCACGGCCTTCAGCTGCCCGGCCTTGAGACCGGCTTCGACCCAGGCACGCACCTCCTTGTCGAGGCTGCCGTGGTGCAGGGCGACGATGCCGGCCCAATCGGGCCGCGCTTCCAGCAGCAGCTGGTACCAGATCTCGGCCTGGCTGCGTGTGTTGGTGAAGACCAGCGCCGTGCTGCAGCGCTCGATCTCGTCCACCACCGGCTGCAGCATCTGCGCGCCCAGGTGCCCGCCCCAGCTGAAGCGGCCCGGGTCCTGCGGCAGCAGCGTGTCGATGCGCAGGGCCTTGTCGACGCGGCCTTGCACGCGCAGGCTGCCTTCGCCACACAGCGTGGCCATGGCCTCGTCGACATTGCCCAGCGTGGCCGACAAGCCCCACACCACCAGGCCCGGGTTCCAGCGCTTCAGACGCGCCAGCGCCAGCTGCACCTGCACACCGCGTTTGTTGGCGATGAGCTCGTGCCACTCGTCCACCACCACGGTGTGCACGCCGCCCAGCTCTTCGAAGGCGCGCTCGCGCGTGAGCATCAGGCTCAGCGATTCGGGCGTGGTCACCAGGGCCTGCGGCAGGCGCCGGTCTTGGCGCGCGCGTTCGGCGCTGGGCGTGTCGCCGCTGCGCGTGCCCACGGCCCAGGCCGGGGCCATCTCGGGCAAGGGCTGCTGCAGGGCGCGCGCGGTGTCGGCGGCCAGCGCGCGCATCGGCGTGATCCACAGCACCTGCAGGCCGGGCGAGGTTTTCACCGGCCGCGCACGCTGCAGCGCGCCCATCCACACCGCGTAGGTCTTGCCGCTGCCGGTGGTGGCGTGCAGCAGGCCGCTGCGGCCGGCGGCCATGGCGGCCCACACCTCGCGCTGGAAAGCGAAGGGCGCCCAGCCGCGCGCGGCGAACCAGGCCTCGGCCGCGGCGTTCATGCCGCTGCCTTCATGACGGTGCGGTGGCGATCCAGCCTTCCACCGCGTCCAGCTGCGCCGGCAGGCCGTAACCCGGCTGCTGCAGCGCCCAGGCGGCCTGCGCCAGGCACAGCGCGGCATCGAGCCGGTCGCCGCTGGCGTCATCCACCAGCGCATCACGCTGCGCGTGCGTGAGCTTCAGGCGCAGGCCCAGGCGGGTGCGGCCTTGCTCCAGCGCCTCGACGATGTCCTTGCGGGCGATGAGCCGGTCGGCCTCTTCGCTGTTCTTGTAGGAACGGCGGCCGATCAGCTCGAAGGCCAGCAGGCCCGGGTAGGCCTCCAGCGCCACGCGCTGTGCATCGCCCTCGTGCTGCCGCGGCAGGCTCACGCCGGCCTGCACCAGGCGCGACAGGCCCTCGTAGTACATGAAACCCACGGGCACGTAACGCGTCTGCAGCGGGCTGCTGCTGCTGATGCCGGGCATGGCGCCGTCGCACACGCGGTGCAGCAGGCGCTGGCCGGCGGGGCGGGTGTTGCCCCAGGCATCCACCAGCGCACGGAAGTCCATGCGCGTGGGGCAGCGGCGCTGCAGTTCGGTGATGACCTCGGCCGTGGTGTTGCCCAGACCTTGTGCGTCCACAAAGGCGCGCGGCAGGCCGAAGGGGAAATCGAAACCGCCGCACCAGGGGCCGGCTTCAGCCAGCAGGGCTTCGAAGCCGGCCATCGTCGGCAGTTCGTCCAGCGCGTTCAGGCGCAACACCGCGCCCACGAGCTGGCCGCGGGCCACGGTGATGGGTTTGCGGCGCGTGGGCGCGCTGCTGAAATCAACGCCGATCAGTTGCATGGTGGGGATTGTGTCGGCGCCCGGCAGCGCGCCAAAGGCGCCTGGGTCTCAGGCGGCCAGGCGCACCAGGGCCCAGCCCGCCACCGCGATGTGCAGCAGCGTCACCAACACCGACAGGCCGTGCAGCCGTGCGAAGCGGGCTTTCTGGCCGGCGTCGGTGGCGCGGTTGATGGCGGGCATCAGCAGCTGGCGCGTGGGCACGGTGCTGAGCGCCACAGCCGCCAGGATGGCGGCGGCGGTGGCATCGACAAAGGCCGCCGCGCCCGCCGCGAGCAAGGCCGCGCCGATGACGAAGAGGTAGAAGTGTGGAAAGGCTTGGCGGATGAGCAAACGCGCCTGCGCCACCGGCAAGGCCGTGAAGAGGAAGGCCGCGAAGCCGCCCGCGAACAGCAGCATGCCGCCAAAGAGGCCGGCGGTGAGCAGCAGGCTGGCGGTCTGCATCAGCGTCATGGCCCGGCCCTCAGACGTGGCGGCTCACGCGCACGGCCGCAGCCGAACCACGGCCCACCACGGCCGTCCACAGGCGCGCCACCACGCCGGCCGGTGCGGTGCCGCGGCGTGTGTGCGCGTCGTCGCGGTGCGCCACCTCGTCGAGGCGGCAGGTTTCGAGCAATTGGCGCAGCGCGGGCAGTGACCCGGACGGGTCAGCCTCGGCCGGCAGCGCATCGATCATCGCCACCTGGTCGGCGTAGTGCGTATCGACAAAAGTTTCCACCGCCTCGATGGTGGCGTAGACGGCGCGCGGGCCGAAGAGCGCCGGCAGCGCACCCGTGAGCCAGCCAGCGGCCAGCCACAACGGCAGCAGGCGGCTGCGCTGCGCACGCGGCACCACGGCCTCGATCAGCGCCAGGTGCTGCTGCTCGGTGTGCAGGTGGTGCTGGGCGAAGGCGCGCACTTCGGCATCACGCGCCAGCGCCAGCACGCCGCGGTAAATCATCACGGCGCCAGCTTCGCCCGCATGGTCCGTGCGCAGTTCCCGGCGCAGGGCCAAAGGCAGCGCCAGCCAGGCGGCCGGCAGCGGCTGCGGGCGCCACAAAGGGCGCACGGCCAGGAAGCCGCGGTAGAGCATTTCCATCGCCCACACCGCGCCGGGCACACGCGCCAGCAGCGCCAGCCCGCGGAAGGCCGGCAGCCGCCGCCAGATGGCCACGAAGGCCGCCGCGCCGCTGAGCAGGCGGCCGTCGGGCAGGCGCACGTGCAGGCGGGCGAGTGCGTCCTCGCGCGGCAGCGCTGCGCCCAGCGCGGGGGCCGGGCAGACGGCGGCGTCCACCCATTGCAGTTGGTCACCGCCCTGCGCCCGTTGGTAGGTGGCGATCTCGCGCGAGCACAGCGGGCAGGCGCCGTCGTAGTAGACGCAGGGGCCTGCGGCAGGCGCTGCTGCGGTGGGGGCGGTGTCGGCGGCGGTGCTCACAGCGGCGGAGTCTGCGCGAGCCCGCCCCGCGCCGCTGGCCCCGCCCCGCAAAGCCTTGCAAGGCGCTGGCACAAGACGAAGCTTGCGCCCACCCGGCGCGGGTTCAGCGCAGGGCTTCGATGGGTTGCAGCTTCAAGGCCTGGCGCAGGTGCCGCGCCAGCGCCAGCCCGGTGACAAGCGTGGTGGCCCCCAGCGCCAGCAGCACCGGCACAGCCACGCCGGCAGCGAGATCGATGCGGTCTTCGAAACCCTCGAGGTAGAGAGCACCGCCCGCGGCCGCCAGCGGCAAAGCCACCAACGCCGCGATGCCGGCTGGCCAGGCGCATTCAGCCAGCACGGCGCGCGCCATCGCGGCCGGGCCGGCGCCGTGCAGGCGGCGCAAGACAAGCTCGGTGCGGCGGCGGCGCAGCGTGTCGGCCACCAGCGCGTAGGCGCCGGCCAGGGCCACGGCCACGGCCAGCAGCGCCACCAGACCCAACAGCGCGGTGAGCTGCGCTTCCTGCGCGTACACGGCCGCCAGCTGCGAGGTGGCGCTGCGGATTTGGTGCGGCACCGGCGGGCCGGCCTGGCGCCACACCTCGTCGAGCGCGGCGCGAAGCGCCACGGGGTCGGGGCCGTGGACGTTCAGGTCCCACTGCGGCGCTTCGTTCAGCAAGAAGCCCTGGGGCCGCGCTTCGCTGCGCGCCGATTCGAGCTTCACGTCGGCCACCACGGCCACCACGCGGCGCGGCTCGTTGCCGGCCTGCATGAAGCCGCCGCCGCCGCGCAGCACGGCGCCCACCGCGGCCTGCGGCGAGGCAAAGCCCAGCGCACGGGCCGCCTTCGCATCGATGACCATGCGGCTCTCGCCCGCAGCGGGCGCCGAAGCCGCGACGGCAGCTGCTGCCGGGGCCACTGCCGGCACCTTCACCTCGCCGGCCAGCACGCGCATGCCGTAGGTGCCGAAGAAGCCCGAAGACACCGTGCTCAGCCGCAGCACCTGCTGCTGATTGCCAACGCTGGTGTGCAGCTCCAGCCGGCCGCGGGTGGCCTGGGCCGGCGGGCTGTCGCTCCAGGCCCAGTGCGAGATGGCCGGGTGCTGGGCCACGGCGCGGGCCAGGCCCTCCATCGGCGGCAGCTCGGCGGGGTTGACCATCAGGCCCAGCCAGTAGCGGCCTTCGGTCTGGAAACCGCGCTCGGCCTGCAGCAGGTACTGCTGCTGCAGCGCCAGCACGCCGGCCAGCGACAAGAGCAGCAGCGCCCCGCCCAGCTGCAAGCCCAACAGCGCCTGGCGCGTTCGCCGGCCCCAGGGCCCTTCGCTCGCGGTGCGGCCCTGCAGCGCCGGCGCCGGCGGGCGGCGCAGCGCCTGCCAGGCCGGCAGCAGCGAACACAGCGGCCACAGCAGCGCCACCACCGCCCCCAGGCCGGCCAGCGCCTGCCAGGGCACCGGGTCGGCCAGGCGCTGGCGCGGCGAGAAGCCCAGCGCCGGCCCCACCAGCGGCGCCAGCATCCACGCCGCCAGCAGCGCCAGGCCCGCGGCCAGCAGCAGCGGCAGCAGGCCTTCCAGCGCCCACAAGCGCAGCAGCGCGGGGCTGTCGGCGCCCAGGCTGCGGCGCAGCGCCGTCTCGCGCTGGCGCTGCAGCAGCGCCGCGGCCTGCAGGTTCATGTGGTTGAAGGCCGCCATCACCAGCAACAGCGTGCAGGCCGCAACCAGCGCAGTGATCAGGCCCCAGTACTCCTCGTTCGGGCCGGCGTAGGGCAGCTCGGTGAGCGGCAGGCCGCGGAAATAGGCGGGCTCGCGGCCGCCGGCCGTCCAGTCGGCGGGCAGCTTCGCGTAGCCGGGGCTGGCCTTCACCGCCTCTCGCATCCAGCCGCCCACGTCGGCGGCGCGCGCACCGGGTTGCAGGCGCGCGAAGACGCGACCATTGGCCATGAAGATCGCGTCGCGCTCTTCCTGGGTCCAGCGGTTGCCCTGCGTCTCCCAGCCCACCATCGCCATCGCGTCGCCCACCATGGGGCTGGCGGGCCAGAAGGGCGTGCGCGGGTCGGTGTCGGGCAGCACCGCGGCCACCGTATAGCGGCGGTTCTGTGCCACCAGCGTGCGGCCCAGGGCCTGCGCGGGCGTGGCCTCGGGCCACAGGGTCTGCAGCAGGCTCTGGCTGATGGCGATGCCGTCGCGCTGCACCAGCGCGGCGGGCAAATCACCGGCCAGCGCACGCAGGCCCAGCAGCGGCACCGCCGAGGGGTCGGCCATGATCAGGTAGGCCGGCTGCAGGCGGCCCTGGTGCTGGATGTCCAGCCCGTCGAAGGCCACGCGCGTGATCTGCTCCAGCGGCACCTTGCGCTGCTGCAGCAGCGTGCCGATGGCCACCGGGCCGCCGGTGATCCACGGCGTCTGCGCTTGCGGGGCGTTGCCCTTGAAATCGAGCAGCACCACGCGCTCGGGCTCGCGGATGTTGGGGTCCACGGCCGACAGCGTCAGCGCGATGAAGGCCAGCAGCAGCCCGGCGGTCAGCGCCAGCGCCAGGCCGACGATGGCCACGCTGCTGGCCGCGGGCTGGCGGCGCAGGCTGCGCAGCGCTTCTTGCAGCAACTTCATGCCGCCACCTCGGCCACCGCGTCCACCAGCACACGCCCGTCGAGCAGGCGCACGGTGCGCGAGGCCAGTGCGGCGTGCTCGGCGCTGTGCGTCACCACCACCAGCGTGGTGCCTTCCTGGTTGAGTTCGCGCAGCAGCTGCATCACCTCGTGCCCGTGGTGGCTGTCGAGGTTGCCGGTGGGCTCGTCGGCCAGCAGCAGCGCCGGCCGCGCCGCGATGGCGCGTGCGATGGCCACACGCTGCTGCTGCCCGCCGCTGAGCTGGCTGGGGTGGTGGCCGGCGCGGTGCGCCAGGCCCAGGCGCTGCAGCACTTCATCGACCCGCGCGCGCTGCGCCTTCTCGGGCAGCGGGCCGTAGCGCAGCGCGAGCTGCACGTTCTCACGCACGCTGAGGTCGTCCACGAGGTTGAAGCTCTGGAAGACGAAGCCGATGCGCCCGCGCCGCAGCGCAGCGCGTTCGCGCGCACCCAGGGCCTGCACGTCCTGGCCCTCCAGCAGGTAGCGGCCGCTGCTGGGTTCGTCCAGCAGGCCCAGCAGGCCCAGCAAGGTGCTCTTGCCGCAGCCGCTGGGGCCGGTGATGGCGAGGTACTCGCCGGCTTCGATCTGCAGGCTGATGGCATCGAGCGCGGTGGTCTCGACATCACCGCTGCGGTGGCGTTTGCTCAGGGCTTGCAGTTCGATCATGGCAATCGCAGCCGGGGGCTGTCTTTGGGGGGGTTGGAGATGAGCACTTCGTCGCCGGCCTGCAGGCCGGCCAGCACTTCCACGCGGCCGGCGGCGCGCCGGCCCAGGCGCACGCTGCGGCGCTGCAGTTCGCGGCCCTGGCGCACGTAGAGCTGTTCGCGCACGCCGGGGCCTTCGGCCAGCAGCAGCGCAGGCGTGGGCGCGCTGAGCTGCAGCGCCAGCTCCACGGCCTGGCCGGCGCGCAGGCCCGGTGGCGTGCGGCCTTCGGGCCAGCGCAGCTGCACACGCGCCAGGCCACCGCGCACCTGGGGCAGCGTCTGCGCGAGCGTCAAGGCACCTTGCGCGCTGGTGGCCACCAGGCCCGGCTGCAGGCGCGGCAGGTGGAACTCGTCGACATCGGCCACGAGTTGCAGGCCGCCGCTGGGGTCGTCGATGCGGCCCAGGCGCTCTCCGGCGCGCAGCTGCATGCCCACCTGCAATTGCCAGCCGCTGAGCTGGCCGGCGATGGGCGCACGCGGGGCCAGGCGCTCGCGTGCGGTGGCCAGCCCTTGCAAGCCGGCCTGCAGGCCGGCCACGGCCTGGCCCAGCTCGGCCAGGGCCTGGGCGCGGGTCTGCGCTTCCAGCGCATGGTCTTGCTCGGCCTGCTGCAGCAGGCGCTGGGCCAGGGCCTGCTGACGCTGTGCCTGCTCCAGCGCCGCCTGGGCGACGAAGCCGGCCTCGGCCAGGCGCTGGGTGCGCGCGACATCGGCCTCGGCCTGCTGCAACGCGGCCTGCAACTGCGCACGCTCGCGCCGGTGCAGCGCCAGGCTGGCGGCCTGCGCGCTGCGCTCGGCCGAGAGGTTGGCCATCTGCTGCGCCACCTCGGCGCGGCGCTGCAGGGCTTGCTGTTCGTGTTCGGGGCTGTAGAGGCGGTAGAGCAGCGTGCCGGCGGCCAGGCTCTGGCCGTCCTGCACCAGCACGGCCTCCACGCGGCCGCTCTCGGCGGCGTCCAGCGTCACCGAGCGCAGCGGCTCGGCGCGGGCGCGCAGCAGCAGTTCGTCGCGGAACTCGCCGGCCTGCACGGTGGCCAGCTGGGGCTGGTTCACGGGCGGGGCCTGGCCCCAGCTTCGCCATGCCGTGAAGCCGATGGCTGCGATCAGCAAGCTCGCCACCCCGGCCCAGGGCGCGATGCGGCGCCAGCGCGGGCGCGGCGGCAGGGTGCGGTCCATGGCCGCGCCGCTGGGGGGCGGGGGCAGCAGGGGCTTGGGCTCGTGTTTCATCGGCAGGCCGCCAGCATCGCGGCGCGGGCCGGGCTTGGGCAGGGGCGTGTCCGCTTTCGCACACCACCGGGCTGCGGGTGTCCGCTTCCGGACGGCCCCCTCGCAGCACCGCGCCTCGCGCTGCGACACTCGCGGGCCTGCCTGTGCCCGCTGCCGTGTCTGCCGCCCTGTCTTCTGCTTTTGCTTCTGCACCCCGCCTGCTGCTGCTCGACGACGACCCCGACGTCGGCCTGGCCGCGCAGCTGCTGCTGCAGCGCCGCGTGGGCCCCGTGACCTGCCTGCGCCGGCCCGCCGAGCTGCCTGCGGCGCTGGACCGCCTGCAGCCCGCACTGCTGCTGCTGGACCTGAACTTCGGCCCCGGCCGCACCGACGGCAGCCAGGGCCTGCGCCTGCTCGACGAACTGCGCCAGCGCCCCGCCCCGCCGCCCGTGGTGGTGATGACGGCCTATGCCGACATCGAACGCGCCGTGCAGGCCGTGCGCCGCGGCGCCTGGGATTTCGTCACCAAGCCCTGGGACAACGCGCGCCTGGTGGGCACCTGCCTGGAGGCGCTGCAGCGGCCCGCACTGGGGAACGTTGCGGCCCCTGCCAGCGCCGAGACCGCCGCGGTGCAGCCGCTGGCCGCCCAGGAACGCGCTGCGCTCGTGGCCGCGATGGCCGAAGCCCAGGGCAACCTGAGTGCCGCGGCACGCGCCTTGGGCCTCTCGCGCGCCGCGCTGTACCGGCGGCTGGAGAAACACGGCCTGTGAAACGTTGGCCTGCACCCCTGGTGGCCTTCACCACCGGCCTGCGCCTGCTGGTGGCGCTGCTGCTGGCGGCCGCGGCCGGCCCGCTGGCGCTGCAGGGCCATGCACGCGCCGCGGTGGCCGCTGCGGGCTTGCTCGCCGCCGCGGCCGTGCTGCTGTGGCCGCTGCTGCGCGCGCGCCTGCGCACCCACCCCCAGGCGCCCGGCGCGGCCACGGCCGCTGCGGGCGCTCTTCCAATGGCGCCAACTTCCGAAGCGCAGCAGGCCAAGCGCGTGGCCACGCTGCAGGCCCAGTTCGAACACCTGCCCGTGGCCGTGTGGGCGCACCACCCCGAGGCGCCAGCCGACGACCCCGCCCACCCGCGCCTGCAGCCGCTGAGCAGCCGCGCGCGCCGGCTGGAAGCACCGGGCGGCGTGCGCGACCGCGCCGCGCTGCACCGCCTGCTGGCCGGCAGCACGCAGCCCGGCCCGGTGCTGCTGGACACCGAACGTGGCGCCGAGCGCTGGCAACTGCAGCGCCAGCCGCTGGCCCTGGCCGGCCAGGCACGCGTGCTGCTCGCTCTGGTGCCGCTGGAGAGCGAGCTGGAGGCCGAATCGCTGCGCGCCTGGCAGGAGCTGGTGACCGTGCTCACGCACGAGATCATGAATTCGCTGACGCCACTCCAAAGCCTGAGCCACACCGCGCTCGGCCTGCTGGACGAGCCCGACGACCCCGCCGCGCAGGCCGACCTGCGCACCGCGCTGCAGGCCATCCAGCAGCGCGCGCAGGGCCTGGCGCGTTTTGTTGCCACCTACCGCCGCGCCAGCCACTGGCCGGCGCCACAGCTGGCGCCCGTGGCGCTGCAGGCGCTGTTTGCGCGGCTGCAGCAGGCCACCGCGCCTGCTTGGGCGGCGCGCGGCGGCGAGGCGTTGTTCGAATTGGCCAGCCCCACGCTCTGCTTGCAGGCCGACGAAGCGCAGCTGGAGCAGGCCTTGCTGGCCCTGGTGCACAACGCCGCGCAGGCCACCGCCGAGACCGCGGTGCCGCGCCTGTGGGTGACCGCCCGGCAGGGCCGCGGCGGGCGCCTGCAGCTGAGCGTGCGCGACAACGGCCCGGGCGTGGTACCGGGGCTGGAGCGGCAGATCTTCCTGCCCTTCTTCACAACGCGCGAAGACGGCCAGGGCGTGGGGCTGACGGTGGTGCGCCAGCTGGTGCACGGCATGGGCGGGCGCATGCGGCACGTGCGGCCCCTCGAAGGCGGGGCCGCCTTCGTGTTGAGCTTTTGAGGCGGGGCTGCCTTCGTGCTCAGCTTCTGAAGTTCACCAAGCCAGCGCCATCACCCCGCCGGCGATGCAGGCCGCACCCAGCAGCCGCAAGACACGGTCGCCTTCGCCCAGCAGCCGCCCGCCGATGAAGGCGGCGATCAGCATCGAGACCTCGCGCGCGGGCGCCACGTGCGAGAGCGGCGCCATCTGCACCGCGTGCAGCACCATGATGTAACCCGCCGGGCCCAGCACCGCCACCACCAGCGCCGGCCGCCACTGGGTGCGCAGCGCCTGGCGCAGGCCCGCACCATCGCGCCACACCAGCGGCAGCATCATCGGCAGGCGCAGCGCGTTGCACATGAAGTCGAAGAGCAGCGGCGCCATCAGCAGCACCTTCACGCCGTAGCCGTCCACCACCGTGTAGCAGGCGATGAGCGCGCCGGTCAGCGCACCCCAGCGCAGGCCGCCGAGCAGGCGCGCGCGGGCGGCCGGGTCTTGTGCGGCCCGCGCGCCTCCGCGCCACAGCCCTGGCCCACCGGCGATGAGGAAGACCCCGCCGCACACGCCCAGCACGCCGAAGACACCCGCGGTGCTGAGCGTCTCGCCCAGGAAGAGCACCGCGGCGGCGGCCGTCAGCAGCGGGCCGCTGCCGCGCGCCGCGGGGTAGACCACGCTGAGATCGGCCTCGCGGTAGCCGCGCAGCAGCGTGAGGAAATACACCACGTGCAAGGCGGCGCTGACGATCACCACCACCCAGGCCAGCGCGCCCCAGCGCGGCAGTTCGGCCGGGGCCGACCACAACGCCAGCGGCGACCACAGCAGCACCGACATCAACACGGTGAGGAAGGCGAAACGGTGGTCGCCGCCGGCGCGTTTGGCGGCAATGTTCCACAACGCGTGCAGAGTCGCCGCGGCCAGCACGAGCAGGAGGGCTTGAAGCGGCACCGCGGCATTCTGCAGCGGGGGGCTGCACGCTAAAGTCGCCGGCATGACAGCCCACCCCGTTCTTGCCGAAGCCCTGCGCGGCGGCATCGTCGAATCGGCGCACCGCGGCGCCGTGGCCGTGCTGGACGCCAGCGGCGCCGTGCACAGCGCCTGGGGTGACATCGACCGCCCCATCTTCCCGCGCAGCGCCGTCAAGGTGCTGCAGGCCCTGCCGCTGGTGGAAAGCGGCGCCGCCGAGCGTTTCGGCCTCAGCGACGAAGAGCTCGCGCTGGCCTGCGCCAGCCATGGCGGCGAGAGTTTCCACACCGCCACCGCAGCCTCGATGCTGGCCAAGGCCGGCGTGGATGTGCAGGCGCTGGAATGCGGCACCCACTGGCCCTACCACGATGGCGCCATCAAGGCCCTGGCCGCCGCCGGCCAGCAGCCCAGCGCGTTGAACAACAACTGCTCGGGCAAACACGCCGGCTTCGTGTGCCTGGGCTGCCTGATGGCCGAGGGCGATGAGCGCCGCGCCTTCCTGCGCGGCTACGTCAAGCCCGAACACCCGGTGATGCGCGAAGTCACCGCCGCGCTGCAGGCCAGCACGGGTTACGACCTCTCGAAAACGGCTGTCGGCACCGACGGCTGCAGCATCCCCACCTACGCCATCCCGCTGCGCCACCTGGCCCACGCCTTTGCACGCGCGGCCACCGGCCAGGGCCTGCGCCCCGGCCACGCCGCCGCCGCGCTGCGCCTGCGCCAGGCGGTGGCCCGCGCGCCGCAGATGGTGGCCGGCACCGGCCGGCTCGACACGCGCCTGATGCAGCGCCTGGGTGAGCGTGTGTTCTGCAAGGTGGGCGCCGAGGGCGTGTACTGCGCCGCGCTGCCCACGCTGGGCCTGGGCATCGCCGTGAAGATGGACGACGGCAACAACGCCCGCGCCTGCGAGGTGGTGCTGGCCGCGCTGCTGGCGCGCCTGCTGCCCCTGGAAGGTGACGACGCCGCCTTCGTGCAGGGCCTGGCCGATGTGCCCCTGGTGAACTGGAACGGCATCGAAGTGGGCCGACTGCGCGCCAGCGCCGAGTTGCTGGCCGGTGCTTGAAACCACCCCCATGACCGACGCCGACGGCCCGCTGACCTGGGACCATCCCACGGTGCGCCTGAAACAGGGCGAGGTCACGCTCTTCCAGAGCCTGGGCTCGCCCGGCGTGCGCCAGCCCTGCCTGGTGCAGTACAGCGGCGAAGCGCCGGGCCAGCGTTTCGCACTGCCCGAAGGCACGCTGAGCCTGGGCCGCGCGCCCGACTGCGCCGTGCAACTCGACAGCCCCGGCGTCAGCCGCCGCCATGCCGAGCTCTTGGTGGCCGGCGAGCGCGTGCAGTTCAACGACGCCAGCTCCGTCAACGGCAGCTGGGTCAACGACAAGCGCGTGCGTGCCCCGGTGCTGCTGAAGGACGGCGACATGCTGCGCCTGGGCGAGCTGGTGCTGAAGTTCTACGGCCGCGACAGCGTGGACGCGCTGCTGCACGACCACATCTACCGCATGGCCACGGTGGACGCCGGCACCGAGGTCTTCAGCAAGCGCTACGTGATGGACACGCTGGCGCGCGAGATGCGGCGCGCCCGGCGCCACAAACGGCCCTTGTCGCTGCTGTGCATCGACCTCGACCACTTCAAGAGCGTCAACGACCGCTGGGGCCACAACGCCGGCGACACGGTGCTGCGCGAAACCGCGGCCACCGCGCACGGCGCATTGCGCAACACCGACGTGCTGGGCCGCTGCGGCGGCGAGGAGTTCGTGGCCGTGCTGCCCGAAACGACGCTGGAAGAAGCCCGCGTTCTTGCCGAGCGCGTGCGCGCCGCGCTGGCGGCGCGCAGCATCGCGCTGCAGGGCGAAGACGGCAGCGACCTGCGCCACGTGCAGACCGCCTCCATCGGCGTGGCCACCTGCACGCCGGCCCTGACCACGGCGCGTGAACTGCTCGGCGAAGCCGACGCGCGCATGTACGAGGCCAAGCGCAACGGCCGCAACCGCGTGGTGGGCTGACGCAGCGGAGCGCAGCGCTCGGCAGCGCCTGCCGTCGCGCCTTCAGGCCGGGCGGGGTTCGAGCTTCAAGGTGGTCCAGGGCAGCCGCGCCTGCCACGCCAGCAGCAGAGCGGCCAGCGCCGGCACCACCACGTACAGGGCCTGCGGCTCGGGCCACCACTTGCGCAGGTACATGGCCACGAGCAAGGGCGCCATCAGCAGGCCGAGCCGGCCCACGCGCGCCACCTGCGGCGTGGCGGCACCCAGCACCACCGCGCCCGTGCCCAGGAACACCGCCGAGGCCACGAACACCAGCATGAAGAGGATCTCGAACATCGGCGCTGCCTTGCCGGCATCCCAGGCGCCCAGGCGGTAGGCCATGGCCGCCACGCAGCCCAGCGCCAGCAGCGCTGCCAGGCGGCGTGCGCGGCGGCCGGCACCGCCGTCGCCATCGGGTGTGAGGCTGGGCTTGATGAAGGGCAGCACCGCCAGACACAGCAGGCCGGTGAGCCCGTCGATCAGCAGCGTCTGGGGGTAGCCGATGGCCTCGGCCGCGATGCCCTGCCAGGTGGCGCTGTACGAGATGGCCAGGTTCATCATCGCCATGTAGGCCGTGAACTGCGTGCCGGCCACGCGCGGGTTGGTCACGTCCATGAAGATGGCCGAGCGCGTGCCGTACATCAGGCCCTGCGCCGCGGCGTAGAGCAGCGTGGCCACCCACAGGGCCGTCACCAGCGCCGGCAGCGCGGTGCGCTTGAGCGGCCCCTCGGCCGGGTTGGGCATCACCCAGCCGTGCTGCTGCAGCACCGCCATCAGGTAGAGCACCGGCAGGCTCATCAGCGCCATGTAGACGAAGAGCGTGCGGCGCCGGCCCAGCCGGTCTGACAGCCAGCCGCCAAACACCATGCACGCAGCGGACACCACCTGCGTCCACACCGCGAGCCAGGCCACGCTGTCGTTGTCCATGCCCAGTTCGACGGCCAGGTTGTTCTGCAACGCCAGCGACAGGCTCATGGCCCCCGCCGGCAGCAGCGCAAAGAACAGGCCGGCGAAAGCGCCGCGCGTGCCCACAAAGCTGCGGAAGGCCTCGCCGCAGAAGCGTTTGATCTCCCGGCCGGCCGAGGCCAGCCCGGCAGCGCGGCGTTCGGCCTCGGGCGTGGGCGCCTCGCGCAGCGGCAGCACGATGAACACCGTGACGGCGGCGATGCACGCAGCCACGAAGTAGAAGCCGCCGGTCAGCCCGAAGACCGGCATCAGGAAGAGCACGCCGCTGCCACCCAAGGCCATGCCCATGGCCTGGCCACCGAACATCACGCCATTGGCCAGGCCACGTTCGTCAGCGCGCAGCGTGTTGATGGCCAGCGCGTCGATGGCCACGTCCTGCATCGCGCCGAAGGTGTTGTGCACGAGCAGGATGCCGGTGAGCAGGCCCAGTTGCGCCGGCAGCGACACCTGCGCCGCGACGATGAGCGTGAGGATCAGCATGACCTGCGTGCCGAGGATCCAGCCGCGCCGCCGGCCCAGGCGGTCGGAAGTGAACACGTCGATGAAGGGCCCGAAGGCCCACTTGAAGGCCCAGGGCAGGTAGAACGAGCCGACGAAGGCGCCGATCTCGGCCGGGCCCACATCGGCGCGGCGCAGCTGCGTGGCAATCGCGGTGGCGCCGAAGCCCAGCGGGATGCCTTCGGTCAGGTAGAGAAAGAAGAAGGCCGTGAGGCGGCCGATGCGGGTGTCGAGCAGGTTGGGCAGGCGCATGGGGCGCGAGTGTCGCAGAGCCCCTGCCTGCCGTGGGGTCTGGCGTCAACGCCCGCGCAGGAAGAGCGCGTCCAGTTCCTTCATCGTCACCTGCCGCCAGGTGGGCCGGCCGTGGTTGCAGGTGTCGGCGCGTTCGGTGGCTTCCATCTCGCGCAGCAGCGCGTTCATCTCTTCCAGCGTGAGGCGGCGGTTGGCGCGCACGGCGCCGTGGCAGGCCATGGTGGCGAGGATGTCGTCGCGCGCGCGCTGCACCACGCGGCTGGCGCCGGCCTCGGCCAGTTCGGCCAGCACCGAACGCGTGAGTTCGGCGAGATCGGCATGGCCTCGCGCCAGCAGCGCCGCCGGGCCGCTGCGCAGCACCAGCGTGCCGGCGCTGAGCACGCCCACGTCCAGGCCCAGGGCGAGCAGCGCTTCCTGCTCGGCTTCGGCGGTGGCGATTTCGGCCGGCGTGGCCGCCAGCGTCTGCGGGATCAGCAAGGGCTGCGCCGGCAGGTGCTGGCCGCCCACGGCGGAGCGCTTGAGGCCTTCGTAAACGATGCGTTCGTGGGCGGCGTGCATGTCCACCACCACCAGGCCGTGGGCGTTTTCGGCGAGCACGTAGGCGCCGCCGATCTGCCCAATGGCGCGGCCCAGCGGCCAGGCCGTGGGCTCGGCCTCACCGGGGGGCGCCGCGGGGGCGGGGCGGTCGACCTCGGTGCGCAAGGCGGCCCAGGCGGCCAAGCCGCCGCTGCCTTGCGGCGTGCGCCAGGGGCCGGGGGTTTCTTGCGCCGCGGGCCAGGCCGGCGCGGCGGTGGCGGGCGCCTCGGCCGGCGCCCAGGCCAGCGAGGGCTGCCAGCCGCCGAGGGGCGCGGGTACGGCCGCGGGTGCGGGCACCGCATGGGCCGTGGCCGGCGCGGGCACCGCCGCTTCGTTCGTGCTGGCCCGCGTCGGCGCCAGCGCGTCCTCCACCGCCGCGCGCACCGCCTGGTGCACGGCGCGCCCGTCGCGGAAGCGCACCTCGATCTTGGTCGGGTGCACGTTCACGTCCACCAGTTCCGGCGCGATCTGCAGGAAGAGCAGGTAAGCCGGCTGCCGGCTGCCGTGCAGTTGGTCTTCATAGGCCGAGCGCACGGCATGGGCCAGCAGGCGGTCGCGCACATAACGCCCGTTGACGAAGACGTACTGCAGGTCGGCACGCGAGCGCGCGGCTTCCGGCTGGCCCGCGCGGCCCTGCAGCGCCAGCGGGCCGCGCTGGGCCATCACGCCGCGGCTGGCTTCGATGAAGTCGGCGCCCAGCACATCCGCCCAGCGCTGCGCGGGCGTGGCGGCGCGCCACTGCGCGGCCAGGCGCGCCTCGTGCCAGACGGCAAAGCCGACATCGGGCCGCGCCAGCGCGTGGCGGCGCACGGCTTCCAGTGCATGAGCGAACTCGGTGGCGTCGGTCTTCAGGAACTTGCGCCGCGCCGGCGTGCTGAAGAAGAGCTCGTTCACCTCCACCGTGGTGCCGGTGCCGCGCGCGGCGGGTGCAAGCTCGCCGCTGCGGGCCTGCAGGCGCCAGGCGTGCGGCATCTCGGCGGTGCGCGTGGTGAGCGTCATCTCGGCCACCGAGGCGATGGCGGCCAGCGCCTCGCCACGGAAGCCCATGGTGGCCACCGATTCCAGCTCGGCCAGGCTCGCGATCTTGCTGGTGGCGTGGCGCTTCAGCGCCAGCGGCAGGTCTTCGCGGGCGATGCCGCCACCGTCGTCTTCCACCACGATGGAGCGCACGCCGCCGGCCACCAGGCGCACGGTGATCTGCGTGGCACCGGCGTCCAGCGCGTTGTCGACCAGCTCGCGCACCACGGAGGCGGGGCGCTCCACCACCTCGCCGGCGGCGATCTGGCTCACCAGCTCGTCGGGCAGTTCGCGGATGCGGCGGCCGGGGGCGGGCGCCTGCATCGCGCTCGTCGGCAACACGGCGTTCATGGCCGCGATTGTAGGAGCCCACCCTGTCAGGCTTGACGGGTGCGGCGGCGCGCAGCGCAGGCCAGAATGCCCCGCAAGCCGGGCGCCACGCCGTGCACCGGCGCTTCGTTGGAGGATCTGCATGCTGTCTGTCTTCGCCGAACTGGTCACGCGCACCGATGAAGACCGCCGGGGCTTCGAGACCCATCCCGCGGTGCTTGACGCGGTGGCCCGGGGCATGAGCCTGGCGCGCTACCGCGCGCTGCTGCTCGAGCTCTACCCGGTGGTCTGGTACTTCAACCCGGTGTGCGCCGCCGCCGCCAGCCGCATGGACGACCGCTGCCAGGCCATCCGCCATTTCCTTTATGCGCACATGCACGAAGAAACCGGCCACGAGGACTGGGTGCTGGCCGACCTGCAGGCCCTGGGCGTGGCGCCCGAGGCCACCCGCGCGCACGCGCCCGCCCCGCACACGCTGGCGCTCATCGGCTACAACCACTGGGCGGCCGACCGCCGCCACCCCTGCAGCGTGCTGGGCATGCTGTACGCGCTGGAGGTCATCGCCTCGGTCTACGGCGGGCCCTTCGCCGATGCGATCCGTGAATCGCTGCTGCTGGAGGGCGAGGCCGGCGTGTCCTTCATCGCCTCGCACGCCACGATGGATGCGCAGCACATGGCCGGGCTGCGCACCATCCTCAACCGGCTGCCCGACGAGGCGGCGCTCGGTGCGGTGGTCGAGGCCACGAAGGTGAACTTCCACCACTTCACGCGCATCCTCGAGGCGATCTAGCCCGTGCCGCTGGCCCCCTCCGACACCGCGGCGCCCTCGGCTGCCGCCATCGACACCCTGCTGGCCCGCCCCTACCGCACGCTGCGGCTGGCCTGGACGCCCGAGCTGCGCCTGCTGCGCGTGCGCAGCTGCGTCACGCCCATCCCCTGCTACAGCCTGGCGGCGCTGGGCGAGTTGCAGACGCTGCTGGCCGACATCGCCGCGCGGGCGCCGCTGGTGCGGCACTTCGTGCTCAGCAGCGACGTGCCGGGCATCTTCAACTTCGGCGGCGACCTCGCGCTCTTCGTGCTGCTGGTGCGCGCCGGCGATGTCGAATCGCTGAAGCTCTACGGCCAGCGCTGCGTCGACCTGGTGTGGTGGATGGAGAACGCCGCCGAGCTGCACCTGCACACCACCGTGCTGGCCACCGGCGACACCCTGGGCGGCGGGCTGGAGAGCGTGCTGCCCTTCCACAAGGTGATCTTCGAGCGGCGTGCGCAGGCCGGCTTTCCGGAGGTGCTGTTCAACCTCTTCCCGGGCATGGGCGCCTGGGACTTCACCATCCGCAAGGCCGGCTTCGCGGTGGCCAGCGAGATGATCCTCTCAGGCCGCCTCTTCAGCGCCGAAGAGCTGCACTACCGCCAGCTGGTGGACGTGGTGGCCGACGACGGCCAGGGCGAGCAGGTGCTGATGCAGGTGCTGCGCGAGATCGACCCGCGCCACCGCGGCACGCTGGCGGCCTTGCGCGCGCAGCGCCTGGCTGCGCCCATCCGGCGCGAGGCGCTGGACGCCATCGTCGAACACTGGGCCGACAGCGCCCTGGGCCTCAACGACCGCGACCTGCGCCTGATGGAGCGCCTGGCGCGCGCGCAGGCCCGCAAGGCCGGCGGCGCCGACGAAGGGGCGGTGGAAGAGATCAAGCGCATGGAGCTGGAAAACGCCTGGGGCGAACGCCGCAGCGGCCTGGACCGCCGCGCGCTGGGCGCAGAAAGCGCGCCCGACCGGCGCCAGCACCGCTGAAGCACGCCAGCACCGCGGGCGGCTTGCGCCCGCACCAGACTCACTCCACCGGCAGGACCGAGCCGCAGTGCTGGCAGAAACGCGCGCCCGCCGGCACACCGGTGCCGCAGTGCGTGCAGAAGCGCGCCACGCGGCGGGGGGCCGCCGCAGCGACGGCGGCCGGCGCACTCACCTCGGGCTCGCGCGGGCGCTGGCGCACCGCTGATGGCGCCGCCACGGCCGCCGAGGGCATGGCGGCCGGGGCCGCCTGGCGCGCCAGCTCCTGCACCGTGTTGAGCCAGGCCATCGCGCCGCCGCGGTGCGCGGCCAAGGCCAGCATCACCCGGCTGCCGGGGGCATGCGGCGCCGCGGCATAGAACATCGAACGCAGCACCGCCACGCGGCCCCGCAGTTGCCAGCCCTGCGTGCGCACGCTGCCTTCATCGCGGCCGCGCTGGGCATCGGGCCCGCGGGCCCAAGCGCCTTCCAGGTCCAGCCAGGTGAGGGTGGAAACCACCTCCACGCGGCTCCACAGCAGGTGCCCGATGCGCAGCGCATAGCCGCCCACGGCCAGCGCCGCGATGCCGCTGGCCGCCGGCACCCACGAGGCCGCCGGGTTCAGCATGTGGGTGGTGGCCAGCCACAGCCAGGCCACGCTGCCGGCCAGGCTCCAGAGCAGGCCGGTGACGTTGAGGGCCAGCAAGGCGCCACGGCGCGGCGCTTCGGTCGGCGCTGGCGGTATCGGCAGCGCAGCAGCGGCACCCGCGCGGCCTGGCGCCTGCCCGGCGCGCGCCGCCAGCGGCGCGGTGGCCACCAGCGGTTGCGACTCTTCCAGCACCAGCGCCTGGAAGCGGCCGCTCTCGGCGCCACGCGGCAGCTGCGGCGTCAACCAGCCGTAGCGGCGGTTGGGGATGCCCTCGGTCCACTGGCGGTGCAGTTCCAGATCGACGTCGCGCATCAACTGCTCGGGGTCGACCTCGGTGTCGGCCGGTGTTTCTTCGGGCGCCACCGCCGGCAGCCAGGGCGCCTGCAGTTGCGCGCGCGCGGCCAGCACGCCCAGGCTCTCGAAGATCATCACGCTCAACAGCATCACCAGAGCCGCCAGCGGCAGGCCCAGGCGCGGTACCGAGGCCGAGCGCGGCAAGGCCTCGGCGAACACGCCGAGCAGCCCCGCGAACATGCCCGCCAACAGCACCAGCAGCCCCACCAGCCAGGGCGCCAGCGCCTGGTGCTCGGGGTGCAGCGCGCGCAGGGCCAGCACGCCGGCACACACCAGCAAAGGCACCAGCGCGGCCACACCCTGCGCCGGCGCTTCACGGAAGGCGAGGAAGGACACCAGCAGCACCAGGGCCAGGCCGAGCGCCAGGCCGAGGTGCGAGAAGCGCACGCGCAGGTGGTCGTGCAGCGTGGTGGGGGCGTGGGCGAGGTCGGGGCCGAGCAGGCGCAAGGCCGCGGCATAACGGCCCTGAACGGCAGCCGGGCGGTGTTCACCCACCTCCAGCAGCCGCTGCAGCGCGCCGGCGCCCGGGCTGAGCCCCGAGCCCTCGCGCGGCACGTCGGCCATCAGCGAGGCCGGCTGACCGGGCGCCAGCAGCAACTGCCGCTGGGCCGAGGCCTTCCAAAGGTCACGCGCGCCCAGCATCAGCAGCAGCATGGCCGCCACCAAGTGGGGCACGGCACTGGCCGGCTCGGGCGGTTTCTCGAGCGTCACGGTCAGCTCGGGCACTTCGCCACCGACGAAGGACACCACCGCGGCGATCACCAGCGCCAGCGCGATCAGCGCATAGCCCCGCCACACCAGGAACCGGTTCTCGGTGCCATAGGGTGAGGGGAATTCGAAGGCAGGCCCTTCCAGGCTCCACCGGTACGCCATGCATGCTCCAGCCGAAAAGGACGCGGCCGATTCTGCATGAAGGCCCAGGCCCCCGCCCGGGGCATCAGGCGGTGCTTCGCCCTGCACTTCCTCGGGCCCGGTGCCGCCGGGCCACGGCCGCCGCCTCCTGCGCCAGCGCGGCGCGCAAGGCAGGCGGCGCCAGCACCTCGACCTCGGTACCCAGGCGCATGAGCTGCCGCGCGGCATAAGCCGGGGCCTCGATCGGGATCTCGGCCTGCACCCACCCGGCCGGCAGCACCGGACGCTGGGTGCGCAAGGCCTCGTCGGCCGCCGCGGGCTGCACGCTGCGCAGGATGCGCAGGCCTTCCGGCGAGATCCGCACCGTCGCACGGCCCGCCATCAGACGCGCCTCGAACGCAGCCACCGAGGCCGGCCAATGCGCCGCCAGCACGAAGCCCGCCGGTCGTCGCGCCGGCCGCTTCAGCACCTGCAGCTGTCGGATGCCGCTGACGCGGTAGGTGCGCGGCGCGGCCGCTGCACCCCGCCCGCTGGCGCAGGCCACCAGGTACCACAGCCCCCCCTTGAGCACCAGGCCCAGCGGCGAGAGCGTGCGATCGCCCAGGCCGGCCCAGCTGTCGTAGGCCACGCGCACGCGCTGCCCTTGCCACACCGCGCCGGCCAGGGCTGGCAGCAGCGGCAGAGGCTCGGCGCGGTGGTACCAAGGCAGGGGATCGACGTGGAAACACTCGGCGATGCGCCCGGCGTCGGCCGCGGCATCGGGCGGCAGGCTGGCCAGCAGCTTGAGCTGCACGTCGGCGGTCTCGCTGCCCAGGCCCAGGTCTCGCGCAGCGCCCACCAGGCCCGCCAGCGGCACGCTGCGCGCCTCGTGCGCGGTCAAGCCGGTCAGCTGCGTGCGCCAGCCGGCGGGCAAGGTGATGCCGCCCCCGCGGCCGCGGTCGGCGCGCACCGGCACGCCCGCGGCGCTGAGCGCGTCGAGATCGCGGTAGACGGTGCGCACCGCCACCTCGAACTCGCGCGCCAGTTCGGCGGCCGTCACACGGCCGCGCAGTTGCAGGCGCAGCAGGATGGAGAGCAGGCGGCTGGATCGCATGGGCGCAGATTAGCTGACATAGCGTGTCATGTTCACCCTTGCAAGATGCCTGCATGGCCTTCGAAACCCGCCCCGTCCCCACTGCCCACGGCCCGCGAGACGCAGACCCCCGGCGCCGCCGCCTGCTGCAAGGCGCAGCAGGGCTCGCTGCGGGCATGGCCTCCCACCTTTTCAACGCTGCAGAAGCCCGCACCATGCTTGACGACGCGATGATCGATGCCGACACCCCGCGCTTCGACCCCGTGCCCCCACCGCCGGCCACGCCCACGCCTGGCCGGCCGGGCGACTTCGCCTTTCTGGATGGCCGCTGGCGCATCCGCCATCTCAAGCGCCGCGGCGACACCTGGGACCGCTTCGAAGGCGAAGCGCGCTGCTGGTCGATCCTGGGCGGCATCGGCAGCGTCGAGGAACTGCTCATTCCTGCGCGCGACTTCAACGGCCTGGGCCTGCGCATGCTGGACGTGGCTCAGCGCCAGTGGTCAGACCACTGGGTCAACGCCAAGAGCGGTGTGGTCACCGCACCGGGCCAGACCGGCAGTTTCGAGAACGGCGCCGGGATCTTCGCCAGCAGCTACGACGACAACGGCAAGCCCATGCGTTCGATGGGTGTGTGGGACTGCATCGGGAACGGCGTCTGCCGCTGGCGGCAGGTCTACTCGGCCGATGGCGGCCAGACCTGGGCCCACGACTGGGTGATGCACTGGCGCCGCATCGGCTGAAGTCACCGTGCGTGACCGGCGTCACGGCTTGCGCCCTACAGCGCCGCGGCCCCGCGGCCGAAACTCCGGAACGTGAACCCGGAGGCTGCCATGCGCAAGACCGTTTCCCTGGCGCTGCTGCTGGCCTGGCTGGGGCTGGCCGGTGCGCAGCCGCGTGAGGGCACGGTCACGCTGCCGGCCCCTGGCAGCCCGGATGCCCTGGCCCTCGGCGACGCCGCAGCCCTGCGTGCCGCCTTCGAGCAGGCGCTGTGGCCCAGCGACATCGTGCGTGCGGCCGACGCCTACCTGCGCCTGCACCCGGGCGCCAGCGACGTGGCCACCCAGCGCGCCGCGGCCGCCGAGGTGGTGCAGTTGCTGCGCGCCAAGGACGTGCTCATCTTCCGAAGCAGCTTCACCGAAGCCGGTGCCGCACTGCAAAGCGACCTGCGCCTGGCCGCCCTGGGCGACCGCGCCGCGGCCGTGCGGCTGGCCGAAGCCAGCCGCGCGCACGACGAGGCCCATGGCACGCGCCGCTACGTCGGCTGGATGCAACTGGCCGCGCTGCTGCGCGATGGCCAGGCCAGCTACCAGCTGGCGCTGCACTACCGGCGCACCGGCCAGCCGGCGTTGGCGGCGCGTTACGAGGCCCTGGCCTCGGACCTGGGCCACACGCCCCTGCCCTCGCTGGACAACAGCCGCAAATAGCTGCGCGGCCTGCTGCCACGCGGCCTCACATGCTGCGCCGGTACTGGCCGCCCACCTCGAACAGGGCGTTGGTGATCTGCCCCAGGCTGCACACGCGCACCGCATCCATCAGCACCGCGAAGACGTTGTCGTTCGCCATCACCGCCTGCTGCAGGCGCTGCAGCATGGCCGGCGCCTGCGCCGCGTGGCGCTCGTGGAAGGCCTGCAGGCGCTGCAGTTGGCTCTGCTTCTCGTCCTCGGTGCTGCGCGCGAGCTCGATGCTCTCGGGCACCGGGTCGCCCTTGGGGTTGCGGAAGGTGTTCACGCCGATGATGGGGTACTCGCCGGTGTGCTTGAGCATCTCGTAGTGCATGCTCTCTTCCTGGATCTTGCTGCGCTGGTAGCCGGTCTCCATCGCGCCCAGCACACCGCCGCGTTCGGCGATCTTCTCGAACTCGGCCAGCACCGCCTCTTCCACCAGTTCGGTGAGCTCGTCGATGACGAAGGCGCCCTGGTTGGGGTTCTCGTTTTTCGCCAGGCCCCACTCGCGGTTGATGATGAGCTGGATGGCCATCGCGCGGCGCACGCTGTCTTCGGTGGGCGTGGTGATGGCTTCGTCGAACGCATTCGTGTGCAGCGAATTGCAGTTGTCGTAGATCGCGATCAGCGCCTGCAGCGTGGTGCGGATGTCGTTGAACTGGATCTCTTGCGCATGCAATGAACGGCCGCTGGTCTGTACGTGGTACTTCAGCTTCTGGCTGCGTTCGTTGGCGCCGTAACGCTCGCGCATCGCCACGGCCCAGATGCGGCGCGCCACCCGGCCCAGCACGGTGTACTCCGGGTCCATGCCGTTGCTGAAGAAGAAGCTCAGGTTGGGCGCGAAGTCGTCGATGTGCATGCCGCGCGCGAGGTAGGCCTCCACGAAGGTGAAGCCGTTGCTCAGCGTGAAGGCCAACTGGCTGATCGGGTTGGCGCCCGCCTCGGCGATGTGATAACCGCTGATGCTCACCGAGTAGAAGTTGCGCACGTCGTGCTGCACGAACCACTGCGCGATGTCGCCCATCACCTTGAGGCTGAACTCGGTGCTGAAGATGCAGGTGTTCTGGCCCTGGTCTTCTTTCAGGATGTCGGCCTGCACCGTGCCGCGCACGTTCGCCAGCGTCCAGGCGCGGATCTTCTGGGCTTCGTCGTCGGTCGGCTCGCGGCCGTTGTCCACCTTGAACTTGTCGAGGTTCTGGTCGATGGCGGTGTTCATGAACATCGCCAGGATGGTGGGCGCCGGGCCGTTGATCGTCATGCTCACGCTGGTGGCCGGGTGCGTGAGGTCGAAGCCGCCGTAGAGCACCTTCATGTCGTCCAGCGTGGCGATGCTGACGCCGCTGTTGCCCACCTTGCCGTAGATGTCGGGCCGCGGGTCGGGGTCGTTGCCGTAGAGCGTGACGCTGTCAAACGCGGTGCTCAAGCGCTTGGCCGGCATGCCCTCGCTCAGCAGCTTGAAGCGGCGGTTGGTGCGGAAGGCGTCGCCTTCGCCGGCGAACATGCGCGTCGGGTCTTCGCCTTCCCGCTTGAAGGCGAAGGTGCCGGCGGTGTACGGGAAGCTGCCTGGCACGTTGTCGAGCAGCAGCCACTTGAGCACTTCGCCCTCGCACTCGTACTTGGGCAGCGACACCTTGCGGATCTTGTTGCCGCTGAGCGTGGTGTGCGTCAGCGCGGTGCGGATCTCCTTGTCGCGGATCTTCACCACGTACTCGTCGCCCGCGTAAGCCTTCTGCATCTCGGGCCACATCGCCAGCAGCTTCTTGGCCTGCGGGTCGAGCACGGCCTCACGCTGCGCGGCGAGGTCGTCCACCGCCTCCACGGCGCGGTGGCGGCCGGGCTTGTCGGTGAGCAGCATCTTCGCGGTGGCGCGCAGCTGCTGGATCTCGCGCGCCAGGTGGCTCTGCGCCAGCGCCTTGTGCTTGTAGCCGCGCACGGTGTCGCTGATGTCGGCCAGGTAGCGCACACGCGCCCCCGGCACGATGGGCACCTGGTGCGTGCTGTGGCGCGTGGCCACGGGCGGCAGACGGCCTTCGGCGGTCTTCAGGCCCAGCGCCGCCAGCCGTGGCCGCAGCGCCTGGTACAGCGCCGTGACGCCATCGTCGTTGAAGCGGCTGGCCATGGTGCCGAAAACCGGCATCTCTTCGGTCTTCGTGCCCCAGGCTTCCTTGTTGCGCTGCACCTGCTTGGCGACGTCGCGCAGCGCATCGGCCGCGCCCTTGCGGTCGAACTTGTTGATGGCCACGAACTCGGCGAAGTCGAGCATGTCGATCTTCTCCAGCTGGCTGGCCGCGCCGAACTCGGGCGTCATCACGTAGAGCGGCACGTCCACCAGCGGCACGATGGCGGCGTCGCCCTGGCCGATGCCCGAGGTCTCCACGACGATCAGGTCGAAGCCGGCGGCCTTGCAGGCCAGCAGCGCGTCGGGCAGGGCCTGGCTGATCTCGCTGCCGAAATCGCGTGTGGCCAGGCTGCGCATGAAGACCCGCGAACCCTGGCTCCAAGGCGAGATCGCGTTCATGCGGATGCGGTCGCCGAGCAAGGCGCCGCCGCTCTTACGGCGTGAGGGGTCGATGCTGATGACGGCGATGCGCAGCGCGTCGCCCTGGTCCAGGCGGATGCGGCGGATGAGTTCGTCGGTGAGGCTGCTCTTGCCCGCGCCGCCCGTGCCGGTGATACCGAGCACGGGCACCTTCGCGCCCTGCGCGGCCGCAGTGAGCTCGGCCTTGAAGCCAGCGTCGGCCTTGCCGTTCTCCAGCGCGGTCAGGGCCTGGGCCAGGGCGCGCCAGGCCGCGTCGCTGTGGCCCTGCAGCGCGGCCACGCGCTGCGGCGCGTGCGCCGACAGGTCGTGGTCGCAGCGCATGACCATCTCGCCGATCATTCCTTGCAGCCCCATGCGCTGGCCGTCTTCGGGGCTGTAGATGCGTGCCACGCCGCAGGCCTGCAGCTCGCGGATCTCGGCTGGCACGATGACACCGCCGCCGCCACCGAACACCTGGATGTGCGCGCCGCCGCGCTGGCGCAGCAGTTCCACCATGTACTTGAAGTACTCGACGTGGCCGCCCTGGTAGCTGCTGATGGCGATGCCCTGCACGTCTTCCTGCAAGGCGGCCGTCACCACCTCGTCGACGCTGCGGTTGTGGCCGAGGTGGATGACCTCGGCGCCCATGCCCTGCAGGATGCGCCGCATGATGTTGATGGCCGCGTCGTGCCCGTCGAAGAGGCTGGCCGCGGTGACGAAACGCACCTTGTTCGTGGGCCGGTAGTTGGCCAGGGCGCGGGCTTCGGCGGAAAGGTCGGTCATGGCGGGCGACTCGCTTGCAGGTTCAGGCATCGCAGGGCGCGATGCCGCAAAGCCGGCCCCGGCGCCCCACTTGACGTTGACGTAAACGTCAATCCGGCATGATGCCATGGCGCCCGACGCGGCTGCGGCGGCAGCCGCGCTGCTAACCTCGCGCCCCAATTCCGCCGCTACCGCCCCGGGCCGCCGCCCGCGCCCGCCCATGAGCTTCCTGGCCATCGACATCGGCAACACCCGCCTGAAGTGGGCGCTGTACGCCAGCCCCCAGCCCGGCGCGGTGCTGCTGCACCACGGCGCGGTGTTCCTCGAGACCATCGACGACCTGGCCGAGACGCAATGGCGCGAGCTGCCCGCGCCGCACAGCATGCTGGGCTGCGCCGTGGCCGGCGAGGCCATCCGCCGCCGCGTGGAAGAACAGCTCGAACTCTGGGACATCGAACCGCACTGGGTGGTGCCCACCGCGGCAGAAGCCGGCGTGAAGAACGGCTACGACCACCCCACGCGCCTGGGCGCCGACCGCTGGGTGGCCCTGGCCGGCGCGCGCCAACGCGTGCTGCACGAGGTGCAACGCGGCGGCACCGCCCGCCCGGCGATGGTGGTGATGGTGGGCACGGCGGTGACGGTGGACGCGCTCGACCCCGAGGGCCACTTCCTGGGCGGCCTGATCCTGCCGGGCTTCGGCCTCATGCAGCGGGCGCTGGAGATGGGCACCGCGGGCCTGAAGGTGCCCACAGGCGAGGTGGTGGACTTCCCCACCAACACCAGCGACGCGTTGATGAGCGGCGGCGCCAACGCCATCGCCGGCGCCGTGGAGCGCCAGGCGCGGCGCCTGCAGGCCCGCACCGGCCTGGCCCCGCTGCTGCTGATGGGCGGCGGCGGTGCGCCGAAGCTGGTGGCCATCACCGACCTGCCCTTCGAGACCGTGGACACGCTGATCTTCGACGGCCTGCTGGCCATGCAGAGCCGGCGCCTGGCGCTCTAGCCCGCGCGGCCGCGGCTACAGCCAGCGCTGCAGCAGCGCCTGCAGCTGTGCGCGCGAGTAGGGCTTGGCGAGGTGAGCGTCCATGCCCGCGGCCATCGATTGCGCAGCGTCTTCGTCGAAGGCATTGGCCGTCAGCGCGATGATGGGCACCCGGGGCAGCTTCAGGCGCGTCTCGCGCTCGCGCAGGGCCCGGGTGGCCGCATAACCGTCCATCACCGGCATCTGGATGTCCATCAGCACCAGGTCCACGCGCTGGCTTTCCAGCAGGGCCAGCGCCTGCGCGCCGTCTTCGGCCTGCAGCACCTCGAGGCCGAAGGACAGCAGCATCTCGGCACCGATGAGGCGGTTGACGACGTTGTCTTCCACCAGCAGCACCACGCCCTGCAGGCCCGGTGCGCCGTCCAGACCCGCGAAGTCGCTGTCCACGGCGGGCGTGGGCAGCTGTGGTGCCAGCGGCATGGTGAGCGTGAAGCTGAAGCTGGAGCCGCCGCCCACCCGGCTGGCGACCTCGATGCGCCCGCCCATGGCCTCAACGATGCGCTGGCTGATCACCAGCCCCAGGCCGGTGCCGCCGCGCAGGCGCGAGCGCGTGCTGTCCACCTGGTAGAACGGTTGGAAGATCTGCGCCAGCGCCGGCGGTGCGATGCCGATGCCGGTGTCGGCCACGGTGAAGCGAAGGCGCGGCGGGTGCTCGGGGTCGTCATCGGACAGGCGGTCGACGCTCAGCGTCACCCCGCCCCGCTCTGTGAACTTCACGCCGTTGCCCACCAGGTTGAGCAGCACCTGCTTGAGGCGCTGGGCGTCGCCCACCACGCCGTCGGGCACGTGGGTACCCACCTGGAGCGCCAGGCTCAGCTCGCGCTTCTCGGCGCGGGCGCGGAACAGTGCCACCGCGGCGGCCACCACGCTGTGCAGCGACATCGGGGCCGGCGCCAGCACGAGCTTGCCGGCCTCGATCTTGGAGTGGTCGAGCACGTCGTTGAGGATGTCCATCAACGATTCGCCCGAGTCGGCCGCCGTCTTCACCAGGCGGCGCTGGCGAAGGTCGAGCGAGGTCTGGCGCAGCAGTTCCAGCGCGCCCAACACGCCGTTCATCGGCGTGCGGATCTCGTGGCTCATGGTGGCCAGGAACTGGCTCTTGGCGACGTTGGCGGCTTCGGCCGCCTCCTTGGCGCGCAACAGCGAGTGGTTGGCCTCGTCGGCTTCCAGGCTGCGGCGCATGGACTCCAGCGCCGTGTTGCGGAACTCGTGCATGGCACGGTGCATGGTCAGCCCGAACAGCACCGCCAGCACCGCCAGCGGCACGGAATGCACCGGCCCCGGGCTCAGCGACACCACCCCCAGCGAGCCCAGCTGCAGCGCCGACAGCACGGCAAAGCTGCGCCCGACGATGGAGAGGAAAAACGCCGCCGTGGTGACAGAGCCGCAGACGATCACCACATAGACCGTGGCCGTGGTGCCCTTCAGCGTGGGGTAGATGAGCAGCGTGGCCACGGCCCACATGAGCCCGGCCAAGGCCGCATTGGCCTCCAGCTGGCGCACGATGGTGGGCAGGCGCTCGTGCGCGATTTCATCCACACGCCCGTGCTGGAGGTACAGCAGCCAGCGCCATAACGAAACGCCACCACCGAGCAGCAACACCGTCAGCGCAGCGCCCGGGCTGCCACCGTTCCAGCCCAGCCAGCCCACGAAACACACGGCCACCGCCAGCAAGGGCACGCTGCGCGCGGAGTTGCGCACGCCCACGCTGAGCATGCGGCGCTGGATCGCGGCTTCGATAGCTTCGGCGGCAGCCATGGTAGCCGGAGCATAGCGCGCAGGCCTGGGCATACCGGCACCCCTCACTTCACGCGTCAGGCGGCGGCCCGCCTCACCGTCGGCTCAGGAATGAATGTAGCTTTCCAGCTGCGCGATGGTGCTCTCGTGGTCGGCGATGATGTCGTCGAGCACGTCGCGGATGGAGATCATGCCCAGCACCAGGCTGCCGTCCACCACGGGCAGGTGGCGCACCTTGCGGGCACTCATCAATTGCATGGCCACGCGCGTGCCGGTGCTCGGCGTGACGGTGAGCACCTGCCGCGTCATGATGTCGGCCACCGGCGTGGTCTTGGAGTTGCGCCCCTGCAGTGCGATCTTGCGCGTGTAGTCGCGCTCGGAGAACACGCCCACCAGGCGCCCGCCCTCCATCACCATCAGCGCGCCCACCTCGTACTGCGCCAGCAGTTCCAGGGCCTCGTAGACGCTGCAATCGGGCCGCACGTGCCACAGCGTGCCCTCGCGCTTCTTCAGCAGTTCGGATACCGGTTTCATCGGATGAACCCCCAGGCCAAGCAGACGTTGCACAGCCTACACAAACGGCGGCAGCCGGCAAGGGGGCAGCCCCAGGGCCGGCGCGGCCGCGCTGGCCGTGCCACCATGCGGGTATGCCCTCGGTAACGCCTCCTGCCCGCCCCCCTGTGAAACCGCGCCGGCCCTGGCGCAGCCTGCTCGCGCTGTGCCTGGCCGCCGCCACCGGCGTGGCCGTGCTCGGCGGTTGCGCCGCGCTGGACGAGCAGCAGCGCAAGTGGATCTTCCAGCCGAGTGAGCGCACCTGGTGGGGCGGCCAGGCCGCTGCCGAGGGCATGCAGGACGTGTGGATCGAGTTCCGCTCGACCGAGGCGAAAGAAGACGTGAAGCTGCACGGCCTGTGGCTGCCCCAGCCCCGCGCCGATGCGCCGGTGCTCCTTTACCTGCACGGCGCGCGCTGGGACGTTCGCGGCAGCGCCCCGCGCATGCGCCGCATGCACGAGCTGGGCTTCTCGGTGCTGGGCATCGACTACCGCGGCTTCGGCCGGAGCACGGCCGGTCTGCCCTCGGAAGCCTTGGCGGCCGAAGACGCCCGCGCCGCCTGGCAATGGCTTGCCACCCAGGCGCCGGGCGCGCCGCGTGTCGTGTTCGGGCACTCGCTGGGCGGTGCCATCGCGGTGCAGCTGGCCGCCAGCGTGGGCGACGAGGCCGGGCTCATCGTCGAGAACACCTTCACCTCCATCCCCGAGGTGGTGCGCACCTTCAAGTGGGGCTGGCTGCCGGTGGCGCCACTGATCACGCAGAAGCTCGACGCCGCCGCACGCATCGCCGAAGTGGGTGCGCCGGTGCTCGTGGTGCACGGCAGCGCCGACAGCCTGATCCGGCCCGAGCTGGGCCGCGCGCTGTTCGAGAAGGCGGTGGAGCCGAAACGTTTTCTGCTGGTGGAAGGCGGCACCCACCACAACACCAACTCGCTGGCGCAGGCGCGCTACCGCGAGGTGCTGGGCGAGTTCTTCAAGCTGCCGATGGCGCTGACGGCGGAAGCACCGCAGTGACCTCGATCTCCACCAGCGCACGGTCTTCCATCAGCGCGCTGACCTGCACCGCCGACATCGCCACCGCGTAGTGGCCGATGAGTTCGCGGTAGGCCGCGCCGATCTCACGGCCACGGGCCAGGTACTCGCGCTTGTCGGTGAGGTACCAGGTCATGCGGCAGATGTGCGCCGGCGTGGCGCCCGCTTCGGCCAGCACGGCGCGCACATTGGCCAGTGTCTGGCGCACCTGGGCGACGAGGTCGTCGCTTTCGAACTGCTGCTGCGCGTTCCAGCCGATCTGGCCGGCCACGAAGACCTGCGTGCCAGCGGGCACCGCCACGCCGTTGGCGTAACCGCGGGGGGCCGTCCAGCCGGCAGGTTGCAGCACGGTGTTCGTCATGCGGGGGTCTCCGGGGAAATCACATACGGCAAGAGCGCCTGCCGCACGTCGTCGGGCAGGGCTTGCGGGCGGTGCGTGTCGAGGCTGGTGCACACCAGCACCTGGCGTGCGCGGTAACGCAACTCGCCGGTGGCGTCGGGCCCGGCGTGGCAGCTGACGGCCAGCGTGAGCGAGCTGCGGCCGAGCTTTTCCACCGCGCCAGCGAAGGTGATGAGATCGCCGTGCCGGCTGACGGCCGTGAAGTCGACCTCCAGCCGCACAGTGGGCAGCCCCGTGCGCCGCGCGCCGATGAGGCCGGCGTAGGGAATGCGCAGCCCGTCGTCGAACCACTGCTCGACGAAGGTGTTGAGCATCACCAGGTACTGCGGGAAGAAGACGATGCCGGCGGGGTCGCACTCGGCGAAGCGCACGGTGCGCGTGGCGGTGAATGGCATGGGAAGTTCAGTCCAGGTGCTTGAGCTTGAAGCGCTGGAGCTTGCCGGTTTCGGTGCGCGGCAGCTCGCTGCGGAAGACGAGCACGCGAGGGTACTTGTAAGGCGCAATCGTCTGCTTGACGAAGTCTTGCAGCGCCTGCGCCAATGCTGGGCCCGGCTCGTGCCCGGGCTTGGGCACCACGAAGGCCTTCACCACCATGCCGCGCGCCTCATCGGGCGCGCCCACCACGCCGCATTCGGCCACCGCGGGGTGCAGCAGCAGCGCGGCCTCCACCTCGGGGCCGGCGATGTTGTAGCCGCCGCTGACGATCATGTCGTCGGTGCGCGCCTGGTAGACGAACTGGCCGTCGGCGGGGTCGACGAGGTAGGCGTCGCCGGTGAGGTTCCAGCCGTTCTGCACATAGGCGGCCTGGCGCGGGTCGTCCAGGTACTTGCAGCCGGTGGGGCCCTGGATGGCGAGGCGGCCCACCTGGCCGGGCGGCAGCTCGCGGCCTTGTTCGTCGAGGATGGCGGCGCGGTAGCCCGGCACCGGCAGGCCGGTGGCGCCGGGGCGTGCGGTGGCCTCGTCGGCCGAGATGAAGATGTGCAGCAGCTCGGTGGAGCCGATGCCGTCGATCAGCGTCAGGCCGGTGGCCTGCTGCCACAACGCACGCGTGGCCGCGGGCAGGGCCTCGCCGGCCGAGACGCACTTGCGCAGTGTGGTGAGCGCGGGCGCCGGTTCGCCACGTTCACGCGCGGCGATCTGCGCCATCGCGATGGCGCGGTAAGCCGTGGGCGCGGTGAAACACACGGTGGCGCCGAAGCGCTGCACTGCGGCGGGCAGCGTGTCGGGTGCCGCCTTTTCCAGCAGCACGGTGCTGGCGCCCACCGACAGCGGGAACAGCAGCAGCCCGCCCAGCCCGAAAGTGAAAGCCAGCGGCGGGCTGCCGATGAACACATCGTCGGCACGCGGGCGCAGCACGTGCGGCGGCCAGCAGGCGCAGGCGGCCATCACGTCGCGGTGGCTGTGCATCGTGCCCTTGGGCACCCCGGTGGTGCCGGAGGTGAAGGCCATCAGGCAGATGTCTTCGGCGGCGGTGTCGATGTTCTCGAACTGCGCGGGCATCTGGGCCACCGCGGTTTCGAGTTCGGCAGCCTCGCCGCCGAAATGCAGCACCTGTTGCAACGTGGGGCAGCTGGCGCGCGCCAGCGCCAGCTCATCGGCCAGGCGCGCGTCGCACAGCGCGTGGCTGATCTGCGCCTTGTCGATGATGGCGGCCAGCTCGCGCGCCCGCAGCATCGGCATGCTGCCCACCGCAATGCCGCCGGCCTTCACCACCGCGAACCAGCAGGCCGCCAGCCACGGCGTGTTCGCACCGCGCAGCAGCACCCGCTGGCCGGGCACCAGGCCCAATTGCCGCACCAGCACGTGGGCGATGCGGTTCGCTTTGGCCTGGAACTCGGCGTAGCTCCAGCGCTCGGTGTGGCCTTGCACGCAGGGGCGCTCGCCCTGGCCCTGCGCCACCCAGCGGTCGAGCAGCAAGCCGGCGCAGTTCAGGCGCGGCGGGAACTGCAGCTCGGGCAGCTCGAACAGCAGTTCGGGCAGCAACTCCGGCGGCGGCAGGCGATCGCGCGCGAAGGTGTCCACGTGCGCGGTGGCGGCTGGCGTGAGCGGAGGGCCCGGCGGCGTCATGCGGCGCATTCTTGGAGCGAGATAGTTTAGTTGTCAACTAAATTGCGCCCGGCGATATCATCGATCGCATGCCCTCTGAACCCCTCCGCGCACCGCCTCGCACGCTGTGGGACATCTCGCCCCCGGTGCAGCCCGGCTCACCGGTGTTCCCGGGCGATGCGCCCTTCAGCCTGCAGTGGGCCGCGCGCATCGGGCCGACCTGCCCGGTGAACCTGAGCACCCTCACCCTCTCGCCGCACACCGGCGCGCACGCCGACGCGCCGCTGCACTACGGCGACGAAGGGGTGCCCATCGGCGAGGTGGCGCTGGAGCCTTACCTCGGCCCCTGCCGCGTCATCCACGCCATCGGCTGCGGGCCGCTGGTGCACTGGCAGCACCTGGTGCATGCCATCCCTGATCCCGCGCAACTGCCGCGGCGCGTGCTGGTGCGCACCTACGCGCGCATGCCGCAAGACCGCTTCGACGACGAGTTGCCTGCCTACGCGCCCGAGACGCTGGAACGACTGGCCGAGCTGGGCGTGCTGCTGGTCGGCATCGACAGCGCGAGCGTCGACCCCGCCTCCAGCAAGAGCCTGGACAGCCACCAGGTGCTGCGCCGCCGCGGCCTGCGCGTGCTGGAGAACCTGCTGCTCGACGAAGTGCCCGAGGGCGACTACGAACTCATCGCGCTGCCCTTGCGGCTGAGCACCGCCTGCGCCTCCCCCGTGCGCGCCGTGTTGCGCGCGCTGGCCTGATCTCTTCTGCGGACCCTGCCCATGACCACCCGAGAACAAGCCCTGGCGCTGGACGCCCAAGACCCGCTGCGCGCGTTGCGCGAGCAGTTCAGCCTGCCCGCGGGCGTGCTCTACCTCGACGGCAACTCGCTCGGTGTGCTGCCCAAGGCCACGCCCGCCCGTGTGCAGCAGGTGGTGCAGGAAGAATGGGGCACGGGCCTCATCCGCAGCTGGAACAGCGCCGGCTGGATCACGCTGCCGCAGCGCGTGGGCGACAAGATCGCGCGCCTGGTGGGCGCGGGCGCCGCTGAACTGGTGGTGGCCGATTCCACCAGCGTCAACCTCTTCAAGGTGCTGAGCGCGGCGCTCACCATCACCGCGGCCGACGCGCCGCAGCGCAAGGCCATCGTCAGCGAACGCAGCAACTTCCCCACCGACCTCTACATCGCCGAGGCGCTGTGCCGCGAGCGTGGCTTCGAGCTCGTGCTGGCCGAGCCCGAGGAACTGCCCGCGCTGCTGAACGAAGGCACCGCCGTGCTGATGCTCACGCACGTGAACTACCGCACCGGCCGCATGCACGACATGGCCGCACTCACCGCCGCGGCCCACGCCGCCGGCGCGCTGACGGTGTGGGACCTGGCGCACAGCGCCGGCGCCGTGCCGGTGGACCTGCAGGCCGCGAACGCGGACTTCGCCATCGGCTGCGGCTACAAATACCTCAACGGCGGCCCCGGCGCGCCGGCCTTCGTGTGGGCGCACCCGCGCCACGCCAGCCGCTTCTGGCAGCCGCTGGCCGGCTGGATGGGCCATGCCGCGCCCTTCGAGTTCACGCCCGGCTACCGGCCGGCCGAAGGCATCTCGCGCTACCTGTGCGGCACGCCAGCACTGCTGAGCCTGGCGGCGCTGGAGTGCGGCGTCGACACGGTGCTGGCCGCCGCGCCCCACGGCGGCATGGCCGCACTGCGCGCCAAAAGCCTGGCGCTGACGCGCCTGTTTGCCGAGAAGGTGCAGGCCGAGTGCCCGGCACTGCGCCTGGTCTCACCCACCGACGATGCGCAACGCGGCAGCCAGGTGTGTTTCGCGCACGACGAGATGGCCTATGCGGTGGTGCAGGCGCTGATCGGCCGCGGCGTCATCGGTGACTTCCGCGCGCCGGATGTGCTGCGCTTCGGCTTCACGCCCCTGTACCTGCGCCACGTCGACGCCTGGGACGCCGCCGAACACCTGCGCCAGGTGCTGCACACGGGCGAGTGGCGCGAGCCGCGTTTCCAGCAGCGCCACGCGGTCACGTGAAGCACGGAGCCCTGCCATGAGCACCTGCCCATTCGGCCACGGCAGCGCCGAGCCCGCCGACACCGCCACCCCCAGCAGCAGCACCCGCGAGCCGCTGGCCGACTTCTTCGGCGCGCAGCTCGATTTCAGCGCCGACATGAGCTATGGCGACTACCTGCAGCTCGACCAAGTGCTCACCGCGCAGAAGCCGCTCTCGCCCTGCCATGACGAGATGCTCTTCATCGTGCAGCACCAGACCAGCGAGCTGTGGATGAAGCTGATGCTGCACGAGCTGCACGCGGCCACGGCGCACGTGGCGGCCGACCAGCTGCACGCGGCCTTCAAGGAGCTGGCGCGCGTCTCCAAGATCATGGAGCAGCTGGTGCACGCCTGGGACGTGCTGGCCACGATGACGCCGCCCGAGTACAGCGCGCTGCGGCCTTACCTGGCCAAGAGCAGCGGCTTCCAGAGCTGGCAGTACCGCTGCATCGAGTTCAGCCTGGGCAACAAGAACGCGGCCATGCTGCGCCCGCACGCGCACCGGCCCGACCTGCTGGCCCACGTGGAGGCGGCTTGGCGCGCGCCCTCGCTCTACGACGAAGCGCTGCGCCTGCTGGCGCGCCGCGGCCTGCCCGTGCCCGAGAGCCACACCCAGCGCGACTGGACCGGGCCCTACGCCGAAAGCCAGGCCGTGCGCGAGGCCTGGCTGCAGGTCTACCGCGCGCCCCAGCAGCACTGGGACCTGTACCAGCTGGGCGAAGAACTCACCGACCTGGAAGACGCCTTCCGGCTCTGGCGCTTCCGCCACGTCACCACCGTCGAGCGCGTCATCGGCTTCAAGCGCGGCACGGGCGGCACCGGTGGCGTGAGCTACCTGCGCAAGATGCTGGACGTGGTGCTCTTCCCCGAGATCTGGACGCTGCGCACCGAGCTCTGACGGGCCGTGAAGGAGTTGGCTGTCGGTTGACCTGACAGCCCGGCGCGCACCTTCGCGCAAACGCGCATCTGCGGGGAGCCACGGCGCCAATTCATTCACGAAGCGCCCGCGCCCGCGGGCAGGAAATCACGCCGCCACGCCCGTGGCACGAAGCCTGCTGCAACACCTGCATACGGCCCTGCGGCATGACCGCAAGCCTGCAGCACCCCCAGGTGCTGCAAGCCCGAGGCCGAAGTTGGGAACCAGGATTTCGACGTGAACATGCCCGCCACCGCCCGCACGGCTGTTGCCACCTTGGGCCTCGCCAGCGCGATGCTGCTGAGTGCCACCGCACAGGCCGCGCCCACCAGCATCACCTACACCAGCAAATTCGCCGTTTTTCACAACACGGCCACCGGTGAATTGGTCAGCGCCCAGCGCCTGCAGGACGGCACCAGCAACAACTTCAGCCTGGAGGCCTTCGACGGTTCGCTCGGCACGCTGCTGGCCGTGGACCTCAGCTACAACGCGCGCTGGACCACCAACGCCAGCCTGATGGGCTACGCCAGCACGAGCGGCTGTGGTGCCGCCTGCATGCGCAACGCGCCCGAAGCCGACATTGCCGTGCTGGGCCGCAATTCGGCGCTGTTCGCGCTGTTCATGAGCGGCCCGGGTGCGGCCGAGACCCTGTGGCAGCGCAACGTCAACTCCAGCCTGCTGAGCTGTGAGGCCACCGGCACCGGCGAGGCCGAGTGCCAGGCCTGGTCGACCAGTCAAGGCACCGCGTGGGGCGGCGCCAGCAGCAGCAACCGCCGCAGCTTCACGCTGGCGCGCTTCATCCAGAGCGAAAGCGTGCAGCAGATCGACTTCATGGCCCGCACCACGGGCACCGTCGACGTTCAGGATTGCAGCCTGGGCACCAGCCCGGCGATGGCGTACTGCCAAGGCCAGTCGGCCGGCTGGCTGAACGGCGCGCTGAGCATCACCTACACCTTCGAGGCCGCGCAGCAGGCCGTGCCGCTGCCGTCCACGCTGGCCCTGCTGCTGGCCGCCGGTGGCCTGTTGGCCTGGCAGCGCCGCCGCGCGGCCTGAAGCCGCGGCCTGCTACAGCAGCGCCAGCAAGGCGCGCTCGAAGCTGGCCACCGTGCGGTCGATGTTCTTCAGCTTGTCCAGGCCGAAGAGGCCCACGCGGAAGCTGCGGAAATCGGCCGGCTCGTCGCAGGCCAGCGGCACGCCGGCAGCGATCTGCAAGCCCTGCGCGGCGAAGGCCTTGGTGTTCTGCCAGTCGGCGTGGTCGGTGTAGCTCACCACCACGCCCGGCGCCTGGAAACCCGGTGCGGCCACGCTGTGGATGCCCTTGCTCTCCAGCAAGGCGCGCACGCGGCGGCCGAGTTCCTGCTGCGCCGCCTTGGCGGTGTCGAAGCCGAAGGCGGCCGTTTCGGTCATCACGTCGCGCAGTTGCGCCAGGCCGTCGGTGGGCAATGTGGCGTGGTAGGCGTTCGTGCCTTTCTCGTGGGCTTCCATGATGGAGAGCCACTTCTTGAGATCCAGCGCGAAGCTGGTGCTCGTGGTGTGCTCGATCTGCGCCCGCGCACGCTCGCCCAGCATCACGAGGCCGGCGCAGGGCGTGCTGCTCCAGCCCTTCTGGGGCGCGGTGACGATCACGTCCACGCCGGTGGCCTTCATGTCGACCCAAATGGCGCCGCTGGCCACGCAGTCCAGCACGAAGAGGCCGCCGTGTGCGTGCACGGCGTCGGCGATGGCCTTCAGGTAGCTGTCGGGCAGCAGCATGCCGGCCGAGGTTTCCACGTGCGGCGCGAACACCACCTCGGGCTTGCCAGCGCGGATGGCGGCCACGGCCTCGTCCACCGGCACCGGGGCGAAGGGCGACTTCGGTGCGGTGCCGGTCAGGCGCGCCTTCAGCACCGTGGTCTCGCTCGGGATACGGCCCATCTCGAAGATCTGGCTCCAGCGGTAGCTGAACCAGCCGTTGCGGATGACGAGCACGCGGCGGTCGGTCGCGAACTGGCGCGCCACGGCTTCCATGCCCACGCTGCCGCTGCCGGGCACCACGATGGCCGAGGTGGCGCCGTACACCTGCTTCAGCGTGGCGCTCACGTCCTGCATCACGCGGTGGAAGCGCGGCGCCATGTGGTTGAGCGCGCGGTCGGTGTAGACCACCGAGTACTCGAGCAGGCCGTCAGGGTCGACGTGGGGCAGCAGTCCGGGCATCTCGGCCTCCGGGGGTGAACAGCAGGGCCGGCCAGCTTAGCAGCCGGGGCCCTTCCGCACCTCCGGGTCGCACCTGGGGGTGCCGCCGGCCCCAGGGCCTGCGCTATCGTGCCCCGCATGAGCCCGCCCGTGCCGCCCCAGCCTGCCCCTCGCGCCGCGGGCCTGAGCGCGCTGCGCGTGGCACTGCCGGTGTGGGGCGCGCTGCTGCTGATCGCGGCGCTGCTGGTGGGTGCGGCCTGGGTGCTGCTGGAGCCCACGCCCGACAAACACCTCGTCATCGCCACCGGGCCCCAACGCGGCGCCTATGACGACTTCGCCCGCCGCTACCAGCCGCTGCTGGCCCAGCACGGGCTGAAAGTGAGCTTGCGGGCCACCGCAGGCTCGGACGAGAACCTGCGGCTGCTGCGCGAGCCGGGCTCGGGCGTGCATGCGGCCTTCCTGCAAGGCGGTGCGCTGGCAGTGCCAGTGGCGGCATCAGCGGCAACGGCAGCCGCTTCGTCGCCTTCCCCGGCGCGAGAAGGCGCTGCCGTGCAGTCGCTCGGCAGCGTGGCGGTGGAGCCGCTGTGGATCTTCGTGCGCGAAGACAGCGCCGCACGCCTGAACGGCGGCCGCCTGCCGCAAGGCCTGGCCGAACTGGCCGGCTGGCGCATCGACACCGGGCCCGCGGGCGGCGGCACCGAGCAACTCTTCCGGCAACTTGCAGCACAGAGCGGCCTGGCGCTGCCGGCCGCGGCGGCACCGGCCGGCGCCAGCGCATCGTCAGCCGGTGGAACGCCGCCTGACCTGGACGGCGTGCTGGCCCTCGTGAGCGGCCGCGTCGACGCGCTGGCACTCGTCTCCGCCGCCGAGGCACCGCTCGTGCAGTACCTGCTGGGCACCACCGGCGTGCGCCCGGTCGGGCTGCCGCTGGCCGAGGCCTACGCGCGCCGCCATGCCTTCCTGCGCCCGCAGACACTGCCGCGCGGCACGCTCGACCCCGCCACCGTGCAGCCGCCGCAAGACCTGCCGCTGGTGGCCACCACCGCCACGCTGGCCGTGCGGGCCGATCTGCACCCGGCGCTGGTGCAGTTGCTGCTGCAGGCCGCGCAGAAGGTGCACGGCGAGGCCGGCTGGTTCCAGCGCGCGGGCGACTTCCCGCAGCCCAGCGCCGACGAGCTGCCACTGGCGCCGGCCGCCGCGCGCTTCTACCGCAGCGGCCCGCCCTGGCTGCAGCAGTACCTGCCCTTCTGGCTGGCCAACTTCATCGACCGCATGTGGATCGTGCTGCTGCCGCTGCTGGCCGCGCTGGTGCCGCTCTCGCGCATCCTGCCGCCGCTGGTGACGATGCGACTGCGTTCGCGCGTCTACCGCTGGTACGGCCACCTGCGCGCCATCGAAAGCGAGCTGGAGGCGCCGGGCGCCGACATCGCCGCGCTGCGCCAGCGCCTGGAACAGCTGGATCTGCAGACCGAGAACATCGGCCTGCCGCTGTCCTTCACCAACGAGCTCTACGACCTGCGCGGCCACATCCACCTGGTGCGCAAACGGCTGCAGGCACGGGCCGAGGCCGCCCTGCCGCCGCCCCTGCCAGCGGGGGCATCAAGCGCCCCCGGCACCTAGAATTCCGTTCTTTACGCCCGCCTTTGCTGGAGCACCGCCCCATGGACACCCGCACCTCCCCCGTCCGCCTGCGCATCACGCAGCTGCGCGAAGAAATGGCCCGGCAAGGCGTGCACGCGCTGCTGATGCCCAGCGCCGACCCCCACCTCAGCGAGTACCTGCCCGAGCGCTGGCAGGGCAGGCAGTGGCTCAGCGGCTTCACCGGCAGCATGGCCACGCTGGTGGTGACGGTGGAGCGCGCGGCGCTGTTCGCCGACAGCCGCTACTGGGTGCAGGCCGAGGCCGAACTCGCCGGCACGGGCATCGACCTCGTGAAGATCGCCACCGGCACCAGCGCCGACCACATCCACTGGCTGGCGCGCGAAACGCCGCGCGGCGCGGTGGTGGCCGTGGACGGCCAGGTGCTGGGTCTGGCCGCCGCGCAGGCGCTGAAGGCCGCGCTGGACGCGGCCGGCGTGGTGCTGCGCACCGACCTCGACCTGCTCGATGCGATCTGGCCCGAGCGCCCCGCGCTGCCGGCGCAGCCCGTCTACGAACACGCAGCGCCGCACGCGCCGCTACCGCGCGCGAACAAGCTCGCGCAGGTGCGCCAGGCGATGGCCGCGCACGGCGCCACGCACCACTTCATCAGCACCGTCGACGACATCGCCTGGCTCACCAACCTGCGCGGCAGCGACGTGACCTACAACCCCGTCTTCCTCGGCCACGTGCTGCTCGACCTGACCGGCGCCACGCTCTTCGTCGGCGCGGGCAAGGTCAGCACGGCGCTGGCCGCCACGCTCGCGCAAGACGGCCTGCGCGTGGCGCCCTATGCCGAAGCCGGCGCGGCCCTGGCAGCCCTGGGCGCCGAGGCCCAACTGCTCATCGACCCCAAGCGCGTGACGCTGGGCTTCCGCCAGCGTGTGGCCTGCGCGGTGGTGGAAGCCATCAACCCGAGCACGCTGCTGAAAAGCCGCAAGGGCGCGCAAGAAGCCGAGTTCGTGCGCGAAGCGATGGCCGAAGACGGCGCGGCGATGTGCGCCTTCTACGCCTGGTTCGAGGCCGCGATGGCCCGCGGCGAACGCATCACCGAGCTCACCATCGACGAGAAGCTGAGCGCCGAGCGCGCCCAGCGCCCGGGCTTCGTGGGCCTGAGCTTCAACACCATCGCCGGCTTCAACGCCAACGGCGCGATGCCGCACTACCGCGCCACGGAAGACTCGCACGCGGTCATCGAAGGCGACGGCCTGCTGCTCATCGACAGCGGCGGCCAGTACCTCGGCGGCACCACCGACATCACACGCGTGTGGCCCATCGGTACCGTCAGCGCGGCGATGAAGCGCGACTACACGCTGGTGCTCAAGGGCACGATGAACCTGAGCCGCACGCGCTTTCCGCGCGGCACGCTCAGCCCCATGCTCGACGCCCTGGCGCGCGCGCCGTTGTGGGAACAGGGCATCGACTTCGGCCACGGCACCGGTCATGGTGTGGGTTACTTCCTCAACGTGCACGAGGGCCCGCAGAGCATCAGCAAGGCCATCGCCAATGCCGAGATGGCGATGCAGCCCGGCATGATCACCAGCATCGAGCCCGGCGTTTACCGGCCCGGCCAGTGGGGCGTGCGCATCGAGAACCTGGTGCTCAACGTGCCGGCCTCCACGCCCGAAGGCACCACCTTCGACGAGTTCCTCGAGTTCGAGACGCTCACGCTGTGCCCCATCGACACGCGCTGCATCGACAAGAGCCTGATGCGCGCCGACGAGGTGGCCTGGCTCAATGCCTACCACGCCACCGTGCGCGAGCGTTTGGCGCCGCGCGTGCAGGGCGCGGCCCTGGCCTGGCTGAACGAGCGCACCGCGCCGATCTGATTGGCCACGGCCCGCCGCAGCGCCGCGGCATCGGCGCCGGCACCCCGGCCGGCACTCGGCATCGACCTCGGCGGCACCAAGGTCGAAGCCGCGCTGCTGGACGAGGCCGGCACGCTGCTGTGGAAAGAACGCCGCCCCACCCCGGCCGGTGACTACGCCGCCATCGTGCAGACCATCGCCGCGCTCACCGCCGCAGCGCGCACGGTGGCCGGGGGCGAGGTGAGCGTGGGCCTCGGCACGCCCGGCACCGCCGGCGAGGCGGGGCTCATGAAGAACTGCAACTCCACCTGCCTGAACGGCCGGCCGCTGCAGGCCGATGTGGAAGCGGCTCTCGGCCAGCCCGTGGCGCTGATGAACGATGCCAACTGCCTGGCGCTGTCCGAGGCCACCGACGGCGCCGGGGCCGGAGCGGACGTGGTCTTCGCGGCCATCCTGGGCACCGGCACAGGGGCCGGCATCGCGGTGCACGGGCGCGTGCTGCAGGGCCCCAACGGCCTGGCCGGCGAGTGGGGCCACAACCCCCTGCCCTGGGACGAAGCCGGGCAAGACCCGCAGTGGGCCTGCTACTGCGGCCGCAGCGGCTGCATCGAGACCCTGCTCTCGGGCCCGGGCCTGGCACGCGACCACGCGCTGCGCCACGGCGGCACGCTGGACGCCGCGGCCATCGCCCGGCGCGCGCATGAAGGTGACGAAGCCTGCAGCGAGACCCTGGCCCGCCACACGCGCCGCGTGGCGCAGGCGCTGGCCAGCGTGATCAACCTGATCGACCCCGATGTCATCGTGCTGGGCGGCGGCCTCTCGCTGATGCCGCAGCTCTACACCGACGTGCCGGCGTTGTGGCAGCGTTGGGTGTTCGCTGCTGGCAGCCAGAGCCCGGTGCGCACGCGCCTGCTGCCCGCGCAGCACGGCGACGCCTCGGGCGTGCGCGGCGCGGCCTGGGTGGGCCGCGCGGCTCTCGCGGCCGCCAAGAGCCACCCGCGCGCCCGCTGAAGCCTGCCGCGCGGGCTGCCCGCGCGCCGGTCAGGGCGCCGGGTGCGCGGCCAGCAGCTTGGCGAAGGTGCCCGTGGTGCGCTCCAGCACCGCGGTGGCGGCCTTGCCGTACTCCTCGTTGCTGGTTTCGGCCAGGCGGAAAGCCGTCTTGCCCGTGCCCACGAAGGCCTTGGAGAGGAAACCGCCGAAGCCGCTGCCGTGGTCCTTCTCGGTCTTGCTCAACACCGCGAACTCGATGTCCGACTCGATCGCGCGCGTCAGGCTCAGCGGGCCGTCATCGCCCTTCATCACGATGCCGCTGCGCGATTCTTCGGCGCGCACGATGCGGTTGTCCATGCGGCTCACGCTGATGGCCAGCGTGGTGCCCACCTCGGCCGTGCGCGCCACCAGGCCGCTGCGGTTGCCGGTGGACGTCATCTGCGCAAAGTCCACCACCAGCGTGGTGGCCAGCGTGAGCGGCGCGCCCAGGCTTTGCGAGACATCGCTCATCGCACGGTAGGCAGTCTGGTCGAAGCGGCTGGCCGCCCACGGGAAGATCATCAGCGACCACACGCTCATGCCTTTCGGCGCGAAGGCGCGGCCCTTGGTGTTGCCTTCGGCCACTTCCACCGGCCCCGGCACCCCTTGGAAGACCGCGTTGTCCCACTTGCCATCGGCCGGGGTGATCACCTCGCGGCCGCTGGCGCGCAACTGCGCCAAGAAACGCGCGTAGGCCTTGTCGGTCAGCGCCTGCAGCGTGGCGTCGTCCACGCCCTTCAGGTTGACCTGCATGCCGGCGCTGGCGCCGGTGGTGTCGCGGCCGGGCAGGTAGCTGGCGCGCACGCGGGCGCGGGCGAAGGTCTCGTTGACGAAGATGACACGGAAGCCCACCAAGGCCACGCGCTTGCTGCGCGGCAGGAAGTTGACCGACTTCTCGCCGAAGGTGCCGCCGCCCTTGCCGTCGAACCACTCGGCCGGGTTGAGTTCGGGCAGCTGCAGGGCCGGATCGACGTCGCTGGCGGTGTCCGCAGTTGCGCTGGAAGGGCTGGGCGTGCCGGAGGTCGGCTGGGCCTGCGCCAGCAGCGTGGCACTCAGCAGGGCGGTCAGGAAAAGATGCTTCACGTGGGTTCCCCGGTGCTGTGGAAGGCCGCCGACATCGGCGGTCACAGGGGGAACGCGGGAAAGCAGCCCGGCGAGGCTCACGCCCGCCGGGCTGGGCTGACTGGCGTGAAAGGCCTCAGCCGCGCGTGTGCTTGGCGATCAGCGCCTTGGCGCTGTCGAGCAGGGCCTTGCCCTTGAAGCCGCGCTTGTCCATGTCGGCCACCCAGGCGTCGTCGATGGCGGCGCTGAGCTGGATGAACTCCTGCGTCTCGGCGGCCGTGAAGGTGTGGATGGCGTTCTTGCGGTCGGTGGCGCTCTTGCGGCCGATGGGGTCGTTGCTTTCCTGCGTCTTGCCCAGCCAGGCGCTGGTGGCCATGCCGCTGTTGTTGTCGATGACCTTCTTCAGGTCGGGCGCCAGGCCTTCGTAGCGCGCCTTGTTCATCGCCATGACGAAGGTGGTGGTGTAGAGCGCCGGGCCGCCGGCCGGAAACTCGCTGTGGAACTTGCTGAGCTCGTGCACCTTCACCGAAGGCACCACCTCCCAGGGGATGACGCAGGCCTCGATGGTGCCCTTGCTCAGCGCGTCGGGGATGCCCGGCAGCGGCATGCCCACGGGGATGGCGCCCAGCGAGCGCAGCATGTTCGTCACCTGGCGCGTGGGACCGCGGACCTTCATGCCCTTCAGGTCGGCGGCCTTGGTGATGGGCTTGCTGGCGCTGTGGAAGACGCCCGGGCCGTGCACCTGCAGCGCGATGACGTGGGTGTCCTTGAACTCGTCGGCGCACTGGGTCTGGAAGTACTCCCAGTAGGCCTTGGAGGTGGCCTCGGCGTTGGTCATCATGAACGGCAGCTCGAAAACCTCCACGCGCGGGAAGCGGCCCGCGGTGTTGCCCGGCAGCGTCCAGACGATGTCGACCACGCCGTCCTTGGCCTGGTCGTACAGCTGCACCGGCGTGCCGCCCAGCTGCATGGCCGGGTAGGCCTCGAACTTGATGCGGCCGCCCGATTCCTTCTCGACCTTGTCCATCCACGGCTTGTGCATGCTGAGCCACACGTTGCTCATGGGCTGCATGTAGGTGTGGAACTTCAGCGTCACGCTCTGCTGGGCCAGGCCGGCCAGGTGGGGCACGCCCAGGGCGGCGGCAGCGGCACCTTGCACGAAGGAACGGCGTTTCATGAGGAGGTCTCCGGAGGGTGGCAAGAAAAGGGGTGCGTGAAGGTAACGGCGGCGCCGCCGCCTGGCGTTCAAGACTTACCCTGATGTGGGCGCGCACCGCACCGCGCGCCTTAGCCGGGCCGGGGCGGGCCGGTGGGGGACAATCCGGCCACCGTCTTTTCGGGCGTTAGCCGCCTCCGCCTTGTTCCGATCGCTCCGCAGCCAGTACCTCTTGCTCGGCCTCGTCACCCTGGCGGCGATGCTGGGCCTGCTGCTGTGGAACGCGCAGGCGCTGATGCAGCAGACGCTGCAGGAGCGCTTCGAGATCGAGCGCCAATCGGTCACGCCGCTGCTGGTGGCCGCCCTCGGGCCGCTGCTGGCCACGCGGGACTACGCCACCATCACCGAACTGCTGCGCGAGAACGAGCGCAGCCGCAACCTGGCCTACATCGAGCTGCGCGACAACCGCGACCGCGAGGTGGCCCGCGCCGGCACGCCGCCGGCCGGCACGGCCGCGCTGAGTGTCGCGCCCGTCACGCTGTCGGGGCAGGTGCTGGGCGAGGTGCGTTTTGCCATCCGCATGGACACCCTGGAGGAAGCGCGCGAGAAGCTGCGCCGCAACAGCGCGCTGATCGCGGTGGGCGTGCTGCTCGCCGGCGCCCTGCTGCTGACCTTGGGCGTGGCCTGGCTGGGCCGCGGCCTGGACAAGCTGGCACTGGCCAGCCGCCGTGTGGCCGAGGGCGACTACGGCACGCGGCTGGCCGGCAGCCGGGTGACGGAGTTCGACGCGCTGGCCCAGGCCTTCAACCGCATGGCCGGGGCCATCCAGGGCCAGCTGGGCGAGCTGCAGACGCAGCAGCAGGCGCTGCGCGAGGCCAACGACACGCTGGAGCAGCGTGTGCAGCGCCGCACCGCCGAACTGCAACGCGCCAAGGACGAAGCCGAGCGCGCCAGCCAGGCCAAGAGCGAGTTCCTCTCGCGCATGAGCCACGAGCTGCGAACGCCCTTGAACGCCATCCTCGGTTTCTCGCAGCTGCTGGCCTTGGAACGCGCGCGGCTGAACGAAGCCGACCGCCAGAAGGTGGCGCAGATCGAGTCGGCCGGCTGGCACCTGCTGGCACTCATCAACGACGTGCTCGACCTCGCGCGCATCGAGGCCGGCTCGATGAGCACCTCGTCCGAGCCCGTGGAACTGCAGGCCCTGGTGAACGAATCGCTGCAGCTGGTGCAGACCCAGGCCGCTGCGCGGCGCATCACGCTGCAGGGTCCGGTGGCCGAGCCGGGCGGCGCCTGGGTCACGGCCGACCGCAAGCGGCTCAAGCAGGTGCTGGCCAACCTGCTGAGCAATGCCGTCAAGTACAACCGCGAAGGCGGGCAGGTGTGGGTGAGCCTGGCGCCCGCGGCCGATGGCCAGCGCACGCTGGCCGTGCACGACACCGGCCGCGGCTTCACGGCGGCCCAGCGCGAGCAGCTCTACCAGCCCTTCACGCGCTTCGTGGCCGAGGGCGAAGCGGCCGAAGGCACGGGCATCGGGCTCGTCATCACGCGCCGGCTGGTCGAGCTGATGCAAGGCCGACTCGACCTGCACAGCACCCCTGGCGAGGGCTCGGTGTTCAGCGTCACGCTGCCGGTGGCGGCAGCGCCGCAGCCGATGCCGCCCCCCGTGGCCGTGCCCGCGCCGCCGCAGCACCACCTGTTCTCACCGCGGCGCCTGCTGTACGTGGAAGACAACCCATCGAACGTGGCCCTGATGCGCGAGCTGCTGCGCTTGCGCCCGGCCTGGACGCTGGACGTGGCCGAGGACGGTCTGCAGGGCCTGCAGCGCCTGCTGCAGGGTGGCTACGACGCCGCCCTGGTCGACATCGACCTGCCCGGCATCGACGGCGTGGAGCTCTGCCGCCGCCTGCGCGCCGGGGGCCAGGCGCAGCTGCCGCTGCTGGCCTTGAGCGCCAACGCGATGCCGGCCGACGTGCGGCGCGCGCTGCAAGCCGGCTTCGAGCGCTACATCACCAAGCCCGTGGACGTGGCCGGGCTACTCGCCGTGCTGGACGCCCGCTTCGCCCCCGACGCCGCCGGCCCAGCCACCGCTGCCGCTGGGGCCGCGCCATGAACCGCCGCCAGTGCCACGGCAGGCTGGGGCTGATGGGTTGGACGGCGCTGTCGGCGCTGGCCTTCGCAGGCGGCCCGGCGGCGGCACAGAGCACACCACAAAGCGCCGGGCCGGGCACGCCGCCGGCCGGCCGCGAGCCGCTGTCCATCGTGCTGGCGCCCTTTCTCTCGCCGGGCTCGCTGCTCAACGCTTACCGGCCGCTGCGCGAACACCTCGAAAAGCACCTGCAGCGCCCGGTGCAACTGCTGAGCGCCAAGGATTTCCGCACGCTGGCCGAAGAAGCGCGGCGCGGCGAGCACGCGGTGGTGCAGTTGCCGGCGCACCTGGCCCGTCTGGCCCTGCTGGACTGGGGCTGCGAGCTGCTGGCCGCACCCGCCGCGCCGGTCACGGTGCTGGTGCTGGTGAAAGACACCGGCCCGGTGCGCAGCCCGGCCGATCTGCGCGGGCGCAGCGTGGGCACGCTGGACCCGCTCTCGCTCACGGCCACCGTGGGCAGGCGCTGGCTGGACACGCAGGGCCTGGGCACGCAGGTGCAGCTGCTGTCGATGGCCTCGGTGAACAGCGCCATGTACGCGCTGGACCGCGACGAGGTGGCGGCCGTGGTGGCGGCCGACACGCAACTGGCCACGCTGCCCGCGGCCACGCCGCGCGGCGAGCGCGTGCTGGCGAGCATCGGCGACGTGCCCGGGCCGCTGCTGCTGGCCGGGCCACGGCTGCCGCGCGCCGAGCGGGATGCGCTGCGCGCGGCGCTGGCCCGCTACGGGCCCGATGCCACGCGCCCGGTGACGGCTGCCAACTCGCGCCAGGGTCCGCTGGCCGAAGAGAAGCTGCGCGCGCTGGACGCCTATGCCGCCATCGCACGGCAGGCTTTGGGCCCGGTGGCGCGGTGAGGGCCGCATGCCTGCCTTTGCCGGGCGCGCCGCGGGCGTGAAGCGCATGGCCCTCGCGCTGCTGCTCTTGCTGGCGCTGCTCGGTGGCGGCTGGCTGTGGACGCCCGACCTGCCGCGCGCCGAGCTGGAAGCCCGCTACGCCGGCCCGCCCAGCGAGTTCGTCGATCTGATGGGGCTGCGCCTGCACGTGCGCGACAGCGCGCCGCAGGCCGGCCCCGAGCGCCCGGTGGTGCTGATGCTGCACGGCTTCGGCGGCAGCCTGCACACCTGGGAAGCCTGGGCCACGGGCCTGGCGGCCACGCACCGCGTCATCCGCATCGACCTGCCGGGCGCCGGCCTCACCGGCGCCGACCCCAGCGGCGACTACAGCGACGAACGCGGCATCGCGCTGCTCTCGGCGCTGCTCACGCAACGCGGTGTGGCGCGTGCCACGGTGCTGGGGCACTCGATGGGCGGGCGCCTGGCCTGGCGCTACGCCGCGGCCGAGCCCACGCGGGTCGATCGGCTGGTGCTGGTGGCCCCAGACGGCTTCGCCAGCCCCGGCTTCGAGTACGGCAAGGCGCCTGACGTGGGCCTGGTGGCCAAGGCCATGCAGTTCGCGCTGCCCAAGGCGGTGCTGCGCTGGAGCCTGGCGCCGGCCTACGCCAACCCCGAGGCAGTGATGACCGAAGAGCTCGTCACGCGCTACCACGCGCTGATGCTGGCGCCTGGCGTGCGGCCGGCCATCATCGCGCGCATGCAGCAGCTGAACCTGCTGCCCCCGCCGCCGCTGCTGCGCACCATCCAGGCACCCACGCTGCTGCTGTGGGGCGAGGCCGACCGCATGATCCCCGTGGCCAACGCGCAAGACTACCTGCGCGATCTGCCCCAGGCCCGCCTGGTGGTGCTGCCCGGCGTGGGCCACGTGCCGCAGGAAGAGAACCCCTCGGCCGGGCTGGCGGCGGTGCAAGCCTTCCTGGCCGAAGCGCGCTGAAGCGGCGGCAGGCGCATGGCCTCGACCCTGGCGCAGGCACAGGCACGTGCACAGACCCCGGCGCAGCGCCGCGCCCACCGCGTCTGGCCCGGGCTGCTGGTGTGGGCGCTGGCCGCGGCGCTGATGGTGGCGCTGGACGGCCATGCCGAACTGGCACAACTCGCCTTGGTGCCGGTGCTCGCGGCCGCGGTGGCTGCGCTTTGGCTGCCGCTGTGGCTGGCCCTGGCCACGGCGCTGCTGGCGGTGGTGGGCTTCAATGTCGGCTTCGTGCCGCCGCGCGGCAGTTTCGATGTCGACCTGCGCGCGCACTGGTTGCTGCTGCTGACATTGGGCGTGGTGAGCACGGTCGTCACGCTGCTGATGGACCGCCAGCGCCGCCTGGCCGCGGCCGAGCGCGCCCACGCCCAGCGCGCGCAAGACCTGCTGCAGCTGGGAGAGCGGCTGCGCGATGCCGACGACCCGCTGCAGGCCGCGCCTGCGCTGCGCGCGCTGCTGGGCCGGCTCAGCCCGTCCACCGCGGCAGGCGAGGCCCTCAGCGCGCTGATGCTGGGCGCGCCGGACAGCGACGGCCCGCAGGCCTGCACGCTGCTGGGCGAGGCCGATGCCGACGAGCGCACCGGCCTGTGGCTGTGCCTCAGCCGCGGGCAGGCCATGGGCCCGGGCACCGGCAAGCACGAGGAACAGCCGGCCTGGTACCTGCCCTTGCGCGGCCGCAGCGGCGCAGCGCACGCCAGCAGCCTGGGTGCGGCGCTGCTGCGCCAGCCGCCTCTGGCGCCCGATGCAGCCGCTACGGCCCGCGCCCATGCGCAGGCGCTGTGCGACCAGTTCGGCCTGGCGCTGGCCCGCGCCCGCGCGCACGCCGCCGCCGCGGCCGCCGCCGAAGAGGCGCAGGCCCAGCAGCTGCGCAACACGCTGCTGGCCGGCATCTCGCACGACTACCGCACGCCGCTGGCCACGGTGCTGGGCGCCGCCTCGTCGTTGCAGGCGCAGGACGAACGCCTGAGCCCGGCGCAGCGCCAGCGCCTGGCCGCGCGCATCGTCGACGAGGTGGGCCACCTCACGCGGCTGACGAACAACACGCTGCAGCTGGCGCGCCTGGGCGCACCCGGGCATGCGCTGCCGGCCGCCTGGCTGGCCTGGGAATCGGTGGAAGAACTCGCCGGCAGCGTGGTGCAGCGCCTGCGCCAGCAGCACCCGGCGCTGGTGCTGAAACTGCGCGTGGAGCCCGGCCTGCCGCTGCTGCGCTGCAGTGCCGAGCTGATCGTGCAGTTGCTCGACAACCTGGTGTTCAACGCGCTCACGCACGGCCAGAGCGGCGCGAACGGCGTGAACGGCACCGATGGTGTGGCCGAGGTGGAACTGCGTGTGCACCGCGAAGCAGCGCCCGCCGCAGCGCCCGCGCTGGTGCTGGCCGTGCGCGACCGCGGCCCCGGCGTGCCCCCGGCGGAGCGCGAGCGCATCTTCCAGGCCTTCGAACGGGGCAGCGGCCCGGCGGCGCCGGCGGCCGACGCGCCATCGCGCCGTGGTGCTGGCGTGGGCCTGGCGCTGTGCCGCGCCATCGCGCAGGCCCACGGCGGCACGCTGCGCTACCGCGCCCGCGCGCATGGCGGCGCCAGCTTCGAGTGCGTGCTGCCGCTGCCGCCGGCACCGCCCACCCCAGACGAGGCCGCCCCATGAGCCTGCGTGTGCTGCTGGTGGAAGACGACCGCGAGCTGCGCCGCACGCTGCGCGAGGCCCTGGAGGTGGAAGGCCACCGCGTGGCCGCCGCCGCCAGCCTGGCCGACGCGCGCGCGCTGCTGGCCCACGCCACGCCCGAGACCGCGCCGCAGATCGTCCTGCTGGACCTGGGCCTGCCCGATGGCGAAGGCGCCACGCTGCTGGCCGAGCTGCGGCGCGGCGGTGCGCTGCCGGTGATCGTGATCTCCGCGCGCGAAGGCGAGGCACAGAAGATCGGCCTGCTGGATGCCGGTGCCGACGACTACCTCGTCAAGCCCTTCAGCATCGGTGAGCTGCTGGCGCGCATGCGCGTGGCGCTGCGCCACGGCGGGCTGGCGCTGCGGCCGGCCGTCACGCACTACGCCCACGGCGCGTTGCAGGTGGACCTGGCCGCGCGCCGCGTGCAGCGCGAAGGCCTGGAGGTGCACCTCACGCCCACCGAATTCCAGCTGCTGGCGCGCCTGGTGCGCAGCGCCGGGCAGGTGGTGACGCACCGCACGTTGCTGGCCGAGGTGTGGGGGCCCGAGTTCACCGAGCACACGCACTACCTGCGCCTCTACATGGGCCAGCTGCGCGCCAAGCTCGAGGCACTGCCGGCCGAGCCGCAACTGCTGCTCACCGAGCCCGGCGTGGGCTACCGGCTGGCCGCGCCGCCGGGCTGAAGACAACCCGGGCGGGGCCGCATCCTTATGCGTTCCTGATGCCGGTGCCGGCACGCTGCAGGCTCCTTCACTGCCTGCGGCCTGCCCATGCACAGCCCTTCTGCTTCCCTTCCAGCGGCCGACCCCGTCGTTCCACCCGGCCTGCAGCGCCAGGGCACGGCCGCGCTCACGCTGGCCGCCATCGGCGTGGTCTACGGCGACATCGGCACCAGCCCGCTCTACACGATGAAGGAGGTCTTCGGCCACGCCACCGGCGTGCCGCTGGACGCCGTGCACATCATCGGCGCGGTGTCGACCATCTTCTGGGCGCTGATGCTGGTGGTGACGCTGAAGTACGTGCTGCTCATCCTGCGCGCCGACAACCGCGGCGAAGGCGGCGGCCTGGCGCTCACGGCCCTGGCCGCGCAGGCCACGCGCGGCCAGCCGCGCCTGCGCCACGCGCTGCTGCTGCTGGGCGTGGCCGGCGCCACGCTGTTCTACGGCGACAGCATCATCACGCCAGCGATCTCGGTGCTGGGCGCGATGGAAGGCATGGAGGTGCTGACCCCGGCGCTGAAGCCCTGGGTGGTGCCGGCCACGGTGGCCATCGTGGTGGGGCTGTTCGCGGTGCAGCGCGTGGGCACGCGCGTGGTGGGCCGCTTCTTCGGGCCCATCATCGTGCTGTGGTTCAGCACGCTGGGTGTGATCGGCGTGGTGCACATCGTGCAGCAGCCGGCCATCCTGGCGGCGCTGAACCCGATGCACGCCTTCGAGTTCCTGGCCGACCGTGGCTGGAAAGTGTGGGCCGCGCTCGGCGCCATCGTGCTGGCGCTCACCGGCGCCGAGGCGCTGTACGCCGACATGGGCCACTTCGGCCGACGGCCCATCCAGCTGGCTTGGACGGGCCTCGTGCTGCCCGGCCTGGCGCTGAACTACATGGGCCAGGGCGCGCTGCTGATGGGCGACCCCACGGCGCTGCAGAACCCCTTCTACCGCCTCTTCCCCGAGGCGCTGCTGGTGCCGGCGCTGGTGCTGGCCACGCTGGCGGCCATCATCGCTTCGCAGGCCGTGATCTCGGGCGCCTACTCGCTCACGCAGCAGGCCATGCAGCTGGGCTTCCTGCCGCGGCTGACGGTGCGCTACACCTCGGCCACCGAGCGCGGGCAGATCTACATGCCGGCGGTGAACTGGGCGCTGCTGGCCGGCGTGGTGGCCGCGGTGCTGTTCTTCGGCAGCAGCTCGGCGCTGGCCGGGGCCTATGGCATCGCCGTCACGCTGACGATGCTGATCACGACGCTGCTGACCTGGTTCGTCGTGCGCAAGGGCTGGGGCCTGCCGGCGCCGCTGGTGACGGCAGCCACGGTGTTCTTCGTGACCATCGACCTGGCGCTGGTGGCCGGCTGTGCGCTGAAGTTCTTCGACGGCGGCTGGATGCCCCTGGCCCTGGGCGCAGTGCTCTTCATCGGCATGGCCACCTGGGCGCGCGGCCGCCGCCTGCAGATGAACGCCACGCGCCGCGACGGCGTGCCCATGGCCGACTTCCTGCAGAGCCTGGACCCGCGCAGCCTGCCGCGCGCCGAGCGCACCGCCATCTACCCCGTGGCCGACCCCGAGACCGCGCCGCAGGCCCTGCTGCACAACCTGAAGCACAACCAGGTGCTGCACGCCTGCAACGTGGTGCTGACGGTGCGCTTCGCCGAACAGCCCTGGGTTTCGATGGCCGAGCGCACCGTGGTGGAAGCGCTGGGCCACGGCTTCTGGCGCGTGACGCTGCACTTCGGCTTCATGCAGGCGCCCGACGTGCCGCGCGCGCTGGCGCTGGCCGAAGCGCAAGGCCTGCGCGTGCCGGCCTTCGAGAGCAGCTACTTCCTCAGCCGCGAGACCGTGGTGCCGCCGGCCGGCCCGTGGTGGCGCACGGCGCGCGAGCGCCTCTATGCACTGATGAGCCGCAACGCGGGCGGCGTGGCCGGCTTCTTCCGCCTGCCGCCAGGCTCGGTGGTGGAGCTGGGTTCCCGCGTGCAGCTCTGAGCCAGGCAGCCGCCGCTCAGGCCTCGCCCGGCCAGGCGCGCGCGTCGTCGGCGCCCGTGCCCGCGGGTGGCAAGGCGGGCGAAGCGGGGCGCTGCACCGCGCCGGCCCGCGCCATCCAGAGCGCCAGATCACCCGTCAGCAGGTGCAGGCGGTCGGCCAGCTGGAGCGCGATGTTGTGCAGCAGCTTGGCGGCCAGCTGCGGCCGCTCGGCCTGCCACCGCACCAGCGCAGCCGCTGGCAGGCGCAGCGCGATGACCTCGGTCTCGGCGATGGCGTCCACCGTGCGCTGGCCCTGGCCCAGCACGGCGATCTCGCCCAGGCTCACGCCTGGGGCCAGCGAAGCCAGGCGGCGCGTGCCGCCGGGCACGTGCAGGCCGATGTCCCCGGCCAGGCTGAGGAAGATGGCGTCGCCGGCTTCGCCGCGGCGGAACAGCCACTCGCCCTGTGCGAAACGTACCGCGGTGGTGGCGGCCTGCAGGCAGGCGATCTCTTCGGCATCCAGGCCGCGCGCCAGCGCCGTGGCTTGCAGCTGCAGCGCCTGCGCACCGGCCGGCACCTTGCCCAGCTGCGCCAGCAGTTCGTCTTCGGCACGCTCCAGCGCGCGGTCTGCCTGCTCCTCGAAGTGCAGCGACGAACGCGCCCGCGCGTCGGCCACGGCCTGCAGCGCCTGGCGGCGCGGGTCGGTGGCGTCCCACTCGGCCAGGATGAGGCGCTTGCCGGCAGCCGCCCAGTCCTGCGTGCATTCGTAGAGGATGCGGGCGCCCGTGACGTCCACCTCGTGCACGCTGCGCAGGTCGAGCACCACACGCTCGGTGTCCAGGCTCAGGCCGTGCAGGCGCGTGCGCAAGGCGTCGGCCGTGCCGAAGAAGAGCGGCCCTTCCAGTTCGATCAGGGCGATGCGCGCGCCATGCGTGCGCAAGGCCTGCATGTGCGCGGCCGGCCGCACCTTCAGCGAGTGCCGCTCGTTGCCGCGCCACACGCCGCGCACCACATCGCGCAGGTTGGCGCGCACGAAGAGCAGCACCGCCAGCGCACCGCCGATCAGCAAGGCCGGCCCCACACCCAGCAGCAGCGCGGCCAAGGCCACGGCCAGGGCCACCACCCAGTGGCCCCACAGCAGCGCCTGCGGCGCGGCCGCGCCGGCGCCGCTGGCCTCGGTCTTGCGGCGGCGGCGCAGGGCCTGCCGGCCCAGCCGCCAAGGGGTGCTCAGCAAGGCCGGCGCCACCATCGCCAGGCCCTGGCCGAAGAGCACGCCGCCCAAGGCGCTGAGCGGCAGGAAGGCCAGCACCCAGGTCGCTGCCAGCGCCGCGCCCAGCATCAGCAGCGCGTAGGCCAGCCCGAGCACGCGGCCCAATGTCGCAGCCGGCGCAGCGTCGACCAGCAGGCTCAGCGAGCGCGGCACCGAGGGCGAAGAAGGCTGCGCACCCACCGCCGCACCGGCCATCTGGCCCAGGCCCTGGGCCACGAGCTCGCGGTCGGCATCGCGCCAGACGCGGCGCTGGCCGTCGACGAGCGAGGTGGCCAGCAGCGTGTCCAGGCTGGCCAGCGCCGAGACCGTGAGCGCGTAGCCGAACAGCAGCTCGGCAGTGGCCAGCGACGGCAACGGGCCGGCGGGCAGCGCCAGCCCGCCCTGCCAGAACTGCACCGCACCCCAGCTCAGCAAGGGTGCCCCGGCCAGGGCGCCCAGCTCCAGGGCCGGCCAGCCCAGGTGCAGCAGCCCGAAGAGCGCCACGCCCGCCAGCAAACCCGCCATCAAGGCCGGCACGCGCCAGCGGCGCCACGCGGCCAGACCGGTGACGCCGGCGGCCAGCGCGCCGACGGCCAGGGTCCACGGTTGGAAGTGCGGCACCACGTGGCTGGCGCCGTTGCCGGGGGCGGCCAGGCCGATACCCGTCATCAAGGGCCAGGCGCTCAGGGCCAGCAGCAGGCCGATGCCGCTGGTCAGGCCCAGCCGCACCGGGTAGGGCATGTACTTGACCAGGCTGCCCAGGCGCAGCAGGCCGTAGCCCACCTGCAGCAGGCCGGCCAGCGCCACGCCGGCGGCCACCAGCGCGAGGATGAGCGCGGCATCGGTGGCGGCCTGCCCGCTTTGCCACAGCGGCAGCAGCGACTGGATCAGGGCCGCCGTCAAAAGCGCCAATGCAGCACGCGGCCCACCCACCAGGTGCCCGCCACCCAGCACCGAGGCCACGGCGTTGGCCGCCACGGCGGCCAGCAGGGCCAGCGACATCGCCACCGGCCCGAAGGCCACGCCCAGCGGCGCGAAGGCCATCAGCCCGTAGGCCGCGTTCTCGGGCGCATGGGTCAGCACGGCCGCCAGCAGCCGCGCGGCCGGTGGGCGGCGGCCGGGTGCGGCGGCAGGGGTGTGGGCAGGCAAGGGTCGGGGCTGGGCAGGCACGGGCGGCGAGGTACAGACCGCGGCCCGCAAAACTTTTCATCGTGCGCGGCTTTCGTGACGGTCGGTGAAACCTGGCCCGCACCGCGCGCACCGACACGCCGAAGCGCAAACCGCACCACGGCGGTGCAAGGTCGCCCCACGGCGCAGGCCTTGCGCACGGTGGGCGACCATGCCCCGCCCCGGCTTGAGGCGCTTGCGCGCACGAAGCTTGCATAACCCTGCTGCATGAGCCCCCCGCGCCCCGAGGCCACGACCTTTCCGATCCAGGCCTACCTGCAGAAGCTGCACCGCACGCTGAGCGCCGAGTTCTCTGGCCAGGCCGCCAGCTACATCCCCGAACTGGCCAAGGCCGACCCGGCCTGGTTCGGCATCGTGATCGCCACGGTGGACGGCCAGGTCTACGAGGTGGGCGACAGCCGCCAGCCCTTCACGATGCAGAGCGTGAGCAAGGCGCTGGTCTACGGCGTGGCGCTGGAAGACGCGGGCGCCGAGCGCGTGCGCCGCACGGTGGGCGTGGAGCCTTCGGGCGAAGCCTTCAACAGCATCAGCCTGGAGCCCGGCACCGGCCGGCCGCTGAACCCGATGATCAACGCCGGTGCCATCGCCGCCACCTCGCTGGTGGGCGGGGCCGGGCCGCAGGAGCGGCTGGCGCGCATCGTCTCGGCGCTCTCGCGCTATGCCGGCCGGCCGCTGGCCATCGACGAAGCGGTGTTCGAGAGCGAGCGCGACACCGGCCACCGCAACCGCGCCATCGGCCACCTGCTGCGCAGCTTCGGCATCCTCGACACCGACCCCGAAGCCACGCTGGAGCTCTACTTCCGCCAGTGCTCGCTGCTGGTGGACGCGCACGCGCTGGCGATGATGGCGGCCACGCTGGCCAACGGCGGCCTGCACCCGTGCACGGGGGAGCGCGCGGTGCAGTCCGACCTCGTCGGGCCCATCCTCAGCGTGATGACGACCTGCGGCGTCTACGACTTCACCGGCGAGTGGGTCTACCGCGTCGGCTTGCCGGCCAAGAGCGGCGTCGGCGGCGGCATCATGGCCGTGCTGCCGGGGCAACTGGGCATCGGTGTGTTCTCGCCGCTGCTGGACGAGCGCGGCAACAGCGTGCGCGGCGTGAAGGTGTGCGAGGCGCTCTCGCGCGACCTCGGGCTGCACTTCCTGCGCCCGCCGCGGCTGGTGGCCAGCACCGTGCGCACGCGCTACACGCTGGCGCAGATGCGCTCCAAGCGCCAGCGCACGGCCGAGGAACGCCAGCGCCTGGCCGAACACGGCCACACCGCACAGGTGCTGGAACTGCAGGGTGACCCCTGCGCTTTTCGACGCTGGAACCGGTGCTGCGCGAGGTGGAGCAGGCCGGCGACACGCTGGCACTCGTGATTCTCGACTTTCGCCGCGTCACCGGCATCGACCCGGCCGCCACACGGCTGTTGGCCGCGCTGGTGAACACCTGCGCCGCGCGCGGTCAGGAGGTGGTGCTGAGCCGCGTGAAGCGCGGCGACCTGCAAGACGACTTCCAGGCCGAGGTGCACCCGCGCCACCAGTCGGCCGTGCTCTTCCAGCCGCAGCTCGACCTGGGCCTGGAGTGGTGCGAACGCCGGCTGCTCGAACGCCACACCCCGGCACGCCCGCGCGCCGAGCCGATGCCGCTGGCCGCACACCCGCTGTGCGCCGGCGCCGACCCGCGCGACCTGGCCTGGCTCGAAGCCCACGCGCTGCGCCAGACCTGGGAGCCTGGCAGCTGGGTGCTGCGCCGTGGCGACCCCGCCGACAGCCTGTACCTGCTGCTGCGCGGCGAGGTGAGCGTGCTCATCGGCCTGCCCAAGGGCGGCAGCCAGCGCCTGTCCACGCTGAGCGCGGGCGCCAGCTTCGGCGAAGCCGCACTGCTGGACGTGGCGGTGCGCGGCGCTGACGTGCGCGCGGATGTGGAGGTGACTTGCGCGGTGCTCACCGTGGCCGCCCTGCGGCAGGCCGAGCGGGAGCACCCGGCGCTGGCCTTGCGCATCTTCAAGGGCCTGCTGCGCAGCGCTGCCGCCACCACCGCCCGTCTCACGGGCGAGGTGGAGGTGCTGGAAGGCTGAGCCGGGCGCGCACTGGCGCTGCGCGCATTGCACCCATCCGCCCGAGGGCCCATGCGATGGACACGGGGCACCTCTAGACTTGCGGGTTTGGCCGCGCGCAGCTTCCTGCCGATGCGCGGCGCAATCCACCCCCTTGCCCTGGAGCCCGATGTCCGAAATCCGCGCCCTCCTGATCACCGATGTCGTGGGCAGCACCGAGCTGACCGAACGCATCGGTGACGAGGCCGTGGCCCGGCTCTGGGAGGCCCACGACCGCTGCGCGCGCGACCTGCTGCCCACGCACCGCGGCCGCGAGATCGACAAGACCGACGGCATGCTGCTGATGTTCGAGCAGGCCGCCGACGCCGTGGCCTACGCCGCGGCCTACCACCAGGCGCTGCAGCGGCTGGGCACGCCGCTGCACGCGCGGGCCGGCTTGCATGTCGGCCCGGTGGTGCTGCGCGAGAACCTGCCTGACGACGTGGCCCGCGGCGCCAAGCCCCTGGAAGTGGACGGCCTGGCCAAACCCATCGCCGCGCGCGTGGTCTCGGTGGCCGGCGGCGGGCAGACGCTGCTCACGCCCGACGCGATGGCTGCGCTGGGCGCGGCGCCCGAGGGCTGGCGCACGGTCTCGCACGGGCACTGGCTGCTCAAGGGCGTGAGCGAGCCGGTGGAGCTGTTCGAGATCGGCCACGCCTCGCAGCCCATGACCTGCCCGCCCGATGCCGAGAAGGCCTGGCGCGTGGTGCAGGTGCAGGGGCAATGGCGCCCGGTGCGGGAGATCGCCAACAACCTGCCGCTGCAGGCCACCTCCTTCATCGGCCGCGAACGCGAGCGGGCCGAGTTGCGCGCGCTGATGTCGAAGTCGCGCCTGGTCACGCTGCTGGGCATGGGCGGGCTGGGCAAGACGCGGCTGTCGCTGCAGGTCGCGGGCGAGTTGATGGCGCAGTTTCCCGACGGCGTGTGGTTCATCGACCTCGCCCCCATCCGCGACCCTGCGCTGGTGGTCGGCGAACTGGCCCAGGTGCTGGGCGTGCGCGAGGAACCCGGCCGCCCGCTGCTGCAGACCGTCTGCGCGCACCTGCGCAGCCATCGCGCGCTGCTGGTGGTGGACAACTGCGAACAGGTGGTGGCCGCCTGCGCCACGATGGTGGCCGCGGTGATGAAAGCCGCGCCAGACGTGCGGCTCATCACGTCCAGCCGCGAGGCGCTGCACGTGCCCGGCGAGCAGGCCTACCCCATCCTGCCGCTGCCGGTGCCGCAGCGCGGCGACAGCGTCGAGCAGCTCGCCAGCCTGACCGCGGTGCGCCTCTTCGTCGAACGTGCGCAGCAGCACAAACCGGCCTTCACGCTCAGCGACAAAGAGGCGCCGGCGGTGGCCGAACTGGTGGCGCGGCTGGAGGGCATCCCGCTGGCGCTGGAGCTGGCAGCCGCGCGCGTGCGCTCGCTCAGCGTGGCCGACATCAACCTGCGCCTGAACGACCGCTACCGCCTGCTCACCGGCGGCAGCCGCGTGCTGCAGGAGCGCCAGCAGACGCTGCGCGCGCTGGTGGACTGGAGCTACGACATCCTCGACGAACGCGAGCAGTGCCTGCTGCAGCGCCTGTCGGTCTTCCGCGGCGGCTTCGATCTCGAGTCGGCCGAACAGGTGTGCGGCACCGATCCCATCGACAGCCTGGACGTGCTGGACCTGCTGGGCTCGCTGGTGGAGAAATCGCTCGTCATGAACGACGAGCGCAGCGAGCCGCCGCGCTACCGCATGCTGGAGACCATCAGCGACTACGCGCGCGAGAAGCTGCAGCAGGCCGGCGGCGCGCCCGAGATCGCGGCGCGCCACTGCGAGTTCTTCTTCTCGCTGGCCAAGAGCACCAACCGCGGCCTGCAAGGCCCCGAACAGGCCGAGTGGGTGCGCCGCATGGAGACCGAGCTCGACAACACCCGGGCGGCGCTGGCGCTGGCGCTGGCCGGGGGCGTGGACGCCTTCATCGCCGTGAAGATCGCGGTGAACATGCAGGGCTTCTGGACGCTGCGCGGCTACCTGGCCGAAGGCCGCGCCGCCGTGCGCGCCGCGCTGACCCTGCCCGACGTGCAGGCCTCGCCCATGGCCCAGGCGCACGCGCTGTATGTGGGCGCGGCGCTGGCCGCCAGCCAGAGCGACTACCCCGAGGCCGAGCGCATGCTCGAAACCTGCCTGGCGCTGCGGCGCGAGCTCGGCGCCGAGACCGAGATCGCCGCCACGCTGTCGACCCTGGCCTTGGCCCGCTTCGGCCGCGGCGACGCGCACGGCGCGCTGGCCGGCGAGCAGGAAGCGCTGGCCTTGTTCAGGCGCAGCCGGCACGAGGTGGGCGAGGCAGTGGCGCTGCTGCACCTGGGGCAGTTCCACCTGCGCCTGTCCCACGCGGAGGCGGCCCGCCAGCACCTGCAGGAGGGGCTGGGCCTTGCGCGCCGCATCAGCCACCAGGAGGTGGAAGCGGAGTGCGAACTGGTGCTCGGGCAACTGGCCCTGCAGCAAGGCCAGCCGATCGAGGCTGCGCAGCGCTTCGCGCGCTCACAGACGGTGTGCGAGGCCTCGGGCGACCGCCAGGGTGAAGCCTCGGCGCACTGGTGGCAGGGGCGCCTGGCGCTGCGCGCAGGCGCCCTGGAAGAAGCCCAGCCTGCCCTGGCGCTGGCGCTGCAGGCCTTCATCGCCGCCGGGCGGCGGCTGGAGGCGCTGCTGTGCCTGCACGACCTGGCGCTCTTGCAGGCACGCAGCGGGGCTTACGGGTTGGCGGTGCGCCTGATGTCGGCGGCCGAGAGCGGCCTGGCGCTGATCGGCGCTGCACTGCCCGAAGAAGAGACGGCACCTTGGCCTGCAGAACGCGCGGCGGTACGTGCCCACTTGGGCACTGACAGCGCCTTCACGGCGCTGTGGGAGGCCGCGCAAGACCTCGGCCTGGAGACCGCCGCCCGGCTGGCGCTGACCTTGCCGTCAGCCGCCGCCGAGACGTCGGCCTGAGCCCGTCGGTCAGACCGCCTGCAGGGCGGGCACCCGACCGATGCGGCGCCGTGCGGCACTGCCTGCCGCAGCGCCAGCGGCGCCCAGGGCCAGCAGTGCCAGGGCCAGCGAGCCAGGTTCAGGCACGGCATTGAAGACGGCCTGCCCTTTCTCCAGACGCGTGGTGGCCAGCACCGAGGCCTGCGCCGAGTCGTCGTTGACCTGGTAGCCGGTCTCGGTCGGGCGCTCGGGCGCGGTGATGAATGGGCCGGTCGTGCCGAAAGCGCGGTACTTGAGCGCCGGCGCATCACCCGGCAGCGAAAGCCTGAACTCGAAGTCATCGGTGGCGGCGATGGTGCCCTGGACGCGGTTCGAGTCGGTCAAGGACAGGAGGTAGCTGATGCTGGTACCGGGGTCCAGATTGAGCAGAACCGGTGTGAAGGACGACGCGTTGAAGCGCAGCACGTCCTTGATCACGAAGGTGTTCAAGTCGTAGATGCCGACCTCGGCGCTCAGGATCGAGAAGCGAGCGGAAGAATCGAACGGGTTCTCGTTGCACCCGAAGCTGCGCCCGAAGAGATTGACGATGAAAGGCAGCGATTGCGCGCCCTGGCGGCAGTCGTCCGAGATCTTCAGGTTGATGGTGGCCGTCCAGCCAAGGCCGGGGAAGGAGCCTTGCGGCAGCGCTGGGTCCCAATTGCCGGTGACGATCGCCGCCGACGCCAGCGGCGCCAGGGCGAACCCAGCCAAGCCCAACAGGGCGGTGCGGGCGACCGGGCGGATGTTCTTGATCATGGGGATTCCCTGGAAATACATCGATGGTGTAACGGCATGCAAATTGTCGGCCAATGCCAATTTCAAAGCACCGCTCACCTCGGTGGCGCGTCATGCGTCGGGTGGATCCGCCACCGTGACTGTCAAAATTCCCGACAGCTCCACGGCCCCCCACCTGTGAATCGCCGACCCGGCCCTATCCGACGTACTTCACCAGCCACAAGCTCAGCGGCGGGAAGAACAGCAGCAGCAGCGTGCGCACCGTGTCGCTGAGCAGGAAGGGCATCACGCCCTTGTAGCTTTCGGCGATGGGCACGTCGCGCGCCATGCCGTTGACGACGTAGACGTTCAGCCCCACCGGCGGCGCCAGCATGCCGAAGCCCACCGTCATCAGCACCATGATGCCGAACCACAGCGCCACGCTCTCGCGCGGCAGGCCGAAATCCAGGCCCATCACCACCGGGAAGAAGATGGGGATGGTGAGCAGGATCATGCTCAGCTCGTCCATCACCGCGCCCAGCACCACGTAGAACAGCAGGATGGCGCCCACCACCGCCACCGGCGCCAGGCCCCAGCCCTGCACAACCGCCGCCAGCTGGCCCGGCACCTGCGTCAGTGCCAGCGCGGCGTTCATCAGGTCGGCGCCGAGGAAGATCATGAAGATCATGGCCGAGGTCTCGGCCGTGGCCAGGAAACACTGCTTGAAGCCGGCCCAGGTGATCTCGCGCTTGAGCAGCGCCGCCACGAAGGTGGCCGCCGCGCCCACGGCCGCCCCTTCGGTGGGCGTGAATTTGCCGCTGTAGATGCCGCCGAAGACGATGAGGAACACCACCGCGATGGGCACGATGCCCGACAGCGCCTGCAGCGTGAGCTTGGGTACCTCTTCATGCTCGGGCGCGTGGCCCGGCACCAGGCGCACGTACACCGCGATGGCAATGAGATAGCCCAGCACCGCGATCAGCCCCGGCACCATGGCCGCGGCGAAAAGCTTGGCGATGTTCTGCTCGGTGAGGATGGCGTAGATGACCAGCGGCACCGAGGGTGGGATCAGGATGCCCAGCGTGCCGCCGGCGGCCAGCGCGCCGGTGGACAGGCGCCCGCTGTAGCCGTGGCGGCGCATCTCGGGCAATGCCACCTGCGTGATGGTGGCCGCCGTGGCCACGCTGCTGCCGCAGATGGCCCCGAAGGCGCCGCAGGCCAGCACCGAGGCCATGGCCAGCCCGCCCTTGAAGCGCGCCATCACCGCCGCCGCGAACTGGAACAGCGCCCGCGAAAGCCCGCCCTGCGTGGCGAAGTTGCCCATCAGGATGAAGAGCGGGATCACGCTCAGGTCGTAGCTCGCGAAACGCGCGAACGCCTGCGTGTTCAGGAAATTCGCCAGCGGCAGCCAGCCGGCCTGCAGCACGTAGCCGGTGCAGCCGGCAGCGAACATCGCAATCGCGATCGGCGTGCGCAACGCCATCAGCACCAGCATCACGGCGAAGATCATCAAGGCCAGGGTGATGGGGCTCATGCTGCGGCCCCTTCTTCGTCAAAGCCGCGCAGCGCCTGCAGCAGGGCGATCAACGCGGTCAGCGCCAGCGGCGGCACCATGCCGGCGTAGACGATCCACTCGGGCAGGCCCATCATCATCGTGGTGGACTGCGTGTTCCACGCGTTCAGCCCGCCGAGCGTGGTGCGCCAGGCCAGCAGCGCCATCGCCAGCGCGAGCAGCAAGGCGCCAAGCCGGTCCAGCGCGCCCTGCGTGGCGGCGCTGGCGCGCGCGGTGAAGAAATCCACCAGGATGTGCCCGCGCCGCACCTGGCACCAGGGCATGAAGAGCGCGATCGCCGCGCCTGCCGCGGCGCCCGAGAGTTCGAAATCGCCCACCAGCGTCCATCCGGTGGTGTTGCGGCCGATGAGGCTGGCGCAGGTCATCAGCGTGATGACGGTCAGCAGCACACCGGCCAGCACGGCACACAGCCGCGCCAGGGTGGAGAGCAAACGCATGGGGCGGGGGCTTTCTCAGTACTGCGTGACGGGCATGCGGGCCTGCAGCCCGTCGAGCGCGGCGCTCAGGCGGATCTGGCACGACAGCCGGCTGCCCGGCTCCAGCGGGGCGGCGGTCATCTCCAGCATGGCCAGTTCGTCGGCGGCGGGCTCGGGCAGCTGCTCGGCCCAGGCCGGCGCGACGATGACGTGGCAGGTGGCGCAGCTCAGGCTGCCGCCGCAATCGGCCGCCATGCCGTCGAGCCCCGCGTCAACGGCGGCGTGCATCAGGCTGCGGCCCACGCGGGCCGTCACGGTGTGCAGGCTGCCGTCTTTGTCTTGCAAGTGGAGTTGGATCTTGGTCATGTCGTTGTTGTGCGGGCGCTGACGGCCTCAGGATCTGGCGAAGTATTCCCTGCGTTCCCACCCGGTCTTGTCCGTAGCAGCCGCATGGCGCGCCAGTTCCTGGCGGCGGACGGCGGTGTAGACCGCGGCCATGGGCGCGCCCAGGCCCTGCATCAGCACGGGGTCGGCTGCCAGCGCGGTGAGCGCCTCGTCCAGCGTGGCAGGCAGTGCGGGGTGTGCAGGGTCGTAGGGCGTTTCGGTGCCGGCCGCGGCCGGCAGTGCGGCGCGCAGGCCGTGCAGGCCGGCGAACACCTGCCCGGCCAGCATCAGGTAGGGGTTGGCCAAGGGCTCGGCCAGGCGGTTTTCGATGCGCGTGGCGGGGTCGGCTTCATCCGCCGCTTCACCACCCACCACGCGCAGCATCGCGCCGCGGTTGTCGCGGCCCCAGACGGCCGCGCGCGGCGCCATCACACCGCCCTGGTAGCGCGCATAAGCCGGGATGCTGGGCGCGCACAGCGCCGTCAGGCCGCGTGCGTGCGCCAGCAGCCCGGCCAGCCAGTTCGCGCCGGTGGGCGAGAGCCAGCGCTGCGCATCGTGGGCCGGCCGTTCGCTGCGCCCAGCCGCCTGCGGCATGAAGGCGTTGCGGCCCTGCGCATCCACCAGCGACTGGTGCAGATGCCAGCCGCTGCCCACGCTGCCGGCCAGCGGCGGCTTGCAGGCGAAGCTGGCGTGGTAACCCGCACGGCGCAGCGCCTGGCGCAGGCCGTTGCGGAAGGCCAGGGCCTGGTCGGCCGCGGTGAGCGCATCGGTGGGCGCGAAAACGGCCTCGAACTGGCTCGGGCCCATCTCGATTTCCAGCGAACGCAGCGGCAGACCCAGGCCCAGCGCGGTGCGCTGCACGGTCTGCAGGATGTCGTCACACGCATCGGTGCGCGCTTCGCTCAGCAGCTGCCAGCCCGGGTGGGTGTGGCGCAGCGCGGGCGCTTCGGCCGGCCAGGCGCCGGCGGCGGGGCCTTCGGCCGCCAGGCCGTCGTCGGTGATGCGGTGGACGTGGAACTCCAGCTCCAGCCCGCAGCGCAGCGTGAGGCCGGCGCCCTCGAAGGCCGCGAGTTCGGCCAGCGCCTGCTGCAGCACACGCCGCGGGTCGGCGGCCACGGGGCGGCCGTCGGGCCACCAGGGCTCGGCGCGCAGCCAGCCCACCTGCGGCGCCCAGGGCAGCACGGTGAAGCTCTCGGGCGCCGGCAGCAGCAGCACGTTGTTGGCCGCGCCGTAGCCCGCCAGGCCGGGCAGCGCAGCCAGCGCGCCGGCCTCGAAGACCGGCAGCGCGGTGCGGTCGCTGCTGTCCTTGAGCAAGAGCGTGCTGACCATGCCGATGCCGCCCTGCAGCGCCGCGGCCAGCGCGGCCTGCCCGGCGGCATCGGCCACCGGCAAGGTCTTGCAGCGGTGCTGGCCCTGCAGGTCGGCCCAGGCCACGCGCACCTGCTGCAAGCCGGCCTCGCGCACCTGCTGCAGCACGCTGGCGCAGGCCGCCTCGCGCGCCGGGCTGTGCGCGCCGCAACGCTCGGCGAGGCTCATGCAGTCTGGTCTTCGCGGGCCACCGCAGCCGGCGCCGCCAGCCAGGCCGCACCGGCGCGCTTGGCCGCCGCAGCGGCCTGCCAGTGCGCGGCCCAGCAGTCGGCGGGCGCGATGCAGTCGATGGTGTCGGGGCCTTGCAGCGCGGCGGCCTGTTCAGGCCCCAGCACCATGGGCGGCGCGACGCCAGCCTCCACGGCATCGATGGCCTTCATCAAGGTGCGCCGGTTCGCCATGATCACCTTGTCGCTCGTGCCCAGGTGCTCGCGCGTGCGGTCCTGGATCGGCCCCATGCTCTCCACGGCCCACTGGTCGTGCAGGTTGATGTCTTCTTCGCCCATGCCGAGGTAGGTGCGCGTGCGCTGCTCGTCGGCGTTGAAGTTCCACTGGTTGTGGCGGCCGTTCTTGGGCACGTAGTCAGGCAGGCTGATGTGCGCCAGGCGCTGCGCGCGCATGGTGGCCTGGTCCAGCGGGCCGGCGAAGCTGGTGAAGAAGCTGTACCAATAGGTGTGGGTGTCATCCACCGGCACGTGCAACTGCGTGATGGTGAGCGTTTCGCTCAAGGGGATGACGAAGGTGTGCGGGAAGGCGGCGTGCGTCACGCGCACGTGCGTGAGTTCGGCGTTCAGGCGGCGCAGCGCCGTCAGCCGGGTGAGGCCAGGGGCCACCTCGGCGTGCTGGATCTCGGGGCTGCAGAACTCGCGCATCACGCGCGTCATCGGCCAGCGTTCGCCGGCCACCTCGCCGGCGCTGGCGGCGCGGAACTGGCGGCCGTAGGCGCGGGCCGGGTCGGCGTCTTCGTCTTCCAGGTAGCGGTGCAGGAAGCTCGGGTGCGCGGGGTCGATGCCCACTTCGAAGGCCTGCAGCCAGTTGGCGTGCCACAGGCCTTTGAAGGCGAAGCGGTGCGTGGCCGGCGCGGTGAAGGCGTCGAAGGCCGGCAGCGCGGGCAGCGGCTGGTCTTCGGGCCCGAGGTAGGCGAAGAGCACGCCCGCCACTTCGCGCAGCGGGTAGCTGCGCTGGCGCACGCGCTGGCACAGCGTGCTGGGCTGGCCGTTGAGGGGGGGCTCGGCAGGCGTTTCCAGGCAGCGGCCGCTGGCGTCGAACTTCCAGCCGTGGAAAGGGCAGCGGATGCCGTCGCCCTCGTGCCGCGCATAGGCCAGGTCGGCGCCGCGGTGCGGGCAGTCGCGGTCGAGCAGGCCGTAGCGGCCGGCCTCGTCGCGGAAGAGCACGAGTTCCTGGCCGAGCAGGCGCACGGGTTTGAGCGGACGCACGGCCATGCGCGGGTCGAGCACAGGGTCGAACTCGTCGAGCAGCGCCACGGGCTGCCAGTAACGGCGCATCAGCTCGCCGCAGGGCGTGCCGGGGCCGATGCGCGTGAGTCGTTCGTTCAGGGCGGCTTGCATCGTGCGCGGCAGTCTAGGCAGCACCCCCAGCGGCCACAAGCTGCGGCAAACGTGGGGCCCCTCAGGCCGGTGGCGGCAGGGCCTCGGTCTCGGGCGGTGGCACAGCGGCCGGCGAAGGCGCTGCTGGCGGCGCAGCGGCCGGCCGCAGATCGAGCACCGCGGTGTGGGCGGCCTTGTCGTGCAGGCCCTGGTGGTTGGGGTCCCACAGCACCTGCAGGAAACCCAGCCCGCCGGTGGCCAGCCCGGCCGCGTAGCCGCCGTAGCGCTTGAGCGAGCGCATCACGGTGATGGGCTTGCCGGTGAGTTCCACCACGCGCAGGCGCAGCAGTTTCTTGCCCACCGTCTGCCCGCCCCACCAGGCCGGCAGCAGCGAGAAGTAGACGATGCCCCAGCCCAGACCGGCACCGAGTTCGTCCAGAAAGTTCGAGACCTGCGCGCGCAAGCCGGTGGGACGCTCGGCCAGGGCACGCTGGGCGTCGCGGGTCTCTTTCTCCGCGGCCGCCAGGCGCGCCTGCAGGCTGGCGATGCGTTCGGCATCGCTGGGGGCGCTGGCCGAGGAGGCCGCGGCACCCGCTGCTTGAGCCTGGCCCGGGCCGGCGCCGGCTTCCGAGGCCGCAGACGCTGCAGGAGGTGCCGCTGCAGGTACCGCTGTGGCTGCGCTTTCGGGCTCGTCGTCGTCAGGCGCTGCGGCCGCCTGCGCTGCCGCGGCCGCGGCGGGCTCCCGCCATTCCTGCCATTGGTTGCCGGCCTCTTCCAGCGCCAACCAGGCGATGAAGGCTGCCGCCACCCAGCCCACCCACTGGCGCCGGCTGGCCGGGGCGTGGCGCGGGCGGTTGCGCAGCTGCAGCAGCACCAGGGCCAGGCCCGCCCACAACCAGGCCCCGCTGACGCCGGTGAGCAGGCCCACCACCGCCAGGTCCACGCCCATCGCCAGCGCACGGCGCCACGGCGTGCCCAGGGGCTGCCCGGCGAGGTCGGGCGCCAGGTTCAGGGATTCGGGCGTGAGCCAGCGCTGCTTCTGCCGCAGCGTGTCGGGCAAGGAGGGAGACATCGGGAGGAGCTTCCGGGCCGGGGCGCGCCGTGGCTACATCAGAACGATGTCGTACTGCTCCGGGTTCATCCCGGCCTCGGCACTCAGCGAGATCGGCTTGCCGATGAATTCGCTCAGGCCCGCCAGGTGCACGCTCTCTTCGTCGAGCAGCATCTCCACCACCGCGGCCGAGGCGATGACGCGGAACTCCTTGGGCGCGAACTGCCGCGCCTCGCGCAGGATCTCGCGCAGGATGTCGTAGCACACGCTGCGCGCCGTCTTCACCTGCCCGCGGCCCTGGCAGGTGGGGCAGGGCTCGCACAGCATGTGCGCCAGGCTCTCGCGGGTGCGCTTGCGCGTCATCTCCACCAGCCCCAGCTGCGTGAAGCCGCTCACCGTGGTGCGCGTGCGGTCGCGCGCGAGCTGCTTGCGCAATTCGGACAGCACGGCCTCCTGGTGCTCGGGCCGCGTCATGTCGATGAAGTCGGCAATGATGATGCCGCCCAGGTTGCGCAGCCGCAGCTGCCGCGCGATGGCGCCGGCGGCTTCCAGGTTGGTCTTGAAGATGGTGTCGTCGAAGTTGCGCGCACCGACGAAGCCGCCGGTGTTCACGTCGATGGTCGTCAGCGCCTCGGTCTGGTCGACGATCAGGTAGCCGCCACTCTTCAGGTCGACACGCCGCGCCAGCGCCCGCGCGATCTCTTCCTCGATGCCGAAGAGGTCGAAGATCGGCCGCTCGCCCTTGTAGTGCTCGAGCTTGTTCACCGCGCCGGGCATGTAAGTCTCGCCGAAGCGGTGCAGCGCCTCGCGCTGCAGCTTGCTGTCGATGCGGATGCTGTGCGTGTGTTCGTTGGCCAGGTCGCGCAGCACCCGCTCGGCCAGGCTCAGGTCTTGATGCAGCAGGCTGCCCGGCGGCAGCTTCTGGCTGCGTTCGCGGATCAGCGCCCAGGCCCGCCGCAGGTAGGCGATGTCTTCGGCCAGCTCGGCATCGGCGGCCTCTTCGGCGTTGGTGCGCAGGATGAAGCCACCGCCATCCTGGCCCGCCAGGGCCTGCACGCGCGCACGCAGGGCTTCGCGCAGTTCGTGGCTGCCGATCTTCTGGCTGATGCCGATGTGCTTGTCCTGGGGCAGGAAGACCAGCATGCGCCCGGCGATGCTGATCTGCGTGGACAGGCGCGCACCCTTGGTGCCGATGGCGTCCTTGATGACCTGCACCGTCAGCGTCTGGCCCTCGAAGACCTGCTTCTCGATGGGCACCAGCGGGACGTCGTTGCGACCTTCGTGGCGCGGCGGGCCGCCGAGCAGATCGGCCACGTGCAGGAAGGCCGCGCGGTCCAGGCCGATGTCGATGAAGGCGCTCTGCATGCCCGGCAGCACGCGCACCACCTTGCCCAGGTAGACGTTGCCGACCTGCCCGCGCTCCAGCGTGCGCTCGATGTGCAGCTCCTGCACGGCGCCGTTTTCCACCACGGCCACGCGCGTTTCCTGCGGGCTCCAGTTGATCAGGATGTCTTGTGTGGCCATGGGGGCTCAGAGTTCCAGCCGCACGCGTGCGCGCGCCAGCAGTTGGGTGGTTTCGAACAGCGGCAGGCCCATGATGCCGCTGTGGCTGCCGTCGATGTGCTCGATCCACGCCGCGATGCGGCCCTGGATGGCGTAGGCGCCGGCCTTGCCCATGGGTTCGCCGCTGTCGATGTAGCGGCGGATGGTGGTTTCCGAGAGGGCCGCGAAACGCACGCGCGAAATCTGCGTCAGGGTGTGCACCTGGGTGCCGGCCAGCACGGCCACCGCCGTCATCACGCGGTGCGTGCGGCCCGAGAGCAGGCCCAGCATCGCGGCCGCCTCGGCCTCGTCGGCAGGCTTGCCCAGGATGCGACGGCCCACCGCCACCGTGGTGTCGGCGCAGAGGATGGGCGCCGCCGGCAGGCGGCGCCGGCCCAGGCGCTTGCGCGCGGCGTCCAGCTTCAGGCGCGTGACGCGCTGCACGTAGGCCAGGGGCAGTTCGCCCGTGCGCTCGGCCTCCAGGGCCTCGGCGTCCTCGCTGGCGTCGGGCAGCAGCGGGCGGTGCTTCACGCCGAGCTGATCCAGCAGTTGCACCCGGCGCGGGCTTTGCGAGGCGAGATAGACGAAATCGTGCGAAGTCATGGCCCCCATTCTCCACAGGCCGGCACCGGGGCCCATCGGGGCTCGACCAGGGCCCAGGCCGGCCGAGGCAGACCGGACTCAGCCGCCTCTATATGCATCAGGAGATATATCAATCGAACTGCACGCGTGAAAAGAGTTATTAAACTTGCGACTTCCTTTGGAGCCCTTCATGCGTGCCTTGACCCCCGTGCTGCGTCTGACCCTGGTTGCTGCGATGGCCACCGCCAGTGCACTGCCGGCCCTGGCGTCGCCCTGCGCCGCACCGGCCAGCTACGTGAAGGCGCCCGAGGCCGCGCGCGCACCCTTGCTGCGGCCCTTCGTGGTGGGGGGCCTGGCGGCCGTGGCGCTGCACCAGCGCGACAACGAGCGCTGGGTGGAACTGGCCGCGCCCAGCGTGGCCACCGCGCAGCGGGCATTGGCCGGCGCCACGGGTGTGCAGGCAGAGCCGCGGCTGCTCGGCGCCAGCGGCACCGTGCTGCTGGCCTGCAGCAGCCTGGGTACCGACACGCTGCGCGTGGCCCAGCAAGGCAGCGCCCTGGCCACGCCGCTGTGGTGAAACGCCGCGCCCTGCGCGGCTGATGCCGGGCCATCGCTGCGCACGCGCAGCGATGAGCCTCACTCCCGGTGGTAGGGATGGCCGCTGGCCAGCGTCCAGGCGCGGTACAGCGCCTCGGCCAGCAGCACGCGTGCGAAGGCGTGCGGCAGCGTCAGGTCGCTCAGGCGCAGGGTCTCGTCGGCCGTCGCCTTGAACTCGGGCGCGAGGCCGTCAGGGCCACCGATCAGCAGCGCCACGTCACGTCCTTCACTGCGCCACAGCGGCAGGCGTTCGGCCAGTTGCGCCGTGGTGCGGCGCGTGCCGTGTTCGTCCAGCACCACGCGGCGGCAGCCCTTGGGCAAGGCAGCCTCGAAGCGCGCAGCTTCGGCCGCCATGCATTGCGCGGCCGTCTTGCCACCGCTGCGCGGCTCGGCCTTCAGCGCCTTGAGTTCCAGGCGCATCTCGGGTGGAAAGCGCTTGGCGAAATCGGCCCAGGCTTCGTCCGCCCAGGCCGGCTGGCGCTGGCCCACGGCCACCACGAGCAGCTTCATGGCCGGCGGCCGGCTTCAGCCCGCAAGCACGCAGCGCGCGTTCAGGCGCTTTTCTTGCGCGCTGGGGCCTTGCGGGCGGCGGGCGCTGCAGCGCTGCCGGCCGTCTTGGCCGAGGGGCGGCGGGCGCCCACGCGCTGGTAGGCCGCGCTCTTGTTCGCGGCCTTCTTGGCCACGGTCTTGGCAACGGTCTTCTTGGCCGCGGTCTTGGGCTGCGGCGCGACGATGGTCTGCACCGAGGTCTTGCGCGCGGTCTTGGCCGGGGCCCTGGCTGCCGTTTTCACGGCGGCTTTCGCGGGTGCTTTGGCGGGTGCCTTGGCCGGTGCTCTGGCGGGCGCCTTCGCAGCCTTCCTGGCGGGCGCTGCCGCCGCGCTGCCGCCCTTGCGGGCCGGCTTCTTCGCGGGTGCCTCGTCCTCGTCGGGCTCGCTGGCCTTCACCAGGCCGGTCTTCACCGCGCCGAGTTTCATCTTCACGGCCTTGCCGCCCCAGATCTCTTCGAGGTGGTAGTACTCGCGGATGGCCGGCTGCATGATGTGCGCCACCGCGGCGCCGCAGTCGACGATGATCCACTCGCCGTTGTCTTCGCCCTCGGTGCTCATCACCTGGAAGCCTTGGCCGCGCACGCTGTCGCGCACGCTGGCGGCCAGGGCCTTGGTCTGCCGGTTGCTGGTGCCCGAGGCGATGATCACGCGCTCGAACATGGAGCTCAGGTGCTCGGTGTTGAAGACAGCGATGTGCTGGGCCTTCACGTCTTCGAGACCGTCGACGATGGCGCGTTGCAGCTTGCGGATGTCCAGATTCAGCTCCCTGGGGGTGTGGGCTCGCGGGTGGCGAGGGCCTGATAAAGGCCGTGGGTTTCAATATAGCGCGCCACTTCGGGCGGCACCAGTTGCGAGATGTCCTGCCCCGCGGCGATGCGGGCGCGGATGTCGGTGGCGCTGATGTCCAGCATCGGCAGCGGCACGGCGCGGTGCGGGTGGGCCAGCACCTCGGGCGACGGCGCGAGGTCGGTGCCCGGCCGGTTGGCCACGGCCAGCGTCACCAGGCCCAGCAGCACCGGCCAGTCGCGCCAGGTGTGCAGGCGGGCGTATTGGTCTTGCCCGATGATCAGCACCCACTCGTTGCCCGGCTCGGCCGCGTGCAGCGCGCGCACGGTGTCCAGCGTGTAGCTCGGGCCGGCGCGGTCGATCTCGATGCGGCTCAGCACGAAGCGCGGCTCGTCGCCCATGGCCAGGCGCACCATCGCCGCGCGGTGCTCGGCGCTGGCGGCACGGTGGTGCTTCTGCCACGAGTGGCCCGTGGGCACCCAGCGCACTTCATCGAGTTGCAGCCCGTGCAGGGCGGCATGCGCCAGCGCCACGTGCGCGCGGTGCACGGGGTCGAAGGTGCCGCCGAAGAGGCCGACGCGTTTATTCACGCAGCGCCATTCGTTCGGCCGTCATTCGTTCAGCCAGTCGCGCGGGCGCAGGAAGTCGCTGTAGAGGCGCGCCTCTTCGCTGCCGGCCTCCGGCTTCCAGTCGTAGCGCCATTTCACGATGGGCGGCATGCTCATCAGGATGCTCTCGGTGCGGCCGCCGCCGTGCAGGCCGAAGTGCGTGCCGCGGTCCCACACGAGGTTGAACTCGACGTAGCGGCCGCGCCGGTAGGCCTGGAAATCGCGCTGGCGTTCTTCGTAGGCCATGCTGCGGCGCCGCTGCACGATGGGCACGTAGGCCGGAATGAAGGCATCGCCCACGGCGCGCATCATCGCGAAGCCTTCTTCGAAGCTGCCTTCGCTGAAGTCGTCGAAGAACACGCCGCCCACGCCACGCGGCTCGTTGCGGTGCTTGAGGAAGAAGTACTCGTCGCACCAGGCCTTGAAGCGCGGGTACTTGTCGGCGCCGAAGGGCGCCAGCGCGTCGGCGTTGACACGGTGGAAGTGGCGCGCGTCGTCTTCGAAGCCGTAGTAGGGCGTGAGGTCCATGCCGCCGCCGAACCAGGTGACGGCCGGCTTGCCCTCCGGAAAGGCCGCCAGCAAGCGCACGTTCATGTGCACCGTGGGCACATACGGGTTGCGGGGGTGCATCACCAGGCTCACGCCCAGGGCCTCGAAAGGCGCACCGGCCAGCTCGCTGCGGTGCTGCGTGGCACTCGGCGGCAGGCTGGCGCCCTTGACGTGGCTGAAGTTGCAGCCGCCGCGCTCGAGCAGGCCGCCTTCTTCCACCAGCTGCGAGAGGCCGTCGCCTTCCAGCTTGCCGCCGGCCGGGCGCTGCCAGCCGTCACGCAGGAAGGTCTTGCCGTCTTCGGCCTGCAGCGTGCTGACGATGTGCTCCTGCAGGCCCAGCAGGTAGGTGCGGACGGCGGCGGTGTCGATCATGGGCGGTTCTCGTTCGGCGGGGACAAGGGTCGCACGGGCGAGGCCTGGTCGCGGCGCAGGCCGCGGCCGGACGACAGGCGCCGGGCGAAGAGTTCGAAATCGGTGGCCAGCACGCCGCTGCAACGCCAGTAGCTGTCGAAGGTGATCTCGCGCTGCGCGTAGTCGAGCCGGATCAGGCCCAGCGGCACCGCGGCCTGCGTGGTGACGCGGTAGAAGCCCGTGCGCCAGCCCTCGGTGCGGGCGCGCGTGCCCTCGGGCGCCAGCGCCAGCCACATGAAACGGCCTTCGGCACGGGCCTGCTCCAGGGCCTGCACCATCTGGCCCACCTGGCCATGCGGGCGGTCGCGCAGCACCGGCACGCCGCCCAGGTAACACACCCAACGGCCGAAGAGCGGCACGCGGAAGAGCGTGTCCTTGCCCCAGAAGCTGACGCGGATGCCGACAGCCCACTTGGCCAGCAGGCCGACGACGAAGTCCCAGTTGCTGGTGTGCGGGTAGACGATCAGCACGCCTTGCGCGGCCGGCAGGCCGTCGAAGTGCACCTGCCAGCCGGCCAGGCGCAGCAGCCCACGCGCCAGCGTGCTGCCGCGCAACTGCACCGGGCGCTGCGGCAGCGCTTGCGGCAGGGCCGACGGGCTCGGCACGGTGGCCAGGGTGTCGCTCAAGCGGGCCGGCTCAGTGGCGAATGGCGCGGTGGCCGATGTCGTTGCGCCACTGCGCGCCGTCGAACTGGATCTGCCGCACCGCGGCCAGCGCGGCCTGCTGCGCCAGGCGCACCGAATCGCCCAAAGCGGTGACGCAGAGCACGCGGCCGCCGCTGGTCTGGAGAACGCCGCCGTCCAGCATGGTGCCGGCGTGGAACACCTGCAGGTCGGGCGTGCCGGCCGGGATGCCGCCGATCGCATCGCCCTTGCGGGGCGCGGCCGGGTAGCCGTGCGCGGCCATCACCACACCCAGGGCACTGCGGCGGTCCCACTGCAGCTCGGCCTGGTCGAGCGTGCCGTCGGTGGCGTGCATCAGCACCTCGAAGAGATCGCTCTTCAGGCGCATCAGGATCACCTGCGCCTCGGGGTCGCCCAGGCGGCAGTTGAACTCCACCGTGCGCGGGTGGCCCTGCGCGTCGATCATCAGCCCGGCGTAGAGGAAGCCGGTGTACTGGATGCCGTCTTTCGCCATGCCGGCGATGGTGGGGTGCACGATCTCGCGCATCACCCGCGCATGCACGTCGGGCGTGACCACGGGCGCAGGCGAGTAGGCGCCCATGCCGCCGGTGTTGGGGCCGGTGTCGCCCTCACCGATGCGCTTGTGGTCCTGGCTGGTGGCCAGCGTGAGCACGTTCTTGCCGTCGCACAGCACGATGAAGCTGGCTTCTTCGCCCTGCATGAACTCTTCGATGACGACGCGCGCGCCTTCCACGTTGTGCTGCACGCCCAAGGTGTTGGCGACCAGCATGTCGTCGATGGCGGCGTGGGCCTCTTCCAGCGTCATCGCCACCACCACGCCCTTGCCGGCGGCCAGGCCGTCGGCCTTGATGACGATGGGCGCGCCGTGCTTGTCGACGTGGGCGTGCGCCTCGGCGGCGCTGGTGAAGGTGGCGTACAGCGCCGTGGGGATGCCGTGGCGCTGCATGAACTCCTTCGCGTAGGCCTTGCTGCTTTCCAGCTGGGCCGCAGCGCGCGTGGGACCGAAGATGCGCAGGCCGCGGGCGCGGAACACGTCCACCACGCCGGCGGCCAGCGGGGCCTCGGGGCCCACCACGGTGAGCGCGATCTTCTCGGCCTGCGCGAAATCGGCCAGTTCCTGCGGCGTGTGCAGCGGCAGGTTGTGCAGCGCGGGGTCGGTGGCGGTGCCGCCGTTGCCAGGGGCCACGTAGACACGCTGCACGCGTTCGCTCTGGGCCAGCTTCCACGCCAGCGCGTGCTCGCGGCCGCCACCGCCGATGACGAGGACCTTCATGCGCCGGTCACTCGGACAGCACGGCGTTGTGGAAGACGTCCTGCACGTCGTCCAGGTCTTCGATGACGTCGAGCAGCTTCTGCATGCGCGCTGCGTCTTCGCCGGTCACTTCCACGGTGTTCTCGGCGCGCCAGGTCACCTCCGAGATCTCGGCCTTCAGGCCGGCGGCTTCCAGCGCGGCCTTCACGGCCTCGAACTCGGCGGGCGGGCACAGCACTTCCAGGCTGCCGTCGTCGCCGGTGATCACGTCGTCGGCGCCGGCTTCCAGGGCCACTTCCATGACCTTGTCTTCGCTGGTGCCGGGTGCAAACACCAGTTGCCCGCAGTGCTTGAACTGGAAGGCCACGCTGCCTTCGGTGCCCATGTTGCCGCCGTGCTTGCTGAAGGCATGGCGCACCTCGGCCACGGTGCGCACGCGGTTGTCGGTCATGCAGTCGACGATGAGCGCCGCGCCGCCGATGCCGTAGCCCTCGTAGCGGATTTCCTCGTAGCTCACGCCTTCGAGGTTGCCCGTGGCCTTGTCGATGTTGCGCTTGACGGTGTCGACCGGCAGGTTCACGGCCTTGGCCTTCTCGATGGCCAGGCGCAGGCGCGGGTTGGCGGAGGCGTCGCCGCCGCCCAGACGGGCCGCGACCATGATCTCGCGGATCACGCGCGTCCAGGCCTTGCCGCGCTTTTCATCCTGCCGGCCCTTGCGATGCTGGATGTTCGCCCACTTGGAATGACCGGCCATGAGATGCAGAGCTCCTGAAAGACAGCCCGTGATTTTAGCTGCCGGGGCCGCAGGCGCCGGGGCGGGGGGCTGGCCAGGCGCGCGCGGGGCCCCTAAGGTAGCGCCCGTTGCCACCGCCGACACAGCCGCGCCATGGACTTCGACACCTTTCTCGACCGCGCCTGGAACGAACACGCCACCCAGCCGGCCGCCGTGGCCGCCCGCCTGGCGCCCGAGGGCCTGCCCCTGGCGCAGACCGACGACCAGGTGGCACAGCTCGCCTTCCTGGCCCAGCACGTGCAAGGCCTGCACCTGGGCCGCTGGGCCGAGGCCCTGGCGCTGCAAGCGCAGATGGCGGCCCTGCCCCAGGTGCCGGCCGATGGCGCCACGGCGCAGGCACTGCAGCGCCACCGCACGGTGCTGCGGCTGGCCGCCGGCGAGGCCGATGCCCTGCCCGAAGGCACGCCGCCGAACGAGCACGCCCGCCTCCACGCGCTGACGGCAGCCATGCTGACTTACGCTGACGCCCCGCGCGCCAGCGCCTTGCTGCTGCAGACCGAAGCCGCCTGCGCCGCCCTGCCCGATGCCGACCCGGCCGTGCGCGCGCTGGCCGTCGGCGCCAACAACATCGCGGGCCACCTGCAGGACGAAACCACGCTCAGCCCCGCCCAGGTGGCGTTGATGCTGCACGCGGCCCACCAGTCCCGCCGCGCCTGGGCGCGCGCCGGCACCTGGCTGGAGGTGGAGCGGGCCGATTACCGCCTGGCACTGAGCTGTGCGCGGGCCGGGGCCTTCGACGAAGCCCGCGTGCATGCGCAGGCCTGCCTGGCCGCGGTGCAGGCGCAGCAGCCGCCGGCGCCGGCGCTGGAGTTCTTCTTCGCTTGGGAGGCCCTGGCCCGCGTGGCCACCGCGGCGGGTGACGAGGCTGGCCGGGCCGCCGCCGTGGCTGCCGCGGCGGCGGCCTTCCCGCAACTGAGCGAGGCCGACCAGGGCTGGTGCGCCGCCGTGCTGCAAGCGCTGCAGGCACTGCCGGCCGCCGCCCAAGGGCAGCAGGCAGGCCCTTAGACTGCAGGGCGTCACCTCGCGGAGTGCGCCCATGCCCGATCCCATCCTCGTTGCCCAGCACGGCGACGTGCAATGCCACCTGCTGCCCGCCCTGGCCAACCGCCACGGCCTGATCACCGGCGCCACCGGCACCGGCAAGACCATCACGCTGCAGACCCTGGCCGAGAACTTCAGCAAGATCGGCGTGCCGGTCTTCATGGCCGACGTGAAGGGCGACCTCACCGGCGTCACCCAGCGCGGCGCGCTCAGCGCCAAGGTGGCTGGCATCCTGAAGGAACGCGGCCTGCCCGAGCCCGAGCCCTTCCAGTGCCCGGCCACGCTGTGGGACGTGTTCGGCAAAGACGGTCATCCCGTGCGTGCCACCGTCAGCGACATGGGCCCGCTGCTGCTGGCGCGCATGCTGGCGCTGAACGAAACGCAGGCCGGCGTGCTGAACCTCGTGTTCAAGATCTGCGACGACAACGGCCTGCTCGTGCTGGACATGAAGGACCTGCGCGCCGCGCTGCAGTACGTGGGCGACAACGCCAAGAACTTCACCACCGAGTACGGCAACATCAGCGCGGCCAGCGTGGGCGCCATCCAGCGCGGGCTGCTGCAGATCGAGGAACAGGGCGGCGACAAGTTCTTCGGCGAGCCCATGCTCGACATCTCTGACTTCATGCAGACCGTCGATGGCAAGGGCGTCATCAACGTGCTGGCGGCCGACCAGCTGATGAACTCGCCGCGCCTGTATGCCACCTTCCTGCTGTGGATGCTGTCGGAGCTTTTTGAGCTTCTCCCGGAGGTGGGCGACCTGGAAAAGCCCAAGCTCGTCTTCTTCTTCGACGAGGCCCACCTGCTGTTCAAGGACGCGCCGGCCGCGCTGACCGAACGCATCGAGCTCGTGGTGCGCCTGGTGCGCAGCAAGGGCGTGGGCGTGTACTTCGTGACGCAGAACCCGCTGGACGTGCCCGACACCGTGCTCGCGCAGCTGGGCAACCGCGTGCAGCACGCGCTGCGCGCCTTCACCCCGCGCGACCAGAAGGCCGTCAAGAGCGCGGCCGAGACCATGCGCGCCAACCCGAACATCGGCGACATGGCCACCGCCATTCAAGAGCTGGCGGTGGGCGAGGCGCTCGTGAGCTTCCTCGACGCCAAGGGCCGGCCCAGCGTGACCGAGCGTGTCTTCGTGCTGCCGCCGGGCAGCCAGATCGGGCCTATCACGCCGCAGCAGCGCCAGGCGCTGATCGCCGGCAGCCTGGTGGCCGGCACCTACGAGAAGACGGTGGACCGCGAATCGGCCTACGAGAAGATCCGCGGCCGCGCCGACGCCGGCCCGGGCGCGGCCCAGGCCCCGGCCGCCGGCGGCGCCCCGCTGCCCGGCAGCCCGGCCGGCACCGCGCCCGCGGCCGAGGACGGTGGCCTGATGGGCGGTCTGAAAGACGTGCTCTTCGGCAGCACCGGCCCGCGCGGCGGGCGCCGGCCCGGGCTGATGGAAGCGGCCGCCGGCTCGGCGGTGCGCAGCATCGGCACGGCGGTGGGCAAGGAAATCATCCGCGGCGTGCTGGGCTCGCTGCTCGGCGGCAGCAAACGCCGCTGAGGCGGCCCGGCTTGAAAGCACCCATGACCCGTTGGATCCTCATCATCGTCGCCGCGCTGGGCGGTCTGACCCTGCTGGGCATCGCCGCCGGCCGCCTGGGCCTGCTGGCGGGCAGCCCGCCGGCCGACCTGGGCGTGCGCGAAGGCAAGCTCAAGGCGCCGTCCACGCGGCCCAACAGCGTCAGCAGCCAGACACCGCTGTGGCCCGGCCATCCGCGCGCGGCCTACGCGCAGATCGCGCCGCTGGCGCTGGTGGGCGGCAGCGGGCCGGCCACGCTGGCGAAGATCCGTCAGCTCGTCGAAACCACGCCCGGCGCGCGCGTGGTGCAGGCCGAGGGCGACTACCTGCGCTGCGAATTCAGCACGCCGCTGATGCGCTACACCGACGACGTGGAGTTCTGGTTCGACCCCGCCGCGCAGGTGGTGCAAGTGCGCTCGGCCTCGCGCCTGGGCTACAGCGACCGCGGCGCCAACCGCGCGCGCATCGAGGCGCTGCGCGCGCGGCTGGCCGCCGGCTGAGCACGGCGCGCGGTCGGCTTCAGGCCGCCGGCTCGCGCTGCAGCTCGGCGTAGACGACGTTGCGGTGCGGGTCGTGGAAAGTCACGGTGTGCGCGGCACCGGCGGCTTCGGCCAGGGCGCGCATGGCCGCTTCGTTGCGCAGCACCAGCGTCCAGTCCATGAAGAGCTCCATGTAGCCGCGGCCGGTGCCGCCGGGCACGAAGTTGGCCAGCAGCAGCCGCCCCCCCGGCCGCAGCAGGCTGAGCAGCCGCTGCGTGAGGCGGCGTGCCAGCACATCGGGCAGGTAGTCGTAGAGGCCGGCCGAGTAGATGAGGTCGAAGTGGCCCAGCGTGGCAGCCAGCGGCCCGCTGACGAGATCGCGCACGCCGTGGTTGACCACGCGCACGCGGTGGGCCGCATGCACGCGGGCCACTTCGGCGCACGACAGCGGGTCCTGGTCCAGTGCGACGAACTCGCCAGCGAAGTGGGCCGTTTCGGCCAGGCTGCCTTCCAGCTCGCGGCAGTGGCCTGAGGCCACGCTCAGCAGCCGGGGCGCGGCTTGGCTGACCACGGTGTCGTCGATCAGGCTCTTGAGCAACTGCCGGCGGTAACGCACCGACAAGCCCATGCCGGCGCAAGTGGTGGCGTTGAAGACCTCGGCGCCCTGCGCGGTGGTGCCGGCGGGCGGCTTGCCGGTGTAGATGAAGTCCATCATCACCGCGTCGCCGGCATAGCCGCGCGGCTTGGTGGCCGCGCGGTGCGTGAAGGGGTCTTGCAGCACCAGCGCATGCAAGGGGTGGGCGCGGCACCAGGCCAGCATTTCATCGGCGCGCCCCGTGGCCCGCGCTTCCGACCACAGCGCCGAGAGCGGCGGCGTCAGCAGCCGGAAGGCCTCGACGGCGCAGCCGGCGTGGACGAGCGCACAGGCGCGGTCCAGCAGGGCGAGCGTGTTCTCGTGCAGCGACAGCGTGAGGGCGCTGCGCTCGAGCGGGGTGGCCGCGGTGCGGCTTTCGAGCAAGGTCATGAAGGGCTCCTGGCGGTGGTGTAGGGGAGGCCCCAGCGTAGGCAGCGCGGCTGCGGCTTTCGCCCCCAGCGCGGGGGGCGCGTGGCGTGCGCTGTCGCCAACGCTGCGGATGCGCGGGCCGCACACGGCGGCCAGACTGCCGCCACGATGAAACCGACCCGAGCCCTGGCCGCGCTGCGCGCCTTGTGCGCCCTGCAACTGCGCCCCGAAGTGCTGGTGCCGGCGCTGCTGGAGGCGCTGCACACGCTGGTGCCCAGCCAGCGCAACCTTTTCGACTGGACCGACGCCCAGGGCCGCCTGGTGCGTTACTTCATCGAAGGGCCGGTGGACGCGGAGATCGCACGCCTGTACTTCACGGAGTTCCACAACCGGCTCGAAGCCGAAGCCATGCCGCGCTTCGACACGCTGCGCGGTCTGCCGGCCGGCGTGCGCAGCGCCGAGGAACTGAACCACCCTGGCTTCTTCCGCAGTGCGCTTTACAACGAGATCTGGCGCCCGCAGGGCCTGCACACGCGGCTGGAGGGCGTGCTGCGCGGGCGGTGCGGCACGCTGCTGGGCTCGCTGGTGCTGTACCGCGGCCCCGGCGAACAGCCCTTCGGTGCGCAGGACGAGCAGCGGCTGGCCGCCCTGCTACCGGCCTTCGCGGCAGCGCTGCAGGCGCACGGCGCCGCGCAGGCCGACGACCGGCACGTCATCAGCCCCGAAGCCCCAGAGTCGCTGCTGCTCACGCTGGAAGGCACGCTGTGCCACGCCAGCCCCGGCGCCGAACGCCTGTTGCTGCTGGCCGACGGCGGCCTCACGCCCGACCGCCTGGCCCGCCCTCTGCCGGTGGCGCAGGTGCACCTGATGGCCTGGCTGCTGGCACGCCTGCGCGAACGCGCGGCCGCCGGGGCCGCAGCGGTGCTGGCGCCGCCGCCCTCCCTCGTGCACGAGACCGCCGCGGGCCAGTTCGTCGCCAGCGGCGCGCTGCTGCGCGCCCGCTGCCCGGGTGAGCCGCCGCTGGCCCAGGTGACGCTGCGCCGTCTCGAGCCCCATCGCGTGGCGCTGGAGCGCTGCCTGCGCAGCCTGCCGCTGACGCCCGGGCAACTGGCCGTGTGCCGCGGTCTGTTCCACGGCCACACGCACGGGCAGATCGGCCGGCAGCTGGGCGTGGCCACGGCCACCGTCATCGACCATGTGCGCAAGATCCACGATGCGCTGGACCTGCGCTCCAGCGAAGAACTGCGCGCGCTGCTGAGCCAGCGCATGGCCCAGGCCTGAATCCGTCGGCGGCGGCAGGCCGCCGCTTCGCGACAGCCGGCGGCGCTTCGTCGCCGGCGTGGCCGGCAGTGGCAGCGGTGCCGCCGACAATGCCGCCATGCCAAGCACCCACGCCCCCCCGGCAGCGCCTGTCACCGCCGTGCAGGCCGCCCTGCAGCGCCTGCGCAAGGAAGGGCCGCGCACGGTGCTCGTGCTGGCAGGCCTGTCGCTGGGCATCGCGCTCCTCCTCACCGCGCTGGACGGCCGCGGCTTCTGGCCCAAGCTGATCTACTCGGCCTGCATCGGCATCACCTGCACGGTCATCGTCGATGGGAGCCGGTTGGCCTGGTGCTGGCTCATCGACCGCATGCGCACCGCGCGCGGCCAGCCGCTGGACGACCCCCACGCCGTCAACGGCTGGCGCGGCGTGGTGCCCGGCGGTGTGCTGGCGGTGCTGATCGGCCCCTCCAGCGGCATGTCGCTGGGCGACTTCTTCACCGGCATGAGCTCACCCAGCTTTCTGAACTTCGGGCCCAGTTCGCGCATCACGCTCGTCATCACGCTGCTGGCCACCGTGTTCACCGTGGTCTTCATCGGCACGCTGGAGCGCCTGGCCAGCGCCCGCGCGCAGGCCGAGGCCGCCCAGCGCCAGGCTGCCGAGAACCAGCTGCGCCTGCTGCAGAGCCAGCTGGAGCCGCACATGCTCTTCAACACGCTGGCCAACCTGCGTGTGCTCATCGGCCTGGACCCGCAGCGCGCCCAGGCCATGCTCGACCGGCTGATCGGTTTTCTGCGCGCCACGCTGGCCGCTTCGCGCCAGCCCTTGCACCCGCTGACCGAGGAGTTCCGCCACACCGACGACTACCTCGCCCTGATGGCGGTGCGCATGGGCCCGCGGCTTCAGGTGAACCTGCAGCTGCCGCCCGAGCTGGCCTCGCTGCCGCTGCCACCGCTGCTGCTGCAGCCGCTGGTGGAGAACGCCATCAAGCACGGGCTGGAACCCAAGGTGGAGGGCGGCCGGCTGGACGTCAGCGCCCATCGCGAAGCCGGGCCCAAGGGCGAGCAGCTGGTGCTGCAGGTGCGTGACACCGGCGTCGGCCTGGGCGCGGCTGCAAGCGCTGCCGCAGCGGGCTCGGGCTTCGGCTTGGAGCAGGTGCGCACCCGGCTGCGCACGCTGTACGGCGAGGCTGCCAGGCTCACGCTCAGCCCAGCCGTCGATGCCGAAGGCGGCGCCCTGGTGACGCTCGTTCTGCCGATCTCGAACCCTGACACCTCTGGAACCCCCGCCCGATGAACACGCCCCCTGCCCGCGCGCTGATCGCCGAAGACGAACCCCTGCTCGCTGCCGGCCTGCGCGCAGAATTGGTCACGCTGTGGCCGACGCTGGACGTGGTGGCGATGGTGGGCGACGGCCTGCGCGCTGCCGAGCAGAGCTTGGCGCTGCAGCCCGACATCTGCTTCTTCGACATCCGCATGCCCGGCAGCACCGGCCTGGAAGCGGCCCAGGCCCTGGCCGAAGACTGGCCCGAGCCTGGCCCCGACGGCAGCGGCGCGCCCTTCCCCTTATTGGTGTTCGTGACGGCCTACGACGATTACGCCGTGCAGGCCTTCGAGGCGCAGGCGGTGGATTACCTCGTCAAGCCGGTGGACCGCCAGCGGCTGGCGGCCTGCGTGTCACGGCTGCAAGGCCGTGTGCAGGCGCGGCGGGCCCAGCGTGCGGCCCCGCTGCCCGCCACGGCCGAGGCCCCCAACGACGCTTTGCAGGCCGCCGTGACGCAACTGCGCGCGCTGCTGGGCCCCACACCGGCCGCCGCGGCAGCCTCCGGCCCCCGGCTGGAAGTCATCCAGGCCCAGGTGGGCAACCTCGTGCACCTCGTGCCGGTGGCCGAGGTGCTGTACTTCGAAGCCGCCGACAAGTACGTGCGCGTGATCACCGCGCAGCGCGAGCACCTGGTGCGCGCCTCGCTGAAGGAGCTGCTGCCGCAGCTGGACCCGGCGGTGTTCTGGCAGGTGCACCGCGGCACCGTGGTGCAGGCGCGCGCGGTGGTGACCGCGCGGCGCGAAGAATCGGGCAAGGTCACGCTCACGCTGCGCGGCCGGCCCGAGACGCTGACGGTCAGCCGGCTCTACGCCCACCTCTTCAAGGGCATGTGAAGGCGCGGCCCGCGCCGGTTTCCCTCCAACCGTGCCGCGCGGCCGTGCGCCCGTCGCGCCGCGGCCCCGGCACGATGCCGGCCTGCCCACAATGGGCCGCATGAACACCGCCTGCCAGCCACCGCCACCGCCGCCAGCCCTTGGCCCGAGCGCCTGGAGCGCTGGCACCTTCCACCGCCGCGGCTGCTGCGCCTGTACCTGCTGATCTGGGCACCGGTCGTGCTGGTGCACATGGTGGCGGTGGAAACCGACGGCCAGCTCACACGCAGCTTCGAGCTGCTCTCGGGCGTGAAGTCGGTGCTGCGCAACCTGGGCCCGCAGTTCTGCCTGCTGCTGCTGCTGTGGCCGCTGACGGGCTGGATGGAACGCCGCCGCATCGGCGCCCTGCCCCAGATCGCCATCCACCTGCTGATGGCCCTGAGCTTCGCGGTGGTCTGCTACGCCAGCCTGTGGCTGGTGCTGGTGCTGCAGTACGGCTTCGCCTCGGCCGAGAAGGCGCGCGGCAACTGGTTCATCTGGATGATCCAGTGGGGCGCGATGATGTACGCCGTGGCCGCGGGCGGCTTCATGGCCTGGCGCGCGGTGGAGCGCGCGCGCCGCGAAGCCGCCGCCGCCGAGGAGGCGCGCTCGCTGCTGGCGCGCAGCGAACTGGCCGCGCTGCGCAACAAGCTCAACCCGCACTTCCTCTTCAACACGCTGCACAGCATGCTGGCGCTGGTGCGCAAGGACGCGCAGCGCGCCGAAACCGCGCTCTTCACCTTCTCGGAGATGCTGCGCTACCTGCTCGACACCGAGCGCAGCGGCGACGACCAGGTGCAGCTGCGCGACGAACTCGCCTTCACCGAGCAGTACCTGGAACTGGAGGCCCTGCGCCTGGGCGAGCGGCTGCAGGTGCGGTGGCAGGTGGACGAAGAGGCGCTCTCGCACAGCGTGCCGGCGCTGAGCCTGCAGCCGCTGGTGGAGAACAGCATCAAGCACGCCTTCAACCCGCGCAGCGAGCCGGGCGTGCTGCGTGTGCAGATCGAGCTGCTACCGCAGCGCCTGCGCATCACCGTGGCCGACGACGGCCCCGGCGCCACGCTGCCGGCTGGCGCGGCGTTCCCGCCCGGCACCGGTCTGGGCCTGCCTACGGTGGCGCGGCGGCTGGCGCTGCGCTGGGGGCCGGCAGCGAAGTTCGCCGTGCGCACGGCCCCGGGCGCTGGTTTTGAAGTGCAGATGGAGTTGCCGCGATGAGCCCCATGCCCGAGACCCCGGCCCGCCCCATCACCGCGGTGATCTGCGAAGACGAACCCCTGGCACGCGAGACCCTGCGCGACTTCATCGCACGCCAGAGCGGCCTGGTGCTGGTGGGCGAGGCCAGCAACGGGCGCGAGGCGCTGCGCCTGGTGCAGGCGCTGCAGCCGGGCCTGGTGTTCATGGACATCCAGATGCCCGAGATGACGGGCCTGGAGGTGGTGCGCGCGCTGGGCGCGGCGGTGCCGCCGCTGATCTTCACCACCGCCTACGACCAGCACGCCGTCACCGCCTTCGAGCTGCACGCGCTGGACTACCTGCTCAAGCCCTTCACCGAAGCGCGTTTCGCCGCCGCGGTGCAGCGCGCGCTGGCGCTGCAGGCGCCGGCCGAAGAGCGCCACGCGGCCGCGCTGGGCGCTTTGCAGGCGGGGGCCGAGGGCGGCGCGGCGGCGCCGCTGTCACGCATCCTGGTGCGCGACCGCGGCCGCATCTTCCCGCGGGCGGTGGGCGAAATCGAGCACCTGCGCAGCGACTCGAAATACACCCAGATCACCGCCCAGGGCCAGAGCTACCTGGTGCGCATGGCGCTCACCGAGCTGGAAGCGCGGCTGGACCCGCAGCGCTTCTTGCGCGTGCACCGCAACGCCATCGTCAACCTCGACTTCGTGGTCTCGATGAAGGCCGACGATCAGAGCCAGCTGCAGATCCTGATGAGCGACGGCAGCGAGTTGATGGCCAACCGCGAGGCCAGCAAGCGCCTGCGCGACCAGGCGATCTGAGCGCGCCCGCGCGCGGGCTCAGGCGCCTTCGCTGCCCGGCCCGGCCAGCAGCGACACCGAGCCTTCGCTGCCCGCGCCCAGCAAGCCGGTGGCGCTGTAGATGCCCAGCTTGGCGCGCGTGTCCTGGATGTCGAGGTTGCGCATGGTCAGCTGGCCGATGCGGTCGGCCGGCGTGAAGGCGCCTTCCACCTTTTCCATGCTCAGGCGCTCTGGCGCGTACGTGAGGTTGGGGCTTTCGGTGTTGAGGATGCTGTAGTCGTTGCCGCGGCGCAGCTCCAGCGTCACCTCGCCGGTGATGGCGCGTGCCACCCAGCGCTGCGCCGTCTCGCGCAGCATCAGGCACTGCGGGTCGAACCAGCGGCCCTGGTACAGCAGCTTGCCCAGTACACGCCCGTTGGCGCGGTACTGGCCGATGGTGTCTTCGTTGTGGATGCCGGTGACCAGGCGCTCGTAGGCGATGTGCAGCAGCGCCATGCCCGGGGCTTCGTAGATGCCGCGGCTCTTGGCCTCGATGATGCGGTTCTCGATCTGGTCGCACATGCCCAGGCCGTGGCGGCCGCCGATGGCATTGGCCTCGGCGAACAGCTCCACGGCGTTGGCAAACGTGCGGCCGTTCAGCGCCACGGGCACGCCTTCTTCGAAGCGCACGCTCACGGTCTCGCGCTTCACTTCGACGTCGTCGCGCCAGAAGGCCACGCCCATGATGGGCTTGACGATGTGCATGCCGCTGTTCAGGAACTCGAGGTCTTTGGCCTCGTGCGTGGCGCCGAGCATGTTGCTGTCGGTGCTGTAGGCCTTCTCCACCGACATCTTGTAGTCGAAACCGTGCGCGATGAGGTATTCGCTCATCTCCTTGCGGCCGCCGAGCTCGTCGATGAAGGTCTGGTCGAGCCAGGGCTTGTAGACCTTCAGCTGCGGGTTGGCCAAGAGGCCATAGCGGTAGAAGCGCTCGATGTCGTTGCCCTTGTAGGTGCTGCCATCGCCCCAGATGTTCACACCGTCGTCGCGCATGGCCACCACCAGCGCGGTGCCGGTGACGGCGCGGCCCAGCGGCGTGGTGTTGAAGTAGGTGGCGCCCCCGGTGCTGATGTGGAAGGCGCTGCACTGGATGGCGGCGATGCCTTCGGCCACCAGCTGCGCGCGGCAGTCGATGAGGCGGGCGATGTCGGCGCCGTAGGCCTTGGCCTTGCGCGGGATCTCGTCGTAATCGCTCTCGTCGGGCTGGCCGAGGTGGGCGGTGTAGGCACAGGGAATGGCGCCCTTGGCGCGCATCCAGTGCACGGCGGCCGAGGTGTCGAGGCCGCCCGAGAAGGCGATGCCGACACGTTGGCCGGCGGGCAGGTTCTGAAGGATGTGGGTCACGGCGGGGGTTCTCCTGAGCCCGTGATTGTCGCAAGACCGGCGCCCGGGGCGCGGCCGGCCCATACTCGGCCCGCGCCGGTACCGCCGGTGACGCCACCCACCCGGCCTGCCGGGCGCCCATGCCCGGCTACCGCACGCAGCAAGGCCGCATCGCCATCGCGGGGGCCGCCGACCTGCACATCCGCAGCCTGCTCGACCGCCAGCAGTTCAGCGACCCCATCGGTGCCGCCGAGGCGCTGGGCATCTCTTCCGCCGCCTGGCCGCTCTTCGGCCTGGTGTGGCCTTCGGCGCTGCACCTGGCCGCGCGCCTGGCCGTGCACCCGCTGCAGCCCGGGCAGCGCGTGCTGGAGATCGGCTGCGGCCTGGCGCTGGCCAGCCTGGTGGCCCACCGCCGCGGCATGGACGTGACGGCCAGCGACAAGCACCCGCTGGCCGCGGCCTTCCTGGCGCACAACCTGCGCCTGAACGCGCTGCCGCCCATGGCCTACCGCCACGGCGAATGGGCGCTGCCTTCGAGCGCAGGCCCGCTGGACGGCGCACGTTGGACCGGTGCCGTGCGCGGCCGCTACGGGCTGCTGGTGGCCAGCGACGTGCTCTACGAGCGCGAGGCCGGCGTGCTGCTGGCTGGTTTCATCGGCCGGCACGCGCTGCCGCAGGCCGAGGTGTGGGTGGTGGACCCCGACCGCGGCAACCGCGGCCCGCTGCAGCGCGGGCTGGCGGCGCTGGGTTTTTCCGCGGTGGCGGCCGAAAGGCTGGGCGTGCCCGGCGGCAGCTACAAGGGGCGGCTGCTGCGCTTCACGCGGGCTTGAAGCAGGCCCGCGGGCTCACGCGGGGTTGAGCTCGGCGCGCAGCTGCACGCTCTCGCCGCCCGCCGCCACCGGCGGGCCCAGCTGCGCCATGGGCACACCGCGCGACAGCAGGTGCGCGCGCACGGCGGTGGCGCGCTGCACGGCCAGGGCCGGGCTGCCAGCCGGATCGGCCGGCGCAGCCAGCAAGGGCAGCGCCGCGCGTGAACGGCGCAGGCTTTGCGCCAGCTTGTCCAGCACGGCGGCGAGCGCTGGCTTTACGGTGGCGCGCCGGGGCTCGAAGCTGAAGGCCAGCGGCACCTGCACGCTCAAGGGGCCCTCACCCCGCTGCTCGATGACGACGGGCGTGCCTTCGAACCACGCGCGCAGCCAGTCGCGCTCGACGCTCAAGGAGGGCGGCCTGGTGGCACTGCCGCTGCCCGCGGCCGCTGCGCCACCCGCGCTGCGGTCTGGCGTGGGGGCTGGCCTGTCCGCCTGCTGAGCCGACGCCACTTCGGCCGGCCCACCGGCGCAGGCGCCCAGCGCGAGCAAGCCCAGTGCGGCCCCGGTGTGCAGGCACAGGCGGCGTGAAGGAGGAAGGGTTCGCTGCATGCGGCCATGCTAGGCGCGGCCGGGCCGCGCACTGCTGTAGCAGACGTCAGCAGCTGTTTCAGCGGCGACGCGCGTTCAGACCGGCGTCCACAGCACCGGCAGGCCGTCCAGCCCGCGCAGCACCTGCGCCAGCCGCCCGCTGCGCACCAGCGCGCTGGCGGTGGCGATGTCCGGCGCGAGGTAGCGGTCTTCCATCATCGCCGGGCAGGTGGCGCGCAGCATCGCGTGCGCCTGCTCCAGCGGCGGCGAGCTCTGCAGTGGGCGCAGGAAGTCCACGCCCTGCGCCGCGGCCAGCAGTTCGATGCCGAGGATGTGGGCCACGTTCTCGATCATGGGCTGCAGCCGCCGCGCCGCGAAGGTGGCCATGCTGACGTGGTCTTCCTGGTTCGCGCTGGTGGGCAGGCTGTCCACGCTGGCGGGGTGGGCCAGGCTCTTGTTTTCACTCGCCAGGCTGGCGGCCGTGACGTGCGCGATCATGAAACCGCTGTTCAACCCCGCGTTGGGCGTGAGGAAGGGCGGCAGGCGCGAGACGCCGCTGTCGATCAGCATCGCGATGCGGCGCTCGGCGATGGCCCCCACTTCGGCGATGGCGTTGGCCATCGCGTCAGCGGCCAGCGCCACGGGCTCGGCGTGGAAGTTGCCGCCGCTGATCATCGCGCCGTCTTCGAAGAACACGAGCGGGTTGTCGGTCACCGCATTCGCTTCCCGCAGCAGCACCAAGGCCGCGTGGCGCAGCTGGTCGAGGCAGGCGCCCACCACCTGCGGCTGGCAACGCAAGCAGTAGGGGTCTTGCACGCGGTCGTCGCCCTCTTCGTGGCTCTTGCGGATGGCGCTGCCGGCCAGCAGTTGCCGGTAGTACTGCGCCACGTCGATCTGCCCCGGCTGGCCGCGCAGCGCGTGGATGCGCGGGTCGAAGGGGCCGTCGCTGCCGCGCGCGGCGTCCACCGTCAGCGCGCCCACCACCAGCGCGGCTTCGAGCACGGGCTCGAAGCTGAAGAGCGCATGCAGCGCCAGCGCGGCGCTGGTCTGCGTGCCGTTGATGAGCGCCAGGCCTTCCTTGGCCTGCAACTGCAGCGGCGCGATGCCGTGTTCGCGCAGCACCTCGGCGGCGGGGCGGCGCGTGGTGCCCACGACGAACTCGCCTTCGCCCATCAGCGCCAGCGTCATGTGCGAGAGCGGCGCCAGATCGCCGCTGGCGCCCACGCTGCCCTGGCTGGGCACGTAGGGCACCAAGCCCGCGTTGTGCACGGCCAGCAGCGTGTCGATGACCACCGGCCGCACGCCGCTGTGCCCCCGCGCCAAGCTTGCTGCCTTCATCGCCAGCATCAGGCGCAGCACGGGCGCCGAGAGCGGCTCGCCCACGCCCACGCTGTGGCTGCGGATCAAATTCCACTGCAGCGTGGCGAGATCGGCCTCGCTGATGCGCGTGCTGGCCAGCTTGCCGAAGCCGGTGTTGACGCCGTAGACGGCCTCGCTGCCTTCGGCGGCGCGGCGCACCACGGCGGCGCTGGCCTGGATGGCGGGCAAGGCCGCCGGGTCCATCAGCAAGGGTTGCGGGCGGTCGTGTCCGAGGCCGTGGATGGCCTGCAGTTCTTCGAGCGAAAGCTGTCCGGGGCGCAGCAGCATGGGGGTCAGGCCTTCTGGATCAGAACTTGGTGAGCATCGGCAGGTTGAGGCCTTGTTCGTTCGCGCAGGCGATGGCGCTCTCGTAGCCAGCATCGGCATGGCGCATCACGCCCGTGGCGGGGTCGTTCCACAGCACACGCTCGATGCGCTGCGCCGCTGCGTCGGTGCCGTCGCAGACGATCACCACGCCACTGTGCTGGCTGTAGCCCATGCCCACGCCGCCGCCGTGGTGCAGGCTCACCCAGGTGGCACCGCCGGCAGTGTTGAGCAGCGCGTTGAGCAGCGGCCAGTCGCTCACGGCATCGCTGCCGTCCTGCATGGCTTCGGTTTCGCGGTTGGGGCTGGCGACGCTGCCGCTGTCCAGGTGGTCACGGCCGATGACGATGGGCGCCTTCAGCTCACCGCGCTTCACCATCTCGTTGAAGGCCAGGCCGGCGCGGTGGCGCTCGCCCAGGCCGATCCAACAGATGCGCGCCGGCAGGCCCTGGAAGGCGATGCGCTCGCCGGCCATGTCCAGCCAGCGGTGCAGGTGGGCGTCTTGCGGGAAGAGTTCCTTCATCTTCGCGTCGGTCTTGCGGATGTCTTCCGGGTCGCCGCTGAGTGCCACCCAGCGGAAGGGGCCCTTGCCGCGGCAGAAGAGGGGCCGCACGTAGGCGGGCACGAAGCCGGGGAACGCAAAGGCGTTCTTCACGCCCGCATCCAGCGCCACTTGGCGGATGTTGTTGCCGTAGTCCACCGTGGGCACGCCCATCGCCTGGAATTCGAGCATGGCCTGCACGTGCACTGCGCAGCCTTGGGCTGCGGCGGCACGCAGCGCAGCGTGTTGGGCGGGGTCGGCCGCGGCGGCCTTCCATTGCTCGACGCTCCAGCCGGCCGGCAGGTAGCCGTTGACGAGGTCGTGCGCGCTGGTCTGGTCGGTGACGAGGTCGGGCTTGCAACCGCCAGCCCGGGCGCGCTTGACGAGTTCGGGCAGCAACTCCGCCGCGTTGCCCAGCAGCGCCACGCTGACCGCCCGCTTCTCGGCGGTGTAACGCGCCATGCGGGCCAGCGCGTCGTCGAGGTCGGTGGCCTGCTCGTCGACATAGCGGCTGCGCAGGCGGAAATCGATGCGGCTCTGCTGACACTCGATGGTCAGGCTGCTGGCCCCGGCGAAGCTGGCCGCGAGCGGCTGCGCACCGCCCATGCCACCCAGGCCGGCGGTCAAGATCCAGCGGCCGGCGAGGCTGCCGCCGTAGTGCTGCACGCCGGCCTCGACGAAGGTCTCGTAGGTACCCTGCACGATGCCCTGGCTGCCGATGTAGATCCAGCTGCCGGCCGTCATCTGGCCGTACATCATCAAACCCTTGCGGTCGAGCTCGCTGAAGTGCTCCCACGTCGCCCACTTGGGCACCAGATTGCTATTGGCCAGCAGCACGCGCGGCGCGTTCTCGTGGGTGCGGAACACGCCCACGGGCTTGCCGCTCTGGATGAGCAGGGTCTCGTCGGGCTTGAGCTGCTTCAAGCTCTTGACGATGGCCTCGAAGCAGGCCCAGTTGCGCGCCGCCTTGCCGATGCCGCCGTAGACCACCAGGGCCTCGGGGTTCTCGGCCACTTCCGGGTCGAGGTTGTTCTGCAGCATGCGCAGCGCCGCTTCGATCAGCCAGTTGGCGCAGCTGATCTCGCTGCCGCGCGGGGCGCGCACGGTGCGGGGCCCGGCTGCGGTGGCAGGCGCCTGATCGGCAAGGTGGGTCTGGTTCGACAGGTCGGTCATGGCGGGCCTCCAGGTGGTGCGCGCACTGTACTTGTCTAGACAAGCCTAGGCAAGTAGCATGCAGCCATGGCCGAAACCCTCGCCGCGCCGACCTTGCCTCAGGCGCCCTATGCCCGCGTCAAGCAGCACCTGAAAGAAGGGCTGGCCAGCGGGCGCTGGCCGCCGGGCGCGCTGATGCCGTCCGAAGCCGAGCTGGTGGCCGAGTTCGGCGTCAGCCGCATGACGGTGAACCGCGCCTTGCGCGAGCTGCAGGCCGAGGGCCTGGTGCAGCGCAGCCAGGGCGTGGGCACCTTCGCCGCGCCGCTGCACCGCGTGAGCAGCACGCTCACCATCCACGACCTGCACGACGAGATCGTCACGCGCGGCCACGTGCACCGCGCGGTGGTGCACCTGCAGCAGGCCGAGGCCGCGCCCGCCGCGCTGGCGGCGCAGCTGGGCGTGGCGCCGGGGGCGGAGGTTTTCCACACCCTCATCGTTCATCTGGAGAACGGCCAACCGCTGCAGTGCGAAGACCGCTACGTCAACCCGGCCGAGGCGCCGGGCTACCTGCAGGCCGATTTCAGCGCCACCACACCCACGCACTACCTCTTCCAGCACACCGCGCTGTGGCGCGCGCAGTACACGGTGGAAGCGCAGCAGCCCACCGCGCAGGAAGCGCGGCTGCTGGGCATCGCGAAAGACGCGCCATGCCTCGTGATGCTGCGCCGCACCTTCAGCCGCCGCGGGCCCATCACACTGGCGCGGCTGGTGCACCCGGGGGCGCTGTACAGCCTGCAAGGCGAGTTCCAGCCATGAAGGGGCTCATCACCCTGGCCGAGGTGCCCGCACAGCCGTGGAAGAACGGTGGCGGGCTCACGCGCGAGCTGCTGCTGTGGCCGCCCACACCCGCATCGGCCACCGCATCAGACTGGCAGCTGCGCATCAGCGTGGCCGAGATCACGCGCAGCGGCCCTTTCAGCGCCTACCCCGGCATCGCCCGCTGGTTCTGCGTGCTGCAGGGCGCGGGCGTGGCGCTCGGCTTCGACGACGGCCCCCGCGTGCTGACACCCGACAACACGCCGTTGCACTTCGACGGCGCGCTCGCGCCGGGCTGCAAGCTGCTGGGCGGGCCCACGCTCGATCTCAACCTGATGGCGCGGCAGGACGCCGGCCGTGCCGAAATGGGCCGCGCGGTGGCCGGCGTGCCCTGGGCTTCGCGTGCGCCGCTGCGCGCCTGCTTCACGCTGGGCGGCGCCACGCTCATGTGCGGCGAAGCCGATTCGCAAGTGCTGCCCCCGGGCAGCCTGTGGTGGAGCGACAGCGCCGACACCGGGCCCTGGGCCCTGGCCGGCGCAGACGACAGCGGCTGGTGGCTCGCTTTCGAGCCGCTCACCCACTTCGAACGATGAACAGCGCGCCACCGCCCGCCGCGCTGTGGCGCCATGCGCGCCTGGCCAGCTTCCAGCCGGGCAGGCCCTGGGGCTGGATCGAAGACGCCGCGCTGTGGGTGGAGGGCGAAACGCTGCGCTGGGTGGGGCCGGAGGCCGACCTGCCGAGCGCCTTGCCCGCGGCCTTGGTGGAACACGACCTGCAGGGCGCGCTCGTCACCCCCGGCCTCATCGACGCCCACACCCACCTCGTCTACGGCGGCCACCGCGCGGCAGAGTTCGAACTGCGGCTGCAGGGCGCCAGCTACGAAGACATCGCCCGCGCCGGCGGCGGCATCCGCAGCACCGTGACGGCCACGCGCGCTGCCAGCGACGAGGCCCTGTTCCTCGCCGCCGCCGCACGCGCCCGCACGCTGCTGGCCGAGGGCGTGACCACGGTGGAGATCAAGTCGGGCTACGGCCTCACAGAAGCCGACGAAGCGCGCTGCCTCGCCGTGGCCCGGCGCCTGGGCCGCGAGCTGCCGCTGACCGTGCGCACCACCTCGCTGGCCGCGCACGCGCTGCCGCCCGAGTACACCGGCCGTGCCGACGACTACATCGATGCGGCGATCACCTGGCTGGCCGGACAGCATGCCGCCGGCCTGGTGGACGCGGTGGACGCCTTCTGCGACACCATCGGCTTCACGCCCGCGCAGACCGAGCGCGTCTTCCGGGCGGCACGCGCCCTGGGCTTGCCAGTGAAGCTGCACGCCGAGCAGTTGTCAGACCAAGGCGGCGCGGCGCTCGCCGCCCGCCATGGCGCCTTGAGCTGCGACCACCTGGAGCATCTCAGCCCCACCGGCATCGCCGCCATGGCCCAGGCCGGCACCGTGGCCATGCTGCTGCCCGGTGCCTACTACTTCCTGCGTGAAACCCGGCTGCCGCCGGTGCCCGCGCTGCGCGAGGCCGGCGTGCCCATCGCCATCGCCACCGACCACAACCCCGGCAGCTCGCCCTGCCTGAGCCTGCTGCTGATGCTGAACATGGCCTGCACGCTGTTCCGCCTGACGCCGGAAGAAGCCTGGCGCGGTGTCACCGTCCACGCCGCACGCGCGCTGGGCCTCGCCGACCGCGGCGTGCTGGCCCCAGGCCTGCGCGCCGACTTCGCCGTGTGGGACGCCGAGCACCCGCGCGAACTGGCTTACCGCTTCGGCCACGGCCCCTGCCGGCGCGTGGTGCAAGGCGGCCGGGAGATCATCCCCTCATGAGCACCGCCACCCACACCCTGCACCGCGGCACGCAGCCGCTGTTGATCAGCATGCCGCACGTGGGCACGCAGATCCCGCCGCAGCAGCGCGCGCGCTACACCGAGCGTGCGCTGCAGGTCGAAGACACCGACTGGTTCCTCGACCGCCTCTACGCCTTCGCCGAGCCCCTGGGCGCCAGCCTGCTGGTGCCGGTGCACAGCCGCTACCTCATCGACCTGAATCGCGCCAGCGACAACCGGCCCATGTACCCGGGCCAGAACAACACCGAGCTCTGCCCGACGCGCCACTTCACGGGCGAGCCGCTCTACCGCGAAGGCCAGGCACCCGACGAAGCCGAGGTGCGCCGCCGCGTCTTCGCCTACTGGCAGCCCTACCACCAGGCGCTGCACGACGAACTGGCGCGCCTGCGCAGCGCCCACGGCCACGCCGTGCTGCTGGACGCGCACAGCATCAAGAGCGAGCTGCCCTGGCTCTTCGAAGGCACGCTGCCGCACATGAACATCGGCACCGTGAACGGCGCGAGTTGCGCCGCCTCGCTGCGCGAGCGCGTGCAGGCCGTCTTCGCCGCCCAAGACCGCTACGGCCACGTGATGGACGGCCGCTTCAAGGGCGGCCACATCACGCGCGAGCACGGCCGCCCGGCCGAAGGCGTGCACGCCGTGCAGCTGGAGATGTGCTGGCGCGCCTACATGGACGAAGCCCCGCCCGCCTGGAACGACGAGCGCGCCGCCAAAGTGCGCCCGCTGCTGCAGGCGCTGGTGCAGGCCTTGATCCACTGGCGGCCAGACGCATGAGCGCACCTGCCACGCGCTGGTGGGCGCCCGCGGCCTGGGTGAACGGCGCCTGGGCCACCGACGTGCTGCTGCAGGCCGACGCCCACGGCCACTGGGCCCAAGTGCAGCCCGGCACGCCCGCCCCGCCCGATGCCGAGCGCCTGCCCGGCCCGGTGCTGCCGTCGCTCGTCAACGCCCACAGCCACGCCTTCCAGCGCGCCTTCATCGGCCTGGCCGAGCAGCGCGACAGCGAACACGACGACTTCTGGAGCTGGCGCGACCGCATGTACGGCGTGGCGCTACGCCTCACGCCCGAGCAGCTGTTCGACGTGGCCCGGCACCTCTACACCGAGCTGCTGGCCGGCGGCTACACGCACACCTGCGAGTTCCACTACCTGCACCACGCGCCCGACGGCCGGCCCTACAGCACCTATCCCGCCTACAGCGGCGGCGACCTGGCCATGGCCCGCGCCCTGGCCGAAGCCGCCCAGGCCACCGGCATGGGCCTGACGCTGCTGCCGGTGCTGTACGAACGTGCCGGCTTCGCCCAGCCCGCGTTGCGCGAAGACCAGCGCCGCTTCGCCACCGATCTGCACACCGTGCTGCGCTGGCGCGAAACCCTCCGCGGCTGGGCGCTGCCGCAGGTGACGGCCGGCCTGGCGCTGCATTCGCTGCGTGCGGTGCGGCCCGAGTCGCTGCGCGAACTGGCCGCGCTGAACGCCGGCGACCCCGGCCCGGTGCACTTCCACGTGGCCGAGCAGACGGCCGAGGTCGACGACTGCCTCGCCCACACCGGCCGCCGCCCCATCGAATGGCTGCTGCAGGAAGGCCTGCTCGACGCCCGCTGGCAGCTGGTGCACGCCACCCACGCCACACCGGCCGAGATCGAGGGCGTGGCGTCCAGCGGCGCGGGCGTGGTGCTGTGCCCCGGCACCGAGGCCAACCTCGGCGATGGCCTGTGCGACCTGCCGCGCTGGCTGGCCGCCGGCGTGCCTTTGAGCCTGGGCAGTGACAGCCAGGTCACGCGCACCTGGCCTGAAGAACTGCGCTGGTTGGAGTACGGCCAGCGCCTCGCGCTGCGCCAGCGCAACGTGGCCGCCGCGCCGGGCCGCCAGCCCTCCACCGCGGCGCGGCTGTTCGAGGCGGTGCGGGCCGGCGGCGCGGCCGCGGGCGGTTTCACGGCCTGGGGCCTGCAGGCCGGCGCGCGCGCCGATTTCCTGGTGCTCGACACCGACGACGCCGCGCTCCTCGGGCTGCCGGCCGCACGCTGGCTGGATGCCACGGTCTTCGCAGCGCCGCAGCGGCCTTTTTCCGCCGTCTACAGCGCCGGCCTGCGCCGCACGCCGCAGCCCGCAGTGGCGCAAGCTTGCCGGCGGACGCTGCAGGCCCTCTGGCCAGGCTGAAGCCGCCCGGGGGCTCGGGTACATTGCCGCCTCCGACCCCTGGACACCGTGGCCGACATCCCCCTGCCTCCTGACGAAGCCGAGCGCCTCGCGGCCCTGCGCCGCTACGAGGTGCTGGACACCGCCCCGGAGCAGGATTTCGACGACATCGCCCAGCTCGCGGCCACGCTGCTGGGCACGCCCATCGCGCTGGTGACCCTGGTCGACAGCGGCCGCCAATGGTTCAAGGCCCGCATCGGCACAGCGCTGGAAAGCACGCCCCGCAGCGAAGCCTTCTGCGACCAGGCCTTGCGGCAGCCGGGCGAGGTGACGGTGGTCAACGACGCCAGCACCGCCCCCCGTTTCGCGCAGCTGGGCCTGGTGCAGGGCAGCGAACACATCCGTTTCTACGCCGGCGCGCCCCTGCTCAGCCCCGAGGGCCACGCCCTGGGCACGCTGTGCGTGCTGGACCGCGCGCCACGCACCATCACGCCCGCCCAGACGCAGGCGCTGGCCACCTTGTCGCGCCAGGTGATGACGCAGCTGGAGCTGCGCCGCCAGCGGCGCGAGCTGCAGCAGACCGTGGCGCAGCGCAATGCCGACCTCGCCGCGCAGCAGGCGCTGCAGGACGCGCTGGCCGAGCGCGAACAGCGCCTGCGCCGCATCGCCGCGCAGGTGCCGGGCGTGGTCTACCAGTTCGTCATGCGGCCCGATGGCAGTTCGTGCTTCAGCTACGCCAGCGAAGGCATGCACCAGATCTACGGCCTGAGCCCGGAGAGCGTGCGCGAGGACGCGTCGGCGGTCTTTGCGCGCCTGCACCCTGACGACCTGGACCGCATCGGTCAGAGCATCCAGGTGTCGGCCGATCGCCTGAGCCTGTGGGACAGCGAGTACCGCGTGCAGGTGCCGGGCCGTCCGATGCAGTGGGTGCACGGCCGTGCATCGCCGGAACGCGCGCCCGACGGCTGCACGGTCTGGCACGGCTTCATCAGCGACATCACGCAGCGCAAGCTTGCCGAGCAATTGCTGCTGGAGCGCGACACCGTGCTGCAGCAGGCGCAGCGCCTGGCCCGCCTGGGCAGCTGGCGCTGGGACGCCGCGTCGCGCCAGAGCCTCTGGTCGGACGAGACCTGCCGGCTCTTCGGCGTGCCGACGTCGGAAAACCTGGTGCCCGATGCCGAGTTCATGCGCTTCGTGCACCCGGAAGACGCCAGCCAGGTGATGCAGCACCACCTGGAAGCGCTGCAGGGCACCGGCGCCTACGACGTGCAGTACCGCGCCCTCACGCGCGACGGGCTCGTTCGCACGCTCCACGCCCGCGCCGAGCTCGTGCGCGACCCGGCCACCGGCATGGCGCTCAGCATGGTGGGCACGCTGCTCGACGTGACCGAGCGCGTGGCCGCCGAGCAGGAGCTGCAGCGCCACCGCGACGAGCTCGAACGCCTGGTGGAAGAACGCACCCACGAGCTCATCGCCGCGCGTGATCTGGCCGAGCAGGCCAGCCGCGCCAAAGGCGATTTCCTCAGCAGCATGAGCCACGAGCTGCGCACGCCGATGAACGCCATCCTTGGCTTCTCGCAGCTGCTTCAGTTGGACCGCAACCTCGATGCGCGCAGCGCCGGCTATGTGCACGAGATCCTGCGCGCCGGCCACCACCTGCTGACGCTGATCAACGAGGTGCTCGACCTCGCGCGCATCGAGTCGGGCCGCTTGAGCCTCTCGCCCGAGCCGCTGCCGCTGGCCGAGCTGGTGCGCGAGACGCACGCCCTCGTGCAGCCGCTGGCGCAGCAGCGCGAGGTCGCGCTCAGCGTGGCGCCGCTGCAGGGCCTGGTGGTGCGCGCCGATCGGCTGCGCCTGAAGCAGGTGCTGTTGAACCTGCTGAGCAATGCCGTCAAGTACAACCGCGCCGGCGGCACCGTGCAGGTGGAAGCGCAGGCGCAGGACATGTTCACCGTGCGCATCCGCGTGCGCGACAGCGGCATCGGCATCGCGGCGCACAGCCTGCCGCAGCTCTTCCAGCCTTTCAGCCGCGTCAGCGGCAGCACGGCCGAGGGCACGGGCATCGGCCTGAGCATCAGCCAGCGCCTGGTGGCGATGATGGGCGGGCGCATTGGCGTGCACAGCACGCCGGGCGTGGGCAGCGAGTTCTGGGTGGAGCTGCCCAGCGACCAGCTCGCCGACCCGCCCCCGCCGCTGCTGACGCCGGGCGTGGCCGCGACACCGCCGCGCCCGGGCCGCCGCGGGCGCGTGCTCTACGTCGAAGACAACCCGGCCAACCTGAAGCTGGTGGAGCAGATCGTGGCGCGCCACGTCGGCGTGGAACTGCTGATGGCGCCCTCGGGCAGCCTGGGCCTGGACCTGGCGCGTTCGCACCAGCCCGACCTGCTGCTGCTCGACATCCACCTGCCCGACATCGACGGCTTCCAGGTGCTGGCCCGGCTGCGCGCCGACGAGGCCACGCGCCGCATGCCGGTGGTGGCCGTGACAGCGCAGGCCATGCCCGACGACGTCAAACGCGTGCTGGCCGCCGGCTTCGACGGCTACATCGCCAAGCCGCTGGACCTGGCACGCTTCGACGAGCTGCTGCAGCGCATGCTGGACGCCAGCGAGCCCGAGGCGCCACCGCCGCCGGCCTGAGCGGCCACCCGCTCAGCCGCCCGCTCAGCCCCCATCACGCCGGCGCTCGCGGTCGCGCTGGCGCAGCACGTCGATCATCACGTTGAAGGTGCGGCCGAGCTGGCCCAGCTCGTCCCGGCGCTTCACTTCCACGCCCGCGGCGTCGTAGTGGCCTTCCTTCAGCGCCGCGGCCGCCTGCGTCAAGGCCCGCACCGGGCGCACGATGCTGCGCGCAAAGCGCAGCGCCAGGCCCGTGAAGAGCAGGCCCACCAGCACCACGCTCCACAGCAGTTGGGTGTTCAGTGGCTTCAACGGCGCCTCGAAGTCGGTGCGGCTCTTGGCCACGCCCACCACCCAGTCGTGCGCGGCCACCGGGGCGTAGCCGGCGATCTCTTCGCGGCCGTGCACGGCCGAGCGGTAGGCCACGTGGCCGGTGCGTTGCGCCCCCAGCACGGCGGCGGCCAGCGCGGTCTCGTTCAGGCTCTCGATGCGCTCGCGCCGGAAGCGCTGCTCGGCCGCCAGCGCGGCCTGACGCTCGGGCGACAAGGGCACCAGGCTGCTGTAGACCAGGTCTTCCTGCAGGTGGTGCAGCACCACTCCGTCGCGGTCGACGAGGAAGGGTGTGAGCGAGGCGTCGTTGCGCACTTCGTCCACGATGGTGGCCAGCGAGCTGCCGCGCACGCGCAGCGCCAGCACGCCGGCCACCGTGCCATCGGCCGCCGCCACGGGCTGCGCCAGCACCATGCCGGCGAAGTACTCGTCGCGGCCAAGGGCCAGATCGCCCGTGTGGGCGCGGCCCTGCAGCGCTTCGCGGAACCAGGGCAACTGCGCGACCTGGGTGCCGTGCAGCGCGGTGTCGCTGCTGGCACGCACCACGCCGCTCGCATCGGCCAGCCACACGCGTTCGAGGTCGGGGTTGGCCTGCACGAAGCGGCTGAACTTCTCGGCCACGGCCGCTGCAGGGGCTGAAGCGGGTGCGGAAGCCGCTGCGGCCACCGCCTGCAGCAGCACGGCCTCGCTGGCGAGCACGCGCGCCAGGTGCCGGTGGTCGGTGATGAACTGCGAGATGCGCCCGGCCGAACTCAGCGCGATCTGCTCGACGAAACGCAGTTCGCCCGCCGTCAGCGCGTCCTGCGCAGCGCGCAGGTTGTAGACGGCCGTCACGCCCATGGGCAGCAGCGCGGTGGCCACCATCGCCAACGTCATCTTCAGCGCCAGCGGCCACGAGGGCGGATGGAGCAAGGTCTCGAAGAAGCGCCGCAGCCGCGCGCGCAGGCGCTCGCGCAGCGGGCGGTGGGCTTCGTCGGGCTGGGTGTCGCCGTCGCGCAGGGCTTCCTGCAGGTCGAGGCTGGCCACGTGGTCGGTGCACAGCGCGCGGCGCAACGCCGCCACGCTCTGCGGGCGCTCGGCCACCTCCACCGTCAGCGCCCAGTCGATGGCCTGCAGGAAGGCCTGGCCGTAGACCACGCCGCCCGCGGCCTGCAGGCCGGCTTGCACGGCCGGCTCCAGGCTGCGCGGGTTGGCGGTGCGCAGTTCGGCATCGGGCGGCTTCTTGCCGGTCACGGCCCAGTAGAGCGTGGCGCCCAGCGCGTACAGATCGGTCCAGGCGCCCTGGCGGCCGAACCCGTATTGCTCCAGCGGCGCGTAGCCCGGCGTCACCACCACGGCGCCCTGCCCCGCCACGGCCACGGTCTGCCCCGCGCTGCCGAAATCGAGCAGCACCAGGCGGCCGTCGGCGGCGCGCACCTGGATGTTGTCGGGCTTGATGTCGCGGTGCAGGAAGCCGGCCTCGTGCACCGCGGCCAGGCCGTCCAGCAGCGGCAGCAACAGTTCGATCAGGCCGGCCTCGCCCAGGTGGCGGTTCTCGGGCCACCAGGTCTTGAAGGGCTGGCCCTGCTCGTACTCCAGCACCATGTAGGCGGTGCGGTGGGCCTCGAAGAAGCGCGCCACGCGCACGATGGCCGGGTGGCGGAAGGTGGCCAGCGTGCGCGCCTCCACCAGAAAGCTCTCCAGGCCCTCGCGGTAGCGGTCGCGGTGCTGGGTGGCGTTGGGGCTGATGCTGCGGTCGCCAGTGCGGAAGGCGATCTCCTCCGGCAGGTACTCCTTGATCGCCACCTCGCTGTTCAGGTGCACGTCGGTGGCCAGGTAGGTGATGCCGAAGCCGCCCTGCCCCAGCACGCGCTCGATGCGGTACTCGTGCAGCCGAAAGCCGGGCGCCAGCGCCAGCGGCAGGCGGCGCGGCTCGGGCAGGCGCACCGCGGGCGCGGCGCCGGGGCGCAGGATGACGGTGGCGTCGGGGTCGACAGTGGCCGTGCGCGGCTTCACGACCGTGGCGTCGGGGTCGAGGCTGGGGTCGGGCGCCAGTTCGGCGCGGGAAGGCAGCGCCTGCGTGCGCGTGACGGTGTTGCCCGCGCGCGGCCGCACGACGGTGGCGTCGGGGTCTTCGGCAGCGTGTTGGTCAGACCCGGAAGCAGGCATGGCGGCCTTCAGACAAGGGCGGGCGGGTGGCGCCGGCGCATGCTACGCGGCCCGCCTGCCAGCAGGGCTGCGCCTTGTGACGCCGCCCTCAAGTATGTATAGTTCATGCATACCGGGTTTGTCAGACAAGCCGGGGCTCACCCAGAAAGGCCGTCCATGGAAGCCACCGTTGCCGAACGCGGGCAGATCACCCTGCCCAAGGCCGTTCGTGATGCCCTGGGCCTCACCAAGGGCACGCAGCTGAAGGTCGAACTCGACGGCAGCCGCATCATCCTGCGCAAGAACGTCGACGACGCCATCTCGCGCCTGCGCGGCCGCTTCAAGCTCGACGGCTTCGCCAGCACCGACGAAGCCTTGCGCGCCATCCGCGGCCGCGCCCCTGGCGACCCCTACCTGCCGCCCGAGGACGAACCGGCTTGATCGCTGTCGACTCTTCAGCGCTGATCGAGTTGCTGGGCGATGGCCCGCGCACCGCAGCCTCGGCCGACGCCTTGCGTGACGCGCTGCACGCCGGCCCGGTGGTGCTGTGCGATGTGGTGCTCGCCGAGGTGTGCACCGCGCTCAAGCAGGGCAGCGATGTGCTGCAGTTTCTTGAAGACGCGGGCCTCGTCTACCTGCCCATCGAAGCCAAGGCCGCGCTGCGTGCCGGCGAGATGCAAAGGCGTTACCGGCAAAGGGGCGGCCGGCGCGAGCGCACCATCCCTGATTTCCTGGTCGGCGCGCACGCCCTGCTGCAGTGCGACGGCCTCATCACCTTCGACGCGGGCTTTTTCCGCGACTACTTCAAGGGCCTGAAGGTCATCGTTCCGTCAGCCTGAGCCCGCACATTCACAGCCGTTTTTCCCCAGGAGCACTCCATGCTGCAAGCCTACCGCCAACATGTCGCCGAACGCGCTGCGCTCGGCATCCCGCCGCTGCCGCTGGACGCCAAGCAGGTGGCCGCGCTGATCGAGCTCATCAAGGCCCCGCCGGCCGGTGAAGAAGCCTTCCTGCTCGACCTGCTGACGCACCGCGTGCCCCCGGGCGTGGACGACGCCGCCAAGGTCAAGGCCAGCTTCCTGGCCGCCGTGGCGCATGGCGACATCGCCGTGGCGCTGATCAGCAAGGCCAAGGCCGCCGAGCTGCTGGGCACCATGGTCGGCGGCTACAACGTGCACCCGCTGATCGAACTGCTGGACGACGCCGAAGCCGGCGTGGCCGCCACCGCGGCCGAGGGCCTGAAGAAGACGCTCTTGATGTTCGACTTCTTCAACGACGTGGCCGTGAAGGCGAAAGCCGGTAACGCCAAGGCGCAGGAAGTGATGAAGAGCTGGGCCGAGGCCGAGTGGTTCACCACCCGCCCAGAAGTGCCGCAGACCATCACCGTCACCGTCTTCAAGGTGCCCGGCGAAACCAACACCGACGACCTGAGCCCCGCGCCCGACGCCTGGAGCCGCCCCGACATCCCGCTGCACTACCTGGCCATGCTGAAGAACACGCGCGCAGGCGCGGCCTTCAAGCCCGAAGAAGACGGCAAGCGCGGGCCGATGCAGTTCATCGAAGACCTGAAGAAGAACGGCCACCTGGTGGCCTACGTGGGCGACGTGGTCGGCACCGGCAGCAGCCGCAAGAGCGCGACCAACAGCGTGATCTGGGCCACGGGGCAGGACATCCCCTTCGTGCCGAACAAGCGCTTCGGCGGCGTCACGCTCGGCGGCAAGATCGCCCCCATCTTCTTCAACACGCAGGAAGACAGCGGCGCGCTGCCCATCGAGCTGGACGTCAGCAAGCTGGAGATGGGCGATGTCATCGACATCCACCCCTATGCCGGCAAGATCACCAAGGCGGGCGCGAATGGCCCCGAGGTGGTCACCGAGTTCAAGCTGCGCAGCGACGTGCTGTTCGACGAAGTGCGCGCCGGCGGCCGCATCAACCTGATCATCGGCCGCAGCCTCACGGCCAAGGCGCGCGAGTTCCTGGGCCTGCCGGCCAGCACCATCTTCCGCCTGCCCACGCCGCCCGTGGCCACGAACGCCGGCTACACGCTGGCGCAGAAGATGGTGGGCCGCGCCTGCGGCCTGCCAGAAGGCACCGGCATGCGCCCGGGCACCTACTGCGAGCCGCGCATGACCAGCGTGGGCAGCCAGGACACGACGGGCCCCATGACCCGCGACGAGCTGAAAGACCTGGCCTGCCTGGGCTTCAGCGCCGACCTCGTGATGCAGAGCTTCTGCCACACCGCAGCCTACCCGAAGCCGGTGGACGTGAAGACGCACCGCGAGCTGCCGGCCTTCATCAGCAACCGCGGCGGCATCAGCCTGAAGCCGGGCGACGGCATCATCCACAGCTGGCTCAACCGCATGCTGCTGCCCGACACCGTGGGCACCGGCGGCGACAGCCACACGCGTTTCCCCATCGGCATCAGCTTCCCCGCGGGTTCGGGCCTGGTGGCCTTCGGCGCGGCCACCGGCGTGATGCCGCTGGACATGCCCGAGAGCGTGCTGGTGCGCTTCAAGGGCACGATGCAGCCGGGCGTGACCCTGCGCGACCTGGTGCACGCGATTCCGCTGTTCGCCATCAAGCAGGGCCTGCTGACGGTGGCCAAGAGCGGCAAGGTCAACGAGTTCTCGGGCCGCATTCTTGAGATCGAAGGCCTGCCCAACCTGAAGGTGGAACAGGCCTTCGAGCTGAGCGACGCGAGTGCCGAGCGCAGCGCCGCCGGCTGCACCATCAAGCTCAACAAGGAACCGATCATCGAGTACCTCAACAGCAACATCGTGCTGTTGAAGAACATGATCGCCAACGGCTACGCCGACAAGCGCAGCATCGAGCGCCGCATCGCCAAGATGGAAGAGTGGCTGGCCGCGCCCACGCTGCTGGAAGCCGATGCCGACGCCGAGTACGCGCACGTGGTCGAGATCGACATGGACACCATCAAGGAGCCCATCCTCTGCTGCCCGAACGACCCCGACGACGCGAAGTTCCTGTCGGAAGTGGCAGGCACCAAGATCGACGAGGCCTTCATCGGCAGCTGCATGACCAACATCGGGCACTTCCGCGCCGCGGCCAAGCTGCTGGACGGCAAGCGCGACATCCCGGTGAAGCTGTGGGTGGCACCGCCCACCAAGATGGACGAGAGCGAGCTCATCAAGGAAGGCCACTACGCCAACTTCGGTGCGGCCGGTGCACGCACCGAAATGCCGGGCTGCAGCCTGTGCATGGGCAACCAGGCCCAGGTGCGCGAAGGCGCCACTGTGGTGAGCACCAGCACGCGCAACTTCCCGAACCGCCTGGGCAAGAACACCAACGTGTTCCTGGCCTCGGCCGAGCTGGCGGCCATCGCTTCCAAGCTGGGCCGGCTGCCCACCGTGGCCGAGTACCACGCCGACATGGGCGTGATCAACAAGGACGGCGACCGCGTCTACCGCTACATGAACTTCGACCAGATCGAGGAGTACGCGGAAACCGCGCGCACGGTGGCGCCGGCGGCCAGCTGCTGAGGCTGCAGGCTCGCGGGGCCTGCCGGCCCTGAAGAAGAAAGGCGGCCCGCGGGCCGCCTTTCTGTTGACCGGTGGCGCGCCTCAGCGCGCCGGCCTCAGAACGATTCCCACTCGTCGGTGGTACCCGTGCGCGCGGCCGGTTCGGGCGTGGCCACTGGGCTGGGCGCGGCCGCTGCGGGCTTGCGGCTGCTGAAGTCGGGGCGCGTCACGTTGGTGGCGCGGTTCGGGCCGCGGCGTTCCACCTTCACGGCGCTGACCGGTGCGATGGCAGGGGCCGGCACTGCGGGTGTGTGGTGTTTCACCGCCGGCACGGCCACGGGGGCGGTGCCTTCGTTGCCCAGCTTGAACACGGCCACGGCCGAGACCAGCTGCTGCGCCTGCTGCTTCAGGCTGTCGGCGGCGGCGGCGCTCTGCTCCACCAGCGCGGCGTTCTGCTGCGTCACCCGGTCCATCTGGCCCACGGCCTCGCTGACCTGGTTCACGCCCTGGCTCTGCTCGGTGCTGGCGCTGCTGATCTCGCCCATGATGTCGGTCACGCGGCGGATCGAGGTCACCACCTCTTCCATCGTGCTGCCGGCGCGGTCCACCAGCACGGTGCCCTGCTCCACCCGCTCGACGCTGGCGGTGATCAGGCTCTTGATCTCCTTGGCCGCATCGGCGCTGCGCTGCGCCAGGCTGCGCACTTCGGAGGCCACCACCGCGAAGCCGCGGCCCTGCTCGCCGGCGCGGGCGGCTTCCACCGCAGCGTTCAGCGCCAGGATGTTGGTCTGGAAGGCGATGCCGTCGATCACGCTGATGATGTCGGCGATCTTGCGGCTGCTGTCGTTGATGCCCTTCATGGTGTCGACCACCTGGCCCACCACCTCGCCACCCTGGATGGCCACGCTGCTGGCGCTCATCGCCAGCTGGTTGGCCTGGCGGGCGTTGTCGGCGTTCTGCTTGACGGTGCTGCCGAGTTGTTCCATCGAGGCCGCGGTTTCCTCCAGTGCGCTGGCCTGCTCTTCGGTGCGCTGGCTCAGGTCGGCGTTGCCGCTGGCGATCTCGGCGCTGCCGGTGGCGATGCTGTCGCTGCTGTTGCGCACGGTGCTGACGATGCGCACCAGCGCCTCGTTCATGCGCTTCAGCGCCGCCAGCAGGCGTGCGGTTTCGTCCTGGCCCTTGACGTCGATGCGCGAGCCCAGGTCACCCTCGGCCACGCGCTCGGCCACGTTCACGGCCGCCAGGATGGGCCCGGTGATGGAACGCGTGATCCACCAGCCCAGCAGGCCCCCGATGGCGGCCATGGCCACCAGCAGGGCCAGCATCAGTGCGCGCGCCTGCTTGTACTGCTGCTCGCCTTCGCGCGCCGCGTCGTTGATGAGGGCGATCTCCATTTCCTCCAGCTTGTCCAGGGCCTCGATGTAGGCCAGCTGGGCCGGGCGGAGGTCGGACTCGAGCATCGCGATGGCACTTTCCTTGTCGCCCCGCACGGTCTCGATGAAACGGTCCTGCTTCGGGCGGTAGGCATCGCGTGCCGCCATCACGGCCGCCAGCGCCTTCTTGTCTTCGTCGCTGGTGATGGTGGGCGCCAGCGCGGTCAGGGTCTTGGCGATGCGCTCGCGGGCGGCGATGGCCGTTTCCAGCGAGGCGTTGATCTTCTGCGGGTCGCTGAAGATGATGGCGTTGCGCAGCTCGCGCGCGATGAGGTTGACATCGTCCGTGATCTCGGAGAGCTGCTGCACCTTGGGCACGCGGTCGTTGCCGATCAGCACGATCTCGTCGGTGACCACCCCCAGACGGTTGATGCCGATGCCCACCACCACCGCGGCAATGGCGATGACGGCGGCAAAAGCCACGCCCAAGCGTGGGCCGAGATTCAGTTTGTTCAGGGCGTTCACTGCAGGCACTCCAGAAGTGCCCTCCGTGCGGCCAGCAACCCAACATGGAGCTCGGGTACTGCTGAGCCATGCCGAAGGCCTCCATGCAAGGCACAACGGCTTTTGAGGGCGATGATTTATTGTCGGCAGCGCCCCCATGACGCTTGAGTGGAATTGCAGGGCGGCGCGGCCGCTGTTCGACCCATCGTGCGGTTCTGCCGCATTGCAGCATTCAAGTTCTGCCACCCAGGGCGCCCGATAGAATCCGGCGCCTCCGTTGCCCCGGCGAACGCATGGCCTCCGACCCGAAAAAACCTGCTCCCGGCGCCGCCGCGGCGCCCAAACCCAGCAACTTCCTGCGCGGCATCATCGAGCGCGATCTGGAAGCGGGCACTTACCAAGGCCGCCATTTCGCCGGCACGCCGGGTGACGCCGCGCACCACGCCGCCGGCCCGCTGGACGCGGCCAAGATCCGCACCCGCTTCCCGCCCGAGCCCAACGGCTACCTGCACGTGGGCCACGCCAAGAGCATCTGCCTGAACTTCGGGTTGGCGCGCGACTACGGCGGCGCCTGCCACCTGCGCTTCGACGACACCAATCCTGAAAAGGAAGAGCAGGAGTACGTCGACGCCATCAAGGAAGCGGTGCGGTGGCTCGGCTTCGACTGGAACGCGGAGGTCGGCGGCCAGACCACCAGCCACCTCTTCTACGCGAGCCATTACTTCGATTTCATGTACCGCGCCGCCGAGGCGCTGGTGACGGCGGGCCTGGCCTACGTGGACGAGCAGAGCGCCGAGGAGATGCGCGCGAACCGCGGCGACTTCACCACGCCCGGCACGCCCAGCGTCTACCGCAGCCGCACGCCCGAGGAGAACCTGGCGCGCCTGCGCCAGATGCGCGATGGCGAACTGGCCGACGGCGCCGCTGTGCTGCGCGCCAAGATCGACCTCGCCTCGCCCAACATCAACCTGCGCGACCCCACGCTGTATCGCATCAAGCGCGCCACCCACCACAACACCGGCGACCGTTGGTGCATCTACCCGATGTACACCTACGCGCACCCCATCGAAGACGCGTTGGAGCAGATCACCCACAGCATCTGCACGCTGGAGTTCGAAGACCAGCGCCCCTTCTATGACTGGCTGCTGGAGAACCTGGCCACCCTCGGCCTGCTGGCCCACCCGCTGCCCAGGCAGCACGAATTCGGGCGCCTGAACCTGAGCTACGTGGTCACCAGCAAGCGCAAGCTGCGCCAGCTGGTGGAAGAAGGCCACGTGGCCGGCTGGGACGACCCGCGCATGCCCACGCTCTTCGGCATGCGCCGGCGCGGCTACACGCCGGCGGCCATCCGCGCCATGGCCGATGGCAGCGGCGCCAGCAAGAGCAACATCTGGCTCGACTACAGCGTGCTCGACGGCTGCCTGCGCAACGACCAGGAAGGCCAGGCCCCGCGCGCGATGGCCGTGCTCGACCCGCTCAAGCTGGTGCTCACCAACTGGGCCGACATCTACGGCAGCGACGAGCACCTGGAGCCCTGCAGCGCCCCCGCGCACCCGGCGCACCCCGAGCTGGGTGAACGCCGCTTCATGCTGGGCAAAGCGCTGTGGATCGAGCGCGATGACTTCGAGATGGAGCCGCCCAAGGGCTTCTTCCGCCTCTTCCCGCCGCGCCTGCTGCCCGATGGCGACGTCACCCCCGGCAACCGCGTGCGCCTGAAGTACGGCCTGGTCATCGAGTGCACGGGCTACGAGATCAATCAGCAGACCGGCGAGATCTACAACGTGCTGGCCCGCGTGGTGCCCGACACCCGCAGCGGCACGCCGGGCGCCGATGCCGTGAAGGTCAAGGGCACCATCACCTGGGTGGCCGCCGCCGACGGCGTGCCGGCCACGCTGAACCTCTACGACCGCCTCTACAGCGAGCCGCAGCCCGAGGCCGGCGGCCGCGACCACCTGACGGTGCTGAACCCGAAGAGCAAGGTGGTCACGCAAGGCTGGCTGGAGCCCTCGCTGGCCGGCGCGCCGAAGGAGGCGCGCTACCAGTTCGAGCGCCACGGCTACTTCATCAGCGACCGCGTCAACCACACGGCCGAGGCGCCGGTCTTCAATCGCATCACCACCCTCAGGGACAGCTGGGCGGCGTAGAGTGAGCGCCATCGTCACTGCGATGGAGCCGACCATGACTGGATGCACCTTCTGGACGAAGCCGCGCGCGGCCACCGCTGCCGCGCTGCTCGCGGCGGCCGCTTTCGCCGCGCCCGCCGCCCACGCGGCGGGCAAGGTGGTGGTGAACTACCTGCAGCCCGAGCAGTTCGCGGACATCGGCCGCAGCAGCTGGGACCGCGAACGCACCCTCAAGACCCTGAGCAGCCACTTCGAGGCCCTGGCCGCGCGCCTGCCCGAGGGCCAGACGCTGCGCATCGAGGTCACCGAGGTCGACCTGGCCGGTGAGATCCGGCCCTGGGGCTGGCACGAACTGCGCGTGATGCGCGGCACCGTCGACTGGCCCACGCTCGGCCTGCGCTACACGCTGCAGCAGGGTGACCGCACGCTCAAGAGCGGCGAAGAACGCATCAGCGACATGAACTACCTGCACAGCACGCTGCAACCGCGTGACCGTGCCGATACCGACATGGCCTACGAACGCCGCCTGGTGCGGCGCTGGTTCGAGGCCACCTTCACCGCCGCGCCCTGAGCGCGGCCCCCACCCACCTCCCGGAGAACCCGCCTTGCCCCACGCTTCCATCCGCCCCCGCCTGCTGGCCCTCGCCGGCGCCCTGGCCGTCTGCCTGAGCCTCGGCACCCCCGCAACGGCCCAGACCGCCGACCCCTTGAAGAAGGCGGCCGCAGAGAAGGGGGCCGTGGTCAGCGACTCCGGCCTCATCTACCTGTCGATGCGTGAAGGCCAGGGCGCCAGCCCCGCCGCCACCGACACCGTGAAGGTGCACTACCGCGGCACCTTCACCGACGGGCGCGAGTTCGACAGCAGCTACTCGCGCGGCGAGCCGGCCAGCTTTCCGCTGAACCGCGTCATCAAGTGCTGGACCGAAGGCGTGCAGAAGCTCAAGGTCGGCGGCAAGGCCAAGCTCACCTGCCCGTCGGCCATCGCCTACGGCCCGAACGGCCGCGGCCCCATCCCGGGCGGCGCGACGCTGGTGTTCGAGGTGGAACTGCTGGGCATCAACGACAAGTGATGCCCTGAAGCCCTGAAGGCGGCGCCACCGGCCTTCAGGCCGCGGCGGCCTTCTTGCCGCGCAGCTTCTGGAAGGCCGTGAACACGGCCACGATCACGCCGCCGGCCACCACGCCCGTGGCGCCTTCGGCCAGCGTGCCCGCCAGCCACTTCACCGCGCCCGGCAGGCTTGCGATGGCGTGCTCGATGCCGTGGTGCAGCGGCGGCACGCCGTGCACCAGGATGCCACCGCCCACCAGGAACATCGCGGCCGTGCCGACGACGCCCAGCGTCTTCATCAGCAGCGGCGCGGCGGCGAGCACGCCCCGGCCCACGGCCTGGGCGCCGCTGCCCGGACGGCGGCTGAGCCACAGACCCAGGTCGTCCAGCTTCACGATGCCGGCCACCAGGCCGTAGACCCCGGCGGTGATGGCGATGGCCACGCTGGTCAGCACCAGCGCCTGCGTGGTGAAGGGCGCTGCCGCGGCCGCGCCCAGCGTGATGGCGATGATCTCGGCCGAGAGGATGAAATCGGTGCGCACCGCACCCTTGATCTTGTCGCGTTCGAAGGCCACGAGATCGACCTGCGGGTCTTGCAGCGCGGCGCTCAGCGCGGCGCGGTGGGCCTCGTCTTCTTCCTTGCTGTGCAGGAAGCGGTGCGCGAGCTTCTCGAAGCCTTCGAAACACAGGAAGGCGCCGCCCAGCATCAAGAGCGGCGTGATCAGCCAGGGCGCGAAGGCGCCGATGGCCAGCGCCGCCGGCACGAGGATGGCCTTGTTGAGGAAGGAGCCCTTGGCCACCGCCCACACCACGGGCAGTTCGCGGTCGGCGCTGACGCCGGTGACCTGCTGCGCGTTGAGGGCGAGGTCGTCGCCCAGCACGCCGGCCGACTTCTTCGCCGCGACCTTGCTGAGGATGGCGACATCGTCCAGAACGGTGGCGATGTCGTCGAGGAGTGCGAGAAGACTGCTGGCCATGGCGGGGATTCTGCATGAACGGCCCCAGTGAGAAGATGGACACACCATGCGCGACCTCTTCCTGCTCGACCCCGACATCCACTTCCTCAACCACGGCAGTTTCGGCGCCTGTCCGAAGCCGGTGTTCGAGGCGCTGCAGCGCTGGCAGTTGGCGATGGAACGCAACCCGGTGGAGTTCCTCGGCCGGCGCTCGGCCGCGCTGCTGCGCGCCGCGCGCGAGCGGCTGGCAGCGCACCTGGGCGCGCAGGCCGACGACCTCGTCTTCGTACCCAACGCCACCACGGGCGTGAACACGGTGGCGCAGTCGCTGGCGCTGCAGCCCGGCGACGAGATCCTCACCACCGACCACGAGTACGGCGCCTGCGATGCGACCTGGCGGCACGTCTGCCAGCGCACCGGTGCGGTCTACCGGCGCGTTCAGATCCCGCTGCCCTTCGAGGCGGGCGAGTTCGCCGATCGACTGCTGGCCGCGGTGACGCCGCGCACGCGGCTGATCTTCGTGAGCCACCTCACGTCCACCACGGCCCTGATCTTCCCGCTGGCCGCGCTGTGCGCCGCGGCGCGCGAACGCGGCATCGCCACGCTGGTGGACGGGGCCCATGCGCCCGGACAGATCGACCTGCACCTGGACGCGCTGGGCGCCGACTTCTATACCGGCAACTGCCACAAGTGGCTGTGCGCGCCCAAGGGCGCGGCCTTCCTGCACGTGCGGCCGGAGCGCCAGCGCGAGGTGCATGCGCCCGTGGTGAGCTGGGGCTACGTGGCCGGTGAAGATGGCGCGGCCCGCACGGGCGGTCACACCGGATTCGACGCCTACGCCGGCCGCACGCTGCTGGAGCGCCGCCTGCAATGGCAGGGCACGCGCGACATCGCGGCCTGGCTCAGCGTGCCTGCGGCGCTGGACTTCCTGGCCGCGCACGACTGGCCGGCGCACCGCGCCGCGAGCCACCATCGCGCGCTGGCCCTGCAGGCGCGCGTGCTGGCGCGCAACGGCCTGCAGCCCATCGCCCGCGATGCAGACTTCGGCCAGATGGTGCCCATCCCCGTGCGAAGCAGCGACCCGGAAGGCCTTCGCGCCCGGCTCTTCGACCAGCACCGCATCGAGGTGCCGGTGACGCAGCACGCCGGCCAGGTGTTCGTGCGCGTGTCGGTGCAGGCCTACACGCTGGACAGCGAGCTGCAGGCGCTGGAAAACGCGCTGGCCGCGGCGGGCATCTAACCCGGCGCGGCCAGCAGTCGGGCCTTCGGAGGCTCAGGCGCTGCGGCGCTTCACCATCACGCCCAAGGCCAGCAGGCCGGCCATGAACATCCACACGGTGCCGGCTTCAGGCACGGCGGTCAGCATCGCGCCGGCCAGCAGGCCTTGGGCGTAGGCCGTGGGGTGGATGGCGTCCCAGAACAGGGCGCTGGCGGCATCGCAGTTGTTGCCGCTGAAGCCGCAGGCTTGGGTGACGTTGGTGAAACCGAAGGCCGCCGGGTTGGCCGCGAAGCTGCCGACCAGACCCGCCAGGTCGAAGATCTGGGCGCCGCTGCCGGCCAGGGCGCTGTTCAACGCGCTGTTGTAGGCGCCGGTGATGAAGCTCGCCGCTCCGACCGAAGCGGCACCGCCGGCCAGGGCTGCCGGCGATTTGCTGAGATCGGGCGTGTTCCACACCACGATGTTGCTGGCGCCGGCAGCGCGCAGCGTGCCCACGATCTGGGCCGTGGCTGCGGCGTAGGCCGTGGCGCCGCTGGTGGTGATGGAGACGATGTTGGCCGGGTTGGCTGCCACGGCATCGGCCGTGGCGCGTGCGTCGTTGCCACCGCCGGCCACGATGTACAGCGCGGTCGGCGAAACCGGCGTGGTGGCCAGGTGGCCGTTCAGCTGCGTCTGCAGGCTGGCCGGAAAAGGCGCCGGGATGAAGGGCGGTACGCCCGTGCCGTCCACCGCCATGCGGGCGCCGCCGAAGGCGTAGTTGCCACCACCGGCCAGCGAAGGCTGGGCGTAGCTGGCCAGGCCCAGGCTCGAGGCGAAGCTGTTGAACCAGATCGGGCCGTTGCTGTAGGTGGGCCGCTGGCCTGCCGGTGCGGCGTAGGGCAGCGAGCCGATGAAGGTGGCGCTCGTCGGGTTGGGGCCGGTGAGGCCGCCGAAGACCAGGTTGTTGTTGCCACCGTCGGACAGGCTGTCACCGAAAAGGTACACAGCCGAGAACGGGTTGGGCACGGCAACGCCGGTGCTGGTTTGGGCCAGCGCGGGGGCGGCGGCTGCCGTGAAAAGTGCGGCCAGGGCCAGCAGGGCGGGGAAACGGCGTGTGTTCAAGGCAGGCACCTTCGGGCAATGCGAATCGGAGGCCACGAAACTACCATCGCGCCCGCAAAAGGCCATCGCGGGATGCCCGAGGTGCAGCGCGTTCTCCCCACGAGTGCGGGGCCGCAGGAACCCGCGGCCCGCAGGCTCAGCGCGGCTTTCGGCGCGGGCCGGTGGGCTTGGCTGCCGGCGCAGCGCCGGTCTCGCGCGGCGGCAGGCCCGTGTGCTGGGTGAGCAGCCGGCCTTGCGTCACGGCCGAAGTGCGCGCGCCGGCTGGCGTGCTGTTCTTGCGGCGTGCGCTCACGTAGCCCGTGCCGGCCGCGGGCTGGAAGCTGGGGATGAGGTGGTGCTTGCCGTTCCCGATGAGGTCGGCACGGCCCATCTTCTTGAGCGTCTCGCGCAGCAGCGGCCAGTTGTTGGGGTCGTGGTAACGCAGGAAGGCCTTGTGCAGCCGGCGGCGCTTCTCGCCGCGAACGATGTCCACCTTCTCGGCGCGGGCGCCCGGGCCTTCGGTATGCCGGCTGATGCCCTTCAGCGGGTTCAGGTCGGTGTGGTACATCGCCGTGGCCGTGGCCATGGGGCTGGGGTAGAAGGTCTGCACCTGGTCGGCCTTGAAGCCGTTCCTCTTGAGCCAGATCGCGAGGTTCATCATGTCCTCGTCGCTGGTACCCGGGTGCGCCGCGATGAAGTACGGAATGAGGTACTGCTTCTTGCCCGCCTCGGCGCTGTACTGCTCGAACATCTGCTTGAAGCGGTCGTAGCTGCCAATGCCAGGCTTCATCATCTTCGACAGCGGCCCGCCTTCGGTGTGCTCGGGCGCGATCTTGAGATAGCCGCCCACGTGGTGCTGCACCAGCTCCTTCACGTACTCGGGGCTCTGCACCGCCAGGTCGTAGCGCAGGCCGCTGCCGATCAGGATCTTCTTGATGCCGCGCAGCTGCCGCGCGCGGCGGTACATCTTCACCAGCGGGCCGTGGTCGGTGTTCAGGTTCGGGCAGATGCCGGGGTAGACGCAGCTCGGCTTGCGGCAGGCGGCCTCGATCTCGCGGCTCTTGCAGCCGATGCGGTACATGTTGGCCGTGGGGCCGCCCAGGTCGCTGATGACGCCGGTGAAGCCCTTGACCTTGTCGCGAATCTCCTCGATCTCGCGGATCACGCTGTCTTCCGAGCGGCTCTGGATGATGCGGCCTTCGTGCTCGGTGATGCTGCAGAAGGTGCAGCCGCCGAAGCAGCCCCGCATGATGTTCACGCTGAAGCGGATCATCTCCCAGGCCGGGATCTTGGTCGGGCCGTCGTGCCCACCGTTCTCGTCGGCGTAGGCCGGGTGCGGGCTGCGCGCGTAGGGCAGGTCGAAGACGAGGTCCATCTCGCTGGTGCTCAGCGGGATGGGCGGCGGGTTCACCCACACGTCGCGGTCGCCGTGCTGCTGCACCAGCGCGCGCGCGTTGCCGGGGTTGGTTTCCAGGTGCAGCACACGGTTGGCGTGGGCGTAGAGCACGGGGTCGCTCTTGACTTGCTCGTACGAAGGCAGGCGCACCACGGTCTTCTCGCGCGGCGGCAGCTTCAGGTTGCCGGTCTTGCGGCTGACGGGCATGGCGATGGTGGCCACGGCCGGCACCGCAGGCGCAGCAGATGCCGTCACCTCGCCGCTGCCTTCCTGCTTGGTGCAGGTTTCGCCCACCGAGGCCGCGGCCTCTTCGGTGGTCAGGTAGGGGTTGATGTGCTCGTCGACACGGCCGGGGCGGTCGACCTCGGTGCTGTCGAGCTCGAACCACTCGGCGCCGAAGCGCTGCCCCGCCGCATCGGGCGTGGTGCGCACCATGAAGGCGGTGCCGCGGATGTCGGTCAGGCTCTCCACCGGCTTGCGTTGCGCCAGGCGGTGCGCCACTTCGATGATGGCGCGCTCGGCGTTGCCATAGAGCAGCAGGTCGGCCTTGCTGTCGACCAGGATGCTGCGGCGCACCTTGTCCTGCCAGTAGTCGTAGTGCGCGATGCGGCGCAGCGAAGCCTCGATGCCGCCGATGATCACCGGTACCTCGCTCCAGGCCTCCTTGCAGCGCTGCGTGTAGACCAGCGTGGCGCGGTCGGGCCGCTTGCCGCCTGCGCCGCCGGGCGTGTAGGCGTCGTCGCTGCGGATCTTCCGGTCGGCCGTGTAGCGGTTGATCATCGAATCCATGTTCCCGGCGGCCACGCCGAAGAACAGGTTCGGTTTGCCCAGCGCCTTGAAGGGCTCGGCGCTCTGCCAATCGGGCTGGGCGATGATGCCGACGCGGAAGCCCTGGGCCTCCAGCGTGCGGCCGATCACGGCCATGCCGAAGCTGGGGTGGTCGACATAGGCGTCGCCGGTGACGATGACGATGTCGCAGCTGTCCCAGCCAAGCTGCTCCATCTCGGCGCGGCTCATGGGCAGGAAAGGCGCAGTGCCGAAACGCTTGGCCCAGAAGGGCCGGTAGCTGGCCAGGGGCTTGGCCTCGGCAGGGGCCTTGTCGGCAGGGCGGGTGGGTGTGGGGGCCAGGGCGGGCACGGGGCGCTCCGTCTCGTGTAGGCGTCGGCAATGCCGGACAACCCGCAATTGTCGGCCCTGGCGCCCTCAAGCACCTTGCGGCCCTGCCGAAAACCCCGTGATGGAAGCCTTCATCAGTTGGGTTGGCGCCGCCCTGGGTGCGCTCTTCGCCGTCGCGGTGCTCGTGGCGTGGTGGGAACACCTGGTGCGCAACACCCGTCGCCCTGCAGCCCCGCCGGCCCCCACGCCCCCCCGCGCGGTGTCGGTGGACATGCCCCTGGACGCCCTCACACCACCCACCCCCGGCGACGCGGCAGAACGCCAGGCCGCGCTGGACGGGGCGCTGGCACGCATGGCCAGCCCCAGCACCATCCCCACGCCCAACGCCAACACAGCGGCCTGGATCGAAACCGAGCCGATGGTGCTGAGCCCGGCCCCCGAGCCCGCATCGAAACCCGTCAGTTCGGCTTGATCTCCGACGGTACCGGGCTGTCGTCCACCTCTTCGCCGAGGAAACCGCCGCTCTGGTGCTCCCACAGCCGCGCGTAGATACCGCCGGCGGCCAGCAGCGAGGCGTGGTCGCCCACCTCGACGATGCGGCCCTGGTCCATCACGACCAGCCGGTCCATCGCGGCAATGGTGCTCAGCCGGTGCGCGATGGCCACCACCGTCTTGCCTTCCATCAGCCGGTACAGGCTCTCCTGGATGGCGGCTTCCACCTCGCTGTCCAGCGCACTGGTGGCTTCGTCCAGCAGCAGGATGGGCGCGTCCTTCAGCATCACACGCGCGATGGCGATGCGCTGGCGCTGACCGCCGCTGAGCTTGACGCCGCGCTCGCCGACGTGGGCGTCGTAGCCCTTGCGGCCCTTGGCGTCGCTCAGGCCAGCGATGAAATCGGCAGCTTCGGCCCGCTCGGCGGCGCGGATCATTTCGGCCTCGGTGGCGTCGGGCCGGCCATAGACGATGTTGTCGCGCGCGCTGCGGTGCAGCAGCGAGGTGTCCTGCGTCACCATGCCCACGTGCCGGCGCAGGCTGGCCTGGGTGACGCCGGCGATGTCCTGCCCGTCCACCAGGATGCGGCCCGATTCCAGGTCATACAGGCGCAGCAGCAGGTTCACCACCGTGCTCTTGCCCGCGCCAGAGCGGCCCACCAGGCCGATCTTCTCGCCAGGGCGGATGTGCAGGTTCAGGCCGTCGACCACGCGCTTCTTGCCGCCGTAAGCGAAGACCACGTTCTCGAACACCACCTCGCCACGCGGCACCACCAGCGCCTTCGCGTCGGGTTTGTCGACCACGCTCTGCACGCGTGACAACGTGGCCATGCCGTCCTGCACGGTGCCGATGTGTTCGAACAACGTGGCCATCTCCCACATCACCCAGTGCGAGATGCCGTTCAGCCGGAAGGCCATGGCCGTGGCCGCTGCCACCGCGCCCACGCCCACCAGCGAGCCCGACCACAGCACCAGGCTCACGAAGGCCGTGGCCGCGATCAGGCCCACGCTGAGCATCTGGTTGACGGTTTCGAAGGCCGTCACCAGGCGCATCTGCGCGTAGGCCGTGCTCATGAACTCCTGCATCGCGCCGCGCGCGAAGTGCGCTTCGCGCTGGGCGTGGCTGAAGAGCTTGACGGTGGCGATGTTGGTGTAGGCGTCGGTGATGCGGCCCGTCATCAGGCTGCGGGCATCGGCCTGAGCTTGCGCCACCTGGCCCAGGCGCGGCACGAAGTAGCACAGCGCCGCGATGTACAGCACCAGCCAGCCCAGGAAGGGCGCCACCAGCCAGAGGTCGAAGGCGCCCACCACCGCCAGCAGCGTGACGAAATAGATCACCACGTAGACCATGATGTCCGTGACGATCAGCCAGGTGTCGCGCACGGCCAGCGAGGTCTGCATCACCTTGGTGGCGATGCGTCCGGCGAACTCGTCCTGGTAGAAGCCCATGCTCTGCTCGAGCATCAGGCGGTGGAAGTTCCAGCGCAGGCGCATCGGGAAGTTGCCGAACACGCCCTGGTACTTGAACAGGGCCTGCAGCGCCGCGAAGGCGACGCTGGCCACCAGCACCACGGCCAGCAGCTTCAGCGTGTGGCCGTGCTCGGCCCACAACTGCGTGGGCTGCACCTTGGCCAGCAGGTCCACCACGTGGGCCATCATGCTGAAGAGCAGCGCCTCGAAGGCACCGATGGCCGCGGTGAACAGCGTCACCATCAGCAGCCAGGGGCGCACGCCCTTGGAGCAGGTCCACAGGAAAGCGAAGAAGCTGCGCGGGGGCGGGGGCGGCAGGGCATCCGGGTAGGGATGCACGAGCTTTTCGAATCGTCCGAACACGGGTGAGGGCTCCCAGGCGCGGCAGGGCGCCGGCGCAAAGCGGCGGATTATCGAGGGGGCTCTGCGTGGCGGCTCCCCCTAGAGGAGCGCCACCAATCCGCACGGGGGCCGCTGGCTATGATGAAACGAGGAGACCCCCAGACCCCATGTTCGACTACATCATCGTCGGCGCCGGTGCCGCCGGCTCGGTGCTCGCCGCACGGCTGAGCGAAGACCCGCAGACCAGCGTCTGCCTCGTGGAAGCAGGCCCCGTGGACCGCAGCGCCTTCATCCACTGCCCGGCCGGCTTCGCGCTGATGGCGCAGACGGGCGTGGCCAACTGGTCCTTCGAGAGCGTGCCTCAGCCCGGCCTGAACGGCCGCCGCGGCTACCAGCCGCGCGGCAAGGTGCTGGGCGGCTCGAGCTCGATCAACGCGATGATCTACATCCGCGGGCAGCAGCAAGACTTCGACCACTGGGCCGAACTGGGCAACCCCGGTTGGAGCTGGAACGAGGTGCTGCCCTACTTCAAGCGCGCCGAGCACAACGAACGCGGCGCTGATGCCTGGCACGGCCGCGGCGGCCCGCTGAACGTGGCCGATCTGTTGCAGCCCAACCGCGTTTCGTCGCTCTTCGTACAGGCCGGCCAGCAGGCCGGCTACACGGCCAACCCCGACTTCAACGCAGAGGTGCAGGAAGGTGTGGGCCTGTACCAGGTGATGCAGAAAGGCGGCGAGCGCATGAGCGCCGCCAAGGCCTACCTCACGCCGGCGCTGGGCCGCAGCAACCTGCAGGTCATCACCGATGCCACGGTGGCGCGCGTCACTTTCGAAGGCCGCCGAGCCACGGGCATCGAGCTCGTGCAGGGCGCGGCCACACGCACCTTGCAGGCGCGGCGCGAGGTGCTGCTGTGCGCCGGCGCGCTGCAGAGCCCGCAGATCCTGCTGCGTTCGGGTGTGGGCGATGGCGCGCAGTTGCAGCCGCACGGCATCGGCACCGTGCACCACCTGCCCGGCGTGGGCCGCCACCTGCACGACCACATCGACGTGACGCAGGTGCACGCTGCGCCGCGCGCGAAAGACCTGTTCGGCCTGTCACTCACCGGTGCCTGGCACGCGCTGCAGGGCGTGTGGCAATGGCGCACGGCGCGCCGCGGCATCCTCACCACCAACTTCGGCGAGGCCGGCGGCTTCATCAAGAGCAGCGCGGATGAAGCCACGCCCGACCTGCAGTTCCACTTCGTCATCGGCAAGCTGGTCGATCACGGCCGCAAGACGGTGTTCGGCCACGGCTTCTCGTGCCACGTGTGCCTGCTGCGCCCCGTCAGCCGCGGCAGCGTGACGCTCGCCAGCGCCGACGTGCACGCGCCGCCGGTCATCGACCTGGGCTTCCTCACCGAGCGCGACGACGTCGAACGCCTGGTGCGCGGCTTCAAGCTGATGCGCGGCATCCTCGCGCAGCCTGCGCTGGCCGCCCTGGGCGGGCGCGAACTGCCGGCCAGCGCCGCGGCGCAGACCGACGCGCAGATCGAGCAGTTCGTGCGCAACCACGCCGACACGATCTACCACCCGGTGGGCAGCTGCAGGATGGGCGCCGGGCCCGATGACGTGGTGGACGCCCAGCTGCGCGTGCACGGCCTGCAGGGTCTGCGCGTGGTGGACGCGTCCATCATGCCGCGCATCGTCTCGGGCAACACCACGGCGCCCACGGTGATGATCGCGGAGAAGGCGGCCGACCTGATCAAGGCCGCCTGAGCACCGGCGCCTGGGCTCAGGCCCCCGGCCTCAGTTCGGCATCAGCCCCGCGACGATCTGCTCCACGCGCTGCGTGACGGCGGCGTCCATGGTGATGGTGCGGCCCCACTCGCGCGGGGTCTCGCCGGGCCACTTGTTGGTGGCGTCCAGGCCCATCTTGCCGCCCAGGCCGCTGACGGGGCTGGCGAAATCGAGGTAGTCGATGGGTGTGTGCTCCACCAGCGTGGTGTCGCGCACCGGGTCCATGCGCGTGGTGATGGCCCAGATCACTTCCTGCCAGTTGCGGATGTCGACGTCGTCGTCGGTCACCACGATGAACTTCGTGTACATGAACTGCCGCAGGAAGCTCCACAGCCCGAACATCACGCGCTTGGCGTGGCCGGGGTAGGCCTTCTTGATGGAGATGATCGCCATGCGGTAGCTGCAGCCCTCGGGCGGCAGGTAGAAATCGACGATTTCCGGAAACTGCTTCTGCAGGATGGGCACGAACACCTCGTTCAGCGCCACGCCCAGGATGGCCGGCTCGTCGGGCGGCTTGCCGGTGTAGGTGGAGTGGTAGATCGGGTCGCGGCGGTGCGTCAGGCGGTCGATGCGGAAGACGGGGAACCAGTCCTGCTCGTTGTAGTAGCCGGTGTGGTCGCCGAAGGGGCCTTCCAGCGCGTGCAGGTAACCGCCCTTTTCCTTGAGCTTGACGCCCAGGTCTGACACGCCTTCAAAGCCGGCGGGCGCAGGCGGGATGTGGCCCTCGAACACGATCTCGGCGCTGGACGGCACGTTCAGCTTCAGCGCGCCTTCGCCCACGTTGGTGGCCACCAGCTCGGTGCGGCTGCCGCGCAGCAGGCCGGCGAACTGGTACTCGCCCAGGGTGTCGGGCACGGGCGTCACGGCGCCGAGGATGGTGGCCGGGTCGGCACCCAGCGCAACCGCCATCGGGAAGGGCTGTCCGGGGTTGGCGCGTGCGAACTCGCGGAAATCGAGCGCGCCGCCGCGGTGGGCCAGCCATCGCATGATGACCTCTCGCTTGCCGATCACTTGCTGGCGGTAGATGCCCAGGTTCTGGCGGCTGCGCGGGTTGGCCACGCCTTGCGGGCCGCGCGTGACGACCAGGCCCCAGGTGATCAGCGGGCCGGCATCGCCCGGCCAGCAGGTCTGCACCGGCAAGGTGGCCAGGTTCACATCGCTGCCTTCCAGCACCACGTCCTGGCAGGGCGCGCTGCGCTGCACCGAGGGCTTCATGTCCCACAGGGCTTTGCCCATGGCCAGCAGCTTCCCGGCGTCCTTCAGGCCCTTGGGGGGCTCGGGTTCCTTCAGGCCCGCCAGCAGGCGGCCCACGTCGCGCAAGTCGGCCAGGCTCTCGGCGCCCATGCCCAAGGCCACCCTTCGGGGGGTGCCGAAGAGGTTGATCAGGCAGGGAATCTTGTAACCGGCGGGCTGGGTGCACAGCACGGCGGGGCCGCCGGCGCGCAGCAGCTTGTCGCCAATTGCCGTCATTTCCAGGTGCGGAGACACCGGTTCGGCCAGTCTTCGCAGCTCGCCCAGGCGCTCGAGCTGTTGGATGAAGTCGCGGAGGTCTCGGTATTTCATGGGTTTTGGTTATTAGAGACCTGTTTCATATTCTTGACCGTGTATGAGGGGGTTCCTAGAATCCCCCCAGACCCAAACCTTCAGGGTTAACCCGCGGCGCTTGCCCAGCGCACACAGCCCGCGCGTTGACACCGTCCCGCCCCTGCCCGGCAGCCGCTTTCCGACCTTTGTCGCAGCTGCCTCACAGGCCCGAACCCCGGGGCGGCTGATTATTCACTGGGGCCCCCGCCCGCCGCTGCTGCGGGCCATGGCACCCAGTCGACAGGAGATACGACGATGCGAGCTTCAGAGATGCTGCGCCAGACGCCGCGCGCCGCTGCCCGGTCGGTGAAGTTGTTCGCCGGCGATGTGGGCCGTGGCCTGCTGGAGATCAGCCACAACACCCTGGCCCTGATCGGCCTGGTGGCCATCGCTGCCGCGGTGTTTGCGCTCGGCCGTGCCGATGTGCGCGGCCAACTGGAGGTGGTGGCACTGGAATGGCTGCAGACCCGCCACGAGGCGCGCGAGCACGCCAGCGGCAACCTGCTGGCTGCCGTGGCCGAACCCGAGGCCGTGAATCGCGCCACAGCCGCCGACCTGACCGAGCTGACCCGACAGCAGGCCACCCTGGCCACCTGGATCGCGCGCCGCTACAAGGTGGCGCCCGAGCCCATCGGCGCGCTGGTGCAGGAGGCCTGGGAGATCGGCCGCCGTGCCAGCCTGGACCCCACGCTGATCCTGGCCATCATGGCCGTCGAATCGAGCTTCAACCCCTTCGCGCAGAGCCCGGTCGGTGCCCAGGGCCTGATGCAGGTGCTCACGCGCGTGCACGACGACAAGTACGAAAGCTTCGGCGGCAAGCACGCGGCCTTCGACCCCATCAGCAACCTGCGCGTGGGCGTGCAGGTGCTGCAGGAGTGCATCCGCCGCGCCGGCAGCCTGGAAGAGGGCCTGCGGTTCTATGTCGGCGCCGCCCTGCTGGAGACCGACGGCGGCTACGTTGGCCGCGTGTTGCTGGAGCAGACGCACATGCGCAGCGTGGTGCAAGGCCGCAACGTGCCGGTGAACGTGAGCAACATGCCCGCAGCCCCCGCATCGCCCAAGGAAGGCGAGATCGCCACCACACCGGCCAAGCCTGTGGCCGACGAGCAGGTGGCGCTGCTGCGCTGAGCAGCGCCGGGTTTTCCCGGCCGAAGCTACACTGCCGCCTCTGCGCGACTGGCGATAGGCCCCGGCACCCCGCCGGCGGCTGAGGTGGAAGACCACCGGGAAGCGCAGGCTGCAGGCCCCGCGCCGCAGTGCACGCCGTGCGCCTGGGCAGCCCTCGACCGCAGCACACCCGGCCGGCCCGGGTGCCATCTGCAGCTGTCGATGGCCCACCAACACGGGACCCCCCGCGACAGGACTGCCATGTTCGACCGTTCAACATCCACCCTCGCCCTCGTCGACCCCGAGCTTTGGGCTGCCGTCCAGGCCGAGAACACCCGCCAGGAAGAGCACATCGAGCTCATCGCGAGCGAGAACTACACCAGCCCCGCCGTCATGCAGGCGCAGGGCAGCCAGCTCACCAACAAGTACGCCGAGGGTTACCCGGGCAAGCGTTACTACGGCGGCTGCGAGAACGTCGATGTGGCCGAGACCCTGGCCATCGAACGCGCCAAGCAGCTCTTCGGCGCCAACTTCGCCAACGTGCAGGCCAACAGCGGCAGCCAGGCCAACCAGGCGGTGTTCTTCGGCCTGCTGCAGCCGGGCGACACCATCATGGGCATGAGCCTCGCTGAAGGCGGCCACCTGACGCACGGCATGCCGCTGAACATGAGCGGCAAGTGGTTCAAGGTGGTGAGCTACGGCCTGGATGCCCAGGAGGCCATCGACTACGACGCGATGGAGCGCCTGGCCCACGAGCACAAGCCCAGGATCATCATCGCCGGCGCCAGTGCCTACAGCCTGCGCATCGACTTCGAGCGCTTCGCCAAGGTGGCCAAGGCCGTGGGCGCCTACTTCATGGTCGACATGGCGCACTACGCCGGGCTGATCGCCGCGGGTGTGTACCCCAACCCGCTGCCGCACGCCGACGTCGTCACCAGCACCACGCACAAGAGCCTGCGAGGCCCGCGCGGCGGCATCATCCTGATGAACGACGAGGCCATCGCCAAGAAGATCAACAGCGCCATCTTCCCTGGCATCCAGGGCGGCCCGCTGATGCACGTGATCGCCGGCAAGGCCGTGGCTTTCAAGGAAGCCCTGACGCCCGAGTTCAAGGCCTACCAGGCGCAGGTGATCGCGAATGCCAAGGCCCTGGCCGAGACCTTGATCTCGCGCGGCTTGCGCATCGTCAGCGGCCGCACGGAAAGCCACGTGATGCTGGTCGACCTGCGCCCCAAGGGCCTGACCGGCAAGGAGGCCGAGGCCATCCTGGGCAGCGCGCACATGACGTGCAACAAGAACGGCATCCCCAACGACCCGCAGAAGCCCATGGTGACGAGCGGCATCCGCCTGGGTACGCCGGCCATGACCACACGAGGCTTCAAGGAAGAACAGGCGCGCCAGACCGCGCACCTGATCGCCGACGTGCTGGACAACCCGCGCGACGAAGCCAACCTCGCCACCGTGCGCGCCAAGGTGGCGGCGCTGGCGCGCGACTTCCCCGTTTATCGATGAGCCCCCAGGCTTGCGGCTGCGCCGCAGCGCCACCCCCCGAGGGGGCTCGGCCGCCTTGGGGCGGCCCGGCGGCAGCCGGCTGAACAGCCATGCGCTGCCCCTTCTGCAGCCACGACGAGACCCAGGTCGTCGAAACACGTGAAAGCGACGAAGGCGACGTCATCCGCCGCCGTCGCCGCTGCCTGGCTTGCGAAAAGCGCTTCACCACCTACGAACGCAGCGAAATCGCGCTGCCGGCGGTGGTGAAGAAGGACGGCGCACGTGTCGAGTTCGACCCCGCGAAGGTGCGCGCCAGCATGATGCTGGCGCTGCGCAAGCGCCCAGTGAGCGTGGAGCAGGTGGACGCGGCGCTGGAGCGCATCCAGGACAAGCTGCTGGCCAGCGGCGCGCGTGAACTGCCCAGCACCCGGCTGGGGGAGCTGGTGATGCGCGAGCTCAAGCGCATCGACAAGGTGGCCTATGTGCGCTTCGCCTCTGTCTACCGAGAGTTCGAGGATGTGGACGCCTTCCGGCAGTTGATCCGGGACATCTGAAACATCGCCCCCGGCAGGGGGGGGGGAGGCCAGAAACCACTGCCTGGGGGCCCACTCCAGGGGCCTGGCCCAGGCACACCGCATGGGGACGCGCGACGGCGCGGCGGTTTCTAGAGTGCGCGGCATGCCCACACGCCCTGGAGCCGCCATGCACCACCACACCGCCCCGCAGCGCCCGCACAGCCGCGGCCTCTCGCTCATCGAATCACTGATGGCCGTGGCCATCGCAGCCGTGGCCACAGGCGCCACGCTGCCCGGCTTTCGCGACGCGCTCGAACTGCGGCGCCTGGAGGCAGCGGCGGCACAGCTGCGCACCGATCTGCAGTTGGCGCGCAGCGAAGCCGCAGCCCACAACCGCAGCTTGCGCCTGAGCTTCGTCCAGGAAAGTGGCCGCAGCTGCTACGTCTTGCACACCGGCACAGCCAACAGCTGCACCTGTGGCGATGCGGGGGTGCCAACCTGCACGGCCGGCGCGCGGGCCCTGCGCAGCGAGCACTTCGGCCCGGGCACGCCCATCCTCCAGAGCAATGTCAGCTCGATGGTGCTCGACGGGAGCAAGGGCACGGTTTCACCGACCGGCACCTTGCGCCTGACCTCGCCAGACGGGCGCGGCGTCAACCTGGTGGTCAACATCATGGGGCGGGTGCGCAAGTGCAGCCCAGGCGGTGCCGTGCCGGGCTACGCGCCCTGCTGAGGATGGCCAGAACCCCCGCGAACGCGGGGTGGGCGCAACGACAAGTGGCCGGCCGGCGGAGACGAGCGGTTTGCGGCCCGGCCAGGGCACCCATGACACTGCGCAGATGCTGGCCCTCGTTCCCACCCGCCCGGCGCGCTTGGCGCGCGGCTTCACCTTGATCGAGTTGATGATCGCCGTGGTGATCGTCGCTGTGCTGATCGCCTTGGCCTTTCCGTCTTACCGCGATTCCGTGCACAAGGGGCGCCGCGCTGATGCGATGACCGCCTTCGCCAGCATCCAGCAGGCGCAGGAACGCTGGCGCAGCGACAACCCCTCCTACAGCACCAACTCCAGTTTGCTGACCGGCATTCCCTCGGGGCTGTACCAGATGAGTCTGGCCGCGCCCGATTCCGGCACCCTGAACGCGGGCTACATCATCATCGCCGACGCCACGGGCGCGCAGACCAGCGACCGCACCTGCAAGCGCATGAGCGTTCGCGTGATCAACGGCAACGTCAGCTACGGCGCCTGCGAGAGCTGCATCACCTTCACCTACGCGGTGTCCAACCCATGCTTCAAGCGATGAAGCCCGCGCGAGCCGCCGCGCAGCAACGCGCGTTCACGCTCATCGAACTGATGGTGGTGATCGCCGTCGTGGCCACACTCCTCGCGCTGGTGGCGCCCTCGTTCAAGCGCATGATCGACACGCAGCGCGTGCGCAGCGTGAACGCCGCGCTGGTCACCGACCTGCAATACGCACGCAGCGAGGCGGCCAGCCGCAACCGCCGCGTCTTTCTGCGCTTCGACAACAGCGGCAGCGCCGTCACCTGCTACGTCGTGCTGGAGGGCGCCAGCCCCAGCTTCTGCGACTGCAAGCGGCCACCGGGCACCGCCTGCACAGGCCCTGCCGACATCAAGGAGATCCGGACAGTCCAGGTCGACCGGTCCTTGGGTCTGACCGTGGGCATTCCCAGCAGCTCCACGCAAACCACCATGGGCTTCGACCCCGCCACGGGACGGCTGCTGATTGCGCCCCTCGATGTCCCCACGGACGCACCTAGCGACTTCGTGATCGAGGTCCGCAACAGCAGCATCGGCGGCTTGCGAACGAGCGTTTCCCCCACGGGGCGGCCCAGCGTCTGCACACCGTCCAATGAAATCTCGGGGGCCCCTGCATGCAGCTGAAACGCCACCTTCCGGCCCTTGGGCGCCGTCAGCGCGGCTTGTCGCTGGTGGAGCTCATGGTGGGCGTGGTCGTGAGCCTGTTCGTCGTGGCCGCGGCGACGCTGCTGATGAGCACGCAGATGACCGACAACCGCAGGCTGCTGATCGAAACACAGGTGCAGCAGGATCTTCGGGCAGCGGCGGACATCGTCGCTCGGGAGTTGCGGCGCAGCAGCTTCTGGGGCAATCACCTGGCGGGCGTGCCGGCGCCTGCCGTGGGCAAAGTCCAAGCCAACCCCAGCCGCACGCTCAGCTTCGTCAGTAGCTCCAACACAGTGAACTACAGCTACACCCGCGGGCCGGGAGCCTCGGCCTTCGGCTTCAAGCTCGAAAACGGGATCCTCAAGTCCTGTCAAGGCGAGCCCGGGATGAACGGCTTGTGCAGTGGCACCTACCAGGAGCTGACCGACCCGAAGTCGGTGACGATCACCGCCTTCACGGTCACGCAGGAACGCAGCCTAACGCCCAACAACGACGACAGCCTGATCTTGCCCTGCCCCAACCTCTGCAGTGACAGCACCACCGACTGCTGGCCGCGCGTCTCGGTGCGTGAATTCGTCATCACCCTCAGAGGAACCTCTGTGGCCCCCCCCTCGGTCACCCGCGAACTGCGTGTGGGTGTAAGGATCCGCAACGACCGCGTCGATCTCTCGACCGAGGCTGTGGTCGACCAGGCCTGTCCTGTCAGCTGATGCGCCGGATGCCGTTCATGCCCAAGCTTCAACCCACCGCCTTGTCGCGCGCTGCGCGGCGCGAAACGCGCAGCCAGAGAGGTGCCGCTGCTCTGGTTGTCGTGATGTTGCTGTTCTTCATCATGTCGCTGGTGGCGGCCTACACCAGCCGCAACCTGATCTTCGAACAGCGCACTTCGACCAACCAGTACCGCAGCACCCAGGCACTGGAAGCTGCGGACGCGGGTATCGACTGGGCCTTGGCCCAGTTGAACGCGGGCCGCCTGACGAATGCCTGTGCACCGACCACCGACACCACGCTGACCAACCGCAGCTTTCGCGACCGCTACCTGACGATTGACGCCAGCACCGGCGCCATCACGCCCGTGACCGCGGTGGCCGGCACGGACGGCTCCGTGAATCCGCGCTGCGTCCTGGATACCTCAGGATTGCAATGGAACTGCCAGTGCCCCTTGCGCAGCGCAGCCACCCCGGCGCCGGCCACCCCAACAAACACAGACTTCGCACCGGCCTTCATCCTGAACCTGCGCGCCGTGCCCAGCAGACCAGACCTGGTCGTTCTCCAATCGAACAGTTGCACCCGTCTGGACAACAACTGCCTCGGCTTCCTCGCTGACCGTGGTGGCACGGGTGACGGCGTGGCGGCGGTCGAGGTCACGCTCGCCCTGCGTGGTGCCATCACCAGGCTGCCCACGGCACCTTTGACGGTTCTGGGCAGCACCGTGGCTGTGGGCGGCGGCGCATCGCTCCAGCTGCGCAACACCGACGCTGCCAGCAGCGGCATCACCTTGCACACGGCCGCTTCGTCGCTGCCCACCACGGGGCTGACGCTCACGGGCCTGCCGGGCGTTGCTCCCGCCGGAACCACCGTGACCAGCGACGCCAGCTTGTCCCCGGCCGGCGTGACAGGCTTCACCGCGGAGGATCGCAAGTTCATCCAGTTCTTCGGCCTCACGCCGGCAAGCTACCGGCGCCAGCCCGGTCTGCCGCAGCTCGATTGCAGTGGCGGCTGCGACGCCGCAGCCATCAACAACCTCGCGTCCCGCAACCCGGGGCGCCCCCTGTGGCTGACGGGGGCTGGCGGTACGGTCACGATCGATGCCGCCGTTGGCACGTTGGCTGCCCCTCTGCTGCTGATCATCGAAGGGGACGTCGTCTTCGGCAGCGGCGGCAGCCTGACCGGCCTGGCCTACGGACGCAAGGCCATTTGGACCTGGACAGTGACCGGCTCGCCCACGGTCAACGGGGCCGTGATTGCCGAGGGTGGCCTCACCATCAACGGCGGCAGCAGCAACATGACCGTGAACTACGACGCCGCACGGCTGCGCGCTCTGCGCATCGCGCAGGGCAGCTTCGTTCGCGTGCCCGGCAGTTGGAGGGACTTCTGATGCGCCGCAACTTGCAACACCAACGGGGCGTCTCCTTGGTGGAGGCGCTGGTCGCCTTCGCCATCATGGCCTTTGGCATGCTCGCCGTGGCGGGCATGCAGGGCACCCTGCGCACCAACGGCGATCTGGCGCGCCAGCGCGCCGAAGCGGTGCGGATCGCCCAGGACGCCGTCGAGACCTGGCGGGCCTACTCCACGCTGGCCACCACCACCTCGCGCACGGCCTACGCCGATGTCGTGACTGCAACGGATCCACCGATCGCAGGCACCAACGCCACCTACACGGTCACCCGGCGCGCCAACAACCCCGTCGCCGTGAACGGCACCATCACACCGAGCGTGCGCACGCTGATGGTTGATGTGACTTGGCAAGACCGCACCAACCAGACCCAGATGGTGCGCCTGGGCACCACGCTGGCCGGGGTGGAACCCGAACTGGGGGCCAGCGTCGTGCTGGCGGCCAACCCGGACCCTGTGCTGACCCCGCGGGCGCGCAACCGTGCCGTGCCCCCGGGCGCCGTGGCGCTGCCCGGCGTCGGACGCAGCGGTTTCGTGCCCCCGGGCCAGACCGGCAGCGGCCCGCGTGTGGCCTGGGTGTTCAACAATGCCGACGGCGTGATCACCATCTGCTCGACCAGTGCAACCTCGTCGGCCGGCCTGCTGTTCGACAGCGGTGCGCCGAGTTGCGGCACCCAGAAGGCGCTGCTGCTCAGCGGAGTCGTGCGGTTTGCCACCGGCATCGATCCTGCCTCGTCGACCACGGCGCTGGCAGATCCCACCGGCACACCGGTCGACTTCGCTCTGCGCGTGATCCGCTTTGCTGCGCCCGACAACAGCAATGAAGTCGGCTCGACGCAGGTGAACTGCTTCCTGGGCGATGTGGTGGACACGCAGCGCCCTTACTACTGCGCGGTGCCGATCACGGCCGATGTGCCCAAGTGGGGCGGACGGCTCGAGTTCACCGAGCCGCTCGAAGTGGCAGAGAGCAACGGCAGCAACAGCAGCGACGAGCCCGACGAATACCGCGTGTGCCGCTACAACCCCGCCGAGGCGCGCTACTTGAACATCACGGCCACGCTGCTCAACCAGAACTTCGTGCTGATCCAGGCCGGCAATGGCAGCGAGCGCTACACCTGCCCCAACACGTCGGTGCCCCCGGTGTCGCCGCACCAGCCACGGAACTGAGACTCTTGACCAGCCTGCCTATTGCGCCCTCACTGGCGCACCTGGACCGGGTTCGGCTGGGCGAGGCGCTGGAGTTGGCGGCCCAGGCCATCGGCCTGACCGAACCCAACCCTCGCGTGGGCTGTGTCATCGGCACGGCCGACGGGCGCGTGCTGGGCCGTGGGCACACCCAGCGCGCGGGCCAAGGTCACGCCGAGGTCATGGCCCTGCGCGACGCCCGGGCGGCCGGCCTCGACGTTGAAGGGGCGACCGCCTGGGTCACGCTGGAGCCCTGCGCCCACCATGGACGCACGCCACCGTGCAGCCTGGCCTTGCTGGAAGCGGGCATCTCGCGCTGTGTCTTCATCCACACCGACCCCAACCCGCTGGTGGCCGGCGGCGGCATCGCTCAGTTGCGCCAGGCCGGCGTGCAGGTCGACCAGTGGCCGGCCGACGACCCGCTGGCGGCCACGGCGCGCGACCTGAACATCGGCTTCTTCTCGCGTTTCGAGCGCGGCCGGCCTTGGGTGCGCGCGAAGGTGGCCTGCAGTGCCGACGGCCGCGTGGCCCTGGAAGACGGACGCTCGAAGTGGATCACTGGGGAAGCAGCGCGCGCTGACGGGCATCTCTGGCGCCGCAGGGCCTCGGCCGTGATGACCGGCATCGGCACGGTGCTGGCCGACAACCCGCGGCTCGACGTGCGCGCCGTTCCCACGGCTGCTCAACCCCTGCGGGTGGTGCTCGACTCAGCCTTGAGAACACCTGCGGATGCGGCCATCCTCGCGCCGCCCGGCGAGACCCTGCTCATCACGGCCGCAGGCCAGGCGGCGCCACGAGTGCCGGGCGCCGAAGTCTGGGACGACATCGCTCCCGCGGGCGAGAAACTCGATTTGGGCGCTGTGCTGCAGGCCCTGGCAAGCCGGCGTGGCATCAACGAAGTTCACCTCGAAGCAGGCCCAACACTGACCGGGGCGATGGCTGCCGCCGATCTGATCGACGAGTGGCTGCTCTACATGGCACCGATGCTGCTGGGGCCGGGCAAACCCGCAGCCCAGTTGGCCCCGTTGATGCGCCTCGAAGATGCACGCCGTTACACCTGGATTGAATCGACACAGGTGGGCCCTGACCTGCGCTTGCGCATGCGCCGCAGCTGACTTGTCGACCCCCTTTACACGCCTCTCGCAGCAGCCTCCTGAAGGCAGGGCAAGTGCTTGATTTCAAAGACTTGTCTGCTTTTGGCACAGGGCTTGCAAACAGCCCCATAAAACTCGCTGGGATCCTCCGATGTTCATGCGTCACCACTCACTCTCTCTCGCGCTTGCCGTTGCCGGCCTGATGGCGGCCTCGGCAGCCCTTGCCGGCCCGACCCCGAGCGCCAGCCAGATCTTCACGGCCGAGAACCTGACCCCGAGCTTCACGGCCAGCGGCTACGTGATCTACGGCGACACCATCACGGACAAGCTGGCCGGGTTCCGCAACAGCCTGGTGGGTGGCGTCAAGCCGTTCACCTTCGAAGACCCCACACTGTTGCCCAACTCGGGGGCCCCCATCGACGTGGCGATCACGAGTTCGGTCGCTGGCGATCCGATCATCGCCACCCTGTCGGGCGCGGTGGTGCGCGCTGAGAGCCTGCTCGGCCGATACAACACCACGACGCCGACGGCCGCCACGCCCTCCCCGCGCAAGTACCTCGAAGTGCAAACCGCCGCCCCGGCCCCGGCCTCTTCGGCGAGTTCGTCACTCGTGACGCCCACGACGCAGTTCACCATCAATTTCTCGAAAGCCATTTCGGCGTTTGCCTTCTTCGGCACCGACATCGGCGACTACGACGGCACCATGTACATGGATATGTACCTGGACGGTGATCTGAAGACGACCCTGACCGTGCGTGACGAAACTGCACCGGCCGCAAACGGCGGCGAATTGCTGTTCTACGGTTTCGCTTCTCCGGATGTGGCCTACGACAAGATCGTCTTCCGCACCAAGAGCCCCGGTGGCAACGACGTCTTCGGCTTCGACGACTTCTGGGCCGCCGACGCCGGCCAACTGGTGGCGCCCACCCCGGCGCCGGAACCCGGCTCGCTGGCCCTCGTTGGCCTGGCCCTCGCTGCCGCCGGCCTCATGCGCCGCCGCAAGGCCTGAAGCACCTCTGGCGCCCCGCGCCCCGATCAAGCCGGCCCCCGTGGCCGGCTTTTTCTTTGCCCCACCTACAATCCGCGCATGCCGATTTCCCCCATTCCCGAGCTCGTCGCCGAGCTGGCCGCGGGCCGCATGGTCATCCTCGTCGACGAGGAAGACCGTGAAAACGAAGGTGATCTGGTGCTCGCGGCCGAGCACGTCACGCCCGAAGCCATCAACTTCATGGCGCGTTTTGCGCGTGGGCTGATCTGCCTCACGCTGACGCGCGAGCGCTGCGAGCACCTGCAGCTGCCGCCCATGGCCAGCCGCAATGGCACCAAGCACGGCACCGCCTTCACGGTGTCCATCGAAGCCGCCACCGGTGTCACCACCGGCATCTCGGCGGCCGACCGCGCCCGCACCGTGCAGGTGGCCGTGGCCCGCAACACCACGGCCGCCGATCTGGTGCAGCCGGGCCACATCTTCCCGCTGCAGGCGCAGGATGGCGGCGTGCTCATGCGCGCCGGCCACACCGAAGCCGGCTGCGATCTCGCCGGCATGGCCGGCCTGACGCCCGCCGCCGTGATCTGCGAGATCATGAAGGACGACGGCACCATGGCGCGCCTGCCCGACCTGCAGGTCTTCGCGCAGCAGCACGGCCTGAAGATCGGCACCATCGCCGATCTCATCGGCTACCGCAGCCGCAACGAAACGCTCATCGAGCGCATCGGCTCGCGCACGCTGGCCACGCCCCACGGCGAGTTCCAGTGCAGCGCCTTCCACGACAAGAGCGGCGGCCTGCACCTGGCACTCACCCACGGCCGCTGGGAACCCGGTACCGAGGTGCCCGTGCGCGTGCACGAGCCCTTCACCGCACTCGACCTGCTCGACGCCGGCGGTGGCCTGCACTCGTGGCCACTGCCAGCGGCCCTGGCAGCGCTGAAGGCCCAACCCTGCGGCGTGGCCGTGCTGCTGAACTGCTCGGGCGACGCCGCCAGCCTGCTGCCGCAGGTGCTGCCGGAACGCCGCGCCGCCGCGCCCGCCCGCGCGCAGATGGACCTGCGCACTTACGGCGTGGGCGCGCAGATCCTGCGTCAGCTCGGCGTGCAGCGCATGCGCCTGCTGGGCAACCCGCGCCGCATGCCCAGCATGACGGGCTACGGTCTGGAGATCACCGGCTTCACCTCGGCGCCGGCCTGACCGACGGCCCTACACCCACCCGGGTCCACCCACTTCGCCTGGAACGGCCCCAAGGACACATCCCATGAAAGACGCCGATCAAGGCGATGCCGGTGAACTGCTGGGCGAAGGCCTGCGCATCGGCATCGTGCAGGCCCGCTTCAACGATGCGCTGACGCGCAAGCTGGCCCAAGCCTGCCTGGCCGAGCTGGAGCGGCTGGAGGTCGACAGCGGCGACATCACCCACGTCACCGTGCCCGGCGCGCTGGAGATTCCGGTGGCGCTGAAGGCCATGGCCGAGAGCGGCGAGTTCGATGCGCTCGTGGCCCTGGGCTGCATCATCCGCGGCGAGACCTACCACTTCGAACTGGTGGCCAACGAGAGCGGCGCGGGTGTCACACGCGTCAGCCTTGACCACCAACTCCCCATCGCCAACGCCATCCTCACCGTCGAAAACGAAGCACAGGCCTGGGCCCGCGCCGAAGAGAAGGGCCGCGATGCCGCCCGCGTGGCGGTGGAAATGGCCAACCTGCTGGAAGACCTGTCATGAGCACACCCCAGGCCGACCCAGCCCCTCAGACCCCAGCCGAAACCCCCGTGGCTGCGGGCAACAAGCCCGCAGGCAAAGCTGCGGCCAAACGTGCCGCGCCGAAATCGGCCCGCCGCCGCTCGCGCGAACTGGCGCTGCAAGGCCTGTACCGCTGGCTGATCGCCGGTGGCGACGGCGCCGCCGCCGAAGACGACGTGCGCGAGCAAGACGGCTTCGAGAAGATGGACCGCGCGCATTTCGACGCGCTGCTGCACGGCGGCATCGAGCAGGCCGCGGCGCTGGACGCCGTGCTCTCGCGCCACGTCGACCGCAAGACGACGATGCTCAGCCCCATCGAACACGCCGTGCTGATGATCGGCGTGTACGAGCTGATGCACTGCCTCGACATCCCCTACCGCGTGGCCATCAACGAGGCCGTGGAACTGGCCAAGTCTTTCGGCGGCACCGACGGCCACAAGTACGTCAACGGCGTGCTCGACAAGTGCGCCGCCGAGTTGCGCCCGAACGAAGCGCGCAGCGCGCGCCGCTGAACGCGCAGCCCGCCGGCATGCCCACCGCCCTGCGCACCGCCAGCCGGCTGGCGAAGATCGAACCCTTCTGGGTGATGGAGTGCGCGAAGGCGGCCGACGCCATCGCGCGCAGCCCCGCGTGCGACCCGGCCCGCGGCGGCGAGCCGATGATCTACCTGAACATCGGCGAGCCCGACTTCACCGCCGTGCCCGGCGTGCAGCGCGCCGCCACGGCCGCCATCGAGGCCGGGCGCACGCAATACACCCACGCCACCGGGCTGCATACGCTGCGCGAGCGCATCGCCGGCTGGTACGGCAGCCGTTTCGGCGTGGCGGTGGACCCGGGCCGCATCGTCGTGACGGCCGGCGCCTCGGCGGCGCTGCAACTGGCCACGCTGGCGCTCTTCGAGCCTGGCGACGAGGTGCTGATGCCCGACCCCAGCTACCCCTGCAACCGCCACTTCGTCACGGCGGCCGGGGCGAAGCCTGTGCTGCTGCCCACCACGGCGGCGGCGCGCTTCCAGCTGGATGCCCCTTCAGTGGCCGCGGCCTGGGGGCCGCACACCCGGGGCGTGCTGCTGGCCTCGCCCAGCAACCCCACGGGTACGTCCATCAGCGCCAGCGAGATGCGGGCCATCGCCTCCACCGTGCGTGCGCGCGGCGGCGTGAGCATCGTCGACGAGATCTACCTCGGCCTGAGCTACGAGCCGGCCTTCGGCCACAGCGCCCTGGCCTTGGCCGAGGGCCTGGGCGAGCAGATCGTCAGCGTCAACAGCTTCAGCAAGTACTTCGGCATGACGGGCTGGCGCCTGGGCTGGATGGTGCTGCCGCCCGAACTGGTGGCCCCGGTGGAGAAGCTGGCACAGAACCTCTACATCTGCCCCAGCACCATCGCGCAGCACGCGGCGCTGGCCTGCTTCGAGCCCGAGGCCTTGGCCGACTTCGAACAGCGGCGCGAGGAGTTCCGCCGCCGCCGTGATTTCATCGTGCCCGCACTGCAGGCACTGGGCCTGACGGTGCCGGTGCAGCCCGATGGCGCCTTCTACGTGTGGTTCGACTGCTCACGCTACAGCGCCAGCAGCTGGGATTTCTGTTTCGAACTGATGCGCAGCGCCCACGTGGCCCTGACGCCCGGCCGCGACTTCGGCCCCGCACAGGCCGAGCGTTATGTGCGCCTGTCTTTTGCCAGCGCCCTGCCCCAGCTGGAAGCGGCTGTGGCGCGGCTGCAGCGCGTGCTGAAGGCCTGAAAAGGGCTCGGCAGGTGTGACAGCGCGGTAACACGCGCGAAAACCGGGCCTTATCCGGGCTGTGCCGCGGCCGAAGGTGCTTAAGCTGCCGATCCGTGGCCTACAACCTCTTTCAGCGGCGCGCCCCTGGCGAACCGGTGGTGTCGGAGTTTGCCGCGACGGTGCAATCCGGGCCCCCCGAACCCGAACTGCCACCGCCGGCGGCACCGCAACGGGGTTCGGATTTCATCGATCTGGACTCGCGGCCCCCCGACGCCTCTGGCGTGACCCAACCCAGCGACCTGGGGGGTGACAGCCTGCCCGCGCCCGGCGATGCCCACGTCGAGCAGCAGCCCACGCTCTCGCACATCGGCCGCTATGCGCTGAAGGGCCTGCTCGGCCACGGCGGCCTGGGCCAGGTGCACGAGGCCTGGGACCCGCTGCTGTCGCGCACGGTGGCCGTCAAGACGCTGCAGTTCGACGTGACCACGCCCGAGCGCGTGGCGCTGGACGGCCTGTTCCTCAACGAAGCCCGCGCCGCTGCCGGGCTCTCGCACCCCAACATCGTCACGGTGCACGACGCCGGGCTGAGTGCCCAGGGCGTCTACATCGCCATGGAGCGCCTGCACGGCTGCGACCTGCGCCAGCGCCTGGCCGGCGGCTGGCAGCCCACGCCGGGCGAGGCCGCGCAGCTCGTGCGGCGCGTGGCCGAGGCCCTGGCCTATGCGCACACGCGCGGCGTGGTGCATTGCGACATCAAGCCGGCCAACATCTTCCTGAACCCACGCGACAAGCCCAAGGTGCTGGATTTCGGCATCGCCCGCGTGGCCCATGGCGCCGCGCCCGAGGCGCTGGAAGGCGCCGTGGCGGGCTCGCCGCACTACCTGGCGCCCGAGCAGCTCACCGGCGGCGCGGTGGACGCCCGCACCGACGTGCACGCGCTGGGCGTGGTGTTCTACGAGCTGCTGACGCTGCGCAAGGCCTACACCGGCGACAGCGTCGAGCAGATCACCACCGCGGTGCTCACCAACCACCCGGCGCCGGCGCACGAGCTGCGCAGCGGCGTGCCGCGCTCGCTGTCGGCCATCGCCGCCAAGGCCATGGCGCGCGAGCCGGCCGAGCGCTATGCCAGCGCCGCCGAGATGGCGCTGGAGCTGCGCCGCTGGATCGACCGTCACAGCAGCCAGGACATGGTGTCCGCGCCTGCGCCCGGCCCCGACCCCGGGCACACCCGCCCGCAGCGCAAGGGCAGCACCGGTGCGCCCCGCTCGGCCCTGGTGCTGCTGTTGCTGGCCGTGATGGTGGGCACGGCCGCGCTCACGCTGGCGCTCAGCCGCACCAGCCCCGAGGCGGCACCCGCCCCGGTGGTGGCGGCACCGGCGGCCCCGGTTGCCGCCGCAGCACCGGCGGTGGTCACCCCGCCCGAGGCCGACTCCGCCGCTTCGGCCGCGCTCGCCGGTACACCGGCAGCCCCCGAGGCGCCCACCGCCAGCCCGCCCGCAACCGCCCAGCGCCCTGCACCGGCCCGCCCGCGGCCGAACAACAACGCAGCCAAAGACCGCGGCGCGCAGCCCGCCCCAGCCGCCGCGCCAGCACCCCCCGTGACCGGCAGCGTGCAACTCGCCATCAGCCCCTGGGGCCAGGTCGAAGTGAACGGCCAGCCGGCCGGCACCGCGCCGCCGCTGACGCGGCTGACGCTGAACGAAGGCACGCACAGCATCACCGTGCGCAACGAAGACTTCCCGCCCCACACCGTCACCGTGCAGGTGCTGGCCGACAAGCCGGTCGTGGTGCGGCATCGCTTTGGACAATGAAGATGAAGCCCACCAGCCCCCTTCGTTCGCGCCTCCACCGGGCGGCTGCTCTGACCGCGGCTGCATTGATCACCGCCTGCGCCGCCCCGCCCGCGCCGCCACCCCCGCCCACTGGCGGCCTGGCCGAGTTGATGGAGCGACCGGGCGAACGCCTGCTGTTCGAAGGCATCCGCGCCTACGACGACGGCCAGTACCCGCAAGCCGAAGCCGCGCTGCGCAAGGCGCTGCAAGCCGGCCTGCGCAGCGGGCGTGACCAGGCCAGCGCGCACAAGCTGCTGGCCTTCATCACCTGCACCAGCGAACGTTTGGCCGAGTGCGAGACGGCCTTCCGCGCCGCGCGTGCGGCCGACCCGGCCTTCGTGCTCAGCCGCTCGGAAGCCGGCCACCCGCTCTGGGGCCCGGTCTACCGCAAGACGCTGCCCTGACAGCGCCGGGCTGCGCCGCAGGCGGGCGACATAATCGCCGCCGATGCAGCCCTCCCCCTCCTCCACGCCGGCTGCGGCACCCTTCGAGCACGCACTGCGTGTGTACTGGGAAGACACCGACGCCGGCGGCGTGGTGTTCTACGCCAACTACCTGAAGTTCTTCGAGCGCGCGCGCACCGAATGGCTGCGCAGCCTGGGCGTGGGCCAGCAGGCCCTGCGCGAGGCCACGGGCGCGATCTTCATCGTGGCCGAAACGCAGCTCCGTTACATCGCCCCCGCGCGGCTGGACGATGCTTTGCGCGTGACGGTGCAACTGCAGCAGCGCGGCCAGGCCTCGCTGCACATCCAGCAGCAGGCCTGGCGCGGCGACACGCTGCTGTGCGAAGGCCGCATCCGCATCGGCTGTGTCGATGAGGGAACCTTCCGCCCACGCCGCATTCCGAACGAAGTCCTCTCTACGCTGACATGAAACAACCCCCACGCTCACGTCGTTCGCTGCCCCCCGAGGGGGCGCATCAGTGGCTTCGGGCGGCCGAGCGCCACTGATATGAACCAAGACCTCTCCATCACCGCCCTCATCCTGCAGGCCAGCCTCGTCGTGCAACTGGTGATGGCCGGCCTGGCCCTCACCTCGCTGGTGAGCTGGACGGTCATCTTCGGCAAGGTCTTCGGCCTGAAGCGCGTGCGCAACAGCAACGAAGACTTCGAGCGCGAATTCTGGAGCGGCCGCAGCCTCACCGAACTGAACACCGCGGTGGCCGGCAAGACCGAAACGGCGCCGATGGAACGCATCTTCGCCAGTGGCATGCGTGAGTTCCTGAAGCTGCGCGAAAAACGGCTCGACCCCGGCGCACAGCTCGACGGCGCGCGCCGCGCCATGCGTGCGAGCTTCCAGCGCGAGCTCGACGTCATCGAGAGCAACCTCAGCTTCCTGGCCAGCGTGGGCTCGGTCTCGCCTTACGTCGGCCTCTTCGGCACGGTGTGGGGGATCATGCATGCCTTCGTCGGCCTGTCGAACATGACGCAAGTGACGCTGGCTACCGTGGCCCCCGGCATCGCCGAGGCGCTGGTGGCCACGGCCATCGGCCTGTTCGCGGCCATCCCGGCGGTGGTGGCCTACAACCGCTTCGCGCGCGACATCGACCGCATCGCCATCCAGCTGGAAACCTTCATCGAGGAGTTCAGCAACATCCTGCAGCGCAACGCGGGGCAGAGCGGCGCCACCACCACCATCGCCGGCTCGGGCCAACGCTGACATGCCCGGCGTCGCACAACGCAACGGCGGCCGCGGGCGCCGCTCGATGACCGAGATCAACATGGTCCCGTTCATCGACGTCATGCTGGTGCTGCTGATCATCTTCATGGTGACCGCGCCGCTCATCACCACCGGCGTGGTCGACCTGCCCAGCGTGGGCAAGAGCCAGCAACGCGTGGGCAGCGTGATCGAGGTCATCGTCGGCACCGACGAGAAGCTGCGCCTGCGCGTGGACCAGCAAGACCCCGTGGGCGTGGCGCTGCCGCAGCTGGCCGCGCGCGTGCGCGAAAAGCAGGCCGGCAATGCGGACGTGCCGGTGGTCATCAGCGCCGACAAGAGCGTGCGCTACGAAAGCGTGGTGCGCGTGATGGACACGCTGCAGCGCGCCGGCGTCAAGCGCGTGGGCCTGTCGGTGAAGCAGGGGTCCAGCTGAGGCGATGAGCGCCGCTGCCTTGGGTGCCGGGCCCGGCCGGGGCCACGACGACCTGCTGCCCCGCCCGCCCGGCGGCACGGCCAGCGGTGCGGCGCTGGCCCTGCTGGTGCATGCCGGCCTGGTGGCGGCACTCACCGTCAGCGTCGACTGGCGCGCCCAGCCGCCCGAGGTGGTGAGCGCCGAGCTCTGGGCCAGCGTGCCGCAGATCGCCGCCCCTGCCGCCGAAGCGCCGGCCCCCGCCCCGCCGCCTGCGCCCGAGCCCGCGCCAGCCCCGCCGCCGCCCGCGCCCACGCCTGCCCCGCCACCGCCGCCTGCTGTCGCACCCAAGCCGGCCGAGCCCGACATCGCCACCGAGCGCGCCGAACGCCGCCGCGCCGAGGAAGCCAAGCGCAAGGCTGAGATCGCGGCGGAAAAGGAACGCGTGAAAGAACGCGAGAAGAAGGAACGCGAGCGCAAGCAGGCCGCCGAAGACGACAAGAAGCGCCTGGCCGCCGAACGTCGCAAGGCCGAGGAAGAGAAGAAGAAGCGCGAGCTCGCCGAGGCCGAAGCGCGCGAGGCCAAGGCCGCCGAAGAGCGCCTGGCCAAGCAGCGCGAGGAGAACCTGCGCCGCATGATGGCCGAGGCTGGCGGCACGGGCCCGGCCACCTCCACCGGCACTGCGGCGCAGAGTGCAGCGCCTTCGCTGGCCTACACGGGCCGGCTGGTGGCTTTGATCCGCGGCAACCTGGTCTTCACCGGCACCACACCCGACAACAACGCGGCCGAGGTGGAAGTCAGCGCTGCCGCCAGTGGCAGCATCATCTCGCGCCGGCTGGTCAAGAGCAGCGGCCACAAGGAGTGGGACGAAGCCGTGCTGCGCGCCATCGACCGCGCGGCGCGGCTGCCGCGCGATGCCGACGGGCGCGTGCCTTCGCGGCTGATCATCAGCTTCCGCCCGCGCGAGTGAGGCTCAGGGCGCCGCGAAACGCAGCGCCGTGATGTGGGCCACCGAACGCCCGCCGGTGTTGTCGGCGTCGGCGCCCACCAGCACGGCCACCAGTGGCGGCAGGCTGGGGACTTCGTCGCCGAAGGCGCGCTGGAAATCGGCCGCGATGTCGCGCGATTCGTCGAACCAGCGCTCACCCACGTCGGCGCTGTTGCGTAGCACCACATAGCGCACGCGCCGCGAGAAGGCGTTGTCGACCACGCTGCCCGCGGCCTCGGGCCCGCCCCACACCCAGCACAGCGTGGCCGCCGGCAGTTCCTGCCCGGTGCGTGCGCGGGCGATGCGCAGCAGCGTGCGTTCGCCGAAGGGCACGCTGGACAGCGGTGCATCGAAGCTGAGGCAGACCTTGGCGGCCACGTCGTCGCCCGCCTTGCTGCGCAGCGCGGTGCCCGGGTTGGGTTCGGCCACACGCCAAGACCAGGCCAGCCGCGCCGGCGCGGCCACGCCAGGCAGGGCGTGCAGCAGGTTGCCATAGGAGGCCTGCGCCTCCATGCGCAGCGCCGGCCGGTCGCCCGCGGTTTCGGCGCTGTAGCGCGTGGGTGGTGGCTTCTGGTCGGGCAGGTTGGCCACCTGCCAGCCGGCGCCGATCTTGCCGGCGGCCACCAAGGGCGGCAGCGGGCCTGCAGCGGGCAGCGACGCGGCCGCCTGGGCCGCTGCCGGGCCAGCGAAGGCCGACGCCACCCAGCAGACGGTGAAGCCCCAAGCCCCATGCCGCGCTGGCCGCTGCCGTGGCTTCAAAGTCGCTCCTGCGCGGTGACCTGCACCGCGGTCTCGCTCACGGGCACGAGATCGCGTTTGCCGCTGTCATCGACGAAACGCAGGCGCAGCTGGTAGCTGCCCGGCGCCAGGAACAGCGCCACCTGCGTGGCGCCGTGCGCGAGGTCGAGGGCCTGCACCACGCGGCCATCGGCGCCGCGCACGTCCAGCAGGAAGTGGCCCAGGCCCGGGCCGCCATGGCCCTTGGGCGCCACGCCGAAACCGTCCACCGCCAGGCGCAACGTGAAGGGGCTGGTCACGGGCTCGCCATCGCGCAGGTTGGCGATGAGCGCGCGCTGGCCCTCGGGGCGCGGGCGCGAGAGTTCGTCCTGGTACCAGGCCTTGCAGCTGGCGGCCAGGTCAGCCGGGGTGATGCGCAGGGGCGCGCCGTCACGCGGGCCGGCCACGGTGATGTGCAGCGCGGGGCTGAACACGTAGTACGGCCGGTGGTCGTGGTCGGCGAAGAGCAGCCGCAGCGTGTGTTTGCCCGGCGGCAGCGCCAGCACCGCGCCGGTCTGGCCCTTGCCGAAGTGGCGGTGGAAGTCGTTGAAGGGGATCTTCTCGCCGGGCACCATCGGCAGCGGCGTGTTCAGCAGCAGGTGGTGGTGGCCGGCCTTGGGGTGGGGCTTGCCTGCCGGGATGACGCCCATGCCGCGGATCGCGAAATCCACGCGGAAGGGCGAACGCACGACGTCACCATCGCGCAGGTTCACCACCTCCACCGCGGTGGGCTCGTTCTGGCGCACCTGCGTGCGCTCGCGCGTGTGTTGCAGCCAGCAGGCGCGCTCGCGCTCGTCGCGCGGCAGCGGCTCGCTCTGCGCCCAGGCCGCTGCGGTGGTGCCCAGGGCGGTCATGAACAAGAGCGTCAGGCGCAGCGCGCGGGCAAGGGGCAAGGGCTTCGACAACATCGCTAGGCAGGTATCAGATGAATCACGGCACGCAGCCCTCCGGCCGACTTCGCCGACCCGTACATTCTGGCAGTCAGCACAGCGGGCCCACCGCCGCTGCGGGCGGGCCCTGCACGGCCACGAGCAGCCGCTGACGCAAGGCGGCGATGAGCCAACCCTCGAAATCGAAGCCCTCCCCCGCGGCCTGCAGGGCCGCTGCCAGCGTCTGCCCCGCCAGCACGGCGCCGACAAAAGCGGCCTCGGCCGGCTGCAGCAGTTGCACGTGCGGCGCCCAGCCCTGGCGCGTGAGCAGGCCCTCTTCGCCGCGGCCCTCGGCCAGCGCCTGGCGCACCGGCGCGAAGGCGGCCTCGCCGCCCACCGCGCGGTGGGCCTGCCAGAGGCTGAAGACCGGCCAGCGCGAGGCCAGCAGCGTGCTGCCCGGGGGCAGGCACAGCCGCACGTCCGCCGGGTCGTGCGTGGCCAGCAGCCCCAGGCCCGGCAAGGTACCGGTGGCATCAGGCGGCGGGGCGTCGGCAGCCGTCTGCAGCCGGTGCAGCGCCCACTCCAGCCGCGCCGTGTCGGGCAGGTAGGGCTCGGCGGCCAGGGTCGGCACCTGGGCGATGAAGTCGGCCAGCGCGGCGCCCCAGCAGGCCATGTCGCCCGCCTCGGGGGGCTGCTGGCGCCAGAAATCGCGGGCCATCAGCGCGAAACTCTCTTCGCCCATCAGTTGCTGCACGGTGGGGTAGGCCGCGGCCAGCGCGCGTTCGGCCAGGGCGCCAGCGTGGGCACGGTAGGCGGCCAGGCCCCGGTGCACATCGGGCCCGCCGGGCACCGTGCGCAGCCAGCCGGCCACCACGCCAGGGCGGGCGTCGCCCAGCAGGGTGCGCAGCAGCATCTGCTGGCGCAAGGCTTCCTTGGCGTGGGCGTCCATCGGGGGCAGGTTCAGGCCGCGGGCGTGGCGTCGGCCACCTCGGCCCAGGCCGCGTCAGCAGCGGCGGCCTCGGCCAGCAGCACGGGCAGCGCGGGCAGGTCGGTGTCCCACTCCACGAGCGTGGGCCGCCAGCCCAGGCGCTGCAGGGCGTGGCGGTAGACCTGCCACACCGGCGCATGCACGCGGCTGCCGTGGTCGTCGATGACGATGCCCTCGGCCACGTGGTAGCCCGCGAGGTGGATCTCGCCGACGATGCCGGGCGTGAGCGCGTCCACCCAGCGGCAGGCCGCCGCTGCAGCGCCGGCTTCGTCCAGGCCCTGGTTCAGCGCGTTGACGACGAGGTTGTTCACGTCCAGCAGCAGGCCACAGCCGGTGCGGCGCGCCAGTTCGTTGAAGAACCCGGGCTCGGCCAGGGTGTCGTCGGCCCAGTGCACGTAGGCCGAGAGATTTTCAATCAGCAGCGGCCGGCGCAGCACGTCTTGCGCCTGCTGCACGTTGGCGGCCAGGATGGCCAGCGAGCCGGGGTTGAAGGCGATGGGCAGCAGGTCGTTGCCATGCACCACGGGCCCGCCGGCGCGGCGCGGCGCGCGGGCGAAGCAGGCGTGCTCGCTCACCAGCACGGGCTCGAAACGCTGCACCAGCGCGGCCAACTGCCGCAGGTGCGCAGCGTCCAGGCCGGCGGCCGAACCCAGCCCCAGGCCCACGCCGTGCAGGCTGAGCGGCCAGCGCTCACGCGCGGCCTCCAACACGGCCAGCGCCGCCCCGCCGGCGCCGAAGTAGTTCTCGGCGTGCACTTCCACGAAGCCCAGCGGTGGCGGGGCCTCCAGCAAGGCGGTGGTGTGCGGCTGGCGCAGGCCGATGCCGCAGCGGGCCGGCACGGTCATGCGGGGCGGGCCGGTTTACTTCTTGGCCTTGTGCTTCGCCTTGGCTTCTTCTTCGGTCAGGCCCTTGAGGTTCTTGCAGGTGCCCTTGGCCACGTACTTCCACTCGCCCGGATCGTTGTCGACCTTGCTCATGCCGGCACAGCCGTGCGTGCCGGCGAGGTTGCCGCAGTCGTTCTGGCCGGCCTTGGCAATGCCGTAACAACGTTCCTTGTTGGGCCCGCCTTCGTGGGCAAGCGCAGGCCCGGCCGCGGCCAGGGCAGCCGCAAGGGCGGACGAAACGATGAGACGCTGGTTCATGGAAAGACTCTCCGGATGGGATGGAAGGAGCGGCCGTGTCCAGGCCTGGGCAGGGCCGTGGGCGGTGTCGCCCTGAGGAGTCGGCCGCGCGGCCCGCACATTACAGCGCAGCGCACGCGGCGCTGTGTCGCCAGCGTCAACTCACGCTGCCCCCGGCCACGCGCAGGTCTTGCGTGTGGGCCAGTGCGGTCTGCAGTGCCAGGCGCACGCCCTCGGTCTGCAGCGCCAGCGGCAGGCTGGGTTGGCCGCTGGTGCGCGCCGCCTGCTCGGGCAACAGCGGCACGTGCATGAAGCCGCCGCGCACGCCGGGGTGCTCACGCAGCGCGTGCATGAGGCCGTAGAAGACGTGGTTGCAGACGAAGGTGCCGGCCGTCTGTGACACCGAGGCCGGCACGCCGGCCGCGCGCAGCGCCGCCACCATGGCCTTGATGGGCAGGGTGCTGAAGTAGGCCGCCGGGCCACCCGGCACCACAGGGCGGTCGACCGGCTGCGCGCCGGCGTTGTCGGCGATGCGCGCGTCGTCGACGTTGATCGCCACGCGCTCGGGCGTGAGTTCGCAGCGCCCGGCCGCCTGGCCGAGTGCCAGCACGAGCTGCGGGCGGTGCTGCTGCAGCGCAGCTTCGAGCGCCTGCAGCGCGGCGCCGAACACGCACGGCAGCACCACGGCCACCACGCGGGCGGGTGTGCCACCGGCCTGCAGCACCTGGCCGTGCAGCGCCTGCGCGATCTGCGCCGAAGGGTTGACGGCTTCGCCGCCGAAGGGCTCGAAGCCGGTGAGCAGGACCGTGGGTGTCGTCATGCCGGGCAGTGTGCCAGCGCGCCTAGACTCGCAGGGCACTTCCAGGTACGGAGCCCTTTCTGCATGGCCGGCATCTTCATCAGCTACCGCCGCGACGACGACCGCCATGCTGCCGGCCGCCTGGCCGATGAACTGGCCGGTGTCTTCGGGCCCGAGACCCTGTTCCGCGACATCGAGAGCATCGCGCCGGGGCAAGACTTCGAGGTGGCGCTGAACACCGCCCTGGCCTCTTGCGCGGTGATGCTGGTGGTCATCGGCCCGCGCTGGCTCGGCATCACCGACGCGCAGGGCCGGCGCCGGCTGGAACAGGACGGCGACTGGGTGCGCACCGAGGTGGCCACCGCGCTGAAGCGCGGCATCCCGGTGATCCCGGTGCTGCTGGAAGGCACGCCCCTGCCCCGGCCTGAACAGTTGCCGGCGGATCTGCAGGCGCTGCCCAAACGCCGCACGCTGGAGCTGGCCGACACGCGCTGGCCGCGCGACGTGGAGCAGATCGTTGACGCCTTGCTCAAGGTGCCGGGGCTGAAGCAGCAGCCGGCCCGGCCGCCGGCCGCCAAGGCCCCCGTGAAGGCCACGCCGAAGAAAAAGGCGGCAGCACCAGCCGGCCCGACCGCAGACGCCCCCGTGGCGGCCCCCAGCGGCGGCGCGCGCTGGGGCGGCGCGCTGACGGTGCTGGGCGCCGTCGGCATGCTGGCCGTGCTGAACTGGAGCAACCTGCGCGAGCTCTTCGCTTCGGAGCCGGAACAACAAACCCAGCCGGTGGTGTTGCCACTGCCCATCAGCCCGAAGCCGGCCACAGCTGCGGCCAGCGCGCCCGCCGGCACACGCACCGCGCCCTTGGGTGTGGTCCTCGGCAAGCCCATCGCGGTGCCAGCCGCTACGGCCCAGGTCTTGGGCAGCGGCCTGTCAGGCACCTGGGCCTGGCGCAAGAGCAACACCGACACCTTGACCGTGGTGCTGCGCCAGCAGGGGGGGCGCGTCGAAGGTGAGTTGCTGCAGGCAGGCCAGAACGCGGGCCGCGTGACGGGCAGCTATGCCGGCACCGTGGCGACACTGGAAGTGAGGCGGCAATACTCGCTGAACCTGCAGGCCAAGGCGCAGTGCGACCTGCGCTACGACCCTCAGGCGGCCACGCTGGCCGGCCCTTGCAACTGGGGCGGCCGCCAGGATGACACCCGCTGGACGCGGGACACGCGCTGATCCTTGCGCGCCGGCCCGGGCGCGCCTCAGCCGACCGCGCCACACCCCCCGCCCCCCGGCGTCTCCACCACGAACACATCGCCCGGCGCCATCTCGGCACTGCCGATGTGGCCCAGCACTTCCACACGCCCATCGGCACGTTCGATGCGGTTGATGCCCAAGGCGCCAGGCTGCCCGCCGCCGATGCCGAAGGCCGGCACCGTGCGGCCGTTGCTCAGGATGCTGGCCGTCATGGCCTCCAGGAAACGCACGCGGCGCACGCCGCCATCGCCACCTTTCCACCGCCCGGCACCGCCGCTGCCGCTGCGCAGCGCGTAGCTCTCCAAGCGCACGGGGAAGCGGAACTCCAGCACCTCGGGGTCGGTGAGGCGCGAGTTGGTCATGTGCGTCTGCACGACGCTGGTGCCCGCGAAACCGCCGGTGATGCCACCCGCAGCGTCCAGCGTGTAGCCAGCGCCGCTGCCGCCGCTGATGGTTTCGTAGTACTGGTGGCGCGCGTTGCCGAAGGTGAAGTTGTTCATCGTGCACTGGCCGGCGGCCATCACGCCCAGGGCGCCGTACAGCGCGTTGGTGACGCAGGTGCTGGTCTCCACGTTGCCCGCCACCACCGCCGCCGGCGGCCGCGGGTTGAGCATGCAGCCCTCGGGCACAACCACGCGCAGCGGCTTCAGGCAGCCGGCGTTGAGCGGGATGTCGTCGTCCACCAGCGTGCGGAAGACGTAGAGCACCGCGGCCATCGTCACCGCCTTGGGCGCGTTGAAGTTGTTGGGCAACTGCTCGCTGGTGCCGGTGAAGTCGATGGTGGCTTCGCGGGCGGCGGCGTCCACCGTCACCTTCACGGCGATCTGCGCGCCGTTGTCCAGCGGCAGGGTGTACTGGCCATCTTTCAGCGCGGTGATGACGCGGCGCACGCTCTCCTCGGCGTTGTCCTGCACGTGCTGCATGTAGGCGGCCACGGTGCCGCGGCCGAACTGCGCCACCATGGCCGCGAGCTCTTCCACGCCCTTCTGGTTGGCGGCGATCTGCGCCCGCAGATCGGCGATCGTCTGCTCGGGGTTGCGTGCGGGGTAATTGCCGGAGGACAGCGCGGCGCGCAACTCGGCCTCGCGCAGCACGCCCCCGCGCACGAGCAGGAAGTTGTCGAGCAGCACGCCCTCTTCGGCGATGCTCTGGCTGAAGGGCGGCATGCTGCCGGGCGTGATGCCGCCGATGTCGGCGTGGTGGCCGCGGCTGGCCACGTAGAACGAGGGCGTGCTGTCGGCGTCACCTTCCAGGTACACAGGGGTGACCACCGTCACATCGGGCAGGTGCGTGCCGCCGTGGTACGGGTCGTTCAGCACGTACACATCGCCGCGCTGCATGGCCGGGTTGCGCGCGATCACGGTCTTGATGCTTTCGCTCATGCTGCCCAGGTGCACCGGCATGTGCGGCGCGTTGGCGATGAGTTCGCCCGCGGCGCTGAAGAGCGCGCAGCTGAAATCGAGCCGCTCCTTGATGTTCACGCTGTAGGCCGTGTTCTGCAGCCGCAGGCCCATCTGCTCGGCGATGTTCATGAAGAGGTTGTTGAAGACCTCCAGCATCACCGGGTCGGCCTCGGTGCCGATGGCGTGCTGCGTGGCGCGCGCCTGCACACGCTGCAGCTCCAGCGTGCCGGCGGGCATGAGCACCGCCTGCCAGCCGGGCTCGACCACCGTGGTGGCGTTCTTCTCGGCCACGATGGCCGGGCCGGCCAGCGTGGCGCCGGGCTGCAGGCTCTCGCGCACGTGCAAGGCGGCATCGTGCCAATGGCCGCCGCTGTAAAGGCGCACGGTGGCCGCGGGTGCGGGCGTGTGGGCCGGCGCGGCAGCCGCGGCGTTGGCCGGGGTGTCGTGCCTTTCACCTTCGCCGACGGCTTCCACCGACACGGCTTCGATGACCAGCGCACGCCCAGGCATCAGGAAAGCGAATCGCTGGCGGTAGGCGGCTTCGAACGCCGCGGTCAGCGCGGTGATGGCGTCGGCGCCGCCTTGCAGTGGCACCACCAGCGCCGTGTCGGTGCCCTGGTAGCGCAGGTGCACCTTCTGGCGCAGTTGCACCGCCGCGCGCGGCACGCCCTGCACCACCAGTTCTTCCGCGGCCGTCTCGGCCAGCGCGTGCAGGCGTGTTTCGGCCTCGGCCAGACCATCGGCGTTCAAGGGCTGCTCGATGGAGGCTTCGCGCATCGCGATCTGGTCGGCCAGGCCCATGCCGTAGGCACTCAGCACGCCGGCCAGCGGGTGCACGAACACCCGCTGCATGCCCAGCGCATCGGCCACCAGGCAGGCGTGCTGGCCGCCCGCGCCGCCGAAGCATTGCAGCGTGTACTGCGTGACGTCGTAGCCCCGCGCCACGCTGATGCGCTTGATGGCGTTGGCCATGTTCTGCACCGCGATCTGCAGGAAACCTTCGGCCAGGCTCTCGGGCGTGGTGGCGCGGCCCGTGGCCTGCTGCACCTGCGCGGCCAGGGTGCTGAACTTCTGCGCCACGCCTTCGGCGTCCAGCGCTTCGTCGGCCTTGGGGCCGAAAACCTTCGGGAACCACGCCGGCTGGATCTTGCCCAGCAGCACGTTGGCGTCCGTGGTGGCCAACGGGCCGCCGCGGCGGTAGCTGGCCGGGCCGGGGTTGGCCCCCGCGCTCTGCGGGCCCACGCGCAAACGCGCGCCGTCGAACTGCAGCAGGCTGCCGCCGCCCGCAGCCACGGTGTGGATGCTCATCATCGGCGCGCGCATGCGCACGCCGGCCACCTGGGTTTCGAACGCCCGCTCGAACTCGCCGGCGTAATGGCTCACGTCGGTGCTGGTGCCGCCCATGTCGAAGCCGATGACCTTGTGGTGGCCGGCCGCGGTGGCCGTGCGCACCATGCCGACGATGCCGCCGGCCGGGCCGCTGAGGATGGCGTCCTTGCCCTGGAAACGCTGCGCCTCCGTCAAGCCACCGCTGCTTTGCATGAAAAAGAGCCGCACGCCGGGCATCTGCGCGGCCACCTGCTCCACGTAGCGGCGCAGGATGGGGCTGAGGTAGGCGTCCACCACCGTGGTGTCGCCGCGCGAGACCAGCTTCATCAGCGGGCTCACCTCGTGGCTGGCGCTCACCTGCGTGAAGCCCAGTTCGCGCGCGATGCGCGCCGCGGCCTGCTCGTGCGCGGTGTGGCGGTAGCCGTGCATGAAAACGATAGCCACGGCGCGGATGCCGGCGTCGAAGGCGGCCCACAGACGTTCGCGCAGATGCGCTTCGTCCAGGGCTTGCAGCACTTCACCGTCCACGGCCACACGTTCCTGCGCTTCGATCACACGCTCGTACAGCAGCTCGGGCAGCTGGATGTGGCGCTCGAAGAGCTTGGGCCGCGCCTGGTAGGCGATGCGCAGCGCATCGCGGAAGCCGCGCGTGGTGACGAGCAGCGTGCGTTCGCCCTGGCGCTCCAGCAGCGCGTTGGTGGCGACTGTGGTGCCCATCTTCACGCAGTCCACCAGCTCGGCGGTGATGGGCGCGCCGGCGGGCAGTTGCAGCAGGCGGCGGATGCCCTCGACCGCGGCATCGCGGTACTGCTCGGGGTTCTCGCTCAGCAGCTTCAGCGTGTGCAGGGCGCCATCGGGCGCGCGGCCCACCACGTCGGTGAAAGTGCCGCCACGGTCGATCCAGAACTGCCAGCGGGGGTCCATTCGAGCATTCACGGGAGATCTCCGGGTTGATCAAGCGGCCGCCGCGGAACCGGCTTCGCCGGGCCGCTGGCGGCGCCCCCTTGAGGGGGAGCGGCGAAGCCGCTTCGGGGGTGGGTCACAGTGACGTAGCAGCACGCGCCGCCTGGTCGTACATGCCCGACATCGTGCGCAGCAGGCGGGCCAGCTCGCCGATGTCGGCGTTGAGTTCGGTGTCCAGGCTCTGCACGAGGCAGTTCTCGCGCACCGCGCGGTACTGCTGCACCAGGGCCTCGCCCGCGGGCGTGGGGCTGTAGAAGACTTCCTTGCCCTGCTTCTCGGCCTGCGCCAGGCCGGCGGCCACCAGCTTCTTCAGGCCGTAGGCCACCACGTGCGTGTCTTCGTAGTTCAGCACGAAGCAGATGTCGGCCAGCTTCTTCTGCCGAGCGCGGTGGCACAGGTGGTGCAGCAGCACCACGTCGGTGAAACCCAGCTCGGCGCCGCCGGCCGCGGCCATGCAGCGCACGCACCAGCGCGAGAAGGCGTGCCAGGCGACGATGAGGCCGAACTCGAACTCCGAGAGCTCCAGCGCCCGGGGCGACACCAGGTGCGACGAAGAGACGATGCCCGCCGCCCGCGGCGCCGCTGCGCGCGGGCGACGGGCAGCCTTCCGGCCCTCCGCGGCGGGCGGTGGGGAAGCCGAAGCCGGAACTGAACGCGCCATCGTCGTCACAACCTTGAGGTTTTATCGATGATTTACTGTAATCGCTGGCCCGCCCTGCCGGCCGGCGGGTAAGCCCGGAGCCGCCGGCAGGCCCCGCGCCCGAAACTGGCGCCCCAAAACAGTGCTGTTCGAGGCTTCGCACCGGCCCCGGGCGCCTAAGCTGCATCCACCAGGAAGGGTTGTGGCCTGACGCCGCAGCGCCTGGAAACCCAGCAACCGGTGCATGCCGTGTCCGACCTCTCACAGCCACCCCTGTCGACCCTGAACTTCGAGTTCAGCCCCTTCGCCTGGCCCACGCCGGCGCTGGCCGCCTACCCGGCGCCCACGCTGCCGCTGTCGGCGCCGCCCTGCGTGCTGGAAGGCCTGAACGGCAAGCTCATCGAGGGCTACCTCAGCCTCTTCGATCTGGAGCGTGGCGTTCTGCAGCTGCGCATGCCCGGCCAGCGCAAGCCGCTGCCGCTGCGCCTGGACCAGTTCCGGCGCCTGCAGCTGCTCGACCTGCTGGCACCGGCCGAACTCGGCGCCATGGCCCAAGACCTGCCACGCCTGCCGTTCACCATCCAGATGAAGGGCCGCGCGCCCTGGAGCGGCACCACCATCGGCCAGCACGAGGACGAGGCCGGCCTCTTCCTCTTCGAGCCGGTGGGCCACACCGGCCAGGTGCGCCGCTGGTTCGTGCCCCGCTCGGCCCACGAAGGCGCCGAGGTCGGCCCGCGCATCGGCGAGGCGCTGGTGGAGCAGCATTCCGCCACGCCCGACCAGATCCGCGAGGCCCTGGCCGAGCAGGAGAGCCTGCGCGGCCGCAAGCTCGGCGACATGCTGGTGGTGCGCCAGATCATCACCCACGAGGAACTCGCCGCGGCCGTTGAGGCCCAGGCCCGCATGCCCATGGTGCGCATCGGGGAGGCCCTCACCGCCCTGGGCTTCATCACCCAGGCCCAACTGGACGAAGCCCTGCTGCTGCAGCGCGACGACCGCACCGTACCGCTGGGCGAACTGCTCGTGCGCCGGGGCATGGTCACGCGCGCCGATCTTCAGACGGCGCTGGCCCGCAAGATGGGCTACCCGCTGGTGGACGTGCTGCAGTTTCCAACCGACGCGGAGGCCGTGGCCCGGGTGCCCTACCCCATGGCCGTGCGACTGCTGGCGCTGCCGCTGATGATGCGTGCCGGCCGCCTGGTGGTGGCTATGGAAGACCCCAGCGACCGCCAGCGCATCGACGAACTGGAGTTCGCCGCGCAGTGCAAGCTGGTGCCGGTGCTCTCACGTGCGGGCGTGCTGCTGGGCGCCATCGACCGGGCCTACGAGAAGATGGGTGCGGCCGAGTTTTCGACGGGCCGCTACTACGACCCCGACAAGCCCATCGACTTCGACGCCGACGATGCCAGCAAGCTGCTGGCCTCAATGGAGAAGGTGGAAGCGCCGCAGGAGGAAAGCGACGAGAAGCTGCTGGAGCAGAGCGACAACACGCTCGTGCGGCTGATCAACCAGATGATCCTGGAAGCGCACACGCAGGGGGTCTCCGACATCCACGTGGAGTGCGCGCCGGGCAAGGAGAAGGTGCGCATCCGCTTCCGCAAGGACGGCATGCTGCGCAACTACCTGGAGTTGCCGCACACCTACCGCAGCGCGCTGCTGGCACGACTGAAGATCATGTGCGACCTCGACATCAGCGAGCGCCGCAAGCCGCAGGACGGCAAGATCAACTTCTCGAAGTTCGCGCAGGGCGTGAAGCTCGAACTGCGCGTGGCCACCATCCCCACGCAGAACAACCTCGAAGACGCGGTGCTGCGCCTGCTGACCAGCACCAAGCCGCTGCCGCTGGAGGCGCTGGGCCTCACGCCGCTGAACCTGCAGCGGCTGCAGGCGGCCTCGCGCCGGCCCTACGGCATGCTGCTGTGCGTGGGCCCGACGGGCAGCGGCAAGACGACCACGCTGCACTCGGTGCTGGCCGCCATCAACACGCCGGAACGCAAGATCTGGACGGCCGAAGACCCGGTGGAAATCACCCAGGCCGGCCTGCGCCAGGTGCAGGTGAACCCGCGCATCGAATGGACCTTCGCCAAGGCACTGCGCGCCTTCCTGCGCGCCGACCCCGACGTGATCATGGTCGGTGAGATCCGCGACGGCGAAACGGCGCAGGTGGCCATCGAGGCCAGCCTCACGGGCCACCTGGTGATGAGCACGCTGCACACCAACAGCGCGCCCGAGACCGTGACCCGCCTGCTCGACATGGGCATGGACCCCTTCAACTTCGCCGATGCCCTGCTGGGCGTGCTGGCGCAGCGCCTGGTGCGCCGGCTGTGCAAGCACTGCACCACCACGCGGCCGGCCAGCAGCGAAGAAGAAGAGGAACTGCTGCACGACTACCTGCACGCCTTCGGCCCCATGGAGCCACGCCCGCTGGCCGAAGACGTACTGGCCGACTGGCGCCAGCGCTTCGGCCAGGGCGGCAAGCTGATGCACTGCCAGGCCGCCGGCTGCGAGAAGTGCGGCGGCACCGGCTTCCGCGGCCGCGCCGCGCTGCACGAACTGATGATCGTGAGCCGGCCGCTGCGCAGCCTGATCCAGAACGGCCAGCGCGCCGACGACCTGCAGCGCCAGGCGCTCAGCGAAGGCATGCGCACGCTGCGCCAGGACGGCATCGAGAAGGTGCTGGCCGGCGTGACCGTGATCGAGGAAGTGCGCGCCAATTCCTGAGCGCTTGGCGCGCCGGGCCGGCCGCCCTGCCCTTCTGTCCAGGCCTTGTTCGGTCAAAGCCGAACACAACGGGCTCAAGTGTCTTGGAATCGTGCCGAAAAGAAATCCGCAGCCAGCGAATTCTTTGCGGCAGCACCCTCGATTGTCGGAGACCTCCATGCGTACCACCCACGGGCTGACCGTCCTCAGCCTGACTCTGCTGGCAGCGGCCAGCCAGTAAGCCCTGGCCTCCGGGCCAGACCTCCGCGTCAGCGGTTTCGGCACGGTCGGTGTCGTCCAGGTCGACAAGCCCGGCATCGAGTTCCGCCAGGTCGGCCAGACCAGCGGCGCCGGTGAGTCGGCCTCGTTCAAGCCGGACAGCCGCCTGGGCGTGCAGCTCGACGGCAGCTTCAACCCGATGTTCTCGGCCACCCTGCAGCTGCTGGCCAAACACAACGGCGAAGGCAACGAGAAGCCGGGCGTCGAGTGGGCCTTCGCCAAGGCCAAGCTGGGCGGCGGCTTCACGGTGCGCGCAGGCCGCATCGGCGCCCCGTACTTCGCCGTGTCCGACTTCCGCGAAGTCGGCTACGCCAACACCTGGCTGCGCACGCCTTCGGACGTCTACGGCCAGGTCTTCTTCCGCAGCTTCGATGGCGCCGACCTGCTGTACGCGGGCGACGTGGCCGGCGTGCCCGTGACCGCGCAACTGCTGGCGGGCAAGACCACGCTCGCCTACGAGCGCACCGACATCGACTTCAAGAACCAGGTCGGCGTGAACCTGACGGCCGAACTGGCCGACGGCGTCACGCTGCGCATGGGCCACATCAACGGCAAGCTGACGGTGCAGAGCACCACGATGAAGCAGCTGGTGGGCGTGCTGGGCGCCACGCCCTTCGCCAGCGTGGGCCAGCAGATCGACTGCACCGCGCGCAAGGCCAGCTTCACCGGCGTGGGCCTGAGCCTGGAGAAGGGCAACTGGGTCGGCTCCACCGAGTACACCCAGCGCAAGAGCGATTGCTACGTGCCCGACACCACGGGTTGGCACGTGATGGCCGGTTACCGCTTCGGCAGCTTCACGCCCTACGCCGTGGTGTCCGAGCTGCGCCGCAACGACACCAACGTCGTCAACAACATCCCGCGCAACGTCAACGTGCAGCTCACGACGCTGGCGCTCACGGTCGACGGGCTGATGGACGGCGTGAACATCACGCAGGCCACGACGGCCTTGGGCGTGCGCTGGGACGCCTACCGCAACGTGGCGGTGAAGGCGCAGTACGAGCGCGTGGACACCAAGGGTGGCTATGGCCTGTTCCGCAACGTCGGCGGGCCGCGCCCGGCCGACCCGGTGCAGGTGCTGTCGCTGGCCGTGGACTTCATCTTCTGAGGAGGCCCGCGCCATGAACATCCGCACCCTGCTGGCCGCAGCCAGCTTCGCCCTGGCCGGTGTGGCCAGCGCCCAGGACATGGTCGTTGTCGGCCACCCCAGTGCCGCCGCCTTGAGCAAGGACCAGGTGGCCGATCTCTTCCTCGGCAAGAGCCAGGCGCTCACGCCGCTGGACCTGAACGACGGCTCGCCGCTCTACGCCGCGTTCTACCGCAAGGCCACCGGCCGCGAGGTGGCACAGGTCAAGTCGACGTGGTCGCGCGTGGTCTTCACCGGCAAGGGCCAGCCGCCCAAGCAGCTGCCTGACGCCGCCGCCGTGAAGAAGGCCGTGGCCGCCGACCCCAAGGCCGTGGGCTACATCGAGAAGTCGGCCGTTGACGGCAGCGTCAAGGTGCTGCTCGCCCTGGATTGAACCCGTGAAGGGGCCACCCCGGCCCCGAAGAAAGTCGTTTCATGAACTTCCGCCACAAGATCTGGATGCTGCCCCTGGCAGCGGCCGCGGTGTTCCTGGTGGGCATCGCGGTGAGCTTCATCGTCGGTGCCCGAACCTCGGGCGCACTGGGCCAGCTGGGCCAGATCGACACCCCGGCCCGCGAGCAGGTGCAGCGCCTGGACCGCGGCGTCGAGGCCTTCCGCCTGCTGCTGCAATCGGCCGTCGTCGAAGGCGACGCCGAGAAGCTGAAGGAGGTGCAGGCCGAGGTCGAGAAGACGCGCGCCGTCATCACCAAGCTCGCTGCCATCCCCACGCAGCAAGCGCGCGCCACCGAACTCGGGCAGGCCTTCGAGGCCTACCAGGGTGCAGCCCTCGGCGCCACGCGCGCCATGCTGGAGAAGGGCGACCTGGGTGACTCCGTCAAGCGCATGCAGGACACGCAAGCCGCGATGGAGAAGCTGCTGCAGAGCACGCTGGAAGCCACGGCGTCGGCCACCGCCACCTCGCAGGCGGCGGCCGAGGCCGGCATCCGGCAGGCGCAGTGGGTCACGCTGGCCACCGGGCTGGTGGTGCTGGCCGTGCTGGGCCTGGCCTCGTGGTTGATCGTCAACTCGGTCTGGCGCGACCTGGGTGAAGAACCCAGCCGCCTGAAGGCCGCCGTGCAGGCCATTGCCGAAGGCAACCTGCAGGTGCAGCTGCGGCCGCAGGCGGGCGACCAGAGCTCGCTCAACGCCACGCTGCTGCAGATGGCCAACAGCCTGAGCCAGACCGTGGGCACCATCCGGCAGGCGGCCGACTCCATCGCCACCTCGGCGAACGAAATCGCCGCCGGCAGCCAGGACCTGAGCAGCCGCACCGAGCTCACGGCCTCCAACCTGCAGGCCACGGCCAGCTCGGTGGTGCAGCTCAACGACAGCGTGCGGCTGAGCGCCGAATCGGCCCAGCAGGCCAACGGCCTGGCCGGCAACGCCGCCGAAGCGGCGCGCCGCGGTGGCGACATCGTGCAGCAGGTGGTGGCCAACATGAGCGAGATCGATGCCGCCTCGCGCCGCATCAACGAGATCATCGGCACCATCGACGGCATCGCCTTCCAGACCAACATCCTGGCGCTGAACGCGGCCGTGGAAGCGGCACGGGCCGGCGAGCAGGGCCGCGGCTTCGCCGTGGTGGCCGCCGAGGTGCGCAGCCTGGCGCAGCGCAGTGCCGGCGCCGCACGCGAGATCAAGAGCCTGATCGGCGCTTCGTCGGAGAAGGTGGAATCAGGCGCCCGCCTGGTGCAGGACGCCGGCGGCGCGATGTCCGAGATCGTCAGCGGCGTCAAGCGCGTGACCGACGTCATCGGCGAGATCAGCGGCGCCGCCTCCGAGCAGAGCCATGGCATCGGCGAAGTCAACAGCGCCGTCACCGAGCTCGACCACATGACGCAGCAGAACGCCGCGCTGGTGGAGCAGAGCGCCGCAGCCGCGGCCAGCATGCGCGAGCAATCGGCAAGGCTGGCGCAGGCGGTGGCCGCCTTCCGGCTGGCCGGGGCGCACTGAGCCCGGCGGACCGACCGCGCCACAGACCCCTGCAACACGGCCCCACTCGGGGCCGTGTTAACTTGCGGGCCGCCCATGCCCGCACCGCCCTCAGCCTTGCCGTCAGCCCTGCCGACGCTGCCCCCTGCGGCTGCTGGCAACACCCTGCGCACGGATGAGGCCCATCGGCTGACGATCGCGCAGTCGCACGCACGCAGTGCGGCTCTGGGCGTGCGGCCGGGCGCTGCGCCCGAACACACGCCGCTGCCGGCGGCCGACCTGGCCATCGCCCGCGAGCGCAACCGGCGCCTCTTCGACCACGCTGCGCCGGTGATGGAGATGCTCTACGAGCACGTCGTGCATTCGCAGAGCATGGTGGTGCTGACCGACGCCGCCGGCGTGGTGATCCATTCCATCGGGGACGACAGCTTCCTGCAGCGCGCCGCGCGCGTGGCGCTGCAACCCGGTGCGCTGTGGTCCGAGGCCGCCAAGGGCACCAACGCCATCGGCACCGCGCTGGTGGAAGAGGCGCCGGTGCTGGTGCACGCGCACGAGCACTACGTGCGCGCCAACCACTTCCTGACCTGCACGGCCGCGCCCATCCTCGACGCGCGCGGCCAGGTGCTGGGCGTGCTGGACTGTTCGGGCGAGCACCGCAGCTACCACCCGCACACCATGGCGCTGGTAAAGATGTCGGCACGCATGGTGGAAAACGCCTGGCTCGCCGACGACCCTCGCCACGTGCTGCGCCTGCACCTGCACCCGCGCGCCGAACTCATCGGCAGCCTGATGGAAGGCATCGTCGCGGTGGCGGCCGATGGCCGCATCGCCGGCGCCAACCGCGCCGCGCTGGAGCTGCTGCACCTCGGCGGCCCGGCCCTGCGCCGGCACACGCTGGGCTCGCTCTTCGGCATCACGCTGGGGCAGCTGGCCGACCACTTCCGCTCGCCGCTGGCCACGCCGCTGCACCTGCACACCGGGCTGCCGGCGGCCGAGGCGCCGGCCCCTCTCTACGCCGTGGCGCGCTTCAACGCCCGCGGCTGGGCGCAGGGCCTGGCCGAACCGGTGGAGCCGGCCGCGGCCAGCCTGCCGCCCGCGACCCCCACGCCGGTGCAGAGCCTGGACGCGCTGACCAGCGCCGCCGTGCGCGAAGCGCTGGCGCAGGCCGGTGGCAACGTCACGCAGGCCGCGCGGCTGCTGGGCATCAGCCGCAGCACGCTGTACCGCAAGCTGCGGGACACGCCGGGCGCTTGATCAGGGCGGCGCCTTGGCGCCTGAAGCTCAGAGCGGCGCCTTGGCGCCTGAACCTCAGAGCGGCGCCTTGGCGCCGCGGGCATTGATGCGCGCGATGCCCGAGGTGTTGCGCTGCACCGCCGGGTTGCCGAAATAGTCCACCGTGCCCACGCCCGACACCGTCACGGCCAGCTCCTGCACGGCCCACACCTTCACGTCGGCCAGGCCGCTGACGCGCACACGCGCACGCTGCGCCATCAGATCGGCGCCGCGGAAGTCGCTGCGGCCGGAAACGCGCACGTCGAGCTGGTCCACCTGCCCGGCCATCTGGCCGTCGCCCGAGCCCGACACGTGGAAGCTCAGCTGCTCGGCCTTGAGCTGGTCGAAGCGCGCCAGCCCCGCGCCAGAAATGCTGATCTGCAGCCGGCCCAGCACCACCGGCAGGCTGGCCAGCAGGTCGGCCGCGCCCGAGATGCTCACACGCTTGAGGTCGCGCGCGGTGACGTTGACCTGGATGCGGCGGGAGGTCCAGAACTTCCAGCTGCCGGCCGGGCGGATGAAAAGCTGCCCGCTGCGCACCTCCACCGTCACCGCCTTCTGCGCCGCCTCGTCGCCTTCGACGAAGACGCTCTCGCTGTCGCCCTGGCGGAAGCGCACGTGCGCGGCGCCGCTGATCTCGATGGCATCGAACTCGCCCGGCGTGTAGGCGCGGCCCTCTGCGGCCGGCGGCTCGGCCGCCGCAGGCGGCAGCGCCGGGGCGGCGGGGGCCGCGGGTGCGGCAGGGGCGGCCGAGGCCGGCGGGCTGGGCGGCGCCGGCTGGGCGGGCTGCGCGAAGGCGGAGCCCAAGGCCCCGCCCAGCAGACACAGCAGCAAGCTGCCCCAAACCACGGGCGCAAAGGCAGGGGTGCTCATATCGAATCGGCCCTCAGTTGTTTGCTCACCTCGCGGCTGGCGGTGACGCGCGTGCCATCGCGCAGCTGCACGATGAACTGCGAGCTGTCGTCGGGCGTCATGGTCTCGACGAAATCGAGGTTCACGATGCACGACCGGTTCACCTTGAGGAAGCGGCTGGCGTCCAGGCGCTTCTCGAAGCTGGTGATGGGCAGGCGCACCAGGTAGCTGCGGCCCTTGCTGGTGATGGCGGTGTACTTGGTGTCGGAACGCAGGTGCTCGATGGCGTCGACATGCAGCGGGAAGATCTTGCCCTGGTCGCGCACGAGCACGCGCGTGAGGGGCTCGTTGCTGCCGGGCTCGGCGGCCTGGGCCGCCTCTTCCACCGGCGGCACGTCGCCGCCGCCGAGCAGGCCGGTGGCGTGCTCCACGGCTTCGACGAAACGCTCGTGCGCAAAGGGCTTGAGCAGGTAGTCCACCGCATGCAGCTCGAAGGCCGCGAGCGCGTGCTCGTCGTAGGCGGTGGTGAAGATGACGGCCGGCATCGCGGTGCGTTCGCTGCCGCGTTCGGCCGACAGTGCGCGCAGCACCTGCAGGCCCGTGAGGCCGGGCATCTGGATGTCCATCAGCACCAGCGCGGGCGCGTGCTCACGGATGCCGGCGAGTGCGCTTTCGCCGTCGGGGCAGCAGGCCACCAGCTCCAGCTGCGGCAACGCGCGCACCCATTCGGCCAGGCCGTCGCGGGCCAGCGGTTCGTCTTCGGCGATGAGGGTCTTGTGACGTTTCATCGGTCAGGCTCTTCGTGGAAGGAACAGCGGCCGCTCAGGCGTGCAGCTCGCTGCAAGGGATGAGGATCTCGACGCGGAAGCCCGCACCCGGGGCCGACTGCACGGCCAGGCGCGCACGGCCCCCGAAATCGAGTTCGAAACGGCGCCGCAGCGCGCTGAGGCCGACGCCGCTGCGCGGCACGTTGCCGGGCAGCGGCGGCCAGGTGCAGCCGGCACCGTCGTCGGCCACGCGCAGCGCGAGCTGGGCTTCGGTGCCGCCCTGCGCCGGCACGCGCTGGGCCTCGATGCGCACCGTGCCGCCGGCACGCTGCGGCGCGATGCCGTGCACGATGCAGTTCTCCACCAGCGGCTGCAAGGTCAGCGGCGGGATGGGCTCGTGCACGAGCGCGGGGTCGACCTGCCAATCGACGCGCAGGCGCTCGCCCAGGCGCAGGGCTTCGAGCTCGAGGTAGTCGCGCACGAAGTCCAGCTCTTCCTGCAGCGTCACGCGGTCGGCGGCGCCGCGGTGCGTCTCCAGCACGTAACGCATCATGCGGCTGAAGCGCAGCAGGGTCTGCTCGGCGGCGGCGGCGTCGCGCCGCGTCAGCATCAGCAGCGAGTTCAGCGTGTTGAAGAGGAAATGCGGGTTGAGCTTGCCGCTGATGGCCGCGAGCTCGGCGCGCACCAGCGCCGCTTCGGCCCTGGCCGCGGCCAGCGCCGCGCGGTGGGCGCTGCGCGCGGCGAGCGCGCCGCCGAAACCCAGCACCAGCGCCACGTAGATGAACACGCCCCAGGCGGCGCGCCAGAGCACGCGCTGCTCGAAGGTGGCCTGCGCGTGGTCGATGCCGAAGAACAGCCAGGCGCCTGCGAAATCCAGCAGCTGCCAACCCGCCACGAAGAGCAGCGCACCCAGCGCATGCCAGCCGAAGGTGGCCAGCGGCGCGGCGCGGCGCGCGGCCAGCCAGCGGGCCCAGGGCAGGCCGGCCAGGCCCAGCACCATGGGCGGGCCCAGGTTCCAGGTGGCCTCGTAAGCGCCTTCCAGCCAGCGCCAGTCGCCCCGCTGGGCCTCGCCGCCAGCCACGGCGTAGAGCAGCCAGCTCAGCAGGCACAGGCCGGCATAGGCCCACCAGAGACGGCCCTCACCGGCGCCGGCGCTGGCCGGTGCGGTGCGGGCGGTGGGGGTGGGTGCAGCAGCCATGGTCGGCATGCTAGGGCCGCCTGCGCCACGCCTGGGGCCTGGGGTGACGAAGTGCGGCCGCGGCGCCGCGAAGTGCAGCGCCCCGCCGGGGGCGTTGCACCAAAACGCGACAGTCCCCGGCCAGGCAAGGGCTGGACGGGGCCCGCAGCAGGCCTTTCGGCGCCCGCGGCTACGGGAAAGTTCCTAGGTGTTTGCGGCAGCAGGCCAAAGCCGGCGCAGCTGCCTAGCATGCGCCGTTCTCTGCCTCTATCCGCTGTGCATGCGGGCGCTGCCGGCGCCACGCCAACAACCCCAAGGAGACTCCATGCCCACCATCACCCTGAAGGTCAACGGCAGCGAGGTGTCGCGCGAGGTGGCCCCTCAGACCCTGCTGGTCGAATTCATCCGTGAAGGCCTGCGCCTGACCGGCACCCACCAGGGCTGCGACACCGGCCAGTGCGGCGCCTGCACCGTGCACCTGAACGGCCGCGCGGTGAAGGCCTGCTCGGTGCTGGCCGTCTCGGCCGCGGGCATGGAGCTCACCACCATCGAAGGCCTGGCGAACGCCGACGGCACCATGCACCCGATGCAGACCGCCTTCAACCAGTGCCACGGCCTGCAGTGCGGCTTCTGCACCCCCGGCATGGTGATGAGCGCGGTCGACCTGGTGAGGCACCACGACCACGGCAGCGAAGCCAAGATCCGCGAGGGCCTGGAAGGCAACCTCTGCCGCTGCACCGGTTACCAGAACATCGTCAAGGCCGTGCAGCAGGGTGCTGCCGCCATGACCGCCACCGCCTGAGCCCGGAGACACACGCATGAACGCAAGACAAGGTTTCATCGGCCAGAGCGTGGTTCGCCGTGAAGACGGGCGTTTCCTCACCGGCCGCGGCCAGTACACCGACGACATCACGCTGCAGGGCCAGACCTACGGCGTCTTCCTGCGCAGCCCGCACGCGCACGCCACCATCAAGAGCCTGGACACCAGCGCCGCTGCGGCTGCGCCGGGCGTGCTGGGCATCTTCACCGGCGAGCACTTCAAGGCCGTGGGCGGCCTGCCCTGCGGCTGGCTGATCAACAACATCGACGGCACGCCGATGAAGGAGCCCAAGCACCCGGTGCTGGCCGACGGCAAGGTGCGTTACGTCGGTGACCGCGTGGCCCTCGTCGTGGCCGAAACGCAGGCCCAGGCCGAAGCGGCGATGGCGATGATCGAGGTCGACTACGACGTGCTGCCGGCCTACATCGACATGGCCCAGCCCGCCGCAGCCACCGCCGCGCTGCACGCCGAAGCGCCCGACAACCGCTGCTACCAGTGGCACATCGGCGACGCGGCCGGCACCGAAGAAGCGCTGAAGAACGCGGCCCACGTGGTCACCCTGAGCTTCCGCAACAACCGCCTGGTGCCCAACGCCATCGAGCCGCGTGCCGCCAACGCCAGCTACAACCCGAGCAGCGAGGAGTACACGCTCTACGTCAGCAACCAGAACCCGCACGTCGAGCGGCTGCTGATGTGCGCCTTCGTGCTGGGCATCCCCGAGCACAAGATGCGCGTGGTGGCGCCCGACGTGGGCGGCGGCTTCGGCAGCAAGATCTTCCTCTACGGCGAAGAGACGGCGCTGGTGTGGGCCAGCAAGCAGATCAAGCGCCCCATCAAGTGGACGGCCAGCCGTTCCGAGGCCTTCCTGTCCGACGCCCACGGCCGCGACCACCTCACCACCGCCAAGCTCGCGCTGGACCAGGACTACAAGTTCATCGGCTTCAAGATCGACACCACGGCCAACCTGGGCGCCTACCTGTCGACCTTCGCCAGCGCCGTGCCCACCATCCTGTACGCCACGCTGCTGGCCGGCCAGTACGCCACGCCCAAGATCAGCTGCACGGTGACGGCGATGTTCACCAACACCGCGCCGGTAGACGCCTACCGCGGCGCCGGCCGGCCCGAGGCCACCTACACGGTGGAGCGCATCGTCGAGACGGCCGCGCGTGAACTCGGCATCGACCCGGGCGAGCTGCGCCGCAAGAACTTCATCCGCAGCTTCCCGTACGCCACGCCCGTGGGCCTGACGTATGACATCGGCGACTACGACGCCACGATGAACCGCGCCGAAGAACTGGCCGACGTGAAGGGCTTCGCCGCCCGCAAGGCCGCGAGCGAAGCCAAGGGCCTGAAGCGCGGCATCGGCTACAGCGCCTACATCGAGGCCTGCGGCATCGCGCCGTCGTCGGTGGCGGGTGCGCTGGGCGCCCGCGCCGGCCTCTTCGAAGCCGGCGAGGTGCGTGTGCACCCCACCGGCAAGGTGACGGTGTTCACCGGCAGCCACAGCCACGGCCAGGGCCACGAGACCACCTTCGCGCAGGTGGTGGCCGACAAGCTGGGCATCCCGCTGGAAGACATCAACATCGAGCACGGCGACACCGGCAAGGTGCTCTTCGGCATGGGCACCTACGGCTCACGTTCCCTCGCGGTCGGCGGCACGGCCATCGTGAAGGCGCTGGACAAGGTCATCGCCAAGGGCAAGAAGATCGCCGCCCACCTGATGGAGGCCGCCGACACCGACGTGGTCTTCGAGAACGGCGTGTTCAAGGTCGAAGGCACCGACAAGAGCGTGCCGTTTGCCAGCGTCAGCCTCACCGCCTACGTGCCGCACAACTTCCCGCACGACAAGCTGGAGCCCGGGCTCAACGAGAACGCCTTCTACGACCCGAGCAACTTCACCTACCCCGCCGGCACCTACATCTGCGAGGTGGAGATCGACCCCCAGACAGGCGTGGTGCGCGTGGACCGCTTCACCGCCTGCGACGACTTCGGCAACGTCATCAACCCGATGATCGTCGAGGGCCAGGTGCACGGCGGTCTGGCGCAGGGCATCGGCCAGGCGCTGCGCGAAGACTGCGTCTACGACCCCGAGAGCGGCCAGCTGCTCACCGGCAGCTACATGGACTACGCCATGCCGCGCGCCGACGACTTCTGCCAGTTCACCGTGGAGACGGTCAAGGGCACGCCCTGCACGCACAACCCGCTGGGCGTGAAGGGCTGCGGCGAGGCCGGTGCCATCGGCAGCCCGCCGGCGCTGATCAACGCCATCTGCCACGCCATCGGCGTGAAGGACATGCCCATGCCGGCCAGCCCGCACAATGTGTGGAAAGCCATCCAGGCCAGCCGCTGATCGAGGAGACGACACCATGCAAGCTTTCGCCTACAACACCCCCGGCAGCGTGGCCGATGCCGTCAAGGCCGCGGCCCTGGAAGACAGCAAGTACATCGCCGGTGGCCAGACGCTGCTGCAGTCGATGAAGCTCGGGCTGATCGCGCCTTCGGCGCTGATCGACCTGGGCGCCATCGCCGAGATGAAGGGCATCTGCCGCGACGGCAACAACGTCGTCATCGGCGCGGCCACCACGCACGCCGAAGTGGCGGCGTCGAAAGACGTGCAGCAGGCCATCCCCGCGCTGGCCGAACTGGCCGGCCACATCGGCGACCGCCAGGTGCGCAACCGCGGCACGCTGGGCGGCAGCCTGGCCAACAACGACCCCGCGGCCTGCTACCCCGCGGCCGTGATGGGCCTGGGTGCCACCGTGCACACCAACCAGCGCAAGATCGCGGCCGACGACTTCTTCGTGGGCGTGTACACCACGGCGCTGAACGAAGGCGAGGTCATCACCGCGGTGAGCTTCCCCGTCCCCGAGAAGGCGGGCTGGCAGAAGTTCAAGCAGCCGGCCAGCCGCTTCAGCCTGGTGGGCGTGTTCGTGGCCAAGACGGCCGGCGGCGTGCGCGTGGCCGTGACGGGCGCCGGTGCCAACGGCGTGTTCCGCGCCAGCGGCCTGGAAGCGCTGCTGGCTGCCAACTACAGCGCCAACGCACTGGCCGGTGCTACGGTGCCGGCCGATGAACTGAACAGCGACCTGCACGGCAGCGCCGAGTACCGCGCGGCGCTGATCCCGGTGCTGGCCGGCCGCGCCGTGGGCTGAGGTACGCCCAGCGCCGCGAACGCCGCACCGTTGCGTGCGGCGTTCCTGTTTCTACAGTCTCTCTTTTCTTGCCTTCCGGACGCGCCCCTTGAGCACCACCGAACTGCCCACCAGCATCGACGACACCGCGGCGCGCCTGCTGGCGCTGGACTACGTGCCCGAGCGCGCGCAGGCCACCACCGTCTTCCTCTCGCTGAAGCTGCAGCGCCCGCTGTTCCTGGAAGGCGAGCCCGGCACCGGCAAGACCGAGATCGCCAAGACGCTGGCGGCCATGCTGGGCCGGCCGCTCATCCGCCTGCAGTGCCACGAGGGCCTGGACCTGGCCGGCGCGGCCTACGAGTGGAACTACGCGCGGCAGATGCTGGAGATCCGCATGGCCGAAGGCAGCGGCGCCCAGCGTGACGAACTGGCCCGGCAACTCTTCAGCGACCGCTTCCTCATCCGCCGCGCGCTGTTGCAGGCCATCGACCCCGCTCAGCCCGTGCCGCCGGTCTTGCTGATCGACGAACTCGACCGCGCCGACGAACCCTTCGAGGCCTTCCTGCTGGAGGTGCTCTCCGACTTCCAGATCACCATCCCCGAATACGGCACCGTGAAGGCCGTGCAACCGCCCATCGTGGTGCTGACGAGCAACCGCACGCGCGAGATCCACGATGCCGTCAAGCGGCGCTGCCTCTACCACTGGGTGGGCTTTCCGGACACGAAGCGCGAGGCCGAGATCCTGGCGCGGCGCGTGCCCGGCGCGCCGCAGAAGCTGGCGGCGGAGATCGTGGCCTTCGTGCAGAAGCTGCGCGCCATCGAGCTCTACAAGCTGCCCGGCATCGCCGAGACCATCGAGTGGACGCGCGCGCTGATGGAACTGGACGCGTTGGTGCTCGACCCCGAGACCATCAACCACACCTTGGGCGTGCTGCTGAAGTACCAGGACGACATCGCCAAGGTGCAGGGCAGCGAGGCGGCGCGGCTGCTGACGCAACTGCGCAGCGAGGCCCAGCCCGGTCGCTGAGGCTGCGGGCAAGCCACAGCCCCGGCAAGGCCGGCACGGGTGCAACAATCCCGCGCGTCTCTCTGGCCTGCTCGCCCTTTCCGATGCACAGCTCTCCTCCCCGTCGCGGCAAGGCCGGCCCGGCACCGTCCACCACGCCCGGCGGTGAGGCGGCCGTCACGCTGCACCAGGTGGCCCAGGCCGCCGGTGTCTCCGCCAGTACGGTGTCGCGCATCCTCAACGGCACGGCCAAGGTGCATGCCGACAAGATGCAGGCCGTGCAGGCCGCCATCGTGGCGCTGGGCTTCCGGCCCAACCCCGTGGCGCGCGGCCTGGCCGGCGGGCGCACGCTGAGCATCGGCGTCGTCACGCAGACCATCAGCAGCCCCTTCTACGGTGAAGCGCTGCACGGCATCGAGGACGAACTCGAACGCGCGGGCTACATCCCCATCTTCGTCAGCGGCCACTGGCACGAGGCCGGCGAGCGCAAGGCGCTGGAAGCCCTGCTTTCACGCCGCGTGGACGGCATCATCGTGCTGGCCGGCCGCCTGCCCGACGCGGAGTTGCACGCCCACGCGCAGCAGGTGCCGATGGTGGTGGTGGGGCGCGAACTGAGCGGGCCGCGCCTCTTCAGCCTGAACTTCGACAACCTCACTGGCGCGCTGCTGGCCACGCAGCACCTCATCGAGTGCGGGCACCGGCGCATCGCCTTCATCGCCGGCGACCCCGCGCACCAGGACGCGCTCGACCGGCACGCCGGCTACCGCCGCGCCCTGGAAGAAGCCGGTATCGCCTACGACCCGGCGCTGGTGATGCCGGCCGACTTCACCGAATCGAGCGGTCTGCTGGCGGTGAACCGCCTGCTCGACAGCCGCCTGTCCTTCACCGCCATCTTCGCGGCCAACGACCAGACGGCCATCGGCGCTGCACTGGGCCTGTACCGGCGCAACGTGCGCGTGCCCGACGACGTCTCGCTGGTGGGCTTCGACGACCTGGCGCCGGCCAAGTTCTCGGTGCCGCCGCTCACCACCGTGCGGCAGTCGGTCTACGAGATGGGCAGCCAGTCGGCCGTGGCCATGCTGCAGATGCTGCGTGGCGAAGCGCCCCAGGTGGCACTGCCGTCGCCGCAGCTGGTGCCGCGCGAATCCACACGGCGCCTGCAGCGCTGAAGCCCCCGCGCCGGCCACCCGCGGGCGGCCCGAAGCTGCTGCATCGCAGCAAATCCTGAAACCGGTTTCTAGCACCCGGTCGAACAGGCCGCCTGTTGCCGCAAAGCAGCGCTCCACCTAGGTAGATCTACCGGGGTGCAGACCTCGACAACCCGCCTTCCGGGTTAATGCTGAACCACCCGCCGGCCCTGAATCCGCAGAATCAAGAAACCGCTTTCAAGCGGGCTGGGCGCGCAGTGCCTGCGCACACCAAAACACACCGGAGACAGTGATGCACAGCCAAAAATCCACGCACCGCTCGGGCAACGGGCGCCCCACCTGGGGCCTGCGCCCCGTCGCTGCCGCTTGCGCACTGGTGGCCGCCGCGGGTGGCGTGCACGCGCAGCAGGCCGCGGCGCCGGCCGCCGCCGCCTCGGCAGCCACCGTGAAGGAAACCATCGTCGTCACCGGTCTGCGGCGCGCCATCGAGTCGTCCATCGCCACCAAGCGCACGTCCGACAGCATCGTCGAAGCCGTGTCGTCGGAAGACATCGGCAAGCTGCCCGACGCCAGCATCGCCGAATCGCTGGCCCGCCTGCCGGGCCTGACCGGCCAGCGCGGCAGCGACGGCCGCGTCAACGTCATCTCCATCCGCGGCCTCTCGCCGGCGTTCTCGGGCGCGCTGCTCAACGGCCGCGAGATCGTCAGCTCCAACGATGGCCGCGCGGTGGAGTACGACCAGTTCCCGTCCGAGCTCATCGGCTCGGCCACGGTCTACAAGACGCCCAGTGCCAGCCTCATCGGCCAGGGTCTGTCGGGCACGGTCGACCTGATGTCGCGCCGCCCGCTCGATTCACGCGGGCGCGAGATGGCGCTGAACCTGCGCCTGGAACGCAACTCGCTGGACACCCAGGTGCCCGGCGTGGCCAGCCCCACCGGCAAGCGCCTGAGCTTCTCCTTCGTCGACCAGTTCGCCGACAACACGATCGGTCTCGCGGTGGGCTTCGCACGGCTGGAATCGACGACCCAGTCGCGCGTGACGGAGCTCGACCAGTACGGCGACTACGCGGTGTACGACCTGCCCGTCACGGGCATCCCGCGCTCGCTGTTCCAGGCCCCGAGCGTGAGCTGGGGCCCGGAGAGCAAGGCCTTGCTGCCGATGTTCTGGACAGGCTCGCAAGCCACCAAGAAGAACGTGCGCGACGGTCTGCTGGCGGTGCTGGAATACAAGCCGAACAAGGACCTGCGCAGCCAGCTGGACCTGTACTACTCGAAGTTCGACACGCACGAGGTCGGCGGCAAGCTCACCTCCAACCTCTTCGCCAGCTGGGGCCAGGTCTTCGGCGTGGGCGTGCCGAGCGCGGTGTCCAACGTCGGCACCACGCAGGTGGGCCAGAACACCTACGCCACCAGCGGCACCTTCAGCGCGCTGCCCACCACCACCACGAACTGGGACACCACGCGCCGCGACAAGATCGCCGCCATCGGCTGGAACACCTCGCTGCGCATGGGCGAGAACTGGACGGCCATCGCCGACCTGAGCTACTCCAAGAACAACCGTGACGAGGTCTACCAGGAGGTCTATGCCGGCCCCTGGAACAACACCGCCAACAACTGGGCCTACGGCTCCTACCGCTGGAACGTGCCGGTGGACGGCAGCGCGCAGTCGTTCACGCCGGTGCAATCGGGCTTCCTGGCCAATGCGGCCAACCTGCGCTTCGGCGACGTGGCCGGTTTCGACTTCGTGCCCGGCGAACCGCGCTGGACAGGCGTGGTCCGCGACCCGAAGGCCAAGGACGAGATCAAGACCCTGCGCCTGACCGCCAAGCGGCCGCTGGACCTGTTCGGCGTGTTCAGCAACTTCACCGGCGGCCTGAACTACACGCAGCGCGACAAGAGCATCGAGAAGAACGAGACGCGCCTGGTGATGCCGCTGGACGCCGGTGGCAACCCCATCCGCACCATCCCGCAGGCCTCGGTGCGCACGCCGCTGAACATGTCGTGGATGGGCGTGGACCAGTTCATCCGCCTGGACGTGCCTTCGCTGGTGAGCTCCGGCGCATTGGGGCGCAAGGCGGCGGAGTTCCAGCTCAAGAGCAACGACGCCTTCGTGGGCGAGAAGATCACCACCGCCTTCGTGCAGCTCGACATCGACAGCCAGGTGGCCGGCGTGCCGGTGCGCGGCAACTTCGGTGTGCAGGCCATCCGCTCGGAGCAGCGCTCCGAGGGTTACGAGTACCTGGGTTTGGACAACAACAACCCCAACCTCAACCTGCTGTTCCGCCGCACCGGCGGCGCCACCTACACCGACTTCTTGCCGAGCCTGAACCTGGCGGCTGAACTGCGGCCCGACCTCATCGCGCGTTTCGGCTTGGGCATGGCCACCGCCCGCCCGAACATCAACGACATGCGGGCCGGCGGCAGCACGCCACGCCTGAACACCGACCCCGGCCCCAACCAGGGCACCTGGCAGACCACCTACGCCGGCAACCCGGAGCTCAAGCCCTGGAAGTCCAGCGCCATCGACTTCTCGATGGAGAAGTACTTCGGCAAGCGCAGCTACATCTCCTTCGCGGCCTTCCGCAAGAACCTGCTGAGCTACGTGCTCTCGTCGGAGCAGGCGGTGGACCGGTCGAACACGCCGCTGCCTCCGGGCTTCACCCCGGCACCGGGCGTGACGGTGCAGCGCCTGGGCGGCGAGATCAAGCCGCGCAACGGCAACGGCGGTCGGGTGGAGGGCTTCGAATTCGCGGCTTCGCTGGAGGCTTCGCTGCTGCACCCGGCGCTGGAAGGCTTCGGCGTGGTGTTCAGCGCCTCCAAGCTGAACAGTTCGATCAGCGACCAGAAGGTCGACCAGAACAGCAACCTCGTGCTGCTGAACGCGAAGACCTCGATCAACGGGCTGTCGGGCCGCTCGAACAACCTGACCGTCTACTACGAGAAGAGCGGCTTCTCGGCGCGGGTCAGCCAGCGCTACCGCTCGGCCTTCACGGCCACCACGCGGGACATCTTCTTCCGGCCTACCACGCGCGAGCAGGGTGCCGACAAGGTGGTGGACATGCAGCTGGGCTATGCCTTCTCCGACTCGGGGCCGCTGAAGGGCCTGGCGCTGCTGCTGCAGGTGAACAACCTCACCGACACCTACACCCGCAACTACAAGACGCCGGGCAACGTGGACGTGCCGGACGCAGCGCAGCTGGTGCCGAACTACACCTACCAGTTCGGCCGCCAGACGCTGCTGGGCGCCAGCTACAAGTTCTGAAGCCCGGCGGGGCGCCATCATGGCGCCCCGCCTCTTCATTCGCAGCGACACCATGAGCCTCGAACCGGTACGCAACATCGTCATCGTCGGTGGCGGCACCGCCGGCTGGATGACGGCCGCCGCGCTGTCCAAGGTGCTGGAAGGCCACCACCAGATCCGGCTGGTGGAGTCCGACGAGATCGGCATCATCGGCGTGGGCGAGGCCACCATCCCGCACATCGGCGAGTTCAACAGCGCCTTGGGCATCGACGAAGACGAGTTCCTGCGTGTCACGCAGGGCACCTTCAAGCTCGGCATCGAGTTCGTGAACTGGGGCGCCCTCGGCGACCGCTACGTGCACGGCTTCGGCTTCGTCGGGCAGGCCACGCAGGCCCTGCCCTTCCACCATTTCTGGCTGCGCATGGCCCAGCTCGGCCGCGCGCTGCCGCTGGAGGCCTATTCCATCAACACCGCCGCGCCGCGCGCGGGCAAGTTCATGCGCGCGCGGAAGGACATGCCCGGCTCGCCGGTGGCCGACATCTCGCACGCCTTCCACTTCGACGCTGGCCTGTATGCGCGTTTCCTGCGCGGCCTGGCAGAGGGGCGCGGCGTGCGGCGCACCGAAGGCAAGATCGCCCGCGTCTCGCAGCGCGAGCCCGACGGCTTCATCGACGCCGTGGTGATGGAGAGCGGCGAACGCATCGAGGGCGACTTCTTCATCGACTGCTCGGGCATGCGCGGCCTGCTCATCGAGCAGACGCTGAAGTCGGGCTTCGAGGACTGGTCGCACTGGCTGCCGGTGGACCGCGCGCTGGCCGTGCCCTGCGCCTCGGCCGGGCCGCTGCTGCCGATGACCCGCTCCACCGCGCACAGCGCGGGCTGGCAGTGGCGCATTCCGCTGCAGCACCGCACCGGCAACGGCCACATCTACTGCAGCAGCTTCATGGGGCAGGACGAGGCCACCGACATCCTGCTGCAGCACCTGGACGGTGCGCCGCTGGCCGAGCCGCGCCCGCTGAAGTTCACCACCGGCCGGCGCCGCCAGTTCTGGAACCGCAACTGCGTGGCGGTGGGCCTGTCCAGCGGCTTCCTGGAGCCACTGGAATCGACCAGCATCCACCTCATCCACACGGCCATCTCGCGCATCATCAGCTTCTTCCCGCACGCCGGTTTCGACGCCGCCGACATCGCCGAATACAACGCGATGACGCACTGGGAGTACGAGCGCATCCGCGACTTCCTGGTGCTGCACTACAAGTGCACCGAGCGCAACGATTCGGAGTTCTGGAACTACTGCCGGACCATGCCGGTGCCCGAGACGCTGCAGCGCAAGATGGACCTGTTCCGCAGCAACGGGCGCGTGCTGCGCGACGGGCTGGAGCTCTTCGCCGAATCGAGCTGGCTGCAGGTCATGGTGGGCCAGCGCCTCATGCCCCAGGCCCACCACCCTTTTGCCGACCTGCGCAGCGAAGACGAGGTGGCGGCCTACGTGCAGCACATCGCGGCGGTCATCGAGAAGTGCGTGAAGGCCATGCCGACGCAGGCCGCGTTCATTGCTGAACACTGCGCGGCGAGACCGCACTGAGCATGGCTGTCGCGCGCCGTTCGGTGCTGGCCTGCGGGCTGTCGGCGGCGCTGCCGCTGCGCACACAGGCGCAGCCCCGCGCCACGCTGACGGTGGCCGCCTTTCCGCTGGTGGACGCCATCGTCAAGGCCGCGCTGCCGGCCTGGCGCCAGCGCCACCCCGACGTGGCCGTGCAGGTCGTCAGCCGGCCCTATGCCGACCACCACACGGCCATGACGACGGCGCTGTCGACCTCGGTCTACCTGCCCGACGTGATGACGCTGGAGGCCAGCTACGTGGGCCGCTACGCCCAGGGCCGCGGCCTGGCCGACCTGGCGCAGCCGCCCTTCGAGGGCCTGCGCCTGCGGCCGCGTTTCGTGCCCTATGCCTTCGAGCAGGCCATCAACCGCCGCGGCGAACTGCTGGCCCTGCCCACCGACATCGGCCCCGGCACCCTGATGGTCCGCACCGACCTGTTCGCCAAGGCCGGCCTGGGTGAAGCCGACCTCACGCCCAGCTGGGAGGCTTATGTCGACGCCGGCATCCGGCTGAAGGCGGCCACCGGCGCCTACCTCGTCAGCAACGCGCAGACCGTGAAGGACATCGTCATCCGCAGCGGCCTGAAGCCGGGCGAGGGCCTGTACTTCGACAGTGATTCGCGCGTGCTGGTGAACTCGCCGCGCTTCGTGCGCGCCTTCGAGCTGGCGCGCAAGGTGCGCCAGCACAAGCTGGATGCACGCGTGGCGGCCTGGTCCAACGACTGGGCCGAAGCTTTCCGCCGCGGCACGCTGGCCACCGACCTCACGGGCGCGTGGATGGTGGGCCAGATGGCCAACTGGGTGGCGCCCGGCACCAGCGGCCGCTGGCGCGTGGCGCAGCTGCCCGAGAGCACCTTCGTCAGCTACGGCGGCAGCTACTACGCGCTGCCGCGCCAGGCCAAGCCCGAGAACCGCGCGCTGGCCTGGGAGCTGGTGCAGCTGCTCACGCTGAACCGCGAGCTGCAGTTCGCGGCCTTCAAGTCGCAGGACGCCTTCCCGGCCCTGCTGGAGACCTTCGACGGCCCCTTCTTCGAGCAGCCCCTGCCCTTCCTGGGCGGCCAGCGCGCGCGCACCCTGTGGCGCGATGCCGCCCGGCGCATCACCGCCACGCAGGTGCACAAGCAGGCCAACTTCGCCGACGAGGTGGTGGGCACCGAGCTCGACAACGTGCTCGACCGCGGCAAGCCCATCGCCACGGCGCTGGCCGATGCGGCGCGGCTGCTCGAACGCCGCGCCTCCCGGTGAATACGATGCGCTGGCCCACCTCTCTCCGCCTGTCGCCCAAGTGGGCGCCCTATGTGCTCATCAGCCCCTTCCTGGTGCTGTTCGCGGTGTTCGGCGTCTTCCCTTTGGGCTTCTCGCTGTACCTGGCCTTCCAGTCGTGGGAGCCCACCAGCGGCCTGGGCGCGATGGAGTGGGTGGGGCTGGCCAACTTCACCTTCGCCCTGGGCGACGAGTGGTTCTGGAAGTCGCTGAAGAACACGCTGTGGCTGGCGGTGGCCGCCGGCGCGCCGCAGCACCTGGTGGCCATCCCGCTGGCGGTGTTCATCCACACCCGCTTCACGCGCTTCCGTGATGCCGCGGTGGGGGCCTACTTCCTGCCCTACATCACGTCGACGGTGGCGGTGGCCATCATGTTCAGCTCGCTCTTCTCCACCGATTTCGGGCTCGTCAACGCGGGCCTGCAAAGCCTGTTCGGGCTGGAGAAGATCGACTGGCTGAACCGGCCCGAGAACATCAAGCCGGCCATCGCGCTGATCGTGTTCTGGCGCTACGTGGGCTTCAACGTGGTGCTGTACCTCGCCGCGCTGCAGACCATCCCGAAAGACCTGTACGAGGCCGCCACGATGGACGGCGCCAGCCGCTGGCAGCAGTTCTGGTGCATCACGCTGCCGCAGTTGCGGCCGATGATCTTCTTCGGTGTCACGCTCAGCGTCATCGGCGGGCTGCAGCTCTTCGAGGAGCCCTTCATCCTGACCGGCGGCAAGGGCGGCGCCGACCAGAGCGCGATGACCTCGGCCGTGTACCTCTACCGCATGGCCTTCGACTTCAACGACTTCGGTGGCGCGAGCGCCATGTCGTGGCTGCTGTTCATCGTGGTGGCGCTGCTGACCTGGCTGACCAACCGCGCCTTCAAGCCGCGCGGGGGCAACGCATGAACGCACCCAAAACGCTCAGCACCTGGGCGGCCTACGCCATCGTCGGCGCGGGCGCGCTGGTGATGCTGGCGCCCTTCTACTTCATGTTCGTCTTCGCCACGCAGTCGCGCAGCGAGATCTACAGCCTGCCGCCGCCGCTGTGGTTCGGCGACGACCTGTGGCTGAACCTGCAGATCCTCACCGAGCGCCTGCCCTTCTGGCGCAACCTGGGCTGGAGCGTGTACGTCGCGCTCGCGTCCACGGCGCTCACGCTGCTGTTCTGCTCGATGGCCGGCTACGCCTTCGCGCTGATGGAGTTCCGCTTCAAGAACGCGCTGTTCACGCTGGTGATGGCCACCATGCTGCTGCCCTCGTTCATGAACATGATCCCCACCTTCCTGATCATGGACGCCCTGGGCTGGATCGACCAGCACCGCGCGCTCTACATCCCCGGCGCAGCCAGCGCCTTCGGCATCTTCCTGATGCGGCAGTTCGCGGCGGCCTCGGTGCCGAAAGACCTGATCGAGGCCGCGCGCCTGGATGGCTGCGGCGAGTTCGGCATCTACTGGCGCATCGTGCTGCCGCTGATGAAGCCGGCGCTGGGCACGCTGGGCCTGGTGAGCTTCATCGCGAGCTGGAACAACTTCATCGGCCCGCTGGTGGTGATGCGCAACGCCGACAACTACACCCTGCCGCTGGCCCTGCGCAGTCTGCAGAGCCCCGTCAACACCGAATGGGGCGCGCTGATGACGGGCTCGGCCATCGCCACGTTGCCGCTGCTGGTGCTGTTCGTGCTTTGCTCGCGCCAGCTCATCGCCGGCCTCACCAGCGGCGCGGTGAAGTGAGCCTCATGCCTGTTCCCTGCCCCGTCTCCACGACACCATGAACCCAGACGCCGACCTGCCCCGCCAGTTTCCGCCCCACTTCGTCTGGGGCGTGGCCACCAGCGCCTTCCAGATCGAGGGCGCGGCGCGCGAAGACGGCAAGGGCGAATCGATCTGGGACCGCTTCTGCAGACAGCCCGGCACCATCGCCGATGCCAGCAACGGCGACACCGCCTGCGACCACTACCACCGGCTGGAGAGCGATCTCGACCTCATCGCCACGCTGGGCGTGGACGCCTACCGTTTCTCCATCTCGTGGCCGCGCGTGCAGCCGCTGGGGCACGGCGCCTGGAACGAAGCCGGCCTGGCCTTCTACGAGCGCCTGGTGGACGGGCTGCTGCGGCGCGGCGTGCAGCCCCACCTCACGCTCAACCACTGGGACCTGCCCCAGGCCCTGCAAGACCAGGGCGGCTGGGCCGCGCGCAGCACGGTGCACCACTTCGTCGAGTACGCACGCGGCATCAACCGCCGCCTGGGCAGCCGCCTGGCCACCATCACCACACACAACGAGCCCTGGGTGATGGCGATCCTGGGCCATGAAAAAGGCAACTTCGCGCCCGGCGTGCAGAACCGGCAGACCGCCAGCCAGGTGGCCCACCACCTGCTGCTGAGCCACGGCCTGGCGCTGCAGGCGCTGCGGGCCGATGGCTGCAGCGCCAAGCTCGGTATCGTGCTGAACCTGGGCCACCACGAGCCCGCCACCGGCAGCCCCGAGGACGCCGCCCTGGCCCGCCTGGAAGACGCCCGCGGCCGCCGCTGGTACGCCGACCCGCTCTTCCTAGGCCGCTACCCTCAAGAGGTGCTGGACGACCTGGGCGCCGACGCGCCCGTGGTGCAACCCGGCGACATGGCCCACATCGCCACGCCGCTGGACTACCTGGGCATCAACTACTACTCGCGCACGGTCTCCAGCGCCACGGGGCCCTTCGACGTGACGAAGAGCGGCCTGCCGCTCACCGAGATGGGCTGGGAGATCTACCCGCGCGGCCTCACCGAAGTGCTGCTCACGCTGCACCGCGACTACACGCTGCCGCCGGTCTACATCACCGAGAACGGCGGCGCATTCCCCGATGCGGTGGTGAACGGCCAGGTGCACGACGCCGACCGCACCGACTACCTGCGCACGCACATCGCCGCCACCGCCGCGGCGCTGGCGCAGGGGGTGCCGATGGCGGGCTACATGGTGTGGAGCCTCATGGACAACTTCGAGTGGGCCAGCGGCTACGCCAAGCGCTTCGGCATCGTGCACGTCGACTACCCCACGCTGCAGCGCACGCCGAAGGACAGCGCGCACTGGTACCGCAGCTTCGTGGCCCGGTGCCACGCGCTGCGTGCGGCTGCCCAGACCACAGCGGGGGCCTGAGGCCATGGGCGCGCTCAGCCTGCGTGGTGTGCACAAGCGCTTCGGGGCGGTGTCCGTCATCCGCGGCATCGACTTGGAAGTCAACGACGGCGAGTTCCTCGTCTTCGTCGGCCCCTCGGGCTGCGGCAAGTCGACACTGCTGCGGCTGATCGCGGGGCTGGAAGACTTCAGCGAAGGCGATCTGCTCATCGACGGCCAGCGCGCCAACGAGGTGCGTCCGGCCGACCGAGGCACGGCCATGGTGTTCCAGAGCTACGCGCTCTACCCGCACATGACCGTGGCCGAGAACATGGGCTTCGCGCTGAAGATGGCCGGCGTGCCGCGCGCGCAGCGCGATCAGCAGGTGCAGCGCGCGGCCGAGGTGCTGCGCATCTCGGAGCTGCTGGGCCGCACGCCGAAAGAGCTGTCCGGCGGCCAACGCCAGCGCGTGGCCATTGGCCGCGCCATCGTGCGCAAGCCCAAGGTCTTTCTCTTCGACGAGCCGCTGTCCAACCTGGACGCCGCGCTGCGCGTGAACATGCGCATCGAGCTCATGCGCCTGCACGCCGAGCTGGGCACGACGATGATCTACGTGACGCACGACCAGGTCGAGGCCATGACCATGGGCACGCGCATCGCGGTCTTCAACGCCGGCCGCATCGAGCAGCTGGGCGCGCCGCTGTCGCTCTACGCGCAGCCGGCCAACGAGTTCGTCGCAGGCTTTCTCGGCGCGCCGCGCATCAACCTCGTGCCGCGCCCCGGCGATGGTGCCAGCGCACCGCACCGGGCCCTGTGGGACGCCCTGGGCACCCCCACCACGGCGCAGACCGCGGTGCAACGCATCGGCCTGCGTGCCGAACACCTGCACCTGCTGCCCGCCGGCCAGGGCGTGCCGGCGCGCCTGCTGCTGGCCGAGCACCTGGGCGACACCTCGGTGCTGCACCTGCAGGTGGAGGGCCTGGCCGATCCGCTGCACGCCAAGCTCGGCGCCGGCCACGGCCACCTGGCGGCGGGCGTGTCCGTGGGCCTGCGCGCCGATGCCGCCTGGGCGCTGGCCTTCGGCGCCGACGGCCGCCGCATCCCGTGAGCCCGGCCCCCTGCCGCGGCAAGACGGAAAGCCCACGCATGCACGCCCCCGCACTGGCTGGCTTGGCCCTCATCACCGGCGCGCTGGCCTTGCCAGTGGCCGCGGCCGACACCTTCACCGTGCCCCCGGGCTACCGGCTGGTCTGGGCCGACGAGTTCGACACCGACGGCCTGCCCGACCCCGCCAGGTGGGTGCACGACACCGGGCGCAACAAGGAAGGCTGGCACAACAACGAGCAGCAGTACTACAGCGGGCCGCGGGCCGAGAACGCCGTGGTGCGCGGCGGCAAGCTCGTCATCACCGCACGCCTGGAAAGCCTGCGCACCGCGCCCGACTGGGGCGGCCAGCGCTACACCTCGGCGCGCCTGCTCACGCGCGGCAAGGCCGACTGGACCTACGGCTACTTCGAGATCAGCGCGCGCATGCCTTGCGGCAAGGGCACCTGGCCCGCGCTGTGGACGCTGGGCAGCGGCGGCCGCTGGCCTGAGGATGGCGAGCTCGACATCCTCGAACACATGGGCCGCGACCCGCTGCGCACCCACAGCGCCGTGCACGTGGCTGCCGGCCACGGCGGCCAGGCCACCTTCGGCAGCACGCCGCTGCCCGAAGCCTGCACGCGCTTCAACCGCTATCAGATGCACTGGACACCCACGGGCGTGGTCTTCGGCGTCAACGGCGCAGCGCACCTGCGCTACCCCAGGCTCGACCTGGGCCCGCGCGCCTGGCCCTTCGACGCGCCGCAGTTCCTGCTGATCAACCTGGCCATCGGCGGCGACCTGGGCGGCCCGGTGGACGACGGCATCTTCCCCGCAGCGCTGGAGGTGGACTACGTGCGTGTCTACCAGGGCCCACCCGCGCGCTGAACCCGCGAGAATGCAGCCACGATGCTGCGCGCCCCGAACGTCAACGCCCTGCCGGGCCGCCTGGCCGAGAACGTCATGCACTTCGGCCGCGTGCTGCGCACCGCCGGCATGCCGGTGCCCACCGACCGCATCCAGCTCGCCCTGAACGCGCTGCAGGTGGGCGGCCTGGAAAGCCGCACCGATTTCCACGCCACGCTCAGCGCCTGCCTGCTCGACCGCATCGAACACCGCGAACTCTTCGACCAGGCCTTCACGCTCTTCTGGCGCGACCCCGACCTCACCGGCCGCATGATGGCCATGCTGCTGCCGCGCGTGCAGACCAAGACCGAACAGCCCTCGGTGCCCGAGAACCGGCGCCTGGGCGAGGCGCTGTTCCCGCACCAACCGAACCAGCCGAACCCGCCACCGCCGCCCGAGAAGATCGAGGTCGACGCCACGCTCACGTGGAACGAGCGCGAGCTGCTGCAGAAGGCCGATTTCGAGACCATGACGGCCGACGAGTGGCGCGCCGCGCAGCGCCTGCTGCGGCAGCTGGCGCCGCTGTTCGAGCCCCTCACCACCCGCCGCACCGAACGCGCCAGCGGCCCCGGCGCCGGCGCGCGCGTGGACGGCCGTGCCACGCTGCAGGCGCTGGCCCGCACGGGCGGTGAAGTGATGCAGCTGCGCTGGCGCCGCCCGCGTGTGCAGCCGGCGCCGCTGGTGGTGCTGGCCGACATCTCGGGCAGCATGAGCCGCTACTCGCGCATGCTGCTGCACTTCACGCACACGCTCGGCCATGCCGATGCGCGCGTGGAGAGCTTTGTGTTCGGCACGCGGCTGACGCGCACCACGCGCGCGCTGCGGCAGCGCGACCCCGATCTCGCCGTCTCGCGCGTGGTGCAGGCGGTGCAGGATTGGTCGGGCGGCACGCGCATCAGCGCCTGCCTGCACCAGTTCAACCAGCAGTGGGCGCGGCGCGTCTTGAGCGGCCGCGCCACCGTGCTGCTGATCAGCGACGGCCTGGAACACGGCACGCCCGACGACCCGCGCTGCGAGACGCTGCGCTTCGAGATGGAGCGCTTGCACAAGAGCTGCCGGCGGCTGATCTGGCTGAACCCGCTCTTGCGCTTCGAGCAGTTCCAGCCGCGCGCGGCCGGCATCCGCGCGATGCTGCCCTCGGTGGACGAGTTCCTGCCCGCGCACAACCTGCAGAGCCTGGCCGAACTGGCCCAGGTGCTGGCCGGCGCGCAGCGCGGCGGACGCCGCCAGCGCGCCTGAGCTTTACTGCGGCAAGGCCAGCGGCTGGCTGCAGCCCTGCAGCCCGCGCCACACCGTCTCGGCCGTCAGCGGCATCTGCAGTGCTTCCGCGCCACGGCCCTGCCCTGCACGCGCCAAGGCATCCACCACCGCGTTCACCACCGCCGGCGTGGCGCCGATGGTGCCGAGCTCGCCCACGCCCTTGGCGCCCAGGCTGTTGGTCAGGCAGGGCATGCGTTCGTCGAAGGCGGTCTTGAAGCCGAGGAAGCCGTCCACCTTGGGCAGCGCGTAGTCCATGAAGCTGGCGCTCAGCAGCTGGCCCTCGGGGTCGTAGACCACCTGCTCGCACAGCGCCTGGCCAATGCCCTGCACCGCGCCGCCCTCGATCTGCCCGCGCACGATGACGGGGCTGACGATGCGGCCGATGTCGTTGACGCTGGCATACGCCACCACCGCGGTGTGGCCAGTGGCGGGGTCGACCTCCACCTCGCACACATGGCAGCCGTTGGGCCAGCTCGGCGCGCTGGCCTTGGCGCCGCCCTCGGCGCGCAGCACGGCGCCGGGTTGGCGCTGCGCCAGCTCGAAGAGGCCGATGCCGAGATCGGTGCCGGCCACGGTGTAGCGGCCGGCGGCGTACTCGATGTCGCCCATGCCGGCTTCCAGCGCCTCGGCGGCCAGCGGCTTGCCCACCTCCACCGCGCGCTGCGCCGCGACGAACGCCGCTGCGCCGCCGGTGAACAGGCTGCGGCTGCCGGCGCTGCCGAAGCCATTGGCGCGGTCGGTGTCGCCCTGCAGGATGCGGATGCGGTCGATGGGCACGCCGAAGACGTCCACCGCCAACTGCGCATAGCTGGTGGCGATGCCCTGGCCCATGGGCATGGTGGCGCTGGTGATCTCGATGAACCCGTCACCGGTGATGCGCACCTGCGCGTTCTCTTCCAGCGCGTTGCCACCCGTCCATTCCAGGAAGGTGGCGATGCCGCGGCCACGCAGCCGGCCGCGCGCGGCGCTCTCGGCACGGCGGGCCTCGAAGCCGGCCCAGTCGGCCAGGGCCAGGCCCTGGTCGAGGATCTGCTCGAAGTGGCCGCTGTCGTAGGTCTGCCCCATGGGGTTGCTGTAGGGCAGCTGCGCGGGCTGGATCATGTTGCGGCGGCGGATCTCGGCCGGGTCCAGCTGCAGCTCACGCGCGGCGGCATCGAACAGACGCTCCAGCGTGTAGATGGCCTCGGGCCGGCCCGCGCCGCGGTAGGCGCCGGTGGCCGCGGTGTGCGTGAGCACGGCCGTCAACTGCAGGTGGATGGTGCGGATGTCGTAGATGCTCGTCGTCACCCACGGCCCCACCAGCAGCTGGATGGCCACGCCCGCGCCCGTGGGCAGCGCGCCCACGTTGGCCCAGGAGCGGATGCGCAGCGCGAGCACCTTGCCGTCGGCGTCCAGCGCCATCTCGGCGCGGCTGAGCAGGTCGCGGCCGTGCACGGCGGTGAGGAACTCTTCCACGCGCTCGGCCTGCCACTTCACGGGGCGGCCCAGCGCCAGCGCGGCGTAGGCCGTGGCCACGTCTTCGGGGTAGAGCGCGGTCTTCATGCCGAAGCCGCCACCGACATCGCCCACGAGCACACGCACGTTGTCGTTGGTACGCGAGGCCGGCGCATCGGCCAGCGCGCCCAGGCAGTGCACCAGACCGCCGCGCACGCCCGTGGGCATCTGGGTGCTCAGGCGCACGGTGAGGCGGCCTTCTTCCACCTGCGCCAGCACCGAGCGCGGCTCCAGCGGGCTCGGTGCCAGGCGCTGATTGGCAATCGACAAGCTGATGCGGTGGGCGGCGGCGGCAAAGGCGGCTTCGGTGGCCTCCGCGTTGCCATGCTGCATTTCGGCCAGCACGTTGCCGGGCGCGCCTTCCCACACCCAGGGCGCGCCCTCGGCCAGTGCGGCCACGGCGTCGGCCACGGCGGGCAGCGGCTCGATGTCCACGCCCACGGCATCGGCGGCAGCGCGCGCGGCTTCGCGGCTGTCGGCCACCACCGCGGCCACGGCTTCGCCGACGAAGCGCACCACGTCCACCGCCAGCGGGTGCTTGGGCGGCGGGCTCATGGGCTGGCCGTCGGGCCGCTTGAAGCCGCCGGCCGGGGCCAGGGGCTTGACGCCCGCGGCCACCAGGTCGGCGCCGGTGTAGACCGCCATCACGCCCGGCATGGCGCGCGCGGCGGCCGTGTCGATGCTGTTGATGCGGCCGTGCGCGTAGGGGCTGCGCACGAAGCGGATGAAGAGCTGGCCGGCCGGCTGCACGTCGTCGGTGAAGCGGCCCTGGCCTTGCACCAGCGCCGGGTCTTCGATGCGGCGAACGGCGTGGCCGCTGCCGAAGCGAGCGGTGGCGAACGGAGCGTCGGGTGCGTTCATGCGGCCTCCTTCTGCAGCGTGCGCGCGGCGTGCTGCACGGCCGCGACGATGTTGACGTAGCCGGTGCAGCGGCAGAGGTTGCCCTCCAGCGCGTGCACGATCTCGGCCTCGCTGGGCGCCGGGTTCTCGGCCAGCAGCGCGGTGGCGCTCATCACCATGCCCGGGGTGCAGAAGCCGCACTGCAGGCCGTGGCAGGCGATGAAGGCGTCCTGCACGGCATGCAGCACGCCGCTGGGCGCTGCCAGGCCTTCGACGGTGGTGACGCCGCGGCCTGCGGCCTGCACCGCCAGCACGCTGCAGCTCTTGACGGCCTGCCCGTCCACCAGCACGGTGCAGGCACCGCACTGCGCGGTATCGCAACCGACGTGGGTGCCGGTCAGGCCGAGTTCATCGCGCAGCCAGTGCACGAGCAGGGTGGAAGGTGAAGACGGCGGCGTGGAAGCGCGGCCGTTGACGAGCGTTTCAGGCATGGGGCGGGGCAGGCAGTGGACTCGATGCCCGATGATGCCTGCGCCGGCGCTCTCGCGTGCGCGGGGGCCCTGCCCGCGCCGCGCCTAGAGGTCGCAGGCGGTCGGCAGCGTGGCCTGCGGCCAGGTGTCGCGCTGCGCCACGCCGCCCGCGCGCAAGGCCTGCACCTGCGCCGCCACCGCGTCGGGCGCCAGGCGGGCCGGGCTGTGCAGCACCCAGTCGACGTCCATCGCCCAGCGCCGCGGCATGGCACTCGGCGGCAGCAGGCCGCCGGGCGAGAACCACAGGCTCAGGTTGAGCGACATGGGCTCCACCGGCAGGTGGCGGCCCGTGTGGGTGGCGATGAGCCGGCCGTCCAGGTACTGGCGCACCGCGCCCGGCTCGCTCTGCACCACCAGCACGCGCCAGCCGGCGTGGCCGCCGGGCTCGGCGTGGGCGCTGTTCCAGGCCTGCCAGGGTTCGATGCGCACGGTCTGCCAGCTGATGGCGTACAGGCGCGTCTCGGGGCTGCCCCAGCCGCCGTTGGGCAGGTACTCGATGTCGACCTCGCTGAACTGGGGGTCGAGATCGTGGCGCAGCGGGCCGATGGCGTAGAAGGCCTGGATCACGGGGTCGCCATCGGCGCCTTGCAGCGGCACGTCGGTGAAGCGCACACGCGCCGCCCAGGTGCCATGCAGCAGGCGGCGCTGGTGGCAGGCCTGGGCCTGCACGGTGCCGGCCGGCGTGCCGTCGGTCTGGGCCTGCAGGCGCAGCAGGCGGTTGCCGGGCTGGGCCGGGTCGGCCTGCAGGCTCAAGCCCTCGGGCGCCCAGCGCGCGCCGGGCACGCCGGGGTGGCCGGCGCGGTCGCGCAGCGTCCAGCCCTGGGCGCGCAGGGCGGCGGTGTCGGGCTGCGAGAAGTCGTCGAAGAAGAGGGGCGTAAGGGGCGCGGCCGGCTGCGCGGCAGCCGCCAGCGTTGTCGACAGCAGTGCCGCCGCGGCGACGTGCTTCACAGCTGCGCGGGGGCGTCCGCCGCCGGCCAGCGCACCCACCACAAGAGCAGCAGCACCGGCAGGCCGGCGATCACGGTCCAGAAAAAGAAGCCGCTGTAGCCCATCTGCAGTTGCAGGCTGCCGCTGATGAACTTGCTGAAGATGAAGCCCAGTTGCATCACGCCCGTGCCTAAAGCGTAGTGCGCCGTCTGGAAGGGCCCGGGGGCCACCACCTGCATGATGAAAAGGATCATGCCGACGAAGCCGAAGCCGTAGAAGAAGGACTCCAGCGCGATGGCCGCGCCCACCGTCCACAGGCTCTCGGGCAGGTGCACGCTGAGCTGCCAGAACACGAGGTTGGGCACCACCATGGCCGCGATCAGCAGCGGCATGGCGCGCTTCAGGCCCAGCCAGGCGGTGAAGCTGCCGCCGAGGATGCTGCCCAGCAGAAAAGCTGCAGTGCCGGCGATGCCGTAGAGATCACCCACCTGCCCGCTGCTCAAGCCCAGGCCACCCTGCGCGCGCGGCTCGATGAGGAAGATCGGGCCGATGGTCTGCACCTGGCCTTCACCGAAGCGAAAGAGCACGATGAAGCCCACCGCCAGCGCGATCTGCGGCTTGGCCAGGAAGCCCAGTAGCACGGCCTTCTGCGTGGCCGCCACCTCGCGCCAGGGGCTGCCCGCGGCGGTGCTGGGCAGCGGCGAGACGGGGTCGGGCAAGGCACGCGCGTTCCAGGTCGCCAGCGTGGCCAGCAGGCCGGCCAGCAGCAGGAAGATCAGCGACCAGGCCTGCGTGACGCCCACGCCCACTTCCAGCCAGCCGGCCAGCTTCATCAGCCCGCCCAGGGCGAGGAACTTCGAGGCGTTGAAGAAGGCGCCCTGCCAGCCGACGTAAAGCGCCTGCGCGCGGCTGTCCAGCGCGGCCATGTAGAGGCCGTCGCAGGCGATGTCGTGCGTGGCCGAGGTGAAGGCGAAGACGAACATCGCGCCCATCAGCAGCGCGAACCAGAAGGGGAACTGCAGCGCCAGCGCCGCCAGCGCCAGCAGCGCCGCACCCGTGTACTGCATGGCCACCACCACGGTCTTCTTGCGCCGCGCCAGCTCCAGGAAGGGGCTCCACAGCGGCTTGAAGGCCCAGGCCAGCCCGAGCGCGGCCGTCCACGCCGCGATGCGGTCGTTGGCCACGCCCTGGCTCTTCAGCATCAGCGCCAGGATCAGGTTGACGACGAAGAACTGCAGGCCCTGCACGAAGTAGAGCGTGGGCACCCAGCGCAAGGGGCGCAGCGGCGGCACGGCAGCGGCCGTGGCGACAACGGGGCTGTTCAGGCTGCTCATCGCGCACCGCCCTGCAGGCTGGCCGGCGCACGGCCCGTGGCCACCACGCGGCCTTCCAGCCAGGCGCGCACGGCCTTCAGCGCGCCAGCGGCGTGGCCCCAGGCCAGCAGCGTGGGCGCGGGCGTGTCCAGCGCCTGGAAGGGGTTCCACAGCAGCAGTTGCAGCCCGGGCTGCCAGCCGCCGGGCAGCGGCCCGTGGCGGTCGCGCCGGGTGGAGACCAGCACGTTCAGGCGGCCGTCGTCGGGCAGCCCGTGCCCGTCGAACGTCGCCAGGTCGGGCACCACCAGCGGCTGCACGTCGGCAAAACCTTCGAAGAGGGCCAGCGCGACCGCGGCCTCGGGGCCGGCCTCCGACACCTGGTCGGTGGGCACAGAAGCCTGCACCACCACGCGCAGCGGCTGCGTCAGGGCCGGCGGCGCCGCACCGTGCAGCGTGGTCAGACCCGCCGTCCAGGCCTGCTGCATGAGGTCTTGATCGGCCTGGCGGCGGGCGGCTTCGTAGGGCTTCGATGGCGCCGGAAAGCGCATCGCCAGCCGGTTCAGCCGCGCTGCCGAACGTGCACCGGCGCCCAGCGAGAGGCGCCCGTCGGCATAGGCCGCAGCCAGCGCATCGAGCGTGGCCTGCTGCTCGTCGCGGCTGCCCTGCGCCAGCACCAGATCGGCGCCGGCCTGCAGCGCCATCACCGCGGCCTTCGCATGGCCCCAGCGCGCGGCCACGGCCTGCATCATCAGCGCGTCGGTGATGACGACACCGTCGTAGCCCCACTCGTCGCGCAGGATGCCCTGCAGAAGCGCCGGCGACAGCGTGGCCGGGCGCTCGGCGTCGAGCTGCGGGTAGACGATGTGGGCCGTCATCACCGCCGGTGCTTCGGGGCACAGCGCGCGGAACGGCGCGAGTTCCAGCGCGTCGAGTTCGGCGCGGCTCTTGTTCACCACGGGCAGCGCGTGGTGCGAATCGGTCTGCGTATCGCCATGCCCCGGAAAGTGCTTCACGCAGCAGGCCACGCCCTCGGCGAGCGAGCCGCGCATCCAGGCGCCGGCCAGGCGTTCGACCGTGGCAGCGTCGTCACCGAACGCACGCTCGGCGATCACGGGGTTGGCCGGGTTGCTGTTGATGTCGAGCACCGGCGCGAAATTCCAGTTGATGCCCAGACCCTTGAGCCCGCGCGCCACGGCCGCACCCACGGCCTGGGCCAGCGCCGGGCTGTCGGCCGCGCCCAGGGCCATGGCCGCTGGCGGCGGCGGCAGCGTGGTGGCGCGCACGACGGCGCCACCTTCCTGATCGATGCCGATGAGCGCGCCCGGGCCCATCACCTCGCGCAGCGCGGCGGTGAGCGTGCGCACCTCGGCCTCGGTGCCCAGGTTCTTGCGGAAGAGGCACACGCCGCCGATGTGGTGGCGCGCCAGGAAATCGGCGGTGTCGGCGTCGAGCCGCGTGCCGGGGATGTCCACCATCACCAGGCGGCCAGGGGGGAAGGAGCTCATGGGCACGGCGGTCGGCAAGGCGGGTTCAGTGGGTGCGGGTGACCTTGGCCAGGTAGGGCGGCTGGTCGGGGTTGCGGCCGCGGGCACGCGAGAGCGCTTCCACCAGCGGGTAGAAGCTCTGCACGGCGGCAATGGCGTCGAGGTCTTCGTGGCCCGTGAGGGCCAGCGGCAAGGTCAGCAGGCCGGGGGCGGAAGCTTCGGCGGCGCCGCGCTGGGCTTCGGGCAGCGCCAGCATCACGTGCGCGTTGCGCGCCTGCAGCCGCGCAGCCAGGTCGATCAAGCCGGCCTGCGCCGGCCCGCGCGGCGCCAGCACCAGCACCGGCCAACCCGCGCCCACCAAGGCCATGGGCCCGTGCTGCACCTCGGCGCCCGAGAAGGCCTCGGCCTGCATGCCGCAGGTTTCCTTGAACTTCAGCGCGGCTTCCTGGGCAACGGCCAGGCCCGGGCCGCGGCCGATCACGAACAGCTGCTCGGCACCTTGCAGCACCGGCAGCGCGGCCTGCCAGTCTTGCGCGGCGGCGCGGGCCAGCGCCTCGGGCAGCGCGGCCACGGCGGCCTGCAAGGCGGCGTCTTGCTGCCAATGCCCCACCAGGCGCGCGCCGGCCACCAGCTGCGCGATGTAGCTCTTGGTGGCGGCCACGCTGCGCTCGGGGCCGGCGTGCAGCGGCAGAACGAACTCGGCCGCAGCGGCCAGCGGCGAGGCGGTGTCGTTGACCAGCGCCACGGTGCCGGCACCGCCGGCGCGCAGGGCGCGTGTGGGCTCCACGAGATCGGGGCTCTGGCCCGATTGCGAGAACGCGAAGCTGTGCAGCGCCGCCGCCGGCAGCTTGGCGCCGTAGAGCGTCAGCAGCGACATCGGCAGCGAAGTCACCAACCGCCCCAACCGCGCCATCACCAGGTAAGCCAGGTGCTGCGCCGCGTGGTCGGAGCTGCCACGCGCCAGCGTCAGCAGCGCATCGGCCGGGCGCGCACGCAGGCGGGCCGCCAGGGCCGCGTAGACCGCGGCATCGTGGTCCAGCAGCACAGCCACGCGCTCGGGCGCGGACAGCGCTTCTTCCAGCATCAGGGTGCGGGTTTCGGTCATGGAATCACTCCCTTCGCATCTCGGCGACGAAGTCGTAGTAATCGCTGCGGCAGTAGGAATGCGTGAGCTCCACCGCCTTGCCGCTGGCGGCGTAGCCCACGCGCGTGATGTAGAGCACCGCGGCACCCGTGGGCACTTCCAGCAGGCCGGCGAGCTTGGCGTCGGTGTTCAGCGCGCGGATGTGCTGCAGCGCGCGCACCGGCGCGTGGCCGTGCGTGCCCAGGTGGCTGTAGAGCGAGGCGCTGACGGCCTCCGGGTCGGGCAGCACCGAAGCCGGCAGCACGCTCAGTTCGTAGGCCATCACCGTGGTGTCGGCCAGACGCAGGCGCTCCAGACGCGCCACGCGTTCGCCGCTCTTGAGCTCCAACGAGAGCTGTTCGTCGGGCGCCGCGGTGGCAAATCCGCGCGACAGCCAGCGCGAGCCCGGGATGAAGCCGCGCTGGTGCAGCTCTTCCGAAAAGCCCGACAGCCGCGTCAGCGGCTGCTCCAGCCGCGGCGCGATGTAGTTGCCCGAGCCGCGCTTGCGGATGATCAGCCCCTGCTCCACCAGCCTCTCGATGGCGTTGCGCGCGGTCACGCGCGAGACCTGCAGCGCCTCGGCCAGCACACGCTCGGAAGGCAGCGCTTCATCGGCCTGGTAGAGGCCTTCGGCGATGGCCTTGGACAGCGCCTGCGCCAGCTGCAGGTACAGCGGCGAGGCCGCCGTGGCATCGGGCTTGAAGCTGAAGGGCAGCGGGGCGGAAGAAGCGGGGCTGGGGCTCATCGCGGGCTCGGGCTGGAGGTCTGGAAAGCGGCGTGCAGACACTGCAGCGCGCCGGCAGGGGCGTCGGCCAGCGGCGGCCGGCAACGCGCCCGAGTGTCGCCGTGCAGGCGCGGCTGCAGCCGCTGCGCCACGCTGCCGGCCAGCACCACGGGCAGGGTGCCGCTGGGGTCTGCGGCACGCACCAAGGCGTCGAGTTCAGCGGCGGCGGCTTGCAGGCAGGCTTCGGCGGCCGGGTCGCCCTGGGCGGCGGCATCGCTCACCAGGGGCGCCAGCGCGGCGAAGGCGCTTTGCCCGGCGCGCTCGCCCCAGGCCTGCAAGGCTTCTGCCACCGCGCCGGTAGGCTCGGGAACGCCTGCGAGGCGGGCCACCACGGCCTGCGCCAGCGCTCCGAAGCTGGCGCGGCCATCCAGTGCGCGCTGCGTGTGCACCAGCGCCTGCCGACCCAGCCAGGCGCCGCTGCCTTCGTCGCCCCAGCGCCAGCCCCAGCCGCCGACGGTGGCGCGCTGGCCATCGGCGCGGCGCACCTCGCAGACCGAGCCGGTGCCGGCGATCAGCAACACACCCGGCCCGCCGGCAAAGGCGCCGTTCAGCGCCATCTCGCCGTCGCTGGCCAGCAGCAGGGCGGCGCAGCCGGGGTCGTCGGCGCAGAAGGCCTGCACCGCGGCCGGCACGCCCGCACCAGAGAGCCCGGCCGCCAGCGCGCATTCCGCCCAGGCGGGCAGCGGCAGGCCGGCCTGCGCGGCGGCATCGGCCAGCGCCGCAGCGATCGCGGCCCAGGCCGCGGCCACGCCCTGGCCCAGCGCCGAGGGCCCGGCCAGGCCCTCGCCCCACACGCGGCCGCTGCCTGCTTCCACCAGCCGCAGGCGGGTGTGCGTGCCGCCTCCGTCGACACCCAGCCACCAGCGCGGCGCCGCAGCGCCCGGCCTCAGAATTGTCGGCGGCGGCGCCACGGCAGACGGCCGGAGCAGCGCAGGAAGGGCGGGTGTGTCGATGACCATGACGAATACCACTCTAAGACCACGAAGCTGGATCGTCAATTGGTATTAGAGTGGAGAGATGCCAATTGCAGACCCAACATCAGCCCTCTGGCCTGAACGCGGCGTGAACGCCGCCAGAACGACCCCACCCGTCACCGCCGCATGACCACACCCGCCCAGCCGCCCGCACCTGCACCCGCCCCGCCCTGCGGCGAGGCCTTGGCCCCGCTGCTGGCCCGCTTGCACGCCGTGGCCGCGCGCCACCCCGCGCTGGCCGAACGGCAGCTGCAGGCGCTGGAGACGCATCTGCAGGCCGCCGGCCACACCGCCGCCGCGCTGGAGACGCTGGCGCAGCGCTTCCGCCTGCTGGAGCGCAGCGGCCGCGCGCTGGCGCTGCGCGAGACGCTGCTGGCCGCCGCGCGCCAGGCCGAGGCGGCGGCCCTGCCCCCGCAAGCAGCGCAGATGGCCGAAGCGCTGGGCCGCATCGCCTACCAGCAGGGCCTGTACCTGGAGGCCACCGAACAGTGGTCGCGCGCGCTCGACCGCGCCGAGGCCGCCGGCGCCACGCACGAAAGCGTGGCCGCGCGCATCGGCCTGGGCCAGATCCACTACGCCATGGGCGCCTGGACCACCGGGCTGCGTTTCCACCGCGACGCGCTGGCCCGGCTGGGCCCGCAGGGCGACAGCTACCTCGCCGCCAAGGTGGCGCTGAACATCGGCGTGGGCCATTTCGAGACCGGCCATCTGGAAGACGCCGAGCGCCACTTCGCCCACGGCCTGGCCGCCGCCCGGCGCGGCAGCCACCGTGAGTTCGAGGCCGAGGCGCACTGGCACCTGGCGCGCGCGGCGCTGGCCCGCGGCCAGTTGCCCTGGGCCACGGCCGATTGCCGCCTGGCCCTGGGCCTGGCCGCACGCCTGGGCCACCACTGGCTGGAAGCGGCGGCCAGCCGCACCTGGACCGAGATCGCGCTGGCCCGTGGCGACGAGGCCGGCGCCGTGCGCAGCACGCTGCACGGCCTGGCGCTGGCCGAGCGCATCCAGTCGCGCCCGCAGCAGAGCCAGGCGCACCGGCAGCTGGCACAACTGCTGGAGAAGCAGGGCGACCTGCAGGGCGCACTGGCCCACCTGTGGCGGCATGTCGAGCTGCAGGCCGAGGTCGAACGGCACACGCCGAGCGGCCCAGCCCCGCTCTACGCCGCGCCAGAGCCGGGCGAGGCGCCCGAGGCCCACCCGCGCACGCTGAGCCCCAGCGCGCGCTGAAGCCCGCGGGGGCCGGCCCAGCCGGCATCGACGGGGCTCCTATAGAACCACTTTCATACCAATTGCGCCGACTGTCGCATTTTCGCGATGGCCCGCGCACACTCTCGGAATGAGGGGCAGAGAAGCGCAGCCTCCTAGGTGGATCGATGCGCAGACCGCCCCTGACCCGGGAAACCACCGAGGCAAGTGGTATTTCATTGGTTTCCAAGGTGGCATAAAGTGGTTTGCATGGCGGGCGCTGGTGCTGAACTGGTCTGCACAGACCGCCTGCCACCGTCCACCACCCCGAACCTGCTGCCCTTCCGAGGATCCGCCATGAAGCTCCACACCACCCCGGTTGCCCGCGCCGTCTCGGCGCTGCTTTTCGGCGCCGCCGCCCTGGGCGCCGCGCCCGCGGGGGCCCAGACAACGCCCGCACCCGCATCCGCCCCGGCCGCCAAGCCCGCCGCCGCCCCCGCCGAGGCCCAGCGCATCGTCGTCACCGGCATCCGCGCCTCGCTGGAATCGGCGCTGCGCCAGAAGCGCGGCCTGGACAGCGTGGCCGAGGTCATCACCGCCGAAGACATCGGCAAGATGCCCGACAAGAACATCGCCGATTCGCTGCAGCGCGTGCCCGGCGTGGCCATCAGCTCGGCCAGCGCCAGCGAAGGCGGCTTCGACGAGAACGACCGCGTCAGCCTGCGCGGCACCAACCCCAGCCTGACGCAGACGCTGATCAACGGCCACGGCATCGGCTCGGGCGACTGGTTCGTGCTCAACCAGACCGGCACCGTGGGCCGCAGCGTCAGCTACTCGCTGCTGCCGAGCGAACTGGTCAAGCAGGTGGTGGTGCGCAAGAGCGCGCAGGCCGACCTGGTGGAAGGCGGCGTGGCCGGCGCGGTGGACATCCAGACGCGCAAGCCGCTCGAGTTCCGCCAGGCGCTGACGCTGGAAGCCAGCGTGGGCGCGGTGTACGCCGATCTGCCGCGCAAGACCGACCCCCAGCTGAGTGCGCTGATCAACTGGAAGGGCGAGACCGTGGGCGTGATGGCGCAGGTGTTCTCGCAGAAGCGCAGCCTGCGCCGCGACGGCATCGAGACCCTGGGCTACAGCCGCATCTCGGCCACCAGCCCCATCGCACAAACCAACCCCGATCTGGCCGGCGTGGCCTACCCCAACGCCGTGGGTTCGGCGCTCTTCGAGCAAACGCGTGAGCGCACCGGCGGCCTCATCACCGTGCAGGTGCAGCCGACCAAGGAACTGGGCTTCGACCTCACCGCCTTCACCTCCGAGATGAAGGCGCGCAACCACAACCGCAACTACCTGGTGTGGGGCAGCCGCATCCTGGGCGGCGGCGGCAACCAGGCGCCGCAGGCGCCCGACGCCGGCTACGTGGTGAAGGACGGCACGCTGGTGCAGGCCAGCTTCACGCCCATCCCTGGCAACCAGTACGTCATCGTCGACAACATCCTGCGGCCCGACGCACGCTCGGAGACCGGCTTCGTCAACCTCGAAGGCCAGTTCAAGACCGGCAACCTCACGGTGAGCGGCAAGCTCGGCAGCAGCCGCGGCAAGGGCGAGACGCCGAGCCAGGCCGTCTTCGAAGGTGACGTGTTCAACACCGGCGCGAGCTGGACGCTCAACGGCGTGGACCGCGCACCCGATTCCGGCGTGCGCGCCGGCAACCCGGCGGTGTTCACCGGCACGCGGCTCGACTGGGTCTTCGGCGCCAGCCCCGCGCGCACCAAGGACAACGAAGACTGGGCACAGCTCGATGGCGAATGGCGCTTCACCGAGGGCCTGTTCAGCAGCGTGAAGACCGGCCTGCGCAGCACCCAGCACGAGCGCGACAGCCAGTTCGTGGCCCAGGGCCCGAAGTGGAGCGCCGACCCCTTCAACGTGGCCAACCTGCCGGCGTGGAACGGGCAGACCTACCCGTCGGATTTCGGCAAGGGCCTGAGCGGCAACTTCCTGCGCAACGTGTGGCAGCTCGACCCCGGCGTGCTGGAGGCCTGGGGCAACAAGTTCTCCAACCGCGACCCGCTGGAACGCCAGTACTTCCCGGGCGAGTTCGCGATGGAGGAGAAGAACCTGGCCGCCTACGTGATGGGCAACTTCCTCGGCGAGAACTGGTCGGGCAACGTCGGCGTGCGCTTCGTGCAAAGCAAGGTGGGCGTGCTGACCAACGTGGCCATCCCCGGCAGCGTGTGCGCGGTGCAAGCGCCTTGCGCGGTGCCCGGGGCCATCACCACCTCGGCTTTCGGCTCGTTCTACCGCAAGCTGGTGGAGAACACGCACACCGACGTGCTGCCCAGCCTGAACCTGAAGTGGGACCTGAGCCCCAACCTCGTGGGCCGCTTCGCGCTGGCCAAGACGCTGGCACGGCCTGACTTCAGCGCCCTGGGCGGCTCGGTGAGCCTGGACGACACCAACCGCACCGGCAGCGGCGGCAACCCGAACCTGGAGCCCATCCGCTCGACCAACATCGACGCCTCGCTGGAGTGGTACTTCGCGCCGCGCTCGGTGCTCTCGGCCGGGCTCTTCGTGATGGACCTGAAGAACTACGTGGGCTTCGGCGTGAGCGAGGCCGTGTACTTCAACGAACAGAGCCGTCGCTTCGACACCTACCGCATCAGCTCGCCCGTCAACAGCAAGGGCCGCGTGAAGGGGCTGGAGTTCGGCTGGCAGCAGAGCTTCGGCGCGGGCTTCGGTGCCAACCTGAACTACACCTACGCCGACGGTGAAGAGCAAGGCGGCCGCCCGCTGGTGGGCAACAGCAAGCACACCTGGAACGCCGGCGCCTGGTTCGAGAACGACACCTTCAACGCGCGTGTGGCCTACAACTTCCGCTCGAAGTTCTTCAACGGGCTGGATCGCGCCTCGGCGCAGAACCAGGCCGACACGGCCACGCTCTCGGCCAGCCTGGGCTGGAAGATCAGCGAGCGTTTCACGCTCAGCCTGGACGGCATGAACCTCAACAACCCGGTGCTGAAGTACTACGCCGACAACACCAGCCAGCCGACCGCCGTCTACAACAACGGCCGCCAGTACTACCTGACGCTGCGCGTGAAGCTGTGAGGCTGCACAGGGCGGTGCGCGGTGCGCTGGCGGCAGCAGGGCTTGCGGCCTGCAGCGCTGCGGGCGCGCAGCCCGCGGCGGCACCACCGTCGCCCTGGGCCGGGCCTTACCAAGACCTGAGCCAAGGCCCCGCCCCGGCCTGGCGCCTGCTGCCAGCGCCGGGGCGCTTGACCTATTGGGCCTTTGCCACCGGCGAGTGCGGGCAGGAACGCTGGGGCCTGCACGCCGATGCGGCCGAAGAGGCGCGCGAGATGCAGCGCCGCATCCAGGAGGCCGTGGCCGAAGGCCGCGACCACGCCATCTCCACCGGCGGCGAGGCCGGCATCTTCACCTGCAGCAGCGAAGCCGGCATGCGGCGTTTCGTCGAGCGCCACCTCTCGCCGCGCCTGGTGGGACTGGATTTCGACATCGAGGGCAAGCAGACCGCCGCGCAGATCGACGCGCTGGTGCGGCAGGTGGCCTGGGCCGCACAGCAGTGGCCGCAACTGCGCCTGAGCTTCACGCTGGCCACGCACGCCAGCGCCGATGGCCGCGGCCTCAACGCCACCGGGCAGACCGTGATGCGCGCCCTCAGCGCCCACGGCCTGCGAGACCGCGCGGTGGTGAACCTGATGGTGATGAACTACGGCCCCGCCGACGCGCGCTGGTGCGTGCTGAAAGCCGAGCGTTGCGACATGGCCGCCTCGGCGCTGCAGGCCGCGCACAACCTGCACCGCGCCCACAGCGTGCCCTACGCGCAGATTGCGCTGACGCTGATGGCTGGAGAGAACGACGTGGCCGGCAACGTCACCACGCCGGCCGATGCCGCCGCCGTGGCTGCCGCAGCGAAGACACTGGGCCTGGCTGGCGTGCACCACTGGTCGCTGCACCGCGACCAGCCCTGTGCGGCCGGCAGCCCGCGCGTTTCACCCCGCTGCCATGCGTTGCCGGGCGTGGCGCCAGGGCGCTTCGGCGAAGCGCTGGACGCCGCGCGCCTGCGCTGACCTGCCACCGCCGCGCTACAGCGCGCAGCTGCGGAAACCGCAGAACAAGGTGTCGTCTTCGACCGCCGCAAAACGCCGCGCCTTCGGCAGGTGCCAGCGCCCCCGCGTGACGAAGCTGGCCCCGCGCAGCACGCCCTCCCCGGCCACCGGCGCCGCATCGGGCGAGCCGGGTGCGGGCTTGCCAGCCCCGGGCCAAAGGCGCGCGCTGCCCGCCACCCATTCCCAAACCTCGCCCCACACGAAACCGCGGCCCGCGCCCTGGCTGGCGGCGAGTTCCCATTCGGGCTCGGTGGGCAGGCGGCGGCCGGCCCAGCGGCACCACGCCTCGGCCTCGTGCCGGCTGACGTGCATCACCGGCTGGTGCAGCGCCACGCGGCGCAGGCCGGCGCTGGCGCCATGGCCGCGCGCCACCAGCACGCCGTCGTGCATCTGCTCCACCTGGCCGGGGGCGCGGCGGCCGTCGCGCTGCAGCCAGTTCCAGCCGGCTTCGCTCCAGAACTCGGGCCGGTCGTAACCGCCGTCGCTGGCGAACTCCAGGTACGCGGCCCAGTCCACCGCCTGCGCGTCGATCTCGAACTCGGGCACCGCCACCTCGTGCGCCCAGCGCTCGGGGTGGGGCACGAAGCCGCCCGGCACCGAGCCCAGCATCCAGCGCTGCGCCGGCAGCCAAAGCGCCGAACGCGCCGGGCGCGCCGCCGGGGCCCCAGGGCGCAGGCGCTGGGCCAGGGTCTCGCCGAGGCGGTCTTCGTGCAGCAGGCTGCAGCGGTAGAAGTGCAGCGCGGCGTCGTCTTCGGCGGCTTCACCCGGGGCGGCCAGCAGGTCGAGCGTGAGCTCCAGCGTGTCGGCCAGGTAGGCGCGCACGGTCTCGGGCGTGGGCAACGGGCCATCGGGCTGCAGCCAGCCGTCGGCCGCGGGCTCGATGCCGGCCAGGCGCAGGCCGGCGGGGTCGCAGGTCTCGCCGCGCGAGCGCTGCACGTGGCGCGAGAGCCAGTACTCCTGGTACCAACCTGCTCGGGCCGCCAGGCGCAGCGCCTCGGGACCGTCGTCCATCGCCAGGCGGCTGAGCAGGTGGTTGCGGCTGTCCAGCAGCGCCAGCGAGAGCAAACCGCGCCCGGCGCGGCGCATGCCCACCGCGTCGTCCAGCGCCTTGTCGGGGCCGGCGGCGCCGCGTTCGCCGCCGCCGGCGCCCTTACTGCCCGACGAGCCCGTTGCGGATGGCATAAACCGTGAGCTCGGCGTTGTTGGCCAGCGCCAGCTTTTCCAGCACGCGGGCGCGGTAGACCGACACGGTCTTGGGGCTCAGCGTCAGCTCCTCGGCGATGTCGGCCAGGCGCTTGCCGCTGGCGATCATCACCAGCGTCTGCAGTTCGCGGTCGCTGAGCTTGTTGTGCGGGTTCTCGGTGGCCGGCGCGGTGAGGCTCTCCACCAGCATCTGTGCGATCTCGGGCGTGACGTACTTGCGTCCCTGCGAGACGGTGCGCACGGCCTGCACCAGCAGCTGCGGATCACCGCCCTTGTTGACATAGCCGTAGGCCCCGGCGCGCAGCGCGCGGATGGCGTACTGGTCTTCGGGGTACATGCTGACCACCAGCACCTTCACCGGGCTGCCCTCCTCCTTCAGCGCGTGCAGCGCGTCCAGGCCGCTGCGGCCGGGCAGGTTGATGTCGAGCACCAGCACGTCGCAGGGCTTGCCGGCCTCGCGCCCCGGCTCCTGGCCCAGCGTGCGCATCAGGCCGCGCAGCTCGCCGTAGTCGCCGGCCTCGCCCACCACGCGGATGTCGGGCGCGTCGCTCAGCGTGTCGCGGATGCCGCGCCGGATGAGCGCGTGGTCGTCGCAGAGGATCACTTCGATCATGTCAGAGCACTGTCCAGGCTGAGTTTTCGGCGTCGTCGGGGTTGCCGGCCGAAGCCGGCTTGCTGCCCTCAGGGGCCAGCGGCACCGACAGGATCAAGGAGGTGCCCGTGGGCCCGCTGCTGAGGTCGACCCAGCCGCCGACGGTCGAAGCCCGCTCGTGCAGACCGCGGATGCCGAAGCTGCGCGCCTTGGCCAGATCGGCCTGGCCCAGGCCGCGGCCGTTGTCGCTGACCTCCAGGCTGAGCACGCCACCCGTGAGCGAGAGGTCCACCACCACACGCGTGGCTTGAGAGTGCTTGCTCACGTTCGTGAGCGCCTCCTGGGCCGTGCGGTAGGCCACCAACGGCACGCCGGGCGGCAGCGCGGGCGGCTCGCGGGTGTCACCGGCGTGCGTGCGGAACTCGCAATCGATGCCCAGGCGCTTCTCGAACTGGCTCGTCATCCACTGCAGCGCGGCCACCAGGCCCTGCTCCAGGATGGCCGGGCGCAGGTTCTGCATGATGCGCTGGCTGCTTTCGATGGCGTGCGTCACCGTCTCCAGCGCGGCCAGCGCGCGCTGCTGCATGGCCGGGTTCTCGGCGTGGCGGCGGATCCAGTCGAGCTCGAACTTCAGCGCCGTCAGCGAGCCGCCCACGTCGTCGTGGATCTCGCGCGCAATGGCCTGGCGCTCGGCCTCCACGCTGGTCTGCAGGTGCTGCGCCAGTTCTGACAAGCGCCGGCGCGAGGCTTCCAGTTCGCGGTCGGCCGCCTCGCGCGCGCGGCGCATGCGGGCGCCGGCCACGGCGTGTTCCACCGCGGGCGCCAGCCGCGCCAGGTTGTTCTTCAGCAGGTAGTCGGCCGCGCCGTTGCGCATGGCTTCCACCGCGGTGTCTTCGCCGATCTGGCCCGAAACCAGGATGAAGGGCAGCGCCGGTGCCCCCGGGCCGCTGCGCTCGCAGAGCATCTGCAAGGCGTCCAGGCCCGTGAAGCCGGGCAGGTGGTAGTCGGAGAGCACCACGTCCCAGGGCTCGTCCAGCGCGGCCAGGAACTCGGCGCGCGTTTCCACGCGGCGTGCCAGCACGCGGGTGCCGCCGCGCTGCAGGCAGGCCACGGCCAGGGCGTGGTCGGGCTCGCTGTCTTCCAGGTGCAGCACCCGGTAGGGGCGGGGGTCGCCGGGCCGGACGGGCGCGGGGCCGCCGGCGAGGGCGGGCGCCTCGGTGTCGGGGGGTGGGCCCGAAGGCCTGCCATTCATGCCGTCCAGTATCGCAAAGGCGCCGCACGCGCCGCGCCGGCCCCCACGGCAGGCGGCCGCAATGCTCAGAAATGATGCGATTAGGGCCTCATCTTCTGCTCAATGTTCGGCCACCCCCTGCCGAAAATGGGTTGGAAGCCATGCCACCCGGCCCTCCCAGCACCCCGCCCGCCGCGGGGGCGGGCAGCCCGGCAGGCCCGGCCAGCCTTCATACAGATCAACACCTTGGAGCCCCGATGCTCGCTCAGGACGCCCCGACGCCGTCGAACGCCCCGCCCGATGCCTTTCAGGCTGCCGGCGCGATGCCCTTGATGGCCGCTGCCGATTTGCAGGACCACCTGATGGTGGCCAGCAACGACATGGACCGCCTGCAGCGCCTGTTGGGCGACGCTTGTGAGTCCTTGCTCACACACTTCTATGGCGCCACGGGCGAGCTCAAGCAACTGCTGCACCGGGTCTCCGAGCATCCCGAGATCGAAGCGCCCGAACTGCACAACGCCATGCAGCACATGGCCGGCGCCATCACGGCGATGCAGTTCCAGGACATGGCTTCGCAGCTGCTGGACCACACCACCCGCCGCCTGCGCAACTGCGCCGACCGGCTGGCCCGCGACACCATGGGCGACGACGAGGACGGCGAAGCCCTCGTCGCCGAAGCCCCGCTGCGCCCGAACCCCGTGACCCAGGACGAGATGGACGCTGGCTCCGTCGAGCTGTTCTGACCCCGCCGCCGCCCCCCTCACACCCGCACTTTCAAAAAGCACCTCCGGAGAGCCTTCCATGCACTCGATCCTTGCCGTTGACGACAGCGCCTCCATGCGCCAAATGGTTTCCTTCACCCTGAAGAACGCGGGCTTCAACGTCGTCGAGGCCGTGGACGGGCAGGACGCCTTCGAGAAGGCCAACAGCCGCGACTTCAACCTCGTGCTGACCGACCAGAACATGCCCCGCATGGATGGCATCAGCCTGACCAAGAAGCTGCGCGAGAACCCGAAGTTCAAGAGCACGCCCATCCTGATCCTGACCACCGAGAGCTCCGACCAGATGAAGCAGGCCGGCCGCGCCGCCGGCGCCACCGGCTGGCTGGTCAAGCCCTTCGACCCGGCCAAGCTGGTGGAAGTCATCGGCAAGGTGATCCGCTGAAACCTCAGCGGCCCTTCCTCACGAATCTGCAGGAGTCACCGCGATGGGTGAAATGACCAACGACGCCAGCGCCACCGCCGGCATCGACCTCAGCCAGTTCTTTCAAGTCTTCTTCGAAGAAGCCGGCGAGAACCTCGACACCATGGAGCAGATGCTGCTCGCACTGGACATCGAGAACCCCGACGACGAAGAGCTCAACGCCATCTTCCGCTGCGCGCATTCGGTCAAGGGCGGCGCAGCCACCTTCGGCTTCTCCGACGTGGCCGAACTCACGCACCAGATGGAAACGCTGCTGGACAAGCTGCGCCGCCACGAGTTGCAGCCCAACGCCGCGATGGTGGACGTGCTGCTGGCCTCGGGCGACGCGCTGAAGGCCCAGCTGGCGCGCCACCAGGGCAACGGCGCCGGCCCGATCGACACCACCGAATTGCTGTTCACCATCCGCCGCCACGTGGAAGGCGAAGCCGTGTCCGCCAGCGTGCCGCGCGCCGCGGCAGCCCCGGCCCCGGCACCCAAGCCCGCCCCCGTGGCCGCGGCCGAGCCGGCATCGGCCAAGCCCGGCCAGCGCGTGCTGGAACTGACCGTCGGCCCGCTGCCCGATCCGAGCCAGGCCGAGAACCTCGTCGAGCTCTTCAAGGAGATCACCGACCTGGGCACCATCGAGCCGCTGGACGCCGGCCGCGCCGCCGACGGCATGCGCCGCTTCAAGGTGACCACGGGCTCCACCGACAACGACCTCATCGATCTCTTCGGCTTCCACATCGCGCGTGAGCACATCGCGCTGAAGCCCCTGAGCTCGGGCTACGGCTTCCACGAGGGTGCCCCTGGCGCCCCGGCGGCCGAGGCCGCGCCGCAGGCCGACCTGGGCTACGGCTTCTTCGACGACGCGCCGGGCGCACCGAACGCCGCCGCACCCGCCGCGGCAGCCAGCACGCCTGCTGCGGCCGCACCCGCAGCCCTGGCGCCGGCCAAGGCGGCCGCGCCCAAGGCCGAGAAGGCCGCCTCGGCAGAAAGCAGCACGCTGCGCGTCAGCGTCGACAAGGTCGACCAGCTCATCAACCTGGTGGGCGAGCTCGTCATCACGCAGGCCATGCTGGCGCAAAACGGCAAGGGCGTGGACGCCGCGCTCTACCAGCAACTGGCCGCCGGCCTGGCCGACCTGGAGCGCAACACCCGCGACCTGCAGGAAGCGGTGATGTCGATCCGGATGATTCCGATGTCGATGGTCTTCAACCGCTTCCCGCGCATGCTGCGCGACCTGGCGGCCAAGCTCGGCAAGAAGGTCGAGATGGTGCAGGTGGGCGAGGCCACCGAGCTCGACAAGGGCCTGGTGGAGAAGATCACCGACCCGCTCACGCACCTGGTGCGCAACAGCTGCGACCACGGCATCGAGATGCCGGCCGAGCGCCTGGCCAAGGGCAAGCCCGAGCACGGCACCATCACGCTGATCGCCAGCCACCAGGGCGGCAGCATCGTCATCGAGGTGCGCGACGACGGCAAGGGCCTGAACCGCGCCAAGCTGTTGAGCAAGGCCCGCGAGCGCGGCATCGACGCGCCCGACACCATGAGCGACAGCGAGGTCTACGGCCTCATCTTCGCGCCGGGTTTCAGCACGGCCGAGGTCGTCACCGACGTCTCGGGCCGCGGTGTCGGCATGGACGTGGTGAAGAAGAACATCACGGCCCTGGGCGGCACGGTGGAGATCGACAGCGCCGAGGGCTACGGCATGACGGTGCGCGTGCGCCTGCCGCTGACGCTGGCCATCATGGACGGCATGAGCGTGGGCGTGGGCGAAGAGGTCTACATCCTGCCGCTGTCCAGCGTGGTGGAAAGCTTCCAGGTGCAGACCAACACCATCAAGACCATCGGCGGCAGCGGCCGCGTGGTGGAGGTGCGCGACGAGTACATGCCGGTCGTCGACCTCGAGCGTGTCTTCCAGGTGCCGCGCTTCGACTTCGAGCACGTCAGCAACATCATGGTCGTCGTGGAAGCCGAAGGCGGCCGCGTGGCCCTGCTGGTGGACGAACTGCTCGGCCAGCAGCAGGTGGTGGTGAAGAACCTCGAGAGCAACTACCGCAAGGTGGATGACGTCTCGGGCGCCACGATCATGGGCGACGGCCGCGTGGCACTGATTCTCGACATCGGCTCGCTGGTGCGCCGCTCGCGCCACTGAAGCGGCACGCGCAGACAGCCCCCGCTCCTCCACCCCACCCACGGCGAAAGGCGACGCCCCCTGCAAAGAACACCGCAGTCGGCACCACGCTTCCCAGTACCCAAGGAACCCCGGCGATGAAGCTTGTGCTCAACACCCTGCGGCAGTTCTCGATCCGCACCCGCATGTGGGGCGCCATCGCGATGGTGCTCGGCATGTTCGGCCTGATCGGGATGGTGGGCACTGCGGGCGGCTGGAAGATCAAGTCGCTCAACGAAGACTTCATGTCGCACTCGATCCACGAGGTCGAGACCGTGAGTGAACTGCGCCAGCACATCGCCCGCGTGCGTCTGCTGGAAAAGCAGATGGTCATCGACTGCGAGGACCCGGCGGCGGTGGAGAAGCACCTCGCCTCCTGGCGCGTCGAGGTGGCCGCCACCCGCAAGACCATGGAGTCCTTGCTGGAAGGCGAGGAAGACGAGGACAACAAGCTGGCGCGCGAAGCACAGGAACGCCTGACGGCCTACGCCGAGCGCAGCGAGCCGGTGCTCAAGAACATCCAGGGCGGCGGTTACGACACCGGCCGCGTGGCCGACCGCATGCTCGAGCGTGCAAAGGCCGAGGTGGCCGTCGTCGAGAAGAACATCGACGCCATCGCCCAGATCACACGCGATGAAGCCCGCGCCACGCAGGACGAGTTCCTCCTGGCCATGAAACACGTGCTGTGGGCCTTCCTGGCCACGCTGGGCATCGTGGTGCTGGTGGTGTGGCCGCTGACGCTGCTGAACTCACACTCCATCACCAGCCCCATCGCCTACGCGGCCACGGTGGCGCAGGCCATCGCCGAAGGCGATCTGCGGCGCCCCATCCGGCTGGAAGGCCGTGACGAGGCCAGCGACCTGCTCACCGCGCTGAGCCGCATGCAGGACAGCCTGCGCACGGTGGTGAGCCAGGTGCACGCTTCATCCCAGATCATCCAGCTGGCCAGTGCCGAGGTGGCCAGCGGCAACGGCGATCTGAGCCAGCGCACCGAGAACGCCGCCGGCTCGCTGCAGCAGACCGCCAGCAGCATGGAGCAGCTCACCGCCACCGTGCGCCAGAGCGCCGATGCCGCGCGCCAGGCCAGCGATCTGGCGCAGTCGGCCTCCAGCGTCGCGCAACACGGCGGCGAGGCCGTGGCGCAGGTGGTGGCCACGATGGAAGACATCAATACCAGCAGCCGGCGCATCGGCGACATCATCGGCACCATCGATGGCATCGCCTTCCAGACCAACATCCTCGCGCTGAACGCCGCGGTGGAGGCAGCGCGCGCCGGCGAGCAGGGCCGCGGCTTCGCGGTGGTGGCCAGCGAGGTGCGCAGCCTCGCGCAGCGCAGCGCCACGGCCGCGCGCGAGATCAAGACCCTCATCGGCGCCAGCGTCGAGCGCGTGGAAACCGGCACACGCCAGGTGGCCGATGCCGGCCGCACCATGGGCGACATCGTCGCCAGCGTGCAGCGCGTGAACCAGATCATCGGCGAGATCAGCGCCGCCGCCGCCGACCAGAGCCAGGGCATCGGCCAGGTCAATGGCGCCGTGACGCAACTCGACCAGTCCACGCAGCAGAACGCGGCCCTGGTGGAAGAAAGCGCGGCCGCCGCCGAATCGCTGCGCGAAGAAGCCGAGCGCCTGGCCCAGCTGGTGGCCACCTTCAAGCTGCATGCCCCGGCCGGCGCCTGACGCGCCCGGCCCAGCGGCAAGTTCCCGAGTCAGCCCCAAAAAAGGTCGCCCTCCGCGCGACACACAAGGAGACCTACAGATGTTCAAACTCAACAACCTGGCCATCGGCCCTCGCCTGGCGCTGGCCTTCGGCTCCGTGGTGGCCTTGATGGCCCTGCTGGCGGTCTTGATGGTCGGGCGCCTGCAGCTGCTCAGCGAAGACAACGCAGCGGTCGTGGAGCTTCAGCAGCGCGCCGCCACCGCGGGCGAATGGCGCAGCCTGGTGGACCTGAACGCATCGCGCGCGCTGGCCATCGCCAAATCGAGCGGCATGCCCGAGGTCGACAGCTTCCTGTCGCCCCAGATGAAGGGCACCAGCGACCGCATCTCGGTGCTGCAGAAGGAACTGACTGCCGCCATCGACAGCGAAGCGGGCAAGGCCCTGCTCGCCACCATCGCCGAGAAGCGGCAGGTCTATGTCTCCGCACGCGCCGAGGTGCTGGCGCACATCAAGGCCGCCGACTCGCTGGCCGCGCAGAACACGCTCAACGCCAAGATGCTGCCGGCCTCTGAAGCCTATGTGTCGGCCATCGATGCCCTGGCCAAGCACCAGCAGGAGCTGGTGACGCGCGGCATGGCCACGGTGGAAGCCGATGTCAGCGGGGCCGTGCGGCTGCAGCTGGTGGCGCTGGCCATCGCGGCCGCCCTCAGTGCGCTGTTCGGCTGGGCCATCACGCGTTCGATCACGCGCCCGCTGCACCGCACCGTGCTGGCCACGGAGCGCATCGCCAGCGGCGATCTTTCCGGCCGCATCACCGCGGAAGGCCGCGACGAGATGGCCACCATGCAGCGCTCGCTGCTGACCATGCAGGACTCGCTGCGCCGCCTGGTCGGTGAAGTGCAGAGCGGCAGCGAGTCGATCAGCACCGCCAGCACCCAGATCGCCACGGGCAACCTGGACCTCAGCAACCGCACCGAGCAGACCGCCGGCAGCCTGCAGCAAGCGGCCAGCAGCCTGGAAGAGCTGACTGGCACCGTGGGCCAGACCGCCGAAAGCGCGCGCACCGCCAACCAGTTGGCCAACGCCGCCAGCACGGCGGCGCAGCGCGGCGGCAGCGTGGTGTCGCAGGTCGTCAGCACCATGGACGAGATCAACACCAGCAGCAAGAAGATCGCCGACATCATCGGCACGATCGACGGCATCGCCTTCCAGACCAACATCCTGGCGCTGAACGCCGCCGTGGAAGCCGCACGCGCGGGTGAACAGGGCCGCGGCTTCGCCGTGGTGGCCTCGGAGGTGCGCAGCCTGGCCCAGCGCTCGGCACAGGCCGCGCGCGAGATCAAGGGTCTGATCCAGGCCAGCGTCGAGAAGGTGGAGGCCGGCACACGCCTCGTGCAGGACGCCGGCCACGCCATGGGCGACATCGTCGGCGGCGTGCAGCGCGTGACGGACGTCATCGGCGAGATCAGCGCCGCCACCAGCGAACAGAACTCGGGCCTGCGCCTCGTCAACGAGGCCGTGGCCGGGCTCGAGCAGATGACCCAGCAGAACGCCGCGCTCGTCGAAGAAAGCGCTGCCGCCGCTGAAAGCCTCAACGACCAGGTCAAACGCCTGGGTGGCCTCGTGGGCGCCTTCCGCCTTCAAGCCGCCTGAGGCCCGCAACCCCAAGCAGTACCGCCATGAACTTCCACCAGCTCCGCATCACCACCCGCCTCTGGCTCTTCGTCGGCTTCATCATCGCCACGCAACTGGCCGTGGTGATCTATGCCGCCTGGCGATCGGCCAACGTGACGGCTCGCTCCGAAGCGGTGATGCAGCCGGTGGAGGCCAAGCAGCAGGCCGCGGCCCGCTGGTCGGCGCTGCTCGCGACCAACATCGCGCGCGTGCAAGCCACGGCCGTGGGCAGCGACAGCGAGGTCGAGGCCCTCTTCAAGCCACTGATCGCCAGCACCATTGAGGAGATCAGCCGTGTGCAGAAATCCATCGAATCGCTGCCGCTGACCGCGGCCGACCAGGCGCTGATGGCGCGCATCGCCAGCGAACGCAAGGCCGTGCTCGATTCACTGGCGCGCGTGCGCACCGCCAAGGCCGCAGGCGATGCCGACGCAGCCCGCACCGAAGCGCTGAAGGTCTTCAACCCCGCCACCGACGTCTACCTGGCCTCGCTGCGCGAGTTCGTCACACTGCAGGACACGCAGGCCACGGCGCTGAAGCAGGGCTTCATCGCCGAGCGCCAGTTCACCATCAAGGTGGCGGCGCTGGGCGTGCTGTTCATCCTGGTGGCGCTGGTCAGCGGCGCGCTGTGGCTGGGCCGCTCCATCCAGCGCCCGCTGTCGGCCGCCATCCAGGCTGCCGAGCGCATCGCGCAGGGCGACCTCACGGCCGACATCGCCGTCGACCGCGCCGACGAATTCGGCGATCTGGCGCGCGCGCTCCAAGGCATGAACCGCTCGCTGGCCGGCCTGATCGGCCAGGTGCGGCTGGCCACCGACAGCATCGGCACCGCGTCCAGCGAGATCGCCACCGGCAACGTCGACCTCAGCAGCCGCACCGAGCAGACGGCCAGCAACCTGCAGCAGGCGGCCAGCAGCATGGAGCAGCTCACCGGCACCGTGAGCCAGACCGCCGAATCGGCACGCAGCGCCAACACGCTGGCCGCCAACGCGGCCACGGTGGCCGCACGCGGCGGCGAGGTCGTGGCCCAGGTGGTCACCACCATGCAGGACATCAACACCAGCAGCAAGAAGATCAGCGACATCATCGGCACCATCGACGGCATCGCCTTCCAGACCAACATCCTGGCGCTGAATGCCGCGGTGGAAGCAGCACGCGCTGGCGAGCAGGGCCGCGGCTTTGCCGTGGTGGCCTCTGAAGTGCGCAGCCTCGCGCAGCGCAGCGCCGAGGCGGCCAAGGAGATCAAGAGCCTGATCGGCGCCAGCGTCGACAAGGTGGAATCGGGCACGCGCCTGGTGGCCGACGCCGGCAGCACCATGACCGAGATCGTCGCCAGCGTGCAGCGCGTGAACGACATCATCAGCGAGATCAACGCCGCCGCAGCCGAGCAGAGCAGCGGCCTGGGCCAGGTCAACGGCGCCGTGGCCGACCTCGACCGCATGACGCAGCAGAACGCCGCGCTGGTGGAAGAAAGCGCCGCCGCGGCCGAAAGCCTCAAGGACCAGGCCGGCCGCCTGGGCGGCCTGGTGGCCACCTTCCGGCTGCGCGCCGCATAAATCACTGTTTCGGGCACTGCCGGGCCTACAGCTTCGGCGGCAGCCACCGATAACCCTGTACAGCCCTCACACCCTTAGGAAGCACCATGGAGATGATCGCCGAAGCCAGCCACGTGGCCCGCCACGAAGCAGAACGTGCCACCGCAACGGCCGCCGCCAGTGCCGCGGTAGCCGCCGGTCGCCATTCGCAGGGTGGTGAATACCTGACATTCCGCCTCGGTGCCGAGGAGTACGGCATCGACATCCTGCGCGTGCAGGAGATCCGCTCCTACGAACAACCCACGCGCATCGCGAATTCGCCGTCCTTCATCAAGGGCGTGGTGAACCTGCGTGGTGTCATCGTCCCCATCATCGACCTGCGTCTGAAGCTGGGTTGCGACAGCGCCGAATACAACACCTTCACCGTGGTGGTGGTGCTGAACGTGCGTGGCCGTGTGGTCGGCGCGGTGGTGGACTCGGTGTCCGACGTGCTGGAACTGAAGAAGGACGAGATCAAGCCCGCGCCTGAACTCAGCTCGAGCATCGACGCCAGCTTCATCACCGGCATCGGCACGGTGAAGAACGGCCACGGCGAGAAGGAAGTCGACCGCATGCTCATCCTGATGGACATCGAAGGCCTGATGAGCAGCGCCGACATGGGCCTCATCAACGACTGACGCGGCACGCCTGACACGCGCCACGCAACCCACAAGGACACAAAGACCATGCGCAACACCCTTGCAATCACGCTGCTGGCCCTGTGCCTGGCCCCCGGCGCTGCCCACGCCAGCGACGCCACCAAGGCAGATGCCGTGGCCATGGTCAAGAAGGGCATCGCCTTCATCAAGGCCAACGGCACCGAAAAGGGCTACGCCGAGATCAGCAACAAGAAGGGCCAGTTCATCGACCGCGACCTCTACCTCGTGGTCTACGGCCTGGACGGCAAGTGCCTGGCGCATGGCGCCAACTAGAAGCAGATCGGCCGCGAACTGATCGACCTGACCGACATCGACGGCAAGTACTTCATCAAGGAACGCGTGGCCATGGTCAAGGCCAAGCCCGCCGGTGCGTGGCAGGAATACAAGTTCACCAACCCGGTGAGCAAGAAGGTCGAGCCCAAGGTGATGTATTGCGAGAAGCTCGGTGAAACCGCCGTCTGCGGGGGCGTGTACCCCTGACCCCTTGGCCAGCGCGAGACCGACATGAAACTGGGTTCCAAGCTCCTTCTCGCGCCGCTGATCACCGCCACGGTGGCGCTGGGCGCGGGCGGCCTTTACGCCGCCATCGACTGGCGCCAGGGTGAAGCCCTGCACCAGGCCAGCCAGGCCGACTTCGCCAAGCTCAAGACCGTGGCCCAGGCCACGGAGCACCTGACGCAGGTGCGCGCAGAGGCGTTCCGCACGCTGGCACTGATCGCCTCGCTCAGCGAGGCCGAGATCAAGACCAAGCGGGCCGAACTCGGCCAGCAAGTGGCCGGGGTGCTGCGCACGATGGAGGCTCTGCCCGCCAGCCACGGCAACGACGCGCAACTCGTCGAGAGCGTGAAGGCCGCCGCCCCGCTGTTGCAGCAATATCTGAAGCAGACCGACAAGGCGATCGACCTCAGTGGTGTCGACCCCAACGTCGGCATCGGCGCCATGCGCGCCGCCGAGAACACCTACGCCGAACTCGGCAAGCTGATGCAGGCCGTGGTGGCGCGCAACGAAGCGCTCCAGGCCGAGCGCAGCGAAGCGGCGCGGGCCATCAGCCTGCAGCTGATGCTGGGCCTCGGCCTGCTGACGCTGCTGGCCACGGGCGGTACGCTCCTTGCGGCCTGGAAGCTGCAGCGCCGCGTGGTGGGTGAGCTCTCCGGCGCCGTGCGCGTGAGCGAGAGCGTGGCTGCCGGCCGGCTGGACATCCGCGTGCACAGCGACGCCAAGGACGAGATCGGCGACCTCGTGCGCAGTCTCGGACAGATGGTGGACAAGCTGCGCGGCTCGCTGCTGACGGTGCGCACCGCCACCGACCACATCGGGACCGCCGCCCGCGAGATCGCCAGCGGCAACACCGACCTCAGCCACCGCACCGAACAGGCCGCCAGCCGCGTGCAGCAGAGCGCCAGTTCCATGGAGCAGCTCACCGGCACCGTGCGCCAGACGGCCGACGCCGCCCGCACCGCCACCCAACTGGCCGGCTCGGCCAGCACGGTGGCACAGCGCGGCGGCGATGTGGTGGCGCAGGTGGTGGCGACGATGGAGGACATCAACGCCAGCAGCCGCAAGATCAGCGACATCATCGGCACCATCGATGGCATCGCCTTCCAGACCAACATCCTGGCGCTGAACGCCGCGGTGGAAGCCGCCCGCGCCGGTGAACAAGGCCGCGGCTTCGCGGTGGTGGCTTCCGAAGTGCGCAGCCTCGCGCAGCGCAGCGCCGAGGCGGCCAAGGAGATCAAGAGCCTGATCGGCGCCAGCGTC
>JBHYDA010000010.1:0-172349 GCA_051861265.1 Rubrivivax sp.
ATGCGGCTGGCCGAGGCCGACCGGCAGCTCACAGGTAGGGTCGAGATCGACGACGCCTACCTCGGTGGCGAGCGCAGCGGCGGCAAGGCCGGCCGAGGCTCGGAGAACAAGGTGCCCTTCGTGGCCGCGGTTCAGACCACCGAGGACGGCTTGCCCCACCTGGCCTGCCTGTCGCCGCGACCCTTTACGAACAAGGCCATGGAGGAGTTCCTGGCCCGGCACACGGCGCTGCCGCTGACCCTGGTGTCCGATGGCCTGAACTGCTTCCAGGTCGCCTCCAGCGCTGGCGCGGTCCACGACCGTGAGATCACCGGCGGCGGCAAGGCCAGCGTCCTCAACGACAAGTTCAAGGCCGTCAACACCCTCATCGGCAACGCGAAAACCGCTCTCACCGGCACGTACCACGCCATCAAGTTCGCCAAGTACGCCTACCGCTACCTGGCCGAGGTGCAGTTCCGCTTCAACCGGCGCTACGACCTGCGCGCCATCCTCAGCGATCTGCTTGTCGCTCTGGTTCGCACGCCCAGAAGCCCGCAGCACGACATCAGGGTTGCTGAACTTCATCGCTAATCAGGTAGAATTTTCGGCATGGGAAGTAGCCCGGCCGAATTGCCCCTCATCCTCATTGAGATACGCGAGCGCCTTGTGCACACGCAAGGCTTGAGCGAGGCCGAGGCCGCCGCTTGCGTCGAGGCTTTCGCGGCCGTGGTGCGCTACGTCGAGCCTGAGGAGCTGGCCTCCGCAGTGCGCGAGCTGCGCCGGGCCGAGAAGATCGAGCGCGATGCACGCATCCGTGCCCAGCTCAGAACGGGCAACGCGGCGAAGCTGGCGAAGGCGGAGGGTCTCTCTGTCTCGCGTGTCTATGAAATCGCTGGTGTACGGCCAAGCAGGGCAGGTGCCGTTGATCTTCCCTGAGGGCGGGCGTTGACGTTGTAGGCCAGGCTTCGCGGCGCGTCTGACGACAGTAGCCGCACCGCCAAAGGCGGGCGTTCGGACAGGATCGCCCGCTTTTTTCATTTCCGCTGGTGCTCTCAGTCCGTTGTTTTTGAACTGAGCCGAACGGAGTAACATGCATGTGTCGGTGAGTTTCCAAGTGCCTAGGCGGGTTTGCAAATCCGTCTAGTCCGGTTCGACTCCGGATCGCGCCTCCAGATCTTCTCCAGTGACAGGGCTCCCGATGCGGAGCCCTTCGTCTTTCCAGGGCGCCCACATAATCGCGCGCCGGCCCGGGTGGCGAAATCGGTAGACGCAGCGGACTTAAAATCCGCCACCTCTCACAGGGTGTACGGGTTCGAGTCCCGTCCCGGGCACCACGGCGCCGTCGTGGCCTTCGCCCCGCCTCCTTCCCCTTCTCCCCAACCCTTCTGATCCACGCGGTTTGTCGCGCCCGCGACCCGCGCTGGCGCAGCCACGCCACAAAATAGAACGACCGTACTATTTTTTCGTTCCAGAGGGCGCGCAGGCGAGGTGCGCCGCCTAGAATGGACCGATTAACGTAAGCGTCAACTGAGCGCAGGAGCGTCATTCATGAAGGTGCTGGTGCCCGTGAAGCGGGTGGTCGACTACAACGTCAAGGTGCGCGTCAAGAGCGACGGCACGGGCGTGGACATCGCCAACGTCAAGATGAGCATGAACCCCTTCGACGAGATCGCCGTCGAAGAGGCCGTGCGCCTGAAAGAGAAGGGCGTGGTCACCGAGATCGTGGCCGTGTCTTGCGGCGTCACGCAGTGCCAGGAAACGCTGCGCACGGCCATGGCCATCGGCGCCGACCGCGCCATCCTGGTCGAGACCGATGCCGAACTGCAGCCGCTGGCCGTGGCCAAGCTGCTGAAGGCACTGGTCGACAAGGAGCAGCCGGGCCTCGTCATCCTGGGCAAGCAGGCCATCGACGACGACTGCAACCAGACCGGCCAGATGCTGGCTGCGCTGGCCGGCCTGCCGCAGGGCACTTACGCCTCGAAGGTGGAAGTGGCCGACGGCGTGGCGACCGTCACGCGCGAGGTCGACGGCGGCCTTGAGACGCTGAAGCTCAAGCTGCCCGCCATCGTGACGACCGACCTGCGCCTGAACGAGCCGCGCTACGTCACGCTGCCCAACATCATGAAGGCCAAGAAGAAGCCGCTGGACGTGCTGAAGCCGGCCGACCTGGGCGTGGACGTGGCGCCGCGCATCCAGACGCTGAAGGTGTCCGAGCCGCCCAAGCGCGGCGCTGGCATCAAGGTGCCCGATGTGGCCACGCTGGTGGCCAAGCTGAAGAACGAAGCCAAGGTGGTCTGAGCATGAGCGTCCTCGTTTTCGCCGAACACGACAACGCGTCCCTCAAGGGCGCGACCCTGAACACCATCACCGCGGCGCTGGCCTGCGGTGGCGACGTGCACGTGCTCGTGGCCGGCCACAACGCCGGCGCCGCAGCCGCGGCCGCCGCACAGGTGGCCGGCGTGGCCAAGGTGTTGCACGCCGACGCTTCGGGCCTGGACCACGCGCTGGCAGAGAGCAATGCCGCGCAGGTACTGGCCATCGCCAAGGGCTACAGCCACATCCTCTTCCCGGCCACCGCCGCCGGCAAGAACGTGGCCCCGCGCGTGGCCGCGCTGCTGGACGTGGGCCAGATCAGCGATGCCACGAAGGTCGTGAGCGCTGACACATTCGAGCGCCCGATCTACGCCGGCAACGCCATCGCCACGGTGCAGAGCAGTGACGCCATCAAGGTGATCACCGTGCGCACCACGGCCTTCGACCCCGCAGCGGCCACCGGTGGCAGCGCCGCGGTGGAAAGCCTGGCCGCTGTCGCTGAAGGCGGCACGTCCACCTACATCGGTAGCGAGATCGCCAAGAGCGACCGCCCCGAGCTCACCGCCGCGAAGATCATCGTCAGCGGCGGCCGTGCCCTGGGCAGCAGCGAGAAGTTCAACGAGGTGCTCACGCCGCTGGCCGACAAGCTGGGCGCAGCCCTCGGCGCCAGCCGTGCCGCGGTGGACGCCGGTTACGCGCCCAACGACTGGCAGGTGGGCCAGACCGGCAAGATCGTCGCCCCGCAGCTCTACGTGGCGGTGGGCATCAGCGGTGCCATCCAGCACCTGGCCGGCATGAAGGACAGCAAGGTCATCGTCGCCATCAACAAGGACGCCGAAGCCCCGATCTTCAGCGTGGCCGACTATGGCCTGGAGGCCGATCTCTTCTCGGCCGTGCCCGAGCTGATCGAGAAGCTCTGAACCCAGGGCTGAACCAGGGCGCCCCTTGTGGCGCCCTTTTTGTATCCGGAGACACACCATGAGCTACCAAGCCCCCGTCAAGGACATGCTGTTCGTCATGAAGGCGCTCGCCGGCATCGAACACGTGGCCAGCCTGCCCGGCTATGAAGACGCCGGCCTCGACACCGCCGCGGCGGTGCTGGAAGAAAGCGCCAAGTTCAACGAAGGCGTGGTCGCACCGTTGAACTGGGAAGGCGACCGCAACCCGCCCTTCTTCAAGGACGGCCAGGTCATCACCACGCCGGGTTTCAAGCAGGCTTTCCGCCAGTTCGCCGAAGGCGGCTGGCAGGGCTTGCAGCACCCCACCGAATTCGGCGGCCAGGGCCTGCCCAAGCTGATCCACGCGGCCTGCAGCGAGATGGTCAACAGCGCCAACCTCAGTTTCGCGCTGTGCCCGCTGCTGACCGATGGCGCCATCGAGGCGCTGTTGACCGCCGGCACGCCCGAGCAACAGGCCACCTACCTGCCGAAGATGATCGATGGCAGCTGGACGGGTTCGATGAACCTGACCGAACCGCAGGCCGGCTCGGACCTCTCGGCCGTGCGCACACGCGCCGAGCCGCAGCCCGACGGCAGCTACAAGATCTTCGGCACCAAGATCTACATCACCTACGGTGAGCACGACATGGCCGAGAACATCGTCCATCTCGTGCTGGCGCGCGTGGCGGGCGCGCCCGAGGGCGTGAAGGGCATCAGCCTCTTCATCTGCCCGAAGTTCCTGGTCAACGCCGACGGGAGCCTGGGCGCGCGCAACGACGTGCATTGCGTGAGCATCGAGCACAAGCTCGGCATCAAGGCCAGCCCCACCGCCGTGCTGCAGTACGGCGACCATGGCGGTGCGATGGGCTTCCTCGTGGGCCAGGAGAACCGCGGCCTGGAGTACATGTTCATCATGATGAACGCAGCGCGCTACGGCGTGGGCGTGCAGGGCATCGCGCTGGCCGAGCGCGCCTACCAGAAGGCCGTGGGCTATGCGCGCGACCGCGTGCAGAGCCGCCCGGTGGACGGCAGCCTGCCCAAGGCAGGCGCCATCATCCACCACCCCGATGTGCGCCGCATGCTGATGACGATGCGCGCCCACACCGAAGGCTGCCGCGCGATGGCGCTGGTGGGCGCTGCGGCCTTCGACGCGGCGCACGCGCACCCCGATGCCGAAGCGCGCCAGCAGAACCAGGCCTTCTACGAGTTCCTGGTGCCGCTGATCAAGGGCTTGTCCACCGAGATGTCGCTGCAGGTGGCCAGCCTGGGCGTGCAGGTGCACGGCGGCATGGGCTTCATCGAGGAGACCGGCGCGGCGCAGCACTTGCGTGACGCCAAGATCCTGTCCATCTACGAGGGCACCACCGCCATCCAGGCCAACGACCTGGTGGGCCGCAAGACGGCGCGTGATGGCGGCGCGGTGGCGCGCGGCATCGCCGGCCAGATCGAGGCCACCGAGGGCGCGTTGAAGGCCCGCCCGAGTGCCGCCTGCCAGGCCATGGCCAAGCGCCTGGGCGCCGCGCGCCGGGCTTTCGAAGACGTGGTGGCCTTCGTCGCCGGCCAGACCAAGGCCTCGCCCAACGCCGTTTTCGCCGGCAGCGTGCCTTACCTGATGATGGCCGGCACCACCATCGCCGGCTGGCAGATGGCGCGTGCGCTGATGGTCGCCGAAGACGAGCTCGCGAACCCGCAGCCCGACACCGACACCGCCTTCCTGCAAGCCAAGATCGCCACCGCGCGCTTCTATGGCGACCACATCCTCAACAAGGTGCCGGCCGAGCGCGACAGCATTGTCGAAGGCTTCGAAGCCGTCACCGCCCTGGCCCTGGAGTCCTTCTGATGAGCAAGCTTCCCCCCGCCCTGCAGCGCGTGCCGCTGCCCATCATCGGTTCGCCGTTGTTCATCATCAGCAACCCCAAGCTGGTGATCGAGCAGTGCAAGGCCGGCATCGTGGGCAGCATGCCGGCGCTGAACGCGCGCCCGGCTTCGCAGCTGGACGAGTGGCTGGCCGAGATCACCGAGACCCTGGCCGCCTGGGACCGTGAGCACCCCGAGCAGAAGAGCGCGCCCTTCGCCATCAACCAGATCGTGCACAAGAGCAACGATAGGCTCGAGCACGACATGCAGGTCTGCGCGAAGTACAAGGTGCCCATCATCATCACCTCGCTGGGCGCGCGTACCGATGTCAACGACGCCGTGCACAGCTGGGGCGGCATCGTGCTGCACGACATCATCAACAACTTCTTCGCGAAGAAGGCCATCGAGAAGGGTGCCGATGGCCTGATCGCCGTGGCGGCCGGCGCTGGCGGCCATGCGGGCGTGAAGAGCCCGTTCGCGCTGGTGCAGGAGATCCGCGAGTGGTTCGACGGCCCGCTGGCGCTCAGCGGCAGCATCGCCACCGGTGACGCCGTGCTCGCTTCGCTGGCCATGGGCGCCGATTTCGCCTACATCGGCAGCGCCTTCATCGCCACGCAGGAAGCGCGCGCGGCCGAGGCCTACAAGCAGTGCATCGTCGAGAGCAACAGCGACGACATTGTCTACAGCAACCTCTTCACCGGCGTGCACGGCAATTACCTCAAGCCCAGCATCCGCGCCGCGGGCATGGACCCCGACAACCTGCCCGAGAGCGACCCGAGCAAGATGGACTTCGGCGGCGGCGAAGGCAGCAAGCCCAAGGCCTGGAAAGAAATCTGGGGCTGCGGCCAGGGCATCGGCGCGGTGAAGGAAGTGCTGCCGGCCGGTGAGCTGGTGGCGCGGCTGAAGCGCGAGCTGCAGGCGGCGCGGCAGCGTCTGGGCGTGGCGGGCTGAGTCTCGTGATGCGCCGCATTGCGCTGCGCAACGCGCGTCTCTTCGACAGCGCCGCGGGTGTGCTGCGGCCGCACAGCACGCTGGTGATCGAAGGTGAGCGCGTGGTCGCGGCCACGCAGGAGCCCATCGCCGTCGACGGTGCCGATGTCATCGACGTGCAGGGTCGCGTGGTGCTGCCGGGCTTGATCGACGCCCACGTGCACGTGGTGGCGGCCTCGCACGACCTGGCGGGCCTGTCGCTGCAGCCGCCTTCGCTGGTGGGCGCGATGTCGGCGCAGATCCTGCGCGAGATGCTGCACCGCGGCTTCACCACCGTGCGCGATGCGGCGGGTGCCGACCACGGCCTGCAGGAGGCCGTGCGCCGCGGCCTCTACGAAGGCCCGCGCCTCTTCATCGCCGGCCAGCCCATCAGCCAGACCGGCGGCCATGCCGACATGCGCCCGCGTGGTGTGCGCGGCGAAGGCTACTTCTGCAGCTGCGCCGGCATGGGCTTGATGGGCGCCATCGCCGACGGTGTGGGCGAGGTGCGGCGGGCCGTGCGCGAGCAGGTGCGCCAGGGCGCCAACCACATCAAGATCATGGCCGGCGGCGGCATCAGCAGCCCCAGCGACCCCATCGACGGCACGCAGTTCTCGATGGAAGAGTTGCGCGCCGCCGTTGAAGAGGCAGAGGCTGCCAACCTCTACGCACTGGCCCACGCCTACTCGCCGCGTGCCGTGCAGCGCGCGGTGCAGGCGGGTGTGCGCAGCATCGAGCACGGCAACCTCGTCGACGAGACCACGCTGCGCCTGATGAAGACGCACGGCACCTACCTCGTGCCGACGCTGTCCACCTACGCGGCGCTGGCCGAAGAAGGGCAGCGCCTGGGCTGGTCGAGCGCGATGCTGGAGAAGCTGGTCGTGGTGCAGTCCCAGGGCGCCTTGGCCGTGAAGATGGCGCGCGCCGAGGGTGTGCCCGTGGTCTTCGGCACCGACCTGCTGGGCCACATGCACGGCCGCCAGAACGGCGAGTTCGCGCTGCGCGCCGCTGCGATGAGCCCGGTGGAGGTGCTGCAGAGCGCCACCATCACCGCCTCACGCCTAATGCGCCAAGAAGGCCAGATCGGCCAGCTGGTGCCCGGCGCTTGGGCCGACCTGTTGGTGGTGGACGGCGACCCCACGCAAGACCTGGCGCCGTTGGGCGCGCCCGAGAAAGGCATCCGGCTCCTGATGCAGAGCGGCCGCGTGGTGCTGGACCGCTTGTCGGCTTGATCGGCAGCGCGACCCGCGCATGAAAAAGGCGGCCCGTGGGCCGCCTTGATTTTTGGTGCGCGCCGGCGGGCACATAGCCCGCCGTGCCCTCACTTCACCGTCGTGAAGCGCATGTGCGGGTTGTCGTTGGAGCGGTGCAGCGTCGTCACGCTGGTCTTCATCGCCCAGGGCCGCACCTGGTGGTGCAGCGGGATCACCAGCGCCTCGTCCTTGATGCGCAGCAGCGCCTGGCGAATCATCACGTTGCGCTTGGTGACGTCGGGCTCGGCCTTCATGTCGTCGTTGAGCTTGTCGACCACGGGGTCGCTGATGCGGCCGAAGTTGAAGTTGCCGTCGGCGCCGCTGGTGCGCGTGCGGATCAGCGACTGGATGGCGTACTGCGCATCGTAGGTGGCCACGCCCCAGCCCAGCATGTACAGCGAGGTGTCGAAGTTCTGGAACTTCTGGCTGTAGGTGGCGAAGTTCTCCGCCGCCAGCTGTGCCTTCACGCCGATGCGCGCCCACATCGCCACGATGGCCTGGCAGACCTCTTCGTCGTTGACATAGCGGTTGTTCGGGCAGCTGAAGCGCACGTCGAAGCCGGCGGGGTAGCCGGCGTCGGCGAGCAGCTTCTTCGCCGCTTCGATGTCCACCTTAGGCGGCGTGTCGAGATCGGCCGTGTGGCCGTTGACGCCCGGCGCCACCAGGATGCCCGCCGGTACCGACAGGCCGCGCATGATGTTGCGCTGGATGGCCGTACGGTCGATGCTCATGTTCAGCGCCTGGCGCACGCGCTTGTCGGCGAAGGGGTTCTTGCCCTTGACGCTGCTGTACTTCAGCTCGGGGCTGCCCACGTCCATCACGAGGAAGATGGTGCGGACTTCCGGGCCTTCCATGACCTTGAGCTTCTTCTCGCTGCGCAGGCGGGCCACGTCTTGCGTGGGGATGTCGGTGAGCAGATCCACGTCACCCGAGAGCAGGGCCGCCACGCGCGTGGGGTCGCTCTTGATGGGCGTGTAGATCACTTCCTTGACGTTGCCGCCCGTCTTATCCCACCAGGCCGGGTTGGCGGCCATGGTCACGCGCTGCTCGGGCTGCCAGCCCGTCACGCGGAAGGCTCCGGTGCCGTTGACGTTGCGCGAGGCGAAGTTCTCTTCCTTGGCCTTGTAGTCCTGGACGTTGGCGCTCTTGTTCTTCTCGGCCCAGCCCTTGCTCATGATGAAGAAGTAGGCCAGGTTGCGCAGCAGGATGGGCGAGGGCGCGGCCAGGATCAGATCGACGGTGTGGCTGTCGATCTTCTTCACCTCGTTGATGCCGGTGACGTAGATGCCCATCGTGCCCTGCGGCTGCTTGATGCGGCCGAAGCTGAAGACCACGTCGTCGGCCGTGAAGGGCGAGCCGTCGTGGAACTTGACGCCCTTGCGCAGTTCGAAACGCACCTGCGTCGGGCTGATGAAGGTCCACTTGGTGGCCAGCGAGGGCTCGATCTCGTAAGTGGCGCTGTAGCGCGTGAGCCCCTCGTAGGCATGCGCGAGCACCGTGACGGTGGTGGCATGGTTCTGCGAGTGCGGGTCCATGGTCAGGATGTCGTTCTGCGCGGCCCAGCGCACGGTCTGCGCATGGGCGGGCAGGGCCAGGGCCAGCGTGACTGCGGCGGCGGCCACCAGGGCGTGGAGTTTCATCGGCGGTGTCCTCGAAGGATGGGAACTGAACCGCCTATGCTACGGAAACGCGCGCCCGGCCTGGGCGCAGGGCGGTTTCAGAAGCTGAGCTTCGCGCCCACGCTCAGGCGTTGCGGCCGCCCGCCGGCGATCTGGCGGCCGTAGGCGATGTCGAGCGTCACGCGTTCCGGCATGGCGCTCCAGCGCAGCCCCAGGTTCCACCAGGGCGCCTCGCGGTCATCCCCGTAGAGCTCTCCGGCCACGGCCCAGTCGGCGCCTGCGGCTTGTTCCATCCCCACGCCCCAGCCGGTGCTGCCTTGCCGTACGGCGGCATCGCGCACATGGGCCAGGTTCATCACCAGTTGGCGACCGGGCGCGAGTTCGATGCTGGCCAGCAGGGCCACGCTGGTCTCGGCATGGCGCCAGCCGGTGCCGGGGCTGCGTTGCCAGCCCAGGGCCCAGCCCAAGGCCAGCGGCACCGGGGCATCGGCGGCAGTGAGCGCGGTCTTGCCCACCAGGGCCAGGCCGCGTGTCCGCTCGGGGCCGGCGCGCTCTTGCGCAATGGCCAATGCGGCCTGGCTTTGCAGGCCCAGGCCGCAACCGACTTGCAGCGATTGCGCCCGTACGGTGTCGGTGCCTGGGGCACGGTCGCGGCCGAGGACGGCTTCCGCTTCGCAACTGCCGCGCTCCAGCACCCCCGGGTCGTCGGTCACCAGGGGGCGTGCAGCATGGCCGGGCAGGCAGGCCAGGGCGCCGCACAGGCCGGCAATGGCAGCCCAACACGGGCTTTGGGCGTTGGGGGCATTGCGCATGGCAGGCTCCAGTCAGGTAGGCGGCTTCAGAGGGGCTGCAGATCGGCGTCGCAGCCTTGCTGGGCGGCGATCCAGCGGCGCACCAGGGCTTGCGCCCAGCGCGCCGGCAGCCAGGGCAGGTGCCGGGCCGGGTCGGTCAACACGCCGCAGCGGTACTGGCCGGCCTCGGTCTGCCAGCGCAGGGCCGTGCAACGGCCGCGGGTGCGCCGGCTGACCCACATGCCCAGTGGGCAGGGTTCTGCCGCGCAGCACAGGCCACAGCCGTTGCACGGCTGGCCGGTGGGTGGCTTGGCGGGCGCATCGGCGCGCAGCAGGATGGTGCGGGGGCGCATGGCCGGGCGAGTGTCTGGCAGACCCAGCGGCGGCTGTCAGGGAAACAAAGGGGTCGCAGGCGTCCAATTGCACGCGGAAGGCGCGCAAGTCGGGGTGTTAGAGTGACGGCCTGAACGAACGGTCCTTCCCGTCCCCTTGTCGGCATGTCATGTGCGGACGAGGCGGGTCGCTAGTCCGCTTGCCCGGTGCAGCCGGCGTCGCGGAAGGTTGATCAACCCATCGGAGCCTTGGAAACCAGGGCGAAAGGTGAGCGAAAGATGATGCAGCAACACAGGTCCAACTCGTACCTGTTCGGGGGCAACGCCCCTTACGTGGAAGAGTTGTACGAGGCCTACCTCGACAACCCTGGCAGCGTGCCCGACAACTGGCGCACGTATTTCGACAATCTGCAGCACGTGCCGGCTACCGATGGCAGCACCGCGCGCGATGTCGCTCACGCCCCCGTCGTCGAATCCTTCGCACAGCGCGCCAAGGCCAACGCCTTTGCGCTGAAGGCCAGCGAGGCCGACCTGGCCGTCGCCCGCAAGCAGGTGCACGTGCAGTCGCTGATCGCGGCTTACCGCTTTCTGGGCAGCCGCTGGGCCGACCTCGACCCCTTGAAGCGCACCGAGCGCCCCAAGATCCCCGAACTCGAGCCGTCGTTCTACGACCTTACCGAGTCGGACATGGACATCACCTTCTCGGCGGCCAACACCTATTTCACCAAGGCCGAGAACATGAGCCTGCGCGAGATCGTGCAGGCCCTGCGTGAGACCTACTGCCGCACCATCGGCGCCGAGTTCATGCACTGCACCGACCCGGCCGAGAAGCGCTGGTGGCAGGAGCGCCTGGAGTCGCGCCGCAGCACGCCCAGCTTCAGCGCCGACGAGAAGAAGCACATCCTCGACCGCCTGACCGCGGCCGAAGGCCTGGAGCGCTACCTGCACACCAAGTACGTTGGCCAGAAGCGCTTCAGCCTCGAAGGCGGCGAGAGCTTCATCGCCAGCATGGACGAGGTGGTGCAGCGCGCTGGCACCAACGGCGTGCAGGAGATCGTCATCGGCATGGCCCACCGCGGCCGCCTGAACGTGCTCGTCAACACCCTGGGCAAGATGCCGGCCGACCTCTTCGCCGAGTTCGACCACACCGCCAAGGAAGACCTGCCCGCCGGTGACGTGAAGTACCACCAGGGCTTCAGCAGCGACGTCACCACCCCCGGCGGCCCGGTGCACCTGAGCCTGGCCTTCAACCCCAGCCACCTGGAGATCGTGAACCCGGTGGTCGAGGGCAGCGTCAAGGCGCGCATGGAGCGCCGCGGCGACAAGGACGGCGACCAGGTGCTGCCCGTGCTGGTGCACGGCGACGCCGCCTTCGCCGGCCAGGGCGTGGTGATGGAGACGCTGGCGCTGGCGCAGACGCGCGGCTACTTCACCGGTGGCACGGTGCACCTGGTCATCAACAACCAGATCGGCTTCACCACCAGCGACCCGCGCGACAGCCGCAGCACGCTGTATTGCAGCGACGTGGTGAAGATGATCGAAGCCCCGGTGCTGCACGTGAACGCCGACGACCCCGAGGCCGTGGTGTGGTGCACGCAGCTGGCCATGGACTACCGCCAGCAGTTCAAGAAGGACGTGGTGGTCGACATCATCTGCTTCCGCAAGCTGGGCCACAACGAGCAGGACACACCCTCGCTCACCCAGCCGCTGATGTACAAGAAGATCGCCCAGCACCCGGGCACGCGCCGCCTTTACGGTGACAAGCTCGTGGCCCAAGGCGTGCTGCAGGCCGAAGGCGCCAACAGCCCCGACGGCATGGTCAAGGCCTACCGCGCCGCGATGGACGAAGGCCGCCACACCGTGGACCCGGTGCTGACGAACTTCAAGAGCAAGTACGCGGTGGACTGGGCGCCTTTCCTTGGCAAGAAGTGGACAGACGCGGCCGACACCGCGCTGCCGCTGGCCGAGGTCAAGCGCCTGAGCGAACGTGTCACCACGCTGCCGGCCACCTTCAAGGTGCACCCGCTGGTGGAGAAGGTGCTGGCCGACCGCGCCGCCATGGGCCGTGGCGAGATCAACGTCGACTGGGGCATGGGCGAGACCCTGGCCTACGCTTCGCTGGTGGCCAGCGGCTATGCCGTGCGCCTGAGCGGTGAAGACTGCGGCCGCGGCACCTTCGTGCACCGCCATGCCGTGCTGCACGACCAGAACCGCGAGAAGTGGGACACGGGTACCTACGTGCCGCTGCAGAACGTGGCCGAGGGCCAGGCGCCTTTCGTCGTCATCGACTCGCTGCTGTCGGAAGAGGCGGTGCTGGGCTTCGAGTACGGCTACGCGGCGGCCGAGCCCAACACGCTGACGATCTGGGAAGCGCAGTTCGGCGATTTCGCCAACGGCGCGCAGGTGGTGATCGACCAGTTCATCGCCAGCGGCGAGGTGAAGTGGGGCCGCGTCAACGGCCTGACGCTGATGCTGCCGCACGGCTACGAGGGCCAGGGCCCCGAGCACAGCAGCGCGCGTCTGGAGCGCTTCATGCAGCTGGCGGCCGACAACAACATGCAGATCGTGCAGCCCACGTCGGCCAGCCAGATCTTCCACCTGCTGCGCCGGCAGATGGTGCGGCAGTTCCGCAAGCCGCTGATCATCTTCACGCCCAAGAGCCTGCTGCGCAACAAGGACGCCACGAGCCCGCTCGCCGAGTTCACCAAGGGTGAGTTCAAGACCGTCATCGGCCCGGCCCGCGCCGAGGTGGAAGGCGACAAGGTCAAGCGCGTGATCTGCTGCTCGGGCAAGGTGGCCTACGACCTGATCAAGAAGCGCGACGAGAAGAAGGCCTGGGACGTGGCCATCGTGCGGGTGGAACAGCTGTATCCGTTCCCGCACAAGGCCTTCGCGGCCGAGATGAAGCGCTTCCCGAACGCCACCGACGTGGTGTGGTGCCAGGACGAGCCTCAGAACCAGGGCGCCTGGTTCTACGTGCAGCACTACGTGCACGAGAACATGCTCGACGGGCAGAAGCTGGGTTACGCCGGCCGCCCCGCCAGCGCCTCGCCGGCCGTGGGGTACAGCCACCTGCACCAAGAGCAGCAGAAGGCGCTGCTCGACCAGGCCTTCGGCAAGCTCAAGGGCTTCGTGCTCACCAAGTGAGCCACGCCGTCGCCCGCCCAGAACAAACATCCGAGATAGACCATGTCAATTGTTGAAGTGAAGGTTCCGCAGCTCTCTGAATCGGTGGCCGAGGCCACGCTGCTGCAGTGGAAGAAGAAGCCGGGCGACGCCGTCGCCATGGACGAGATCCTGATCGAGGTGGAAACCGACAAGGTGGTGCTGGAAGTGCCGGCACCGGCGGCCGGTGTCCTGGCCGAGATCGTGCAGGCCGATGGCGCCACCGTCACGGCCGAGCAGCTGATCGCGCGCATCGACACCGCCGCCAAGGCCGGCGCTGCAGCCCCGGCCGCGGCACCCGCAGCACCGGCGGCCGCCCCCGCGGCCGCTGCTGCCGCGGCGCCGGCTTCCGCCAGCAAGGCCGGCGTGGCCATGCCCGCCGCCGCCAAGCTGATGGCCGACAACAGCCTGGCCGCCGGCTCCGTGGCCGGCACCGGCAAGGACGGCCGCGTGACCAAGGGCGATGTGCTCGGTGCGCTGGCCGCCCCGGCACCCGCCCCCGCACCCGTGGCGGCGCCCAAGGCCGCCGCCCCCGCCGCAGCGCCGCTGCAGCAGGTGGCCGCGCCCGTGGGCAACAGCCTGGGTGAGCGCCCCGAGCAGCGCGTGCCGATGAGCCGCCTGCGCGCGCGCATTGCCGAACGTCTGGTGCAGAGCCAGAGCACCAACGCCATCCTGACCACGTTCAACGAAGTGAACATGGCGCCGGTGATGGACATGCGCAAGAAGTTCCAGGAGAAGTTCGAGAAGGAGCACGGCGTGAAGCTGGGCTTCATGAGCTTCTTCGTGAAGGCGGCCGTGGCGGCGCTGAAGAAGTACCCCATCGTCAACGCCAGCGTCGACGGCAACGACATCGTCTACCACGGCTACTTCGACATCGGCATCGCCGTGGGCAGCCCGCGCGGCCTGGTGGTGCCGGTGCTGCGCAACGCCGACCAGATGAGCTTTGCCGATATCGAGAAGAAGATCGCCGAATACGGCCAGAAGGCCAAGGACGGCAAGCTCGGCATCGAAGAGCTGACCGGCGGCACCTTCAGCATCAGCAACGGCGGCACCTTCGGCAGCATGCTGAGCACGCCCATCATCAACCCGCCGCAGAGCGCCATCCTGGGCGTGCACGCCACGAAGGACCGCGCCGTGGTCGAGAACGGCCAGGTCGTGGTGCGCCCGATGAACTACCTGGCGATGAGCTACGACCACCGCATCATCGACGGCCGCGAAGCCGTGCTGGCGCTGGTGGCCATGAAGGACGCGCTGGAAGACCCGGCCCGTTTGATGTTCGACATCTGAGGCCGGCACGATGAGCAAGAACTTCGACGTCATCGTCATCGGTGGCGGCCCGGGCGGCTACATCGCGGCCATCCGCGCCGCGCAGCTCGGCTTCAACGTGGCCTGCATCGACGAGTGGAAGAACGGCAAGGGCGGCCCGGCCCCGGGCGGCACCTGCACCAACGTCGGCTGCATCCCCAGCAAGGCGCTGCTGCAGAGCAGTGAGTACTTCGAGCACGCCGGCCACGCCTTCGCCGACCACGGCATCGGCCTGAAGGACCTGAGCATCGACGTGAAGAAGATGCTGGCCCGCAAGGACGGCGTCGTGAAGCAGAACAACGACGGCATCCTCTACCTCTTCAAGAAGAACAAGATCGCGTTCTTCCACGGTCGTGGCAGTTTCGTGAAGGCGGCCGACGGTGGCTACGAGATCGCCGTCAACGACGAAGTGCTGATCGGCAAGCAGGTCGTGCTGGCCACGGGCTCCAACGCCCGCGCGCTGCCCGGCACGCCCTTCGATGAAGAGTTCGTGCTCAGCAACGACGGTGCGCTGCGCATCGGTGATGTGCCGGCCAAGCTGGGTGTCATCGGCTCGGGCGTCATCGGCCTGGAGATGGGCAGCGTCTGGCGCCGCTTGGGTTCTGAGGTGACGGTGCTCGAAGGCCTGCCCACCTTCCTGGGCGCGGTGGACGAGCAGATCGCCAAAGAGGCGCACAAGGCCTTCACCAAGCAGGGTTTGAAGATCGAGCTGGGCGTGAAGGTCGGCGAGATCAAGACCACCGGCAAAGGTGCCAAGAAGGGCGTCAGCATCGCCTACACCAGCGCCAAGGGTGAAGCCCAGACGCTGGAAGTCGACAAGCTCATCATCAGCATCGGCCGCGTGCCCAACACCATCGGCCTGAACGCCGAAGCGGTGGGCCTGAAGCTCGACGAGCGTGGCGCCATCGTGGTGGACGACGAGTGCCGCACCAACCTGCCCGGCGTGTGGGCCGTGGGTGACGTGGTGCGTGGCCCCATGCTCGCGCACAAGGCCGAAGAAGAAGGCGTGGCCGTGGCCGAGCGCATCGCCGGCCAGCACGGGCACGTGAACTTCAACACCATCCCGTGGGTGATCTACACCAGCCCCGAGATCGCCTGGGTGGGCCAGACCGAGCAGCAGCTGAAGGCCGCGGGCCGCGCCTACAAGGCCGGTACCTTCCCCTTCCTGGCCAACGGCCGCGCGCGCGCTCTGGGCGACACCACCGGCATGGTGAAGTTCCTGGCCGATGCCGCCACCGACGAGATCCTGGGCGTGCACATCGTCGGCCCCATGGCCAGCGAACTGATCAGCGAAGCCGTGGTGGCGATGGAGTTCAAGGCCAGCGCCGAAGACATCGCGCGCATCTGCCATGCGCACCCGAGCCTGAGCGAAGCCACCAAGGAAGCCGCGCTCGCGGTGGACAAGCGCACGCTGAACTTCTGAGCCCGTGAGCGTTCGGGATCTCTACGAAGCCGAGCTGAAGCAGCGCGGCTTCCAGAGCGACCCCGCGCAGTTGCGCGCGGTGGAGGCGCTGGAGCGCTGCGAAGGCGAGTGGGCCGACTACAAGGCCCGCCGCGGCAACGCGCTGACCAAGCTGATCCGGCGCCCGCCCATCCCGCGCGGCGTGTACATGTACGGTGGCGTCGGCCGCGGCAAGAGCTTCCTGATGGATTGCTTCTTCCAGGCCGTGCCGCTGCAGCGCAAGACGCGGCTGCACTTCCACGAGTTCATGCGCGAGGTGCACCGCGAGCTGCAAGACCTCAAGGGCATGGCCGATCCGCTCGACGAGCTGGGTGCGCGCATCGCGCGGCGTTTCCGGCTCATCTGCTTCGACGAGTTCCACGTCGCGGACGTCACCGACGCGATGATCCTGCACCGGCTGCTGGCGGCCCTGTTCGCCAACCGCGTGAGCATCGTCACCACCTCGAACTTCCACCCCGACGGCCTGTACCCGAACGGGCTGCACCGCGACCGCATCCTGCCCGCCATCGAGCTGCTGAAGCAGCAGCTGGAGGTGGTGAACGTCGACGCTGGCACCGATTACCGGCAGCAGACGCTGGCGCGCATCGACATGCTGCACTGCCCGCTGGGGCCCGAGGCCGAGGCCGCGATGGAGCGGGCCTTCGAGCAGCTGGCCGAAGCGCGCGACGAAGCCCCGGTGATGAGCATCGAACACCGTGAGATCCGTGCCGTGCGGCGCGCTGGCGGCGTGGTGTGGTTCGACTTCCGCACCCTCTGCGGCGGGCCGCGTTCGCAGAACGACTACCTGGAGATCGCCTCGCGTTTCCACACCGTGCTGCTGAGCAACGTGCCGCTGATGCCGCCGCGCCTGGCCAGCGAGGCGCGCCGCTTCACCTGGCTGGTGGACGTGCTCTACGACCGCCGCGTGAAGCTGGTGATGAGCTGCGCCGTGCCGCCCGAGCAGCTGTACACCGAGGGGCCGCTGGCGCACGAGTTTCCGCGCACCGTCTCGCGCCTGCACGAGATGCAGAGCGCCGAGTTCCTGGCGCTGGCACGTCGCGATGTCGACACCTCCTTGACATGAAGCCGGGCGTGGCCGGTCGGCTGGGTCTTGTGACGGCGCTGGTGCTGGTTCTGCCGCTGGCACTGGGCTTGCCGCATGCCACGGCGGCCAGCGCGAGTGCAGCCGCTTCGGCACCGCGCGACCAGGTGCGCGCCCGCCTGCAGGTCGAGCGCGAGCAGATCGAGGCCCGTTTCTCGGCCGAGATGGCGGCTTGCGCGCAGCGTTTCGCCGTCACCGCCTGTGCCGACGGGGCACGTGAGCGCCGCCGCCAGGCGCTGGCCTCCCCGCGCGCCGAAGGGCTGGCCCTGGACGACCTGGAGCGGCGCGAGCGCGCAGCAGCCCGCCGTGCCGCGGTGCAGGCCGAGCAGCGCGAGGCCGCCCAACGGGCGACGCTGGCAGCGGGGCCATTGCAGGCCGCGTCGCAGCCCATATCGCAGGCGGCGCCGCGCGCGGCACCGCCGCCGCGCGCTGGGGCCGCGGCGCCTGCCGAGCGCCAGGCCGAGAAGGCGCGGGCTGCATCGGCCGCAGACGCCACGGCGCGGCAGCGCGCTGCGGCGGCACGCGACCGACAGGCGCAGGCCGAGGCCACGCAGGCCCGCATCCGCGAGCGTCAGGCCGAGCGTGAACGCCGAGGCCGCGTGGCCGCCCCGCTGCCAGTGCCGGCGGCGTCTCGTTGACGAGGCCGGTTCGGCCGAAGAGAGGGCAGGCCCTCAGGCCTGCAAGCGCGCTGCGCCTCAGCGCAGCGGGTCGACGCGGGCCAGGGCCAGCGACAGGTTGTCGCCGCCGCCGCGGGCGCGCTGGCGCGCCTTGCTGATCAGCATCTCGCTGGCCTCGCGCGGGGGCAGGGCGTGCAAGATGGCGCCGATCTCCTTCGGGGTGAAGTAGTGCCACAGGCCGTCGCTGCAGGCCAGCATGGTGTCGCCGAACTCCAGGCGCTCGATGTGCCACAGCGCCACGGGCGGGTCGGAGTGCGTGCCCAGGCAGCCCGTGAGCAGGTTGCTCTGCGGGTGCGTGTTGGCGGCCTCTTCGCTGATCTTGCCTTCGTCGACGAGGCGCTGCACGAAGGAGTGGTCGACAGTGCGGCGCATCATCTCGGCGCCGCGGAAGTGGTACACGCGCGAATCGCCCGCGTGCACCACGTCGCACTCCAGTGTGGGTGAGATGTAGAAGGCCGCCACGGTGCTGTGCGGTTCTTCTTCGGAGGTGATGGCCGTCAGTTTGATCATCAGGTGCGACTCCAGCACCACCTGGCGCAGCATCTCGGCCGAGTCGTCATGCACGGGCGCGAAGCGCTCGAAGATCTGCCGGCCCGTCATCAGCACCTGGTCGGCGGCCTTGCGGCCCCCGCTCTTGCCACCCATGCCGTCGGCCACGAGGGCCAGCACGGCGCCCGTCACCTTGGGGTGGGCGATGATCTCGACCTGGTCTTGCTGGTAGGCGCGGTCACCGCGGTGCAAGCCGGTGGCGGCACTGAATCTGAACGCTGCGGTGGGGAGGGCCATGTCACGAATATAAACTCGGCCCAGCCCCGCGCCCCGCAGCCATGGACGAGAACCTGCACTCCCCGCAGCGCCGCCTCATCGAGCTGCGCATGGAACATGCCGACCTGGACGATCTCATCGACCGCAACCCGCTCGACAAACCCGGCGACGATCTCGCGTTGCGCCGCCTGAAGAAGCGACGGCTGCTGCTGCGCGACCAGATCGCGCGGCTGGAACTGCAGCTCAGCCCGCCCGAGCCCGCGTGAACGACCACGACGACGGCCTGGTCGAGGCCGTGGCCCGTGCCTTCGCGGCCGACGGGCCGCTGGCCCAGGCCGACCCGGGTTTCATTCCCCGCCCGCAGCAAGACGAACTGGCCGCGCACATCGCGCAGGCCTTGCAGGAGCGCGGCACGCTGGTGGCCGAGGCCGGCACCGGCGTCGGCAAGACTTTCGCGTACCTGGTGCCGTTGCTGCTTTCCGGCCGGCGTGCACTGGTGAGCACCGCCACCAAGAGCTTGCAAGACCAACTCTTCCTGCGCGACCTGCCGCGCCTGGCCGAAGCCCTGAAGACGCCGCTGCGCCTGGCCCTGCTGAAAGGTCGCGCCAGCTACCTTTGCCGCTGGCGCCTGCAGCAGGCGCAGACCAGCGGCCAGCTGCCCGACCGTTTCGCGCTGCGTGCCTTGAACCGCGTGGCCAGCTGGGCGCAGGCCACGCGCAGCGGCGACCTCGCCGAGATCGAGGGCCTGGACGAACGCTCGCCCGTCATCCCGCTGGTGACGAGCACGCGCGACAACTGCCTGGGGACCGAGTGCCCCGAGCACCGCGCGTGCCACGTGATGCAGGCGCGGCGCGAGGCCATGGCGGCCGACCTCGTGGTGGTCAACCACCATCTGTTCTTCGCCGACCTGGCCTTGCGCGACAGCGGCGTGGCGGAGCTCTTGCCCACCGTCGACGCGGCCGTCTTCGACGAGGCACACCAGCTGGTGGAGGCCGGCGTGCAGTTCCTCGGCACCACCTTGAGCACGGGCGCCGCGCTCGAACTCGCGCGCGACCTGCTGGCCGCTGGCCTGCAGCACGCCCGCGGCCTGCAGGCCTGGGCCGATCTGCAGGCCGCCCTGGAGCGCTGCACGCGCGAGCTGCGCTTGAGCGCTGTCGGTGCCTTGCGTGAGGTGCGCGGCGCGCTGAAACTGCGTTGGGACGAGCGCGCCGACGGGTTGCTGGGGCCCCTGCAGGCACTGGCTGAAGCTGCCCGCGCCGCCGGCGACGCCGCGGCCGCCGTGGCCGAGACCAGCCCCGAGTTCCCGAAGCTCGAGCAGCGCGCCCGCACCTTGGCACTGCTGGCCGGCCGCTTTGCGCAAGATGCCGAGCCTGGGCAGGTGCGCTGGATCGACCTGACGCCGCAGCAGGCGCGGCTGGTCGAGTCGCCCCTGGACATCCGCGACATGCTCACGCAGCAGCGCGCTGCATCGCCCAAGGCCTGGGTCTTCACCTCGGCCACGCTCGGTGACGACGACGACCTCAGCTGGTTCACCGCCACCACGGGCCTGGAAGATGCCGTGCGGCTGCGCGTGGGCAGCCCCTTCGACTATGCAGCCCATGCGCGCGTGTGGGTGCCCTCGAACATGCCCCTGCCCAACGCCCCGGGCCACCCTGCGGCCGTGGGCGCGCTGGCGGCGCGCTGCGCCGCTGCGTTGGGCGGGCGCACCTTCGTGCTCACCACGACCTTGCGCGTGCTGCCGCAGGTGGCGCAGGCGCTGCAGGCCGAGGCCGCGGCGCTCGGGCAGGAACTCACGGTGCTGGTGCAGGGCAGCGAGCCGCGCCGTGCCCTGCTGCAGCGTTATGGCGATGGGCGCGGCTGCGTGCTCATCGGTTCGGCCAGCTTCTGGGAAGGCATCGACATGCCGGGCGATGCGCTGCAGTGCGTGCTGATCGACAAGCTGCCTTTCCCCCCGCCGGGCGACCCGCTGGTGGAGGCGCGCGTCAAGCAGCTGCGCGAGGCCGGCAAGAACCCTTTCGAGGCCTATTTCGTGGCCGAGGCGGCGGTCTCGCTGAAGCAGGGCGCCGGACGCCTCATCCGCACCGAGAGCGACCGTGGCCTGCTCGTGCTGTGCGACCCGCGCATGCGCCAGATGGGCTACGGGCGGCGGCTGATCGCGGCCTTGCCGCCGATGGGGCTGCTGAAGGATGAAAGCCAGGCACTGGCCTGGCTGCAGGAACTGGCCTGGGCGCACTGAGCGCCGCGGGCCTGTGCGCCGGGCGGCTTCAGTGCGGTGCCGTCACCAGAAGCGCCACCAGGGGCGGGCGCTGAGCGCGTTGCCCTGGTTCAGGAAGGCGCTGTCTGGGAAGTTCTTGCGCAGCACGCGCTCGGCATCGTCGCGCAGGCTGGTGAGCTGCAGCTTGTCGTAGCTCTGCATCATCAGGAAGAGCGCTTCTTCGGCGGCCGGTGAACGCTGGAACTCCGACACCGCCTGTTGCGCACGCGCTGCCGCCGCCACGTAGGCACCGCGACGGAAGTAGTAGCGTGCGACATGCACCTCGTAGCTGGCCAGCGCGTTGATGATGAAGTTCATGCGCGCCTTCGCGTCACCGGCGTAGCGCGACTGCGGGAACTGGTCGATCAATTGCTTGAAGGACTGGAAGGACTCGCGGGCCGCGCTCTGATCGCGTTCGGAGAGATCCTGGTCCGCGATCTTGCCCAGCAGGCCGAGGTTCTCGTTGAAGTTGATCACACCGCGCAGGTAGAGCGCGTAATCGAGGGCCGGGCTCGAAGGGTTGAGCTTGATGAAACGGTTCACCGCGGCCAAGCCTTCGGTGCGCTCGCCGTTGCGCCAATGCATGTAGGCCGTGTCCAACTGGGCCTGCTGGCTCAGCAGGGAACCGGCAGCCAGGCTCTCCACGCGCTCCAGCGTCTTGATGGCGCGCTCGTAGCTGCCCGCGGTCATGTCTTCGCGGGCCTCTTTGTACAATCGCTCCGCGGTGGTATCCGGCGATTCTTCAACAGGCGTCGAGCCGCATCCGACCAGTTGCACGGCCACCGCCAGCACGCCCAGCAGCGCAAGGCGCGAGAACTTGGGCCACATCACAGAAAGGCTCATCGAGAAAGGTGCCGGTCGTGCAAGAAGGCGCTGATTATAGGGAGCCCCTCGTCCCATCTCGGCCCAGCCCCGCTGCAGCGGCGGGCCTCGCGAAGCAGGCCTCCGCCAGCGCTGCTGCGCAGCACGCCGACGACGCGGCCGAAGACACGGGCGCTGGCATCGATCCCCCCGCGGAGATACGCACCGGCACCGTGGCCACCGCCCAGCACGGCGAGCGGCTCGACAAGGTGCTGGTCGCGCTGGCGCCGGAGTTCTCTCGCAGCCACTTGCAGCACCTGCTGGATCTGGGCCATGTGCAGGTCGATGGCGCAGCGGGCGGCGCTGCCTCGCGGCGCATGCGGGGCGGCCAGGCGGTGCAGATCGAACTGGTGCCCACCGACGAAAGCCGGGCCTACCGGCCGCAGCCGCTGCCGCTGGTGGTGCTGTACGAAGACGAAGATCTGCTCGTCATCGACAAGCCCGCCGGCCTGGTGGTGCACCCGGCGCCAGGCAACTGGTCGGGCACCTTGCTCAACGGCTTGCTGGCTCGGCACCCGGGCGCTGCGGCTTTGCCGCGCGCGGGCATCGTGCACCGGCTCGACAAGGACACCTCGGGGGTGATGATGGTCGGCAAATCGCTGCCGGCCGTTACGGCCCTGGTGCGCGACATCGCCGCCCGCAGCGTTCACCGCAGCTACCTGGCGCTGGCGCATGGCCTGCCCGCGGCCGAGGCCTTCACGGTGGAGGCGCCCATCGGCCGCGACCCCGCCGTGCGCGTGCGCATGGCCGTGGTGGGCAGCGGCAAACCGGCACGCACGGACGTGGCTGTGCTGGCCACCAGCGACAGCGTCTGCGCGCTGCGCTGCACGCTGCACACCGGGCGCACGCACCAGATCCGCGTGCATCTGGCGCACCGCGGTCACCCGCTGGTGGCCGATGCCCTCTATGGCGGCAAGCCCGCGCTCGGCATGGCCCGCCAAGCGCTGCACGCCACTCACCTCGAACTGGCGCACCCGATGTCGCGCGCGCCGATGGTTTTCGATTGCCCGCCGCCCGCCGATTTCGCGCAGGCCTGGCAGCAGGTGTGCGGCTGAAGCCGGCCTGCTGCGATATCAAGGCTACAATCAGTTCGCTTTCGCAGCGCCGCCGCACGCCAAACGCGTTCCGCGCCTGTTCGACTCGCTGCACACGCCCGCTGCCGGCACCGCGCCGTACCGGGCCCAACCCGCGCCCCGGCCCTTATCGGCTTCGCGGCCCCCGACCCTTCGGATGAACTCAAGACCACGGCCCGGGCCGTGGCCGCACCCAGCGCAGGCCATGAACACAGCTGAGGCCAAACGTGTCCTCGAAACGGCGTTGATCTGCGCCAGCGCACCTTTGCCGCTGGCCGAGATGAAGGCCCTGTTCAATCAAGAGATCGGCGCCGACACCCTGCGCCGCCTGCTCGACGAACTCGTCAACGACTGGCAAGACCGCGGCGTCGAACTCGTCGCGCTGGCCAGCGGCTGGCGTTTCCAGAGCCGGCCCGAATTGCGCGTGTACCTCGATCGCCTGCACCCCGAGAAGCCGCCGAAGTACTCGCGCGCTGCGATGGAGACGCTGGCCATCGTGGCCTACCGCCAACCCGTGACACGGGGTGACATCGAGGACATCCGCGGTGTCACCGTCAGCAGCCAGATCGTCAAGCAGCTCGAAGACCGCGGCTGGATCGACGCCATCGGCTACCGCGAGGCCCCGGGCCGGCCGGCCCTCTACGCCACCACGCGCCAGTTCCTCGATGACCTCGGCCTGGCCAGCCTGGATCAACTGCCGCCCATCGACGGCGCCGAATCGGCCGCGCGTTCCTTCGAGGCCCTCGCTCAGGCGCCCGAGCTGCCCGACCTGCTGGAAGGCGCGCAGGCCAGCCTGCCGCTGGAAGCGCTGCAGGAAGCGGCCGCCTTGGCTGCCCAGCCAGATACCACTGACCCTGCACCCTCGGCGGAAGCCCCGGCAGCACCACCCCCACAAGATCCGTTGCCGACTGTCGGCACCGACCCCGCGGCCGTTGAAGCCGCACCTCTCACCGCCAACGACAAGCCCGCATGAACCCTTCCGACAACGAGCTGCCCCCGGACACTGGCGCTGACGCCGGGCCCGAGGCCCCGGCCGACAAGCCCAAGCGCAAGCGCGCGCCACGCAAGGTGGCCGAAGCCGCTGCCGCGGCTGCGCCCGAGGCTGATGGCGAGGCCGCACCGCCGCTCGACAGTGCTGCTGAGCCTGTAGCCGCGAAGCCGCGCCGCAAGCGCAGTGTGGCTGCTGCAAGCCCGGTGGAAGGGTCTGCGGACGTGGCGCAGAGTGCGCCAGCTGTGTCTGCCGAGGCCTCGAGCCCGGCCGGCGCGCCAGCCGCGGAAGCCGCAGAAGCCCCGGCAGCGGGCTCGGAAGAGGGCTCGGAAGAGGGCGCTTCTGACGGCCCGTCCGCCGAGGGTGGTGGTGAAGACGGGCGTCCGGGCGGCCGCCGCGGACGCAACCGCCGCCGCGGCCGCCGTGGCGGTGCTCGCGACGGTGCCGATGTCGCCGAAGGCGTGGCCCCGCTGGTGCAGGCACTGCAGCCCGTGACCGAGGCCTTGTTCGCGCAGGTGCTCTCGGGCGAGTTCGACACCGAGCCTGCCGCCGAGGGCGAAGGCGCTGACGCCGCCTCTGACGCTGACGTTGCGAAGCCGAGCGCCGTGGCAGCTGAAGAGGTGATGGCCCCTGCCGATCCCCAGCTGGACGACGAACCCGGACTCGATGGGGCCGAAGCCGCCGACCCTGCAGCTGCCGGTGACGACGGCCAGCCGCGCCGCGTGCTGGCGCCCGAGGCCGACGCGCCCAAGCTGCACAAGGTGCTGGCGCAGGCCGGCGTGGGTTCGCGCCGCGACCTGGAACAGATGATCGCCGACGGCCGCTTCACCGTGAATGGCGAGCGCGCGCACATCGGCCAGCGCGTGAGCTTCGGTGACCGCATCGCGCTCGACGGCAAGCCGGTGCGCTACCGCATCGCGCCGCCGCCGGCGCGCGTGCTGGCGTACCACAAGCCCGCGGGCGAGGTCGTCACGCACGACGATCCGCAGCAGCGCCCCACCGTCTTCCGCCGCCTGCCGCGCCTGCCGCAAGGCAAGTGGCAGAGCGTGGGCCGGCTCGACATCAACACCGAAGGCCTGCTGCTGTTCACCACCTCGGGTGAACTGGCCAACCAGCTGATGCATCCGCGCTTCGGCGTGGAGCGCGAGTACGCCGTGCGTTCGCTGGGCGTGCTGGGCGCCGAGGCCAAGGCCAAGCTGCTGGAAGGCGTGGACATCGACGGCCAGCGCTGCGCCTTCAAGAGCATCGACGACGGCGGCGGCGAGGGCGTGAACCACTGGTACCGCTGCGTCATCACCGAAGGCCGCAACCGCGAGGTGCGCCGCCTGTTCGAGGCCGTGGGCCATGCGGTGAGCCGACTGATCCGCATCCGCTATGGCAGCGTGGTGCTGCCGCGCGGGCTGAAGCGCGGCGTCTGGGTCGAACTGGACGAAGGCGATCTGCGCAACCTGCGCCGCCTGGCCGGTGTGGCCCGCCCGGAACGCAACGATCGACCTGAAGGCGGAGAAGTGCGCCCGCCGCGCGAGGCCGCCGAAGGCGAGGGCGGCCGCCGCGACCGCAACCGCCGCGGCGGCAAGGGCCGTGGCGAGCCGCGCGAGGCCCGTCCGCCGATGGCCGACCGGGGCCCACGTCCCGAGCAGCCGCCGCGCCCGCCGCGTGAGGCCCGGCCGCCGCGCGAGCCGCGTGAACCTCGCCCGCCGCGCGGCGAAGGCGACATCGGCTTCATTCCCAACCCCTTGCAGCAGACCTTCGACAAACGCGCCATCCACCAAGAGCGTGCGAAGAAGCGCGAGATTCCGGAAGACGGCCCGATCCCGAATCCGCTGCAGCAGACCTACGACAAGCGCGCGCTGATGCGCGACCGCCAGCCGCAGCGCGACATCCCGGAAGACGGCCCGATTCCCAACCCCCTGCAGCAGACCTACGACCGGCGCTTTGCCGGCGGTGGCGGCGGCGGTGGTTTCGGTCCGGGCGGCAGCGCGGCCGGGGGGCCGGGCAAACGCGGTGGCCGCAACGGCCGTGCTGGCGGCCCGAAGAAGGGCGGCGGTGATCCGAACCGCGTGCCAGACCCCTTGCAGACCGCCGTGGGCTACATCGGCGCCGATGCCTTCCTGCGCAAGGGCAAGGGCGGCGGCGGTGGTGGCCGCGGAGGCCCGCGCCGCCCGAACACCGGCGGTGGTGGCGGGGGTGGGGGCGGCAAGCCCGGTGGTCCGAGCGGCGGCCCGAAGGGCGGCTCCAGGGGCGGCCGCAAGGGCGGGCGCTGAGCCCATCCCGGTTTGCGTGGCGTGGCGTGCTCACCGGGCTGAAGCCCCCGGGCGCCGCGCTACAATCAAAAGCTTTGCCAAGTCGTTGATTCAGGAGAACTTTTCATCATGGCCATTGAACGCACCCTTTCCATCATCAAGCCCGACGCCGTGGCCAAGAATGTCATCGGCCAGATCTACGCCCGTTTCGAAGGCGCCGGCCTGAAGGTCGTTGCCGCGAAGATGGCGCATCTGTCGCGTGGCGAGGCCGAGGCCTTCTACGCCGTGCACAAGGCGCGCCCCTTCTTCAACGACCTGGTCAGCTTCATGATCAGCGGCCCGGTGATGATCCAGGCGCTCGAAGGTGAAGGCGCCATCGCCAAGAACCGCGAGCTGATGGGCGCGACCGACCCGAAGAAGGCCGAGAAGGGCACCATCCGTGCCGATTTCGCCGACAGCATCGACGCCAACGCCGTGCACGGCAGCGACGCGCCCGAGACCGCTGCGGTCGAGATCGCGTTCTTCTTCCCCGGCATGAACGTCTACAGCCGGTAAAGCCGCCATGGCCGTCAACCTGCTCGACTTCGATCTCGAGGGGCTGGCGGCCTTCTGCGAAGGGCTGGGCGAAAAGCGCTTCCGCGCCGTCCAGCTCTACCGCTGGATCCACCAGAAGGGCCAGGCCGACTTCGACCAGATGTCCGACCTGGCCAAGAGCCTGCGTGGCAAGCTTGCCGGCGCCGCCGAGGTGCGCGGCCTGCCGCTCATCAGCGAGCACGTCTCCGCCGACGGCACCACCAAGTGGCTGTTCGACGTGGGCGACGGCAACGCGGTGGAAACCGTGTTCATTCCCGAAACCGACCGCGGCACGCTGTGCGTGAGCTCGCAGGCCGGTTGCGCCGTGGGCTGCCGCTTCTGCAGCACCGGCCACCAAGGCTTCAACCGCAACCTCGCCACGGGCGAAATCGTCGCGCAGCTGTGGTTTGCCGAGCACCGCCTGCGCCAGACTCTGGGCCTGAAAGACGGCGAACGCGCCATCGACAACGTCGTGATGATGGGCATGGGCGAGCCGCTGCAGAACTACAGCGCTCTCGTGCCCGCGCTGCGCACCATGCTCGACGACCACGCCTATGGCCTGAGCCGCCGCCGCGTGACGGTGTCCACTTCCGGCGTGGTGCCGATGATCGACCGCCTGCGCGACGACTGCCCCGTCGCCCTGGCCGTCTCGCTGCACGCACCCGACGACACGCTGCGCGACCACCTCGTGCCGCTGAACCGCAAGTACCCGATCGAAGAGCTGCTAGACGCCTGCGTGCGCTACCTCAGCGCCGCGCCGCGCGACTTCATCACCTTCGAGTACTGCATGCTCGATGGCGTGAACGACACGCCCGAACACGCGCAGGCGCTGGTGAAGCTGCTGAAGACGCGGCTGCCTTGCAAGCTGAACCTGATTCCGTTCAACCCCTTCCCGGCCTCGGGCCTGTTGCGCTCGCCGCGCGAACGGGTGCAAGCCTTTGCGCAGGTGCTGCAGGCCGCCGGCATCGTCACCACCGTGCGCAAGACGCGCGGCGACGACATCGACGCCGCATGCGGCCAACTGGCCGGCGAGGTGCAGGACCGCACCAACGCCCGCGACCGCCTGGCGCGCCAGCGCGCCGTGATTCCCATCGTGGCTGGAGGCCCGGCATGAAGCATCTGCAAACCCGCGCGCGCCTGGCTTTCGTCGCCCTGGTGCTGGGGGCGACGGCCTTGCTGGGTGCCTGTGTCAGCACCACCACCACCACCTCGGGCGCCGAGCCGGCCCGCACGCCCAGCGAGCCGGCCGATCCCGACAAGCGTGCCCGCGTGCGCCTCGAACTGGCGGCCCTGTACTTGGGCCGCGGGCAGGCCGACACGGCACTCGAAGAAGTGCAGAAGGCGCTGGCCGCCAAGCCCGATCTGCCAGAGGCCTACAACCTGCGCGCCCTGGCCCTGGCCAACAAGGGCGACAACCAGCTCGCCGACCAGAGCTTCCAGCGCGCGCTGCAGCTGGCCCCGCGCGAAGGCGGCACCATGCACAACTACGGCTGGTTCCTGTGCCAGCAGCAGCGCTGGACCGAGGCCGAAGCGCAGTTCACGAGCGCGCTGGCCCAGCCGCAGTACCGCGACGCCACGCGCACGCTGCTGGCCCAGGGTGTGTGCCAGGCACGAGCCGGCCGCTGGGCCGAGGCCGAACGCACGCTGTCGCGCTCGTACGAGCTGGACCCGGCCAACCCGGTGACGGCCTACAACCTGAGCGATGTGCTGCTGCGTCGCGGCGAGCTGGAGCGTGCGCGTTTCTACATCTCGCGTATCAACGCGCAGCCCGAGCTGAGCAGCGCGCAGAGCCTGTGGCTGGCGGCCCGCATCGAGCGGCGCCTGGGCAACATGCAAGGTGTGCAGGATTTCGGCCGCAAGCTGCAAGAGCGCTTCCCGAGCTCTGCGTAAGTGCTGCTGTTCGAGAGAGGGCGTTTCGATGAGTGAGCCCCAGGCGGGCCCCGTGGGTCAGGCGGGAGGCGCCGGCTCGGCCGGTGCGCTCATGCGTGCTGCGCGCGAGAAGCAGGGGCTGCACATCGCCGCGTTGGCAGCCTCGATCAAGGTGTCGCCGCGCAAGCTCGAAGCGCTGGAGAACGACCGCTACGACGAACTGCCCGACGCCACCTTCACGCGGGCTCTCGCGCAGACCGTTTGCCGCTCGCTGAAGATCGACGCCCGCCCGGTGCTGGACCTGATGCCGCCGGCACCTTCGACGGTGGCGCTGGAACCCGGCAGCGGTGGCCTGAACACGCCCTTCCGCGACCGGCCCGGCCGTGAGGAACCCGGGCTCATGGTGGGCGCTGCGCGCAAGCCGATGGTGTGGGCGACGGTGTTGTTCGTGGTGGCGGCGCTCGCCGTGATCTTTGTGCCCGGGCATTGGTGGTTGGGCCTGCAGGGCTCGCCGTCGGTGGCGCCGGTGGCGTTGCCGGCTTCCGCGCCGCTGTCCCTGGACTTGGCCGCATCTGCACCTGCTGTGGTGGCCAGCGGGCCGGCGGTGGCGGCTTCGCAAGCACTCATCGAGACGGTCTTCGCTGCACAAGGCCCCGAGGCTTCGGCCAGCGATCCCGCAGCGGCGCCAGCCCTGCCTGCCGTTCCAACCGCAGCGGCGACGGCCACTTCCGTGGCAGCCACCCCCGCTCCCGCACCGGCCGCGACCCCACCCGTCACCAACTTGTTGCAACTGCGCAGCACCGAATCCAGCTGGGTGGAAGTGCGCGACGGCAACGGCCAGCTTCTGCTGTCGCGCACCGTGCAGCCCGGTGAAACCGTGGGCGTGGACGGCAGCTTGCCGATGCGCCTGGTGATCGGCAATGCCGCCGGCACGCAGCTGGCTTTCCGCGGCCGCCCTTACGACCTGGGGCCGAGCACGCGCGAGAATGTCGCGCGCGTGGAACTGCGCTGACCCGGCCTGCGCCCGCGGCGCGCCCCCAAGTGAACGAGACCCTGCCATGAACGCACCCGACGCCGTCGACATCATCGAGGCCGCCTGGCCCGCCCCCCGCCGCTCGCGCCAGGCGCGCGTGGCCTGGGGCGACCACGTCGTCACCATCGGTGGCGACGCGCCGGTGCGCATCCAGAGCATGACGAACACCGACACGGTGGACGCCATCGGCACCGCCATCCAGTGCAAGGAACTGGCGCAGGCCGGCAGCGAGCTGGTGCGCATCACCGTCAACACGCCCGAGGCCGCCGAAGCCGTGCCGCACATCCGCGAGCAGCTCGACCGCATGGGCATCCCGGTGCCGCTGGTGGGCGATTTCCACTTCAACGGCCACCGCTTGCTGACCGAGTTTCCGGCGATGGCGCAGGCGCTCAGCAAGTACCGTATCAACCCCGGCAACGTGGGCAAGGGCGACAAGCGCGACCGCCAGTTCGCGATGATGGTGGAGGCCGCCGCCAAGTACGACAAGGTGGTGCGCATCGGCGTCAACTGGGGCAGCCTCGACCAGGAACTGCTGGCCGAGCTGATGGACCAGAACGCCAAGCGCGCTGCGCCTCTGGACGCGAAGCAGGTGATGTACCAGGCGCTGGTGCAGAGCGCGCTGAGCTCGGCCGACTACGCGCGTGAGATCGGCCTGAACCCCGACAACATCATCATCAGTTGCAAGGTCAGCGGCGTGCAGGACCTGATCAGCGTCTACCGTGCGCTGGCCAAGCGCTGCGATTACGCGCTGCACCTGGGCCTGACGGAAGCCGGCATGGGCACCAAGGGCACGGTGGCCAGCGCCACGGCGCTGTCCATCCTGCTGCAGGAAGGCATTGGCGACACCATCCGCGTGAGCCTGACGCCGCAGCCCGGCGAGGCGCGCACGCAAGAGGTGGTGGTGGCCGCGGAAATCCTGCAGAGCCTGGGCCTGCGCAGCTTCAACCCCAGCGTCACCGCCTGCCCCGGCTGCGGCCGCACCACCAGCACCACCTTCCAGGAACTGGCCAAGCAGATCGACGATTTCCTGCGTGCGCAGATGCCGGTGTGGAAGACCAGGTACCCGGGCGTGGAGACGATGAAGGTGGCCGTGATGGGCTGCATCGTCAACGGCCCCGGCGAGAGCAAGCACGCCGACATCGGCATCAGCCTGCCGGGCACCGGCGAAGCCCCGGCCGCGCCGGTCTACATCGACGGCGAGAAGGCCATGACGCTGCGTGGCGAGGGCATCGTCCACGAGTTCCACAAGATCGTCGAGGACTACATCGCCAAGCGATTCGGAACTTGAAGCGAGCCCCCAGGCTCGCTAAGCGCTCGCTACCCCCCGAGGGGGCCGTCCGCCAACTGCCCGGCAGAGCCGGTTCCGTGGCGGGAAGCTTGATTCTTTTGCACTCCCATGGCTGAAAAACTCACCGCCGTCAAAGGCATGAACGACATCCTGCCCGCCGATTCGGCGCGCTGGGAGTGGTTCGAAGACACCGTGCGCCGCGTGCTGGCGCGTTACGGCTACCGCGGGCTGCGCACGCCCATCGTCGAGCCCACCGCGCTCTTCGTGCGTGGGCTGGGCGAGGTGACCGACATCGTCGAGAAGGAGATGTACTCCTTCGAAGACAGCATGAACGGCGACCGCCTCACGCTGCGCCCCGAAGCCACGGCCGGCATGGTGCGCGCGATCAACGAACACAACGCGCTCTACAACGGCCCGCTTCGCGTCTGGCAGATGGGCCCGATGTTCCGCCACGAGCGCCCGCAGAAGGGCCGCTACCGCCAGTTCCACCAATTGGACGTGGAAGCCTTCGGCTATGCCGGTCCCGATGTCGACGCCGAGCTCATCTTGATGGTGCGCGCGCTGTGGCGCGAGCTGGGCCTGAAGGAAGGCAGTGACGTCACGCTCGAGATCAACAGCCTGGGTCAACCGGAGGAGCGCAAGGCCCACCGCGCCGCGCTCATCACGTACCTCGAAGCCCACGCGGAGCAGCTGGACGAAGAGGCCAAGCGCCGCCTGCACAGCAACCCGCTGCGCATCCTGGACACCAAGAACCCCACCATGCAGGCGCTGGTGGATGCCGCGCCTCGGCTGATGGATTTCCTGGGCGAGGCGTCGCTGGCGCACTTCAACGCGCTGCGCGCCGTGCTGGATGCCGCCGGCCTGGCCTACCGCGTCAACCCGCGCCTGGTGCGCGGCATGGACTACTACAACCTCACCGTCTTCGAGTGGGTCACGCCGCACCTGGGCTCGCAGGCCACGGTGTGTGGTGGCGGCCGCTACGACCAGCTGATCGAAGAGCTGGGTGGCAAGCCGGCGCCGGGCGTGGGCTTCGGTCTGGGCATCGAACGATTGCTGCTGCTGCTGGAAGCGCTGCGGCTGCAGCCGCCGCCAGCCGCGCCCGACGCCTACGCCGTGGTGCCCGACCTGGCCGCGCTGCCACAGGTGATGCCGCTGCTGGAGACCCTGCGTGCGCAGGGCCTGGCCGTGGTGCTCAATGGCGGCGGTGGCAGTATGAAGAGCCAGTTCAAGAAGGCCGATGCGAGCGGTGCGCGCTGGGCGCTGGTCTTCGGCGCCGACGAGCTGGCGCGCGGCGAAGTCGCGCTGAAGCCGCTGCGCGACGCCGCCGCCGCGCAGAGCAGCCGTTCGCTGGCCGAGGCTGCCGCCTGGGCCCATGAACTGCGCAACGCATAATCCCGCACTCTTTTTTCCCATCAGAAACGGGCGCCCCGCACCCATGGCCACACAACTCGACCTGCAAGAGCAGGAACAACTCGACGCGCTCAAGGCGTTCTGGAAGAAGCAGGGCAACCTCATCACCTGGACACTGGTGCTGGTGCTCGGCGGCTTTGCCGCCTGGAACGGCTGGAACTACTGGCAGCGGGACCAGGCCGTGAAGGCCGGCGCGATGTTCGAGGAACTCGACCGCGCCGCTGCAGCCGGTGATGCCGAGAAAACCGCGCGCGTCTTCGCCGACATGCGCCAGCGCTTCCCGAAGGCACCCATCACCCAGCAGGGCGGCCTCACGGCCGCCAAGGTGCAGGTCGACAAGGGCCAGGCCGATGCCGCCAAGGCCAGCCTGACCTGGGTGGCCGAGAACGGCGTGGAAGACGAGATGCGCACCATCGCGCGCCTGCGCCTGGCCGCCGTGCTCGCCGATGCCAAGCAATACGACGAAGGCCTGAAGGTACTGGACGCTGCCACAGCACCCGAGTTCACCGCGCTGGTGGCCGACCGCCGCGGCGACCTCTTCATGGCCCAGGGCAAGAAGGCCGAGGCGCGCACGGCCTGGCAGGCCGCCTACGCCGCGATGGACGCCAAGCTGGACTACCGCCGCCTCGTCGAGGCCAAGCTCAGCTCGATCGGCGCGGCCCCAGGCGCTGCGCCTGCCGCTGCGGCGGCCGCGGCCTCCGGGGCCTCGAAGTGATGGCGCTGCTGCGTTCGTCGTGGCGGGGTGTCTTGGGCGCCACGGGTGTGGCGCTGCTGCTGGCCGGCTGTGCGGCCGACAAGCCCAAGCCCACGCCGCTGGAGCCGGTGGAGGCCAAGATCTCGGCCCGCCAGGTCTGGTCGGCCAGCATCGGCAGCATCAACTTTCCGATGGTGCCCACGGTGCAGGGCGGCGTGTTCTTCGTCGCCAGCGGCGGCGAGGTGCGTGCGCTCAAAGCCGAAGACGGTGCCGAACTCTGGCGGGCCAGCGCGGGCGGTGCCATCGCTGCCGGCGTCGGCAGCGACGGCCGCTTCACCAGCGTGGTGACCCGCGGCAACGAGGTCGTCACCTTCGACAACGGCCGCGAGGTCTGGCGCAAGCGTGTGCCTTCGGCCGTGGTGACGCCGCCCTTCGTGGCCGGCGAGCGGGTCTTCGTGATGGGCGTGGACCGTGCTGTGCACGCCTTCGATGCGCTGGACGGCCGCCGCCTGTGGGTCTTCAGCAAGCCGGGCGACGCGCTCACCCTGGCGCAGGCCAGCGTGGTGACGGCTTTCCGCAACAGCCTGCTCGTGGCCCAGGGCCAGCGCCTGACTGCCCTGGATCCGGTGCGCGGCACCGTGCTGTGGGAGGTGCCGCTGGCTTCGCCGCGGGGCACCAACGAGGTGGAGCGCCTGGCCGACCTGATCGGCCCGACGGTGCGTGTGGGCGACCGCGTCTGCGGCCGCGCCTTCCAGTCGGCCGTGGGCTGTGCCGATGCCGCGCGTGGCGCCTTGCTCTGGTCGCGCAACAACGCCGGCGCGCAAGCCGTGGCCAGCAACGCCGAACTCGTGATCGGCGCCGATGCCAGCGACCGCATCACCGCCTGGCGCGCCAGCACTGGCGATGTGGCGTGGCAAAGCGAGAAACTCCTTTACCGCGGCCTGAGCGGCGCCCTGGCCGTCGGCCCGAGCGTCGTCTTTGGCGACGAGCAGGGCTACCTGCACTTCATGGACGCCGCCACCGGCGAGCCGCAACTGCGCCTGCAGCCGGGCAGCAAGCCGGTGCTGGGTACGCCCGTGCTGTCGGGCACGACGATGCTCGTGACCGCGCGCGACGGCGGGCTCTACGCCTTCCGCCCGAACTGAAGGCCGCCCCTTGAAACCAGTCATCGCGCTCGTCGGGCGGGCCAACGTCGGCAAGTCGACGCTGTTCAACCGCATCACCAAGAGCCGCGACGCGATCGTCGCCGACTACGCCGGCCTCACGCGCGACCGCCACTATGGCGACGCGCGTCTGGGCGCGCAGGAATTCATCGTCGTCGACACCGGCGGCTTCGAGCCCGACAAGCCCACCGGCGTGGTGGCCGAGATGGCCAAGCAGACGCGCCAGGCCGTGGCCGAGGCCGACGTGGTGATCTTCGTCGTGGACGTGCGCGGCGGTCTCTCCGCGCAGGATCACGACATCGCCAAGTTCCTGCGCACCCAGCACAAGCGCGTGCTGCTGGCCGTGAACAAGGCCGAGGGCATGCAGGAATCGCCGCTGCTGGCCGAATTCCACGAACTCGGCCTGGGTGAGTTGCACCCGATCTCTTCGGCCCACGGGCAGGGCATCCGCAGCCTGCTGGAAGCCGCGTTGGAGGGCTTCACGCCCGAAGAAGACGAGTTCGGCTCGGGCCCCGATGACGAACAGCGCCCCATCCGGCTGGCGGTGTGCGGCCGCCCGAACGTCGGCAAGAGCACGTTGATCAACGCCTGGCTCGGCGAAGAGCGGCTGGTGGCTTTCGACCAGCCCGGTACCACGCGCGATGCGATCCAGGTGCCTTTCGAACGGGAAGGGCGCCGCTTCACGCTCATCGACACCGCCGGCCTGCGCCGCAAGGGCAAGGTCTTCGAGGCGATCGAGAAGTTCTCGGTCGTCAAGACGCTGCAGGCGATTGCCGACGCCAACGTCGTGCTGCTGCTGATCGACGCCACCCAGGGCGTGAGTGAGCAGGACGCCCACATCGCCGGCTACATCCTGGAAAGCGGGCGCGCGGTGGTGATCGCCATCAACAAGTGGGACGCCACCGACGACTACCAGCGCCAGTCGCTGCAGCGCAGCATCGAGAGCCGGCTGACTTTCATGAAGTACGCGCCGGTGCTGCACATCTCGGCGCTCAAGCGCGCCGGCCTGTCGGCGGTGTGGAAGGCGCTGCTGGCGGCCCACGCTTCGGCCACGCTGAAGATGAGCACGCCGGCGCTCACGCGCCTGGTGCATGAGGCGGCAGAACACCAGGCGCCGCGCCGCGACGGGCGTTTCCGCCCGAAGATGCGTTACGCGCACCAGGGCGGCATGAACCCCCCGGTGGTGGTGATCCACGGCACTTCGCTCGACCGCGTGCCCGACAGCTACAAGCGCTTTCTGGAAAGCCGCCTGCGCGAACACTTCAAGTTGGTGGGCACGCCCATCCGCATTGAAATGCGCTCGGCGGCCAATCCCTTCGACGAAAAAACGTCCTGAGCGGGAACCTCGGGCGGCCTGGATACCCCAATGGCCGTAGCCCGCAGAGGCCGCAGGCCCCTGTGATAACGTGAACCCCTCGTCGACTTCAACACGGAGAATATCGTGAGCAACAAAGGCCAACTTTTGCAGGACCCCTTTCTGAACCTGCTGCGCAAAGAGCACGTGCCCGTGTCCATCTATCTGGTCAACGGCATCAAGCTCCAGGGCCACATCGAGTCTTTCGACCAGTACGTGGTGCTGTTGCGCAATACCGTGACGCAGATGGTCTACAAGCACGCGATCTCCACCGTGGTGCCCAGCCGGGCCGTGAACTTCCACGCCAACGAACCGGGCGAGCAGGCCTGAGCGGCCGGCACGACGCACCCGCCACCTTGAGTTCCGCCGACACCACCGCCGCCCGCCGCGGCGCCGAGCCGACACGGGCGGTGCTGGTCGGCGTGGACGTTGGCGGCTCCCCTCATTTCGATCCCACGCTCGACGAACTGGCCTTGCTGGCCGAATCGGCGGGCGACGTGGCCGTGGCCCGCGTGACGGCCAAGCGCCGCGCGCCCGACCCGGCGCTGTTCGTCGGCAGCGGCAAGGCCGACGAGATCAAGGCCCTGGTGGCCGCCACCGCAGCCCATGGCGTGATCTTCGACCAGGCGCTGAGCCCGGCCCAGCAGCGCAACCTGGAGCGCCACATCGGCGTGCCGGTGGCCGATCGCACCGCCCTCATCCTCGACATCTTCGCCGACCGCGCGCAAAGCCACGAGGGCAAGCTGCAGGTGGAACTGGCGCGCCTGCAGTACATGGCCACCCGCCTCGTGGGCCGCTGGAGCCACCTGGAACGCCAACGCGGCGGCATCGGCACCCGCGGCGGCCCGGGCGAGGCGCAGATCGAACTCGACCGCCGCATGATCGGCGACCGCATCAAGAGCGTGAAAGAGCGCCTGGAGAAGGTCAAGCGCCAGCGCGGCACGCAACGCAAGGCGCGCGAGCGGCGCGGCACCTTCCGCGTCTCGCTGGTGGGCTACACCAACGCGGGCAAGAGCACGCTGTTCAACGCCTTGACCAAGGCCAAGGCCTACGCCGCCGACCAGCTCTTCGCCACGCTGGACACCACCACGCGTTCGCTGTGGCTGGGCGAGGCGCAGGCTTCGGTGTCGCTGTCCGACACGGTCGGTTTCATCCGCGACCTGCCGCACAAGCTGGTGGAAGCCTTCCGCGCCACGCTGCAAGAGGCCGCCGAGGCCGACCTGCTGCTGCACGTCATCGACGCCGCCAGCCCGCTGCTGGCCGAACAGCAGGCCGAGGTGGAGCGTGTGCTCGAGGAGATCAGCGCCGAGGGCGTGCCGCAACTCCTGGTCTACAACAAGTGCGACCTGCTGGAAGATTCGCAGCAGTCGCGCGAGGTGGCCGACTGGATCGAGGTCCATCCTGGCGTGCGCCGCCGGCGTGTCTTCGTCAGCGCCCGCACCGGCCAGGGCCTGGACGCCTTGCGTCAGGCCATCGCAGAGATCGCGCTGGAGCACTTGAACGCTTCATCGCGCGCCCCACTTCCCACCTTGCCCGATGGCTCACCCGTCATCGCCCCGCTCGCCGGCCCCACGCCGGCAGCCGCCCACTGAAGACAGCCTGGACCGCACCCGCATGCGTCAAGCCCACCGACCCCCCTTCGCCGAGCGTCTGAGCGACCTCGCCGCCGCCTCGCGTGCGCTGCTGGCAGGCCTGCTGCCGGGCCGCCGCGCGCGCGCCGCAGGCGCCCAGGACGGCCTGAGCTACAACAACCGCAACGACGGCCCGCCCGATCTGGACGAGCTCTGGCGCGACTTCAACCGCAAGCTCAGCGGACTGTTCGGCGGCAAGCCGGGCGGCCCGCCCCCGGGCCGCGGCGGGAATGAAGGCCCCGGCGGCGGCAGCCCCTTCCAACCCGACATGAAGAGCGCCGGCATCGGCGTCGGCCTCATTGCCGTGGTGGCAGCGCTGATCTGGCTCGGCAGCGGCTTCTTCATCGTGCAGGAAGGCAACCGCGCTGTCGTCACCACCTTCGGCAAGTACAGCAGCACGCTGGATGCCGGCTTCCAGTGGCGCCTGCCGTTCCCGGTGCAGGCGCACGAGATCGTGGCGGTGTCGCAGCTGCAGTCGGTGGACGTGGGCCGCAACAGCGTGGTGCAGGCCACGGGCCTGAAGGATTCGTCGATGCTCACGCAGGACGAGAACATCGTCGACATCCGCTTCACGGTGCAGTACCGCCGTGCCGACGCGCGCGCCTACCTTTTCGAGAACAACCGCCCCGACGAAGCCGTGGTGATGGCCGCCGAATCCGCCGTGCGCGAAATCGTCGGCAAGAGTCGCGTCGACCAGGTGCTGTACGAGCAGCGCGACGCCATCGCGGCCGACCTCGTCAAGTCCATCCAGGCCCAGCTCGACCGCCTGAAGGCTGGCATCGTGGTGGCCAACGTGAACATGCAGAACGTGCAGGTGCCCGAGCAGGTGCAGGCCGCGTTCAACGATGCCTTCAAGGCAGGCGCTGACCGCGATCGCTTCAAGAACGAAGGCCAGGCCTACGCCAGCGACGTCATCCCGAAGGCGCGCGGCACGGCCAGCCGTCTGCTGGAAGAAGCCGAGGGCTACCGCGCACGTGTGGTCGCGCAGGCCGAGGGTGATGCGCAACGCTTCCGCTCGGTGCTGACCGAGTACCAGAAAGCGCCTGCCGTCACGCGCGACCGGCTGTACCTGGAGACCATGCAGCAGGTCTACAGCAACGTCACCAAGGTGATGGTCGACAGCAAGGCCGGTTCCAATCTGCTCTACCTGCCGCTGGACAAGCTGCTGCAGCAAAGTGGAGCGACCGCGCCCGCTGCCGGTGCCGCCGCGCCGGCTGCACCCACACCGTCGCTCGTCGATCCCACAGGCACGCAGAGTGTCGACATCCGCTCCCGCGACGGCACGCGTTCGCGTGACCGCGAAGGCCGGTGAGAGGACCCCAGAACATGAACCGCATCGCACTCATCGTCGCCGGCGCACTGGCCGCCCTGTTCTTCGCCAGCAGCACGCTCTTCGTCGTCGACCAGCGCCAAGTGGGCGTGGTCTACGCGCTGGGCGAAATCCGCGAGGTCATCACCGAGCCGGGCCTGAAGTTCAAGCTACCGCCGCCGCTGCAGAACGTGGTCTTCCTCGACAAGCGTGTGCAGACGCTCGACAGCCCCGAGACCCGCCCCATCTTCACGGCCGAAAAGAAGAGCCTGGTCATCGACTGGCTGGTGAAGTGGCGCATCTCTGACCCGCGCCAGTTCATCCGCAACAACGGCGCCGATTTCCGCAACCTCGACAGCCGTCTGGCGCCCGTGGTGCAGGCCGCCTTCAACGAAGAGATCACCAAGCGCGACGTGCGCGGCGTGCTCGCGACCGAGCGCGAGAAGGTGATGGGCGACGTGCAGAAGCGCCTTGCGGACGAGGCCAAATCGTTCGGCATCGAGATTCTCGATGTGCGCATCAAGCGCGTGGACTTCGTCGCCGACATCACCGACTCGGTCTACCGCCGCATGGAATCCGAGCGCAAGCAGGTCGCGAACGAACTGCGTTCGCAGGGCGGTGCCGATGGCGAGAAGATCCGCGCCGACGCCGATCGCCAGCGCGAGGTGATCATCGCCGAGGCCTACCGCGACGCGCAGAAGATCAAGGGCGAGGGCGATGCCAAGTCGTCGGCGCTCTACGCCGAGGCCTTCGGCCGCGACCCGCAGTTCGCCCAGTTCTATCGCAGCCTGGAGGCCTACCGGGCCACCTTCCGCAGCAAGAGCGACATGATGGTGCTCGATCCGAGCGGCGACTTCTTCCGCGCCATGCGCAACGGCTCGCCGCCGGCGGGCAACGCACGCTGATCTTGCCCCGGCCGGGGGGGTCCCGGCCGGTACAATGCCGGTTTCAACACCGGTGCTTTTCATGCTCTCTGCTTGGCTGCTGCCAGAGCACATCGCCGATGTCCTGCCAGCGCAGGCGCGGCGTGTGGAAGACCTGCGCAGGGCGATGCTCGACCGGGCACGCGGCTACGGTTTCGAACTCGTCATTCCCCCCTTGCTGGAGCATCTGGAATCGCTGCTCACCGGCACGGGCCGTGAGCTCGATCTCAAGACCTTCAAGCTGGTCGACCAAGCCAGCGGCCGCATGCTCGGCGTGCGCGCCGACACCACGCCGCAGGCCGCGCGTATCGACGCCCACCTGCTCAACCGCGACGGCGTCACGCGCCTTTGCTATTGCGGCCCGGTGCTGCACACGCGGCCCGCGGGCCTGTCGGCCACGCGCGAGCCGCTGCAGTTCGGTGCCGAGATCTTCGGCCATGCCGGCCTGGAAGCCGACCTCGAAGCGGCCGAGCTCGCGCTCGATTGCCTGCAGGCCGCGCGTGCGGAGCCGCTCGTCATCGACTTGGCTGACGCGCGCGTGCTGCGCGGCGTGCTGGCCGGCGTGCCGATGGATGCCGCGCAGCTGCAAGACGTGGTGCAGGCCCTGTCAGAAAAAGACGCTGCAGCACTGGCCGATTTGACGCGCAGCGCGCCGGCCGAAGCCCGCGACGGCTTGCGCGCGCTGCTGCGCCTGTACGGCGGTGATGAAGTCATCGAAGCCGCGCGGCTGGACCTGCCGCAGCGCCCGCTGATCACGCAGGCGCTCGACCAACTGCATTGGCTGGCCAGCCACTTGCGCGCCGCCTATCCAGGCCTGCGCATCGGCTTCGACCTCTCGGACATGAGCGGCTACGCCTACTACAGCGGCGTGCGCTTCGCGGTGTACGGCGCCGGCAGCAGCGATGCGCTGGCGCGCGGCGGCCGCTACGACGAGGTGGGCGCAGTCTTCGGCCGCAACCGCCCGGCCGTGGGTTTCAGCCTCGACCTCAAGGCCCTGGCCGAGGTGGGCAGCCCACCGCCGCTGCCGGCGGCCATCCGCGCGCCCTGGGGCGAAGATCCTGCCCTGCGCGCCGCCGTGCGCCAGCTGCGCGAACGCGGCGAGACGGTGCTGGCCATGCTGCCCGGCCACGAGCTCGAGACGCAGGCCTTCGACTGCGACCGCGAGCTGGTGCACGTCGCCGGCCAGTGGGTGCTGCGCGCGCTGCCGAACTGACACAGACACGAACTCTCTGAAGGACCGCTTTGAACATGCAATCAGCCATCCGGCCCACCGCCGGCCGCAACGTGGTGGTGGTCGGCACCCAGTGGGGTGACGAAGGCAAGGGCAAGATCGTCGACTGGATGACCGACCACGCCCAGGGCGTGGTGCGCTTCCAGGGCGGCCACAACGCCGGCCACACGCTGGTGATCGCCGGCCGCAAGACGGCGCTGCAGCTCATCCCCAGCGGCGTGATGCGCGAAGGGGTGGCCTGCTACATCGGCAACGGTGTGGTGGTCGACCCGGCGCACATGCTGGGCGAGATCGCCCGTATCGAGGCCCTGGGCATCGATGTGCGTTCGCGCCTGTTCCTGTCGGAAGCCTGCCCGCTGATCCTGCCTTTCCATGTGGCCTTGGACAGTGCCCGCGAAGGCCGCCGCGAAAGCAGCGGCAGCGGCAAGATCGGCACCACGGGCAAGGGCATCGGCCCGGCCTACGAAGACAAGGTCGCCCGCCGCGCGCTGCGCGTGCAGGACCTGAAGCACCCGCAGCGCTTCGAAAAGAAGCTGCGCGAGCTGGTGGAGCTGCACAACACCGAGCTGGCCTACCTGGGCAGCGCAGCGCTGGACTGGCAGCCGATGTTCGAAGGCGCGATGCAGGCCGCCGAACAACTGCGCCCGCTGATGGCCGATGTGGGCTACCGCCTCTACAACGCACATGCCGCCGGGCAGAACCTGCTGTTCGAAGGTGCGCAGGGCACGCTGCTCGACATCGACCACGGCACCTACCCGTACGTCACCAGCAGCAACTGCGTGGCCGGCAACGCAGCCGCCGGCTCGGGCGTGGGCCCGGGCATGCTGCATTACGTGCTGGGCATCACCAAGGCCTACACCACGCGTGTGGGCGGCGGGCCTTTCCCCACCGAGCTGAGCCTGGAAGAGGGCGTGGGCCACCACCTCAGCACCGTGGGCCAGGAGCGCGGCACCGTCACCGGCCGTGCGCGCCGCTGCGGCTGGCTGGACGCTGCTGCGCTGAAGCGCAGCATCATCATCAACGGCGTCTCGGGCCTGTGCATCACCAAGCTCGACGTGCTCGACGGCCTGCCCGAGATCAAGATCTGCACCGGCTACAAGCTCGGCGGCCAGATGCTGGACGTGCTGCCGATGGACGCCGACGAGATCAGCGCCTGCGAACCGGTGTACGAAACGCTGCCGGGCTGGAGCGACACCACCGCCGGCCTCACGAACTGGGAGCAGCTGCCGGTGAACGCCAAGCGCTACCTGGAACGCATGCAGGCCCTCATCGGCGCGCCCATCGACATGGTCTCCACCGGCCCCGACCGCGTGCACACGATCCTGCTGCGCCACCCCTTCCGCGCCTGAAGACGCCCCCACACACGAACCCCCTGCGAGGAGATAACGAGCATGCTCACTGACGACGGCAAGCACCTGTACGTGTCCTGGGACGAGTACAACCTGTTGACCGAGAAGCTGGCGCTGAAGGTGCACGATTCGGGCTGGCAGTTCGACCAGATCCTGTGCCTGGCCCGCGGCGGCATGCGCCCGGGCGACGTGCTCTCGCGCGTGTTCGACAAGCCGCTGGCCATCATGAGCACCAGCAGCTACCGCGCCGAGGCCGGCACCATCCAGGGCCGGCTCGACCTGGCCAAGTACATCACCATGCCCAAGGGCGAACTCGCCGGCCGCGTGCTGCTGGTGGACGACCTGGCCGACACCGGTGTGACGTTGAAGGCGGTGGTCGAGCGCCTGCGCGGCATGCCGTCAATCAGCGAGCTGCGCGCGGCGGTGATCTGGGTGAAGGGCGTGTCGAGCTACGTGCCCGACTACTACGTGGACATGCTGCCCACCAGCCCCTGGATCCACCAGCCCTTCGAAGAGTACGACGGCATGCGGCCCGTCGCGCTGGCGAAGAAGTTCACGGTCTGAACACCGCGCCGCCAAAGCCCCCGCTGCAGACGCTGCCCCGGCAGGCTGCCGGGGGCTTTGTTGTTTTTGGGTTGGCCGCCAGTGAGGGCGGGGCGCCCGCTGTACAGGCTTTGCGAAGAATCGCGCGCAGAATTGAAAAAGCCGCTGTGTCTTTCAACACAGCGGCTTCTCAAATTGGTGCCCAGAAGAGGACTCGAACCTCCACGCCGTTAAGCGCTAGTACCTGAAACTAGTGCGTCTACCAATTCCGCCATCTGGGCGCTTCAGGAAAGAAAAGGACTATACCATCAAAAAAGAGAACAACGCAAGTGGCCTGGCCCTCATGGGCGAATTCGAAGGCCGCGTCGAAGGTCACCGCGACGGCCACGGTTTTGTCGTGCCCGACAACGGCGACCCCGCCATCTACCTGGCGCCGCAAGAGATGCGCAGCGTGCTGCACAAGGACCGTGTGCGCGTGCGCGTGCTGCGCTACGACCGCAAGGGCCGGCCCGAGGGTCGCGTGCTCGACATCATCGAGCGCCGCAAGACGCCCATCATCGGCCGCCTGCTGCACGAAGGCGGGCAATGGCTGGTGGCGCCGGAAGACAGCCGCTACGGCCAGGACATCCTGATCCCCAAGAACGCCACCGCGCAGGCCGCGGTGGGGCAGGTGGTCTCGGTGGAACTGACCGAGCCGCCCTCGCTGCACTCGCAGCCCGTGGGCCGCGTGGCCGAGGTGCTGGGCGAGATCGACGACTCGGGCATGGAGATCGAGATCGCGGTGCGCAAGTACGAGGTGCCGCACCTCTTCAGCCCCGAGACCCTGGCCCAGGCCGCGGCACTGCCCGAGAAGCTGCGTGCCACCGACCGCAAGCAGCGTGTGGACCTCACCGACGTGGCGCTCGTCACCATCGACGGCGAAGACGCGCGCGACTTCGACGACGCCGTCTACGCCGAGCCCTACAAGCGCGGCCGCGGCAAGACGGCCTTCGAGGGCTGGCGCCTGCTGGTGGCGATTGCCGACGTGAGCCACTACGTGAAGCCCGGCGAGCCGCTGGACGAAGACGCCTACGAGCGCGCCACCTCGGTGTACTTTCCGCGCCGCGTGATCCCCATGCTGCCGGAGAAGCTGAGCAACGGCCTGTGCTCGCTGAACCCGCAGGTCGAACGCCTCTCGATGGTGTGCGACATGCTGGTGGACACGCAGGGCCGCATCGAGGCCTACCAGTTCTACCCGGCGGTGATCTGCTCGCACGCGCGGCTGACCTACACCGAAGTGGCGGCCGTGTTGGCCAACACACGCGGCCCCGAGGCGCATGCGCGGGCCGAGCTGGTGCCGCACCTGCTGCACCTGCACGAGGTCTACCGCGCGCTGTTGAAACAGCGCGCGCTGCGCGGTGCGGTGGACTTCGAGACCACCGAGACGCAGATCGTCTGCGACGAGGCAGGGCGCATCGAGAAGATCGTGCCGCGCACGCGCAACGAGGCGCACCGCCTCATCGAAGAAGCCATGCTCGCGGCCAACGTCTGCGCGGCCGAGTTCATCGCGCAGGCCGAGCACCCCAGCCTCTACCGGGTGCACGAGGGCCCCACGCCCGAGAAGCGCGTGGCGCTGCAGGCCATGCTGCGTTCGCTGGGCGTGAGTGCCTCGCTGAGCGACGACCCCACGCCGGGCGAGATCCAGGCCATCGCGCAGGCGGTGCAAGGCCGGCCCGATGCGACGCAGATCCACACGCTGCTGCTGCGCTCGATGCAGCAGGCCATCTACACGGTGCACAACAGCGGCCACTTCGGCTTGTCTTACCCGGCCTACACGCACTTCACCAGCCCCATCCGCCGCTACCCTGACTTGCTGGTGCACCGCGTCATCAAGGCCACGCTGGCGGGCAAGCGCTACCACCTCGCGGCCAGTGCCAAGACGCGCAAGCCCGAGCTGCGCAAGGGCGGCAAGCTGGGCAAGCCCGCCAAGCCGATGACACAGGAGATGGAACTGTGGGAGGCCGCCGGCGGCCACTGCAGCGCCAACGAGCGCCGCGCCGACGAGGCCAGCAAGGACGTCGAGGCCTGGCTGAAGTGCCGCTACATGCGCGAGCACCTGGGCGAGGAGTACTCGGGCACCGTCAGCTCGGTGGCCAGCTTCGGGCTCTTCGTCACGCTGGACGGCTTGTACGTCGAAGGCCTGGTACACATCACCGAGCTCGGCGGCGAGTACTACCGCTACGACGAAGCCCGCGGCGAGCTGCGCGGCGAGCGCACCGGCATCCGCTACGCGGTCGGCGCGCGCGTGCGCGTCCAGGTCAGCCGGGTGGATCTCGACGGCCGCAAGATCGACTTCCGCATGGTGCGCGAGGGCGAGGCCGAGCGCCTGCTGGCGCGCGGTGACCGTGCGCGCCCGGCCGGGCTGCCGGCCGGCGCGAGTGCGGTGGAAGAACTCGCGGCGGTGCGCGAGGCCGATCGGCAGCAGAAGCGCTCCGCCAAGGCGGCCCGCACCGGCGGCAGCGCCAAGCCCGGAAAGGGCGGCCCGGGCGCCTATGCCACGGCAAAAGCGGTGGCGGGCAGCCCCGCGGTGCCGGGCAGCGGCGGTGAGAACCCGCGCCGCACGCGCAAGCCGGGCCCGCAGCGGCCCGCGCCCAAGCCGCGCGCGCGCCGCTGAAGCGCGGGTTCAGGCGCTGGCGGCGTTGTCGCCAGCCCCGAGCAGGGCCCCGTAGCGTTGCCCCACCCAAGCGTGCTCGCGCATCAGCATCTCCACCCGCGCCGACTCGCCGCGCTGCAGCGCATCGAAGACGAGCTGGTGCTGCAACTGCGCCACGCGCAGCTTCTGGAACTCCGCGGCCGGCGCCTGTCGGTTGAGCGCGATGGCGTCGGCGCTGGCGAAGGGCAGGTGGTTGTTGCGGGCGATGGCGTCGGCGATGACCAGGCTGCCTGGGCCGTGCACGATGGCTTCGTGGAAGCGCAGGTTCAGCGCGCTCCAGCGCGCGATGTCGCCGTCGGCCAGGTGGCCCTTGCCCAGCAGCGCCTCGCCCTCGGCCACGGACTGCTGCAGGTCCTGGCGCACGGCGGTGGGCAGGCCCCGCTCGGCGAGTTGCCGTGCGGCCAGACCCTCGAGCACCCCGCGCACCTCGATGGCGGCGTGCACATCGGCCTCGGAGAAGCGCCGCACCACGTAGCCCCGCTTGCCGGCCAGCTCCAGCAGGCCTTCTTGCGCCAGGGTGCGGAAGGCCAGCCGCACGGGCGTGCGTGAGACGCCCAGCAGCGCCGCCACGGGGATCTCGGCCATGCGTTCGCCTGCCGCCAGACGGCCGCTGACGATGTGCTGGCGCAGCGTGGCCAGCACCGAGGCCGTGTCGGGTTTGCTGCTGTCAGTTGGATCCATAGAGACACTCCATTCTTGTGTCGATGGGGATCATCCGACAAAATTGGATCCAATCAAGCCCCAAGAACGCCTGGAGACGCCGTGATCCCGATGAACACCTGGTACGTGGCCTGCACGCCCGACGAGATCGAAGGCAAGCCGCTGGGCCGCCAGATCTGCGGCCACCGCATGGTGCTGTTCCGCGGTCCCGAGGGCCAGGTCGCCGCGCTGGACGACTGGTGCCCGCACCGCGGTGCGCCGCTGTCGCTGGGCAAGGTCTGCGAAGGCAAGCTGGTGTGCGGCTACCACGGCCTGCAGATGGGCTGCGAAGGCAAGACCGTGGCCATGCCCGGCCAGCGCGTGCGTGGCTTTCCGCCGGTGCGAACCTACCCCGCGGTGGAGCGCCACGGCTTCATCTGGGTGTGGCCGGGTGATGCGGCACGCGCCGATGCCGCGCTGATCTCCGACCTTTTCTGGGCGCAGAACCCGGCCTGGGCCTATGGCGGCGGGCTGTACCGCATCGGCTGCGGCCACCAGCTGATGGTCGACAACCTGATGGACCTCACGCACGAGACCTATGTGCACGCCGACAGCATCGGCCAGCCCGAGATCGACGAGGTGGCGCCCGTCACTCGCGTGGAGGGCGAGCACGTCATCACCGAGCGCCACATGCAGAACATCAGCGCGCCGCCGTTCTGGCGCATGGCGCTGCGCCACAACGGCCTGGCCGACGATGTGCCCGTGGACCGCTGGCAGGTCTGCCACTTCACGCCGCCCAGCCACGTGATGATCGAGGTGGGCGTGGCGCACGCCGGCCACGGCGGCTACAACGCGCCGCCTGAGCACAAGGTCTCCAGCATCGTGGTGGACTTCATCACGCCCGAAAACGACACCAGCATCTGGTACTTCTGGGGCATGACTCGCAACTTCCGGCCGGAAGACGCGGCGCTCACGGCCGCCATCCGCGAAGGGCAGGGCCGCATCTTTGCCGAAGACCAGCAGATGCTGGAGCAGCAGCAGGCCAACCACCTGCGCCACCCCACGCGCGCGTTGCTGGGCCTGAACACCGACGCCGGGGGCGTGCAGGCGCGCCGCATCGTGGAGCGCATCGTCGCGGCCGAGCGGGCGCTGGCAGCGGTGCCCGGCGCCAGTGCAGGCGCTGCAGCATGAGCGCCGCGCTGCTGCCCGTGCGCGTGGCGCGCAAGGCGCCCGAGGCCGAAGACATCTGCCGGCTGGAGCTGGTCTCGGCCGGCGGTGCGCCGCTGCCCCCCTTCAGCGCTGGCGCGCACGTCGATGTGCACCTGCCCGGCGGCCTGGTGCGCCAGTATTCGCTGTGCAACAACCCCGCCGAAGCCGGCCGCTACGTGCTGGGCGTGCTGCGCGAGCCGGCCTCGCGCGGCGGTTCGGTGGCGGTGCACGAGCGCTTGAGCGAAGGCGATGAACTGCTGATCAGCCCGCCGCGCAACCTCTTCCCCTTGGCCGAAGCCGCCAGTGGCCACCTGCTGCTGGCCGGTGGCATCGGCCTCACGCCGCTGCTGGCCATGGCCGAGACCCTGGCCGCGCGCGGCGAACCCTTTGCGCTGCACGTGGCGGCGCGCCATGCCGGCCGGGTGGCCTTCCGCGAGCGCCTGCAGAAGGGCCCGCTGGCGGCGCACACGCAGTTGCACCTGGACGACGGCCCGCCCGCGCAGCGCCTGGACCTGCCGGTGGTACTGGCCGCGCCCGCCGCGGGGCAGCACCTCTACGTATGTGGGCCCGCAGGCTTCATCGCTGCGGTGCTGGACACCGCGCGGGCCCAGGGCTGGCCCGAGGCGCAACTGCATTGCGAACACTTCGGCGCCGCGCCTGCGGCGCCCGGCGCGCCCGGTTCAGCTGGCGACCGCCCCTTCGAGCTGCGCCTGGCGCGCAGCCAGCGCTTGGTGCCGGTGTCGGCGGTGCAGACCGCCGCGCAGGCGCTCAACGCCGCTGGCATCTTCGTGCCCACGTCCTGCGAACAGGGCATCTGCGGCACCTGCCTTACGCGCGTGCTGGAAGGCGAGTGCGAGCACCGCGACCAGTACCTGGAGCCCGGCGAGCAGGCAGCGAACGACCAGTTCCTGCCCTGCTGCTCACGCGCCCGCGGCGCGGCGCTGGTGCTGGATCTCTGAGCAGCGGCTGCTGCGCTCAGGCGCGGCGCGGCAGCAGCACCGGCGGCCAGCCTTCAGCGGCTGGCGCTTCCCCCCAAAGGTGCGCCACAAGTTCGGCGCGGTGTGCGAGCACGGCGCGCTGGTTGATGCTGCCTTTGTCGGTGACCTCGCCGCGGTCGATGTGCGGCGGCTCGTGCAGCAGGAGCAGGCGCGCCGGGCGGTTGGCGCTGCCGGTGCCGGCGGCCCACAGGCGGTCGAGCAGGTCCTGGAAAAAGGCCACCACGGGCGGCGCCTGCAGCACGGCCTGCGCGTCGAGTTCGGCGCCCAGGCCGAAGATGCGGCGCGCTTCTTCCACGCGCGGAAAGATCATCAGGCCCAGGTCGTCGCGGTCGATGCCGGCCACCACGGCGTCCTGCACCAGCGGGTCGCCGGCGGCGATGACGGCCGCGCGCAACGGCCCCACGCTCACGAAGGTGCCGCTGCTGAGCTTGAAGTCTTCCGCGATGCGGCCGTCGAAAGCCAGGCCGCGCAGCGGCTGGGCGGGGTCTATCCACACCACGGCGTCGCCGGTGCGGTAGTAGCCCTCGTCGTCGAAGGCCTCGGCCGTCTGCTGCGGCGCGCGCCAGTAACCCGGCATCACGTTGGGGCCGTGGAAGCGCACCTCGGTCTTGCCGCTGTCCTCGGCGTTGGGCACGAGCTTCACCGTCACGCCGGGGCAGGGCAGGCCGATGTGGCCCGAACGCACCTCGTGGCCCACGGCGAACATGCAAGAAGGCGCGGTCTCGGTCATGCCCAGGCCGGTGATCATGGGCACGCGCTCGCCGCGCGCGGCCATCGCCAGCGCGTCGATGCGGTTCCACACCGCCTGCGAGAGCCCGGCGCCGGCGTACATGAAGCAGCGCACGCGGCTGAAGAAGGTGCTGCGCAGCGCGGCGTCGGCCTCCATCGCGGTGGCCAGTTCTTCAAAGCCCTTGGGCACGTTGAAGTACATCGTCGGAGCGATCTCGCGCAGGTTGGCCAGCGTCTGCGCCATGCCCTTGGGCGTGGGCTTGCCTTCGTCGATGTAGAGCGTGCCGCCGTTGTGCAGCACCAGGCCCACGTTGTGGTTGCCGCCGAAGGTGTGGTTCCAGGGCAGCCAGTCCACCAGCACCGGCGGTTCGTCGGCGATGAAGGCCAGGGTCTGGCGCAGCATCTGCTGGTTCGCGCAGATCATGCGGTGGGTGTTGATCACGCCCTTGGGCGCCTTGGTGCTGCCCGAGGTGAAGAGGAACTTCACGATGGTGTCGGGCCCGGTGGCGGCGTGCGCCGCCGCTGCGGCGGGGCGGGGTGGCGTGGCCAGCAGGGTTGAAAAGGCGTGCAGCGGGCGGCCGCCGAGCGTGGTGCCGCCGATGTTGGCCACGGTCTCGTCGGGCATCACCACGCGGCCATCGGCCGGCGCCACGGCTTCGATGGCGCGGCGGTAGGCCGGCGTGGCCGCGAACACCAGCCCCGGCGTGGTGACGCCCAGGATGTGCCGCAGCTTCGCAAAATCCTGCGACACCAGCGAATACGCCGGCGACACCGGCACGAAGGGCACGCCCACCCACATCGCCCCCAGGCTGAGGGTGAGGTGCTCCAGATCGTTGTCGGACAGGATGGCCACGGGCCGCTCGGCCGAGAGCCCCTGGTCCAGCAGCCACTGCCCCACGGCTTGCGCACGCTGCAGCATCTGCGCATAGGTGATGGTGATCCACGGGCCATGCCCGCCGGCCCGGCGCGCGGCGAACACGCGCTCGGGCGTGCGTTCGGCGTGCTCGCGCAGGCGGTCACTCAGGCGCGTGGCGTGGGCCTGCAGCGGCTCGGTGGAGCGCAGCAGCACGCTGCCGTCGGCGCGGTGTTCGATCTCGGCATGCAGGCAGCCGCCGAAGAGACTGGACGTGGTCATGGGTGCGGATGCTAGATAGTTCAGGAACTGAACCATTATCGGGTTTTCCCGCGAGGGTGCGGGCTGGCGTGCGTGCACATCTCGCTAGCATTGCCGGCATGTCGAGCTCTTGCCGTGGCGTCTGCCCTGAACCCTCTGCCCGGTGGCCTGGCCCATGCCCAAGAGCCGCCTGAACGCGCCTGTTGACGAGACACCGGCCGGCCACCTGGCCGCGGCCGGCCTGCGCCATGTGCTGGGCTACCAGCTGGCGCAGGCGGGGGTGGTCTGCACGCGTGTCTTCATGCGCGAGGTGGGCGACGCACACGACCTGCGGCCGGTGGAATACACGGTCTTGCACCTGATCGCCGAGAACCCGGCCTGCTCGTCGGTGCGGCTGGCCAAGGCGCTGTCGGTCACCAAGCCCAACATCACGATGTGGGTCGAGCGCCTGGTTGCGCGCGGCTTGGTTCAGCGCACGCCGAGTGCCAGTGACAAGCGCTCGCACGAACTGCGCGCCACGGCCGCCGGCGCGGCCCTCGTGGGCCGGGCCACGCAGAGCCTGGTCGCCGGTGAAACGGCGGCCCTGGCGCACCTGAGCCCTGGTGAACGCGTGATGCTGGCCGAGTTGCTGCAGAAGCTGGCGCGCGGCGCCGCGCGCTAGCCGGCGCCTAGCCCAGCGCGCGTTGCGCCAGGGCTTCGATCAGGGCCTCCGCCCGCAAGGGCGCGCCGCGCGCTGCGGGCTCGTGCAGATCGGCCGCCCGACCGTGCTGCCAGACGGCCTGGCGCGCGACGTCGCCCGCTGGGGCGTCGGGCGTCTGCGCCCACAGCCCGGCCACCCAGCCGGCCAGCACGTCGCCGGTGCCCGCACTGGCCAGCGCGGCGTTCCCGGTGGGGTTGATGTGGGGCAGGGCGCCGGGCGCGGCGATGACGCTGCCCGAACCCTTCAGCACCACGGCCACGCCGTAGCGCGCAACGAGCGCCTTCGCAGCGGCCATGCGGCCCGCCTGCACCGCAGCCGTGCTGCAGCCCAGGAGCCGCGCGGCTTCCAGCGGGTGCGGCGTCAGCAAGGTCTGCGCCCGGCCTGTCGAGCGGCGCTGCAGCAGGGCCTGCAGGTCGGGCAGCGCGGCGATGGCATTCAGCGCATCGGCGTCGAGCACGAGGCGCGGCGCTGCGGCCAGCAGCGGCGGCAACGCTTCCTGCACCGCCTCACCGCCGCCGCAGCCGCAGACCACGGTGGCTGTTTCCAGCGTGGCGGTCGGCGCGCGCCACCAGGCCCTGCGGCCCATCAGGGCGGGGTGGGCGGGGTCCAGCAGCGCGGCTTCGGGGTCGAGCGGGCTGCAGTACACGCGGCCGGCGCCTGCCGCCACGGCTGCGCGTGCGGCCAGCCACGCGGCCCCCACCATGCCGGGGGCGCCGCCCACCACGGCCACGTCGCCATGGCTGCCCTTGTGATGGCCGTGCGGGCGTGCGGCCCAGGCTGGCGGGCCGCTCAGCACGGCATCGGCCGCACCGGCTTCAACGCCCAGGCGGTGCAGCCAGACCCTGCCTGCGTGATCGCGGCCTTGCGCCGTGAACAGCCCGGGCTTGAGGGTCAGCAGCGAGAGCGTGTCGGTGGCGCGCACGGCACCGCCCCAGGCTGCTTCGGCAGCGCCCATCGCGCAGCCCGTGTCGGGGTGCAGGCCCGAGGGCAGATCGACGGCCAGCACCGTGGCACCGCCGGCTGCGGCCGCCTGCAGCCGGGTGATGGCCTGGGCCATGGCGCCTGCAGGAGCGCGGCGCACGCCCAGGCCAAGCAGGGCGTCGATGTGCAGGGTGCCGGCGTCGTCATGGGCCCCCGGGGTGTCCGCATCGGGGCCGGATGGCACCGGTGACATCGGCACGCCGGCCGCGTGAGCGCGGTGCCAGGCTTGGTGTGCGTCGGGTGGGAGGGCCTCAGGGGCGCCCACCGACCACACCTGCACCGGCCACCCGATGCCGTGCAGCAGCCGGGCAGCGACCAGGCCATCGCCGCCGTTGTTGCCAGGCCCGGCCCACACCACCACGCGGCCGGCGTGCGGCGCGATGGCCAGCGCGAGCCGCGCCACGGCCAGGCCGGCGGCTTCCATCAGCGTCATCGGCGTCAGTTGCGCCAGGGCGCTGTGTTCCAGGGCCTGCGAGGCTGCTGCACCGTGCAGTGGCCAGGGGCCGTTGTCGGCGTGGACGGGCAGCGGCGCGGTAGGCAGGTTCATCGAGCCATTCTGCGCCGCGCCGCAGCGGGGTCAGCGCATGCGCTGCAAGGCCAGCGGTGCGATGTCCATCGCCGCTTCGCGCCCCGCAACCAGGTCGGCCAGCACGCGCGCCGAGCCGCAGGCCAGCGCCCAGCCGTGGTGCCCGTGGCCCAGGTTGAGCCAGAGCCCGGGTTGGCCGCTGGCGCCCAGCACCGGACAGCCGTCGGGCAGCATGGGGCGTGCGCCCTTCCAGTGCTGCGCGCCGCGTTCGAGCACGGCACCCGGGAACCACGTGTCGAGCACGCGGTACAGCCGCCGCAGGGCCGCCAGCGACACGTCGGCCGCATCGCCCCCCAGTTCGCCCAGCCCGCTCACGCGCACCCGTTGGCCCAGGCGCGTGAGGGTGACCCCTTCGCGCATGTCGATGAGCGCTCCGCGCGGCCCCGGCGGGGGCAGGCCATCGAGATGGCGCAGTGGCGCCGTGACCGAGTAGCCGTGCAGCGCGACCAGTGGCAGCTTGACGCCGGCCCGTGCCAGCAGTGGCGCGCCCTCGGCGCCGGTGCAGGCCACCACGGCGTCGAAGCTCTCGGGCTCGCCCGCCGCCGGCACCACGACAGCCGGCGTGCCGGGCCGCAAGGCCTGCACGGCGGTGTCGAAGCGGAAACGTGCACCCAGGCGCTGCGCTTCCGCCTTCATCAGGTGTGCGAACTGGCGGCAGTTGCCCGCTCCGTCCTGGGCGATGTGAAGGCCGGCGTGCAAGGGCGCCTCTTCGTGCAGGCCGGGCTCCCAGCTGCGGCAGCGCGCGGGGTCGGCCAGTTCGTGCGCGGTGCCGCTGTCGCGCAGACGGGTCAGGAGCGGCTGAAGAGCCTTGAGGTCCCGTTCGCCGCGCAGCAGCACCAGGCAGCCCGGGTTCTGCTCGAACTCCAGGCGCAGGGCTTGCGTCAGCGCCAGCAGCCGCTCGCGGCTGAACTGCCCCAGCGCCTGCAGTGCCTGCCCCCGCCCCGCGGCGGCGGCCGACCGGCGGGCCCGCCAGGCCCGCCACAGCCAGGGCAGCTGGGTCAGGGCCGCAGCGCCGCGCAGATGCGGCCGCTGCCACGGTGCCCCGGGCAGGCCCCAGGGCGCCAGGGTGGCTGGCGATACCAGGCCGCCGCTGGCGAAGCTGCCCTCCGAGGCCACGCTGCCGCGGCGCTCGAAGACAGTGACTTCGTGGCCGGCGGCGGCGAGTTCAAAGGCGGTGGTGACGCCGACGATGCCGGCGCCGACGATGGCGATGCGCAAGTTCAGGCCCCCGTGGCTGCGCCGGGGCGGGCGCCGCCGCGGCAGGGGGCGGCAAGGCTGGCGGGCACGGCTTCGGCGCGTGCTAGAATCATTGGGTTTTGCCTCGATGCAGGTTCTTTTTGGGGGGTGGCCACGCCGCTCCGCAAGACTGCGGTTCGACATGCAGACCATCACGGCCAGCCGGCTTTCGCAGCGGCTTGAAGTGACGGGCCACGCGGTGTCGGCAAGTCGGGCGATTCAATCGCGAACCCGGTTCCACCAAGGTGTCGCCTGTCCGTTGTGACGGCTGTGAAACAGCCGTTTCCGCAGGTGATCAAGCGGCCGGGATTCTAGACACAACCTTCGGAGTTCTCATGACTGTCTCCATGCGCGAAATGCTGGAAGCCGGCGTCCATTTCGGACACCAAACCCGCTTCTGGAACCCCAAGATGGCCCCGTACATCTACGGCCATCGCAACAAGATCCACATCATCAACCTCGAGAAGACGCAGCCGCTCTTCGAGGAAGCGATGAAGTTCGTGCGCCAGCTCTCCGCCAAGCGCGGCACCATCCTGATGATCGGCACCAAGCGCCAGGCCCGCGAAGTGATCGCGCTGGAAGCCCAGCGCGCCGGCATGCCCTACGTCGACCAGCGCTGGCTCGGCGGTATGCTGACCAACTTCAAGACGGTCAAGGGCAGCCTGAAGAAGCTGAAGGACATGCAGGCCACCAAAGAGGCCGGCACCGACGCCATGATCAAGAAGGAAGCCCTGTTGTTCGATCGCGAGCTGATCAAGCTCGAGAAGGACATCGGCGGCATCCAGGACATGGGCGCGCTGCCTGACGCGATGTTCGTCATCGACGTCGGCTACCACAAGATTGCCGTGGCCGAAGCCAAGAAGCTGGGCATCCCGGTGATCGGCATCGTCGACACCAACCACTCGCCCATCGGCATCGACTACGTCATCCCCGGCAACGACGACTCGGCCAAGGCCGTGGCGCTGTACGCCAAGGCGGTGGCCGACGCCGTGCTGGAAGGCCGCGCCAACGCCACGAACGAAGTGGTGCAGGCCGTCTCGGCCGCTGGCGACGAGTTCGTCGAAGTCAACGAAGAGGCCTGATCGGGCCTGACCTGACACACCGCGCCCTGGCGGCGCGGTGTTTTTCGTGCTGCCGGGCGCTTTTGTGTGCCCCAGCCCCCCGAATTCATTGGAGATGACGATGCCCGCAATCACTGCAAGCATGGTGGCCGAGCTGCGCGCCAAGACCGACGCGCCGATGATGGAATGCAAGAAGGCGCTGACCGAAGCCGACGGCGACGCCGTGCGCGCTGAAGAGATCCTGCGCGTCAAGCTGGGCAACAAGGCCGGCAAGGCCGCCGCTCGCGTGACGGCCGAAGGCGTGATCGCCGCCGCCGTGAACGGCAATGTCGGCGCCGTGGTCGAAGTCAACTGCGAAACCGACTTCGTCACCAAGAACGATTCCTTCCTGGCCTTCGCCAAGGCTGTGGCCCAGCTGATCGCCGAGCACGGCCCGGCCGACGTGGCCGCCGTGGGCGCGCTGGCGCTGTCGCAAGACGGCTTCGGCCCGACCGTGGAAGACGTGCGCAAGGGCCTGATCGGCAAGATCGGCGAGAACATGTCCATCCGCCGCTTCAAGCGCTATGCCGGTGGTGGCCAGCTGGCCCACTACCTGCACGGCACCCGCATCGGCGTGGTGGTGGAGTTCGAAGGCAGCGACGTCGCCGCCAAGGACGCCGCCATGCACATCGCCGCGATGAAGCCCGCCGCCCTCTCGTCGGCCGAAGTGCCGGCCGAGCTGGTGGAGAAGGAGCGCAAGATCGCCGCCGAGAAGGCTGCCGAAAGCGGCAAGCCGGCCGAGATCGTCGCCAAGATGGTGGACGGCTCGGTGCAGAAGTTCCTGAAGGAAGTCTCGCTGCTCGACCAGGTGTTCGTGAAGGCCGCTGACGGCAAGCAGACGGTGGGCCAGTACCTCAAGAGCACGAACACCACGGCCAAGGGCTTCACGCTCTACGTGGTGGGCGAGGGCATCGAGAAGAAGGTCGACGACTTCGCAGCCGAGGTGGCCGCCCAGGTCGCCGCCGCCAAGGGCCAGTGAGCCCGCGCCCGTGCGGTGCCTGCGGGCGCCGCACGGGCTTTTCTTTGCATACGTTTGTGCGGTCGGCGCCCAGCAGGGCCGACTTACACTGCAAGTCTTTTCCTCTGGAGTGCATCTGATGCCGGCCTACAAGCGCATCCTGCTGAAACTGTCGGGCGAAGCCCTGATGGGTGACGACGCCTACGGCATCAACCGCGCCACCATCGTGCGCATGGTGCAAGAGGTTCAAGAGGTCACGAAGCTGGGTGTCGAGGTGGCGGTCGTCATTGGCGGCGGCAACATCTTCCGCGGCGTGGCCGGCGGCAGCGTCGGCATGGACCGCGCCACGGCCGACTACATGGGCATGCTGGCCACAGTGATGAACTCGCTGGCCCTGGCCGACACCATGCGGCAAGAAGGCATGACGGCCCGCGTGATGTCGGCCATCAGCATCGAGCAGGTGGTCGAGCCCTACGTGCGCCCGAAGGCGCTGCAGTACCTCGAAGAAGGCAAGGTTGTCATCTTCGCGGCCGGCACCGGCAACCCCTTCTTCACCACCGACACCGCCGCCGCGCTGCGCGGCGCCGAGATGGGCGTGGAGATCGTGCTCAAGGCCACCAAGGTCGACGGCGTCTACACAGCCGACCCCAAGAAGGACCCGAGCGCCACGCGCTACACCACCATCAGCTTCGACGACGCCATCGCGCAGAACCTGCAGGTGATGGACGCCACCGCCTTCGCGCTGTGCCGCGACCAGAAGCTGCCGATCAAGGTCTTCAGCATCTTCAAGCCCGGCGCGCTCAAGCGCGTGGTGCAGGGCGAGGACGAAGGCACACTGGTTCACGTTTGAGAGTGACTCCGTCATGACCATCCCTGACATCAAGAAGACGGCCGAGACCAAGATGGGCAAATCCATCGAGGCCTTCAAGAACGAACTGCACAAGATCCGCACCGGCCGCGCCCACCCGGGCCTGCTCGACCAGGTGCATGTCGACTACTACGGCTCGCCCGTGCCCATCAGCCAGGTGGCCAACGTGACGCTGCTCGACGCTCGCACGATCAGCGTGCAGCCCTGGGAAAAGGGCATGGGCGCGAAGATCGAGAAAGCCATCCGCGAAAGCGACCTGGGCCTGAACCCGTCCTCGCAAGGTGATCTGCTGCGCGTGCCGATGCCGGCCCTGACCGAAGAGCGCCGCAAGGAGCTGACCAAGGTGGTTCGCCACGCTGGCGAAGACGCCAAGATCGCCGTGCGCGCCGTGCGCCGCGAGGCCAACGAGCACCTGAAGAAGCTGCTCAAGGACAAGGAAGTCTCCGAGGACGACGAGCGCCGCGCGCAAGACGAGGTGCAGCGCCTGACCGACCGCGTCATCGCAGAGATCGACAAGCTGGTGCAAGGCAAGGAAGCCGAGGTGCTGGCCGTCTGAGGCCAGCGCTGTCGCCCGCCCCCGCCGCCTGCCCCATGTCAGACCTGTCTCTCGCCCCTGCGGCCGTGCAGCCGCCCAGTGACGCCGTCGCCGCCGTGCCCCGCCACGTGGCGGTGGTGATGGACGGCAACGGCCGCTGGGCCAAGAGCCGCTACATGCCGCGCTATTTCGGCCACAAGGCCGGTGTCGATGCGCTGGTGCGCGTCATCAACACCTTCGCCGACCGCGGCGTCGAGTACCTCACCGTCTTCGCTTTCTCGTCCGAGAACTGGAAGCGCCCGGCCGACGAGGTGTCGGGCCTGATGGGGCTGGTGCTGGTGTCGGTGTCGAAGTACCTCACCAAGCTGGCCGGCGACGGCGTGCGCATCCGCATCGTCGGCGACCGTGAGGCGGTGTCGGAGAAGCTGCGCAAAGCCTGGGACCACGCCGAAGAGATCACCAAGCACAACACCCGCATCAACCTCAGCGTGGCCTTCAACTATGGCGGCCGCTGGGACGTGATGCAGGCCTGTCGGCAGGCGCTGGCAGAGGGCCTGGCGCCCGAGCAGCTCGACGAAGCCTGGCTGTCCAGCCGCATGGCCATGGCTTTTGCACCCGACCCCGATCTCTTCATCCGCACGGGCGGCGAGATGCGCATCAGCAACTTCCTGCTGTGGCAGACCGCCTACTCCGAACTTTTCTTCACCGAGTGCCTCTGGCCCGATTTCGGCTTGGCCGAGATGGATGCGGCCTTCGCTGCCTACGCGCGGCGTGACCGGCGCTTCGGCACCCTGCGCTCCAGCTCTTCGTCGGCCGAAGGTTCCTGACGCGCCCATGCTCAGGCAGCGTGTCATCACCGCGCTCGTGCTCGTGGCCTTGCTGCTTGGCGCGCTGTCGGTGGACAGTGCCTGGCCCTTTGCGGCCCTCACGCTGCTGTTGATGGCCGCCGGCGGCTGGGAGTGGGGCCGCCTGAACCAGGCCGGTGCCGCGCTCAGCGTGCTGATGGGCGCTGCAGTCGCCGCCGGCGGTGCCGTGGCCTGGCTGGCGGGCTGGAAGGAAGGTGCGCCGGCCTTGCTGTGGGCCCTCGCGCTGCTGCTCTGGGGCGCGGGCGGCGCGGTGGCGCTGCGCAGCGGGCCGGCCGCGTGGCCGCAGCTGCCACGCGCGGCGCGCTGGGTGCTCGGCTTGGCGGCCTTGTGGCTGGCCTGGCTGGCCTTGGCCGGCGCGCACGGCGTGGGCATCAACTTCATGCTGTCTGTGCTGTGCCTGGTTTGGATGGCCGACGTGGCCGCTTATTTCGGCGGGCGCGCCTTCGGCCGCCGCAAGCTGGCGCCGAGCATCAGCCCCGGCAAGAGCTGGGAGGGCGTGTGGTCGGGCTGGCTGGGCGTGGCGGTGCTGGCCGCTTTCTGGATCTGGCTGGACGGCCGCATGGGCTTCGACGGCCCCAGCCTCTTCAGCCGCCTCTTCGACCGCTGGGGCGTGGTCGGTCTGCTCGCGGCCTTGTGGCTGCTCGCGGGCTTGAGCGTCGTCGGCGATCTGGTCGAATCTCTCGTCAAACGCGCCGCCGGCGCCAAGGACAGCAGCCGCCTGCTGCCCGGCCATGGCGGCGTGCTCGATCGCGTCGATGCGCTGCTGCCGGTGTTGCCGGCCGTGATGGCGCTCGTTGCACTCGGAAGCCTTGCATGAACGCACCCCGCCAACGCCTGGCCATCCTCGGCGCCACCGGCTCCATCGGCACGAGCACGCTCGATGTGGTGGCGCGCCACCCTGATCGTTTCGAGGTGGTGGGTCTCACGTCCTACCAGCGTACCGACCTGCTGGTGCAGCAGTGTCTGCAGTTCCGCCCGCGTGTGGCCGTGTTGCCCACCGCCGAGCGTGCGGCCGAAGTGCGCGCCGCGCTGAAGGCCGCTGGCTCGGCCACCGAGGTGCAGCACGGCGCGCAGGCGCTCTGCGAACTGGCCGCGGCCGACGATGTGGACAGCGTGATGGCCGCCATCGTCGGCGCCGCCGGCCTGCCGCCGTGCATGGCCGCGGCACGGAGCGGCAAGCGCCTGCTGCTGGCCAACAAGGAGGCGCTGGTGGTCGGCGGTGCCCTCTTCATGCAGGCCGTGAAGACCGGCGGCGCGACGCTGCTGCCCATCGACAGCGAACACTCGGCCATCTTCCAGTGCCTGCCCGAAGATCGCAGCGCCTGGGCGCGCCGCATCGACCACATCATCCTCACCGCGAGCGGCGGGCCGTTCCGCCACCGCGACCCCGACACGCTGCACACGGTGACCCCGGCGCAGGCCGTGGCGCACCCGAACTGGGTGATGGGCCGCAAGATCTCGGTGGACTCGGCCACGATGATGAACAAGGCGCTGGAGGTCATCGAGGCGCGATGGCTTTTCGACCTGGCGCCCGAGAACATCCGCGTCGTCATCCACCCGCAGAGCATCATCCACTCGATGGTGGTCTGCCGCGACGGCAGCGTGCTGGCGCAGCTGGGCACGCCGGACATGAAGGTGCCCATCGCCTACGGCTTGTCTTTCCCCGAGCGCATCGAATCGGGCGCGCCGCGGCTGGATTTCCTGCAGCAGCCGCCGCTGCACTTCGAGACCCCCGACCCTCGCCGCTTCCCCGGCCTGCAGCTCGCGTGGGACGCCCTGCGCGGCCCGGAGGGCAGCACCACGGTGCTCAATGCCGCCAACGAAGTGGCGGTGCAGGCATTCCTCGATGGAACGATCGGCTTCACGGCGATTCACACGCTCAATGCGCGCACCATCGAGCGCCTGGAGCCCTGCCTGAGCCCCACCCATACCCTGGAAGACCTGATCGAGCTCGACACCCGGGCCCGCGCCATGGCGCATGAGCTGATGCGGGAACTCGCGGCGTGATCACCACCGTCCTGGCCTTCCTGCTCACCTTGGGCATCCTCGTGGTCATCCACGAGTACGGGCACTACCGCGTGGCCGTGGCCTGCGGCGTGAAGGTGCTGCGGTTTTCGGTCGGTTTTGGCCAGGTGATCTGGCGCCGCCAGAGCAGCCCCGACGCGACCGAGTTCGTGGTCTGCGCGTTGCCGCTGGGCGGCTATGTGCGCATGCTCGACGAGCGCGAGGCGCCGGTCGCCCCTGGGCAACTCAGCCAGGCCTTCAACCGCAAGACGCTGTGGCAGCGCGCAGCCATCGTCTCGGCCGGTCCGCTGGCCAACCTGGCGCTGGCGGTGCTGCTGTATGCCGCCGCGCACTGGATCGGTGTGCAGGAGCCCAAGGCCCTGATCGGCCCACCCGCGGCCGGCAGCGTGGCCGAGCGCGCCGGCCTCCGCGCAGGGCAGTGGGTCCAGGCCATGGACCACGGCAACGGCGAATGGCAAGAGCTGCGTTCGCTGACCGACCTGCGCTGGGAAGTGACGCAGGCCGCGCTGCGCGGCGAGCGCCTGCGCCTGCAGGTGAGCGATGGCGACGGCCGCGGCGTGCGCAGCGTCGATCTCGATCTCTCGGGCATCGAGGCCCGCGAGGTGGACGCCGCGCTCACGCAGCGCATCGGCCTGGGCAGCCCCTGGCGCGAGCCCGTGCTGGGCCAGGTGCAGGCCGGCAGCGCGGGCGCCGCCGCGGGCCTGCAGCGCGGCGACCGCGTGCTGTCCATCGACGGCCAGGCGGTGGCCGATGCCCAACAGGTGGTGGAAAAGGTGCGCGGCAGCCTGAGGGGCGGTCAGGTGGCGGCGCAGTCGTGGCTGTTGGAGCGCTCGGGCCGCACGCTGGTGATCGAGGTGACGCCGCAGATCGTCACCGAAAAGGGCCAGACCTTTGCACGTGTCGGTGTCGAGCCTGGCCGCGCGCCGGTGATGCTGACGGTGCAGCACGGCGTTTTCGAAGGTCTCCAGCAAGGCGCGGTGCGCACCTGGGAAGTCTCGGTGCTGACCGTGAAGATGCTCGGCCGCATGCTGATCGGCGAAGCCTCGCTGAAGAACCTGAGCGGCCCGCTGACCATCGCCGACTACGCCGGCCAGTCCGTCACCAAGGGCCTGGCCTACTACCTGGGCTTCCTGGCCCTCGTGAGCGTGAGCCTGGGCGTGCTGAACCTGCTGCCCCTGCCCATGCTCGATGGGGGTCACCTGATGTATTACATTTTCGAGGGCGTCACCGGCCGTCCCGTTTCTGACCTCTGGTTGGCCCGGCTGCAACGCGGCGGCATCGCTGTCTTGTTGATGATGATGTCGGTCGCCCTTTTCAACGACGTCGCCCGCTTGCTGGGCCTGCACTGAATCCCCCCATGTTCCCTGTGTTTCCGATCGGGCCGAGTGGCCAGTGGGGCCCTGTTGCCGTGCTCAGCGTGGCCGTTGCCTCGGCCTTGGCCGCACCCGCAGCCCTGGCCGTCACGCCCTTCGTGCTGAAGGACATCCGCGTTGAAGGCCTGCAGCGCACCGACCCTGGCACCGTCTTCGCCGCGCTGCCCTTCCGCATCGGCGACACCTACACCGACGACAAGGGCTCGGCCGCGCTGCGGGCGCTCTTCGCCACCGGCCTGTTCAAGGACGTGCGCATCGAGATCGAGGGCGAGGTCGCCATCGTCATCGTCGACGAGCGCTCCATCATCGGCGCCGTCACCTTCGTCGGCCTGAAGGAGTTCGACAAGGACCCGCTGACCAAAAGCCTGCGCGATGCCGGCATCGGCGAGGGCCTGCCTTTCGACCGCGCGCTGATCGACCGCGCCGAGCAGGAGATCAAGCGCCAGTACCTCGGCCGCAGCCTCTATGGCGCCGAGGTGGTGACGACGATCACGCCTCTGGAACGTAACCGCGTCAACGTGACCTTCACGATGACCGAAGGCGACGCCGCTAAGATCAAGGACATCCGCATCGTCGGCAACACGGTGTTCAGCGAGCGCGAGTTGCTCGACCTCTTCGAACTGACGCCCACGGGCTGGTTCACCTGGTACAGCAAGACCGACCGCTACTCGCGCACCAAGCTCAACGCCGACCTGGAGAAGCTGCGCGCCTACTACGTGAACCGCGGTTACCTCGAGTTCGCCATCGAGAGCACGCAGGTCACGATCTCGCCGGACAAGCAAACCATCTCGGTGGCCATCTCGGTGAAGGAAGGCCAGCCCTACACCGTGACCGCGGTGCGCCTGGAAGGCGACTACCTCGGCAAGGAAGAAGAGTTCCGCGCCTTCGTGGCGCTGCGCCCCGGCCAGCCTTACCGCGGCGACGCCGTCACCGCCACCGGCAAACGCTTCACCGATCTTTTCGGCCTCTACGGCTATGCCTTTGCGCGCATCGAGCCGCGCCCCGAGATCGACCGCGCCACCGGCCAGGTGGTGGTCGTGTTCGCGGCCGAACCCAGCCGCCGCGTCTACGTGCGCCGCATCGACGTGGCCGGCAACTCGCGCACCCGTGACGAGGTGGTGCGCCGCGAGTTCCGCCAACTCGAAGGCGCCTGGTACGACGGTGGCCTGATCAAGCTCAGCAAGGAGCGCGTGGAGCGCCTGGGCTTCTTCAAGGAAGACATCGAGATCGACACCAACGAGGTGCCGGGCTCGCCCGACCAGGTGGACCTGATCGTCAACGTCGTCGAAAAGCCCACGGGCAACCTCATCGTGGGTGCCGGTTACTCGAACGCCGAGCGCCTGACCTTCACCGCTTCGGTGAAGCAGGAGAACGCTTTCGGCTCGGGCAACTACCTCGGCATCGAGCTCAACACCAGCCGCTACCAGCGCACGCTGGTGGTGAGCACGGTCGACCCGTACTGGACGGTGGACGGCATCTCGCGCGCCATCGACGTTTTCTACCGGACGCAGCGCCCCATCAACAGCCTGGGCGACACCTACGACCTGAAGACCCCGGGCGCCTCGGTGCGCTTCGGCGTGCCTTTCTCCGAGTACGACACGGTGTTCCTGGGCATCGGTATCGAGCGCACCGAGATTGGCACGGCGGCCGGCATTCCGCTGTCCTACCTGAACTACCGCGCGCTGTACGGCGACAAGACCAACTCCTTCCCGCTGACGCTGGGCTGGTCGCGCGATGCGCGCGACAGCGTGCTCGTACCCACGGCCGGCCGCTACCAGCGCGTGAACTTGGAGTGGGCGGCTTTCGGCGACGTTCGCTACCTGCGCACCAACGCGCAGTACCAGGAGTACTGGCAACTGCCGCTGCGCATGTCGGTGGGTGTCAACGCCGAGATCGGCTGGGGCAAGGGCCTGGGCGGCAAGCCCTTCCCGGTGTTCAAGAACTTCTACGGCGGTGGCTTGGGTACCGTGCGCGCCTTCGAGCAAAGCTCGCTCGGCGTGGTCGATCCCACCGGCGCCTACATCGGCGGCGCCAAGCGCCTGAACGTGAACACCGAGCTCTACTTCCCGGTGCCTGGCACCGGCAGCGACCGCTCGCTGCGCATCTTCGCCTTCGTCGACGCCGGCAACGTGTGGCGCGAGGACGAAACCATCACGGGCGAGTCCATCCGTTCCTCGGCCGGTCTCGGCCTGTCGTGGATCTCGCCGGTGGGCCCGTTGAAGCTGAGCTGGGGCAAGCCTCTGCGCCTGCAGCGCAACGATAGAATCCAACGTTTCCAATTCCAGATCGGGACTGCCTTCTGATGAAGATGTTCGCCCCCCAGCGCCCTGCCGCCACCGCCTCCAAGGTCTCCCGCTGGTTGGCCGTGGCCGCCGTTTCCGTGGCCGCCGCGGCACCCACCGTCGCGCAGGACCTGAAGATCGGCTACGTCAACAGCGAACGCGTGCTGCGCGAGTCGAATGCCGCCAAGGCCGCACAGACCAAGCTGGAAACCGAATTCGGCAAGCGCGAGCGTGAGCTCAACGACGCCGGCAACCGGCTCAAGGCCGCGGCCGACAAGCTCGAGAAAGACGGCCCCACCGTCGCCCCGGCCGAACTGCAGCGCCGCCAGCGCGAGCTGGTTGACCAGGACCGCGATCTGCAGCGCAAGCGCCGCGAGTTCCAGGAAGACCTGAACCAGCGCCGCAATGAAGAGCTGGCCGCGGTGGTGGAGCGCGCCAACCGCGTCATCCGCCAGATCTACGAAGCCGAGAAGTACGACCTGATCCTGCAGGAAGTGATCTTCGCGAGCGCGCGGGTCGACATCACCGACAAGGTGATCCGCCAGCTCAACGCGCCCACGCCGGCCGCAGCAGCCGGCAAGTAAGCCTTGCCGGGCCTGGCCGTGGCGGGCGTGCGCCTGGGGGAACTGGGCGCGCTGCTGGGCGGTGAGCTGGTCGGCGATGCCGAACTCACCGTCAGCCGCATCGGCCCGCTGGAGTCTGCCGACGCGCAGACGATCAGCTTCCTCTCCAACCCCCGCTACCAAGCGCAGCTGGCAGCCTCCAAGGCCTGTTGCGTGATCGTCGGACCTGCGATGCGCGAGGCCGCAGCCGCCCGCGGCCCGGCCATCGTTTGTGCCGACCCCTACCTCGCTTTTGCGCGCCTGACCCAGTGGTGGGCTGCGCAGTCGCGGCGTGCGCCTGCCGTCGGCGTGCACCCGAGCGCGGTGGTGGAGGAGGGCGCACGCATCCACGCGACGGCCAGCATCGGTGCGCTCGCCTTCGTGGCGGCCGGGGCCGAAGTGGGTGCCGGTGCCGTGATCGGCACGCAGGTGCACATCGGCGCCGACGCCGCGGTGGGCGAGGGCACGGTGCTCAAGCCGCGTGTCGTGCTGTCTGACGCATGCCGCATCGGTGCACGCGGCATCGTGCACAGCGGGGCCGTCATCGGCGCCGACGGCTTTGGTTTTGCGCCCGCGCGCAACGAAGCTGGCGCCTGGTGGGAAAAGATTGAACAGCTCGGCGGCGCGCGCATCGGCGACGACGTCGAGATCGGCGCCAACACGTGCATCGACCGCGGCGCACTCGACGACACCGTGCTCGAAGACGGCGTGAAGCTCGACAACCTCGTGCAGATCGGCCACAACGTGCACGTCGGCGCGCACACGGCCTTCGCGGGGTGCGTGGGCGTGGCCGGCAGCGCACGCATCGGTCGGCATTGCACCGCCGGCGGCGGCGCCATCATCCTGGGCCACCTGGAGATCTGCGACCACGTGCACATCACCGCGGCCACGGTCATCAGCCGGTCCATCCACAAGCCGGGCCAGTACAGCGGCATGTTCCCCTTCGATGACAATGCCAGCTGGGAAAAGAACGCTGCCACCTTGAGACAACTGCACACGCTGCGAGAGAGGCTGCGCGCGCTGGAGAAGAAGACGTGACGACGATGGACATCCAATACATCCTGCGCAAGCTGCCGCACCGCTACCCCATCCTGCTGGTGGACCGCGTGCTCGAACTCGAGAAGGACGTGCGCATCAAGGCGCTGAAGAACGTCACCTTCAACGAGCCGTTTTTCATGGGCCACTTCCCGGCCCGCCCCGTGATGCCGGGCGTGCTGATGCTGGAGGCGCTGGCGCAGTCGGCCGCCATCCTCAGTTTCGAGAGCGCCGGCGCAGACCCCGGCGACGACACGGTGGTGTACTTCGCCGGCATCGACAACGCGCGCTTCAAGAAGCCCGTGGGCCCTGGCGACCAGCTCATCCTGGAAGCCAGCATCGACCGCGTGAAGTCGGGCATCTACCGCTACAAGGCCAAGGCCAGCGTCGACGGTGCCACCGTCTGCGAAGCCGACCTGATGTGCACGATGCGCCGCGTGGCGGCCCCCTGATTCGAGCGATGGCCCGGATCCACGCCACTGCGATCGTCGACCCCGCGGCCGAACTGGCCGCCGATGTGGAGATCGGCCCCTATGCCTTGATCGGTGCCGGCGTGCGCATCGGCGAAGGCACGCGCATCGGTGGGCACTGCACGCTGGAAGGCCCCACGACGCTGGGCCGCGGCAACGTCGTGCACCCGCATGCGGCCTTGGGTTGTGCCCCGCAGGACAAGAAGTACGCCGGCGAGCCCACCGAACTGCACATCGGCGACCGCAACACGATCTTCCAGTTCTGCACCTTCAGCCGCGGCACCACGCAAGATGGCGGCGTCACACGCGTGGGCGACGACAACTGGATCATGGCCTACGTGCACCTCGCGCATGACGTGCAACTGGGCCACCACACCATCCTGGCCAACAACGCCACGCTGGCTGGCCACGTGCACGTCGGTGATTGGGCCATCGTCGGCGGGCTCACGGGCGTGCACCAGTTCTGCAAGGTGGGGGCGCATGCGATCCTGGGCTTCCAGAGCCATGTGTCGCAAGACGTGCCGCCCTTCATGACCGTGAGCGGCAACCCACTGTCGGTGGCCGGCATCAACGCCGAGGGCCTGCGGCGGCGTGGCTTCTCGCGCGAGCGCATCGGGCTCGTCAAGCAGATGCACAAGCTGCTGTACCGCGAAGGTCTGACGCTGGAGAAGGCGCGCGAGGCCATCGTGCTGCTCAAGGGCACGGTCGAGGTTGGCGATGAAGACATCGACACCTTGCTGCGCTTTCTCGCTGCCAGCACGCGCGGCATCGCCCGCTGAAGCGCGAGACCATGCAACTTGCGATGGTCGCCGGCGAGGCCTCGGGCGACCTGCTTGCCGGCCTCTTGCTCACCGGCCTGAAACAACGCTGGCCCACGCTGCAGGCGCACGGCATCGGCGGCCCGCGCATGGCCGAGCAAGGCTTCGAGGCCTGGTGGCCGCACCAGAAGCTGGCCGTGCGGGGCTATGTCGAGGTGCTGCGCCACTACCGCGAGATCTCGGGCATCCGCGACGCGCTGGCCGAGCGCCTGCTGCAAGAGCGGCCGGCGGCTTTCGTCGGTGTCGACGCGCCCGATTTCAACCTGGGTCTGGAGAAGCGCCTGAAGGCCGCCGGCATCAAGACCGTGCACTTCGTCTGCCCGTCCATCTGGGCCTGGCGCGGCGGCCGTGCCAAGAAGATGGCTGCCAGCTGCGACCACGTGCTCTGCCTCTTCCCTTTCGAGCCCGCGCTGCTGCAACAACACGGCGTGGCCGCCACGTTTGTGGGCCACCCGCTGGCCGATGCCATCCCGCTGCAGCCGCCGCGTGTGGCCAGCCGCGCCGCGCTGGGCCTGGCCGAGGCCGACGAGGTGGTGGCCGTGCTGCCAGGCAGCCGCCGCAGCGAGATCCAGTACATCGCGCCGGCCTTCCTGCAGGCCGCGGCGCTGATGCACCGCCAGCGTCCGGGCCTGCGCTTCGTGCTGCCCATCTCGCCGGGCCTGCGCGAGATGATCGAGCCGCTGGTGCAGGCCCACGCGCCGGAGCTGCCGCTGCAGTTGCTCAACGGCCAATCGCACGCCGCGCTGGCCGCTTGCGACGTGACGCTGATCGCCAGCGGCACCGCCACGCTGGAGGCGGCGCTGTTCAAGGTACCCATTGTCATCGGCTACCGCATGCACGGCCTGAGCTGGCAGCTGATGAAGCGCATGCGTTACCAGCCCTGGGTGGGCCTGCCCAACATCCTGAGCCGCGAGTTCGTGGTGCCCGAGCTCATCCAGGAAGACTGCCAGCCCGAAGCCCTGGCGGCCGCCACGCTGCGCTGGCTGGACGACCGCCCGGCCGCCGCCGCCCTGGTGCGCCGTTTCGAAGACCTGCACCACAGCCTGCGCCGCGACACGGCGCGCTGCGCCGCCGATGCCCTCGCGCAAGTCCTTCAGCCTTGAGCAGCTCGGCTTCGGCTGGGACGAGCCGGGGCTGGTCGCTGGCGTGGACGAGGCCGGCCGTGGCCCGCTCGCCGGCCCCGTGGTGGCCGCGGCCGTGATCCTGGACGACCTCAAGCCCATCGCCGGCCTGGGCGATTCGAAGGTGCTCAGCGAGCGCAAGCGCGAGGCGTTGTTCGACGAGATCCGCGCCAAGGCCTTGTGCTGCGCCATCGCCGAAGCCAGCGCCGAAGAGATCGATCGCCTGAACATCCTGCAGGCCACCATGCTCGCCATGCGTCGCGCCGTGGAGGCGTTGCGCCTGCCGCCGCACCGCGTGGTGGTGGACGGCAACCGCGTGCCGGTGCTGAAGGTGCCGGTGGCAGCGGTGGTGAAGGGCGACGCGCTGGTGCCGGCGATCTCGGCCGCGTCCATCCTGGCCAAGGTGCACCGTGATCGGCTGTGCCAGGCGCTGCACGCGCAGCACCCGGCTTACGGTTTCGACGGCCACAAGGGCTACCCCACGCCGGAGCACCTGGCCGCGCTGCAGCAGCACGGTGCCTGCCCCGAACACCGCCGCAGCTTCGCACCCGTGCGCGCCGCGCTGCAACGCCCATGAACGAGCCGCAGCTCATCACCTCGAAAGACAACCCGCTGCTGCAGCGCCTGCGCAAGCTGGCGCAGGACGGCGCGGCCTACCGCCGCAGCGGGCAGGTGTGGATCGAAGGCGAGCACCTGTGCAGCGCGCTGCGCACGCGCGGCGGCGCGGCTGTGCAGGCCGTGGTGGCCGATGAGGCCTGGGTGCGGCCCGAACTGCGCGACCTGGCCGTCTGGGCGCCGCGCATCGCGCGCGTGCCGGCTGCCTTGTTCAAGGGCTTCAGCACGCTGGAATCGCCCGCGCCCATCGGTTTTCTCATCGACGCCCCGGCCGAGGTGCCGCTGCGCACGGGCGTGGCCAGCGTGGTGCTCGACCGTGTGCAAGACCCTGGCAACGTCGGCAGCATCCTGCGCAGCGCCGCGGCCTTCGGCGTGCCCCAGGTGCTGGCGCTCAAGGGCACCGTGGCCTTGTGGTCGCCCAAGGTGCTGCGCGCTGGCATGGGCGCGCACTTCGGCCTGCACCTGGTGGAAGGGTTGGCGCCTGAAGATCTGGCCGCTGTAGGGGTGCCTTTGGTGGCCACGAGTTCGCACGCGGGCCACCAGCTGCCCGACGCGCCTTTGCCGCAGCCTTGCGCCTGGGTGCTGGGCCATGAAGGGCAGGGCGTGCATGCCGATCTGCTGGCGCGCTGCGCGCTGCAGGTCAGCATTCCCCAGCCGGGTGGTGAAGAGTCGCTGAACGTCGCCGCTGCGGCGGCGGTGTGCCTTTACGAATCCGCCCGCCGCGTAACGGCTCAGTAGATCAGCCGGTCCGGCCGCAGGTCGCGCAGGATGGTGGTGGCGATCTCTTCGATCGACTTGTGCGTGCTGCTCAGCCAGCTGATGCCTTCGCGGCGCATCATGCTTTCGGCCTCGTTCACCTCGTAGCGGCAGTTCAGCAGCGACGCGTATTTGCTGTCAGGCCGCCGCTCGTTGCGGATCTGCGCCAGGCGTTCTGGGTCGATGGTCAGGCCGAAGCACTTGCGTTTGTAGGGCGCCAGCGGCGTAGGCAGGCGGCCGCGGTCGAAGTCTTCGGGGATGAGCGGGTAGTTCGCGGCCTTGATGCCGTGCTGCATGGCCAGGTACAGGCTGGTGGGCGTCTTGCCGCTGCGGCTGACGCCCAGCAGGATGACATCGGCCACGTCGAGGTTGCGCGCGCTCTGGCCGTCGTCGTGCGCGAGGCTGAAGTTGATGGCCTCGATGCGTTCGTTGTATTCCTGGCTCGCGCTGGCGTCGCTGAAGCGGCCCACGCGGTGGTTGCTCTTGACGCCGAACTCCGCTTCCAGTGGCTCGACGAAGGTGCGGAACATGTCGAGCACCAGGCCCTTGCACTGCTCGCCTGTGATGATGCTCCGCACATCGTCGTTCACCAGCGTGATGAACACGATGGGCCGCTTGCCCTCGCGCGCGGCCGTGGCGTTGATCTCCTCCAGCACCGTGCCGGCCTTCTCGGGCGTGTCGATGAAGGGCCGGCGCACATGCCGCGGCTTGGCCGGGAACTGGTTCAGGATCGAGTTGCCGAAGGTCTCGGCGGTGATGCCGGTGCCGTCCGAGACAAAGAACACGGTTCGTTCGGTCATGGGGTTTTCGGGGGCGGGGCGCGTGGTTACAGACGAGGTTCATCATAAGGAAGAAGTCCTTAGAATCTGCTCAACTTTCCGCTCCTCGTCTGGCCTCCTGCCGCCCACCATGAACCCCACGCGCCTGCCCCAAGCAGAACAACATGCCGCCGCGTGGGCATGGGCCGCCGAGCCACTGGCGGAAGCACCGGTTTTTTCACACTTCGGAGCTTTCCCATGTCATCCAGCCACCTGGCGACCGCCCTGGTCGCCCCGTTCGAACACCTGAGAATGACCGACGTCGAGGCAGTGGGCGGCAAGAACGCCAGCCTCGGCGAAATGATCAGCCAGCTGGCAGCCACCGGCGTGCGTGTGCCGGGCGGCTTTGCGACCACGGCGCATGCCTTTCGTGTGTTTCTGCAGCATGGTGGCCTCGCGCAGCGCATCCAGGCCAAGCTCGACACGCTGAACGTCGATGACGTCAACGCGCTGGCCGCGGCGGGTGCCGAGTTGCGCCAATGGATCGTCGACACGCCTTTCCCGGCTGAACTCGAAGCGGCCATCCGCGAGCAGTTCGCACGCCTGACGGCCGGCAACCCCGAAGCGAGCTTCGCTGTGCGCTCTTCGGCCACGGCCGAAGACATGCCCGATGCCTCGTTCGCAGGCCAGCAGGAGACCTTCCTCAACGTCACCGGCATCGACGACGTGCTGCACCGCATGAAGGAGGTGTTCGCGTCGCTCTACAACGACCGCGCCATCAGCTACCGCGTGCACAAGGGTTACGCCCACCACGACGTGGCGCTGTCCGCCGGCGTGCAGCGCATGGTGCGCTCTGACCTGGGCTCGGCCGGCGTGATGTTCACCATCGACACCGAAAGCGGTTTCCCCGATGTCGTCTTCGTCACCAGCAGCTACGGCCTCGGTGAACTGGTGGTGCAGGGCGCGGTGAACCCCGACGAGTTCTACGTCCACAAGCCCATGCTGGCGGCGGGCAAGCTGGCGGTCATCCGCCGCGGCCTGGGCAGCAAGCTGCAGCGCATGGCTTTCGCCAGCGCCGCCGACAAGGCCGCCAGCGGCAAGCTGGTGCAGACGCTCGACACCCCGCCCGAGCAGCGCAACCGTTATTCGCTCACCGACGCCGAGGTCACCGAACTCGCGAAGTACGCCGTCATCATCGAGAAGCACTACGGCCGCGCGATGGACATCGAGTGGGGCAAGGACGGCGTCGACGGCCAGCTCTACATCCTGCAGGCCCGGCCCGAGACCGTGAAGAGCCAGGCGGCCGGCAAGGCCGAGCAGCGTTTCCGCATCAAGGGCGATCGCACCAAGAACACCGTGCTGACCGAAGGCCGCGCCATCGGCCAGAAAGTGGGCACGGGCCCGGTACGCCTGGTGCGCAGCACCGCCGAGATGGACCGCGTGCAGCCCGGCGACGTGCTCGTCACCGACATGACCGACCCCAACTGGGAGCCGGTGATGAAGCGCGCCAGCGCCATCGTCACCAACCGCGGCGGGCGCACCTGCCACGCGGCCATCATTGCGCGTGAACTGGGCATCCCGGCCGTGGTGGGCTGCGGCGATGCGACCGAGAAGCTCAGCGAAGACGCGCTCGTCACCGTGAGCTGCGCCGAGGGCGACACCGGCTTCATCTACGACGGCCTGTTGGAAACCGAGATCAGCGACGTGGTGCGCGGCGAGATGCCGTACTGCCCCATCAAGATCATGATGAACGTGGGCAACCCGCAGCTGGCCTTCGACTTTGCGCAGATGCCCAACAGCGGCGTCGGCCTGGCGCGGCTGGAATTCATCATCAACAACAACATCGGGGTGCACCCGAAGGCCATCCTCGACTACCCGAACATCGACGCCGACCTGAAGAAGGCCGTGGAGAGCGTGGCCCGCGGCCATGCCAGCCCGCGTGCTTTCTACGTCGACAAGCTGGCCGAAGGCATCGCCACCATCGCCGCGGCCTTCTGGCCCAAGAGCGTCATCGTTCGCCTGTCGGACTTCAAGAGCAACGAGTACCGCAAGCTCATCGGCGGCACGCGCTACGAGCCCGATGAAGAGAACCCGATGCTGGGCTTCCGCGGCGCCAGCCGCTACATCAGCGGCGACTTCAGCGACGCCTTCGCGATGGAGTGCGAGGCGCTCAAGCGCGTGCGCACCGACATGGGCCTGACCAATGTCGAGATCATGGTGCCCTTCGTGCGCACCGTGAAGCAGGCCGCCACCGTCAAGCAGATGCTGGCCGAACGCGGCCTGCAGCGCGCGGCCGATGGCGGCAAGGACGGGCTGCGGCTGATCATGATGTGCGAGGTGCCCAGCAACGCCATCCTGGCCGAACAGTTCCTCGAGCACTTCGACGGCATGAGCATCGGCAGCAACGACCTCACGCAGCTCACGCTGGGCCTCGACCGTGACAGCGGCATCGAGCAGCTCGCTGGCGATTTCGACGAACGCGATCCGGCCGTCAAGGCCATGATCTCGCGCGCCATCGCGGCCTGCCGCGCCACCGGCAAGTACGTGGGCATCTGCGGCCAGGGGCCCAGTGACCACCCCGACTTTGCCGACTGGCTGGCGCAGGAAGGCATCGTCTCGATCTCGCTGAACCCCGACACGGTGGTCGACACCTGGCAGCGTCTGGCCAAGGCCTGAACCCCGGGGTTCTGCCGGCCCTGCGAGGCCTGAACCCTGCGCCAGAATCGGCGCATGAAAGAGCGGGCGCGGTATGTCTTCTGGCAGCAAGTCCGGCGCTGGACGCTGGGCCTGCTGGCCGTCTGGCTGGTGGTCAACCTGGGCGTGCCCTGGTTCGCGCGTGAGCTCGACCGCTACAGCATCCTGGGCTTTCCGCTGGGCTACTGGCTGGCCGGGCAGGGCGCGCTCTTCGTCTACCTGGCACTCATCGCCGTGTACGTGGCGGTGATGGACAGGCTGGAGGCCGCGCTGCTGCGCACCACCGCAGACGCGCCGCCCACCGCGCCCGGAGCACCGGATGGCCGCTGAGCGCGCAGGCCCCAGCGGGGCCGGCACGCGCAACTTCTCGCGCGTGCTGGCCGGGCGCTATGCGCTCTTCCTGCTGTGTTTCGGCCTGATGATCGCCGCCATGGCGCTGGCCGAACGCGCCGGCGTGCCACGTTCGTGGATCGGCGTCACCTTCCTGGTCTTGACGGTGGCGGTGTACGCGGGCATCGGCTTCATCTGCCGCACCTCCAACGAGGCAGAGTACTTCGTGGCCGGGCGCCGCGTGCCGGCGTTCTACAACGGCCTGGCCACCGCGGCCGACTGGATGTCGGCAGCGTCTTTCCTCGGCACGGCCGGCGTGCTCTACCTGCAAGGGCAGGCGGGGCTGGCCTACATCCTGGGTTGGACAGGCGGCTACGTGTTGCTGGCGCTGCTGCTGGCCCCCTACCTGCGCCGCCTCGGCCAGTACACGGTGCCCGACTTCATGGCCTCGCGCTACGGCGGCAGCCTGCCGCGGCTGATCGGCGCGGCGGCCACCGTGGCGGTGTCCTTCGTGTACCTGGTGGTGCAGATCTACGGCGTGGGCCTGATCACCTCGCACCTCACGGGTTTCGGTTTCGAGCTCGGCATCTTCGTGGGCTTGGGCGGCGTGCTGGTGTGCAGCTTTCTCGGGGGCATGCGCGCCGTCACCTGGACGCAGGTGGCGCAGTACCTCGTGCTCATCGTGGCCTACCTGGTGCCGTTGCTCTGGCTGTCGGTCAAGCAGACGGGCAGCGTGATGCCGGTGGTGGCCTACAGCCAGCAACTGCAGCAGGTGACGGCCCGCGAGCGTGAGCTCACGGCCGACGCGGCCGAGCAGGACGTCATCCGGCTCCTGCGCCAGCGCGCCGCCGAGGCCGAGCTCAAGCTGCGCGATGTGCGCACGGCGATGGCGCGCGACGAAGCCGCCCTGCAGGCACAGGTGGCGGCCCTGCGCGCGGAGAACGCGCCGCTGGTGCGCATCCAGCGCGCCGAACGCGAGCTGGCGCAACGCCCGCGCACCGAAGGCCAGGCGAGGGCGCTGTACCAGCGCGAGCGGGATGCCGCGCTGGCTGGCGCCCGCCCGCTGGGCGGCATGCCGCCGCAGACGCTGGCCTTCGCCGGGGGCGATCCCGAAGGCGATGCCGAGGCCCGCGCGCGCCACGACAGCGCACGCATCAACTTCATCGCGTTGATGCTCTGCCTGATGATGGGCACGGCCGCGCTGCCGCATGTGCTGACGCGCTTCTACACAACGCCTTCGGCCTCGCAGGCGCGGCGGTCGGTGGGGTGGACGCTGCTCTTCATCGTGATGCTCTACATCGCCGCGCCGATGCTGGCGGTGCTGGTGAAGTTCGAAGTGCTGCACCACGTGGTGGGCCTGCCCATCGACGACCTGCCGCAGTGGGTGCAGCGCTGGTCCCGCATGGACCCGGGGCTGGTCTCTGTGCGCGACATCAACGGCGACGGCCTGCTGCAACTGGGCGAACTTCGCCTGGCCGGCGACATCATCGTTCTGGCAGCGCCCGAGATCGGCGGGCTGCCTTACTGGGTGACCTGCCTGGTGGCCGCCGGTGGGCTGGCCGCGGCGCTGTCCACAGCCGACGGGCTGCTGCTGACGATCGCCAACGCGCTGTCGCACGACGTCTGGTTCCGCAGCGTCAACCCGCGCGCCACCGCCGCGGTGCGGGTGGTCGTCTCCAAGGTGCTGGTGATGGTGGTCGCTTTCCTGGCCGCGCTGATCGCGGCGCTGAAGATCACCGACATCCTGCAGTTTGTCTCGCTCGCTTTTTCGCTGGCGGCCTCGGCCTTCTTTCCGGCGCTGGTGCTGGGCATCTTCTGGCGCCGCGCCAACCACGCGGGCGTGGTGGCCGGCATGCTCACGGGCCTGGGCGTAACGGCCTGGTACATCGTGACCAACCTGCCGCTGCTGCGCCGCGCGTTCGGCGTGACGCGGCCACTGGCCGAATGCAGCTGGTTCGGCGTGGAGCCCATCGCTGCGGGCGTGTTCGGCGTGCCGGCAGGCCTGCTGGTGATGGCGCTGGTGAGCCGCTTCACCAAACCGCCAGGGCCTGCGCAGGTGGCGGTCATCGAGCGCATGCGCTTCCCGGCCCCCGGGGAGCGTTGAACCCAGTGCTATACTGTTGGGCTTTCCTTGCTGCACCCGTCATGTTGACGCATCGGGGCAGCTTCCACCCCCAGCGGCCCTGGCACCCCTGCCAGCCGCCGGAATCCACAAGGAGTGTTCATGCGTCACTATGAGATCGTTCTGCTGATCCACCCGGATCAAAGCGAACAGGTTCCGGCCATGCTGGAACGCTACAAGAACCTGGTCACCACCAGCGGCGGCAAGGTCCACCGCGTGGAAGACTGGGGCCGCCGCCAGCTGGCCTACATGATCCAGAAGCTCGTGAAGGCGCACTACCTGTGCCTGAACATCGAGTGCAGCATCGAGACGCTGACCGAGCTGGAGACGGGTTTCCGCTTCAACGACGCCGTGCTGCGTCACATGACCGTGGGCAAGGCCAAGGCCGAGATCACCCCGTCGATCATGATGAAGGCCGTCGAGCGCGAAGAAGCCCGCAAGGAACGCCAGGAGGCTTCGGCCTGAGGTCTGGCAGCGTCCTCCGCCAGCGCGCCGCTGACCGGAGCCTGTGATGAACAGGCTGCTGCTCACGGCAACCCTGGTGGAACGGGCGGCGCTGCGTTACACCCCGGCCGGTCTTCCGGCGTTGGACGTGGGGCTCAAGCACGAGTCCACCGTCAGCGAGGATGGCCAGGCCCGCAAGGTCTCCATGGAGATGCGGGCCGTGGCCATCGGGGCGATAACGAAGGCGCTGCTTGCGGCGGAGCTGGGCCAGATGGCGCTCTACACGGGCTTCATCACCAGCGCTCGCAGCGGACGCGGCCTGCTGTTCCATATCACCTCGGTCGAGGCGGCTGCCACGGGCAGCGCCACCGATCCGGATCAACAGAATTGAATTCAAGTAGGAGCTGACTATGCCCCCGCCACGTGGTAAAGGTCGTTTTTCCAAGGACAAGCGCCCCAAGCGCAACAACCAGTCGCTGCTGTTCCGCCGCAAGCGTTTCTGCCGCTTCACCGTCGCCAAGGTCGAAGAGATCGACTACAAGGAAGTCGACGTGCTGCGCGATTTCATCGGCGAGAACGGCAAGATCACGCCGGCCCGCCTGACCGGCACGCGCGCTTACTACCAGCGCCAGCTGACCACCGCCATCAAGCGCGCGCGCTTCCTGGCGCTGCTGCCGTACTCTGACCAGCACAAGGTCTGAGGAGCCACACCATGCAAATCATTCTTCTCGAGAAGGTCGGCAAGCTCGGCAACCTGGGCGACGTCGTCAAGGTCAAGCAGGGCTATGCCCGCAACTACCTGATCCCGCAGAAGCTGGCGCGCCGCGCCACCGAAGCCGCGATCAAGGAGTTCGAAGGCCGCCGCGCTGAGCTGGAAAAGGCCGCCGCCGCCAAGCTGGCTGCTGCCCAGGCCTTGGGTGAGCAACTGGCCGGCAAGACCGTGCGCATCGTCCAGAAGGCCGGTGTGGACGGCCGTCTGTTCGGCAGTGTCACCAACCACGACATCGCCGAAGCGCTGACGAAGGCCGGCACGGCCATCGCCAAGGCCCAGGTGCGCCTGCCCAACGGCCCGCTGAAGACCGTGGGCGAGCACCCCGTCTCGGTGGCGCCCCACGGCGACGTGGTCGTCGAGATCACCGTCCAGGTGGTCGCCCAGGCCGACTGAAGCCCGCTTCAGCGTCCTTGAGCCTCGAAGGCCGGCATCTGCCGGCCTTTGTCGTTTCTGGATCGCACACTTGTCCCGGGGAACGCACCTGATAACCCCGTGCAACCCACAGGCTTGTCCACAGCTTGCCCCTACCGGCTTGCCCCAGGCTGCGCCTACCATCGCCGCTGAGCCGAGAAACACGCACCGATGAGCACCGTCTTCGAACCCCGCGATTCCGCCCCGCAACGCGATGACGAGGTGGCGCGCCTGCGTGTGCCGCCGCACTCGGTGGAAGCCGAGCAGAGCGTGCTCGGCGGCCTGCTGCTCGACAACCTCGCCTGGGACCGCGCCGGCGACCTGCTCACCGACAGCGACTTCTACCGCCACGAGCACCGCCTCATCTACAAGGCCATCGGCGACCTCGTCTCGCAGAGCAAGCCGGCCGACGTCATCACCGTCTTCGAGCAGTTGCAGAGCCTGGGCAAGGCGCAGGACGTGGGCGGCCTGGCCTACCTGAACGCACTCGCGCAGAGCGTGCCCAGTGCCGCCAACATGCGGCGCTACGCCGAGATCGTTCGCGAGCGCAGCATCCTGCGCAAGCTGATCGCGGCCAGCGACGAGATCGCCACCAACGCCTTCAACCCGGCGGGCCGCCAGGTCAGCACGGTGCTGGACGAAGCCGAGAGCAAGATCTTCCAGATCGGTGAGGAAGGCTCGCGGCAGAAGCAGGGCTTCCAAGGCATCAACAAGCTCGTGGTCGACCTCATCGACCGCGTGCAGGAACTGCACGACAACGGCGCCGAAGAGGTGACCGGCGTGCGCACCGGCTTCTACGACCTCGACAAGATGACGGCCGGCCTGCAGAAGGGCGATCTCATCGTGCTGGCGGCGCGGCCCTCGATGGGCAAGACGGCTTTCGCGCTGAACATCGCCGAGCACGTGGCCGTGCAGGAAGGCTTGCCGGTGCTGGTGTTCTCGATGGAAATGGGCGCCGCGCAGCTGGCACTGCGCGTGGTCGGCAGCCTGGGGCGCATCAACCAGCAGAACCTGCGAACCGGCCGCCTGGACGGCGGCGAGTGGGAGCGCCTGACCGAAGCCGTGGAGCGCCTGGGCCAGGTGCAGCTTTACATCGACGAGACCGCCGGCCTCACCAGCAGCGAGTTGCGGGCGCGTGCGCGCCGCATGGCGCGCCAGTTCGGCACGCTGGGCCTGATCGTCATCGACTACCTGCAGCTGATGAGCGGCAGCAGCACCAGCGAGGAGAACCGCGCCACCGTCATCGGTGAAATCAGCCGCGGCCTGAAGGCGCTGGCGAAGGAACTGCAGTGCCCGGTGATCGCGCTGTCGCAGCTGAACCGCAGCGTGGAAACGCGCACCGACAAGCGGCCGATGATGAGCGACCTGCGCGAATCGGGCGCCATCGAGCAGGACGCGGACATCATCATGTTCATCTACCGCGACGACTACTACAACAAAGAGAACAGCAAGGAGCCGGGCGTCAGCGAGATCATCATCGGCAAGCAGCGTAACGGGCCTGTGGGCACGGTGAAGCTGGCCTTCATGAAGCCGCTGACCCGCTTCGAGAACCTGGCCCCGGGCGCCAGCGGCGGCGACGAGTATTGACGCTGAGGCGGCCCTGCTGCCGCGATGCGCCGCCCTGCGGTGACAATGCAGCCGACGGGCAAGTTCTGCCGGCGCGCTCTCAGGGTTTGTTCCTGAGCGTACAAAGCGGGGTCGCGGCAGACTCCGTCGCCGCAAGAGGCTTGGAAGGGCCACGAGAAGGATGACTGGGCAGGCGGTTTCCGAACACAAGAAGAAGGTTGGGGGCACGGTGGCTGGCAGCCGCAGCGCGGTGGCGGCCTTCCTGCGGCCCGCTGCCTGTGTCGGCGGCGTGGTACTGGCGCTGTCGTGCACGAGCGCCTGGGCCCAAAAGGCCTCGCCCGAACTCACGGCCTGCATCGCCGCCAACCGGCAGGCCGCCACCGACCTGCTGCAAGCCCGCGACAGCGAGATCCGCCGCCACGCGCTGCATGCCGTGCTGGTGTCGCGCCTGCAGGGGCTGGGCAGCGGCTTCAACCAGCTCAAGGCCAACGCCGCGCGGGTGCCGCGCAACCTGGCCGAGTGCGAGAAGACCACCGAAGCGCTGAACGCCGGGCGCGAGCAGCTCGAGCGCATCGTCGGCACGCCCGAGCAACTCACAGAGTGCGCGACGGCCAACCAGGCCGCCTACGGGCAGATGCAGGCGGCGCTGCTCGAACTTCAGGGTGGCGGCAAGGTGCCCGCGGCGCGGCTTGAAGCCGTGGCCGGCCGACTCGACCAGCTGCGGCCGGGCGTCAACCGCGACAGCCAGACCCTGACCGACTGCCGTGCGCTCTCGGTCGAGATCGAAACCGAGAAGACCGCGGTACAGCGCCTCGCGCCCCCGCCGCCGCCGGCAGCGCCCGCGCCTCGGCCCGCGGCGTCGGCGCCCCCAGCGCCGGCCGGTGTGGCCCCGGCCGTCTGCCGGCAGGGCCATACGCGGCAGTACAACGAGCTGGCGCAGGCCTACGCCGCTTTCGTCAGCGCCGGGCCGATTCCGCAGGATCTGATGTCGTCGCTGCAGTCGCTCAGCGAGCGGCTCACGCGGCTGGCCGCGCAGATCCCGGACACCAGCTCACCCGATTGGAACTGCGACGACATCAACCGCGCGCTGGAGCGCGCGCGCAACGACCTGGCCAAGCTGAAACGCTGAAGGCGACGGCGGGCTGCTGCCGCCTAGCGCAGGTTCCAAGAACAAAGCCCGGCATGCCGGGCTTTGTTCTGGGTGGAGAAGGGGCGCTCAGGCCAGCAGGGGCCCGCCGCTGTGTCCGTGGCGATCGGCCGCGCCGTGGGCGCCATAAAGGCCTGCGGCGGCGCTGGCGGTGCGGGGCATCAGCACGTCCATCGCACGGTCCAGCGAAGCGGTGGCGCGGGCCAGGGCTTCGCGCTGCGCGGCCACCTGGCCGCTCGCGGCCGCGAGGCGCTGTCGCAACTGCAGCGGCACGCCGCCGCTGCGGGCTGCACGCGCAAAGTGGTCAACGGCCGCGGCGAGCGCCGCATGCAGATCGGCCGCCACGCGGTCGACGCCGGCGGCATCCTGCTGCTGCAGGGCCAGGTTGAGGGCGCCCAGGGCCTGTTCCACCGCTTGCAAAGGGCGCTCAAGCTCGGCGGCTTGCTGCACGGCGTGACGTTCCTGTGGCGTGGTCATCATGGAGCGCGATCAGCTGAGCTTGCGACCCAGCAGTTCTTCGGCATTGACGATCAGCTTGTCGGCGATCGCCTCGGGGTTGACCTTGAACTGGCCTTCGCGGATGGCCGCTGCGATGCGTTCGACCTTGGCCGCGTCGAAGGCCGGATCGCCCACGCCTTCGGCCAAGCCCTGGGCGGCCGACGACAGCGCCACTTCCGTGCTGGGCACGGCCACGGCGTTCTTGGTCGGCGCGGCCTCGGCCTTGCGGTCGGCCACGGTCGGGCCGGGCGGCTTGGTATCGATAGGACCGATCTTCATCTTGGACTCCTGTCAGGGGCACAGCAGGGGTGCTTTCCCAACGACATAGACGCACTATCGGAAGCGGCGTCAAAGAACTTTAGCCCTGAAGTCGAATTTTCTTGCGCACCCCCTTGAACAAGGGGGTCAAGGCCATGCAGCGATGCTTTCAACGGCCCACCTCGACTTCACGCGGCCCGACGGCACGGCCTTCCACCATGCGCGGGCCCACGGTTCGTCCGTCAATCTCACGATTCTCACCGACACGCACGCGCACGCGCTGGCCCTCGATGCCGGCGTTCAGGGCCTGGCCCTCGGTGCTGATCGCGAAACCCGGCCCACCCGCGATCACGCGCACGGTCTCGCCAGCGGCGAACCACTGGCGCGCCTGCAGGTCGGCGGCCCGCAGCGCCTGGCCTGCGGGCACGTTGCGGGCCGTCACGCGGCCTGTCAACTGGGCGGGATGGGCGATGGGCGGCTGGGGCGTGGCAGCCCAATCGACCTCGGCCGTTTCGAGACTCTCGGCCTGCAGCGTGGCACCGACGGGCAGGGCGGTCGGCGACACGGCGGCCGGCGCCCACACCTGCACCGTGGCAGGCAGGGTGATGCTCCAGCGAGCCGTGGGCGCTGTCGTGTCGGCCTTCTGGCAACGCAAGCCGACGCGTGTGCGTCCCCACGCGGGCGCACCCGGCACGAGGAAGGCTTCCACCTGTGCGCAGGGGGCGAGCTTCAAGCGCGGGTCGGGCTGGCCGGGCAGGGCGAGCACGCGCGCACCCTGGGGTGCCAGGGCCCGCGCGGCTTCGCCCAGCAGGGCCAGCGCCTGCGCCACGGCGGCTGCAGGCAGCACGGCTTCGGGGCCCCGCGCCTGTACGGCCTGTGCTGCGTGTGCGGCCTGCGCCGCGACCAGCACGGGCAGGGCCAGGGCCAGCAAGCGGGTTGCCCACGCGGGCCGGGGCGTGCGCTGCGACAGGGGGAATAAGGGCAGGTTCACAGCGCAGCACTGTAGGCCTGGGGCTGCGCCGGCAGGAGCGGAAATGAAGGCCGAAGCGGGCTCTGTTCGGGCTCATCTTTCCGCGGGCGCTGCCCAGAATCGGCTTCCATGCCCGAACCTGCCTCCAGGCCGATCCGGGCACCGCCCGCCGTCGCGGCGGGTGCGCCAGACCGAAGGAGCGCCGCATGATTTCCCGCTTGACCCAATCGCTCGATTTCCACGCCCAGGCGCTCAGCCTGCGCGCAGAGCGTCAGCGCATCATCGCCGGCAACATTGCCAACGCCGACACCCCCGGCTACCACGCACGCGACTTCAACTTCGCCGATGCCCTGCGCAACGCCACCGGCCAGGCCGGCGTGGGCGGTGGCATCGCCAGCGACGTGATGACGCCGGGTGGCCGCCCGTCGCCGACGCTGCGTTATGCGATGCCCTCGCAGACCAGCCTGGACGGCAACAGCGTCGACATGGACCGCGAGCGGGCCTCCTTCGTCGACAACAGCGTGCAGTACGAATCGACCGTGCGCTTCATCAACGGCAGCGTGCGCACCATGCTCGACGCCATGAAGAGCCACACGCAAGGCTGATGCCTCGCTCTGAAAGGGACCCTCCATGAGCATGCTCCGCATCTTCGACGTCGCCGGCAGCGCGGTCAGCGCGCAGAGCCAGCGGCTGAACACCGTGGCCAGCAACCTGGCCAACGCCGACACCGTGGCCGGCCCCGACGGCAGTGCCTACAAGGCGCGTCAGGTGGTCTTCCAGACCGAATTGATGGGCGCGGGCGCGCACCGCAACGGCACCGCCGGCGTGCGCGTGAGCACCATCGTCGAGAGCGATGCGCCGGGCCGCCGCGTGCACGACCCCAACCACAAGAGCGCCGACGCCGAGGGCTACGTGACCTACAGCAACGTGAACCCGGTGGAGGAGATGGTCAACATGATTTCGGCCTCGCGTTCCTACCAGAACAACGTCGAGGTGATGAACACCGCCCGCAGCCTGCTGCTGAAGACGCTGCAGATCGGCCAGTGAGCCCCACGGCCCGCTTGCCCCCACGCCCGCAGCCCCCCGCAGCCCCCCGGAGCCCGCCATGACCACTGCCATTTCCAGCGACCCCTTCGCCGCGCTCAACGCCACGGCCGGCGGCGCTGCCGCCAGCGCCAACAACAGCGATGCGGCCAGCGCCGACCGCTTCCTGAAGCTGCTCGTCACGCAGATGCAGAACCAGGACCCGCTCAACCCGATGGACAACGCCCAGGTCACGAGCCAGATGGCGCAGATCAACACCGTCAGCGGCATCCAGACGCTGAACAACACGATGCAGGGCCTCAACGGCCAGTTCGTGCAGATGCAGGCGCTGCAGGGCGCTTCGCTGGTGGGCCGCGAGATCACTGTGCAGGGCAACCGCCTCGCGCTGGAAGCCGGTACCGGCACGGCGCAGTACGAGCTGGCCACGCCGGCCGACAAGGTGAAGATCGAGGTGCTGAACCCGGCCGGTCGCGTGGTCGACACGATGACGCTGGGCGCCACCAAGGCCGGCCGCCACGACATCGAGTGGGACGCCCGCAACGCCGACCCGGCGCTGGAGTACCGCTTCCGCATCACCGCCACCAGCGGCGCCAGCGCCGTGGCCAGCGCGCCGCTGATGCGCGACCGCGTGCAGGCCGTCAGCACCTCGGGCAGCGGCGTGTCGCTGCAGACCCAGCACAGCGGCGACGTGGCCTACAGCCAGGTCAAGGCCTTCAACTGATTTCCCACCAGGACCCCTCGCCATGAGCTTCCAGCAAGGTCTTTCCGGACTCAATGCCTCGAGCAAGAACCTCGAGATCATCGGCAACAACATCGCCAACGCGAACACCTTCGGCACCAAGGTCTCGCGCGCCGAGTTCGCCGACGTCTACGCCGCAGCGCTGAACGGTGCCGGTGCCAACAGCATCGGCATCGGCACGAACATGGCGACCGTGGCGCAGCAGTTCACGCAGGGCGCGATCACCACCACCGAGAACCCGATGGACCTGGCGATCAACGGCGCCGGCTTCTTCCAGGTCACCGACGGCAAGAGCCCCACCACCTACACGCGCAACGGCCAGTTCAAGGTGGACCGCGACGGCTTCATCGTCAACAGCTTCGGCAAGCAGCTGATGGGCTACGCGGCCGACGACCTGGGCGTCATCCAGCCCGGCCAGGCCGTGCCGCTGCAGTTGCCCACCGGCGGCGTGAGCCCCAAGCCCAGCTCGCGCATGGACATCGAGATGAACCTCGATTCGCGCGCCGGGGTCACCGTGCCGGTGGCCGGTGCCGCCATCGACTTCAACGATGCCGCCACCTACAACAACGCCACCTCGCTGACGGTGTACGACGCCAAGGGCCAGGAGGTCGCGCTGACCTACTACTTCCAGAAGGCCGGCACCGACAGCTGGAACGTCTTCGCCACCGCCAACGGCGCCACCGTGCTGGGCACGCCAGACGCCCCGGAGCCGCTGTCGACCATCACCTTCGCCTCCGACGGCAGCGCCCCCACGGCCCCCATCGGGCCCATCACCTTCACCATCCCGGCCAGCGTGAACAGCGCCGGCGCCGAGACGCTGGAACTCACCGACGTGATCCTGAACACCGGCGGCGCCACGCAGTTCGGCTCGGCCTTCAGCGTCACCGACCTGCGGCAGGACGGCTTCTCCGCCGGCCAGCTGGTGGCCATCGCGGTGGAGAACAACGGCATCATCACCGCGCGCTACAGCAACGGGCAGAGCCGGCCGGCCGGGCAGATCGAGGTGGCCACCTTCCGCAACCCGCAGGGCCTGCAGCCCTCGGGCAACAACCAGTGGGCGCGCACCTTCGCCTCGGGCGACCCGGTCACCGGCGTGCCGGGCGACGGCAACCTGGGCGTGCTGCAGGCCGGCGCGCTGGAAGAGAGCAACGTCGACCTCACCGGCGAGCTGGTGCAGATGATCACCGCGCAGCGCATCTACCAGGCCAACGCGCAGACCATCAAGGCGCAAGACCAGGTCTTGCAGACCCTGGTGAACCTGAGGTAATGACCACCCCCGAAGCGGCTGCGCCGCTCCCCCTCAAGGGGGCGACCCCAGCGGCCCGGCGGAGCCGGTTCCGCGGCGTCCGCTTGATGGAGCTCTGAACGATGGATCGACTCATTTATCTCGCGATGTCGGGCGCGAAAGCGACGATGCAGCGCCAGGACTCGCTGGCCAACAACCTGGCCAACGCCTCGACCACCGGCTTCCGCGCCGAGATGCAGGCCTTCCGCGCCGTGCCCATCCGCGGCGACGGCGCCACCACGCGCGCCTTCGCGCTGGAATCGACCATCGGCTACAGCACCGCGCCTGGCCCCGTCACCACCACCGGCCGTTCGCTGGACGTGGCGGTGCAGGGCAACAGCTGGCTGGCCGTGCAGGCGCTCGACGGCACCGAGGCCTACACGCGCGCCGGTGCGCTGCAGGTCAATGCCGAGGGCCAACTCGTCACGCCTTCGGGCTTGCCCGTGCTGGGCGATGGCGGGCCCATCACGCTGCCGGCCAATGCTTCGGCCGAGATCGCGGCCGACGGCAGCATCACCACCACCGTGCCGGGCCGCCGCCCCGCACAGGCCGGCAAGCTGAAGCTGGTGACGCCGGAAGAAGCGATGGTGCGCGGCGCCGACGGCCTGTTCCGCACGCCGGGTGGGGGCGAGGCGCCGGTGGACGCCACCGCGCGCGTGCAAAGCGGCGCGCTGGAAGGCAGCAACGTCAGCGCCGTGGAGACCATGGTGGCCATGATCTCGGCAGCGCGCCAGTTCGAGCAGCAGATGAAGGCGCTGCAGGGCGCCGAGCAGCGCGAGCAGAACGCTGCGAAATTGCTCGCGCCGACCTGATTCCGCCGTCTCGTTCCGAGACCCAAGGCGCCTGCGGGCGCCTTCGTCGTTTCAGGGGCGAGATGGCCGGTTGCGGGGGCGCTTTTCCAGCGCTCGCGAGCCTTCAGTCCGGGCGAAGATGGCCGCAGGGCATCACCCCCAAGGACCCATCACCATGATCCGCTCACTGTGGATTGCCAAGACCGGCATGGAAGGCCAGCAGAACAAGCTGGACGCCATCTCCAACAACCTGGCCAACGTCGGCACCACCGGCTACAAGCGCGGCGGCATCGCCTTCGAAGACCTGATGTACCAGAACCTGCGCCCCGCAGGTTCGGCCACGTCCGAGCAGACGCAGTTGCCCACCGGGCTGCAGGTCGGCCTGGGCGTGCGCACCGCAGCCAGCGTGCGCAACTTCGGCCAGGGCGCGATGCAGAACACCGGCAACAACCTGGATGTCGCCATCCAGGGCCAGGGCTTCTTCCAGATCCAGATGCCCGACGGCAGCACCGGCTACACCCGCGACGGCTCCTTCCAGCTCGACGCCGGCGGCCAGATGGTGACGAACGCGGGCTACGTGCTGCAGCCCGGCATCACGGTGCCGGCCAACGCCATCAGCGTGAACATCGCGCCCGATGGCCAGGTGCAGGCCACCCTTCCGGGCCAGGCCGCGCTGCAGAACCTGGGGCAGATCCAGCTCGCCAACTTCACCAACCCTGCGGGGCTGGAGTCACGCGGCGGCAACCTTTTCGCAGAGACGGCGGCCAGCGGCGCCCCGCAGGGCGCAGCGCCCGACAGCAACGGCCTGGGCCGGCTGCAGAAGGGCTATCTGGAGGCCAGCAACGTGAACGTGGTGGAGGAACTCGTGAGCATGATCGCAACGCAGCGCGCCTATGAGCTGAACAGCAAGGCCATCACCACCAGCGACCAGATGCTGCAACGCCTGGGGCAGCTGTGATGAAGGCCCTACGCACCCTGCTGGCGGCTGCCGCCACGCTGCTCTTCACCGGCTGCAGCACCATCTTCCCGCGTGCCGAGGTGGCCGACACCCGGCCGCCCGCACCCATGCTGCCCGAAGCCACTGCGCCGGCTTCGCCCGGTGGTATCTACCGGGCCGGGCAGTACACGCCTCTTTTCGAGGACCACCGCGCGCGCCACGTGGGCGACACGCTGACGGTGCAGATCGTCGAGAAGGTGACGGCCACCGCCACCAGCACCAGCAGCGTCGACAAGTCGGGCAGCCTGGCCGTGGGCATCAGCGCCCTGCCGGGCATCAACCCCAAGGCCTTCGTGCGCGGCACGGGCGAGGCCAGCTCCAGCAACGCCTTCGAGGGCAAGGGCGCCACCGAGAGCAGCAACAACTTCAGCGGCACCGTCACCGTGGTGGTGCGCGGCGTGCTGCCCAACGGCCACCTGCTCATCGCCGGCGAGAAGCAGATCGGCGTGAATGAAAACGTCGACGTGCTGCGCTTCTCGGGCCAGGTCGACCCGCGCGCCATCCAGCCCGGCAACACCGTGCAGAGCGCGCAGATCGCCAACGTTCGGCTGGAGCAGCGCGGCCGCGGCCAGCAGAGCGAAGCCCAGCGCATGGGCTGGCTGGGCCGGGTGTTCATGAGCCTGGCGCCTTTCTGATGGCTCCCCCGCCTGCCGCCCCCCGCCGAAGTACCGAGGCCGACATGCAAGACCGCGAATCCTTCTCCGACCGCCTTCAGCGCTGGGCCGTGGCCCTGTGCTTCGCGCTCGCCAGCGCCGGGCTGCTGTGGCCGCTGCCCGGCCACGCCTCGGTGCGTGTGATGGACGTGGCCAACGTGCAGGGCGCACGCAGCAACCAGCTGGTGGGCTACGGCCTCGTGGTGGGCCTGGACGGCACCGGCGACCAGACCACGCAGGCCCAGTTTGTCACGCAGAGCGTCATCGCCATGCTGCAGCAGATGGGCGTGGCGCTGCCGCCGGGCGTGAGCATGCAGCTGCGCAACGTGGCCGCGGTGCTGGTGACGACCGATCTGCCGGCCTTCAGCAAGCCCGGCCAGCAGCTGCCGGTGACGGTGTCTTCCATGGCCAATGCCAAAAGCCTGCGCGGCGGCACGCTGATCACCACCCCGCTGAAGGGCACCGACGGCCAGATCTACGCCATAGCCCAGGGCAACCTGGTGGTGGGCGGCGCGGGCGCCTCGGCCAACGGCTCGAAGGTGCAGATCAACCACCTGAACGGCGGCCGCATCCCTGATGGCGCCACGGTGGAACGTGCCGTGCCCAGCCCGGTGTTCGAAAGCACGCTGGCACAGCTGGACCTGAAGAAAACCGACTTCGCCTTGGCTCGCAACGTGGCCATGGCCATCAACAACGCCAAGGGCGAAGGCACGGCCGTGGCGCTGGACGGCCGCACGGTCAGCGTGCGCATGCCCGAGGACGCGCAGGAGCGCGTGGGCTTCCTGGCCGACGTCAACGGCCTGCCACTGGTGCTGGGCAAGCCGCCCGCGCGCATCGTCATCAGCGCGCGCACCGGCTCGGTGGTCATCAACGAGGCCGTCACGCTCGGGCCCTGCGCGGTGGCGCACGGCTCGTTGACCGTCACCGTCACCACCACGCCCACGGTCAGCCAGCCCAACCCGCTGGGCCAGGGGCAGACGGTGCAGGCCGACCGTTCCGACATCACCGTCAACCAGCAGGGCAGTGCGCTGATCCACCTGCCTGCCGGCGCCAAGCTCACCGATGTGGTGAAGGCCCTGAACACCCTGGGCGCCACGCCGCAGGACCTGCAGGCCATCCTGCAGCTCATGAAGAGCGCCGGCGCCCTGCACGCCGAGATTGAAGTGGTCGGATGAACGCCATGGCTGCGATTCCTCCCCAACTGCAAGGCAGCACGGCCGGTCTGGCCACCGACACGCGCTCGCTGGACGCGCTGCGGTCTCGTGCCAACGCCGACCCCAAGGGCGCGGTGCGCGAGGCGGCCAAGCAGTTCGAGAGCCTGTTCATGGCCGAGCTCATGAAGAGCATGCGCGCCACCACGCTGAAGGCCGATGGCGAAGGTGGCAGCAGCGGCGCCGGCGGCATGGCCACCGACATGCTCGACCAGCAGTTCGCCACGCAGATGAGCGGCCTGCCCGGCGGCTTGAGCGAAGCCATCATGAAGCAGCTGGAGCGGCAGATGGGCATGACGCCCGGGCCGATCCCGGTGACGAAGTCGGCCAACAACACGCCCGCGCCGCTGAGCGCGAAGCCCGTGGCCACGGCTGTGCCGCAAAGTGGGGCGGCCGGTTTCGTGCAGCAGCACAACTCGGCAGCGCAGCGCGCCGAAGCCGAGACCGGCATCCCGGCGACCTTCATGGTCTCGCAGGCGGCGCTGGAAACGGGCTGGGGCCGCAAGGAAATCCGCCACGGCGACGGCAGCCCTTCGTACAACCTCTTCGGCATCAAGGCCGGCCCCAACTGGAAGGGCGCCACCGCCGAGGTGACGACCACCGAGTACATCAACGGCAAGGCGCAGAAGGTGGTGGCCAAGTTCCGCGCCTACGGCAGCTACGCCGAGAGCTTTGCCGACTACGCGCGCCTGATGAAGGACAGCCCGCGTTACGCCGGCGTGGTGCGCGCCGCCAGCGGCGCCACGGTGGCCGGTGCCGATGCAAACGCCTCGGCGCGCGCGGCCACCGGCTTTGCGCAGGGCCTGCAGCGGGCCGGCTATGCCACCGACCCGGCTTACGCCGACAAGCTGAGCCGCGTCATCAACACCACGCTGCGCCTGCAGCGTTCACTGGCCTGAACGGCCGCAGGACGGAGCGATGGGCAGTTCACCACTGATGTCGCTGGGCGTTCGCGCCATGGCGGCCAACTACGCCGCGTTGCAGACCACCGGCCACAACATCGCCAACGCGAACATGCCGGGCTACAGCCGGCAGCAGACGGTGCTGGCCACCTCGCAGGGCCAGTTCACCGGCGCCGGCTTCTTTGGCCGCGGGGTCGACGTGGTCAGCGTCACGCGTTCGCACAACGAGTTCCTGACGCGGGAGACGGCCAATGCCGCCTCGCTCTCGGCCATGGACGCGGCCCGGCTGGGCCAGCTCAAGCGCCTGGAGACCGTGTTCCAGACCGGCGAATCGGGCCTGGGCTATGCCGTGACCGAGGTCTTCAACGCCATGGTCGACCTCTCCAGCCGCCCCACCGACCTGGCCACGCGTCAGGTGGTGCTGGCGCGCGCCACCGACATGGCCGCGCGCTTCTCGGAAGCGGGCACGACGCTCGACCAGACCCAGGCCGAAGTGACCGCCGACCTGAAGACCTCGGTCTCCGAGGTCAACCAACTCACCACCGCCATCGCCAACGCCAACCAGCGTGTGGCTTCGCTGCGTGGTCTGGGCCAGCCGGCCAACGACGTGCTCGACGAGCGCGACCGCCTGATCGGTCAGCTGTCGGAAAAGATCCGTGTCACGCGCATCGAGGCCGACGACGGCACGGTGGGCCTGTTCATCGGTGGCGGCCAACGCCTGGTGCTGGCCGGCCAGGCCACGCAGCTTGCAGTGGTGCCCAACGACGTCGACCCCAGCCGCAGCGCGCTGGCCTTGCGCGAAGGCACTGGCACGCTGCGCCGCATCGACGACAGCGGCCTGGGTGGCGGTTCGATGGCGGGCTTGATCCGCTTCCAGAACGTCGATCTCTCCACCGCGCGCAACCTGGTCGGCCAACTGGCGGCTGCGGTGGGCGGTGCGCTGAACGACCAGCAGGTGCGTGGCCTGAGCCTGCAGCAGCCCATGGGCCAGAACCCGGCGCAGCCGCTTTTTGCGATGGGGCCGCAGCGGGCGCTGGCGCAGGAAGGCAACCTGCGCGATGTCAACACCGGGCTGCCCATCGGCAACGTCGCGCTGAGCATCGTCGACGCGCGCGCGCTGGAAGCGAGCGACTACGACCTGCGCGAGAGCGGTGACTTCCCCGGCAGCTGGACGCTGACGCGCGTTTCCGACGGTCTGGTGCGCACCGTCAACAGCGGTGATGTCGTCGACGGCATGCGCATCGACATCACCGACGCCCAGCCTGGCGACCGCTACCTGTTGCAGCCCGTGGCACGCATGGCCAACGGCATGCGGAACCTGCTGACGAGCCCGCTGGATCTGGCTGCGGCCTCACCGCTGCTGGCCACCGGCGTCAGCACCAACACCGGCACCGGCGCGCCTGGCGACCTGGTGGTGACGGCCAGCCCGCAGCCGTTTCCCGGCACGCCCGAAACGCTGCAGTTCTTCCGCCTGGCCGTGCCCGTCGATGGCAACGACTTCGAGTACGTCTCGTCCATCACCGGCGTGGCCACCCCGTGGCGCACCGGCCAGCCCGTGGTGGGAGCCAACGGCTACACCTTGCAGATCAACGGCGTACCGGCCGACACCGACAGCTTCCTCGTCGAGCCGACGCCGGCCGCCTCGCTGGCCAGCAACAACGGCAATGCGCGCGCGATGCTCGCACTGCGCGATGCGCTCATCGTGGGCGGCCGCACGGTGTCGGATTCGTGGTCGCAGTCGCTCGCCGACATCGGTGTGCGCGTGCAGAGCGCGGTCTCGTCGGCCAGCATCAGCGCCGCCGTGGCTTCGCAGTCGGAGCAGGCGCGCAGCTCGCAGGACGGCGTGAACCTCGACGAAGAGGCGGCCCGCCTGATCCAGTTCCAGCAGAGCTACCAGGCTGCGGCGAAGGTGCTGCAGGTGGCGCAATCGCTGTTCGACACCCTGCTCAACGCCGCTGGCCAGTGACCATGAGCCCCCAAGCTCGCTCGCGCTCGCTACCCCCCGAGGGGGCCGTGCGCCAGCGGCCCGGCGAAGCCGGTTCCGCGGCTGGGTGCTTGGTCGGTTGCGACCATGTGCGCGACCGCTGAAGACAACAGGTAACCACCATGCGCATCAGTTCCGCCTACGCCTTCGAAACCTCACTGGCCAACCTGCAGCGGCGGCAGTCGCAACTGTCGGAAGCGCAGGAGCAGCTCACCAGCGGCAAGCGCGTGCGCAAGCCCAGCGACGACCCCGCCGCGGCCGCTGCGGCCGAGCGGGCGCTTGCGGCCAACGCGCGCGCCGAAGCGCACCTGAGCGCGCTGAACGCCAGCCGCAATGCCATGCAGCTGACCGAGGGCGCGCTGGGCGATGCCGGCGACCTGATGCAGCGCGCCCGCGAGCTGATGGTCTCGGCCGGCAACGGCACCTATGGCGACAGCGAGCGGCAATCGCTGGCTGAAGCCCTGCGCGGCATTCGCAACGACCTGCTGGCCGTGGCCAACCGCAGCGATGGCGCGGGGCGCTACCTCTTCGGCGGTCAAGGCTCCGACACCCCGCCGCTGCGCGATGCCGCGGGCGGCGTGGTCTACGACGGCTCACCCGGCCAGCTGAACGCCGCGGCCGGCGAGGTCACGCCGCTGAGCATCGACGGCGCCGGCGTCTTCCTGCGTGCGCCCGATCCGGCCAACGCCGGCGGCACCATCAGCGTCTTCGATGCCATGGACACCGCCATCGGCGAGCTCATGACCCCGGGCCGCCCGTCCACCGACGTGGCCCAGACCGTGGCCACCGCCATCGACCGCATGGCTGCGGTGCAAGGCAACTTCTCGGGCTGGCGCGCGCGCGCCGGCGAGGCCCTGAACCGGGCCGACGGCATCGAGAGCCGCCTGAGCCAGACCAAGCTCGATGCGCAGCGCGACCGCAGCACCGCGGAGGACCTGGACATGGTCGAGGCCATCTCCGATTTCCAGGGCAAGCAGACCGGCTACGATGCAGCACTGAAGACGTACTCGATGGTGCAGCGCATGTCCCTCTTCGACTACATGAAAACCTGAGCGCGCTCCTTGACCACCATGCAAGACCATCCCGTGCTGGGCCAGGTGGCCCTGGGCTACACGCCCATGATCAACAAGCAGCGCGAGGTGGTGGCCACCCGGCTGACGGTCTTCCCCGATCGCCCTGACGCCACGCCCGACGCCGCTGCCTTGCTGCTGGCGCTGCACGAGGTGTGGCCTGCAGCCGAAGCCACCAGCAACGAGCCGCTGAAGCTCTCGCCCCGCCCGCTCGACCCCGCCGCCCGTGGCGCCCGCGCGCCGGGTGCGCGCCCGCCCGTGACCTTGAACCTGGCCGGGGAGGGCCTGCTGCGCGCCGTGATGGCCGCGCAGCCGGCCACGCAGTTCATGCTGGAAGTGCCGGCCTTCATGGCGGGCGACCCCGCCGTCGCTCAGCAGCTGCGCCAGCTGCACGAGGCCGGCAACCTGCTGATGATCAAGGGCCGGCCGCTGCAGCCGCTGGCGCCCGAGTTGCTGGCGCTGTTCAGCCACTCCATCGTCGAGGTGGGCGAAGAGCGCCGCACTGGCGCGCCTTCGGCCACCGCAGCGGCCGCGCGCCAGATCACCACCGTGCAGGCCGGCGCCCGCACCAGCGAGGATGTCGAAGCCGCCTTCCAGCGCGGCGCCGTGGCGGTACTGGGCTGGCCCATGGACGACGCCCCGCCCACGCCCACCACCAAGGGCAAGGTGCCGCCCGACGTGAACACCGTGATGACGCTGATCAGCGGCGTCGAGAAAGAGCGCCCCGTGGCCGAGCTGGAGTCCGTGCTCAAGCGCGACCCGGCGCTGGCCTTCCGGCTGATGCGCTATCTCAACTCGCCGGCCTTCGGCCTCAGCGTGGAGATCAACTCCTTCGGCCACGCGCTGATGATGCTGGGCTATGCGCGCCTCAAGCGCTGGCTGGCGCTGCTGCTGGCCTCCTCCGCCAAGGGCGTCAACGCCACGCCCGTGATGTACGCCGCCGTGCGCCGCGGCCTGCTGATGGAAGAGCTGGGCCGCGAGCAGGGTGATGCCGAGATGCGCGGCGAGATGTTCATCTGCGGTGTGTTCTCGCTGCTCGACCGTCTGCTGCAGCAGCCCTTCAGCGAACTGCTGCCCAACGTGCCCGTGCCCGAGCGCGTGGCACAGGCGCTGCGAGGCGAAGGCGGGCCTTACCAGCCCTACCTGGAACTGGTGCGCGCCATCGAGCAGGAGTCGGTCTACGACCTGCGCGAGAAGGCCGATGCGCTGATGCTCGGCCCCACCACGGTCAACCGCGCGGTGCTGGTGGCGCTGCGGGCGGCCCGGCAGCTTGACGGCTAAGCCCACCTACCCGGGCGCACGCGCGGCCCCCGCGCTGCCCAGCCGCGGCCTGACGCAGCTGCCTTCGCTGGCGGTGCTGCCGGTCGCGGCCACGCTGCAGGCGGCCGATTTCCGCATCGTCGACCTGAACCCGGCCTTCGCCCAGCTCAGCGCCCGCACGCGCGCTGCGCTGCTGGGCAGCGACCCCGTGGCGCTGGAGCCCCTCGACACCCAGGACGCCAGCCGCGCCGAGCGCCAAGACCTGGCTGCTGCCGCAACGGCCGGCCACGCGCCGCCCACCGTGCAGCGGCGCCTGCTCGACGGCCACGGCCGCGAGCGCTGGTGCAGTTGTGCCACCAGCCGCATCACCGACGGCCGTGGCGGCGTCTACTGGCTCACGCTGTGGCACGAGGTCACGGCCGAGGTCGCTGCACGCGACCAGGCGCGCCGCGCGCAGGACGAACTCGCGCAGTGGTTCGAGCTCAGCGGCACCGGCATGCTGGTCTACGACGACAGCGGCCTCATCGTGCGCTGCAACGCGGCCTTCGAGAGCCTGGTGGAGCGGGTGCCCGAAGAGCTGGCGCATGCCGAACCCGGTCTGCAGGCGCTGCTGGGCTGGCAGGGTGGGGCGCTGGTCCCCGCGCTGGCCGCCGGCGGCGCCGCGCTGGAGGCCCAGGCCCTGGTGGCGCTGGGCGACGGCCGCCGCCGGCGCCTGAGCGCGCGCCTGGTGTGCCAGGCCACCGAAGGCGGCGGCCGCCGCGTGATGGCCGTGGTGCAGGACCGCAGCGCCGAAGACGCCCGCGATCTCGCCCAGCTGGAAATGGGCATGCTGATGGACACCGCCAGCATCGGCGTGGCCACCTACGACCCCGCCCGCGGCTGGCTGGCGCCCGAGCCGCCGCCGCAGGGCAGCGGCGCTGCGGCGCGCCGCAGTGAAGGCCGGCCTGCATCCGGCGCGCTGATGGGCATCCACCGCGATCTCGTGGAACCCGGCTCGCTGCCCGAGTACGAGAACCTGCAACGCGCGCTGCGCAGCGGTGAGCGCACCGAGGTGCGCTATGCCGTGCGCCACCCCGAGCTGGGCTCGCGCTGGCTGCTCACGCGCGTGGAGCCCGGGGCGCTGTCGGGCGGGCGGCACACGACCTCGGTGGTGACGCTCGACGTCACCGACCAGCACCTGGCGCAGCGGCGCAACGAAGAGCTGCTGCGCGAGCTGACGACCATTCTGGACAGCAGCACCGCCGGCATCGCCTACCTGCGCGGGCCCGTGGTGGCGCGCTGCAACCGGCGCTTCGAGCGCATGCTGGGCTTCGAGGGCGGGGCCGCAGCCGGCGCCACACTGGGCGAGATCTTCGCGCGCAGCATGGGCGCGCTGCAGGGCGCCGGCGAGGCCCTGGCCGCACTGCAGCGGCTGGACGAAGGCCAGCCCTTCGAGGCCGAGCTGCCACTGGCGATGGGCGACGCGCCGCCGCAGTGGTTCTCGATCTCTGTGCGGCGCGCCCAGGCCACCGGCGACGAAGGCGAGCCCGAGGCCGTGGCCGTGCTGACCGACATCACGCGGCTGAAGCACCAGCAGGCCGAGCTGGAGCAACTGCTGCGCGACCGCGAGCTGATGTTCAGCCTCAGCGAGGTGGGCATCGTCTACCAGCGCGGGGCCCGCATCGAACGGGCCAACCAGGCCATGGCCGCGCTCACCGGCTGGGCCAGTCCCGAGCTGAGCACGCTGGACGCGGCCGAGCTGTACGAGAGTGCGCGCGAGTGCGTCGAGTTCGAGGCGCGCATCGGCCAGGCGCTGCGCGAGCAGGGGCGTTTCAGCGGCGAGCGCCGCCTGCGCCGCCGCGATGGCAGCCTGATCTGGGTGCAGGTGGCGGTGCGCCCGGTGAACCAGGACGAAAGCGAAAGCGCCGTCATCTGCAGCTTCATCGACATCGACGAACGCCGCCGCACGCGCGAAACCCTGGCCGGCCAGGCCGAGCGCACGCGCGCGGTGCTGAACTCCGTGCTGGTGGGCATCGTCACTGTCAACGAGCACGGCATCCAGTGGATGAACCGCTCGGCGCGGCGCATGTTCGGCGGTGAGCTGGCCGATTTCGTCGGCGAGCCCATCAGCATCGTGGCCACGCCCGAGCCCGACCACCCGCTGCGCCAGCTGGCGCGGCTGGAGGGCCTGAAGGAAGGCCAGAACGACACCTTCGAATGCAGGCTGAAGGCCCGCGACGGGCGCGAGTTCTGGGTGGTGGGCAACGCCGTGCCCAGCGCGCCTGGCGCCGGCGGTGGCGCGGCGCGCGAGATGACCATCGCGCTGCTGGACATCGAACGCCGCCGCCAGGCCGAGGTGCACATCGCGCAGGCCCAGGCTTCGCTGCAGCGCGTGATCGAGACCGCGCCGCTGGCCATCGCGCTCTTCGATGCGCGCAGCCTGGTGGTGCAGCAGCTCAACCAGACAGCGGCCAGCTTCTTCGGCCGCCCGCTGGCCGGGCTGCAGGGCTCGACGCTGCAGGACTGTTGCGCCAGCCCGGCGCAGGCGTCGGCCCTGCAGGGCTGGCTGCGCGCCGCGGCCGACGGGGCCGTCACGGCGCAGCACGAATGGCGCGAAGAGCTCTCCGAGCCTGCCAGTGGCGAGGCCAGCGCGCGCGTCTGGGATTGCCGCATCACCACGCTGCAGGACGGGGCCGCGCCAGCCGGTGACGACGCCGGCGGCCTGCAACTGCTGCTGGTGGCCAGCGATGTGACCGAACAGCGCGCCGCCGAGCGCGCGCGCCTGCAGGCCGCCATCGCTCAGCGCGAGGTGCTGGTGCGCGAGGTGCACCACCGCATCAAGAACAACCTGCAGGGCGTGGCCGGCCTGCTGCAGCAGAACGCCGCGCGGCGGCCCGAGATGGCCGACATCCTGAGCGAGGCCGTGGGCCAGGTGCAGGCCATCGCGCAGGTCTACGGCCTGCAGGTGGGCGCCAGCGGCCCGCTGGCGGTGGCCAGCCTGCTGCGTGCCATTGCCGCCTCGGTGCAGCGCACCTTCGGGCGCGCCATCGCGGTGGACATGGACGGCGAGGTGCCGCACCTGCTGCCCGAGGCCGAGTCCATCCCGGTGGCCCTGACGCTCAACGAACTGCTCACCAACGCCATCAAGCACGGAACGGGCGGCGAGGTGCGCTGCCGCGTCTGGGCCGTGGGCGAGGGCCTGGACATCAGCATCGCCAGCCAGGCCACGCTGGCGCCGGGTTTCGACCTGCAACAACGTCGCAGTGTGGTGTCGGGCCTGGGGCTGGTGCGCGCGCTGCTGCCTCGGCGCAGCGCCTCGCTGGCGCTGGCCCAGGAGGATGACGCGGTCGTCGCGCGCTTGGCCCTTCGCCCCCCCGGTGTGCGTGTGCCGGGGCCGGGTGACGTGGTCTGATGGGCCACAATCCGGCGGATGAGCGCAGGGGCCAGCAGCCGGGGCAAGATCCTGGTCGTCGATGACGACCGGCTGGTGCTCGCCACGGTCACGCACGGTCTGTCGGCCGCCGGTTATGAAGTGATCGACGCCGACAACGGCGACGACGCCATCCTGCTCGCCCGCGAGCACCGCCCTGCGTTGGCCTTGCTGGACATCCGCATGGAGGGCAAGAGCGGCTTCGACGTTGCCGAGACCCTGCGCGACGCCTACAGCATTCCCTTCATGTTCCTCTCGGCTTTTGCCGACGAGGCCACCAAGCAGCAGGTGCAGGCCCTGGGCGCGCTCGATTACCTGATCAAGCCGCTGGATGTCGGGCAGATCGTGCCGGCCGTGGAGGCCGCGTTCGTGCGCGTGCGCGGGGGCGCTGCGGCGCCCGCCGCTGCGGCATCGGCTTCCTTGGCGCCGGCAGCGCCCACGGTGGTGCCGTCGGCCGTGGCCGACCCGGTGCCGCTGGCCGTGGGGGTGCTGATGCACCGGTACTCGCTCTCGCGCGATGCCGCATGGCAGCGCCTGCAGCGGCTGGCGGCCGACCAGAAGCTCGGCGTGCCGGCGCAGGCCGAGCGCCTGCTGGGGGCGGTGGAAGAACTGGCGCGTTCGGCGCTCTGACGCGGCGGCCGGCTGCCGCCGACAGGCCCGGCGTCAGCCGGCCAGCGTGAAGAAGAAGGCCGCGCCGCGGCCCGGTTCCGCTTCCGCCCAGATGTCGCCGCCGTGCCGCCGCACGATGCGCCGCACCGAAGCCAGGCCGACACCGCTGCCCGGGAACTCGCTGGCGCTGTGCAGGCGCTGGAACAGGCCGAAGAGGCGTTCCGACGAGCGCATGTCGAAACCCGCGCCGTTGTCGCGCACCACGTAAGCCGAACGCCCGCCGTGTGCCACCGTGCCCAGGCTGATGCGCGCCTTGGGCGTGCGGCCGCTGTACTTCCAGGCGTTGCCCAGCAGGTTCTCCAGCACCAGGCGCAGCAGCGTGGGGTCGCCCTGGGTGGTGAGGCCACCTTCGATGTCGACCTCGACCTCGCGATCGGGCGTGCTGCGGCGCAGGTCGTCGATGACGTAGCCGGCCAGTTGCGACAGGTTCACCGGCTGGCGCGCCAGCGGTTGCGAGCTCAGCCGCGCCAACGTCAGCAGCGCGTCGATCATCAGGTTCATGCGCGCGGCGGCACCGAGCACGCGGTCGAGGTGGTCGTTGCCGACGCGGTCGAGCAGGCGGCCGTAGTCTTCCTTGACGATGCGCGTGAAGCCCTCGACGACGCGGATGGGCGCGCGCAGATCGTGCGAGACGGTGAAGCTGAAGCTGTCGCTCTCTTCCATGCTGGCGGCCAGCGCCGCTTGCGAGGCCTTGGCGGCGGCTGCGGCGGCTTCAGAGGCCGCTGCGCTGGCCTCGTCGGCCCCGCCGCTGTCGGCGGCCGGCGGCAGTTGCAGCAGCACCAGGCCGCGCAGCGTGCCAGGCAGCCCGAGGCAGGCCTGTGCGTGCCAGCCGCCTTCGGCCTGCGCCGCGCCGGGCTGGTCTTGCGCGAAGGCCTGCACCATGGCCGCTGGCAGATCGTGCAGCGCCTCGGGCAAAGGGCAACCGGGTGCGAGTGCGGGCCAGATCGCCTGCGCGGCGCTGTTGCAGGCCTGGAGCTGCCAGCCTTCGCCCTGGTCCAGGGCCCAGAGGGCGGGGCCCGGCTGCAGGGCCAGCAGCGGGGCCAGCGCGGCGGCACCGGCCCGCAGCACGTCGTCGGTGTGCAAGGGACAGGCGGTGCCCGTGAAGCCGTTGAAGGCGCCCAGGTCGTCGTGGCTGGGCACCCCCTGCACCCGCCAGCTGCGGCTGCCCTGGAAGGGCTGCGGCAGATCGACACGCACCCCGGCGAAGGCGCGCTGGGCCTGCAGGCGCGTGCGAAGCACGGGGTCGTTGAACAGGGGCAGCAGGGCCGCGGCCATGGGCTCTTCACCTTGCCAGCGCTGCGGGCGGTGCAGGGCGTCGGTCTGCCAAGCGGCATCGGCCTGCAACTGGGCCAGCTGCCGGGCCTGGGCGTGGGCTTCGCGCAGCGCCGCCTCGGTGCGCAGCCGGGCGCGAGCGCTGCCCAGGGCGTAGGCCCCCGCCGCTGCTGCGGCCACCGCCAGCAGGGTCAGCGGCAGCCCCCAGGCAAGACCGCTGCCGAGGCTCGTCGCAGGGGCCTGTGCCGCAGCCAGCAGCGGCGAGAACCCCGCTGCGGCCCCGATGGCGGCACTGCGTGTGCGCGATCGACGCTCGACCCCTGGGCGAACCCCGATCTCCGCCGCTCGTGGGCCGGCGGCTCGGGGTCGTCGGCCGTGGCACGATACAAGCATGGCTGGAATTGTACGAAGCGGCCGGCAAGCGCCGGCTCAAGTTCAGAGGGAGGGCGCCGAAAGGCCAGGGGTGTCCGATCTGTCGACAGCCGGTCGGGGCCTCGAGCCCACCGCTGCGGCAGCCCCCGCCGGCCTTCCAACGCGCCACCCATGAGCGATCCGCATTCCCCAGGCTCTCCAGGCGCCACCCCGCAGCCCGACCCCGCCGGCTTCGACCCCGTGGCGCTGGGGCGGCTGCGCGAGTTGGACCCCGATGGCCGCCACGGCGTGCTGCAGCGCGTGCTGGTGGCCTTCGAGACATCGCTCAGCCGCATGCTCGTGCAACTGGCCGCCGAGCGCGAGGGTGGCAACGCCGCGGTGGTGGCCGGCGTGGCCCACACGCTGAAGTCCAGCTCGGCCAGCGTGGGCGCTCTGGCGCTAGCGCAGGCCTGTGCCGAGGTCGAGCGGCGACTGCGTACCGAAGAGCCGGGCTCCCTGGGCGGTGATATCGAACGTTTGCTGGCCGCCGGTGAGGGCGCGCTGGCAACGGTTAGGGCTATGCTGCGCGCTTGAGATGCCTGTGCCGATGAGTTCACCGCACCCCTTCGCCGACGCCAGCCACACGGGCCAGCCCGAGGTGCTGCTGGTCGACGACGACGAGGTCAACCTGCTGCTGACGGCGCTGGCCCTGCGCGAGCGCGGTTTCGTCATCACCGAGGCGGCCAGCGGCGAACGGGCGCTGGAGCTGCTGCGCGACTGGACGCCCGACATCATCGTGCTCGACGCCATGATGCCGGGGCTGGACGGCTTCGAGACCTGCCGTCGCCTGCGCCGCACGCCCGGCTTCGAAAACGTGCCGGTGCTGATGCTGACGGGCCTGGAAGACGACGCCTCCATCACGCGCGCCTACCAGGTGGGCGCCACCGACTTCTTCGTCAAGGCCACGCAGTGGAGCCTGCTGTCGGGCCGCTTGCACTACCTGCTGCGCGCCTCGCGCACCCGCATCGAGCTCGAGCGCAACCGCGCCAAGCTTGCCCGCGCGCAAGACCTGGCGCGCATGGGCAGCTTCGATTGGCGCCGTGCCGAAGGCGGCTTGCTGTTGCTGCCCGAGGCGCTGCGCGTGCTCGGTTTCGGCCCGCAGGAACGTGTGACGCTGCGCATGCTTCTGCGCATGGTGCCGCGCGTCGACCGTGCGCAGCTTTCGCGAAAACTGCACGACGCCATCCGCCATGCCTCGGTGCTGGCCGAAGACGTGCGGATCGTGCTGTTCGACGGGCGCCAGCGCATCATCCACATCGAAGCGGAGCCCGAGTTCAACGAGCACGGCCACGGCATCGGCTACACCGGCATCGTGCAGGACGTGACCGAGCGCCGCCAGGCCGAAGACCAGATCAAGGAACTGGCCAACTTCGATTCGCTGACAGGCCTGCCCAACCGCCGCCAACTGATCGCGCGTGCCGAGCGCGCGCTGGAGTACGCGCGCCGTGGCAACCACCAGTGCGCGCTGCTGCTGATCGACCTCGACCGCTTCAAGATCATCAACGACACGCTGGGCCACAGCGCGGGCGACGAACTGCTCACGCAGGTGGGCCGCCGCCTGCGCGCGTGCGTGCGCCACAGCGAAGAGATCGCCGACGGCCATGTGGAACTGGTGGGCAGCCGCTCGCACCGTTCGCTGGAGGCCGTCGGCCGTCTGGGGGGCGACGAGTTCGTGGCCTTGCTGCCCGAGGTGGTGGATGACGCCGACGCCGAGCGCGTGGCCCAGCGCATCCTCGAATCGTTGCGCGAGGCCATCTTCGTGGCGGGCCAGGAGTGTTTCGTCACGGCCAGCGTGGGCGTGGCGATCTTCCCGCGTGACGGCACGACGGTCGTCGACCTGCTGCGCAACAGCGACGTGGCGATGTACTCCGTCAAGGCCCAAGGCAAGAACGCCAGCGCGATCTACAGCCCGCAGCTCGCCGGCCTGGGCCGCGAGAAGCTGGAGCTCGAGACCGCGCTGCACCGCGCCATCGAGCGCGACGAACTGGTGCTGCACTACCAGCCCAAGGTGGACGTGCGTGCGGCGCGCATGGTCGGCGTGGAAGCGCTGATGCGCTGGCAGCGCGGCAGCAAGCTGGTGCCGCCGGGCGAGTTCATCCCGCTGGCCGAGGAAACCGGCCTGATCGTGCCGCTGTCGGAGTGGGCGCTGCGCCAGGCCTCGTGGCAGGCGCGCACCTGGCGCGACAAGTTCGGCTTCGACCAGTCCATCGCCGTCAACCTGCCCAGCCGCCTGTTCGAGCGCAGCGATCTCGTCGAGCACATCCACCAGTGCGTCACGGCGGCCAACATGCCGCACCGCGCGGTGATGCTGGAGATCACCGAGAACAGCCTGATGGCCGACCTGCAGGGCGTGATGCCCACGCTGCACCGGCTCAACGAGATCGGCGTCGAGATTTCCATCGACGACTTCGGCACGGGCTATTCGAGCCTGGCTTACCTGACCACGCTGCCGATCAGCGAACTCAAGATCGACCGCAGCTTCACACGCGAACTCGGCATCGCGCCGCAGAGCAGTGCGGTGGTGACGGCCATCATCGCGCTGGCGCGCTCGCTGAGCCTGCGCGTGGTGGCCGAGGGCGTGGAAACGCTGCGCCAGAAGGAAGTGCTGTACCGGCTGGGTTGCACGGTGATGCAGGGCTTCCTGTTCAGCAAGCCCGTGGGCGCCGCCGAACTCGAGGTGTGGCTGACGGACCTGCAGTCACCGCGGCGCGCGCCGTGGATGGACAACGTGCTGGAAGCCCACGGCGAGGAGCCGGCCCGCACCGGCATCGCCCGCCGCCTGCGCTGATGGACGGTGCCTCCAACCCGGCAGCGGGTGGCCGGGCCGTTGCCGCCACGCCGGTAGCCAGCATCGCCAAAGCTGCCCTGCGGAGGCTGGCCCAGGCCCACCTGGAGCCCACCCCGGAGAACTACGCCTGCGCCTATGCCGAAGAAGCCGGGCAGCCGCCACCCGCTGCCAACGGCCCGGCCGGGGCAGCCGCGCCGGCTGCGCAAGCCGCTGCCAGCGCCCAAGAGCTGCGGGCCCAGGGGCAAGCCTGGGCCGCCCTGCTCGAACGTGTGGTGCGCGGCCTCGACCGCGGCGGCCGCCAGTGGACGGCCGCACGCCGCAAGGACAGCCTCAAGCGCGTGCTGGAAGGCAGCCGCAGCGATACCCAGCGCTTGCTGCAGCGCCTGCAGTCGCTGATGGGGGCCTGGGAGAGCGACCAGGCGGCCGATCCCGCGCAGACCGGACTGGAGGCGCCCCCGCCCGAAGACGCCCGAGGCGACCATCCGGCCGAGACCTGGCGGCCTGTGCTCGGCCCGCTGCAGCAAACCCTGGGTGCAGCGCTGCCGCCCGCCGTGCCGCGCGCCGAGGCGCTGGCCGACCAGTTCAAGCGCTTGGCCGACGCGTTGGCCAGCGAAGGCCCGACGCCGGACCTCACCGCGGCCTGCGAGGCCCTGTGCGCGCAGGCCCGGCGCTTCTTCGGCCACCGGCATCACCTGATCGACGAGCTCTCGGCCCTGTGTCGCGAGCTCACGGCCGGCCTGGTGGAACTGGCCGAAGACGAGAGCTGGGCCCGGGGCCAGGCGCAGGTGCTGCAGCACTCGCTGGAAGCCGGCACGGCATCGGCCCGCGGCGTGCGCGCTGCGGGTGCGTTGCTGGCCGAGACCCGCACGCGCCAGCAGCGGGTGCGGGCCGAGCGTCAGGCCGCGCGCGACGCGCTAAAGCAGCTGATCCACGACATGGTGGTGGAGGTCGGTGAACTGGGCGACCACGCGGGCCGCTTCCAGCTGGCCACGGCCCAGCATGCGCAGGCCATCGAGCAGGCCCAGACGCTCGAGAGCCTGGCCCAGGTGGTGCAAGCCCTGCTGCAAGACACCCGCACGGTGCAGTCGGCTGTGGGCCGTTCGCAGGAACGTCTGCATGCCGACCGGGCGCGCGCCGATGCGCTGGAGGGCAAGGTGCGCGAACTCGAGGGCGAACTGCGGCGCTTGTCCGACGAAGTTTCCACCGACGCGCTCACGCAGGTCGCCAATCGGCGCGGGCTTGACCAGGCCTTCGAGGTCGAGCGCGCGCGCTGCGAGCGCGAGGCCGGCGCGGCGCTGGCCGTGGGCCTGATCGATATCGACAACTTCAAGAAGCTCAACGACAGCCTGGGCCATGCGGCGGGGGACCAGGCCTTGAAATCGCTGGCCGCCGCGGTACGCGAACGCCTGCGCCCGGTGGACCACCTGGCGCGCTTTGGGGGCGAGGAGTTCGTGCTGCTGCTGCCCGGTCTGCCGGAGGGCGAAGCGCAGCAGGTCATGACGCGCCTGCAGCGCAGCCTGAGTGAGGCGCTTTTCCTGCACGACGGGCGCGAGGTCTTCGTCACCTTCTCGGGCGGCGTCACGGCGTGGCGTGCGGGCGAAACCCTGCAGGCCGCCCTGGAGCGCGCAGACGAGGCGCTCTACGAAGCCAAGCGCACGGGCAAGAACCGCACCTGCATCGCCTGATGCTGCGAACACCCGGCTGCTGCCGGGCCTGAATCCTTTGCTCACAAAGCCGGTTCAAGACGGGCGACCGGGCTCCGAAAATGTCGTCATGCGGCGCTCAAGCCCGCGACGATGTTCCAACGCCCGACCATGACTTCGCGCTCCTTCCCGTCCCCGATGGTCCTTCTGCGGCGTGTGCGCTCTGGCGTGCGCGCTTTCTTCAAGCACGACATAGGCGTCAAGCGCGAAGGCGGCACGGTCAAGCTCGTGCTGCAACCGGCCGAGGTGCGCCTGAAGAAGCCGCCCACGCGCGAGGAACTGGAAGCCCGGCGCGAGAAGGAAGAACTGCGCGTCATGCGCGAGCAACTCACCGGGCTGCTGGACGAACTGCCCGAGACCCGCGCGGCTCTGCGCCACCTCGTGTTTGTCGAGCAGGCCATTGCCAAGCGCGGCCTGAAGGCCCTGCACAAGTTGCCGGTGGACGTGCTGGAAAAGGCCCTGGCGCAACTCGAAGGCCTCGTGACGAACTGGACACCCGTCGGGCTGGCCAGCCTGCGCTCGAAGATGGCCGTGGCCATCATCGACCGGGAGCACCGCGCTCCTGGTGACCCGGAGAACTACCAGACGGCCGCCGTCATCGACAACGCGCCCAGCCTTGCGCAGGAGCCCGAGCCCGACACTGGCGACGACGCGGCCCTCGCTGCGGCCTACGCCGCGCTGGGCCACCTGGCACCCGGCGGCGGGCAGGCCGAGGTGCAGATGCAGGGTGAACTGCACTCGCCCTCGGCGCGTATCGTGGAACGCGAGGCAGCGCGACCGGTGGCACGCGCGCCTGCCGAAGCCCTGCAACTGCGCGTGCTCGACACCTGAGTTCTCGTCTCGCGGCCCGCTTCCGCGAGGGTGCACCACCCTGGCGTGCCATCGGTAAGTGCGCGCGGCGTTCATTGCTGAACACTTGGCGAGCTTTCGACCCTCATGTCGGGGGTTGCCGCTGGCGCTTGCGGGGCAGAGACTGGCTGCCGCTAGAAGAAACATGCGTTCGCTTCCCAGGAGGAGCGGCGTCGTTCATCCGACAACAAGGGGTTTCAATGATCGTCAAGTCGTCCATGCTCAAGCCGCTGGCCCTCGCTGCGCTGCTGGCCACCGCCGGCGCTGCGCAAGCCAACATCACCGTGTACACCTCGCTGGCCGCTTTCAATGCCGCCACAGCCAATCCGGGCACGGACACCTTCGCTGGCCTCAGCATCACGGGCAGCACGCCCAGCCCGCTGACCCGCACCGCCGGTGCTTACACGTACACCGTCGATGCTGGCCCTGCCGGCACGTTCTTCGGCGCGGGCACCACGGCCAACCCTTGGTTGTCTACCAACACCGCCACCGACACGGTCAGCTTCTTCGGCTTTTCTTCGGGTGTGGTTGGTTTCGGCGGCAACTTCTTCGGCAGCAACATCGCCGGCCAGTTTGCCCCGGGTGGCGTCGTGCTGACTGCCACCGATGCCAGCGGCACGGTGTCCCAGACCATCGTGTCTGCCACTGAAACCAGCTTCCTGGGTTTCGTTTCGACCACCGGTATCCTGTCGGCAACGCTGGCCGGGGTTCAGGTGACGGGCGGTTCACCGCTTTGGCCGACGGCTGACAACGTCGTTCTCGCCAGCGCCGTGCCGGAACCCGGCACCTACGCCATGATGCTGGCCGGTCTGGGCGTGCTCGGTTTCATGGCCCGCCGCCGCCGCGGCTGATTCCGAAAGAGCAGCCGAGGCTGCTTGCTCAAGAAGGCTCCGGTCACCGCCGGAGCCTTTTTCATTTCACGCTGCCCTATGCCGCCATCCACCCTCTGGCTCTCTGCATCCTACCGCCGCTGCGCAAGGACTCGGCCTTGAAGGCCAACGCACCTTTGGCGGCGGCCGCCGGGCCTGCGCCGGTGCTGTGGCTGACGGGCTTGTCGGGTGCCGGCAAGTCCACCATCGCCCAGGCCACCTGCCAAGCCCTGCGGCAGCAGGGCCGCGCGGCCACCGTGTTGGACGGGGACGAACTGCGCCGCGGCTTGACCCGCGACCTCGGCTTCAGCGAGGCCGACCGTGCCGAGAACGTGCGCCGCGCCGCCGAGGTGGCCCGGCTGATGGCCGATGCCGGGCTCATCGTCATCGTGGCGCTGATCTCGCCGTTTCGCGAAGACCGGGCGCGGGCGCAGGCGTTGTTCGAGGAAGGGCGCTTCTTCGAGATCCATGTCGACACCGCGCTCAGCGTGGCCGAGGCGCGCGACCCGAAGGGCCTGTACCGACGGGCGCGCCAGGGCCTGCTGCCGGCCTTCACCGGCATCAGTTCGCCTTATGAAGCACCGCTGGCACCCGCCTTGCGCATCGACACGGCGCAGGTCTCGGCCGATGAGGCCGCACTCCGGTTGATCGGCTTGCTGGCAGCAACCTGACCGCAGGTACCTGTGAAGGCCGCCCTTGGCGGAAGCTCAGGGATTCGAACCCTGGAACCCTTGCGGGTTGCCGGTTTTCAAGACCGGTGCAATCGACCACTCTGCCAAGCTTCCGTGAGCGCCAGAGCGCTGCGCGGCATTCTAGGCGTTGCCCTTCGCCGTACTGTCGGTCTGCCGGCACATCGGGTCAACCGGGCTGCTGCGCCGCTTCACACGGCACCTGCACCACCTCGCGCCGGCCGCCGTCCACGCGCACGGCGGTGAGCGCGCCGCCCCACACGCAGCCGGTGTCCAGTGCCAGCAGTTCAGGCCGGTTCACGAGGCCCAGCGTGCTCCAGTGACCGAAGGCGACGGGCTCCTGCGCGCTGCATCGGCCCACCACCTCGAACCACGGCATCAAGCCTGGCGGCGCCGCGCCGGCGCCTTCTTTCGTCTTGAAGTCGAGCGTGCCGTCCGGCGTGCAGAAGCGGATGCGCGTGAGCGTGTTGACGATGAAGCGCAGGCGCTCGGCCCCCTGCAGCGTTTCGGTCCAGCGCCGCGGTTCGTTGCCGTACATCACCTGCAGGAAAGCAGGGAGGTCGGGCCCGCGCAGCACGGCCTGCACTTCCTCGGCCAGCGCGAGCGTCTGCGCGGCGGTCCACTGCGGCACCAGGCCCGCGTGCACGCACAGCCAGCCAGCCTCACGGTGGGCCAGTGGTTGCTGGCGCAGCCAGTGCAGCCAGTGGGCGCTGTCGGGCGCATCGAGCACGTCCTGGAAGGTGTCGCCCTTGTGCAGGCTGCGCACGCCGTGGGCCACGGCCAGCAGGTGCAGATCGTGATTGCCCAGCAGGCAGGTGGCGGCGTTGCCGAAGCCGCTCACCAGCTTCAGCACACCCAGTGAATCGGGCCCGCGGTTGACGAGGTCGCCCAAGAGCACGAGCCGATCACGCGAGGGTGAAAAGCCGATCTCCGCCAGCAGGCGCTGCAAAGCCTGCGCGCAGCCTTGCACGTCGCCGATGAAATGGAGCATGGGTTGATTCTGCTACGCTCCGCCCCGTTTCAACGGCCACCGCAAGCGCATGCTGCGGCGCGCATGGACCTCACCCTTCTTGTTTTCCTGATCCTCCTCAACGGCGTTTTTGCCATGTCGGAAATGGCCCTCACCGCGGCGCGCAAGGCGCGGCTGCAGGTGATGGTGGAAGGCCAGGAGCCCGGCGCGCAGGCCGCGATGGACCTGCACGAGAACCCGACCAAGTTCCTCTCCACGGTGCAGATCGGCATCACCTCCATCGGCGTGCTCAACGGCATCGTCGGTGAGGCGGCCTTTGCGGCGCCGCTGGCTGCCTGGCTGATCGAGGATTTCAACGTCGCCACGCGCACCGCCAGCCTGGGCGCCACGGGCCTGGTGGTGGTGATCATCACCATCCTCACCATCATCTTCGGCGAGCTCGTGCCCAAGCGCCTGGGGCAGATGTTCCCGGAGACCATCGCGCGCCTGGTGGCGCGGCCGATGAATCTGCTGAGCACCGCGACGCGCCCGCTGGTGGCGTTGCTGAGCGTGTGCACGAACGCCGTGCTGCGCGTGATGGGCATCAGCGGCGGGCCCACGCGCAGCGTGACGGAAGAAGAGATCGCCGCCAGCCTGGAAGAAGGCGTCGATGCCGGCGTGATCGAAGCGCAGGAGCACCAGATGGTGCGCAACGTCTTCCGCCTCGATGAACGGCAGATCGGCTCGATGATGATCCCGCGCGCCGAGATCGTGTGGCTCGATGCCGCCGACAGCGTCGAAGCGCTGCTCACCACCATCACGGCCAGCGGCCATACGCGCTTTCCTGTGTGCCGCGGCTCGCTGGACGACGTGCTGGGCGTGCTCAATGCCGCCAAGCTGCTGCAGCCGCTGGCCAGCGGGCAGACGCTGGACATTCACGCTCACATGGCGCCACCGGTCTTCGTGCCCGAAACGCTCTCGGGCATGGAGCTGTTGGAGCACTTCCGCGTCTCGCGCACCGATCTCGTGTTCGTGGTCGACGAGTACGGCGCGGTGCAGGGTGTCATCACCGAGCGCGATCTGCTCGAAGCCATCACCGGAGAATTCGGCGCGCCCAGCGACGAAGACGCGTGGGCCGTGCAGCGTGCCGACGGCACCTGGCTGCTGGACGGCCTGATCCCCGTGCCCGAGTTCAAGGATCGCCTCGAACTCAAGGAACTCCCTGAGGAGGACCGGGGCCGCTACAACACGCTGGCTGGCATGATCATGCTCTTGCTGGGCCGCCTGCCCCGCACCGCCGACACGGTGGAGTGGGGGGGCTGGCGCTTCGAGGTCGTCGACCTCGACGGCAAGCGTGTCGACAAGGTGCTGGTGAGCCGCACAGAAACCCCCGGAGAAGAAACTTGATCAATCAGAACCTGCACCGCCAGCCCACCGCGCTGGACAGTGTGACCCACCGCAAGCTCAAGCTGCAGATGCCCGTGACCGACTGGCGCGTGGCCGATCAGCTCAACGCGATGTTCGTGGCTGCTGCCGAGTTCGGCGACGTCTGCCGCGAGTTCCCCATCGTCTTCGTGAAGGCCGGCAAGGAGCCCGATGGCACCGACGCCATCGCCCCCATCGCCGTCTTCGGCCTGGTGCAGAACCAGAACCTGTACGTGACGGGCGAACGCTGGCGCGCCCAGTACATCCCGGCAGTGCTGCGCGCCTACCCGTTCTGCATCGCGCGCATCGACGACGACCGTTTCGCGATCTGTGTCGACACCGCCTGGAAGGGTGCGAGCGAGACCGAAGGCCAGCCGCTGTTCACCGAGGCCGGTGAACAGGGCGACCTGCTGAAGGAAATGACGCCCTACCTCGAGACGCTGGAAGCCGAGATCCAGCGCACGCGCCTGGTGGGCAAGAAGCTGCTGGAACTGGACGTGCTGCGCGAGATGCGCTTCGACGCCACGCTGCCCGACGGCCGCCAGCACACCGTGGACGGCTTCCTCACCGTCGACGAAAAGAAGATGACCGAGCTGCCCGACAACGTGGTGGGTGAACTCCACCGCACCGGCGTGCTGGGCCTGGTGCACCTGCATTGGGTGTCGATGGGCAACATGCGCCGCCTGGTCGACTGGCACGTCGAGCGTTCGGCCGCCGAGACGCCCGCGGCCTGAGACACGGACCGCGACAGGACGAAGGCCGCCCGAGGGCGGCCTTTTTCGTGGGCGTCTTGGGCTCTCGGCCCTGGGGGTGTCAGGCCCCGGCGGCGGGCGGCACCGGCGGCGCCGGGGCGCGCAGGGCCTGGATCACCTGGGCCGCCTGGGGCTGCGTGCGGGCCACCCAGTCATCGAAGCGCTGGCGGGCGGCGGCGCCGTAGCGCTGGTAAATCTTCCAGCCGACGAATGCCACCAAGGCCAGCAGCAGCAGCGTCTTGGCCGCACGCGCCCAGGCCACCAGCACCGCGATGCCCATGCCGAAGGCCACCCACTTGAACCACCACTGGCCGCTGTAGGTGAAGTAGTTGATGAAGCCCGTGAGCCCCACGACGAACAGCGCGCGGAAGGGCATGACGATGGCGTCGGTGATGTCCTTGACCGGGCGGGTGATCAGCTTGAAGGGGTTCATGGCGGGCTCCTGGGGGCCGCGGGGGCCGCGGTGTGTTGCGATGGATGAATCTTCGGGCGCCGGGGCCCGCGGCTCCACGGCGCTGCGACGAAATGCACCCGCGCGGCGTGAATCGACACCGGCCGGCGCCGGGCGGCCACGCCACCTTCACGCCCGCAGGACAATGCAGCCCATCGCCACTTGCTCAAGACCATGACCGTCCATCTCGCCAAGCCGCAGCGCGGCAGTGTCCCCATCCACGCCGTCGACCGCGCGCAGTTCGCGGCCCTCACGAAGACCCTCGACCCCGCCGCGCGCCGCTGGCTGCAGGCCACGGGCTTCACCGGCGCGCCCGACACCCACGCGCTGCTGCCCGCCGCCGATGGCAGCATGCAGGCCGTGTGGGCCGGCGTGCGCGGCGCCGACCACCCCTGGGCGCTGGCCAGCCTGCCCAAGGCACTGCCGCCCGGCCACTACCACCTGGGTGAGCTCGGCCTGGCGCTGGACCTGGGTGCCGCCGCCTTCTCGTGGGAGTTGGGCGGCTACACCTTCGACACCTACAAGCCCGCGCGGCGCGAGCCCGCGCAGCTGAGCCTGCCGTCCACGCCGGCCACGCAGCGTGCGCTCATCCTGGCCGGCGCCTCGGCCACCACGCGCGACCTCGTCAACACCCCGGCCGAGCACATGGGCCCTGCGCACCTGGCCGAGGCTGTGCGCCTGGTGGCGAAGCAGCACGGCGCCAAGTTCAAGCAGGTGGTGGGCGACAAGCTGCTGGCCGCCAACTTCCCCGCCATCCACGCTGTGGGCCGTGCCGCGGCCGTTGACCGCGCGCCGCGCCTCATCGAGCTGAACTGGGGCAGCGACAAGCACCCGCGCCTGTGCATCGTCGGCAAGGGCGTGTGTTTCGACAGCGGCGGCCTGGACATCAAGCCGGCCGACGCGATGCGCCTGATGAAGAAGGACATGGGCGGCGCCGCCAACGCCTTGGGCCTGGCGCAGATGGTGATGGCGCTGAAGCTGCCGGTGCGCCTGCAACTGCTGATCCCGGCGGTGGAGAACGCCATCAGCGGCAACGCCTTCCGCCCAGGCGACGTGTTCAAGACGCGCGCCGGCCTGCACATCGAGATCGGCAACACCGACGCCGAGGGCCGCGTGATCCTGTGCGACGCGCTGGCTTACGGCGCCGAAAGCCAGCCCGCACTGATGATCGACATGGCGACGCTCACCGGCGCCGCGCGCGTGGCGCTGGGACCGCAGCTGCCGGCGCTGTTCACACGCCGCATGGAGCTGGCGCGCGAGCTGGTGGACCTGGGCCTGCAGCTGCACGACCCGCTGTGGCACATGCCGCTCTGGCACGACTACCACGGCGGCATCGAGAGCGACATCGCCGACATCGTCAACACCGGCAAGGGCCCGATGGCCGGCGCCGTGACGGCCGCGCTCTTCCTCGACGACTTCGTGCCGGCCGGCGTGGAGTGGCTGCACATCGACCTGTTCGCGTGGAACAGCGAAAGCCGCCCCGGCCGCCCGGCCGGCGGCGAGGCGCAGACGCTGCGCACGCTGCTGGCGCACCTGGAAGGGCGCTTCGGCGTGGTGTGACGGAATGCCGGCCCGGCGCGCCCGCGCCCCGCGATCTGGGGGGCAAAAGCCGGCTTCATCGTCACGACACCGTCACGCGGGCATGAGATATTTATGTCACTGCAGGCGGCAACCGACCACACCACTGGGTGGAGTTCCGGAACCCGTGACCGGCGCCTGAAGTACCCACACCGAAGCCCCTGCGCGAAAGCGCAGGGGCTTCACTCTTTCTGGGGCACGGCGGTGGGGGCCAGCGTGGCCTCCAGGGCTGCGAGGCGTTCGTCGATCAGCGCAGCGTCGTTCAGCTCGCGCACGGCTTCGTAGGCCAGCTGTGCGCCCGGGTGGCTCTTGCGCAGCATGTTCAGCCACTGCTTCAGCCGCCCACCGCGGTGGCGCGGCGCCACGCGCGGCGTGATCAGCCGGCCATACAGGCGCAGCAAGCCCAGCAGCACCGGCCACGGCGGGCCGGCACGGCCGCGCAGCGCCAGTGCGAGGCCCGGGTCGCCCACCAGGCCGCGGCCGAGCATCAGCGCGTCGCAGCCGCTTTCCTGCAGGCAGCGTTCGGCATCGGCCACGGTCCACACCTCGCCGTTCGCCACCACCGGCAGGCTGACTGCCGCGCGGATCTGCGCGATGCGGTCCCAGTAGGCCGGCGGCTTGTAGCCCTGCAGTTTGGTGCGGCCGTGCACCACGAGTTCGGCCGCGCCGGCGGCTTCGATGCCACGCGCGTTGTCGAGCATGCGCGCCTCGTCCAGGTGACCCAGGCGCATCTTGGCCGACACCGGCACAGCCGCCGGCACCGCCTGCCGCACCGCGGCCACGATGCGGTGCACGAGTTCGGGCTCGTCCAGCAGCACGGCGCCGCCGCGGTGGCGGTTCACGGTCTTTGCGGGGCAGCCGAAGTTCAGATCCACGCCCTCGGCGCCCAGCTCGGCCAGGCGCGCGGCGTTGTCGGCCAGGCAGGCCGGGTCGCTGCCCAGCAGCTGTGCGCGCACCGGCGTGCCGGCCGGCGTGCGGCTGCCGTGGCGCAACTCGGGCATCAGCCGGAAGAAGACGCGCGGCGGCAGCAGCTGGTCGGTGACGCGGATGAACTCCGAAACGCAGCGGTCGATGCCGCCCACGCGGGTGAGCACGTCGCGCAGGTCGTGGTCGAGCACACCTTCCATGGGCGCCAGCAGCACCAGGCGCGGCGGGCGGGCCAGGCCGGCAGCGGCGGCTTCGGTGGGGTGGGGCAGGGGCGCGAGCATCGAGCGCGGGATTCTCCCAGGCCCCGGTGCCGCCGCCGGCCCGCAGAATTTGCCGACCGACTGGTCGAAGAATGGCTGTTGCGGGCTTGCAGGCCCGTCGCCCAAGGAGCCCCCGCATGTCCGAAGCCCTGGTTCTGCAGGCCACCCACGGCCCGGTGCGCGTGCTGACGCTGAACCGCCCGGCCGCGCTGAACAGCTTCACGGCCGAGATGCACTGCCAACTGCTGGCCGCGCTGAACGCCGCGGCCGAAGACACCGCCGTGCGCGCCGTCGTCATCACCGGCGCCGGCCGCGGTTTCTGCGCCGGGCAAGACCTCAACGTCCCGACCATGGTGGGCGGCGAGGTCGATGTCGGCGCCGTCATCGAGCGCCACTACCGCCCGCTTGCCACACGCGTGCGCAGCCTGCCGGTGCCGGTGGTGGCGGCCGTCAACGGCGTGGCCGCCGGCGCCGGGGCCAACTTCGCTTTGTGCTGCGACCTGGTGGTGGCCGCGCGCAGCGCCAGCTTCATCCAGGCCTTCAGCAAGATAGGCCTCGTGCCCGACTGCGGCGGCACCTGGCTGCTGCCGCGCTTGGTCGGCCGGGCGCGGGCGCTGGGCTTGGCGATGCTGGGCGACAAGCTGCCGGCGGAAGAGGCCGTGGCCATCGGCCTGATCTGGCAGGCCGTGGACGACGCGGCGCTGATGGACAGCGCGCTGGCACTCGCCACACGCCTGGCCGCGCTGCCAGTGCAGGCGCTCGTGGCCACGCGACGTGCGCTGGACGAGGCCGCGCCGATGGGCTTTGGCGACGCGCTGGCCTTGGAAGCCACGCTGCAGCGCGAGCTCGGCCACGCGCACGATTTCGCCGAAGGCGTGGCCGCCTTCAAGGCCAAGCGCGCGCCGACCTTCACCGACCGCTGAAGCGCACCATGGCCGACACCCCCACGCCCCAGCAAGTGGCCGAAGCCTCGCGCGACGCGATGTGGCGCGACGACCGCGCCTCGCGCCACCTCGGCATCGAGGTGCAGGCCATCGGCCCGGGTAGCGCGACGCTCACGATGCGCGTGCACGAGGCCCTGCTCAACGGCCACCACATCTGCCACGGCGGCTTCATCAGCACGCTGGCCGACAGCGCCTTCGCTTTCGCCTGCAATGCCTACAACGAGGTGACGGTGGCCGCTGGTTTCGACGTCAACCTGCTGGCCGCGGCCCGCCTGGGCGACGTGCTCACGGCCCAGGCGCGCGAGCTCAGCAAGTCTGGCCGCACGGGGGTGTACGACGTGACCGTGCACAACCAGCGCGGGGAGGCAGTGGCGGTGTTCCGCGGCCGTTCGTACACGATGAAAGGGCGGGCGCTGGTGGAAGGCCTGCCCGTCGGCCCGCAGGCGGCGCCCGTCGCCGCCACCTGAGCGCAGCACCGCCGCAGGAGACCCCAAGCCATGCCCGTTTTCCAACCGGCCGCGAACGAGCTGGAACCCATCGAACGCGCCAGCCGCGATGAGCTGCAGGGCCTGCAGCTGCAGCGCCTGCAGGACACGCTGCGCCGCGTCTACGAAAACGTGCCGCACTACCGGCAAGCCTTCGACGCCGCCGGCGTGCACCCCGAAGACTGCCGCAGCCTGGCCGACCTGGCGAAGTTCCCCTTCACCGTCAAGGCCGACCTGCGGCGCCACTACCCCTTCGGCCTTTTCGCCGTGCCGCGGCAGCAGGTGGTGCGCTTGCACGCCAGCAGCGGCACCACCGGCAAGCCCACGGTGGTGGGCTACACGCAGGCCGACATCGACACGTGGGCGCACCTGATGGCGCGCAGCATCCGCGCTGCGGGTGGGCGCCAGGGCGACATCGTGCAGGTGGCCTACGGCTACGGCCTCTTCACCGGCGGGCTGGGTGCGCACTACGGCGCCGAGGCCCTGGGCTGCACCGTGGTGCCGCTGGGCGGCGGACAGACCGAGAAGCAGGTGCAGCTGATCGAAGACCTGCGGCCCGACCTCATCATGGTCACGCCGAGCTACATGCAGGTGATCGTCGAGGAGTTCCGCCGCCAGGGCAAAGACCCGCGCGCGATGAGCGTGGCCGTGGGCATCTTTGGCGCCGAACCCTGGACGGAAGCCATGCGCGCCGACATCGAGGCCAGCGCCGACCTGAAGGCCGTGGACATCTACGGCCTGAGCGAGGTGATGGGCCCCGGCGTGGCCTGCGAATGCGTGGAGACGCAGGACGGTCCGGTGGTGTGGGAAGACCACTTCTACCCCGAGATCATCGACCCCGAAACCGGCGCAGTGCTGCCCGATGGGGCCGAGGGCGAACTGGTCTTCACCACGCTCACGAAGGAAGCGCTGCCACTGGTGCGCTACCGCACGCGCGACCTCACGCGCCTGCTGCCCCCCACCGCGCGCAGCATGCGGCGCATGGGCAAGATCGTCGGCCGCAGCGACGACATGCTCATCATCCGCGGCGTGAACCTCTTTCCCACGCAGGTGGAAGAGATCGTGCTGCGGCACGGGCAGCTCTCGGGGCAGTACCAGCTGGTCGTCACACGCAGCGGGCTGCTGGACGAACTGCGCGTGCGCTGCGAGGTGACACCCGCGCACGGGCACGCCGACCGCGAGGCGCTGGCGCGCGAACTGCAGCAGCAGATCAAGGCGCTGATCGGCGTGACGGCCACGGTGGACGTGGGCCTGCCCGACAGCATCGAACGCACCCTGGTGGGCAAGGCCCGCCGGGTGATTGATCAGCGGCCGCGCTGAAGACGAATCAGCGCCTGCGCTGAGCCCCCAGGAGACCCGGCATGTACACGCAAGCCATGGACACCGCCCCGCCCGAGGCCCGCGCCGCCGTGCGCAGCGCCGACGAGGCCGCGCTGGAAACCCGCTTCGAGGCCCACGTGGGCGATGGTGGATTCATCGAGGCGAAGGACTGGATGCCCGCGCATTACCGCAAGACGCTGCTGCGGCAGATCAGCCAGCACGCGCACTCCGAGATCGTGGGCATGCTGCCCGAGGCGAATTGGGTGACCCGCGCGCCCACGCTCAAGCGCAAGACCATCCTGCTGGCCAAGATCCAGGACGAAGCCGGTCACGGCCTCTACCTCTACGCCGCTGCCGAGACCCTGGGCCAGAGCCGCGACCAGATGCTGCAGGCCCTGCACAGCGGTCAGGCCAAGTACAGCAGCATCTTCAACTACCCCACGCTGAGCTGGGCCGACGTGGGCGTGATCGGCTGGCTGGTGGACGGCGCGGCCATCATGAACCAGGTGCCGCTCACACGCTGCAGCTACGCGCCCTACGCCCGCGCGATGGTGCGCATCTGCCGCGAAGAGAGCTTCCACCAGCGCCAGGGCTTCGACAGCCTGCGCGTGATGATGGAAGAGGGCACCGATGCACAGCGCGCGATGGTGCAGGACGCTGTGAACCGCTGGTGGTGGCCCAGCCTGATGATGTTCGGCCCGCCCGATGGCGAAAGCACGCACAGCGCGCAGAGCGCACGCTGGGGCATCAAGCGCCTCTCGAACGACGAGCTGCGGCAGAAGTTCGTCGACGCCTGCGTGGAGCAGGCCACGGTGCTGGGCGTGACGCTGCCAGACCCGCAACTGAAATGGAACACCGAGCGCGGCCACCACGACTTCGGCCCCATCGACTGGGCCGAGTTCTGGCGCGTGGTGGGCGGCCACGGCCCCTGCAACCGCGAACGCCTGGCCGCGCGCGTGAACGCCTGGGAAGAGGGCGCCTGGGTGCGTGAGGCGGCACTGGCCCATGCGCGCAAGCAGGCCGAGCGCGCAGCGGCGCAGGAGCAGGCCGCATGAGCGCGCCGGTGGAGGAGCGCATGCGCGCCGAGTGGCCGCTGTTCGAGGTGTTCGTGCGCCCCAAGTCGGGCCTGGACCATAAGCACTGCGGCAGCCTGCACGCCGCCGACGCAAAGATGGCCGTGCAGCTGGCGCGCGAGGTCTACACGCGCCGGCAGGAAGGCTGCAGCGTGTGGGTGGTGAAGAGCAGCGACATCACCGCCAGCGACCCGGGCGACCGCGCGATGTACTTCGATCCGATGGAAGACAAGGTCTACCGCCACCCCAGCTTCTACGAGCTGCCCGAAGGCGTGCGGCACCTCTGATGAACGCAGCCACGGCCGCGCCCTTGCTCCTGCACCTCACGTCTGAAGTGCAGTACGTGCTGCGCTGGGCCGACACGGCGCTGGTGCATGCCCAGCGCCTGTCGGAATGGTGCGGACACGCGCCGGTTCTGGAAGAAGACATCGCGCTCACGAACATGGCGCTCGACCTGCTGGGCCAGGCGCGTGCACTGCTCACGCACGCGGCTGCGCTGGAAGGGCAGGGCTTCGATGAAGACATGCTGGCCTACTGGCGCGAGCACGACCAGTTCTTCAATCTCACGCTGGTAGAGCAGCCGCTGCGCAAGCCCGGCGCGCACGCGCCCGGCGGCGATTTCGCCGACACCGTGCTGCGCAACTTCGTGTTGGCCACCTGGCTGAAGGCGGCCTGGGCGGCGCTGCAGACCAGCCGTGATCACACGCTGGCCGGTATCGCCGCCAAGGGCCTGAAGGAAGCGCGCTACCACCAGCAGCACAACGCCGATTGGGTGCAGCGCCTGGGCGATGGCACCGACGAATCGGCACGCCGCATGGCCGCCGCGGCGCAGCGCCTGTGGCCCTACACGGCCGAGATGTTCGAGCACGACGCGGTGGACGAAGCCGCGCGCGTCAGCGGCCTGGGTCCAGCACGCGCCGATCTGCTCGCGGCTTGGCAGGCCGACGTGGCTGAAGTCTTTGCTGCAGCGGGCCTCGGTGTGCCGGCCGACACGCCCTTCCGCAGCACCGGCACGAAAGGCCGCCACAGCGAGCACCTGGGCTACCTGTTGGCCGAGATGCAGGTGCTGCAGCGCCAGCACCCCGGGGGGCGCTGGTGAGCGAAAGCGAAGGGCTGGAAGGCGACAGCCTGCACCCGCGCGAACTGGCTGCCTGGGCCGTGCTGCGCACCGTGCCCGACCCCGAGATCCCGGTGCTGGGCCTGTGCGACCTGGGCATCGTGCGCGAGGTGCAGCCGCTGGCGCCCACGCTGCGCGTGGTGCTCACGCCCACCTACAGCGGCTGCCCGGCCACGGAAGTGATCGCGCAGAGCGTGGTGCAGGCGCTGGACGCCGCCGGCCTGGGCCCCACCGAGGTGGTGCACCGCCAAGCCCCGGCCTGGACCACCGACTGGATCAGCGTGGAAGGCCGGCGCAAGCTGCGCGAGTACGGCATCGCGCCGCCAGGCGCCTGCGAGCCGGCCGGCGGCGCACCGCACCCCGCCGTGCTGCGGCTGCGCCCGCGCAACGTCGAATGCCCGCGCTGCGGCAGCTTCGAGACCGAGCGCCTCTCGGCCTTCGGCAGCACCGCGTGCAAGGCGCTGCACCGTTGCCTCGCCTGCCGCGAACCCTTCGAACACTTCAAGCCGATCTGAGTCAGCCGCGATGAGCGCCAGCACCACCTTCCACCGTCTGCGCGTGGCCGAAGTGCGGCCCGAGGCCGAAGACGCGCTCCTGCTGGGTTTTGATGTGCCGCCCGCGCTGGCCGAGGCCTTTGCCTTCGCGCCGGGTCAGCACCTCACGCTGCGCGCCGAGGTGCAAGGCGAGGAGTTGCGCCGCTCGTACTCGGTGTGCGCTGCGCCGGGCGAGCCCTTGCGTGTGGGCGTGCGGCGTGTACCCGGCGGGACCTTCAGCACCTGGCTGCATGGGCAAGCGCGGGTGGGGCTGGAGATCGACGTGATGCCGCCGCAGGGGCGCTTCGGCGCGGCCCTGGCGGCGCGGCCGCGGCACGTGCTGGCGGTGGCCGGCGGCAGTGGCATCACGCCACTGCTGTCCATCGTCAAGGCGGCACTGAACGGTGATGCGCACACGCGCTGCACGCTGGTTTACGCCAACCGCAACTGGTCCAGCACGATGTTCCGCGAGGAGTTGGCCGACCTGAAGAATCGCCACCTCTCGCGCCTGGCGGTGCACACCGTGTTCTCGCGCGAGGCCGTGGACCAGCCGCTGCATGCCGGCCGCCTGGATGCCGAGAAGCTGCAGACCCTGCTGCGCCTGTGCGGCCCGGTGGACGCAGCTTTCGTCTGCGGGCCCCACGCGATGAACGACGAGGTCGAGGCCGCGCTGCTGACGGCCGGCGTGCAGGGTGCGCAAATCCACGTCGAGCGCTTCGGCGCGCCCGGTGCCGTTGCGGCCGAGGCCCGGCCCAGCGCTGTCTCTGGCGAAGAAGTGCCAGTGCGTGTGCTGCGCGACGGCGTGGCACGCGACATCCGGTACCAGCCGTCCGATGGCAACCTGCTGGCGGCCGCCGCGCGTGCCGGGCTGGACCTGCCCTACTCCTGCCGCAGCGGCGTGTGCGCCACCTGCCGCGCCCGCGTGGTGGCCGGCCCCGTGGAGATGCTGCGCAATTTCGCGCTGGAACCCGACGACGTGGCACGCGGTTTCGTGCTGGCTTGCCAGGCCAGGCCCCTGGGCGAGCCCGTCGTGCTCTCTTTCGACGAGCGCTGATGGCCCGCCCCCGGTCGGCCGGCTTCGACGGCCAGCGCGAGCAGATCCTTGCTGCCGCAGCGCGCCTGTTCGCCACACACGGCTACACCGCCGCCACCATGCAGGAACTGGCCGCCGCCTGCGGCGTGAGCAAGGCGACGCTCTACCACTACGTCCGCGACAAGCACGGCCTGTTGCTGATGATCACGGCCGGCCATGTGGCGCGGCTGGAAGGTCTGATCGAGGCCGTGCGCGCAGAGGCTCTGGCACCGCAGCCGCACCTGCAGGCGCTGATCGAACGATTCATGCGTGCCTACGCCAGCGCCGAACACGAACACCGCGTGCTGACCGAGGACGTGAAGTTCCTCGACGACGAAGCCCGCGATGCGGTGCTGGCCGCGCAGCGCAGGGTGGTGGCCGCCTTCGCGCAGGCCGTGGCCGACTGCCGCCCCGAACTGCAGGCCGTGGCGCTGCACACGCCCTTGGCGATGCTGCTCTTCGGCATGATCAACTGGACTTTCACCTGGCTGAAGCCCGGCGGCCGCCTGAGCCACGAGACCTTGGCGCCGGTGGTCACGGCGCTCTTCTTCGGGGGGGTGGGGGCGGTGGCAGCGCAGCCGGGTGTGAGGCTCCAAACCTCAGGCTGACGCCCCCAGGGCTGTGACTGCCGCCCGCGTGGGGCGATACGCGGGCCGGCGTGCTGCCGAAGCCCGAGCAGCCCGCATCGGATCGCCCCTGGGTTCGCTGCGCTGGGTGAGGCCCCAGTTTTCGGTGGCTTGCGCCCAGGGATGACAGACTGCCCGCACGCCCGAGCCGCCGGCCTCCGCAGCGCGCTGCAGCAGCGCCTCGGTACCCGCTTCGCCCAGGCTCAGGATGAAGTGTTGCCACCTGCGCTGCACACGTTCGTGCAGCCAGGCGTCTTCCAGCGCGTGGCGCAGCGCCAGGGGCTCGGTACCGGCCTCGATGACGCGTGGCGCCAGCGCGCCGATGAAGAGGTTGAAGTCCGTCCGCAGGGTGTGCGCGGGCAGCAACTGCGCCAGCGCACGGGTGCGGGCGCTCCAGCCGGGCGCGAGGAAGAGGCGTGTCACCCAGGCCTGCAGGCCCTGGCTGGCATTCAGCACGCGCACGCGGTTGGGCGGCAGCACCGCCATGGGCAGGCTCGCCGCCTCGTGGAAGGGCAGGGGCGTCGCGCAGGCCTGCAGCGTGGCCAGACGCCACCACGCGCCGGCGTCCAGCCCTGCCACGGGTTCACCGCCACGCTCGGCAGCCCGGCCGCGGCGCAGTGTGTCCAGCACATCGAGTCCTGCACGCGCCTGCGCTGCGCGGTGGCTCATCACCACCAGGTTGCCGGCGGCGTACGCGGCGCGGGGGTTCAGGCGCTCGATGACGGCAGCGTCATCATGGCCGTGCGGCCCGCCCAGCGGGGTGCGGCGCACGGGGCAGCGCGGGGTATCGAGTTGGGCCAGGTAGGCCGGATTGACCTGCTGCGCATCGAACGGCACCCCTTCACGCCAAGCCTGGATCCGCAGTGCGAGCCAGGCGCGGGTGTGGCGGTGGCTGCTCAGCGTGCGGCGCCCGAACACGGCGCGCCCGGCCCGCCAGCCCTGGCCGATGGACGTGGTGTCCAGCAGCAGTTCGGCGGGCGGGACGAGGCCGTGGTGCGCATGGTCCCAGCCGATGTCGAAGCCCGTGGCGTCGTCGATCGTGGTGGCGGTGGCGCCTGAGACAGCTGCCTGGCTGGCGGGGAAGGCAAGGGTGGCTTGGATCATCTGCATCTCCAGGGCGGCCCGGGCCCCATGCCCAGGTGATGCATGCAGTGTGGAAGCTCAGTGGCTCAAGGCGTGAGCCACTGAAAACGATCGTCCCGGCCTCAAGGAATCAGGCCGCAAGGCGGCGGCGCAGCAGCCACACCGCGCCCAGACCCAGCAGCACGCCCACGCCGTCGGCCAGCACGTCGGCCACATCGCCGAAGCGGCCGGGAACGAAGGTCTGGCCCCACTCGATGCCAGCCCCGAAGGCCAGCATCGTTGCGGCGACGATGACGAGGCTGCGCAGCCGGTCGGGCATCGACAACGCTCCCGCGCCGGCCAAGGCAGCGAAGGCGAGAAAGTGGTCGATCTTGTCGCTCGGCGTCATGGTCGGAGCGCTGTCGGCGGGGGTCAGAGCAGCGATCGCGACCACGGCACACAACAGGGCCCAGCACCAGCGCCATGCGCTGCGCGCCCGTGGATCGAACAGGGCCCGGAAGAAGGTGGACAACACAGAGGCGCGTGGCATGGCCGCGATTCTTGCAGGCCAGCACCGTGGAATGCGCTATACTGTCGGGCTGTTCTGAGCGGCTGATGCTTTTCAGAACAACGCCCGAGTAGCTCAGTTGGTAGAGCAGCGCATTCGTAATGCGAAGGTCACCAGTTCGATTCCGGTCCCGGGCACCATGCACACAGGGGCTGCCGAAGTGATTCGGCAGCCCCTTTTTGCTTTCGGTGTTGCAACTTGCAGACACCTGCAGCCGGACCATTGCGTTCTTGCACTGTGGCTCCGAGGCCACCCAGGCGCCGCCCGCTCGCGCGCGGTCCAGAAAAACACCATTTAAAACAAGGGCTTGGCGCGCGGCCCTGCCGGTCCTGCGTTGAACACGCGCCTTTCGGCACCGAGCCCGGGGGGTAACCCGTGCAGAAGCCCCCTCAGACCTGCGCGCAGAATCGGCCGGCGTGTGCTGAAAGCGCCCGCGAGTGTTGTGTTGTTTCACGCGTGTGACACACACATTGCTCCCGGATGGCGGACGGCTCTCTCGTTTGTTTTGAACTCAGGAGGAGTTTCAATGTTCATCAGCAAATCTGGCCGCCGTACGTGGCGCCGTTCGGTCGTGGCAGCGGCGGCAGGCATGTGCCTGGCGTCGATCGTCATGGCACAGCAGAGCGCCGGCTCGATCAACGGCCGTGCCGCCAAGGGCGACACCGTCACCGTCGAGAACCGGGCCATCAACGTCAACCGCACCATCCGCATCGATTCGGACGGCGCCTGGCAGATTCCCCAACTGCCGCCAGGCACCTACCAGGTGACGCTGACGCGCGCAGGCGGCAAGAAGGAAACGGTCGAGGTCGTCGTGACCGCCGGCCAAGGCGCCAACGCGGGCTTCGCCCAGGCCGTCACCACCATCACGGTGACCGGCTCGGCCATCCGCACGATCGACGTCGGTTCCGTGGCCACGGCCTACAGCCTGAACGCTGCCGAAATCCAGCGCATCCCGGTCGAGCAGAACGTCACTGCCGTGACGCTGCTGTCGCCGGGTGCCGTTCAAGGTGACGGCCGCTTCGGCAACCTGCCTTCGATCTCGGGTGCATCGGTCGCTGAGAACGCGTACTACGTCAACGGATTCAACGTCACCAACATCCTGAAGGGCATCGCCTTCAACGCGGTGCCGTTCGAAGGCATCGGCTCCATCCAGGTCAAGAACAGCGGCTACGGCGCCGAGTACGGCCGTTCGTTGGGTGGCGTGATCAGCGTCACCACCAAGCGCGGCACCAACGAGTGGATGGGCGGCGGCAAGGTCAGCCTCGTGCCCGAGTCGCTGCGTGGTTCGTCGGTCTATGCCCGCCGCACCTCGCCCGGCCAGTACGAACTGGTCGATCGTCCCGGTGGCACCGACACCAAGGAAGTCAACGTTTACGCTGGCGGCCCGATCATCAAGGACAAGCTCTTCGTCTTCGGCCTGATCCAGGCCAAGCGGACCGAGACCAAGACCTACGGCGCCGACACGCAGTCCGCTGAAAAGTCGAGCACGCCGCAGTACGTGCTGAAGCTCGACTGGCAGATCACCGACAACCACCGTGTCGAACTGACCACCTTCAGCGACAAGCAGAAGCGCACCGAAAACAGCTGGAACTCGCCGACCGAGTACCAGACGGCCAAGGGCGCGTTCATCGGCAAGGACGAGTACACGACCGGTGGTACGAACACCATCGCGCAGTGGACCGGCTTCATCACCGATTCGCTGACCCTGTCGGCCATGTACGGCTCGGGTGAGTACTCGCGCGAAACCAAGATCTCCACCGCAGCCTGCCCGGCTGTGTACGACGGCCGTCCGCCCCGCACGCAGCTCGAGTACCTGGGTTGCTGGTCGGAAGCGGCTGGTATTGCCGTGGACGACCCGAACGCGAACGACAAGCGCACCGCCTTCCGCTTCGACGCCGACCTCGTGCTGGGTTCACACACCCTGCGCGCCGGTCTCGACAACGAAGTGATCACGACGGTCGACGGCTCGGTCTACACCGGTGGCTTCTACGACCGCCTGTTCACGCTGGCCCCGGGTGGCAGCATTGGCGGCACGGGCTACACCAACACCACGGGCGCCCCGATCGACTACGTCCGTCGTCGCGTGTTCCAGAACGGTGGCACCTTCAAGACCAAGAACTCGGCCTGGTACATCCAGGACGACTGGCAGGTCACGCCCAACATCGTCGTGAACCTCGGCCTGCGCAACGAATCGTTCCGCAACGAGAACGACAAGGGCCAGGCCTTCATCGAGGTGAAGAACACCTGGGCACCGCGCGCTGGCGTGTCGTGGGACGTCAAGGGCGACGGCAAGATGAAGCTGTACGGCAATGCCGGCCGCTACTACATCCCGGTGTACGCCAACACCAACGTCCGTCTGTCTGGAGCCGAAACGTTCTACGGCGATTTCTTCCTCTTCACGGGTGGCTTCAGCAACGACGGCAAGTCGGTGCCGAACATCGGTGCACAGCTCGGCAACCGTGTGGTGACCAGCGACGGTCAGCCCAAGGATCCGCGCACGGTGGTGGACCCCAACATCAAGCCGCTGTTCCAGGACGAGTTCATCGTCGGCTTCCAGCAGGCCCTGGCTGATCGTTGGTCCTATGGCGTGAAGTACACGAACCGCCAGCTCAAGAGCGCCATCGACGACGTCTGCGAAGGCACGCTGGCGCGTGAGTGGGCCTTGGCCAACGGCTACACCGCTGCCCAGGCAGGCCGCATCGGCAGCACGGTGGGTGGTTGCTTCCTGTACAACGTGGGCGGTGACCTGACCGCAAACATCGATGTGAACGGTACCGGGACGCTGACCCCCGTGACGATCCCGGCCTCGGCGCTGTTCCTGCCCAAGCCCAAGCGCAGCTACAACGCGCTTGAGTTCACGCTGGAGCGCCAGTGGGACAAGAAGTGGAGTGCCCAGTTCTCGTACGTGCTGGCCTACAGCAAGGGCAACACCGAAGGCTATGTGAAGTCGGACAACGGTCAGGATGACGCCGGCATCACGCAGGACTTCGACCACCCCGGTCTGATGGAAGGCTCTGAAGGCTACCTGCCGAACGACCGCCGCCACACGCTGAAGTTCAACGGTGCTTACGCCATCTCGGACCAGTTCCGCGTCGGCGCAACGCTGGTGGTCACCAGCGGTCGTCCGAAGAACTGCTTCGGCAACTACCCAGAGGTTGTGCGTGATGCGAACGGGAACCCTGTCGTGCCAGCGCCGTATCCGCCTGGCCCGCTTGAGCGCGATGATTCTGATGCTTACGGGGCTGCGTCGTTCTACTGCGGTGCGAAGCTGAATCCGCGCGGTTCGCTGGGTCGCCTCCCTTGGACCTATGACTTGGGTTTGCAGTTCACCTACACGCCTACACAGGTCAAGGGCCTGACGCTGTCCGTGGATGTGTTGAACGTGTTCAATAAGCGGGGTGTGCGCTCCATCGATGAGGTTGGCGAAACCGACGCTGTCAACAGTGTCAGCCCGACCTACCAGCGTCCGATCCTGAGTGGCCTGCAGCCCGCCCGTGCGGTGCGCCTGACCGCTGCCTACGAGTTCTGATCTCAGGATTCATCCAGGTATGAAAGAGCCGCTCCTCGGAGCGGCTCTTTTTTTGGCCTGACGGCGCGATCAAGCCAGGCGGGTGGCCCATGAAAAAAAGGGCGCCCGAGGCGCCCTTTCGATCCAGACCTGCCCGGCAGATCAGCGCGGCGCCAGCCGGATGGCTCCGTCCAGCCGGATCACCTCGCCATTGAGCATGTCGTTTTCGAAGATGTGCTTCACCAGCTTGGCGTAGTCCTCGGGCGTGCCCAGGCGGCTGGGGAAGGGCACTCCGGCGGCCAGCGCGTCCTGCACTTCCTGCGGCATGCCGAAGAGCATGGGCGTGCCGAAGATGCCGGGGGCGATGGTCATGTTGCGGATGCCGTTGCGGGCCAGGTCGCGCGCGATGGGCAGGGTCATGCCGACCACGCCGCCCTTGCTGGCGCTGTAGGCGGCCTGGCCGATCTGGCCGTCGTAGGCGGCCACGCTGGCGGTGCTGATCAGCACGCCGCGTTCCCCGGTGCTCTCGGGCGCGTTCTTCGCCATGGCCTCGGCGGCCAGGCGGATCATGTTGAAGCTGCCCACCAGGTTGACCGTCACGGTCTTGGTGAAGGTGGCCAGCGGGTGCGCACCCTCCTTGCCCACGGTCTTCACGGCCGGGGCGATGCCGGCGCAGTTCACCAGGCCCATCAGCTTGCCCAGCGCAGTGGCGGCGGCCACGGCGGCCTGGCCATCGGCCTCCTGGCTGACGTCGCACTTGACGAACACGCCGCCGATCTCTTGCGCCACGGCCTGGCCACGCTCCACCTGGAGGTCGGCCACGACCACCTTGCCGCCGGCTGCGGCCAGCATGCGCGCCGTGCCTTCGCCGAGGCCCGAAGCGCCGCCGGTGACGATGAAAACCTTGCCTTCGATCTGCATGTGTATCTCTTGGAGGGAGGGTGCCCGGCGCGTGGGGTGCGCCGTCGTGCGGGTGGGCGGTGGGCCGGCCTCAGGCCTGCAGTGTGGCCATCACGCGGCCGGTGATCTCTTCCACGCTGCCGGTGCCGGCGATGCGTGCGTAGCGCGGCGCCCCCGGGCTGCCGCTCGCGGCCCACTGGCCGTAGTAGTCGACGAGGGGCCGTGTCTGGCTCTGGTAGACCTGCAGGCGCTTGCGCACGGTCTCTTCCTTGTCGTCGTCGCGCTGGATCAGCGGCTCGCCGGTCACGTCGTCCAGGCCTTCGGCCTTGGGCGGGTTGAACTTGACGTGGTAGGTGCGGCCCGAGGCGGTGTGCACGCGGCGGCCGCTCATGCGCTCGATGATGGCCTCTTCAGGCACGTCGATCTCGACCACGTAATCGAGCACGACGCCGGCCTCCTTCATCGCATCGGCTTGCGGGATGGTGCGGGGGAAGCCGTCGAACAGGAAGCCACCGGCGCAATCGGGCTGCGTGATGCGTTCCTTGACCAGGCCGATGATGATGTCGTCACTCACCAGGCCGCCGCTGTCCATCACCTTCTTGGCCGCCACGCCCAGGGGCGTGCCGGCCTTCACTGCGGCCCGCAGCATGTCACCCGTGCTGATCTGCGGGATGCCGAAATGCTTGCAGATGAAGGTGGCTTGCGTACCCTTGCCGGCGCCGGGTGCGCCCAGGAGGATGAGTCTCATCGATGGCCTTAGGAGGTTTTGAATTCTTGCGGGCGCAGGGTGCTTGTCGGTACACGGTCTGCGATGTCTCTGCAAACGAGAATATCACGCAGATACCGGCGCAAAACTGACGTTGCGGGCTCTCTGCCCGGGTTCAAGCGGCTGCCTGGCCCGCAGCGAACAACGCGCGCACGCGCGCCAGGTCTTCGGGGGTGTCGACACCTGGCCCTGGCCCTTGCGCCGCCACATGCACGGCGATGCGCTCGCCATGCCACAGCACGCGCAGTTGCTCCAGCGCTTCGGTGTGTTCGAGCGGGGCCGCCTGCAGTTGCGGAAAGCGCCGCAGGAAGCCCGCGCGGTAGCCATAAAGGCCCAGATGGCGAAGCGGTGCGGGTGTGGGTAGCGTGGGCTGGCCGTCCTGCAGGCCATCGCGCCACCACGGGATGGGCGCGCGGCTGAAAAAGAGCGCACGGCCGGCCGCGTCCAGCACCACCTTCACCACGTTCGGATTGAGGTAGTCGGCGCGCTCGTGCAGCGGATGCGCGGCCGTGCTCATCACGCAGTCCGGCCGCTCTGCCAGCAGCTCGGCGCAACGCCGCACCAGGGCCGGGTCGATGAGGGGCTCGTCGCCTTGCACGTTGACCACGCAGTCGTCGCCGTCCAGCCCGAGCAGGCCGCAGGCCTCGGCCAGACGGTCGCTGCCGCTGGGGTGGTCGGCGCGCGTGAGCACGGCCTGTACGCCATGGGCGGCACAGGCTTCCAGGATGGCCGTGCTGTCGGCCGCCACCACCACGCGCAAGGCGCCGCTGGCGGCGGCACGCTGTGCCACCCGCACCACCATCGGCAGCCCGGCGATGTCGGCGAGCGGTTTGTTCGGCAGGCGTGTGGAGGCCAGCCGGGCCGGCACCAGCACGGTGAAGGCCACGCTCACGCGGCAGCCGGGCCGTCGATGGGGCGGGCTTCGCTTTCCAGCATCACGGGGATGCCGTCGCGCAGCGGAAAGGCCAGCCGGTCGGCGGGGCACACCAGCGCGGTGGGCCGCTGTTCCGCATCACGCTGCATCTCCAGCGGGCCCTTGCACACCGGGCATACCAGGAGGTCGATCAGGCGGTGGTCCAGGCTCATGGGGCGGGCGGCTTTGTGCGTTGGGGAGGGAAGAGCAGGGCCGACAACTCGTCGATCAGCCCCTCGGGCAACTGGAAGTCTAGCGGCAGGACCCACACGCGCGTGGTGCCCAGCGGCCGGCCCAGCAACTTGACGGCGTCCTTCTCGGTGACCAGCACATCGGGCGTGTCGGGTGCCCAGGGCAAGGTGGTGAACGGGTGGTGATCGGGCAGGGGCAGGGGCGTGAACTGCAGGCCGGCGTCGGCCAGCATCCCGAAGAACTTGCCCGGTGCGGCCAGGCCCGCCGCAGCCAGCAGCGGGCGGCCTTGGAGGGTCGACAAGGGCAGGGCCGCGCCCGCGTCCTGCGCGGCCCAGGCCGTCAGAGGCCAGGCCCGATGCAGGCGACGTTGGGCCAGCGCGCCGGGCAGCGGCGTGCTGGGGCGCCCTGCGGTGTAGAGCAAGCGCCGATGTGCCGGCGTCGTGCGCGGCAGGTGCTCGCGCAGCGGGCCTGCGGGCAGGAGCAGGCCGTTGCCCGTACCACGTTCATCGAAGACGACCAGCTCCGCCTGCCGGGCCAGCGCCAGGTGCTGCAGGCCGTCGTCGGCGACCAGCACGTCCACCTCGGGGTGGGCGGCGCACAAGGCCAGCGCGGCTTCGGCGCGCTGGCGGCTCACCCACACCGGCACGCCGCAAAGGCGTTGGATCAGCAGGGGCTCGTCTCCCACCGTCGCGACGTCGGCGCAGGCTTCAACAGCCATGGGGGTGGCACCGCTGCGGCCGTGGCCGCGCGAGATCACGCCGGGCCGATGACCACGCGCCCGCAGGGCCTGCACCAGCGCCATCACCGTGGGCGTTTTGCCGGCGCCGCCCACCACGTGGTTGCCGACCACCAGCACCGGCACGGGCAGCGCGCGCGCCAGGGGCGTGCGCAGCTTCACCAGGGCAGCGAGCAGGCGGTACAGCAGCGTGGCCGGCCACAGCAGACAGGCCAGCGCGTCGGGGCGTGGGCGCCACCAGCTGCGCTGCAGCCGGGCTTCGATGCTTGCCGCCAGGCCCCGCGGCCGGGGAGACGTCATCGCGGCGCGGCGCTGCCCGATTGCGCCGCGAAGGTCAGCCGCGCGAGGCCGGCACGCCGCGCGGCATCGAGCACGTTGACGACGGCCTGGTGCGCTGCCGTGGCATCGGCCGAGATGATGACCACGGTGTCGCTGCGCCCGCCCGAAGCGGCCACCAGCTCGGCGGTCAGCAGTTCGATGCTGCGGCCGTCCACCGGCTTCTTGTTGACGGCGTAGCGGCCGTCGGCAGCCACGGCCACCAGCACTTCGGCCGGGCGCTCGCGCAGCTTCTCGGCGTCGGCCGCGGGCAGGTTGATCTGCAGTTCGGTGAAGCGCGAGTACGTGGTGCTGAGCATCAGGAAGATCAGCACCACCAGCAGCACGTCGATGAACGGGATGAGGTTGATCTCGGGCTCTTCGAGCTTGCGGCGCTTGAAGTTCATCGCGGGTGCGTGCTCAGGCCGGTGTGCGCACGGCAAAGCGCATCAGGTGCGGCACCATGCGTTCGGCGGCGAGTTCCATGCCGAGCTGGAACTCGTCGACCCGACCGCGGAAGTAGCGGTAGAACATCAGCGCGGGGATGGCCACCATCAGCCCGAAAGCGGTGTTGTAGAGCGCGATCGAGATGCCGTGGGCCAGTTGCTGCGGGTTGCCCCCCGCGCCGCCCGTGGTGGGCGCCTGCGAGCCGAAGATCTCGATCATGCCGACCACCGTGCCGAACAGCCCGAGCAGTGGCGCCGCCGCGGCGATGGTGCCCAGGGTGTTGAGGTAACGCTCCAGTTGGTGCACCGCGGCACGGCCGGCGTTCTCGAAGGCCTGACGCAGGCCCGCCTCGCTGATGCGCGGCTCGGCGATCACGCTGCGCAGCCCGGCGGCCAGCACCGAGCCGAGCACGGAGTTGTCGGCCAGCTTGTTGACGACGTCGGCCGCAGGCAGGTTGGCCCGGGTGACGCCCACCACCTCGTCCAGCAGCGTGGCCGGTGCCACCAGGGCCGGCCGGAGGTGGTAGAGCCGCTCGATGATGAGCGCCAGGGCGACGATGGAGCAGAGGATGAGGGGCCAGATCGGCCAACCGGCCGCTTGTATGATCGACAGCAAGGGTGTCCTGGAGGGCTAGATCGGCTCGGCCGGGGGCTGGCAACAGGCCAGCAGCGCGCGGCGGATTATCGCCGATGCACCCAGGGCGCCAAGGCACGTTGCGCCTGCTTTCCCTTCCACCCCTCGTCAGCGTTGGAATGTCCACCGAAGTTGTGGATATCTCTGTGGGCAAACACCGGCACAACCGCCGAATACGGCTTTGCGCCAAGGCTGGGCGGCATGTGCTGTTTTTTTGTGCAAGAAATTCATCATGCAAATCAAGCACTTGCACGATTGTGACTGCTCTATGACGGCCATGTGGGCCGGTTCTGCATGCATTGGCGCGGCTGTGGGCATCCTCCGCCGCGCCATCTGGGGCTGCGCGGGTGTTTGAGCGGCCCCCGGCAGCGGGCGCTGGCGCTGGCAGCCCTTCAGGTGCGCGGCTGCCCTGGGGCGTGGCGTCGCTGCTGCTGGCCACCAGCGACGCCCTGGCTGCCCGCTTCGGTGCCGTCACCGTGCGGGGCGAACTCTCGGGTTTCTCGCGCGCCGGCAGCGGGCACTGCTACTTCGCGCTGAAAGACACCGATGGCGCGCCGGCGCTGCTGCGCTGCGCGATGTTCCGCCGCGCCGCGGTGCTGGTCGACTTCGCACCGGCCGACGGCCAGCAGGTCGAGGTGCGCGGCCGGCTCGGCATCTACGAAGCCCGCGGCGAACTCCAGATGGTGGTCGAGTCGCTGCAGCGCCTGGGCACGGGCACGCTGTACGAAGAGTTCCTGCGGCGGCGCGCCCGGCTGCAGGCGCTGGGGCTGTTCGAGGCAGCGCGCAAGCGGCCGCTGCCGGCGTTTCCGCAGGCGCTGGGCATCGTCACCTCGCTGGGCGCCGCGGCGCTGCACGACGTGCTGACCACGCTGCAGCGCCGCGCGCCGCACGTGCGCCTGGTGATCTACCCGAGCCTCGTGCAGGGCGCCGAGGCGCCAGCGGCGCTGGTGGCCGCGCTGCAGCGGGCGGGCGAACGCCGCGAGGTCGAGGCCTTGCTGCTGGTGCGCGGCGGAGGCTCGCTGGAAGACCTCTGGGCCTTCAACGACGAACGCGTGGTGCAGGCCATGGCCGCCTGCCCGCTGCCGGTACTCAGCGGCGTGGGCCACGAGACCGACGTCACGCTGGCCGACCTGGTGGCCGACCTGCGCGCACCCACGCCCACGGCCGCGGCCGAAATGGCCGCGCCCTCGCGCGACGATGCCGCCGCCGCCCTGCAGCAGCAGGCCCAGCGCCTGCAACGCGGCCTGGAGCGCAGCCTGCAGCAGCAGGCGCAGCGCCTGGACACGCTGGCGCTGCGCCTGGGTCAGCCTGCCCGCCGCCTGCAAGGGCAGGCGCAACGCCTGGAAGCCCTGGCCGACCGGCTCGGGCGCGCCGTGGCCTTGCGCCAGCAGCGCCTGGCTGAGGCGCCGGCGCGGCTGCAGGAACGCCTGGGTCGCGCCGTGCAACTGCGCCTGCAGGGCGAGCGGGTGCGCTTGCAATCGGCCGCCCAAGCCCTGCAGGCCCATGATCCCCACCGCGTGCTGCAGCGGGGTTATGCCTGGGTCGAAGCGGCCGATGGCCGGCCGGTGCTGGGCGTGCGCGGCCTGCAGCCCGGCCAGCCCGTGCGGGCCGTGTGGGCCGACGGCCAGGCCCTGGCCGAGGTGCGCGAGGTGCTGCCGCGCCCGGTGGACGAACGCGCAGCCCCGCCGGAAGCCCTGCCCCCGGCTGGCTGAGGGCCGCTGCCTACAATGCGGGCCGCTTCGGGCATTCGCCCGGCCCCCATCACCGACAGAGGATCAGCACCATGGAACACACCCTGCCCGCCCTGCCGTACGCGATCGACGCCCTGGCCCCGCACTACAGCAAGGAAACGCTGGAGTTCCACCACGGCAAGCACCACAACGCCTACGTGGTGAACCTGAACAACCTGCAGAAGGGCACCGAGTTCGAGAGCCTCTCGCTTGAAGAAATCATCAAGAAGAGCAGCGGCGGCGTCTACAACAACGCCGCGCAGATCTGGAACCACACCTTCTTCTGGAACTGCATGAAGCCGGCCGGCGGTGGCGAGCCCACCGGCGCGCTGGCCGCGGCCATCAACGCGAAGTGGGGCAGCTACGCCGCCTTCCGCGAAGCCTTCATCAAGAGCGCCGTGGGCAACTTCGGCAGCGGCTGGACGTGGCTGGTGAAGAAGGCCGACGGCAGCGTCGACATCGTCAACACCGGCGCAGCCGGCACGCCGCTGACCACCGCCGACAAGGCGCTGCTGACCGTGGACGTGTGGGAACACGCTTACTACATCGACTACCGCAACATGCGCCCGAAGTTCGTCGAGACCTTCCTCGACAAGCTGGTGAACTGGGGCTTTGCGGAAGCCAATTTCGCCTGAGGGCGGGCGCCGGCTGACGGCCGGCAGCGCGCAAGTAGAAACGGGCCCCGCGGGGCCCGTTTTGCATGGTGCGCCTACTTGCTGAACGGCGCGCCGCGAATGCGGCTGCCGGCCTTGATGCCGCGCTTGGCAAACCAGCCCTGGTTCATCTCCAGCGCGAAGCGCACGGGCTTGGCCGAGCAGTGCGACTCTTCCGACAGCGGCTTCATGTCGGCGATGTTGACGATGGTGCCGTCGTCGGCGATGAAGGCGATGCTCAGCGGCACGTAGGTGTTGCGCATCCAGAAGCAGCGCACGCCGGGCGTCTCTTCGACGAAGAGCATGGCTTCGTTCGTGCCCATCGTGCGGCGGAACATCATGCCGATCTGCTGCTGCTCGGGCGTGAGGGCCAGCTCGGTCTGGATGACGTGCATGCCGGCGGTCAGCTCGATGGTCTTCAGCTTCGGCTGGGGCCCGGTCTGGGCCCAGGTGAGCCCCGGCATCAGCAGCGCGCCCAGCAGGGTGGAGAGAAGAAGAGTCGGCTTGATGGAGATCATGGACGGCAAGGGATGGCTCACCTAGATTATGGGCATTCCTGGCGCCGAAGCCGATGTCCCCAGCCCCAGCCGCCACCCTCACCGCAGTTCCTGCCGATCCATCCGCCGAAGCACAGGCGCGCATCGCCGTGCTGGACGACCCGGTCGAGTTCGGTCACGGCACCCGCTGGGTGCAAGGCGCAGAAGGGGCGGCGGGCACGCGGGTGGCCGAGACCTCGCTGCAGCTCTCGGGCATGCACTGCGCCGCCTGCAGCGGTTTGATCGAAGGTGCCTTGGCCCGCGTGGACGGCGTGCTGGCCGCCAGCGTCAGTGCCGCGAGCGAACGCGCCACGGTCCGCTGGGATCCGGCGCGCACGCGGCCCTCGGCGCTGATCCAGGCGGTGCGTGCGGCTGGCTACGACGCCGTGCCCGACGCCGCCGCGCCGGCCCGTGCCCTGCGCCGGCAGGCCCACCGCCAGGCCTTGTGGCGCCTGTTCGTGGCCGCCTTCTGTGCCATGCAGGTGATGATGCTGGCCACGCCCAGCTACGTGGCCGGGCCGGGTGAGCTCGAGCCCGATCTCCGCCAGTTGCTGAATTGGGGCAGCTGGCTGCTCTCGCTGCCCGTGCTGGCCTTCTCGGCCGGCCCCTTCTTCCGCGGGGCGTGGCTTGCGCTGCGCCAGCGCCGCATCGGCATGGACGTGCCCGTGGCTTTGGGCGTGGCCATCGCTTTCGTGGCCAGCAGCGGAGCCACTTTCTCGCCCGACGGCGTGTTCGGGCACGAGGTGTACTTCGATTCGCTGACGATGTTCGTCAGCTTCCTGCTGGGTGCCCGCTACCTTGAACTGCGGGCGCGGCACCGTGCCGCCGAGGCGCTGGAAAGCTCGTTGGCCTGCCTGCCCGAGACAGCCTGGCGCGTGGCGCAGGATGGCAGCGTGGAGGCGGTGAGCCTGCAGCGCCTGCAGCCGGGCGACCTGCTGCGCGTGCCCCTGGGCCAAGCTTTCCCAGCTGACGGCTTGCTGGTGCAAGGCCACACGCAGGCTGACGAAGCCCTGCTCACCGGCGAGAGCGCCGCCGTGCCCAAGCCCGAAGGCGCGGCCGTGGTGGCCGGCAGCACCAACCTGGGCGCTCCCGTGCTCATGCGCGTGCAGCGCGTGGGCGGCGACACGCGGCTCGAGACCATCGTCGCAATGATGCGCAGCGCCTCGGCGCAGCGCCCCGCCTCGGCGCTGCTGGCCGACCGCTGGGCCGCGCCCTTCCTCTGGACGGTGCTGCTGCTGGCCGCTGCCGGCGCTGCCGCTTGGAGCGTGATCGACCCCAGCCGCGCGGTGTGGGTGGCGGTCTCGGTGCTCATCGTCACCTGCCCGTGCGCGCTGTCGCTGGCCGCGCCGGCCACGCTGGTGGCCGCGGCGCGCGGCCTGGCCCGCCAGGGCGTGCTGCTGCAGCGGCTGGATGCGCTGGAGCGTCTGGCGCGCGTGCAGCAGGTGTTCTTCGACAAGACCGGCACCCTGACCGAAGAATCGTTGCAGCTCACCGCCATCACCCGCACCGCCGCGGGCCGCGCGCACTTCGCCGACGATGCCGCGGCGCTGGCCGTGGCGGCGGCGCTGGCGGCATGGTCGCGCCACCCGGCGTCGAAGGCGCTGGTGGCCGCGCAGGCCGCGCTGGGGAGCGAGAGCATCGCTTGGCAGCAAGTGGCCGAGGTGGCGGGGCAGGGCGTGCAGGCGCAGGATGCGCAGGGCCGCGTGTGGCGCCTGGGCCAGAGGGCCTGGGCTGCAGGGGTGCCGCACGCTGCCGAAGACCCCGACGCAGCCGCTGCCGCACAGGTGGCGCTGGCCTGCGAAGGCCAGGTCCTGGCGCACTTCAGCCTGGACGAAGCGCTGCGCCCCGGTGCGGTGGCCGCCGTGCAGGCCCTGCAGGCCGCCGGCCTGCAGCTCACGCTGCTGACGGGCGACGCCCCGGCGCGCGCGCAGGCGCTGGCGGCACGCCTGGGCCTGCAGGATGTGCGTGCCCGCGCCACGCCCGAAGACAAACTGGCCGCCGTGGCGCAGGCGCAGCAGCAGGGCCGCACGGTCGCGATGGTGGGCGACGGTGTCAACGACGCCCCCGTGCTGGCGCGCGCCGATGTCTCGCTGGCCATGGGGCAGGGTGCGCTGGTCGCGCGCAGCCAGGCCGATGCCGTGATCACCTCCAACGACCTGGGCGATCTCGTCCACGCCCGTCAGCGCGCGCTGCACGCGGTGCGCATCGTGCGCCAGAACATGGTCTGGGCCGCTGCCTACAACGCCACCAGCATCCCGCTGGCGCTGATGGGCTGGCTGCCGCCCTGGGCCGCCGGCCTGGGCATGGCCCTGAGCTCGCTGCTCGTGATCGGCAACGCGCTGCGCGCGGCGCGCTGAAGCGCAGGCCCTGATGGAAAGCCTCTACCTGCTGATCCCGCTGTCGGCAGTGCTCGTACTCGGGATCATCGGCGTGTTCGGCTGGGCGCTGCATCGCGGCCAGTTCGAGGACATCGACGCCGAAGCTGAACGCATCCTGACCGACGAAGCAGCCCCGCTTGATGGGCGTCAAGGCCAGACAGCGGCCAAGACAGAAGAATCCTGAATCAAGTTTCAGCCACACCGAAGAGGAGAAGTTCAATGGCATCAACCGCCGTCGCTGCCGGCCCCGGCAGCAGCGTCTACAGCGACACAACCGTCCGGTTGTTCTCGCTGGCCGCTGTGTTGTGGGGCGTGGTGGGCATGCTGGTGGGCGTGGTCATCGCCGCCCAACTGGCCTGGCCAGAGTTGAACTTGGGCATCCCCTGGCTGAGCTATGGCCGCCTGCGGCCGCTGCACACCAACGCGGTGATCTTCGCCTTCGGCGGATGCACGCTCTTCGCGTGCTCGTACCACGTGGTGCAGCGCACCTGCCAGACGCGCCTGTTCCTGCCCAAGCTGGCGCTCTTCACCTTCTGGGGCTGGCAGCTCGTGATCCTGGCCGCGGCCATCACGCTGCCGCTGGGCATGACGCAAGGCAAGGAGTACGCCGAGCTCGAATGGCCCATCGACCTGCTGATCGCCGTGGTGTGGGTGAGCTACGCCATCGTCTTCTTCGGCACCATCGGCACGCGCAAGGTGCGCCACATCTACGTGGCCAACTGGTTCTTCGGCGCTTTCATCATCGCGGTGGCGTTGCTGCACATCGTCAACAGCGCGGCCATCCCCGCGGGGCTCTTCAAGAGCTACAGCGCCTACGCCGGCGTGCAGGACGCGATGATCCAGTGGTGGTACGGCCACAACGCGGTGGGCTTCTTCCTCACCGCCGGCTTCCTGGGGATGATGTACTACTTCATCCCGAAGCAGGCCGAGCGCCCGGTGTACAGCTACCGCCTGAGCATCGTGCACTTCTGGGCGCTGATCTTCACCTACATGTGGGCCGGCCCTCACCACCTGCACTACACGGCGCTGCCCGACTGGGCGCAGAGCGTGGGCATGGTCTTCAGCCTGGTGCTGCTGGCGCCGAGCTGGGGCGGCATGATCAACGGCATCATGACCTTGAGCGGGGCGTGGCACAAACTGCGTGACGACCCCATCCTGAAGTTCCTCATCGTGTCGCTCAGCTTCTACGGCATGAGCACCTTCGAGGGGCCGATGATGTCGATCAAGACCGTCAACGCGCTGAGCCACTACACCGACTGGACGGTGGGCCACGTGCACAGCGGTGCCCTGGGCTGGGTGGGCCTGATCAGCATGGGCAGCCTGTACTACCTGATTCCGCGCCTGTTCGGCCAGAAGCAGATGTACAGCGTGAAGGCCATCGAGGCGCACTTCTGGATCGCCACCGTGGGCATCGTGCTCTACATCGCCGCGATGTGGATCGCCGGTGTGATGCAGGGCCTGATGTGGCGCGCCGTGAACCCGGACGGCACGCTGGTCTACCCCTTCGTTGCCAGCGTGAAGGCCACCTACCCGTACTACGTGGTGCGCCTGCTCGGTGGCGCGCTCTACCTGGGCGGCATGTTGATCATGGCCTGGAACACGGTGATGACGGTGCGCAGCGGCCGCCCGGCCGAGGTGCGTATTCCGTCGGTGACGCCGGCCCACGCCTGAACGCGACAAGAGGCAAAGAAACATGGCTCAGAACCACACCCCTTCTGGTCACGAGAAGATCGAGACCAGCAACTTCCTGATGATCGTGCTCATCCTGCTGGCGGTGGCCGTCGGCGGCATGGTCGAGATCGTGCCGCTGTTCTTCCAGCGCTCGACCACGCAGCCGCTGGAGGGCGTGAAGCCCTACACCGCGCTGCAGCTCGCCGGCCGCGACATCTACCTGCGCGAGGGTTGCTACAACTGCCACTCGCAGATGGTGCGCCCCTTCCGCGCCGAGGCGCTGCGCTACGGCCAGCTCTCCCAGGCCGGCGAGTTCGTGTACGACCACCCCTTCCAGTGGGGCAGCAAGCGCACCGGCCCCGATCTGCACCGCGTGGGCGGCAAGTACAGCGACGAGTGGCACCTCATCCACCTCTACAACCCGCGCGATCTGGTGCCCGAATCGAACATGCCGGCCTACCCCTGGCTGCTCAAGGCGGAGATCGACCCCGGGAGCATGGCCCCGCGCATGAAGGCGCTGCGCACGGTGGGCGTGCCCTACACCGATGCCGAGATCGCCAAGGCTGCCGAAGACGTGAAGGGCCGCACCGAGATGGATGCGCTCATCGCCTACCTGCAGGTGCTGGGCACCGCGCGCAAGTGAGCGGCAGCCCAAGGAGCCAACATGGACGTCAATGACCTTCGCGTGATCGTCACGCTCAGCGGCTTCGTGCTCTTCCTGGTGCTGGTGGTGCGAACCTGGAGCAGCCGCAACCGCAGCGAGCACCAGGCCGCAGCCCAGCTGCCCTTCCTGGAAGACCAGGCCGAGACCCCGGCCGCCCGCGCAGAACAACGAGGAGTGCAGTCGTGAGTGATTTCATCAACAGTGGCTGGGCCCTCTTCGTGGCCGCCACCACCGTGCTGGGGCTGGTGCTGTGCCTGGTGCTGCTGGTCATCGCCAGCCGCCGCAAGGTGATGGCCGACGACAACACCACCGGCCACGTGTGGGACGAAGACCTGCGCGAGCTGAACAACCCGCTGCCGCGCTGGTGGATGTGGCTGTTCGTCATCACGGTGGTCTTCGCGGCCGTCTACCTGGCCTTCTACCCGGGCCTGGGCAGCAACGCCGGCACGCTGAAGTGGAGCAGCACCGGCCAGTACGAGGCCGAGCAGAAGAAGGCCGAGGCTGCGCTGGCCCCGGTGTACGCCAAGTACGCGCCGATGACGGCCGAACAGCTGGCCCGCGACGAAGCGGCCATGGGCATCGGCCAGCGCCTGTATCTGAACAACTGCGCGCAGTGCCACGGCAGCGACGCCCGCGGCAGCAAGGGCTTCCCCAACCTGGCCGACACCGATTGGCTCGGCGCCGGCACGCACGACTACGTCAAGCAGGTGATCGTGCAGGGCCGCGTTGGCATGATGCCGCCGATGGCTGCGGCCGTGGGCAGCGCCGAAGACGTGCGCAACGTGGCGAACTACGTGCTCAGCCTTTCGGGCAGCGCGCACAACAACATCGCCGCGCAGGCGGGCAAGGCCAAGTTCGTGACCTGCGCGGCCTGCCACGGCGCCGATGGCAAGGGCAACGCCGCCCTGGGCGCGCCCAACCTCACCGACAAGGTCTGGCTGCACGGCTGGGGCGAACAGGCCATCGTCAACATCATCACCAACGGCAAGAACAACGCCATGCCTGCCCAAGGCCGGCTGCTGACGCCTGAGCAGGTACACGTGCTTGGTGCCTACGTGTGGAGCCTGTCTCAGGGGACCCGCGTTGCAGCCCAGTAAGGTGCCCGATGCCACATCGCCCGAGGCCCTCTCGGGCGATGTGAAGGAACAGATCGTCTCGCTATACCAGGCGCAGGAGAAGATCTATGCCCGGGCCGTCTCGGGTTGGTTCGCGCGCTGGCGCTGGGCGCTTGTTTGGGCCACGCAGTTGCTGTTCTATGGCATGCCCTGGTTGAACTGGAACGGCCGCCAGGCCGTGCTCTTCGACCTGGGTGCGCGCCGCTTCTACATCTTCGATTTGGTGCTGTACCCGCAGGACTTTATCTACCTGACGGGCTTGCTTATCGTGAGCGCCTACGCGCTCTTTCTCTTCACCACGGTGGCCGGGCGCCTTTGGTGCGGCTACGCCTGCCCTCAGACGGTTTACACCGAGATCTTCATGTGGGTCGAGCGCCGCATCGAAGGCGACCGCATGCGCCGCATGAAGCTCGACCAGGGCCCGTGGTCCTTCGAGAAACTCTGGCGCAAGACGGCCAAGCAGGCAGCGTGGATCGCGATCGGCCTGTGGACGGGTTTCACCTTCGTGGGCTACTTCACTCCCATCCAGCAGCTTGGCAGTGCGGTGGTGGGCTTTGGCCTCGGGCCGTGGGAAACCTTCTGGGTGCTGTTCTACGGCTTCGCTACCTACGGCAATGCGGGCTGGATGCGCGAGCAGGTGTGCAAATACATGTGCCCCTACGCGCGTTTCCAGAGCGTGATGTTCGACAAGGACACGCTCATCATCAGCTACGACGAAGCGCGAGGCGAACCGCGCGGCGGCGTGCGCGCCAAACGCGGCAGCGAGCCCGCCAAGAAGCAGGGCGATTGCATCGACTGCGGCCTGTGCGTGCAGGTGTGCCCCACCGGCATCGACATCCGCAAGGGCCTGCAGTACGAGTGCATCGGCTGCGCCGCCTGCATCGACGTCTGCAACGGCGTGATGGACAAGATGCACACGCCGCGCGGGTTGATCCGCTACGACACGCAGAACGGCCTGCAGCAGCACCTGACGCGCAGCGCGGTGCTCCAGCGCGTGCTGCGGCCGCGCGTGCTGGGCTATTCGGCCGTGCTGCTGCTGATCTGCGTGGCGCTGTTCGCGAGCCTGCTGACGCGCGCGCCTTTCCGCGTGGACGTGGTGCGTGACCGCGGTGCGCTGGCGCGCGTGGTGGACGATGGTTGGGTCGAGAACGTCTACCGCCTGCAGATCATGAACGCGACCGAGCGCGTGCAGCGCTACCGCGTCAGCGCCGAGGGCTTGGCGCAACTGAAGGTCGAGGTACCGGCCGAGCTGCTGGTGCAACCGGCCCAGGCGCGCTGGGTGCCAGTGGCCGTGCGCGTGCCCCCCGAGGTGGCGCAGCAGGCCGGCACCGGCGCGCACGGGCTGAAGTTCAGCATCGAGCGTTTGCCCGAGGACGGCGAAGGCGCCCACTTGCTCGTTGAAAAATCCACCTTCATGGTGCCGCGTTGACTGCGCCGCAGGAAGCTTCCATGTCCACAAGCACGCTCCAGACCCGCAACCCGCTGCCCCCGGCCGGCGCTGCCGCACGCCGCTGGTGGCGCGAGCCGATGATGTGGCTGGTGATCGGCGGGCCGCTGCTCGTGGTGGTGGCCAGCTTCATCACGCTGAGCCTGGCCATTCGCCACCCTGATCCGGTGCTCACCACACCCAAGGCGCAGAGCAAGGCTGAACAGCCGGCGGTGCAGGGCCGCAACCACGCGGCCACACCGGAACGCTGAACGCCGCGGCGGGCGCGTGGCGCCGGCGGCGAGTTTCAGCAGGGGCTGCCGTTGACCAGCGCCTGCAGGGCCTCGGGGTTGAGCACCGTGATCTGGCGCTGCTTCACGTCGAGGATGCCCTCGTCCTGGAACTTGCTGAAGGCCCGGCTCACGGTCTCCAGCTTCAGGCCGAGGTAGCTGCCGATCTCTTCGCGCGTCATGCGCAGCACCAGGCTGCTGGCAGAGAAGCCGCGCGTGCGCAGCCGCTGCGTCAGGTTCAGCAGGAAGGCCGCCAGGCGCTCTTCGGCGCGCATGCTGCCCAGCAGCAGCATCACGCCGTGGTCGCGCACGATCTCGCGGCTCATGATCTTGTGGAAGTGCCGCTGCAGATCGCTGATCTCGCGCGAGAGGTCCTCGAGCTGGTGGTACGGGATCACGCAGACCTGCGAGTCTTCCAGCGCCACCGCATCGCAGGTGTGGCGGTCGGTGCCGATGCCGTCCAAGCCCAGCAGTTCACCGGCCATCTGGAAGCCCGTGACCTGATCGCGCCCGTCTTCCGACGAGAGGCAGGTCTTGAAGAAGCCGGTGCGCACCGCGTAGAGCGAGGTGAAGGCTTCGCCGCTGCGGAAGAGCGCGTCGCCCCGCGGCACGCTGCGGCGGGTGGCGACGATGGCATCCAGCCGCTCCATCTGTGCTTCGCCGATACCGACGGGAAGGCACAGCTCGCGCAGGTTGCAGCTGGAACAAGCGACCTTGAATGGCTCCAGTCGGACGGGCGGCAGGGTGGTTTGCATGGCAGGGGGTACGGCTTGTGAGCCGCCAGTATGGCGCATGCCAAAACCCCGCCCGCAGCGCAGTGAGGGGCAACGTGGCGTGCCGAGCCCCGGGCTTGAGCAGGATCAATGCGGCCGGCTGGCGCTTTGGCACAGTGGGTCCATGAACATCCTCGACACCGCCCCCGTGGACACGCTGCTGACCGACGACCTGCTGCGCAGGTTGGACGTGCCCGGGCCGCGCTACACCAGCTACCCCACGGCCGACCGCTTCGTCGAGGCTTTCGGGGCCGAGACCTACCGCCAGGCCTTGCGCCAGCGCGCGCAGGGGGCCGTGGTCGGCGGTGCGCAGCCGCTGTCGATCTACGTGCACATCCCTTTCTGCGAGCAGCTCTGCTACTACTGCGCGTGCAACAAGATCATCACCAAGCACAAGAGCCGCGGCGCCGAGTACCTGCTCGACCTGCAGCGCGAGATCGAGCTGCACGCCGCCGAACTGGGGCGCGGCCAGCCGGTGTCGCAACTGCACCTGGGCGGTGGTTCACCCACCTTCCTGAGCGACGAAGAACTGGCGCAGCTGATGGCGATGCTGCGCAGCGCCTTCAAGCTGCAAGTCGAGGCCGAGATCAGCATCGAGGTCGACCCTCGCACCGCCACCCGTGAGCGCTTGCGCAACCTGGCCGCGATGGGCTTCAACCGCGTGAGCTTCGGCATCCAGGACTTCGACCCCGAGGTGCAGGTGGCCGTGCACCGCGTGCAGAGCTTCGACAGCGTGCGCGAGCTGGTGGCCGAGGCGCGGGCGCTGCGTTTCGAGTCCATCAACGCCGACCTCATCTACGGCCTGCCCAAGCAGACGCCCGAGTCCTTCCGCCGCACCATCTCGCAGGTGGCCGAGTTGCGCCCCACGCGCGTGGCCATGTATGCCTACGCACACCTGCCGCAGCGCTTCAAGCCGCAGCGCCGCATCGACGACCACGCGCTGCCCACGGCCGAACAGCGCGTCCAGATGCTGCGCGCCGGCCTCGCCGGCTTCGTGGCCAACGGCTACACCTACATCGGCATGGACCACTTCGCACTGCCCGGCGATGCGCTGGCCATCGCCAAGCGCCAGGGGCGGCTGCACCGCAACTTCCAGGGCTACACCACACAGCCCGACTGCGACCTGGTGAGCCTGGGCGTCTCGGCCATCGGCCGCATCGGCGCCACCTACAGCCAGAACGCGAAGACGCTGCCCGAGTACCACGACGCGCTCGCCCAGGGCAACTTCCCCATCGTGCGCGGCCTGGCGCTGACGCGCGACGACCTCATCCGCCGCGCCGTCATCATGGCGCTGATGTGCCAGGGGCGCGTGGAGTTCGAGAGCATCGAGCTCGCGCACCTGGTCAAGATGCGCGAGGTCTTCGCGCCCGAGCTGGAGCAGCTGCGGCCGCTGCAGGCCATGGGCCTGGTGGAGGTGGGTGAGCGCGAGATCCAGGTCACGGCGACCGGTTGGTTCTTCGTGCGGGCGGTGGCCATGGTCTTCGACCGCCACCTGCAGGCCGACCGCGTGCGCGAGCGTTTCTCGCGCATCATCTGAGGGTGGAAGTCCCCCTCATCGTCAGCGCCACGCTGCTGGGCCTGGCCGGTGCGCCGCACTGTGCCGCGATGTGCAGCGCGCCTTGCGCCGCCGCCACCGGGCGGCAGCCGCGGCACAGCCTCGTGTTCCATCTCGCCCGCGTGGGCAGCTATGCCCTGGGCGGGGCCGTGGTGGCGTCCAGCGTGGCGGCACTGGCGGCATGGTCGTCGCTGAGCCCGGCGCTGCGCCCGCTGTGGGTGTTGCTGCACGCCGGCGCGCTGGCGCTGGGCCTGTGGCTCTTGATCCAGGCGCGGCAGCCGGCGTGGATGGAGCGCCTGGGGCGGGTGCCTGTGGGCGCCAGCGGTGGTGCAGGGGGCGGCATGGCCTTGGCCGCCGGTCCGTCCACCGACGCAGGGCTGGCGCCCGGCTGGCAGCGCCTGCAGGGCCCAGCCAAAGCCGGCGCCGCCGGTGCGCTGTGGGTGGCCTGGCCGTGCGGGCTGCTGCAGTCGGCGCTGCTGGTCGCGGCCCTGGGCAGCAGCGCGGCCACCGGCGCTGCCGCGATGGCCGGCTTTGCGCTGGCTTCGGCGCCGGGCCTGGTCTTCGGCCCCTGGCTCCTGCAGCGCCTGCTGCGCGGCCCCAACGCTGCGGCACGCGAGCGGCTGGCCGTGCGCGCGGCGGGCCTTCTGCTGGTGGCGGCATCGGCCTGGGCCCTGGGCCACGGGGTCTGGCACGAGGTGGCCGCGTTCTGCGGCCTGGCCTGAACAAGGGCTGGACGTCAGGGGCCCGACAGGGCCGGTGCCTTAGAATTTGAAAGTCACTTACACCTATGCCGGCAGCCGTGCGCCGGCCCTGCGGAGACCCCCACTCATGTACCAGCACATCCAGGTGCCCGAAGGTGGCCAGAAGATCACCGTCAATGCGGACTTCTCGCTCAACGTTCCTGATCAGCCGATCATTCCGTACATCGAGGGCGACGGCACCGGCCTGGACATCACACCCGTGATGTTGAAGGTGGTGGACGCCGCGGTGGCCAAGGCCTACGGCGGCAAGAAGAAGATCCACTGGATGGAGGTCTACGCCGGCGAGAAGAGCACCAAGGTCTACGGGCCCGACGTGTGGCTGCCGCAAGAGACGCTGGACGTGGTGCGCGAGTACGTCGTCAGCATCAAGGGCCCGCTGACCACGCCCGTGGGCGGTGGCATCCGCAGCCTGAACGTGGCGCTGCGCCAGGAGCTCGACCTCTACGTCTGCCTGCGCCCCATCCAGTACTTCAAGGGCGTGCCCAGCCCCGTGAAGGAACCCGAGAAGACCCACATGGTCATCTTCCGCGAGAACTCGGAAGACATCTACGCCGGCATCGAGTTCGAAGCCGAGAGCGAGAAGGCCAAGAAGCTCATCAAGTTCCTGCAGGACGAGATGGGCGTGAAGAAGATCCGCTTCCCGAACACCTCGGGCATCGGCGTCAAGCCGGTCAGCCGCGAAGGCACCGAGCGCCTGGTGCGCAAGGCCATCCAGTACGCGATCGACAACGACAAGCCCAGCGTGACCATCGTGCACAAGGGCAACATCATGAAGTTCACCGAAGGTGGCTTCCGTGATTGGTCTTACGCCCTCGCCCAGAAGGAATTCGGCGCGCAGCTCATCGACGGCGGCCCGTGGTGCAAGTTCAAGAACCCGAAGACGGGCAAGGACATCGTCATCAAGGACTCGATCGCTGACGCCTTCCTGCAGCAGATCCTGCTGCGCCCGGCCGAGTACAGCGTCATTGCCACGCTGAACCTGAACGGCGACTACGTCTCCGACGCGCTGGCCGCGCAGGTGGGCGGCATCGGCATCGCCCCGGGTGCCAACCTGAGCGACAGCGTGGCCATGTTCGAAGCCACGCACGGCACCGCGCCGAAGTACGCCGGCAAGGACTACGTGAACCCGGGTTCCGAGATCCTGAGCGCCGAGATGATGCTGCGCCACATGGGCTGGTTCGAGGCCGCCGACCTCATCATCAGCAGCATGGAGAAGTCGATCGCCAGCAAGAAGGTGACCTACGACTTCGCGCGCCTGATGGAAGGCGCCACGCAGGTCAGCTGCAGCGGCTTCGGCCAGGTCATGATCGACCACATGTAACCCTGTACCAGGCCTTCCCAGGCCGTCCCAAGAAGAACCCCAGATCGTTGATTCGACTGGGGTTTTTCGCTTCTGTGATCCCGGTACTTCCCGGCAGGTGCCTTGACTGCCGACCGAAACGGGGCCAAAAATGGGGCCATCATGGGGCCATGGCTTCGGCCAGGTGACGAAAAATGAGGCACACCAATTACCTGCTCAAGCCGGTCACCATCGACAACGCAAAGCCGCGCGACAAGGCGTATGCACTGACCGATGGCGGGGGCCTTCTGCTCGAAGTCCTTCCCTCTGGAACCAAGACCTGGCGCTTCAAGTACCACCTGAACGGCAAGCGCGAGAAGGTCACGATCGGTGCCTACCCGGCTTACACGATCAAGCAGGCGCGCGACCGGCACGAGCAGTTTCGCGCCCTGGTCGAGCGAGGCGAGAGCCCGGCCAAGTCCAAGCAGGTGACGGTGGCCGCCCGCAAGTTGGCCGAGTCACGCGACCTGACGGTCCGAGTCTTCGCGCGCCGCTGGATCGACGAGACGCTGTTCTATCGATCGCCCGCCTACGTCGCGCAGATCGTGCGCTGGCTCGACACCTACATCGACCCGGCGATCGGCGACATGCAGCTTGCGGACGTGCAGCCCGGCGACGTGCTGGCAATCATCAAGGCGCGAGCCGATACGCCGGTGACTGCCGAGCGCATCCGTGTCATCGTGCAGCAGTTCTACAACCACGCAATCCGCAACCTGCTGGTGACGACGAACCCGGCGCAGCCGTTGCGCGGTGCTATCGCGCGCGCACCGGTCCAGCATCACAGGCACCTGAGCGAGAAGGAGCTTGGGGCCTTCTGGCGCAAGCTGGACGAGCAGGGCGCGCATGTGACGACCATCGCGGCGACCAAGCTGCTGATGCTCACCATGACGCGCAAGAGCGAACTGCTGCGATCGAAGTGGCCCGAGTTCGACCTCGATGCCGCGCAGTGGGACATCCCAGCCGAGCGCATGAAGATGAGCAAACCGCACCGCGTGTTCCTGTCGCGCCAGGCCAACGAGATCCTGCGCCAAGTTCACGAACTGACGGGGCATGGCGAGTACGTCTTCCCCTCGATCTTCCGAGGCAGCGTGCCGATGGGCGACGTGACGCTGAACCACTTCTTCAAGCGCATCGACTTCGGCGTGCCCGACTTCAGCCCGCATGGCACACGCGGCACGGCGGCGACCCTGCTGCGCGAGCACGGCTTCGGCCGCGATGTCGTCGAACTGCTGCTGGCGCACAGCGAGAAGAACGCGACGGTCGCGGCCTACAGCCACATGGAGTTGGCAGCGGATCGGAAGAGGGCGCTGCAGTACCTGGCCGATCGGGTCGAAGCCCTGTCTGCGGGCGTGAACATGATGCCGCTGAGCGCGGCCTGACACTCTGCCCGGATGGGTCGCAGGTCGGTACAGGGTGGGCAAATCTCTGCTGGGTGTGATCTTCCGACGGGCCGCTGTCGTTTCAGACGGTCCTCTGATGGTGTTGGCAGGACACCGGATGCGCCGACTTCTGGAAGTTTCGTCCGTGGCCTACCTGGCAAGCTTGCGGGCGAAGTGAAGCAGACCTGGCGCAGCGAGCTCGGTCTGCGACAGCCGGCCTGCTGCCAGGCAAAGGGCACGGCTGGCCAGCCGCCGTACCGCCTGCCGGTCGTGCGACACAAACAGCACGGCCATCGGCCGCGTCGACAGGACACTTTGCAGCAAGCGCATCAGCGCGACGGTGGTGACGGTGTCCAAGGCCGAAAAGGGCTCGTCGAGCAGCAGCACCTCGGGTTCTGCGGCGAGTGCGCGAGCGATCACCGCGCGCTGGCATTGGCCGCCTGACAGGCCGTCGGGGCGACGCTGCATGGTCGCTGAATCAAGACCCATGCGCCCCAGCCAATGCGCCGCTCGGGCTGCGCGGTCTTGCGCTGGTGCCAGGCTGAAACCTTCCAGCGGTTCGACGACCGCCTGCAAGGCGCTGCGCAAGGGGCTGAGCGCCATGTGCGCCTCTTGCCAGATGTATTGAATGCGCTGCTTCTGCGGCCGTGTGCGCGTGGCGCCCAGGCGCTCGCCGTCGAGCCGCACATCGCCGCTGTCGGCTTGCTCAATGCCCGCGATGCAGCGGGCCAGGGTGGACTTGCCGGCACCGCTTGCACCCACCAGCCCCAGCACTTCACCCGCGTGCAGTTCCAGCGACGCGCCATCGAGCACGGGCGTCTGGCCGCGGTAAGACTTCATGAGCTTGTCGACCACGAGTTTGGGCGGCGTCACGGCATGCCTTTCAGCGGAACTTCGAGCGTACTTTCCAGCGTGTTTTCCAAGTACTGCGCAGCGTCCAGCAGCGCGCGCCCGGCGACACTGGCAGGCGCAGCCAGGAAGGCCGGCATCGCTGCGTCTTCGACCAGCTTGCCGCCGTCGAGCACCAGCACCCGGTCGGTGTGGGCCCGGGCCACGCGCAGGTCATGCGTCACCAGCAACAGCGTCGAGCCGGTGGCGCGTTGCGCATGCGCCAGGGCCTGCAGCATGTCGGCGGCGGTGTCATCGTCCAGGCCACTGGTCGGCTCGTCGGCCAGCAGCAGGCGCGGTTTGAGCAGCAAGGCCATGGCGATCAGCACGCGCTGCTTCATGCCGCCGCTGAGTTGCGACGCGCGCAGCGGCAATACCGAATCCGCCAACCTGACCGCTTGCAGGGCCGCCACCACCGCGCCGGCGCGCGCTGGCGCAGCGACACCGGCGCGCTGCGCGGTCTGCTCGAGTTGCGTGGCGATGGACAGCAGCGGGTCGAGCAAGGCGCCGGGGCTCTGGAAGACCAGGAACAGGCCCGTTCCGCGCAGGGCGTGGCGCTGGCTGCGCTGCATCGCCAGCAGGTCCTCGCCGTCCAGGCGGGCTGAGCCGGCGGCCACTGCCAGCTGGGGGCGCAGCAGGCCTGTCAGGGCCAGCGACAGCATCGACTTGCCCGCGCCGCTGGCGCCCAGCACAGCAACGCGTTCGCCCGCAGCCAGTGCGAAGTGCAGGTCGTCCAGCAGCCGCCGGCCCTGGGCGGTGGTGACCGTGAGGCCTTGAACGGCCAACCGGGGGACGGGCGTCATGCCGCGCTCCAACATCGCCATGCCTTCACCAGCGCAAAGGTGCACGCGGGTCGAAGCGCTCACGCAGCCCTTCGCCCAGCAGGTTCAGGCCCAGCGTGGCCAGCAGCACCGCCACACCCGGCCCCAGCAGCAGGTGCGGCGCCGTCTCGATGAAGGGCCGCGCCTCGTTGAGCATGGCGCCCCATTCGGGCGCGGGCGCTTGTGCGCCCAGGCCCAGAAAGCTCAAGGCCGACAGCGCCAGCAACACGCCGGCCGCTTCGAGGCTGGCCAGCACCAGCAGGGGCGGCAGCAACTGCGGCAGCACATGCCGCCAGACCACGGTGGCCGTGCCCAGGCCGGCCATCTTCGACGCGACGACATACTCGCGCGCCAGCGCCTGGCGCGCCAAGGCGCGCACCACCCGCGCCAGCCCCGGTGCCCAGGCGACAACCAGGGCGGCCAGCACCGCAGGCAAGGACGCCCCGGCCACGCCGATAAGCGCCAGCGCCAGAACCAGGGTCGGAAACCCCAGCAGCACGTCGGCTGCACGCATCAGCAGCGCATCCACCCAGCGCCCACCCAGCGCCGCCGCCAGACCCCAGGCCCCGGCTACCGCGCAGATGGCGGCCGCGGCGGCAAGTGAAGCGCTCAGCGACAGCGTGGTGGCTGCCAGCACGCGCGAAAAGAGGCAGCGGCCCAGCATGTCGGTACCGAGCCAGAAGTCGCGCGAAGGCGGCTCCAGGCGGCGCAGGAGGTCTTGGGCCAGTGGATCGTGCGGCAACCAGGCCTGGGGCCAGCAGGCGCACAGCAGCAGCCCCAGCACGATGAACAAGCCCGTGTTGGTGAGCGTGGGCTTGAGGGTGAGGGTGGCGCGCGTGGTCATGTCTTCAGCCCACTCTTCAGCCCGTGCTTCAACCGGGTCTTCATCCTGTTCATGAGCCGCGCTCGCCGCGCACTGGCGGTGGCTCCAGCAGTGCCACCAGCAGGTCGGCGGCCAGGCTGGCGGCGACGAAGACCCCGCCCATCAGGCACAGGTAAGCCTGCAGCACAGGCAGGTCGCGCTCGGCTATCGACTGCAGCACCAGGCTCCCCAGCCCCGGCCAGCCGAACACGGTCTCGACGATGACCGCGCCACCCAGCAGCGCGCCAAAGGTGTTGGCCCACACTGTGATGGCCGGCACCAGGGTGGCGGGTAGCACCCGCGTGAGCACGATGCGCCAGGGTGTCAGCCCCTGGGCGATGGCCAGCCGCAGCGGGTCTTCCGACATCACCTGCAGCGCACGTTCGCGGATCAGCCGGCTGGCAGGTGCGGCCGCAGACACGCCCAGCACCGCAGCCGGCAGCCACAGGTCAGCCCATTGCCCTTCGCTGACCACCCGCGTCCAGCCCCACTGCACGGCAAACAGGTACAGCGCCAGCAGGGCCAGCCAGTAGCCGGGCGTCGACACCAGCAGCACCGTCACGCCGCGCAGCAAGGCAGCGGCCACCGCGCCGCTTGCCAGCGCTGCGGCCAGCCCCGCCAGCACCGCCAGGGGCACGGCGATGGCCAGCGCCACACAAGCCAGCTGCAGGGTCGGGCCCAGGTGGCTGGCGATCTCTTCGCTGACCGGGCGGCGCGTCGCAATCGAGCGGCCGAAGTCGCCGTGCAGCACCTGCGCCAGCCAGCGCACGTAGCGTTCGGGCCAGCTGCCGTCCAAGTCCAGTTCGGTGCGCAGCGCGGCCTCGTTGCCCGGTGTGAAGACGATGCCCTGGCGCAGGGCCTCGCTGCGCACGGGGTCGCCCGGTGCCGCGGCCACCAGCGCAAAGGCCAGCACTGACATGCCGAACAAGGTGGGAACCAAGGCCGCCAGGCGTCGCAAAACCAGGCGCCACGCCGCAGTGAAGTGCATGGGTCGGGAATCTACCGCTTGATCGACCTGTTGACGCGGATGGCGCCGTAGTCGATCCAGTCGCGGTGCTCGAACATCGGCACCTCGGTGCCGGCGCGGCTGAGCATGAACTGAGGCACCAGCAGGATGGGGATGGCGACCACCGCCTCGTCAACCACGCTGCGGTGGGCGCGGCGCACGGCGTCCAGGCGGCGCGCTAGGTCGTCGGTGGCGCGAGCTTCGTCCAGCGCCGCATCCACCGCCGGGCCGGCCGCCATGTGGCGGTAGCTGCGCCAGCTACTTTTCGAATGAAAGAGGTTGTAGAGCAGGAAGGTCGGGTCCAGGTTGTTGTTACCTGCGTGTTCGATGAACAGGTCGCCTTCGCCAGGGTCGAGGTAGCGGCTGCCGTACAGCTGGTCGTCTTCGACCCCCACGATGTCCAGCGCGATGCCCACCTTGCGCAGCATCTGCTCCAGCATCTCGGGCAGCGGTGCCACGCTGGACAGGCTGGGGAAGGCAGCCACCAGGCGCAGGCGCAGCGCTTCGCCGCCGCGTACGCGGGGCCCACGGGGGTTGCCGGGGTCGGTGCGCCAACCGGCCTCGTCCAGCAGCCTGGCGGCTGCGGCCAGGTCCAGCCCATGGCCCTGAGTGTGTTCGCCCAGGCCGAACATCCAGTCCGGCATCAATCCTTTTGCCGGCACGCCACGGCCGCCATACAGCGTGCGGGCAATCGCACCGCGGTCTATTGCCAAAGCCAGCGCGCGCCGCACGCGTACATCGGCCAGGCGCGTGTAGGCGCCTTGGCCATTTGCGTTCACCAGCAGCGCCACGTACTGCACCGGGCGCGACGTGTGCAGCTGCAGCTGCATCGAAGGCGACATCGCCAACAACATCTGCGGCGATACATCGGCCACCACATCGACCTCGCCCTTGGCCAGCGCCAGCAGCCGTGCCTGGCCGTCGGGCACGAAGCGGAACACCAGGCGCTGATTCAGGGGCGGCACACCCCAATAGTCGGCATTGGCGCGCAGCTCCAGCCGCTGCCGCGGCTCGTAGCGCACGAAGCGGTAGGGGCCGGTGCCCGAGGGTGCCGTAGCCTTGTCGGTGGCGGCAGAGAACAAGGACACCGCGCGGTGCGACATGTTCTGCAGCACCAGGTTGGAACCCGTGGCCGATCTGAACTCAAAGCTGCGCGCGTCGATGCGCTTGAAGCTGTCGGGTGCGATCTGCAGGAAGTCGGACCGGCTCTTGCCGATGGCGCGCAGGGCCTCGATGGCGGCATCGGCATTCAAGGCCGAGCCGTCGTGAAAACGCAGGCCGGCGCGCAGCGTCACGCGGTAACGGCCGCGCTCGACCTGCCAGCGCTCGAACAGCAAGGGTGCGGGCAGGAAGCTGGCGTCCGGCCGCACCGGTGTTTCTGCAATCTGCGCGTGCGGCCCGCGCACGGTGAAGGTGAAGCGCTGCGGGTCGGTGCTGTAGCGGTCTGCGCCCACGGCCACCACCAGCGGCGCTGAGTCGGCAGCCCCGGCGAAGTTGCCCTGCGCGGCAACCGTACGCACCAGGCCCAAGCTGGCTGCAGCGACGACAAACCGCCGGCGGTCAAGCCACCGATTCATGCGCTGCCGACACCGAAGCCCAGCGTGGCAAAGCGGCTGGTCCAAGGCGCACCGGATGCTGCAGGCACCTGGATCACGGTGGTGGCCACCAGATGCGGCCCAGGCGTGCCGAGCTTGAACTGCGCGCTGCCTTGGGCATCGGTTCGCATGACAAGTTCGTCGCCCGCGCTGTTGAACAGGCGCAGCGCCACGTCAGCCGCCGCTTGGCCATTGAAGTGCAGCACCAGCCGCAGCGTGTCACCGGGCTCCAGCCGTGTCGGGTCGCTTTGCGGCACCAGTTCCAGGGCATGGCCCAGTTGTGCCAGCGCGGGCCAGCCGGTGCTGTCGTCGCCGCTTCGAAGGTAGGTCTTGGCGTCTTTGCCGTAGCGTTCGTTCCAGGCCTCGCCGCGAGCACGCTGGCGTTGCCAGGCGGCGACGATGGCTGCCGGTGGCTGCACTTCGCCGAGGTACTTGTCCACCGTGTCGGGCTCGATGTCGATCAGCGTCTCGCGGGTGCTCAACGCCAGGCAGGCCACGCCGGGCGCGGCGGCCGGGAAATGCGCCTGCGCCGTCTTGCCGCCCCGCTGCCAGCGATCGGGTTCGCGGCGGCCCAGGCTGTCAACGAGCTGCAGCACCCGCAAGCGCCTGCGTCGCGGGGCCGACAGCGGCGTCAGCCCATGGCCGGCCGACAGCACGGTGGAGATGGGCTGCCCCGCAGGCACACGAAAGGTCGTCGGCATGACCCAGGTGTCGTGGGCCTGGGCGGGTGCGGCAACACCGAGCAACAGCGCCGCAAGTGCCCACAGGCGAGAAGCTCGATGAGCCAGCCCGGCGCCCATGTTCAGAACTTCACCGCGTAAGACACCTCCAGCGCCCGCGGTTCGCCCAGCAGGAGCTGGTTGCCGGTGCCGTAGGAACGTGTCGCATAGACCTCGTCGCTGATGTTGCGCAGCTTCAGCGCCAGCTCACCCAGCGGCAGCCTGTAGGCGGCGCCGATGTCGGCCGTGGTGTAGGCCGGCAGGAACACGGTGTTGGCGTTGTTGGCGGTGCGCGCACCCACGCGGCGCAGGTTGCCGTTGATGCGCAGCTCGTTCGTCGGCTGCCAGGTCACGAAGACGTTGCCAACACGTTCTGGCGTGTCGGGCGGCAGCAAGCCGGCACGCGACGTGGCCACACCGCCGACGCTTTCATTGAAGGTGTCGAACTGCGCCTTCAACCAGGTGCCATTCACGCCAACGGCCCAGGCGGTGAATGGCCGCCAGGCGACATCGAACTCGATGCCGCGCGACGACTGCTGGCCGATCTGGATCGTCGCGGCCGGCGCATTCGGGTCGCGCGTGAGGATGTCGTTGCGGACGATGTTGAAGTAAGACAGCGTGAACTCGCCACTGCGGCCAGGCAGGTAACCCTTCAGGCCGACTTCAGCCTGCCGGGCGCGTGTCAGGTTGAAGTTGCGCTGCGCGGGCGTCAGCGTCACCACCTGCGCCGGCGGCTCGAAAGCGCGCGAAACCTGGGCGTAGGCCGTGAGCATCGGCGTGAGGTCGTACAACGCGCCGACACGCCAGGAGTTGGCGTTCCACTGCTTGTCGAAACTGGTGCCGTCACGCAGATTGAAGGAATCCAGGTCGATGCGGTCACGCCGGTACGACAGCGACAGCTTGGCCTGCTCCGTCACCGACAGCAGGTCTTCGACAAACAATGCCTGCGAGTCGACCACCGTGCGCCGTTGCGGCGAAAACGCCGAGGTGGTGGCGAATGGAATCGCGGCCGGACTCAAGAAGTCCACCGACGCAGCCGGCGAGGCGTAGGGCGAATTGTTGGTGCGCTTGTGCTTGTTGCGCGACCAGTCCACGCCGACGATGACGCGGTTGCGCATGCCGCCAAGCAGGTGGTCGGCGGTGGCTTCAGTGCGGTTGCCCAGCAGTTCCTGGTCGTGCACGATATTGAGGAAGTCCGACAGGTTCACGCGGCCGGTGGCGGCGTTGAAGTCGTAGACCTCGGCGTTCTTGTAGATGCGCTTCTCGTCGTTCGAGTAGGTTTCGTTGCGCAGCTTGATGCCGCGTGCCAGCTGGTATTCCACGTTGCCGCGCAACCAGGTGGCGCGCTTTCTCATCTGGTTGTCGCTGACGTTGTAGTTGTTGAAGCGCACCCGCTCGTCGATCTTGCCGGCCACCAGCGGCGTGCCGAAGTACCACTCGCCGTCGTCGTCCAGCGCCTGCGCGGACAGGGTGACCTTCAATGCAGGCGTGATGCGCCAGGCCACTTCGCCCGCGCCGTGCACGTAGGTGTAGCCGCTGCGGTCCACCCAGCCGGCAGACCCCTTGTCGGCATCCATGACGTTGAGGTCGAAGCGGTAGGCCACGCCGTCCGCGGCGCCGCCGCCCAGTCCGACGCCCACGTTCTTCGTCTGCCAGCGGTCGTAGGCCAGGAACAGCTCCCGCTCCTCCTTGCCGTCGGCCGCCTTGGTGACGAAGTTCACCGCGCCGGTGACCGACCCCAGGCCGTGCAGCACAGAAGATGGTCCCTTGATGACCTCGATGCGGTCATAGACGAAGGTGCCGCGCGGCGAGAACGCCAGGCCGGGGTAGCGCAAGCCGTCGAACAGAAAGGGCAGTGAGAGGTTGCCCGAGAAGCCGCGCATCGCAAAGCAGGTGAGCCCGAAGCACTGGCCGGCGACAACACCTGCGGCATTTTCCAAGGCGTCCTGCGTCGTGCGGTCGCCGCGCTCGCGCAGCAGTTCGCTGGTGATGACGTCGATGCTGGCGGGCGTCTCCATGGGCGTCAGGCCCAGGCGGCTGCCACTGCTGGCGGGTTTGTCCAGCGGCAGGCTGTCGGCGGCGCGAACCGCCTGGCCGGTGATTTCAACCCGCTGCATAGGCACTGCCGTCTGCGCCCAGGCGCTGGCGACAGGCAACAAGCTGAATGCGGCAATTCCGCGGGCGATGTGTCGCTTGTGCATTGAGGCTCCGCTTGCGATGGACATGTGTGATCGTTACGTCAAGGTCGTAGGAGGGACTCCAAGATCCTCATACGAAGACGCCGTGATGCTGGATGTACCGGCCTTCCCTCGTATCCAGGCTGCAGGCCCCGGGCGCCAAGGTCCACATCGCATCAGCCTGCACTTTCGGCGGCGCGCATAGGGCGACAGACGCTGGACACTGTTGCGTAAGGGGCATGTTGTTCTCACGAATCTCAGAAGTGTCTTACGCGTACGCGTGCAACGAGGTTTCGGATGCATCTTCGACGCAACTCAGCGCAGACTGGCCTGGGCTCGACCGCCAGGGGGCTGGCCGACGCCGACCGCGGCGCTCAGCCCTGCCACGGCAGACACCGCCACGACCATCGTGCGCAAGGCGATTTCAGCACCCTGGTCGGAACGCCGGATCGGCTCCGAAATCCAGAAACTGTTGAGGCCAGCGGTCATCGCCAGCAACGCCGGAGTGAAGAGACTTGAGACTCGCTGCGTCAAGCTCATACGATTACACAATTCATCTTAACTTAGGGCGGCATGCGTGCACAGGTGGGTGATCGAGCAGATCGGCAGGCTCAGGCGGCTGCGGTTTCGGCCAGCGCTGCGCGCAACCAGCCGTACCACGCGTCGAGCCCTTCGCCGGTGTAGGCCGACACCGGGAAGATCTTCAGCTTCGGATTGACCTTCAGCGCGTTGTCCTTCATCAGTGCCATGTTCACGCGCAGGTGCGGCAGCAGGTCGGTCTTGCTCAGCAGCAGCACGTCGGCGCGACTGAACATGTGCGGGTACTTCAGCGGCTTGTCTTCGCCCTCGGTCACGGCGAAGATCACCACGCGGGCGTTCTCGCCAAGGTCGAACAAGGCCGGGCAGACCAGGTTGCCGACGTTCTCGACCACCAGCAGCGAACCCGCCGCCGGCTGCAGCAGCTTCATCGCGCGGGCGAGCATGTCGGCTTCAAGATGGCAACCGGTACCGGTGTTGACCTGCACTGCCGGCGCGCCGGTGGCGCGGATGCGCTCTGCATCGTTGAGCGTGGCCTGGTCACCTTCGACGACGTGGATCGTGGTCTGACCGCGCAGGTCGGTGATCGTCCGCTCCAGCAGCGTGGTCTTGCCGGCGCCCGGGCTGCTCATCAGGTTGAGCGCCAGCACGCCGCGGCCGGCCAGCCAACCGCGGTTGCGCTCGGCCAGCGCCTGGTTCTTGCCGAGGATCGCGGCTTCCAGCGCGATGGTCTGCGCGTCGCGGCCGGGCACCTGCAGGTCGAGCGACTGCGTGTGGCCGTGGCCATGCAGATGGCCGTGGGCAGGGTCATGGCTGTGCTCATGACCGTGGCCGTGGAGGTCCGCCGGGTCGTGATCGTGACGATGATCGTGCTGATGGTCGTGGGGATGCGCGTGGTCGTGTCCGGACGCATGCGGGTGGCCGTGCGGGTGGCTGTGCTCGTGTGGGTGGGGGTGAACATGCGTCGTGCCGTCGGCATGCGTGTGCTCGTGCGGGTGAGCATGCTCATGCGGATGCTCGTGGGGGTGCGCATGATCGTGAGAATGATCGTGCGAACGGCCGTGCGAATGATCATGCGGGTGGTCGTGCGGATGATCGTGCGCGTGCGTATGCCCCTCGCCCACCCGCTGGATCGTCGTCTCGCCGTCACCGCAGCCACAGGTCACACACATGATGCCGTCTCCATTTCCTTGATCTTCAGTTCGGTCCCGGCCACCACGCGCAGGGTCGGTTCGTGGCAAACCGGGCAGCGGCCGAGCGGCGCGGTCAGCACCGGCTCGGCGTCGCATGACGAACACAGCCCGCGGCCTTCGACCTCGACGATCTGCAGCAGCGCGCCTTCGAGCAGCGTGTCTTTCGCACAGATGTCGAAGCAGAAGCGGATCGCCTCCGGCAGCAGGCCCGAGAGCCTGCCGACCTCGACGCTCACGCGCAGCACCTTCTGCCCGCCCGCGCGCTCGGCCACGATGCCGACGATGCTGCGGGTGATGCCCAGTTCGTGCATGGTCAGGCCCCCGCGCTTCAGCAGATGCGCGGCAGCTGCTCGCCGACCAGCATGTCGACCACACGTTCGCCGCCGAACGCCGTGTTCAGCACCACATGCCCGACCGGCTCGGCGATCACGTCGCCGATGATCGCGGCGTCGCGGCCCGCCGGGTGCGCACGCATCGCAGCCAGCACAGCGTCGGCGTGTTCTCCCGGCACGATGGCGACCAGCTTGCCTTCGTTGGCCATGTACAGAACGTCCAGCCCGAGCAGTTCGCAGGCGCCGCGCACCTCGGCGCGCAGCGGTAACGCGCGCTCCTGCAGCCGGATGCCGACCGCCGAGGCGTCGGCGAACTCATTGAGCACCGTCGCCAGCCCGCCGCGCGTGGCGTCGCGCAGGCAGCGAATGTCAGCGCACGCCGCGAGCATCGTCTGCACCAGGCTGTGCAGCGGCTGGCAATCGCTTTCGATGCGGCTGTGCAGTTCAAGTTCATTGCGGGCCACCAGGATCGCCGTGCCGTGGTCGCCAAGCGTGCCGTTGACGATCACCACATCGCCCGGCCGCGCACGGTGCGCGCCGATCTCCACACCACGCGGCACCGCGCCCACGCCTGCGGTGTTGATGAACAGACGGTCGGCGGCGCCGCGGTTGACGACCTTGGTGTCGCCGGTGACCACGGTCACGCCGGCTTCCCGCGCCGTGGCCGCCATGCTGGCCAGCACACGCTGCAGGTCGGCCACGGGCAGACCTTCCTCGATGATCAGGCCGCAACTCAGGTACAGCGGCACCGCGCCCGACATCGCCAGATCGTTGACCGTGCCGCACACCGCCAGCTTGCCGATGTCGCCGCCTGGAAAGAACAGCGGCGCAACGACATAGCTGTCAGTCGTGAAGGCCAGCCGGTCGCCATGTTCGCCCAGGCTGGCCAGCGGCACCCGGGCCTGGTCTTCCAGCGTGGCCAGCAAGGGGTTATCGAACGCGGGCAGCACCAGCTTGTGCACCAGGTCCCGCATCGCCCGGCCGCCGCCGCCATGCGCCATGGTGATCGTTTTGCCGCGGAAGCTTGTCATCGGTCGGGCCTCTTCAGCCAGCCACGGCTTCGCGCTTGACGAAGGCCATGCGCGAATACTGGTGGTAGGCCGCGCAGGCGCCTTCGCTGGACACCATCAGCGCGCCCAGCGGTGTCTCGGGCGTGCACAGGGTGCCGAAGACCTTGCACTGGTTGGGCTTGATCACGCCCTTCAGTACCTCGCCGCACTGGCAGCTCTTGGGGTCGGCGATCTTCAGGTTCGGCACGCTGAAGCGCCGTTCCGCGTCGAAGGCGGCGTAGGCGGCGCGTATGCGCACGCCCGAGTGGTCGATCGAGCCCAGGCCGCGCCACTCGAAGAACTCACGCAACTCGAAGACGCGGGTGATGGCGTCCAGCGCCGGGCCGTTGCCGCGTTCGGGCGCCACGCGCTTGTACTGGTTCTCGACCTCGCAGCGGCCCTCGTCGATCTGCTTGAGCACCATCCACAGCGACTGCAGGATGTCCAGCGGCTCGAAGCCCGCCACCACCAGTGGCCGCTGGTACTGCTGGGCGATGAAGTCGTAAGGCCGCGTGCCGATGACCATGCTGACATGGCCCGGGCCCAGGAAGCCGTCGATCTGCAAGTCGGGCGAATCAAGGATCGCTTTGACCGTCGGGATGATCGTGATGTGGTTGCAGAACAGCGAGAAGTTCCTGATCCCCAGTGCTTCGGCCTGCAGCACCGTCATCGCCGTGCTGGGCATCGTGGTCTCGAAGCCGAGGCCGAAGAACACGACATCCTTGTCGGGGTGCTTCTGCGCCAGCTTCAGCGCGTCCAGCGGCGAGTAGACGGTGCGCACGTCGGCACCATCGGCCTTGGCTTGCAGCAGGCTCTTCCTCGAGCCGGGCACGCGCATCGCGTCGCCAAAGGTCGTCATGATGACCTGTGGGTGCTCGGCGATGGCCACGCAGTCGTCGACGCGACCCATCGGCAGCACGCACACCGGGCAGCCTGGCCCATGCACGAACTCGATGCTTTGGGGAAGCAGGTCTTTCAGCCCGTAGCGAAAGATGGTGTGGGTGTGGCCGCCGCAGACCTCCATCACCTGCAGCGGACGCGCAGCGCCGGCCGCCAGGCTGTCTGCAAGCCGGGTGATTTCACGCACCAGCGAGCCTGCCAGTTCAGGATCGCGGAATTCGTCGGCAAACTTCATGGCGTCGCCCTCCCTGGCCCGCGGTTGCCAGCCAACAGTGTGTGCGTCAGGTCCCACAGCACGTGGTACAGCGCGACATGCGTTTCCTGCACACGGTGGATGCTGTCGGTGGGCACCACCAGGCAGAGGTCGCAGGCGCTGGTGGCGGCCATGCGCCCGCCGTCGCCGCCGGCCAGGCCCAAGGTACTGGCCCCTTGCTTTTGTGCCGCAGCCAAGCCGGCGAGCAGGTTCTCGGAGTTGCCACTGGTGGAGATCGCCACCACGCAGTCGTGTGGCCGCACGTGGGCCAGCACCTGGCGTGTGTAGACATGGGCAAAGCCGATGTCGTTGGCCACCGCGGTGATCATCGCCATGTCCTGGCTCAGGTTGATCGCCGGCAGCGCCGGTCGCCCGGCCGTCACGGGATGCTGGAATTCGACCGCCAAGTGCGCCGCATCGCAGCTCGACCCGCCGTTGCCCAGCGTGAAGAGCCGCCCGCCAGCGCGGAAGGTGTCGGCCAGCATGTGCGCCGCGGCGACGACGCGCTGGGCCTGGTCCGCAAAGAAGGCCTGCTTCACGCGCACGCTGTCGGCGCACTTCTGGCGCAAGGATTCCAGCAGTTCAGGGTCGATGACAGCCCGATCGTGGCGCGCCGCGGCGGGTGCACCGCCGGACTGCGCCATGTGCGGGTACAAACCGGCAATCAGTGTCTCGGTGCTCATGGCGAGGCCGCTGCGCGGTCGCTGGCGGGAAGCGCCAGCGCGTGGTCGCTGGCGCGCATCGCGTCGATCTCGGTCTGCGCTTCGCCAAGCATCTGCAGCACCTCGAGCGTGAGCTGGGCTTCGTGCTCGTCGATGCGGCTCATCGCGAACCCCACGTGCACCAGCACCCAGTCACCCACACAGGCATGTACCGGGTGTTCTTCATTGACGACGCAGGCGATGTTGATCTCGCGCTGGACGCCGAGCACATCGACCAGCGCGAGCTTGTTGCCGGCGTGGGTGATTTCGACGATGCGGCCGGGAATGCCTAGGCACATGAATGGGGCTCCGTTCTTGACTGGATCGCACGCGCTGCCGCCACCACGGCCTGCCCCAGCGAAAGGCCGCCGTCGTTGCACGGCACCTGGCGGTGGGCCAGCACGGTGTAGCCAGCGTCGCGCAGCCGGGCGCTGACGCGCTCGAGCAGCACGCGGTTCTGGAAGACGCCGCCGCTGAGCGCGACGGTTTTCAAGGGTCGGTCGGTGTCGTGTGCAGTGGCGACCTTGTCGACCATCTTGCAGATCACCGCAGCCAGGCCCTTGTGGAAGCGCGCTGCCATCGTCGACACCGGCGTCTTCAGCACCAGGTCGCCGAGCAGGGCGCTCCACATCGCCAGCGGCTCGATGTAGGGCAGCCGCTCGGCGTTCAAATGCGCCGGCAGGCGCGGGATGGCGAACGGGTACCCGAGCTCTTCGTCCTCGTACTGCATCACCTCGGCATCGACCAGCGCTTCCAGCTCGACCGCGCCCTGGCCCTCGTAGGCGGCATGGTCGCGGCAGATGCCCATGGCTGCGGCGACCGCGTCGAACAGGCGGCCGGCGGAGCTGGCCAGCGGTGAGTTGATGCCCCTGGACAGCATCGCGTCCAGCACCGCGCGCGGCTGTGCCGCGAGGAAGTGATGCAGCGGCAGATCGCCGTAATTCATGGAGAACGACGGCCACTTCATCTCGGCCATCAGGTGCGCATAGGTGTTGCGCCAGGGCTCGTGCATCGCCGCTTCGCCACCCAGCAGCGCCACCGGCTTGAAGGTGCCTCGACGGTCGAACCGGGTGTAGTCGCACAGCGCGAATTCGCCCCCCCACAGTTCGCCATCTTCGCCCATGCCCAGCCCGTCGAGCGCCACACCGACCACCGGCCCGGCGGCGAGCGGCCAGCCGTTGTCGGCCAGGCAGGCGGCGATGTGGGCATGGTGGTGCAGCACTTCGACCGGGCTGTCGCTGACGCTGCGGGCATGCCGGCTCGACCGGTAGTCCGGGTGCGGGTCTATGGCGTGCAGTGCAGGCTCGAAGGCGAAGAAGCGCAGCAGGTCGGTCAGTTGGCGCTGCCAGTCTTGTTGCGTGGCGACGTCGGCAAGGTCGCCGATATGTGCTCCGAGCACGGCCTGGCCGTCACGCAGCAGGCAGAGGGTGTTCTTCAGCTCGCCGCCGTAGGCCAGCACCGGCGGGGCGCCTGCAAAGCCCGGCGGCAACGCCAGCGGCTGCGGCGCCAGGCCGCGGGCGCGGCGTTGCACGCGGGGTGCGCCGTCAACGACGCGTTGGACCGAGTCGTCGATGCGCCGGGCGATCGGCCGGTCGTGGTCGAGCACATAGCCGATGCCATCGGCAAATCGCTCCTTCAGTCCGGCCAGGGTGATGGCCTGAGGCTCGTCGCTGAGGTTGCCGCTGGTCAGGACGATCGGCCGCTTCATGCGCCGCAGCACCAGGTGGTGCACCCCGGTGCTCGGCAGCATGAAACCCAGACTGCGCAGGCCAGGGGCGACCTCGTCGGCGATGGCCGGCTTGCTGCCAGCCAGCCGGTCGAGCAGCACGATCGGCGCGGCAGGCGATGCCAGCATCACCGCTTCGACCTCGCTGACATGACAGTACGCGCGCACGGCATCGACGTTCGCAGCCATCAAAGCCAAGGGCTTGGCCTCGCGGCGCTTGAGTGCCCGCAGGCGTGCCACGGCGTCGGCTTGTGTGGCGTCGCAGGCCAGCTGGTAGCCGCCCAAGCCCTTGATGGCGACAATCTCACCGCGCGCCAGCAGGCTGCCGGCGGCATCGCAGTCGTCCAGGAACGTGAAGCTGTCCAGCGAGAACACCCGGCCGTCGAAGCGCTGCAGCCGGACCTTGGGCCCGCAGACGTGGCAGGCGATGGCCTGGGCATGAAAGCGGCGGTCGGCGGGATCGTCGTACTCGGCCTGGCACGCTGGGCACAGCTGGAAGCTGGCCATCGTCGTGGCCGGCCGGTCGAAAGGCAGGCCGAGCGTGAAGCTCAATCGCGGGCCGCAATGCGTGCAGCTGCCCAGCGGGTAGCGGAAGCGCCGCGCGAAGGGGTCGAAGATCTCCGCGACACAGGCGGCGCAGGTGGCCGCGTCGGCAGCCACAGGGGTCTGGGCGGCTCCGGGCCGGCTGGCGTCGATGACGAAAAGCGTCGGCAGCGGTGTCGGCAGCGCCTGCGGCTGGCGCTCGATGCTGCCGATCACTGCCAGAGGCGGTGGCTCGGCGAGCAGCCGCTGCACCAGCGTGTCGATCTGTACCGGTGTGGCGACAGCGGTGATCAGCACACCTTCTGCGTCGTTCAGCACCGAGCCTGCCACACCCGCTTCGCGGGCCAGCCGCCACACCGTCGGGCGCAGACCGACACCCTGCACCGTGCCACGAACGCGGATCGTTTCGGCGACGACGTCCGTCATGCTCAGGCCCACCCTGTGGCCAGGGGCCAGACCAGCACGCGGTTGTTGCCCGAGTCGGCCACCAACACGGTGCGCGCGTCGGCCAGGGCCACGCTGTAGGGCCAGCAGACGCTGTCACGCGCGGCGGGCAGCCAGCGGTTGTCACCCTTGCTGTGCCAGTCAGGCTGCGCGGCCAGCGCCACGGCGGCGGCGCCGTCGCGCTCCAGGCCGCTGAGCTGCCAAGCCAGCAGACGCGAATTGGCGGTGTCGGCCACCACCAGCAAGTCGCCTGCCACCGCCGCGCCGTACGGCATGTTCAGACAGGCGGCGTCAGGGTAGTAGTTGGTCTGGTTGTGTTCGACGAACTGGCTGCCGACCTGGCCAACGATCAGGTCGCAGGGTAGGTTGTGTGCCGAGGGCAAGGCACGCCAAAGCATCAGCCGGTTGTTACCGGCGTCGGCCACGCACAGGCCGCCGGCCGGAAAGGTGATGGCGTGCGGCCAGCGCATGCTGCGCGCGTCGGGCGCGCCGCCGCCGTTCTCGTCACGCGTGTCGAAGCCAGGTTGCCCGAGCACGAAGTCGGCTGGCGCGCCCTGCCGCTGTGGCAGGCCATCCCACATCAACACGCGCCGATTGCCGGTGTCGGCCACCCACAGGCGCGTACCGTCCCAGGCCACGCAGTAAGGCCAGAACAGGGTGTTGGCACCGGCCGTATCGCTGCCGCGGTTGGCCACGCCGCTGCTGAAGTTCGGCTGGCCGAGCACGACATCGGGCGGCTCGTTCGACTGCGTCGGCCTGCGGTGCCAGACCAGTACGCGGTGGTTCCAGGCATCGGCAACCGCCAGGCCGGCGCCTTCGGGGCCGCAGGCGCACAGGCCCGTCGGCACGTTCATCGTCAGCGCACTGGTGCTGCCGCCGGCATTGCGGCCTTCGCGGTCGAAGGTGGGCTGGCCGAGCAGCAGGTCGGCGGGTGTGCCGTCGGCGTCGGGCAAACGGTGCCAGCCGAGCACGCGGTGGTGGCCGGTGTCCGAAACCCAGAGCGAGCCGTCAGGCGCGGCGCAAGCGCCGCGCGGGCCGAACATCGTGGTGGCCGACGGCACCACCGGCGTAGCCAGGCCCGCCAGGCTGGCGCTGGCGCCAAGGACGACGCGGGCACCGAGGGTATCGAGCAGCGCCAGGCAGGGCACGACCGGCGCGGGCGCGCGGCGGGCGGCCGGCGCGAGCGAGACGCGCGCGGAAACGATCTCGGGGGCCGCCGTCATCGTCGTCAGCGGCGCAGCCGCACCGAAATGCGGTCACCGACGACCTTGACGGCGTGCACCGCGAGCTGCACCTCGGGCACCGTCAGGCATTCGCCGGTTTCGAGCAGGTAGACGAAGCCGTGGTACGGGCAACGCAAGGTGCCGCCATCGACTTCGCCACCGTCCAGCGGCATGCCCAGGTGCGCGCAGGCGTTGTCGAGACAGGAGACCTGGTCGCCGTGGCGGTACAGCAGCACTTCGCGGCCTTCCACGCTGCGCGTGCAGATGCCGCCGTCGGCGAGTTCGGCCAGAGCGCCGACATCGACGTAACCGGCATCGTGCTGACGTGCGAAAGGGCTGACGAAGCGCACGACCTGCGCGCCATCGGTGGTGGCTTCCGGTGCGCCGCGGCTGACCCGGCTGACGACTGTGATCTCGGGGCAAAGGGCGCGGATCGCCTTCTCGACACCTTCGCTCAGCGTCTCGCCGGAGGACGGGCACGATTGGCAGGAGCCGATCAGCCGCACTTCGACCGTGTCAGGCAGCTTGACGGCGACGAGTTCGACGTCGCCGCCGTGCTCCTTCAACGAAGGGCGCACGCTCTCCAGCGCGCGACGCACGCGGCTTTCGATCGGCTCCTTAACGATGCCGTGGTACAGCAGGACCTGGTACACCAGCGGGTCGTGAACGGCATCACGCAGCGTTGCAACCGCCGCAGCGTCGGTCTTCAGCGTGCGGATGAGTCGCTTGAAGGCTTCGGCGTTGAGTTCCTCGATGCCCGTGCGCAGCGCCGACAGCACGGCCTGCTGCTGTGGCTCCCAGCCTTGCGCCAGTGTTTCCAGCCGAGCGAGTTCATCGACGCGGCGAGCAAACTCCGCTGCGCCGTCGGCAGCGGCGTCCGCTTGCACAGCGGAAAGTTCGGCAACAGCGTCTCGTGCGGTCATGGCGAATGGCTATGCTGAGGCTCAGGCGTACTTCAGGTCCTTGAACAGCACCGGCTGCATGAAGCCGCCGACCAGCGACGTCACGACCACGCCCACCAGCGGCGACACCGTCCAGCCAATCACCAGCAGCAACGCCAGACAGATGCCGAAGCCCTTGAGCCACTGGATCAACACCGCGCGGCCGTCGCGGAACAGCCGGCCGGCGAAAAACAGCTTCACCGAGTTCAGGAACATGTCGAACATGAGGGCCTCCGTTCAGCGTGCGAAGTACAGGATCAACAAGCCCAGCAGCACCGCAGGCAGCGCCGCGGTGGGGCCGTAGAACGCACCCATCATCGCGGCCAGTTCCTTGCCCAGCGCCTCGGCGCCGATCTTCATCCCGCTGGCAGCGCCCGCGGCGAGCGCCAGAACCAGTCCCAGGGCGATCAGCCCCAGCAAGGTCATCAAAGTCATTCCCATCACTCCGTGTCGTGGTTCATGGTGTCGGTATGCGAGCGGGTTTCGCCCGTTCAGTGATTCAGCGCCCGCCGCTCGGCCAGCTCGGCTGCCATTTCGGCGGCGGCTTCGGCCATCAGGCCGGCCTTGTGGCTGTCGCCGTGCAGCGAAAACAGCGCCTGTGCCTCGCGTACCAGCGCGAGCGCCTCGGCCAAGGGGTCGTCGAGGAATGCCGTCACCGGGTCGCCGGGGCCTTGCGGTACGGCCGGCGCGGCCGTCGGGTCCGGCACCAGCGCACGCAGCACGTTGGCCTTGTTGGCAATGGTGTTGGCGTACTCGAGGGGCGTGTCGCGCGGGTTGCGCACGCGCAGGGCTTCGTCGTAGGCGGCCAGTGCGCGCAGGTTGTTCTCGAGCACGTGGCTGCTGCTGGCGTACTGCAGTGCATTGCCAAGGTTGTTGTTGATCATCGCGTACTCGCTGGGGTGGTCGATCAAATTGATGACCTTCAGCACCTCTTCGAAGGACTGCACCGCCAGCGCCTCGCGCATGCGGCCGCGCTCGTCGGTGGCCGGCATGGACAGGTAGCAGATCGCGAGGTTGTTGTGCAGCACCGCGTATTCCTGCGGAAAGCGCGCGCGGTCAAATGTGCGCAGCGCGCGGTGGTAGGCGCTGATCGCGTCGGTGATGCGGGCGCGGTGCTCGCCGCTCAGGGCCTGCAGCACGAGGCCAAGGTTCAGCTCGGCCTCGGCAACCTCTTCGGGCTGGCCGACGTGCTGCAGGGCCGCAATCGCGGCAGTGAAGCAGCCCTGCGCACGTTCCAGGCTGGACACGCCGCCGTCGGGCAGCGCCTGCAGCGCGGTGCCCAGGCGGGCCTGGATGCGCGCACGCAGCGCGGCGGCTTCGGCGGGTGCCAGGTCCAGCGCACGTTCGTACAGCCCGACAGCGTCGTGCAGCGGCTGGGCGGACCGCGGCCGCTGCTGCATGCCCATCGCGATCTCCATCAGCATCTCAGCGCGCTCGGCAGGCGTCGCGCTGTCGTCTGCCGCAGCGCTGAGTGCTGCCTCGAGTTGGGTTTACGACAGGGTAGGCACTGGCGGTTCTCGGTCAGATTGGGTTGCAACTGACCGTGACTCTAGGCGGGCTGCCCAGAGCTATCAACATGGTTTGCACGCGCAAAGATAGTTTACGCCGCCGCGGGGCCCAATCCTTCAATGAGCAGGCCGCCAGCCTCTGCCACCCAGCGCACCGGGTACTCGTGTTCGGCGCTGAAGCGGCCCAGTCCCCGCTCGGCCAGGAAGTCGGTGGCCAGCAGCACGCGGTCGCCGGCCGCATTGCGCTGCTTGAGCAGCATGCCGCCGGCCACCGGACCGCTCAGCGGTACCAGAAAGACTTGCCCGTCACGTTCGACGAGTGCTGCTGCCGGCGCGTTGGCGAGGTACAGCGCACAGGTGCTGCGGTCGATCAGCACCCGGCCATCGCCGGCGCGCACCCGATGGGCTTGGCTCACCAGACGTTCGCGCTCAGGCCGGCGCTGCCGCAGCTTCAGCAGGCCAGGCGCGGATGCGTTCGTCGATGTAGGCGCAGACGGTGTCGACCGCCGCAGCCACCGGTGACGTCAATTCGGTGCCGAGCTCCAGCGAGCCGGCCTCGACCAGGTAGACCGTGAGGTCGGCCGGGAAGGCGCTGCCGAAGATGCGCCGGCCAGCGTAGACGGCATGGTCCCAGCGGAAGTCATGCAGGCTGTAGCCGGGCTGGTGCTCGCCGTCGATCTCGGTGCCAGGCAGGCAGAACACGGCCCCGGGTTCAGACCCCGAGCGGCTCGCGTCCACGATGATCAGCGCGCGAGCGCCGCGCGCCTGGAACATCACTGCCATGCCGTCGGTGCCAGCGTCAAACAGGCGCACGCTGGCTGGCAGTGCCGCACCCCAGGCGGCGCGTACCTGGTGAACGACGCGGACGCCCACCGCATCGTCGCTGCGGTTGAGGTTGCCGCAGCCGATGACGACCAGAGTGGGCGTTTCGTCTGGCTTAGGGGTCAGATCCGCCACAGGATGCACGACCACTCCGCCTTGACGGGCAGCTGCAGCTCGCTCAGGTTGCACCAGCTGCGGTGCCGCTCGAAGTACATGCAGGTGGCGCAAGACTGTTCGATGCCATCGGCATCGTCCGGGTCGACGTACGGCGTCGTGGTGAAGCCGCCGATGACCAGCCGCCCGGGGACGTCATCGGCAGCAAGCGCCTGAAGCCTTGCCGTCACGGCATTCACCGCGTCGGAGTCGTAGGCGCGCTGCTGCCATTCCGTTGCCAGTCCACCTGCGAGCAGGCCGTCGATGTGTGCCAGCAACACCCGCTCGTCCATGGTCAGTCTCCGCGCAGCCGCAAGGGCAGGGTCAGATACGCCACAGCCGGCACCACCAGTCGGGTTCGGCGGGCAGGTCCAGTTCCGGCAGGTCACACCACTTGCGGTGCACGAGGTAATACATGCATTCCTGACAGCGCATGTTGTCCTCGCCGTAGGGCTTGTCGATCCAGCCGGTCAGCACCATCTTACCCACCACGTCGTCGGGGTCGAGTTCGCCGCAGGCGTTGACCAAGGCGGTGAAGTCCTCGGTCGTGTAGGGAAACGGTTCGGTCTGCGTCTTCAAGCCATCAGCCATCAGCTTGGCCATGCGGGCCCGAATTGTTCCGTCAAGATCGGTCGGCATGCCGGAGGTCTCCGTTCAGTGCAACGCCGGGCGGCGTTGCGGCGCGGCGTGGATCAAGCGTCGGCACGATTGCCGGAGCGCAACGCGCAGAATTCAGGCGGTGCGGAAACGCGCCAGTTCCTTGCCCGTCTGCGCGTCGTGGGCGTGCACGCAACAGACCAGGCAGGAGTCGAACGACCGTGCCACATGGCCGACCTCCACGGGATCGGACGAGTCGACGATGGGCGTGCCGATCAGGGCTTCTTCGATCGGTCCGCGCGCTTGCTGGCCGTCCCGCGGCCCGACGTTCCAGGTGGTCGGAGAAACGATCTGGTAGTTCTTGATCTTGTTGTCCTTGACCTCGATCCAGTGGCTCAAGGCACCGCGGCTGGCCTCGGTGGCACCGAAGCCACGGCCATCGCGCTCACGCGGCTTGATGTACCAGGGGTCGTTCAGGCGGAACTCGCGCAGGCAGCGCTCGGCTTCGCGGTAGAGCTTGACGGTTTCATGCATGCGGCCGATCTGGCGCAGGTGCACGCTGGCGCCGCCCATCTTCTTGTACATGTTCAGGATCAGCGGGTCGTGGTGCTGCCAGGCCTCGCCGTGCCGGCCGCCGGCGACCAGCTGCCGCGCGAACGGCCCGGCCTCCAGGCGGCCCGCATCGCTGTGGCTCACGGCCGTCGCCCAGGTGTACTTTCCGGCGTGGTCGATGGGGTTCTTCTGCGTCGGCTTGGTGACACGGTCGAAGGGGTGGTAGTCGGCTGCACCTTCGTCGTACCACGCATGCGTCAGGTTCTCTCGGGCGTTTTTCTGGTCCATCAGGATGTGGGTGTCGGTCGCGGCGTCGTAGACGCCACTCTTCATGATCACGGCCGCGTTGCGGCCATCGATCGTCGGCTTCTGGTACTTGTCTTCATGGGGCAGGTAGCCCCACGTCACGTACTTGCCGACACCAGCGCCGAAGGTGTCGAGGCCGACGTCCAATCCCATGCGCCAGTAGAAGCCAAGATCGGAATTGAAGTGCTTCGGCGACTCTTCCAGCCACACCATGAAGTCGTCATAAGTCTTGATCTGCTCGTAGCGCTCCAGCGAGCAGCCCAGCCACATCGACTCGATCCAGTTCTTCTTGAAATACTCCAGGATGGCCCAGGCGCGGGTGATGTCCGTCAGCGTCGGTGCGCACATCACACCGCCCGGCACCATGAAGCTCGAGTGCGGCCACTGCCCGCCCAGCAGCGCGTAGATCTCCACCGGCTTCCCCGAGATCGTCACGCCCTGCTCGTAGGACGTGCCGGTGAAGGGCGCAAAGCGCTTGCAGGCCTCTTCGTAGTACTTGCTGCTCTTGTACTTCTTGTTGGTCAGGTCGATCGCAAAGAGTCCGTAGAAGTAGCGCGGCAGGCTTTGCAGGCTTTCGACCAGTTGGCCCAGGTTGCGCGCCAGGATCGCGTTGCGCGGCACCTCGGTCTGCCAGGCGGTATCGAGCGCCCAGGCCGCACAGGTCAGGTGCGATGCGCCGCAGATGCCGCAGGCACGCGGCGTGACGACCAGGCCGGCCTGCGGATCCTTGTCGCGCAGGATGACCTCGAAGCCGCGGAAGAGTTCGGCCTGCGTCCAGGCGTTGACGACGTGGCCGTCGCGGATGTCGACACGGATGTCGAGGTCGCCTTCGACGCGGCCGACGGGGGAGATGTCGAGTGTTTGAACGGCTGACATGGGGGTGTGTCTCGCAGGGTATGTTGATCAAGTGGTTGCCGTGGATCCGGCTGCGCAGGTCCGCCGTCGCCGCCCCTTGGGGGAAGGCGCCGAAGGCGCTTCGGGGGGGTCGCCTAGACCACGAAGATGTCTTCTTCGGCCCACTTGGGCGCCGCGTTCTTGGCGGCACCTGTGAGCGCGATGTAGCCCTTCTTGTCGACGCCTGCGGGCAGTTCCTTGGGCACGCCCATCACCGTCTGCGTCTTGAATACCGTGCCAGGCATCAGGTCGAAGAACGGGAACTCGGGCTCGGTGCAACCCATGCATGGCATGCCTGCGCGTGTCTTCGACGACTGCCGGTTCCACAGGATGCGGTTGCAGGGTGAATGCGTCATCGGGCCGCGGCAGCCGAGGTCGTAGAACAGGCAGCCCTTGCGCTGGCCGAAGGCGGTGGCCGACACCTTGTAGGCAAAGTGCATGTTGCGCGTGCAGCCGGTCTGCGTGAAGCTTTGGAAGAAGGTCTTCGGGCGCTGGAACTCGTCCAGGCCGATGTCAGCGGCGCGCCCGGTGGCCACGGCCACGACGATCTGCGTGATCCAGTCCGGGTGCGCTGGGCAGCCCGGCACATTGATCACCGGCAGCCCGCTCTTGGAGACCCAGTTCTTGCCCAGGAAGCCGCCGTGAGCGCGCTTGAGGAATTGCAGGCCTTCGGATTGGCTGGGGTTGGGCGCCATCGCCGGGATGCCGCCGTAGGTGGCGCAGTCGCCGATCGCCACCACGAAAGTGGCCGCGTTGCACAGCTCCTTGACCCAGTCCTTCATCGGCCGGCCGGCAAACCGGTTCCATTCGCCAGTGCCGTTCGGAGCATTCACCACGCTGCCTTCGAACACGAAGATGTCCAGCTTGATGGCTCCGGAGACGCAGTCCCGCAGCAGCTTCTGCAGGTTGTCGCCGAGTTCCACGCCCAGAGACGGGTGCCACAACACATTGATGCCGAAATCGGTGACGAGGTCGCAGGCGCTCGGCTCCTCGGCGTTGAGGAACGACATGGTGTTGCCGGAGCAGGCGCCGCCTTGCAACCACAGCAGATTGGCCATCGAGAGTCTCCTTGAGGGGTCGGACGGGTTGAAATCGACGCTGGACGCACATGGCGAGCGGCGCGCTTTGCACCGATCATCTGCACACGGCATGCCAGATCGTTTCGTCAACGGGTAAGTCCCTAGTCTGCGGGGCTACGGCCGCTGTTTTGAGGGTACTCAATGCCTGATGCGACTACAAAGCAGGTTTGCAATCAAGCAAATCTGCAAAGCAACTTTCCAGCGGACGGCGAGGGCTGGCTTCGCCGGGCCATCGGCGTCGCCGCTTGAGGCAAGCGCCGAACGCGCTTCGGGGTGGCCCGGTTATCCGTGCCGGTTGCCGCAAGCGGGGCACTCGACTTCAAGCGCGCAGCCGTACCAGATGCCCTGGCAGCGGCTGCACCAGTGGCCGCCGAGCTGATCCTCTGCCAGTCCGAGCTGGCGCGCCAGTGCTGTCGTACCCAGATCGCGCGGGGCGCCTGGCGTACCGGCGGGGGCCAGCAACTGGCTGAGAAAGCCTTGCGGCGTTGATTCAGGGGCCGGTGGTGGCACCTCAGGCCGCCTCGGTCGAGTCGTTGCGCCCGATGTGGTAGCGCTTGAGCTTGTTGCTCAAGCCCACGCGCGACAGCCCCAGTTCTTCGGCCGTTCGGGTGTGATTGCCGCGGTGTAGCTCGAGCGCAGCCCGCACCAGCGCCATCTCGAGCTGTTCGACGCGGTCCTTCAGGCTCTGGCCGTCGAGTGCGAAGGCCGGCGCCTGGCTGCGGTCGTGGCGGGGCCGGGCCCGCGCGATGTCGGCCGACAGGTGCTGCAAGGTGATGAACTCACCGTTCTCGGCCGTCGCCACCGTACGGCGGATTTCGTTCTCCAGCTCGCGAACGTTGCCGGGGAAGGCATAGGAACGCAGCTTCTGCTGCGCCTGGCTGGCGACGCCGGGGATCTTGCGGCCAAACACCTCGCCGTATTTCTTGATCAGATAGTCGGTCAGTACCGGTATGTCTTCCGGCCGATCGCGCAGCGGCGGGATCGCAATCTCGAAGCCCTTGAGCCGGTAGTACAGGTCTCGCCGGAAGCTGCCCTCTTCGACGAGCTGCCGCACCGGCCGGTTGGTCGCCGCGATGATGCGCACGTTGGTCTGCTTGGTGCGGTCGCTGCCGATCGCCTTGACCTCGCCGTCCTGCAGAAAGCGCAGCAGGCTGACCTGCACGGCAGGCGAAATGTCGGAAATTTCGTCAAGGAAGACAGTGCCCTTGTCGGCGGCGACAAAGAGGCCCAGGCGGTCGCTGATCGCGCCGGTGAAGGCGCCGCGCTTGTGGCCGAAGAGTTCCGACAGTAGCAGGTCGTCGGCAATCGCCCCGCAGTTCTGCGCGAGGAAGATGTCATTGCTGCGGCTGCTGAACATGTGGATGGCCTTGGCCATCAGCTCCTTGCCGGTGCCGGTCTCGCCTTCGATCAACACCGGCAGCTCGGTGGCTGCAGCCTTGCGCGCCAGGTTGCAGACTTCGGCCATCTTGTCACTGACGAAGACCAGCTTGTCGAACTGGTAGGTCTCCTGCAGCGCGCGCGTCATGTGCTCGTTCTCATGGCGGATCACGTCGTCGGCGAACTTCAGCTCGCGACTCAGGTAGCGGTGGATGCGAGACAGCTCCCGGCTTTCCAGCGCACGCTTGAGGACCAGCGCCAGCTGTTCGGGCTCAAACGGCGGCGACACCACCTGGTAAACCGCGGCATCGTTGATGGCTCGCACCATCTCGTCGCGGCGCGCGCTCTGCAGCGCCAGCACCCGAACAGCGTGCGGCTGGGCGAAGCGCAGCTTGTGCAGCAGGTCCACGCCGCGAACGTCGGCCAGTTGCTGTTCGCACACGATGACGTCAGGCCGGTGCTCGCGCGCCAGCGCGTCGACGTCGAACCCGTTGGCCAGACCGTGTACCGCGTACTGTGTGGACAGGTGCTCATGGAGCGCGCGTTCGGCAAGCACGCCAGTGCCCACCAGAAAAACGCAAAACTCCGGCGTTGCAGGCATGTCTACTTTCTTTGCAATTCAGATAGAAGGTTATCACTCCCTTTCGATGGTCCGAAGCAAAAACAGGGACTCTGGCTTTAGGACAAACCCGTCCCGGCTTGGCCCTTGCATCCGGGCTGCATGCCTGTGGCGTGGCCGCCTACGGCAGCAAGGCACACTTCGCGTCGACTTGGACATGCGATGACGAGACAGGGGCGAGACATGCGGCGATTGACGGTATCTGTTAACGAGGACTTGGCTGATGCGTTCGATGAGTTGGTGCACAGCCGCGGCTATGAAAACCGCTCAGAGGCGTTTCGGGACCTGCTGCGGCACGACCTCGGGCAGGTGCGTCGGGCCGAACGCCCTGACGGACCCTGCGTCGCGACGCTGACCTTTCTGTATGCCCACCAGCATCGGCAACTGACCATGCGCCTCCAACACATGCAGCAGGATCACCATCACCTCACCGTGGCGTCGTTGCGCTCGCACCTGGATCACCAGCACTGCATCGAGACCGTCGTCCTGCGCGGGCGCTCTGATCAGGTTCAGTCATTCGCCGAATCCGTGCTGGCGCAGCCTGGGGTCACGCACGGCAACCTGCACCTGGTGCCCATGGCCAGCAGCCGACAGCACGGCCATGAACACCTGGAACCCGCGACGTCGGCGGCTCGAAAGCGCCGCTTCAAGCCCGCTTGATCTTCTGGCAGTACCCATGGATCCCGCACATTGCGCCAGTGCTGCCTGTTGACCTACCGTCAATGCGCCGCTTAGGCCAGCCAGCGCAAGGCCTATGCGTTGACCGAGCCATCGACCCTGTGGCTGGTTTGCGGGCCGTCCTGCACGACTTCGACGGTGGCGGTTTTGACGCGTTCAAAACCGGCCAGAAAGCGATGCACGCGCTCGGGCCCGACCCAAGGCACGCGGGTGCGCAACTTGAGCGCCAACGCAAAGCTGGCACCACCGATGCGCCACACCCGCAGTTCCAGCACATCGACATGCTCGGACCAAGGGGCCTGGGTGCGCAGGGCCTGCGCCAATTCAACCGCGTAGGGATGATCCATCTCGCAGTCGAGCAGACTGCGTGCGGTCTCGCGGATGAGGCCCCAACTCCAACGCGCCACCATCGCCGCGCCCACCAGGCCCATGGCCGGGTCCAGCCAGGCCCAACCCCACCAAAGCCCGCCCACCAGCGCCACGATCGCCAGCGCCGATGTCGCGGCATCGGCCAGCACATGCAGGTAAGCCGAGCGCATGTTCAGATCGTCGTGCGCATGGCCCTGGGCAGGGTGGCCGTGAACGGCCTCGTGACCGTGACCATGATTGTGCCCATGTGAATGCCCGTGTGAGTGCCCGTGCTCCGGTCCCAGGAGAAACACGCAAACCACGTTGATGCCCAGACCCAGCACCGTGACGACCAGAGCTTCCAGGTAGCGGATGGGCTGCGGGTCCAGCAGGCGATCGACCGATGCACCCACCATGCCAGCCGCGACGGCCAACAGTGCTAGCCTGGATCTTTCACGAGGCATGAAGTAGGCGACCTGCCTGCGTTGTCCGTTGTCATAGGTGTTCGACGTCTAT
>JBHYDA010000011.1:0-159285 GCA_051861265.1 Rubrivivax sp.
GGCGCTGACGTTGGCGGTGAGCACACCGCCACTGCTCAGGGTGATGGGCGTGGCGCTGGTGAGCGTGAAGCCGGTGCCGGCCAGCGTGCCGCCGGCGCTAAGGCTGTTGACCGACTCGTTGGCCCCCAGCGTCAGTGTGCCGCCGGTGAGGATGTCGACATCGGCAGTGCCAGCCAGGCGCGGGCCGCCGGTAATGCCCAGGTTGCCCGTGCCCGCCACCGTCAGCGTGCCGGTGCCCTTGGCGGCAGCCAGCGTGGCGGCGCCGTTCACCGTCATCGGCCCCGCGCCCAGCGCGGCCTGCACCAGCGCGCCGGCGTTCAGCGTGTAGCTGTTCGCCGTCAAGGAGCCGCTGCCGTTGATCGTGCCGGCCAGCGTGAGGCTGGCGATGCTTTCGGTGTTGTCGATGGTCAGCGTGCGGGAGGCCGCCACGTTGACCGCGGTGTTCGTGCCGAGCCCGGCCGCAGCGGCAGCAACCGTGGCATTGCCGCCGGTGAGCTCGAGGTTGTCCAGACCCATGCTGCCGGTGATGTTCAACGCGGCGCTGTTCGTGTTGCGCAAGGTGCCAGCGCCAGCGTAGGTGCCGGCGAGCGTGACGCTGCTGACGTTGTCGCGGTTGTAGGCCAGCACGGCGCCGTCTTGCACGGTGATCGTGCCGCCGGCGCTCAGGCTGCCGTTGTCGCCGTTGGTGGAGCCGACCGTCAGCACGCCGCTTTGCACGTCGACGGTGTTGGTGATGGTGAAGTTGCCCGTGATGCGGACCGTGCCGTTGCTGATCAGCGACCCTGGCGCTTCGTTGGTGGTGCCCTGCACATCGCCGTCTTCGAGCACCAGCGCGCCGTAGCTCAGCACGCCAGCCCCGGTGACCTCGCCGGGGCCGATCTTGCTGGCCACCGTCTCGTTCTGCGCCAACGACAGCGTGCCGCCGTTGCGGATGTTGACCGTCATCGTGTCGATCAGGCGGTCGGCGGTGTTGCCCAGCGTCAGCGTGGCCGGGCTGTTGATGCGCAGTGTCGGCGTCTCGGCGCGGCCGTTCAGCGTGGCGTTGCCCGTCACCAGCAGTTCGCCGCCGGCCAGCGTGCTGCCGAGCGCGATGGTGCCGGCCGACATCGTGGTGCCGCCCGCCGCCGTGAGCGTGAAGTTGCCTTGCAGCGTGCCCGCCAGGTTGAGCTCGTCGATGGTCTCGTTGCGCCCCAGCACCAGCGTGGCGCCGCCAGCCACGGTGATGTCTCTCGCATCGGCCACGCTGCCGGTCGCGCCCAGGGTGAGTTGGCCGCCGGAGGCGATGCTCACCGGCGCGTTCAGGCTGCCGTCGAGCGTGGCCGTGGCGCTGGCCGGGATGTTGGCGGCGTTGGCCGTCAAGGTGCCGCTGCCCGCCAGGGTGCCGCTGAGGTTCAGCGTGGTGACCGTGTGGCCGACCGCACCCAAGGTGAACAAGCCCCCGCTGGCGACGTTGATCGTGCTCAGGCTGTTCAGCGCACTGCCTGTGGTCAGCGTGAGGCTGCCGCTGCCGGTGGCCTCGATCACGCGCAGGCCCGCGACGTTCTTGTCGAGTGTGAAGGTGCCGCTGCCCGCCTGGCGCAGCGTGCGGGCTCCCCCGCCAGCATCTCCGATGTTGTTGCCGCCGCCGAGCAAGGTGGAGGCCAGAACAGCGGTGTCCCGGTCGATGACGAGCGTGCCGCCGACCGTGAGCGTGCCGCTCACCGGCATGGCACCGGCGGACGCGCCGCTGCCGCCGAGCGTGAGCGTGACACCGTCGGCCACGGTCGCGTTGCCGGCCACGTTGACGGTGGTCTCGATGCGCGGCGTGTTGCCGCTCTGCGTGGCGTTGAGGGTCTGCACGCTCAGCGCGTTCGCGCCGCTGACCGTGCCGCGCAAGACCAGGGTGTTGACGTCGGCCGTACCGCCCATCGAGAGTGTGGCGCCGCCGGTCAACGTGAGCGTCGAAGCGCTCGGCAGCAGCCCGTTGGCGTCCAGCAGCAGGGTGCCGCTGTTGACGTTGATGCCGCCGATGCCGTTCAGCGCCTGTTGCAGCGTGACGGTGCCGGGGCCCGCCACGTTGACGGTGGTGCCGCCCAGGCGCGCGTCGACCACGGCGCCGCCCTGCAGGTTGTGCGTGGTGGCGCTGAGCGTGCGGGTGGCGCCGCCCGTGAGCGTGCCGCCGAGGTTCAGCACCTGCACGGTGTCGCTGGTGGCGCCCAGGTTCAGGGTGGCGGTGGCAGGCACCGCGACGGTGGCGCCTGCCGCGAGGTTGGCGTTGCTGCCGAGTTGCAGGGTTCGATTGGCGGCCACCGACAGGCTGGTGGCACCGACCGTGCTGTCGATCGTGGCGTTGCCCTGCACGTCGATGCTGCCGGTGCCCAGGCCGCCATTCACCTGCGCCCCTGCGTTCAGCGTGTAGGTGGTGGCCGTCAGAACGCCCGTGGCATTGCCCAGCGTGCCGCCGAGGGTGAGCGTGCTGACCGTTTCGGCGTTGTTGCCCAGCGTGAGGGTCGCACCGTTGGACACACCGATGGCAAGGCCCGAGCCCAGCTGCGCAGCGCCCCCCGCCAGCGCGATGCTGCCGCCGGTGGCATTCAGAGCGCTCAGGCTGTCCGCGTTGCCGTTGATCGTCAAGGCACCACTGCTGATGCCGATGCTGCCCGTGCCGGCCACGGTACCCAGCGCGAAAGGACCGTTGCCGTTGTAGGCCAGCGCGCCCGTGCCGGTGAGCGTGACGGTGCCGGAGGGCGCGAAGTCGCCAGTGGTGCCGTTGCCGACGGCCAGCACCCCGCCGGTGGCCACGCTGCTCGTGCCGCCCACGTTGACGGTGGTGGTCAGCGTGGACGTGCCGCTGCTGGCCAGGTTGCCCGTCAGCGTGAGCGCGCTCGCGCCAGCCACCGTGCCGCCGGCCAGGGTGAGGCTGGCGACGGTTTCAGCGCTGTTGCCTAGCGTGAGCGTGGCGCCCGAGCCGATGCTCACGCTGGCGTTGTTGTTGATGCGGTTGGTCTCGTCGTTGGCGAGAGCCAGGCTGCCGCCGTTGACGGCCACCGCGGCCACGTCGGCCAGCGTGCCGCCCAGCGTGACCGTGCCGCTGGTGATCTGCAGGTTGCCCGCGCCGGCCACCGTGCCCAGGCTCACCGCGTCCGTGCGGTTGATGACCAGCGCGGCGCCTCCCGCCACTGTCAGGTTGCCGCTCGGGGTGAGAGAGCCGACCGTGCCGCCGTTGCCGATGCTCAGGCTGCCCGCGTTGACGTTGACATCCACCGCCGAGACCGCCGCCTCCAGCACCGAGGCGCCCGTGCTGGTGATGTTGCCGGTGACGGTGAGCGCCGCGCCCACCGTGCCTGCCGTGAGCGTGGCGCTGCCGGTCGTGAGCGTGCCGGCGCCCGTGAGCGTGCCAGCCAGCGCGAGGCTGTTGACGGTGTCGCTGGCCGCCAGCGAGAGGCTGCCGGTGGCGTTGACGGTGACATTGGCGCCCGCGTCCAGGTCGCCCGTGGCGCTGCGCGTGAGCGTGGCACCACCGGCCACCGTGACCGTCGTGGCCGCGCTGGCGGCGTTCAGCGTGGCATTGCCCTGGACGTTCAAGGTGCCGACGTCCAGCGGCGCGTTGACCGCGGCGCCGGTCAGCAGGTTGTAGGTGCCGGCCTTCAGCGTCTGCGCCGAGGTGCTGAGGTTGCCGCCGAGCGAGAGCGTGCCGACCTCCTGGTTGGCGTTGCCCAGCGTCAGGGTGCCGCCGTTGGCCACGCTCAGTGTCGCGTTGGTGTTGATGCGGTTGACTGCGCCGTCGTCGTACACCAGCGTGCCGCCGCTGAGCACGCTGACGGTGGTGACGTCGGGCAGCGTGGCTGTCAGCAGCAAAGTGCCGCCATCCACGCGCACGGTGCCCGCGCCTGCCACGGCGCCGAGATTGGTGGTGCCGCTGCGGTTGAAGGCGAGGGTGGCGCCGGTCGCCACGCCCAGCGTGGTGGTGGCCGCCAGGCTGCCGGCGGCGCCGCCGTTGCCCACCACCAGGGTGCCGCTGTTGACGAGGATGTTGTTGGCGTTCACGGCAGCCAGCACCGTGCTGGTGCCCGGGCCCGCCACGGTGACGTCGCCTGTGGCCGTGAGGCCTGTGCTGACCGTGCTGCCTCCAGTGAGCGCGGCGCTGCCGGTGTTCAGCACGGTGTTACCAGCCAGCGTACCGGCCAGCGCCAGCGAGGTCACGGTGTTGGCACCGTTGTTCGTGAGCGTGCCACCGGCCTCCACCGACACCACCGCACCCGTGGCCAGCGTCGCTGCGGGCAGCGTGAGCGAACCCGTGGGTTTTACTGTCAGGTTGGACGCGCCCAGTGCGGAGCCCAGGGCCCAGGCGCTGCTGCCGTTGATGTCGAGGGCGCCCGTGAGCGCCAGGCTGCCTGCGGTGAGGTTGGCCGCCACGCTGTGCACGCCGGTGCCAGCCCTCTGCAGCGTGAGAGCACCCGTGACGTTGATCGCGGCATTGACCGCCACCCTTCCGGTGGTGGTGCCGCCGTCACTGGCCGACAAGTCCAGCGCGCCACCCAGGGTGATGGGCTGGTTGATGGTGATGTTGTTGCCGGCCTGCAGCGTCAGGCCGTTGGCGCCGGCTGCTGTGATGGCGAAGTTGACGGTAATGTTCTGGGTGGCCTGCAGCGTGACGTTGCCGCCGACCAGTTGCTGCTGCACTGCGTCGGCCGTGATGAGGCTTTCGACGCCTGGCGCGGCGAAGCCCAGCAGGGGGCCGCCCAAATCATCGCCAAGCGTGCCGTCGCCATTGATGTCGGGTCCAGTCTCGACGATCGTCAGGTTGGTCGGGTCCAGCAGCAGCAGGCCCGTCAGACCATAGGGCGCGCTGCGGTCCGAGGTGCCGCGGAAATCGAGATGGTGCTTGCCCGAAACTTCCACCAGGCCGCCGTTGCCACCCGTCAGCCCCCCGCGCGCATCGGCCGCGCCGAAGAAGCGCGTGGCATCGTCCGACCACACGATGAGCTCGCCACCATCGCCTTGGCGCAAGGCATTGGCCGACAGCCGCGCACCAGGTGCCACGTTCACCATCGAGGCGTTGCGCACGGTGTCGTCCCGCCCCTGGAAGCCGCCACCGACGCGCAGCCGCCCACCGCCCGCTTCGCCCGAAACGTCCAGGCGCGCGCTGTCGGTGAGCAGGATCTTGTCGCCCTGCACCAGCACATCGCCGCCACGACCCTGTGCGCTGGTGGCGTCGACCGTGCCGCCGATGCGGGTGATGCCGGCCGTGCCGCCATCGACGACCACGCGGCCCATCAACGCGCCCAGCGAGCGCGCCTGCACCACGCCGTCGAGGTTGAGCACGGTGTCGGCAAAGCCGGCCCGGGCCACGGCGCGGAACTCGGCGCTGCCGCCGTCGGCGCGCACGCCGCCCAGCACCTGCAGGCGCGTGTCGAGCGCGTCGTTCTTGACGTTGAAGAAGACGAGGCCGTCGCCTTCCACGTCCACCAGCACTTCGCTGGCGGCGGCCAGGGCCACACGCCGGGCTTCGATCCGCCCGCTTTGGAAGAGCCGCGGCGCCACCAGCGCCACCGTGCCGTCGATGGCGGTGATCTGACCTTCGCTGCGCAGTTCGCCGGCACCGCCGGCGCCCACGCCCAGTTGCAGGCGGCCCGAGGACAGCGCGTCTTCACTCAGCGTGAGTGTGCTGGCCACGAGGCCCCCAACGTCCACGCGCGAGTTCGCGCCGAAGACGATGCCGCGCGGGTTGATCAGCCACACGCTGCCATTGCTCTGCAGTGCGCCGTAGATCAGCGACGGGTTGTCGCCCAGCACGCGGTTCAGCAGCACCGAGCTGCGGTCGGGTTGCACGACTCGCACACGCTCGCCGGCGGCGATGGAGAAGCTCGTCCAGTCGAGCCCGGCGCGCGCCGTGCTCTGCTGGATCAGCATCTGCCCGGCTGCCGGGGTTTGAACCGTCACCTGGCCGTGGGTGGGCATGGCCCCTTCGGGCAGCGCGAAGCCCAGCGGCGAAGCGCCCAGCAAACATACGGCCATGCTGACCGGGCGCAGCGCGTGGCGCCCGGGCCGGCGGCGCGTCGCAAGCGACGCGTCCACAGCCCGGCGTTGCAGGGCGGATGCAAGGTTCTGCGGACGGACAGCGCTCATCGGTGGGCCTTGAAGGTGGTGCCTGGGCTTGCGCTCAGTTGAAGAGCATGGTGGCCTGCACATAGGCCCGCAGCTTGTCGATCTTTTCGCCGCTGCGCGTGCTGCCGCCGGTGGGCTGTGCCACCGAGAAGCGCACCGCGTAGCCGCCGGGGCGCACCCAGCTCAGGCCGAAACCCACGCCGCTGAACACGCCGCTGTTCTTGGCCACGTTGGTCTCCGAGACCACACGCTGGCGGTAGCGGTACTGCACGTAGCCGCCGTCGACGAAGAGGCTGAAGACCATCTCGCGCGCGGTGCGGCCGAACCAGCTTTCGGGCGGCAGCAGCCGCAGTTCCAGGCTGGTCACGACGCCGATGTCGCCGGTGCCTTCGCCCGTGGAGAAGGCGCGCACGCCGTCGGGCCCGCCCAGGCGGAACTGCTCGGTGGTGTCGAGGTTGTTCGCGGCGTACTGGCCGCGCACGTTCAGGTAGACCAGGGCGCGCCCGGTGATCCAGTCCTGCAGCCGTGAGGCGCCGTAGGTCAGCTTGGTGTAGCGGTCGTCGTCGTCCAGCGCAGGGTTGCGGCCTTCGGGGTACTTCAGTTGTCCGCTGCTCAGGTTCAGCTCGAAGGTGTTGACCGCGCCACCGAGCAGGCTGTCGCGGAAGTCGCCGGTGAGGCCCAGTGCGATCGCGTCGACGCTCTTGCGCGCCTGCCCGCCCACCTGGCCCTGGCGGTCGGTGTAGGCCTTGTGTTCCAGCGAGGCCAGGGTGAAGAGGTTGAGGTTGCGCGAGCGCACCACCGGGTACAGCGCGAAGGCGTTGAAGGTGGAGGCCGTGCCGTTCAGGTCGAGCGGGAACTCTTCCTTGTCGAGCTGGTAGCGCACCGCGGACAAGGACACGCCGGCCTTGAAGCCGTCGCTGCCGATGGGGGTGTTGTAGCCCAGCAGTGCGAAGCCCAGGCCGCCGGTGGTGCTGACCAGCACGTTGCCGGTGATGCCGTCGCCGCGGCCGAAAGGGCTGTTCATCTGGGCCAGCCCACCGACGCGGAACTCGCCCAGCGCCTTGGCGCCGTTCGCATCCACATCGACCTTGCCGGTGTAGACCTTCTCGGGGCTGGGTGTCACCACCAGCGTGGCCGTGCCTGGCACCGACCCGGCCCGCACCTCGAAGCGGGCCGTCATGCCGCGCAGGTCGTTGACGAGAAAAACCACGCGCTCGACATCGCGCACCTTGAGCACGGAGCCGGGCTTCAGGCGGGCCAGGTAGGCCTCGACCACCTCGCGGTCGACGGCGATGCCGCTGCGCCAGTTCAGCACCACGCGGTCGAGCCTGCCCTCCAGCACCGCGATGCGGATCGTTCTGCCCGCAGGCGCATCCTGCGGCGACTGTTCGGGGATGTAGGCGTAACCCAGGTAGTAGCCCAGGTCCCGCTGCAGGAAGCGGGTGACCTCGGCCGCGGCGTTCACCAGGTCTTCGAAGCTGCGTTGCTTGCCGACGAAAGGTGCAGTCAACCGCGCCAGCGCGGCGCGCAACTCGGCGGGCGCCGCCTCGTCCACGCTGTAGGCGGCGACATCGAGCCGCAGGTCGTCGTCAGGCTTGCCCAGTTCGCGCGGGGGGGTAGGGCTGCTGGGCAGCGTGGCCTGGTTCGCGGGCGGGGCGACCGGAGGCGCCAGTTCGGAACTGGGCGGCACGATGCTCGGTGTGCGCACGGGTGCCGCTGGTGCGGCAGGCGCAGGCGTTGCCGGCGGCGGGGTTTGGGCCCAAGCGGTGCTGCCCCAGCCCAGGCTCAGGGCCGAGAGCAGCGCGAGCAAGGCTGTGCGGCAAGAGCGCCCCTGCACGGCGTATGCAGACGGCGCGGCCTGGATGTCTTGCCAAGCCCGCATCAAGAGCGTCCGCGACCCTGCGCCGAGCCCGCGGCTGCCTTTGTGGATCCCCATCGCGGCCTCGTTTCATGTGCTCCACCAGAGGCGGCGGATGCTAACGCGCGGTCTGCGCGCATGCCATCGCAGCGGCTCCCCCGGTCTGGGGACAGGGGCGCGGTGTTTTGGTCGCAACATCGGCGCATGCATCCAGCCCCCAGCCCTGCAATCAGGCCACCGGTTCCTCCGGGCTTGCTAGGGGTTTGCAGCGAGCGCGCTTCACGCCACACTCAAGGCCCCCGGCCTTCGCGCTGTCGGGCGCCGTTTGGCTTGGCGTCCGGCCTTGCACGCCAGCATCCCCATCCAAGATGAGCGACATCGAAGACCTCCAGGCCAGTGTGGCCGCGTGGCTGCAACCCCTGCCTGACGAAGAGGCCCCGTGCGGCCCTGACCTCGAGTACGACAACGATTTCCTGGCGCTCTCGCAGGCCGTCGCTGGCAAACCCGAATCGCAGTTCGGCCCTGCCGAACCCCCTGATTGGCGCAAGGGCGAAGAAGTTGCCGCGGGCTTGATGGAGCGTACGCGCGACCTGCGCGTGGCCATCGAGTGGGGGCGCAGCGTGCTGAACCTTCGCGGCTTCGTGGCGATGCGGCCGGTGATGAGCCTGGTCAACGGTCTGGTCGAGAACCATTGGGATCATGTGCATCCCATGCCCGACCCCGACGACGGCGACCCGTACGGCCGTGTCAACGCGTTGACCTTGCTGCGTGAGTCTGCTGGCTTGCTTGGCGCCGTGCGCGATTCGCGCCTGATCGAAGACCGGGCCATCGGGCTGCTGCTCATGCGTGACGTCGAGGCCGCGCTCGGCCTGGCCGCGGTCAGCCCTGGCCACAGCGAGATGAGCAAGGACCAGGTGGCGCGCATGCTCAGCGCCGCGCTCGAGAAGACGCCTGGCCTGCGGCCTTGCCTGCAGGAGGCGGTCGATCTGGTGCGCCAGGCCATCTCTCTGGTCAACGACCGCCTGGGCAGCGATGCACCCGATCTGCGCCCGGTCTACGCGCTGGTCAATGGCGCGGCCGGTCTTCTCCCCGCCGAGGCCGAGGCTTTCGAGGACGGCGAAGAAGGCGGCGGTGTTGATGAAAGCGGTGCCACCGGCGGTGCGCGAGCCAGTGGGCGCGGCCTGTCGGGCAGCGTCACCTCCCGAGAGGAGGCCATGCGTGCCATCGACCTCGTCATCGCGTACCTTGAGCGCGCCGAACCCACCAACCCGGCGCCCCTCTTTCTTCGCCGTGCAAGGCAACTCGTCAGCCACAACTTCCTGCAACTGATGAAGGTGCTGGCACCCGACGCATTGGCAGAAGTGGCGCGCGTGGTCGGTGTCGACCCTGATTCTGTGGAAGACCCCGACGCGCCCACTTGACGAACGCACCCACATAGAAGAAAACCTGCGACTCTTTCGTCCTACCCCCCGCCGCACAGGAGCCTCTTGATGAGCAGCAGCCAGAAATTCATCGCCCGCAACCGCGCACCGCGGGTCCAGATCGAATACGATGTCGAGGTCTACGGGGCCGAGAAGAAGGTGCAACTGCCCTTCGTGATGGGCGTGCTGGCCGATCTGTCGGGCAAACCGGCCGACCCGCTGGCGCCTGTGGCGGACCGCAAGTTTCTCGAAGTGGACGTCGACAACTTCGACGCCCGCATGAAGGCGATGAAGCCGCGCGTGGCCTTTCCTGTGCCCAACGCACTGACGGGCGAGGGCAACCTCAGCGTCGACATCACCTTCGAGAGCATGGACGACTTCTCGCCGGATGCCGTGGCGCGCAAGGTCGACTCGCTGAACAAGCTGCTCGAGGCTCGCCAGCAACTGCAGAACCTCGTCACCTACATGGACGGCAAGGGCGGCGCTGAAGAGCTGATCGGCAAGCTGATGAACGACCCGGCACTGCTCGGCGCCCTGGCCACCTCGGCCAAGCCCGCCGACGCCTGAGCCTGCGCCCACCCATAACTCCAAACGTTGACGAGGAGCCTTTCATGGCCGAAACCCAAGCCTCAGCAGCCCTGGCGGGCGTGACGATGGAAGGCAGCGATCTCGCATCGCTGCTGCAGAAGGAATTCAAGCCGAAGTCTGACGACGCCAAGAGCGCCGTCGAGCAGGCCGTGCAGACGCTGGCCCAGCAAGCGCTGGCGCAGACGCAGTTGATCGGCAGCGATGTCGTCGCCTCCATCGAGGCCATGATCGCTGCCATCGACAAGAAGCTTTCGGACCAGATCAACCTGATCCTGCACCACGAAGACTTCCAGAAGCTCGAAGGTGCCTGGCGCGGCCTGCACTACATGGTCAACAACACCGAGACCGACGAGCAGTTGAAGATCCGCGTGATGAACGTGTCCAAGCAGGAGCTGGGCAAGACGCTCAAGCGCTACAAGGGCACGAGCTGGGACCAGAGCCCCATCTTCAAGAAGATCTACGCGGAAGAGTTCAGCCAGTTCGGCGGCGAGCCTTTCGGTTGCCTGGTGGGTGACTACCACTTCGACCAGAGCGCTCCCGACGTTGAACTGCTGGCTGAGATGGCCAAGATCGCCGCGGCTTCGCACGCGCCCTTCATCACTGGCGCTGCACCCACGCTGATGCAGATGGACAGCTGGCAGGAACTCGCCAACCCACGCGACCTGACCAAGATCTTCACCACGCCCGAGTACGCGGCCTGGCGCTCGCTGCGTGAGTCCGAAGACAGCAAGTACATCGGTCTGGCGATGCCGCGCTTCCTCTCGCGCATGCCCTACGGCAGCAAGACCAACCCCGTGGAAGCCTTCAATTTCGAGGAAGACACGGGCTCGGCCGATCATGGCAAGTACACCTGGGCCAACGCAGCCTATGCCATGGCGACGAACATCAACCGTTCCTTCAAGGAGTACGGCTGGTGCACGCGCATCCGCGGCATCGAGAGCGGTGGTGCCGTGCAGAACCTGCCGACGCACAGCTTCCCCACCGACGACGGCGGCGTGGACATGAAGTGCCCCACCGAGATCGCCATCGAAGACCGCCGCGAGGCCGAACTCGCCAAGAACGGCTTCATGCCGCTGGTGCACCGCAAGAACAGCGATTTCGCGGCCTTCATCGGGGCGCAGAGCCTGCACAAGCCGCAGGAGTACGACGATCCCGATGCCACGGCCAACGCCAACCTGGCGGCACGTCTGCCCTACCTGTTCGCCACCTGCCGTTTCGCGCACTACCTGAAGTGCATCGTGCGCGACAAGATCGGCTCGTTCAAGGAACGCAACGACGTCGAGCGTTGGCTGGGCGGCTGGATCGCCCAGTACGTTGACGGCGACCCGGCGCGGTCTTCCGAGGCCTACAAGGCCACCCATCCCTTGGCAGCGGCCGAGGTGGTGGTGGAAGAAGACCCCGCCAACCCGGGCTACTACAGCTCCAAGTTCTTCCTGCGGCCGCACTACCAGCTGGAAGGCCTCACGGTTTCCTTGCGTTTGGTTTCGAAGCTCCCCTCGGCGAAGGCTGGCTGAGCGAACGGAACCCGGGCAACCTTTCATTTCCTTCACTGGCTGCGCAGCGGAGGGCGCCCGGATGGCCGGGCGTTGATCGCAGTGTGAACAGCCCGTCTTCGGGCACATAGGAGAGCACCATGGCAGTAGACATGTACCTCAAGATCGAAACGATCGACGGGGAAACCACCGACAAGGAAATGTCGGCCAAGAAAGCCATCGACATCCTGGCCTGGAGCTGGGGCGTGTCGAACTCCGGCACCACGCACATGGGCGGTGGCGGCGGCAGCGGCAAGGCCAACTTCCAGGACATCAACTGCACGAAGTACATCGACTCCTCGTCGCATGCGCTGTTGGGCGCCTGCGCCACTGGCGAGCACTTCACCAAGGCTGTGCTGACCGTCCGCAAGGCCGGCAAGACCCAGCAGCCCTACGTCACCATCACGATGGAAGAAGTGATGGTCGTGGCGTGCAGCACGGGCGGCTCGGGTGGTGAAGACCGCCTGACCGAGAACGTGACGCTGAACTTCGCCAAGGTGAAGTTCGAGTACTTCCAGCAGGACGAGAAGGGTGTCGTGAGCAAGACCGCCAAGGCGATGACCTACGACATTGCTGCGAACTCTGTCTGACGAGTCGCTGCCCTGAAGCTCTGAATGAAGACGGGTCCGGCGAGGGTGGCCGCATGCCGCCCTCGCCGGGTACCCGCCAGACCCTGAGAGGGTGAGATGGCCCGTTCCGACATGTTCCTCAAGGCCACCGGTCAACGCACCGGTGCGATCGTCGGCGAGTCCAACGACAAGATCTTCGTCAACCAGATTGACATTGCCGATTGGTCCTGGGGCATGAGTGCCCCGTCGACGACCAGCGGCCAGCGCAGCGGGCGTGTTTCGCTCCAGGAACTCAAGATCGTCAAGGTCGTCGACAAGGCGTCCACGGCCTTGATGTCGGTGATGAACACCAACGACGTGCTCTCGAGCGTCGAACTCACCGTGCGCAAGTCGGGTGGGGCCGGCCAGTCGCTGGTGTACTTCGTGCTCAAGCTGACCGGCGCGCGCATCAACAGCTACAACGTGAACTCCACGGTCGGGGACGATGGCAGCCCCGTGTTGATGGAACACCTCGGCCTGTCCTTCAAGTCGATCACCATCGACTACACCCCGCAGTCCACGACCGGTGGTGCCGTCGGCACCTCCAGTTTCACCGGCACGGCCGGCCCGGACGCCTGAACCTATCCAGACCGGAGTCTGCATGTCCAACCCGAGCGCCGCCGAACTTGCCCTGAAGGAAGGCGATGTGCCCCGTGCGCTGAAGCTGCTGACCGAACAGGTGCGGGCCAAGCCGCAGGACGCCAAGCTGCGCGTTTTCATGTTCCAGCTGCTTTGCGTGCTCGGCCAGTGGGACCGCGCGCTCAACCAGCTCAACGTGTCTTTCGAACTGGATGCCAGCACCCTGCCGATGGTGCAGACCTACCGCGAGGCCATCGCCTGCGAAACCCTGCGGCTGCAGGTGTTCGCCGGGCAGAAGGTGCCGATGCTCTTTGGCGAGCCCGAACCGTGGATCGCCCTGCTGATCGAAGCCCTGCTGAGAGAAGGCCGCAACGAGCCGGATGCCGCGCGCCAGCTGCGTGAGCAGGCCCTGGAGCAAGCGCCCACCACGTCCGGCCAACTCGATGGCCAGCCCTTCAGCTGGATCGCCGACGCCGATGGGCGCCTCGGCCCCACTGTCGAGGCGGTCATCAATGGGCGCTACTACTGGCTGCCCTGGAGCCGCCTGAGCAAGGTCGAGATCGATCCGCCGCAGGACCTGCGTGACGCGATCTGGATGCCTGCCCATTTCCAGTTCACCAATGGTGGCGAGGTGGTGGGTCTGATCCCGACGCGTTACCCCGACACCCCTCTGGCCGCCGGCGACGCGCTGGCGCTTTCGCGCCGTACCGACTGGCGCGAAAACGCCGCGGGTGTCTTCGTCGGCCTGGGCCAGCGTCTCGTGGTCACCGACCAGGCCGAGGTGGGGCTGATGGACGTGCGCACCGTCACGCTCGACGAGGCGCCCGCCGAAGCTGCGGCGGCCTGAGTCGCACGATTCCGCCGCCAGGTCCGGCATGTCGACCCTGCGCGTCCAAGACCGCTTGCAGCCAGCGCTGCTCGACCGTCTGACCGATGACGATGTCGATGCGAAGTCCGAATCGGCGGAATCACGGGTCATCAACCGTGCGCGCCTGCGTGAGCTCGTGCTGCGTGATCTTGCGTGGCTCTTCAACGCCACCTCGCCCGGTCTGATCGACTGGTCGCGTGCGCCGCACGCCCGCAACTCGGTGCTGAACTATGGCTTGCCCCCTTTGTCCGGGCAGACCGCCAGCACCATCGACCCGCTGGTGCTCGCCGCGCGCGTGAAGCAGGCCATCCTCGACCATGAGCCGCGCATCCTGCCGGCCACGCTATCCGTAGAGGTGGTGCTCTCGGAAGCCCAGATGGACCACCACAACCAGATCGGCTTCCGCATCTCAGGCCAGCTCTGGGCCCAACCGGTGCCCCTGGAACTGCTGCTGCACACCGACATCGACCTCGAGACCGGCCGAGTGGCCGTGCGCGAGCTCAACCGCTGAGCCCCTGCCATGGACCCGCGCCTGCTGCGCTACTACAACGAGGAACTGCGCCACCTGCGCGAGATGGGCGGTGAGTTCGCCCAGCAGTTCCCGAAGATCGCCTCCCGCCTCGGTATCGAGGCGCTCGAAGTCACAGACCCCTATGTGGAACGTCTGCTGGAGGGCTTCGCCTTCCTGGCAGGCCGCATCCAACTGAAGCTGGATGCCGAGTTCCCGCGCTTCACGCAGCGGCTGCTGGAGATCGTCTACCCGCAGTTCCTCGCGCCCACACCATCGATGCTGATCGCGCAGATGCAGCCCGATCTGGGCGACCCCAGCCTGGCTGGCGGCTTGAAGTTGGCCCGCGGCAGCACCATGAACAGCCTGCCCGGCAAGGCTGGCGCCACCACGTGCGAGTTCCGCACAGCGTCCGAGCTCACGATGTGGCCTCTGGAGCTGACGCAGGTGGAGTACTTCACCCACGCGGCCGACCTGCCGATGGCGGCCGTGCCAGAGTGGCGCAAGTACCGCTCGGGTCTGCGGCTGCGCCTGCGCACCACAGCGGGCGTCGACTTCTCCCAGTTGGCCCTGGAAGACCTGCGCCTGCATTGCGCCGGCATCGACGATGTGGCCTACCGCCTGCATGAACTTGCCTGCGGCCACACGATGGGGGTGCTGGTGCTGCCTGCTCGCCGGCCGGCGGCGTGGCACGAGGCGCTGGATGGCGAAATCGTCGAAGCCGTGGGCTACGCCGATGACGAAGCGCTGCTGCCCGAGACCCTGCAGGGCCTGCAGGGCTACCGTCTCTTGCAGGAGTACTTCGCCTTTCCGCAGCGTTTCCTGTTCTTCGATCTCTGCGGCCTCGGGCCGGCCTTGCGCGCCCACGGCGGCACCGAGGTCGACATCGTGCTGCTGTTCTCCCGCCTCGACAACGCCCTGCTGCAGGCGGTCGACGCCAGCAGTCTGGCGCTGCACTGCGTGCCGGCCATCAACCTGCTGGACAAGCGTTGCGACCGCATCCATGTGTCTGCCGACAGCGCCGACTTCCACGTCGTGCCCGATCGCACGCGCCCCATGGACTACGAAGTGCACAGCGTCCAGGAGGTGCTGGGCTACGGCACGGGTGTCAACAGCGAGTGGCGCTTCCTGCCCTTCTACAACGCCTTCCATGCTGAAGACCGCCAGCACAAGGCCTACTACACCGTGCAGCGCGAACCGCGCTTGATGTCGCAGGTGCAGCAGCGCGAAGGGCCGCGCACCTCCTACATCGGCACCGAGCTCTACCTGTCGCTGGTCGACGCCCACGAGACGCCTTTTCCGGCCGAACTGCGGCAACTCGGCGTGCGCGCGCTCTGCACGAACCGCGATCTGCCGGTGCTGATGCCACTCGGCGGCGCCAAGGGCGACCTGATCCTCACGCAAACGGCACCGGTGAAGAACATCACCGTCATCAAGGGCCCATCGCGGCCGCAGTCGGCCTTGCGCGAAGGCAGCGTGGCCTGGAAGCTGATCAACCAGCTTTCGCTGAACCACCTGTCGCTCAGCGATGGCGACGCAGAGCAAGGGGCCGCCGCGTTGCGGCAGATCCTGCGCCTGTACGCGCAGAGTGGCGATGCAGGGGCGCAGCGGCAGATCGATGGCGTGCGCTCGGTGCAGATGCAGCAGGTGGTGCGCCGCCTGCCGATGCCGGGGCCCATCACCTTCGGCCGCGGGGTCGAAGTGAAGATCGAGGTCGACGATCTCTCCTTCGAAGGCGCCAGTGCCTTCCTGCTGGGCTGCGTGCTGGAGCGCTTTGTCGCGCGCCATGTCTCGATGAATGGATTCACCCAGTTGCGCCTGCATTCCACGGGCCGCGGCGACATCCTCGTCGGCCAACCGCAGTGCGGGCTGCGGCCCATCGCATGAGCACGCCCGAAGACAGCGCAGAGGCCGCCGCCGGCGCAGATCCGGGCGTCAGCGCGCAGGCCAACCCGCTGCTGCAGCGCCGTGCTGCGGCCCTGCAGGCCCTGAGCGAAGCACCGCACCGTCACGACTTCTTCCACACGCTGCGGCTGATCGATGCACTGCACCCAGGCCAGCCCAGGCTGGGCACCGCCCGGCGGCCTGTGGACGAGCCGGTGCGCCTGGGGCAGGCGGCCGACCTTTCTTTCGCACCCTCCAGCCTGTCGCGCGTCGACCTGAACGACCGCAGCGGCAAGCCGCGCATCGAGGTGCGCTTCTTCGGCCTCTTCGGCCCCAACGGCCCGCTGCCGCTGCACATGACAGCCTACGCGCGCGAGCGCCGCATGCACAAGGGTGACGAGACCTTCGGCCGCTTCGCCGATTGGTTCCACCACCGCCTGCTGCTGCTGTTCTACCGTGCGTGGTCGCAGGCGCAGCCGGCCGTCAGCATGGACCGGCCGGATGAAGACCGTTTCGCCGACTACGTCGGGGCGCTTCTCGGCACCGGCGGGCCGGAATGGCGAAACCGCGATGCGGCGCCCGACCACGCACGCCTGGCCTTCGCCGGCCTGTTGTCGCGCCAGGTGCGCAATGCCGACGGGCTGGCACAGCTGCTGGGCGGCTTTCTGGGCATGAAGGTGCGTGTCGAGCAGTTCACCGGCCGCTGGATGCCTTTGCCGCAGGCCGAGCGCACGCGCATCGGGCGGCGGGCCGCCTCGCGCCGCATGTCCACCTCGCAACTCGGCGCCAGCGCGGTGCTGGGCAGTGCGGTCTTCGACCGCCAACACCACTTCCGCATCCACATCGGGCCGCTGTCGTTGAAGGCCTTCGAGGCGCTGCTGCCGGTGGGCACAGCGCTGCCGGCCGTGCGCGCGCTGGTGCGCCAGTACGTCGGTGACGAGTTCGGCTGGGACCTGCGCCTGGTGCTGAACGCCGCAGAACGCCCGCCTTGCCGCCCTGGGCTGCAAGGCCGCCTGGGCTGGACCAGCTGGTTGGGCGCACCGCCGCGGGGCCAGGCACCCACCCTGAACCTCGTTCCGAACCTGGCCAGCCCCTGAGGCTGCGCTCACCCCGCATTCGCCCGAAACCCCGAACCCGTCAGCACCCGTCAGTACCCGTCAAGAAGGAAGCAACATGGCAGAGATCAACCGCGTCACACTCTTCGGCAAGCTCAACCCGCCCACCTACAAGGCGGTGGAGGGCGCCACGGTGTTCTGCAAGCTGCGCGGCAACCCGTACGTCGAGCTCGAGCACTTCCTGGCGCAACTGCTGCAGTCGCAGGACAGCGACTGGCACCGTGTCATCAAGCACACGCAGCTCGACATGTCGGCGCTGGCCAAGGACCTGACGGCCGCGCTCGACCGCCTGCCGCGCGGTGCCACCAGCATCAGCGGCATCGCCGAGAACATCGCCGACGCCATCGAGCGCGGCTGGGTCTACGGCACGCTGCTGTACGGCGACAGCGTGGTGCGCAGCGGCTACATGCTCGTGGGCATGCTCAAGACCAAGAACCTGCGCAACGCGCTGGTGGCCATCAGCCGGCAGTTCGAAAAGCTCAAGGTCGATGATTTGTCCGACGGCCTGGCCAAGATCATCGGCGGCAGCCCCGAAGACGGGCAGGGCGCCAGCGATGGCTCGGGCGGCGCCGGCGGGGCGGCCCCGGGTGAAGCCAGCGGCGCCATCGCACCCGCGGCCATGGGCAAACAAGAGGCGCTGAAGAAGTTCACCGTCGACCTCACCGCGCAGGCACGCGACGGCAAGATGGACCCCATCGTCGGCCGCGACGACGAGATCCGGCAAGTGGTCGACATCCTGATGCGCCGCCGCCAGAACAACCCCATCCTGGTGGGCGAGGCCGGCGTCGGCAAGACGGCCGTGGTGGAAGGTTTTGCGCAGCGCATCGCGCGCGGCGACGTGCCGCCCAGCCTGAAAGAAGTGGAGCTGCGTTCGCTGGACGTCGGCCTGCTGCAGGCTGGCGCCAGCATGAAGGGCGAGTTCGAGCAGCGGCTGCGCAGCGTCATCGACGAAGTGCAGGCCAGCGCCAAGCCCATCATCCTTTTCATCGACGAGACGCACACGCTGGTGGGCGCGGGCGGCGCGGCCGGCACCGGCGATGCGGCCAACCTGCTGAAGCCGGCCCTGGCGCGCGGCACGCTGCGCACCATCGGTGCCACCACCTTCGCCGAGTACAAGAAGCACATCGAGAAGGACCCGGCGCTCACCCGTCGCTTCCAGACCGTGCAGGTCGATGAGCCCGACGAGCCCAAGGCCATCCTGATGATGCGCGGCGTGGCCAGCACGATGGAAAAGCACCACCAGGTGCAGATCCTCGACGAGGCGCTGGAAGCTGCGGTGAAGCTGAGCCACCGCTACATCCCGGCGCGCCAGCTGCCCGACAAGAGCGTGAGCCTGCTCGACACCGCCTGCGCGCGCGTGGCCGTGAGCCTGCACGCCACGCCGGCCGAGGTGGACGACTGCCGCAAGCGCATCGAGGCGCTGGAGACCGAACTGCAGATCATCGGCCGCGAGAAGGCCATCGGCGTCGACATCGGCAAGCGCGAAGTGGATGCCAGCGAACTGCTGGCCGGCGAGCGGGCGCGCCTGGCCGCGCTCGACCAGCGTTGGGCTGAAGAGAAAACGCTGGTGGACGAACTGCTGGCGCTGCGCGCCAAGCTGCGCGCGGGCATCCAGCCGGTGGAAGGCACGGGCAGCAACCTGGAAGCCGAAGCGAATGCGGCGGTCACCCCGCCCATGACCGATGGCGAACGCGCCGACCTGCAGGCGCAACTGCGCGCGGTGCAGGAGAAGCTGGCCACGCTGCAAGGCGAAAGCCCGCTGATCCTGCCCACGGTCGACTACCAGGCCGTGGCCGCCGTGGTGGGCGACTGGACGGGCATCCCCGTGGGCCGCATGGCGCGCAACGAGATCGAGACCATCCTCAAGGTGGCCGACCACCTGGCGCAGCGCGTGATCGGCCAAGACCACGCGATGGAGATGATCGCCAAGCGCATCCAGACCAGCCGCGCCGGTCTGGACAACCCGAGCAAGCCCATCGGCGTGTTCATGCTCGCGGGCACCTCGGGCGTGGGCAAGACCGAAACCGCGCTGGCCCTGGCCGAGGCCATGTACGGCGGTGAGCAGAACGTCATCACCATCAACATGAGCGAGTACCAGGAAGCCCACACCGTGAGCACGCTCAAGGGCGCGCCCCCGGGCTATGTGGGCTACGGCGAAGGTGGCGTGCTGACCGAGGCCGTGCGCCGCAAGCCCTACAGCGTGGTGCTGCTCGACGAGGTGGAGAAGGCCCACCCCGACGTGCACGAGATGTTCTTCCAGGTCTTCGACAAGGGCTTCATGGAAGATGGCGAAGGCCGTTTCATCGACTTCAAGAACACGCTGATCCTGCTGACCACCAACGCCGGCACCGACCTGATTGCCAGCCTGTGCAAGGACCCCGAGCTGATGCCCGACCCCGAGGGCATGGCCAAGGCGCTGCGCGAGCCGCTGCTGAAGATCTTCCCGCCGGCACTGCTGGGCCGGCTGGTGACGATCCCGTACTACCCGTTGTCGGACGAGATGCTGGGCAAGATCGTGAAGCTGCAGCTCAACCGCATCAAGAAACGGGTGGAAGCGCGCTACAAGATTCCGTTCGAATATGGCGACGATGTCGTCAAGCTGGTCGTCAGCCGTTGCACCGAGAGCGAATCGGGCGGCCGGATGATCGACGCGATCTTGACGAACACGATGCTGCCGGACATCAGCCGCGAGTTCTTGACGCGGATGATGGAAGGCAAGGCCATCGAGCGCGTGCAAGTGGGCGTGGCCGACGGCGGCTTCACCTACCAGTTCTGACTTTCGACGGACCCCGAGTTACGGGCTGAGAGTACTTGAATCGGGTCATTGACAGCGTGCCATGTCATTTTGGCAACACGCTTTCTGCTCTGGACTCCTCAGCCCAGTCCTGCCCCTGAAACCAATTCAACAACCTTTCTGAAGCGGAGAAGACCATGGTTAGGTACAGAACCAAGCTGGGTGAGGCCAAGCGAATCAGCGAGATCGTCTTCGCGGGCAGCCACGATGCGTCGATCACCGGGGGCTCATCGAGTGCACAAACGCAGTCCCTGGACATTGCGCTGCAGGCGAAGGCCGGCGTTCGGCTTTTCGACCTGCGCATTGCCGCAAAACGCCATGGTGATGGCTCCGCATCGCTGGTGGGTTACCACGGCAGTGCATTCAGCGACAAGAAAGAGACCCTGACGAGCAAGGTCAGCGGCACCGCCCATCAGCTGGAAACCAGCAAGAGGATCATGGGCGAGTTCGGCCTCAAGCTGTCTGACATGCTGCGCGATGCCAAAGTCTTTGTCGAAACGACGGGCGAGTTCCTGATCTTCAAGTTCGACAAGTGCACGAACTACAAGTTGATTGCCGAGTACTGCATCACGATCCTGGGTGACAACATCTACAAGGCGGCAGACAACGCTGAGTTCTCGAAGATGACGCTCGGTGAGCTTTCGAAGAAGGTCGTTTGCGTGTTCAGCGAGAAGGGCTTGCCCGAGATGGCCCCGTACACGCACCGCCAGGGCATCCTGGGCTTCAAGAGCCTGCGCGGAGAGAAGAACAGCGTCGGCAAGTACGACTCCAGCTACACCGGCCTGCAGTACTACGGCAAGGGCGGTACGGCGGCCTGGAAGGTCTGGAAGTCCGACTCGGCCAAGATCAAGGAAAACGAGGACAAACAGCGCAAGATGCTGATGGCCATGGCCCGCCAGGAAGATGACTGGGCGGCCGATGTGCTCGGCATGATGTACTGGACATCGACAGGCTTCGTGTCGAGCATTGCCGATCGCAACAAGCAGATGTGGGGCGACAGTGGAGTGTCCCGCATGCACGAACTTTGGGCGCAAGGGCTGGAGGCTTCGATCTCAACGCAGATGGAGCGTGACCGCATCAAGGCCCTCGAATTTGGTGGCAAGCGTCGCGTGAAGGCCTACTTCCCGAACATCATCATGATCGACTTCGCAGACGCTGGAAAATGCAAGTCCATCATGGAGTTGAACGACGTCGTCGACTATCGCCTTGCCAAGGCCTACGACAAATACGTCAGTGCACGCGGCTGACGGAAAGGTCGATCTCGCTGGCTGCACCGGGTGGATGCACGCCTGATACGCTTGGACATGCTCGAACCTACGCCTGCCCAAACTGCGGTTGGTGATGACGCCGACATGGCCCGGCTGCGCCAGCAACTGCAGCAGGCCTTCCCGGCCGATCTCTGGTGGCATTGCGACGATCACCAGGTGTTGACGGGCACCGGCTTGCTGGCACGCAGGGACGCCGTGCCTGGGGCTGCAGCGAGCCTGCAGATGCGGCCCTTGGCGCTTACACAGCCAGCGCCTGCACCGGCCCCGACAGCGCCGGCGCCAAGCCCGGCTGCAGCCGCCCGCCGCGCGGCCCCGGCAGCAGCACCTGCGCCCGGCACCTTCGAGACCGAACTTGATGTGGCCGCCATGGTGGCGGTGCTGCAGCAGGCCGCACGCGACGGCGTGCCCTTCTGTGAAGAGTGCGCCCGGGCGGCGCAAGAGGCCTGAGGCATGACGAGCGCTGGCACTTCCGAACGCCAACAAGCGCTGTGGCCGACGGCCGCAACATCCCGTGCGGGCAGCGTGTGGGCCGTGCTCGACTGCGCCCGTGACCCTGCCATCTACGGGACGCTCATCGAGTCGCGGCTGGAGTTCCGCAGTCTCTACAGCGGTACGGTACCGCGGGCGCTGGAGATGAACGCACCGCAACTGGTGGAACTCTTGCCGGGCCACCGGCTCACCGAACGCCTGCTCGGCGCGTCTTGGGGTCAAGCCTGGGGCATCTTCCTGCGCATCGACGACGCCGCCAACCTGCGGCATCACCTGCGCAAGTTCCTCAAGGTGCGTGACGAGCAGGGCCGCCGCCTGCTCTTCCGCTACTACGACCCGCGCGTGCTGCGCAGCTACCTGCCCACCTGCACGCCGGAGGAGCTGGCCCAGGTGTTCGGGCCCATCCACAGCTTCGTGATGGAAAGCGCCGAGGGCGCCTGCATCGAGTTCAGCCGCGCCGCCGGCCAGTTGCGCAAGCGAGAGTTGGTACCCGCAGCCGCGCAGGCCGTCGCGTCTTCAACGACCGGCTGAGCCCACCGGCAAGGGCTGGGCAGGCTCGGCGATCGACTGGAAGCGCATCACCGTCACTGCATTGCGGTGCTTGTGGCTCAGCACCGGCATCAGGCCAGCGGCCAGCAGGGCTTGTCCGGCCTGCTCGCCGAGATAGGCCTCGGCGCAGGCCTGCATCTCGGGCTCGCCATCCTTCGTGTAGTGGTAAGCCGGCAGGTCGCCGATCTCGCGTTCGTCGCCAGGTTCGAATTGCCAGCCCTTCTGTGTGTAGGCCCGGCCGAGCAAGAGCGCCACCGCGAGCGAGCCAGCGCCCCAGAGCAAAGCTTCATGGTCGGGGCTGCCGCCGGCGAACTCTTCAAAGGCGAAGGCGCTGCACGGGTCGCTGCGCTTGCCGTAGGGCAGGCGCAGCAACACGCGTGGCGCCGCAAGGCCCAGCCAAGGCGCGGCCTCGCTGCGGCGCAGGGCTGTCCAGCCGGCCAGCGCGGCGGGTTCGGCCAGCGCCAAGGCGGTGTCGGCACTGGCCAGCCAGGGACCGCCGCTCTCGCGCGCAATGAGGCCCAGGGCCGCCATCAGGCCGATGTCGGCATCGGCGGGCCCGAAGTGCTGCAGGCCGGCAATGACGGTCCAGCCCTGCCCGCCCGGCAGGTTGCGCCAGCGATCGGCCAGCGCCCGGTGCAGGCCGGTCTCGGCCAGCCGCCCTTGGCTGGCCACGATGTCGGCCGTGAGCTCGTCTCGCGTGGCATCGAAGAGATGCAGTTCCAGCGTCTCGTCCAACTCCAGGCTGGAGATCAGCCATTGCACGCCGCGCCAAGCCGATTCCAGCGCCTGGAAGGCCGGGGCACGCAGCACCGCGCGCATCTCGGCGGCCGTTGCCGCGTCGACCGAAGCCACCAGCGCGGCCTGCTGCTGGCGGTGGTCGGGCTGGATGTGGGGGGCGATGACGTTGCGGATGAAGGCGTCGACACCGGCCGCTGCCCCGGCCGCCGGAGAGGGTGTCGAGGGTGTGGCGGGCGCCAAGCCTGCAGGGCGCCCGCCCAGCAAGCCGGCGAGCAGGCTGCCGCTGTCGGCCGCAGGCTGGGCCGTTGCGGGCGCCGGCGCTGCGCTGCCCAGTTCGGCGGCCGCCTGCGCGAACTGCGCCGGGTCCATCAGGCGGCGTCTCATCTGACGCAAGGACGCGAACACCGGAAGGCGGGCGAACAATGCGTCGGGATGGAAATCATCGAGCGACTCGAAGCCGATCTCGCCGCCGCCGATGGCCAGCCGGGGGGCCAGCTTCTGCATCACGGTGTCGAGCGTGTCGACATCGATGCGGTGCGTGGGTCGTTCGGCCAGGGGCCGCTTCTCGCTGCCGGGCCGGGCGCTGAAATCGCCGACCACGAGCACCCGCATCGGACCGGCATCGCTGCGGGCGGGCCCGCGGGGCTGGGGCGAAAAATCGAACTGCAGACGTCCAGGCATCAGAGGCTCCGTGTGGCTGGGGCCGGTGAGGGAAGACCGGCCCGGCGGCTAGGGGGCAACGCAGCTTGCCGCTGCGGGTACTTTGCTTCAGAGTCCGCTCCCGACGCAACCGCTTTCCGCATGACGCCACCCCTGCCGCCGCACGCATCGCCCCGTTACCGAAGGCCCGAGGGCCGCCGCTATAGTCGTTCGCAGGCGGGCCGGGACGAGGCACTGTGCAAGGTCTCGCTGCGACGCCTGGCTGCGCGGCAACGCCCCCGCCCCGAGGCGGCCGGTCAGTCCTGAACTTCGAACCCTGAGTAGCCATGCCCGAAGCCACGCCCCTGCAGATGGCGCTGACCGCCAGCGCCGCATCGACGCTGAAGTTCCGCAGCATGGTGGCCGACGAGGAAGTCTCGCGGCTCTTCGAGTTCCAGGTGCTCGCCATCGACGAGAGTGAAACCGTGTCTGCGGACGACCTGCTCGGCACCAACGCTGCGGTGTCGCTGGAGGTGAGCGACAGCGACAAGCGCTGGTTCCATGGCGTCGTGGCGGGCTTCGGCATCGACGGCGTGGATGGCCGGCACGTGCGCTACCGCCTCACGCTGCGCCCCTGGCTGTGGCTGCTGACGCGGCGCTCGAACATCTGCATCTTTCAGGAGATGACGGCGCCCGACATCATCAAGGCCATCTTCGGCGAGTACACGAGCACCTTCGTCGATGAACTCAGTGGCACCTACGCCACGCGCACCTACTGCGTGCAGTACCGAGAGTCGGACTTCAACTTCGTCAGCCGCTTGATGGAGGAAGAGGGCATTTTCTATTTCTTCCGCCATAGCGCAGACAAGCACGAGCTCGTGCTGGCCGACGCCTCGAGTTCGCACCAGCCCTTCGCGCCTTTCGCCACCGTGCCCTTCGACGACGACCCCGAGCAGATCGTGGGCGAGCCCGTCATCAGCCGGTGGCACATGCGGCACGAGATCCAGACCGGCAAGAGCACGCTGCGCGACTACGACTACCTGGCACCGGCCACCGACCTCACCAGCACGACCGCGGCTTCGACCCGCAACCACGCCGAGAAAACGTACGAGGTCTACGACTACCCGGGCCTGTACAAGGTCAAGGCCGATGGCGATGCGCGCGCCACCCTCCGCCTGAACGAGGCCGAGAGCCGCTTTGCGCGCTTCACGGGGGAAGGCAACACACCGGGCCTCGTGGCCGGCGCCAAGTTCACGTTCGCGCAGCATCCCCGGGCCGACCAGAACACCGACTATGTCGTGCTGGCCACCCACATCGAGATGCAGCAGACCGGCTATGAGGCCGGGGCTTCGGGCGACACGCTCTTCGCCTGCCGCTTCAAGGCACAACCCTATGCCGAGCCTTACCGGCCGGCCCGCATCACGCGCAAGCCGTCCGTCGCCGGTCCGCAGACGGCCGTGGTGGTGGGCGATGGCGACGCCGGCGACATCTACACCGACGAACACGCCCGCGTGAAGGTGCAGTTCCACTGGGACCGGCTCGGTGAAAAGAACGCGAGCAGCTCCTGCTGGGTGCGTGTGGCCAGCCCCTTGGCCGGCAACGGCTGGGGCATGATTTCCTTGCCGCGGCTGGGGCAGGAGGTGGTCGTCGATTTCCTCGAGGGCGACCCCGACCAGCCGCTGATCACCGGCCGCGTCTACAACGCGACCCAGAAGCCGCCCTACGTGCTGCCCGACAACGCGACGGTCAGCACCTTCAAGAGCCGCAGCAAGCTGGGCGAGGCTGCCGATTTCAACGAGCTGAGGTTCGAGGACAAGGCCGGCGAAGAGTACGTGCTGCTGCACGCGCAGAAGGACCGGCTGGAGTTCGTCGAGGGCACCTTCAAGTCTCACATCGGAATCGGCGACGGCGAGGGCGACGAACACCGCACCGTCAAGAAGGACCGCAAGGAAAAGATCGAGGGCGAGCAGCACCTCAAGGTGGTGAAGGACGTGCGCCACCAGTACGACGCCAAATACAGCATGAAGGTCGCCCAGGGCATGCTCTTCGACGGCGGCGACATCTGGAGCCTGAAGGCCGCCGGCGATGTCACCACGGAATCGGGCGCGTCGATCTCGCTGAAGTCCAGCACCGACATGCACTTGAAGATCGGCTCCAACCTCGGCGCCGACGCCGGGCAGAACGTGCACATCAAGGGTGGCATGAACGTCGTCATCGAGGCCGGCATGCAGATCAGCATCAAGGCGGGCGGCTCATCCATCGTGCTGGGCCCGGATGGGGTGTCGATCACGGGCGCGATGGTCAAGGTCAACTCCGGCGGCTCGCCCGGCGGTGGCAGCGGCGCCAGCCCGGTGGCCGTCACGGCGCCTGAAGAGCCTGTCGAGCCCGACCTGCCCGAAGATCCGCTCACGCACCGCTGACCGTGAGCCGTCCGCCCGACACCGAGGCCCGGGAAGCGGCTGCCTGGGCCGCCTTCGTGCAGCAGCTGGCCGAACACCTGGTGGCGCAGTGGCCGGCCATGCAGGAGCGCCTGGGTGACAAGCAGACCGCCTTCGTTGAACTGGCGGTGCAGCAGGGCCTGAAGCTCGGCTTCACCCGTGCTGCGAGCGTGGCGCGTTTCGCGAACCTCAGCTTCGTCTGGGGCCCGAGCTTCCACGAGCGCGCAGGCTTCGAGTGGGCGCAGGGCCTGCTGGCGGCGCCGCGAGACCGTGAATGGGCGACCCTGCACCAACTCGTGCGCCGGTCTTTGCTGGAACTTGAACGCCTGCCCGACGCGCGCATCCAGCCCGAGGTTCTGCGTGCTGCCGACGAGCGGCTGATGGCGCGCTTCGGCAAATTGGGCAGCTTTGGTGCCCTGCATCCACCCGAGCCCTTGCCTTTGCCCTTGCGGGCCTGTGACCTGGAAGCGGTCGAACTTCGGCTGCTGGAGCCGGCGGTGACTGAGAACTACCAATGGCAGGCCGGGCAATGGCAGCGGGTGCCGCTGCCCAGTCCTGCGCCGGTGCGCGTCGACGCTGCCAACCCGATGCCGCGGCTCGTGGGCGTGCTCGCCCATGCGCCGGGCGTGAAGCCCCAGGCGCGCGTGCAGCTGCGCACGCGCAGCCACGCCGTTTGCGACGGTGACGTGCACCCGGCCTTGAACTTCGGCGGCACGCACGGCCGGTGGAAGTGGGCTGGCCACGAAACCCGGGCGGTGAGCTGGCCTGTCAGCACACTGGCCCAGCCCGGGCCGGCGGCGGGGCCGGGCACGGCCATCGCCGAAGAAACCTCGCCCGACATCTTCAAGCTCGATGTGCAGGTCTGTGGCCTGCGCGACGAAGGCGACGCCCTCGGGGCCCAGAACACCTTGCTGTGGGCCTGGCCTGCGGCGCAATGGTTCGTCGACATCGAGCGGCAGGCGCCCGCCTCGCAGCCCGTGGTGGCCGGGCACGCGCCGGCCTCCAAGCCGGCCACCCGTTGCCGGGTCGAATGCGACGGCCAAGGCCAGGACGCGCAGCCGCTGCGCCGGGGTTTCGAGCAGGGCCTCGATGTCGCCACCGCACAGGCCTTGCAGCAGCTGTTGAAGACGCTGACGGCCGTCGAGGGCTGCAGCCAGGTTCGGCTGGAGGGTGTGCTGGCCTTGCTGATCGGCCGCGCCGCGCTGACCTGGGGCTGGTGTCTGGGCGCCGGCGGCCTGGACGGGCGGGCCTTCATGCGCCTGCTGGGCGCGCTGGAGATGCAGGCTTGCCAGGCCGACCTGCAGGCAGAGGCCGAACTGTCGCTCGACGGCGCCCGCGCCCGCCTGGTTCTGCGTTGTGTGGGCAGCACCGAACTGCGGCTGCAACTGCGCCGCGAGACCCCCGATCCCCCGCTGCTGCCGACCCTGCTGCCGGCGCGGCTGTCGCTGCGGCTGCCCTTCACGGCCGAGCTCACGCCGCTGGCCACCGACACCGGCAGCCTCCTGCAGATGGGCGGCCCTTGCACGGGCGCGTTGGTGGGCGAAGTGGGCCTGCGGCCGCGCACCGCCGGCGGCAGCGGCTGGGAGTGGTTCGCGCAGCTGCGGCTCGAGCCTGGCCAGCTGCAGCTGGCGCTGGTCGACCCGGTGCTCGGGCAGCGGCATTTCGTGCACCCGCTGTGGCCGGCGATGTCACTGCTCGACTGGAGCCTGGCCTGATGGAACGCCTGCTGGTCTTGCGCCTGGACAGCATCGGCGTCGTGGCCGAGGCCCAGCTCAATGGCGTGCCGCTGGCGCGCAGCGGGCCGGCCGCTGGCGCGGTGACCGTCCCCATCCACGAGTACACGCTGTCGGGTGCCAACGACCTGCAGCTCGTCATCCAGCCACCACCACCTGGCCAGGCCGGTGCGCCATCGCCCTTGCTCAGCGACGGCCAGCGCGGCGCCAGCCTGCGCCTGCTGCTGCCGCGCATCGGGCAATTGGCGCATCCGGAGAACGCGCGCACGCTGGCGCAGATCGACTGGGCCCCACCGGCGGGCGAGGTGACCGAAGTGCCGGCCACCCTGCGGCAGACGGTCGACCTGCCTATCGCTTTCCCGCGCTGGCGCTGGTTCGATGCGCCGGCTGTGCCCGATCCCGAGGCCCTGCTGCCGCAGGCTGCAGCCTACCTGCAAGGCCTGGCGCTGGGGCTGGCGCGCGGCGACCCCGAGCCGCTGGTGCTCGCGGCGCGCTTGCGCTTCGAGGAGCTGGCGCTCGCCTACCAGCGGAACCTGGCCGACGACGTGGGCCGGCTGCGCCTGCAGGTGCAGCAGTGGCACGCCAAGGCGCCCCTGAAACCGCCCATGCCCAAGGCCGACGCCCTGATGCTGCGGCCGCTGGCCGGCGGCCGGCTGCTCGAATGCCTGACGCCCGACGGGCTCTTGCCGGCCCTGCACAGCCCGGTGGCGGGCGGTGGCCGCATCGCCTGGCCCTTGCGGCTGGCGGTGATCGAGGGCCGGTTCTATGTCATCCGCTGAATCGGCGCGGCCGGCCTGCGGGCCCGCTATGCTGCGCGACTTGCCCCATTTCGGAGTTCTCGCATGATCGTGCTGAGGGTGCTCAGCTACAACGGAAGCCCCGCCGACGGGCCTTCGGCCCAGTTCGACGAACTCGGCGGCACCATCGGCCGCGCCGACAACAACCAGCTCGTGCTGCCCGATCCGGAGCGCACCATTTCACGGGTGCATGCGCGCGTGGTCTTCCGTGCTGGCGGCTATGGCGTCGTCGACAACGGCAGCAACCCGATCAGCGTGAACGGCCAGGTCATCGGCACCGGACGCGAGCATCCCTTGAAGGTGGGCGATGAGTTGATGATCGGCGGCTACCTGCTCGCCGCCGAAGCGCCCGGTGCCCTGAAGAGCGACGACCCCTTCGCCGATCTCTTCGGAGACGCACCACTGGGGTTGGCTGCGCCCGCCGCGCCCAGAACGGCGCCTGGCGTCTCGCAACGCACGGCCATGCCCAGCGCAGGTGCCTGGCCGGCGCCGGCTCCGATGCCCGCACCACCGCCGGCGCCCGCCTGGGCTCCGGCGCCTGCTGCGGCCTGGCCTTCACCGCCGCCGCAGCGTGCACCTGCGGCTGGCGCTGCCGCCATCCCCGACGACTGGGATCCTTTCGCGCCCGATCCAGCGGAGGCGCCGCCGCCTGCGGGCGGCCGCAGCGCCCCGGTCGACGCCTTTGCCAGCCTGCCCACAGGCGGGGGGGATTCGCTCGACGATCTCTTCGGGCTGAGCGCTGCGCCCCTGAGCGGCGACCCGCTGGGCGGCCTGCCGCAGCAGGCCCTGATGGCCCAGCCGAACACGGCCCAGCACGACGATGCCTTGCAGTCGCTGGCGCGCACCGCCACCTTGATGCCGGCCAGCCGCAGCGACCATGCTTCGGAGCTGAACATGCCGATGTCGCTGCCGCCGGTGCAGCCGCCACCGGCCAACCTGGCACCGGCGCCGCTGCCGCAAGGCGCGATCTTTTCCTGGAACGATCCGCCCCGCGACGGCCGTGTGGTCACCTTGCCCGGCCTGCGCCGGCCGGATGCACCGCCGCCCCTCAAGCGGGCCGAGCCTTCGTTGTCGCCAACCCCCGCTGCTGCTGCGCCCGCCCGTACCGAGGTGCCCAGGTCGCCGCCAGCCTCCATGGCCCCCGCGCCGGTGCCGGTGGGGGCAGGGGCGCCCGATGCCGAACTGCTGCAGGCCCTGCTGCGTGGCTTGGGTGTGCCCGGCCTGCGCCTGGAAGCGCTGACGCCGCAGACCATGGAGCTCGTCGGGCAACTGCTGCGCGAATCCACGCGCGGCGCGGTCGAGCTGCTGGTGGCGCGTGCAGCGCTCAAACGCGAGATGCGTGCCGAGATGACGATGATCGTCTCGCGCGAGAACAACCCGCTGAAGTTCTCGCCCACCGTCGAGGTGGCCCTGCAGCACCTGCTGGGGCCGCCGGCACCCGGCTTCATGCCCTCGGCCACGGCCATGCGCGATGCCTTCGACGACCTGCGCGCCCACCAGCTCGGCGTGATGGCCGGTATGCGGGCCGCGCTGGAAGGTGTGCTGCTGCGCTTTGACCCGAAGCAGCTCGAAGGCAAGCTAAGCAAGCGCTCGGCTATCGACAGCATCATCCCGGCCACGCGCAAGGCGCGCCTGTGGGAAGCCTTCAACGAGCTCTTTGCGCAGCTGCAGACCGAGGCGCAGGATGACTTCGACGAGCTCTTCGGCAAGGCCTTCCTGAAGGCCTACGAAGACCAGCTCGACCGGCTGCACAACGAGGCCGGGCCGCGCTAGCATGCGCCGCACAGGCAGGAGGTGGCACGCATGCTCGCACTCGAAGTAGCCTTGCTCAGCGACCGCGGCGGCCGCAAGTACAACGAAGACGCCTGCGGCCACTGGCACTCCGGGCGGCACCTGTGCTGCGTGCTGGCCGACGGCGCCGGCGGACACGGCGGGGGCGACATCGCGTCGCGGCTGGCCGTGCAGGAGCTCATCGCGCGCTTCTCGCAGCAGCCCTCGGAGCGAGCCGCCGAGCTCGAGCGTCTGCTGCGCGTCACCAACGATGTGCTCATCAGCGAGCGTGTGCCCGGCACCGCGAAGCAGGACATGCACAGCACGGTGGTCTGCCTTGTCATCGACTTCGTGCAGCACACCGCGCACTGGGCGCACTCGGGCGATTCGCGCATGTACTGGTTCCGTCAGGGGCGTGTGCTCGACCGCACGCGCGATCACAGCCTGGTGCAGGGGCTGGTCGATTCCGGCGTGCTCACGCTGGAGCAGATCCGTTCGCACCCCAAGCGCAGCGAACTGCGCAGTGCGCTGGGGCTGGCGCCGGAGATGCTGGAAGTCAGCGCGCGTGAAGCGGCGCAAGAGGTGCAGGCCGGCGATGTCTTCCTGCTGTGCACCGACGGGCTGTGGGAGTACCTCGACGACGAGGTGCTCGAAAGCACGCTGGCCGCGGCGCCCAACCCCGGCGCGTGGATCGGCGAGTTGGCCATGGCGGTGCGTGCCGCCGCGGCGCACAAGACCAGCCACGACAACTTCAGTGCCTTGACGGTGTGGACCCGGGCCGCACCGGCGGCCTGAATACCCTGAAATCAGCAGACGCAACCCAGGAGCACGCGAACATGGCCAAGCAAGTCTGCATGGGCGCGGTGATGAAGTGCACGATGGGCGTGGCCCCGAGCTCGCTCGTGCCCACCCCGAAGACCGTGATGACCAGCGGCGTGATGGCCGCCAACATCATGGACAACATCCCGATCATGAACATCCCGCCTTTCGGGATGTGCCAGAGCCCTTCGAACCCCGTTGTGGCTGCTGCCACGGCGGCCGCACTTGGCGTGTTGACGCCCATGCCTTGCATCCCTGCCACGCCCGCACCCTGGGCACCCGGCGCCCCCACGGTGCTGGTGTGCGGCATGCCGGCGCTCAATGACAGCTCGAAGCTGACCTGCATCTGGGGCGGGAGCATCAGCATCAACTTCGCCGGCCAGGCCACGCACGACATCCCCTGAAACGAAACAAGCCCGCTGCGAGCGGGCTTGTTCGTTGGCGCGCGGCAGGCCTTGCGGCTGCCAGGGGCGCAAGTTCAGGACGGCGGCGTGGCGCGGCCGATCTCGACGCGGCGGTTTTCCGGTGCGAAGGGATCTTTGGAGTTCTTCGGTGCTGCGGCGCCCACGCCCACCGGCGCGATCATGGCCGGGTCGGCCCCCAGTTCCACCAGGAAATCGCGCACGGCGTCGGCCCGGCGCTGAGAGAGCTGCAGGTTGGCTGCCGCTGCACCCGAGGCGTCGGCGTGGCCTTCGATGCGCACGACCTTGCCACTGCCGCGCTTGGACTTCAGCACCTCGGCAAAAACCTCCAGCTGGCGCTTCAGGCCATCGGGCAACTCGGCCGAGCCCAGGCGGAACGAGGCCGCGGGCAGCGAGTAACGAACAGCGGGCTTGAAGCCCATGCACTTGAAGCCGGCGGCTTTCAGCTGTTCACAGGCGTCTTCGGGGAAGAGGCCCTCGGCAACGGCCTTGGCATCGGGCACGTTCTGGCCCATGTCGACGGCTTCGGAGGCCAGTGCAGGCAAGGCCGCCGCGGCGGCCACGGCCAGCAGGCAGCGGGCCAGGAAACGGGGTTGCTTCATCGGAGGCTCCTTGACGACAAGAAGAAGGTGGTGCGGCGGTCGGCCGACCCTTGCGGGAGTGGCCGTTTCGGGGCTGCTGGCACGACCATGCACGGCGGTGAGCGATTCCAAAATGATACTCCCCGACCCCCAGGCTTCCTATCCCCACATGAGAGGGCGTGGCACCGCCCGGCACGGCGCGGCCGCCTGTCCTTCGGATAGCCTGTGTCGCAGGGTGACGGCCGGGGCCTGCCCGTGTATCGTTGACAGCCCCGGCCCGCAAACGGCGTGCCTCGCAGCGCCCGAACAAGACGCAAGGACCGCAGCTCCCGATGACTTGGCACAACAAGGTGATGTGGACGGAGGGCATGTTCCTCCAGCCGCAGCACTTCCAGCAACAAGACCGTTTTGTCGCCCGGCAGCTCGAGGGCCGCATCACCGCAGGGCTGCCCTGGGCTTGGGGCTTCCTGTCACTGCAAGTCGACGACGCGGCGCTGCTGCAGGGCCGCATCCAGATCACCGGCGCGCGCGGCGTGCTGCCCGACGGGCTGGCCTTCTCCATCCCCAACGACGAGCCCGCACCGCCCTCGCTGGAGGTGCCTGGCGATGCGCGCGACGAGATCGTCGTGCTCGCCGTGCCGCTGTCCCGCCCGGGCGTGACAGAGAGCGATGTGGAGGCGGGCGAAAGTTCGATGCCGCCTCGCTGGCGCGTGGCCGATCTCGGCGTGGCCGACATCCATGCGTCGAGCTTGCGTGAGGCACCGCTGCAGGTGGGGCGCCTGAACCTGCGGCTGATGCTGCAGCGCGACCTCAACGACGGTTACGTGGCCATTGGCGTGGTGCGCGTCATCGAGCGGCGTTCGGATGCACGCGTGGTGCTCGACACGCAGTACATACCGCCGATGTTGCATGCACCCGCGCAGCTCATCCTGGACGGCTACCTGCGTGAGGTTCACGGCATGCTGCAGCAGCGCGGCGAAGCGCTGGGCGCGCGTCTGGCGCAGCCGGGCCGATCGGGCACGGGCGAGATCGTCGACTTCCTGCTCTTGCAGGCGATCAACCGGTTCCAGCCGATGTTCGCGCACCTGCAGCGCGTGCCGGTGCTGCATCCCGAACGTTTCTACCACCTGTGCCTCGGGTTGGCCGGCGAGCTCTCCACCTTCCGCGAGCAGCGGCGGCCACCGGCCTATCCCGAGTACCGGCATGACGACCTGGCGAGTTGCTTCCGCGCGGTGATGGCCGACCTGCGGCAATCGCTGTCGCAAGTGCTGGAGCAGACCGCGCTGCCCATCGATCTGCAAGAGCGCAAGCACGGCATCCGCGTGGCCGTGATCGGCGACGCTGAGTTGCTGCGCACCGCGATGTTCGTGCTGGCTGTCAACGCGCAGATGCCGGGCGAGGCGCTGCGCATGCGCTTCCCGACGCAGGTGAAGATCGGACCGGCCGAGCGCATCCGCGATCTCGTCAACCTGCAGTTGCCCGGCGTCACGCTGCGTGCCCTGCCCGTGGCGCCGCGCCAGATTCCGTACCACGCCGGCTTCACCTATTTCGAACTCGAAACCCGCGGCAACGAGCTCTGGAAGCAGCTCGAGAGTTCGGGCGGGCTGGCGATGCACATCGCTGGCGAGTTCCCTGGCCTGGCCCTCGAGTTCTGGGCCATCCGCGGCTGAACGCCCGAGCGCGCGCTGGCCGCCCCCACTGAGGCTCTTTCCGGATGAGTGACAACGACAGCCCGAAGGACCCCTTCGCCGCCTTCGAGTCCGACCGCACGGTGATCAAGCCCAGCGCGGGCCGCGGCGCGCGCCCTGCGGCCCCAGCGCCTGCGGGGGCGCAGCCGGTGGCTGCCGCCGGCCCGGCCCTGGCGCAAGTGCCGCTGCCCGAACTGCCGGCCCATGCCAGCCTCAACCCGCTGGTGCAGGCCGCCGCGCCCCTGCTCAGCGCCGCCCCGCGCCTGCGCGCGACGCTGCGCCACCCTGACCCGGCGGGCCTGCGCGTGCAGCTCGTCGAATCCGTCAAACGTTTCGAGTCGGTGGCGCGCGCGCAGGGCCTGCCCAACGAGCAGGTGGTGGCCGCGCGCTACATCCTTTGCACACTGCTCGACGAATCGGCTTCCAGCACGCCCTGGGGCGGCTCGGGCGCGTGGTCGTCGCAGAGCCTGCTCGTGCACTTCCACAACGAGGCCTGGGGCGGCGAGAAGGTGTTCCAGCTGCTCACGCGCCTGGTCGAGAACCCCAGCCAGCACCGCAACCTGCTGGAGCTGGTGTACGCCGTACTCTCGCTGGGTTTCGAGGGCCGCTACAAGGTCTTGAACGATGGCAAGGCCCAACTCGACAGCGTGCGTGAGCGGCTGGCGGGCAAGTTGCGTGAACTGGCCGGCCCGGCTGAGCGCGAGCTGTCACCGCAGTGGCAGGGCGTGGCCGCAGCGCCCGCGCGCCTGAGCGACGGCGTGCCCCTGTGGGCCGTGGCGGCGGTGCTGGCCGGTGTGCTGCTGGCGCTCTTCCTCGTGCTGCGCCTGACGCTGAACGCGCAGACCGACGCCACCTTCACGTCCTTGCAGTCCATCGACACCAAGGTCCTCGCGGCCCCGCCGGCACCCCCACCCGCGGTGGCGCCGCCGCCGCGTCTGGCGCAGCTGTTGAAGACCGACATCGACGCTGGCGCCTTGGAGGTGAAGGACCTGGCCGACCGCTCGGTCGTCACCTTGCGCGGCGATGGCGTTTTCGACCCCGGCAGCGCCGATCTTTCCGGCAAGGTGCGGCCGCTGTTCGAGCGCATCGGCGCGGCCCTGAACCAGGTGCCCGGGCAGGTGCAGATCGCCGGCCACACCGACAACCAGCCCATCCGTTCGCTGCGTTTCCCCTCCAACTGGCACCTCTCGAAAGACCGTGCCAACAGCGTCAAGGCGCTGTTGGGCGCCTTCGTGAAGCCCGAGCGCCTGAGCGCTGAAGGGCGGGCCGACACCGAACCGCTGGCCGACAACGGCAGCGCCGACGGGCGCGCCAGGAACCGCCGCGTGGAGATCACGCTGTTCGCCACGGCGCCGAACTGACATGAAGAACTTTCTGCGCAAGGTATTCAGCCCGCTGGTGCTGGGCATCCTCGGCCTGCTGGCTCTGTCGGCCATCGTCTGGTTCGTCTTCCCGCTCATTCCGCTGGGCGAATCGCGCCCACTGGGCACGCTGTGGCTGCGCCTGTTGGTGCTGGTGCTGATCTGGGGCACCTGGGGCGGTGTGATGGCCTGGAAGGCCCACCAACGCCGCAAGACCAACGCCGCGCTGCTGCAGGGCCTGGGGGCCGGGCCGTCGGCCAGCGACAAGGAAGCCCAGGTGCTGGCCACCCGCTTCAACGAGGCCGTGCAGCGGCTGAAGGCCGCCAAGGGCAAGGGCGCCTTCGGCGGTGGGCAGTACCTGTACGAACTGCCCTGGTACGTGTTCGTGGGCGCGCCGGGCTCGGGCAAGACCACGGCGCTGATGAACGCCGGCCTGCAGTTCTTGCTGGGTGATGGCAAGGACGGCAAGGGTTCCGTGCAAGGCGTGGGCGGCACGCGCAACTGCGAGTGGTGGTTCACGCAGGACGCGGTGCTCATCGACACCGCCGGCCGCTACGCCACCCAGGAAAGCGACAAGGACGTCGACGCGAGCGCTTGGGACAACTTCCTCGCGCTGCTCAAACGGACCCGCCCGCGCCAGCCCATCAACGGCGTGCTGCTCACCGTCAACATCCAGGATCTGCTGCAGCAGGGTGCGCCAGAGCGCAAGGAGCATGCCGCCAAGCTGCGCGCGCGCCTGAACGAACTGCAGACCAAGCTGGGCGTGCGCGCGCCGGTGTACGTGCTGGTGACCAAGGCCGACCTCATCGGCGGCTTCAACGAGAGCTTCGAGGCTCTGGCCAAGGACGAGCGCGACCAGGTCTGGGGCTTCACCTTCCCGCACGACCTGCCGGCGGGCGAAGACCCCATGGCGCAGTTCCCGGCGCTGTACCAGCAACTGCAGCAGCGCCTGGTGGCGCAGCTGGTCGACCGGCTGGAGGCCGAGCGCGACGTGCTCAAGAAGAGCGCGGTCTTTGCCTTCCCGCAGGAGTTCGCCGCGCTGCAGGGCGTGTTGGCCGACTTCCTGCGCCAGGTGTTCTCGGGCGGTGGTGCCGTGGAGACGGCGCCGAGGGTGCGTGGCGTCTACTTCACCAGCGGTACGCAAGAGGGCTCGCCCATCGACCGCGTGATGGGCGCGCTGGCTTCGTCTTTTGGCATGGGCGGGCGCAATGCGGCCGTGGCGCCGGGCCGCGGCAAGAGCTTCTTCCTGCACCGCCTGCTGAAGGACCTGGTGTTCGCCGAGCGCGGCCTCGGCGCGCTGAACCCGGTGGCCGAGCGCCGGCGCCATGCGCTGCGCCTGGGGGTGATGGGCACGCTGGCGGTCTTCAGTGTGATCGTGGCCGTGGGCTGGGCCGTCAGCCGCGCGCGCAACCTCGACCACGCCGCCCAGGTGGCCGAACGTCTGCCGGCGCTGCGCCAGGGTGTCGAAAGCCTGCCGCCGGCCACCAGCGCCGATGTCGCGCCGCTGGTCACGCCGCTGAGCGCCTTGCGCGATGCCGCGAAGATCGAAGGCGTCGACCTCGCCAACCCGCCGCTGCTGCACGGCCTGGGCCTCTACCAGGGCGACAAGCTCGATGCGGGCGCGCAGATCGCCTACCACCGCGTGCTGCAGAAAGCGCTGATGCCGCGCGTGGCCGGCCGCCTGGAAGAGCGCCTGCGTGCGGCCAACAAGGACAACCTCGAAGCCGCCTACGAGGCCCTGAAGAGCTACCTCATGCTGCACCAGCCCGAGCGCTTCGATGCCGATGCGCTGCAGGCCTGGATCGGCGTCGATTGGGATGCCAACTACGGCCGCATGGCGCCGGAAGAGCGGGCGCAGCTCGATGGCCACCTCGCAGCGCTGCTCGCGCTGGGCCCGCCGCGTGCGGCGATCGCGCAGGACCCGAACCTCGTCGCCAGCGTGCGCGAGATGCTGGCCGCCTACCCGCTGGAGTACCGCGTCTACAGCCGCGTCAAGCGCCAGTACAAGCCCGGCAGCGCCAACGACTTCAGCGTCGCCGCGGCCGCCGGCCCGAACGCCGCCCAGGTCTTCCAGCGCACCAGCGCCGAGCCCTTGAGCAAGGGCATCAGCGGCCTGTACACGAAAGACGCCTACCGCCGTCTGGTGCTGCCGGCCATCAAGGAAGCCACGCCGCGGCTGGCGCAGGAAGAGGGCTGGGTGCTGGGCCTGCGCGTCGACCCGGCACGCCTGCGCGACGCCACGCTGGGCGATGCCGTCACCGACAAGGTCAGGCGCCTGTACTTCGAGGACTACATCAAGACCTGGGACGCCTACCTCGCCGACGTCAAGCTGGTGAAGCTGAACGACCCCGAGCGGGCGCTGGCCGTCTCGCGCATCCTGTCGGCGGTCGATTCACCGCTGGCCGCCTACCTGCGGGGCATCACCGAGCAGACGCGCCTGGTGCAGGCCGCCGCGGCGCCGAGTGCGCTGGAGAAGGCCGCCAACCAGGCCAAGGCCGATGCCGCGCGCCTGGCTGGCGCTGCGCCGGCCGCCGGGGGTGCGGGCGGTCCGCTGGAGCGCATGGTCGATGATCACTTCGCCGGCATCCACCGCCTGGTGACGGGCGATCCGCCGCCCATCAGCGACACCCTCAAGCTTTTCGGCGAGCTCTATGCACAGCTCGCGGCCGTGGACGCTGCCAAGAAGAGCAAGACGCCGCCGCCGCCCGCTGGTGGCGCCGAGCGCGTGAAGGTGGCCGCCGCCGGCCAGCCTGACCTGGTGCGCGGGCTGGTGGAGCAGATGGCGGATGCCGCAGCCGGCCAGAGCCGTGGTGCCGAACGCGAAGGCCTCACCGCCGAACTGCAGCCCATCGCCGAGATCTGCAACCGCAGCATCACCAACCGCTACCCCTTCGCCAGCGGCAGCAAGGCCGACGTGCTGCCCGAAGACTTCGGCCAGCTCTTCGGGCAGGGCGGGCTCTTCGACGAGTTCTTCAAGGCGCGTCTGGCCACCATCGTCGACACCAGCACGCCCACCTGGACCTACCGGCCGCTGGCCGATGGCACCAAGCCGGTGTCGCCGGCGGCGCTGGCGGAGTTCCAGCGTGCACAGCGCATCCGCGAAGTGTTCTTCCGCAACGGCGGCAAGACGCCGGCCATCCGCGTCGAGATGCGCCTGTCGGAACTGGAACCCTCGCTGAAGGAGCTGAGCTTCGACATCGACGGCCAGGTGCAGAAGCTCACCACCACCTCGCCCTCGATCAGCATCGCCTGGCCCAGCCCGCGCCTGGCGTCGGTGATCAAGATGAGCACCGGCCTGGGCAATGCCGGTCCGCTGGTGCAGACCGACGGCTCGTGGGCCTTGTTCCGCCTGTTCGAGCGTTTCCAGATCGAGCCCGGCGCGGTGCCCGAGAAGTTCAGCGTCATCATGAACCTCGACGGCAAGCGGGCGCGGCTGGAGGTCATCGCAGCCAGCGTCTTCAACCCCTTCCAGCTGCGCGAGATCAAGCAGTTCCGCTGCCCGGCGGCGCTCTGAGCGGGCGCATCCATGCCGAACACGGCCGCCGCAACGTCCGTCCTGCCCAGCGCTGCGGCGCATGGCGGCCTGCCGCCCGGCTGGCACGGCAAGCTGCCCTCGCTGGGTGATTTCGCCTCGCGGCGGCTGGGCAGCGAGTTCATCGAGCCCTGGGACGGCTGGCTGGCCAGCGGCCTGCTGGCGCTGCGCGAACAGCGGCCCGAGGCTTGGCTGCAGGACTATCTGGGCTCGCCGAGCTGGCGCTTCCTGCTGATGCCCGGCGTGCTGCCGGGCGCAGCCGGGCGCCAGGGCTGGGCTGGTGTGCTGATGCCTTCGGTCGACCGCGTGGGCCGCTACTTCCCGCTCACGCTGGTGCTGCCACTCGGCGCCGGGCCTGCCCATACCCAAGAGATGAACGGCCTCTGGGCCTGGCTGTCTCGCCTGGACGAACTGGCCCGCGACGCCCTCTTCGAAGACTGGACGGGCGAGCGGCTGGAAGACGAACTGTCACGCATGGCCTTGCCCGCGCTGACTGCGCCACCTGCGAATGGCGCAGCGATGCCGGCTGCGGCCGGTGCGCTCGTCGCGCCTGCTGGCGTCGGCCCTGCCGATGCCGCGCTGCAGATCGGCGCGCAGGCACAGGCCGCCTGGGCCGACGCAGCCCGCGGCCTGGCCTGGTGGTACGCACGGCCCGACGAGCAGGCGCCGCGGCTGTGGGTCTCGCGCGGCCTGCCCGGCGCAGCGGCCATGGCCCAGCTCTTCGGCCCGGCTGCGACAATCTGAGCTTCCGCACACCGCAAAGCCCCACCCGGACATGACCCCCGACGCCTCCGACGACGACCGCACCGTCATCCGGCCGCCCGGCGCCACGCCGCCCACGGGCTTCCAGCCGACACAGTGGTCGGCCGGGCAAGCCGCAGGCGCGGCCCCGCCACCGGAAGCCACGCAGATGGTGGCGCCGCCGCCGGCCGATGGCGGCCACTTGCCGGTGGGCACGATGCTGGCCGAGTTCCGCCTGACCGAGCTGATCGGCGAGGGGGGCTTCGGCGTTGTCTACAAGGCTTTCGACACCTCGCTCGAACGCGAAGTCGCGCTCAAGGAGTACATGCCCTCGTCGCTGGCGCAACGCATCGGCGGCGGCACGCAGGTGCAGGTCAAGAGCGAGCGCTACCGCGAGACCTTCGAGGCCGGCCGCGAGAGCTTCGTGAAGGAAGCGAAGATGCTCGCCAGCTTCGACCATCCGTCGCTGGTGAAGGTCTACCGCTTCTGGGAGGCCAACGGCACTGCCTACATGGTGATGCCCTTGCTCAAGGGCACCACGCTGAAGGACGTGCTGCGCGACATGAAGCGCACGGGCCAGCCCATCGACGAGCCCTGGCTGCGCGGCGTGCTGAGCCAGATCACCGAGGCGCTGCTGGTCATCCACGCCGAGCAGGTCTACCACCGCGACATCGCGCCCGACAACGTGATGTTCCTGCCCGAGAAGGGCCGCTGGCTGCTGCTCGACTTCGGCGCGGCGCGGCGTGTCATCAGCGAGCAGACGCAGGCACTGACGGTCATTTTGAAACCCGGCTACGCGCCCGTGGAGCAGTACGCCGAGATCCCGGGCATGAAGCAGGGCCCGTGGACCGACGTCTACGCCTTGGCCGCAGTGCTGTACTTCGCCATCGTCGGCCGCACGCCGCCGCCCAGTGTGGGCCGCATCCTGAACGACACCTACCAGCCGCTGGTGGAAAGCGCCGCCGGCCGCTTCAGTGAGCGTTTCCTCGGGGCCATCGACCGCGCGCTGGCCGTGCGGCCCGAGCACCGCACGCAGAGCATCGGCGAACTGCGCCAGGACATCGGCCTGGGCGACATTGCGCCCGTGGAGCAGAACTACGCCACGCAGCCGCTGCCGCCCGGCACCGAGATGCCGGCGCGCAATCCCGCCGAAGCCACCCAGGCCTACGCGCCCACGGCCCGCGGGGCCCTGGCGCCGCAGACCTTGATGCCGTCGGCCCCAGGGCGTCCGGCTGCCGCCGCGCCCGCCACCGCGGCCGGGGGGCAGACCGCGCCAACCAAGGGCAAGGGCGCATTGATCGGTACCGGCGCAGGCGCCTTGGTGGCCATCGCGGTGGGCCTGTATTTCGCGCTGGCCCCGAAGCCCCGGCCGACACCGGCAGAGCAGGCCGCCGTGCCCGCGCAGGCGCCTGCGCCCGCTTCTGCCTCGGTGGCGGCGGCCCCTTCGCCGGCGCCGGCCGTGGTGCCGCCGCCCGCGGCCGTGCCCGCGCCCACGCAGGCGGCCAGCTTCGAGCCCGCGGCCGAGTTCGACCGTGTCGTGAAGGCGCAGACGCCGGGCTTCGGCGTGCGCCTGCTCACCAACAAGACCAGCTACCGCATCGGCCGCGACGACCTCACCATGACGGTGCAGGCCGAGCGCGACGGCTACCTCTACCTTTTCGTGCACGGCGCCGACAAGTCGCTGCTGCAGTTGGTGCCCAGCTTCACCTCGGGCTCGGTGAAGGTGAAGAAGGGCCAGATCCTGAAGCTGCCGCTGCCGGGTGAAACGGCCTGGGAGACCAGCGGCCCGGCCGGCCCGACCGACCTGCTGGTGATGGTGTCGCCGCGCCAGCGCGACCACAGTGCGCTCAAGCCCAAGAAGGACGGTTCGATTCGCGTCTTCCCGACCGGCGCCGAAGCCACCGCGCTGGCCGCCAGCTTCGACGGCACCGGCCCGGTGATGGCCGGCAAGCCGCTGTGCACCCCCAACCAGCCCTGCGAAGACGAGTTCGGTGCGGCGCTGGTGCGCGTCGAGATCGTGCCCTGAACAAGGCCTTCGTCAAGGAGCCCGAAGGGGACGAGGACGATGAGAGCCCGGGCCTGCCGCCGCTGCCGGCGGGCACGCGCAACTACATCACCCCGGCGGGCTACCAGCGGCTGCGCGCCGAGCTGATGACGCTGCTGGACGTGGAGCGACCGAAAGTGGTCGAGACCGTGTCCTGGGCCGCCAAGAACGGCGACCGCAGCGAAAACGGTGACTACCTCTACGGCAAGAAGCGCCTGCGCGAGATAGACCGCCGCATCCGCTTTCTCACCAAGCGCCTGGACATCGCCGAGGTGGCCGACCCTTCGGCGCACCACGGCAGCGACCAGGTTTTCTTTGGCGCCACCGTCACCTATGCCACCGCAGCCGGCGAGGAGCGCACCATCACCATCAAGGGCATCGACGAGGCCGACAGCCTGCAAGGCGAGGTGAGCTGGATCGCCCCCATCGCCCGCGCGCTGCTCAAGGCGCGCGAGGGCGACGAAGTGGCGCTCGTCACGCCCGTCGGCGTGGAGAAGATCGAAGTCGTGGCGGTGCGCTACCCGGCGCCTTGAGCAGCGGCGCCCCTGGGGCGTGCCCGGTCAGTGCAGCCTTGTGCGCGAGACCTTCAGCACCACCGGTGAACGCCGCATCGTGCGCAGCACGTCGGCCAGGTGCACACGGTCGCGCACGCTGATGAGCAGGCGCAGTTCGGTGGTTTCCTGCGCCGGGTGGCCGGCGCGAGCGGCGCTGCCGCCGCTGGGATCCATGTCGAGGTGGGTGATGTCGGCCTCGGCGGTGCTGACGGCCGAGGCCACCTGGGCCAGCACGCCCTTGCCGTTCTGCACCAGCACGTGCAGCTGGGTCTCGAAAGACCGCGTCATCTCCTCGGCCCAATCCACCTGCATCCAGCGCTCGCTGTCGCGTTCGAGCAGGCGCCGCGCGGTGGGGCAGTCGGCGGTGTGCACCATGAGGCCTTCGCCGCGGCCCAGGTAGCCGACGATGTGGTCGCCGGGGATGGGGCGGCAACAGGGCGCGAACTGGATGGAGGCGCCTTCGCTGCCATCGACCAGCACCTCGCCTTGCGTGAAGGCGTTGTCGTCCTGGCCGTAGCGGCCCAGCGTCAGCGTTACGGCGTCGGGCTTGATGCCACGCTCGCCCATCATCTGCGCCAGGCGCTTGGCCACGATGATGGCAATCTTGCGGCCCAGGCCGATGTCCACCAGCAGTTCACCGCGGTGGCGGTTGCCGCCCCAGCGCGCCAACTGCTGCCACAGGTTGGCCGCGGCGGTGTCGGTGGGGTCGGCCGAAGGCGGCTGCAGGCCTTCGGCGCGCAGCGCCTGGGCCAGCAGTTTCTCGCCGAGCGCGCGCGACTCCTCGGCTTCCATGTTCTTGAGGTGGTGGCGGATCTTGCTGCGCGCCCGCCCGGTGCGCACCATGCTCAGCCAGCCCGGGTTGGGCTTGGCGCCGGGTGCCGTGATGATCTCCACCACGTCACCGCTCTTGAGTTCGGTGCGCAGCGCCACGGGCTCGCCGTTGACCTTGGCTGCCACGGTGTGCTGGCCCACGTCGCTGTGGATGGCGTAGGCGAAGTCCACCGGCGTGGCGCCGCGTGGCAGCGCCAGGATCTTGCTTCGCGGCGTGAACACGTAGACCGCATCGGGGTGCAGGTCGATCTTCACGTGCTCCAGGAACTCGGCCGCGTCACGCGTTTCGTTCTGGATGTCGAGCAGGCTCTGCAGCCACATCGCGCTGAGCTGCTGCACATCGGCCGTGGCGTTGCGGCGGTCGTTGGTCTTGTAGATCCAGTGCGCGGCGATGCCCTTCTCGGCCACCGCATGCATGGCCTCGGTGCGCACCTGGAACTCCACCGCCGTGCCCAGCGGGCTGACCAGCGTGGTGTGCAGGCTCTGGTAGCCGTTGGCCTTGGGGATGGCGATGTAGTCCTTGAAGCGCCCCGGCACCGGCTTGTACAGCTGGTGCAGCACGCCCAAGGCGATGTAGCACTCGGTGAGCGTGGGCACGACGATGCGGAAGCCGAAGATGTCGTTCACTTGCGCGAAGCCGGCGTGTTTCTCGCGCATCTTCTCGTAGATGGAGGAAACGGTCTTCTCGCGGCCGCTGACCTGCACCTTCATCTTCTGCTGGCCGAAGGCTTCCAGCACTTCCTTCTGCACGCGCTCGACGATGTCTCGCCGGTGCCCGCGCGCCCGCTGCACGGCCTTGGACAGCGCGCCATGCCGCCACGGGTGCAGCATCTCGAAGCAGAGCTCCTGCAGTTCGCGGTAGGTCTGGTTCAGGCCCAGGCGGTGGGCGATGGGCGCGTAGATGTCGAGCGTTTCGCGTGCGATGCGCTGGCGCTTGTTCGGCGCCATGGCCTGCATGGTGCGCATGTTGTGCATGCGGTCGGCCAGCTTGATGAGGATGACGCGCACGTCGCGCGCCATCGCCAGCAGCATCTTGCGGAAGCTCTCGGCCTGGCTCTCTTCGCGCGTGTTGAACTGCAGCTTGTCGAGCTTGGTCAGGCCGTCCACCAGGTCGGCGGTGGGCGCGCCGAACTTCTCGATGAGCTCGGTCTTGGTGACGCCCTGGTCCTCGATGGTGTCGTGCATCAGCGCGGCCATGATGGCCTGCGCATCGAGCTTCCAGTCGGCACACAGGCCGGCCACCGCGATGGGGTGCGTGATGTAGGGCAGGCCGCTGGCGCGGTACTGGCCCAGGTGCGCGGCGTCGGCGAACTTGTAGGCCTCGCGCACCTGCTTGAGCTCGGCCTTGGAGAGGTAGCTGAGCTTGTCGTTGAGGGCCGCGTAGGACGTGACCTCCACCGAGGGTTCGGCCGGGCTCAGGGCCAGCGGCCCGCGCTGCAGCCCCTGCAGGGCGGCAGGCAGCAGTTCGGCGGCGAGGGAACGCAGGCTCATGGCCCGAATTTAGCCTGCTTTGTGCACGCCGGCCGTGCGCCAGGGCAATGCGCTGTGCCCCTGCGCGCGCCCATGTGCACACCCATGTGCACACCCATGCAAAAGGGGCCCGGCCGTCAGGCGGGGCCCCTTTCGGGAGAGCGTTGCTTCAGCAGCGCTTCAGACGGGCACCTTGCGCAGCATCTCGACGCCCACTTCGCCGGCGGCGATCTCGCGCAGGGCGGTCACGCCGGGCTTGTTCTTGGTCTCGATCTTGGGCGCGTGGCCCTGGCTCAGCATGCGGGCGCGGTAGGTGGCGGCCAGCACGAGCTGGAAGCGGTTCGGGATCTTGACGAGGCAGTCTTCGACGGTGATGCGGGCCATGGGTGCCTTCGGGGGTGTTTCAGGTGTGAGGCCTGCCTGAAATCAGGCCAAGCCCAGCGCAGCAAAGACCTGCGAGCGGTTGCGCTGCTGCGCGGCGTACTTCAGGCGCTGGGAGTGAACGACCGTCTTCAGGTCGAACAGCGCCGTCTCGAACAAGCTGTTGATGATAACAAAGTCGAAGTGCCGGGCCTGGGCCACTTCGGTGCGGGCGTTGGCCATGCGCGTGGCGATGACCTCGGCGGTGTCTTCGCCTCGGCGGTCCAGGCGCTGCATCAGCTCACCCCAGCTCGGCGGCAGGATGAAGATCAGCACCGCGTGCGGGAACAAGCGCTTGATCTGCAGCGCGCCCTGCCAGTCGATCTCGAGCACCACGTCCTGGCCGTCCGCCAGGCGCGCTTCGATCGCCTTGCGGCTCGTGCCGTAGAGGTTGCCGTGCACCTCGGCGTGTTCGAAGAAGTCGCCGTGCGCGACCATCGCGCGGAACTCGGGCTCGGTGATGAAGTGGTACTCGCGGCCGTCCACCTCTTGCCCGCGCGGCTTGCGCGTGGTGTGGCTGACGGAGACGGCCAGCCGCGAATCGAGCTCCAGCAGCGCCTTGACGAGGCTGGACTTGCCGGTGCCACTGGGCGCCGCGACGCAAAAGAGGTTGCCTGGTGTTTCCATGGCGGGATTTTCCCTCAGCGGCGCGGCGGGGGGCTATTCGACGTTCTGCACCTGCTCGCGCATCTGTTCGATGGCCACCTTCATCTCCACCGAAAGGTTGGTGAGCTCCAGCGCCGCGCTCTTGCTGCCCAGGGTGTTGGCTTCGCGCTGCAGTTCCTGGATGAGGAACTCCAGCCGCTTGCCGAGTTCGCCGCCTGTCTTGAGCAGGCGCTCGATCTCGTCGAGGTGCGAGCCCAGGCGGCCCAGTTCTTCGGCCACGTCGATGCGGATGGCAAAGGCCGCGGCCTCGGCCATCGCGCGCTCATGCAGGTTCTGGGCGGGAATGGCCGCACCGGCCTGCACCGTGGCCAGGGCCTCGTTCCAGCGTTCGAGAAAACGCGCCTGCTGTCGCTGCACCACCTGCGGCAGCAGCGGTGCGGCGTGCGCGGCCAGCTCACGCAGCCGGGCCACACGTTCCAGCAGGATGGCGGCCAGGCGCGCACCTTCGCGCGCCCGCGCCTCGCGCAGGCCCTGGATGCAGCGGCGTGCGGCGTCCAGCGCCGGCTCGTCGAGCTTGGCGGTGGTGCTGCCGCCCTTGCACCAGTGCAGCACCTCGTTCACGCTCAGCGGCCTTGCGCTGGGCAGCCAGCCCTGCACGTTGCCCTGGTGGTGCGACAGGCGGTTGAGCTGTTCGCTGGTGGGGGCGGGCACGGCGCCGTCGGTCTCGCGGCTGGTGGCCACGCGCAGTTCGATCTTGCCGCGGCGGAAGGCGCCCGTGAGCAGCTCGCGCAGCGCCGGCTCCAGGCCGCGCAGCTCATCCGGCAGGCGCAAGGCGAGGTCGAGGAAGCGGCCGTTGACCGAGCGCGCCTCCACCGTCACCGATGCGGTGGAGGCCGGGGCGGCCTCGCCCGTTTCACCGCCACTTGCCGCCGCGTTGGCGTAACCCGTCATGCTATAAACAGCCACTATTTCCGCCTTAAAAGTCACGCCCGATTATGTCCAAGCCCAAACCAGCGCCGTTGCCTTCGGGCACCGTGGTAGGGGGCTACACGATCGTCAAGAAACTGGCTGCTGGCGGCTTTGGCGTGGTGTACCTCGCCGAAGGTGACAACAAGCAGCTTGTTGCGATCAAAGAGTACCTGCCGGCCAGCCTGGCCGAGCGTTCCGCCGGCGAACTGACGCCACGCGTCAAGCCCGACAAGCAGCCCTTGTACCGCCTGGGCCTGAAGAGCTTTTTCGAAGAAGGCCGCAGCCTCGCGCAGATCAGCCACCCCAGCGTGGTGAGCGTGCTGAACTTCTTCCGCGAGAACGAAACCGTCTACATGGTGATGAACTACCTGCAGGGCGACACCCTGCAGGACTTCATCGTCACCGCGCGCGATCTGAAGCGTGACAAGGTCTTCCGCGAAAGCACCATCCGCAGCCTGTTCGACGAGATCCTGCGCGGCTTGCGCATCGTGCACCAGCACAAGATGCTGCACCTGGACATCAAGCCGGCCAACATCTTCGTCACCAACGACAACAAGGCCGTGATGCTCGACTTCGGCGCTGCGCGTGAGGTGCTGAGCAAGGAAGGCAACTTCATCCGCCCGATGTACACGCCGGGCTTCGCAGCGCCCGAGATGTACCGTCGTGACGGTACGCTCGGCCCCTGGACCGACATCTATGCCATCGGCGCCTGCATCTACGCCTGCATGCAGGGCTACCCGCCGAACGACGCGCCGCAGCGCATCGAGAAAGACCGCCTCGCGCTCAGCCTGAGCCGGCTGCGCAACGTCTACTCCGACAACCTCATCGAGGTCACGGAGTGGTGCATGAGCCTCGATCCGTTGAGCCGCCCGCAGAGCGTGTTCGCGCTGCAGAAGGAATTGGCGCGCGAGACCGAGCGCCGCTACACCAAGCTCAGTTTCGGCGAGCGGCTGAAACTGCAGATCGAAACGCTCAAAACCGGCCAGAAGGCCTGACGCTGCATGCAGTTCTCGGTCTACCAGGTCAGCCGCAAGGGCGGCCGCGAGAAGAACGAAGACCGGATGGGCTACTGCTACACGCGGGACGCCGGGCTCTTCGCGCTGGCCGACGGCATGGGCGGCCACCCCGAGGGCGAGGTGGCCAGCCAGCTGGCGTTGCAGACCATGTCGGCGATGTTCCAGCGCGAGGCCAAGCCCAAGCTGGCCGACCCGCTGCGTTTTCTTCAAGAAGCCATCATCGCGGGCCACCACCAGTTGCTGCGCTACGCCACCGAGCGCGCGCTGATGGACACGCCGCGCACCACCATCGTGGCCTGCGTGCTGCAGGGCAAGCAGGCCTTCTGGGCGCACTGCGGCGATTCGCGCCTGTACCTCGTTCGCGGCGACAAGCTCGTGGCGCGCACGCGCGACCATAGCTATTCCGAACTGCAGGAAACGCTTTCGCACGTGGTGCCCATGGGCGACCGCGTCAACCGCAACGTGCTCTTCACCTGTCTGGGCAGCCCGGGCAAGCCGGTGGTCGATACCGCTGGCCCGCTGGTGGTGCACCCTGGCGACCGCGTGATGCTGTGCAGCGACGGCCTGTGGGGCAGCCTGCCCGACAACCAGATCACCGAGATCTTGGCCAAGCACCAGATCGGCGACGCCGTGCCCGAGCTGGTGGAACGTGCCCTGCGCGTGGCCGGTGAGAAGAGCGATAACGTCACCGTGCTGGCGGTCGAGTGGGAATCGGCCGAAGACATGGACAGCAAGGGCGCGATCAGCACGCTTTCGCTGGGCGACGAGGTCTTCGCTTCCACCATCCAGGCCAGTTTGGGTGCCGATGCGAACGCCGACGATCTGGACGAGGCGGAGATCGAGCGCAGCATTCGCGAGATCAACGAGGCGATCCAGCGTTCTTCAGCGCGTAAGCGCTGAAGAACGCTGGATTGCATCCAGCCGTCCGTTCAGCTCCCCCAGCCCCCTCCGAGAGGGAGCTCCAGTCAGAGGGACGACAATTGCGTGCTCTGCACTTCGTCGATCCTCCATGAGCTTCTCTCGTTCTTCCGGCCGCGCGGCCGACGCGCTGCGCCCGGTGCGCATCCAGCGCCACTTCACCAAACACGCCGAAGGCTCGGTGCTGGTGTGTTTCGGCGATACCCAGGTGCTGTGCACCGCTTCGGTGGAAGAGAAGGTGCCGCCCTTCAAGCGCGGCGGCGGCGAGGGCTGGCTCACGGCCGAATACGGCATGCTGCCGCGCGCCACGCACACCCGCAGCGACCGTGAGGCCGCCAAAGGCAAGCAGAGCGGCCGCACGCAGGAAATCCAGCGCCTGATCGGCCGCAGCCTGCGCAGCGTCTTCGACTTGAAAGCCCTGGGCGAGCGCACCATCAGCCTCGATTGCGACGTGCTGCAGGCCGACGGCGGCACGCGCACCGCGGCCATCACCGGCGCGTTTGTCGCCGCGCATGATGCGATCTCGGTGCTGTTGGCGCAGGGCAAGCTCACGGTCAGCCCCATCCGCGATTTCGTGGCCGCGGTGTCGGTGGGCGTGGTGCAGGGCGTGCCGCTGCTCGACCTGGAATACACCGAAGACTCGGCCTGCGACACCGACATGAACGTCGTGATGACGGGCAGCGGCGGCTTCGTGGAAGTGCAGGGCACGGCCGAAGGTGCGCCCTTCTCGCGCGCCGAGATGGACCAGCTGCTGGCGCTGGCCACCCAGGGTATCGCCGAGCTCAACGCGCTGCAGCGCCAGGCGCTCGGGGTGGCGTGATGGCGGGCGCTGCGGCCGGTGCCCCACCACTGCGCCTGGTGCTGGCGTCCAACAACGCCAAGAAGCTGAAGGAGTTGCGCGCGCTGCTGCAAGACCTGCCGCTGGCGCTGGTGGCACAGGGTGAACTCGGCATCGCCGAGGCCGACGAGCCGCACCTCACCTTCATCGAGAACGCGCTGGCCAAGGCGCGCCACGCGGCCGCCGCGTGCGGCGGGGCGGCCATCGCCGACGATTCCGGCCTGTGCGTGGATGCATTGGCCGGCGCACCGGGCGTGATCTCGTCGCACTACGCGGGCGAACTACCGAGCAGCGCAGCGGCCGACCGCGAGGCGCGCCGCGCGCTGCAGGACGCCGCCAACAACACGCGCTTGCTGCAGGCCTTGCAGGCGCACACCGAGCCCTCGGCGCGTCGCGCGGCCTTCGTCAGCACGCTGGTGGCGGTGCGCCACGCGCAAGACCCGCAGCCGCTGGTGGCGGTGGGGCGCTGGCCGGGGCAGATCCTGGCCGCGCCACGCGGCGCCGAGGGTTTCGGCTACGACCCGTTGATGTTCATCCCCGACCTGGGCCACACCGTGGCCGAGCTGCCGGCCGAGGTGAAAAACGTGCACAGCCACCGTGCCCGTGCCGTGGCGCAACTGCGCACGCTGCTGCAAGAGGCCTGGGCGCTGTGATCCCGATCGCGCCGCAAGGCGAGGGTGCAGGCGCAGGCGTTGCGCCACGCGACATGCAGCATTACCTGCGCCCCGGCACCTTGACGCTGGGCGCGCTGCCGCCGCTGGCGCTCTACGTGCACCTGCCCTGGTGCCTGAAGAAGTGCCCTTACTGCGACTTCAACAGCCACGAGCTTCAGCGCAGCAGCAGCGGCGCCGCGGTGCTGGACGATGCGCTGCAACAGCGTTATGTCGACGCCCTGATGGCCGACCTGGAAGGCGCATTGCCGCTCGTCTGGGGCCGCCGTGTGCACAGCGTCTTCATCGGCGGCGGCACGCCCAGCCTCTTCACGCCCGAGCGCATCGACACCCTGATCGCCGGCCTGCGTGCGCGGCTGCCGCTGGAAGCCGGCGCCGAGATCACGCTGGAGGCCAACCCAGGCACCTTCGAGCGAGAGCGCTTCCGCGCCTACCGCGCCGCCGGCGTCACGCGCCTGTCCATCGGCGTTCAGAGCTTCGACGACACCGCGCTGCAGCGCATCGGACGTGTGCACGACGCCGCGCAGGCCCGTGCCGCGGTGGAAGAAGCGCGCGAGGCCTTCGAGACCTTCAACCTCGACCTGATGTACGCGCTGCCCGGGCAGACGCTCGAGCAGCTCGCGCAAGAGCTCGACACTGCACTCGGCTACGCACCGCCGCACCTGAGCATCTACCACCTGACGGTGGAGCCCAACACGGCCTTCGCGAACCGCCCGCCCGAGCACCTGCCCGACGACGATCTCGCCAGCGACATGCTCGACCTCATCACCGAGCGCACCGCCGCGGTGGGGCTCGAGCGCTATGAGGTCAGCGCCTTCGCGCAGAACGGCCACCGCTGTGCGCACAACCTGAACTATTGGCAGTTCGGTGATTACCTGGGCATCGGTGCTGGTGCGCACGGCAAGCTGAGCTTTCCCCACCGCGTGCTGCGCCAGGTGCGCTGGCGCGAGCCGCAGCTGTACATGCAGCACGCGCTGGCCGGCCGCGCCATGAGCAACGAGCACGAGGTGGCACGCCGCGACCTGCCCTTCGAGTTCATGATGAACGCGCTGCGCCTGCGCGAGGGCTTCGAGCTCGCGCGCTACACCGAACGCACCGGGCTGCCGCTGTCCAGCATCGCCGCGGCGCTGCAGCAGGCGCAGGCGCGCGGGCTGCTGGAGACCGTGCCCACCGCCGCCGCCCCTGCTGGCGCGCCTGCGTTGGCTGCCGCGCTGCGGCCCACGGCCCGCGGCTTCGATTTCCTCTCGGACCTGCAGGCGCTCTTTCTCGCCGAACCCGCCCGCGGCGGCTGACCCCGAGTTCGCAGGGGCGCGGGCGGGCCGCCGCTGCATACACTTCGTCGGTCATTTGTCACACCCTGTGCAGTTTCTGCTGCCGGGGAGCCGTACCACCCACTTGCGACTCCCGTCGCCGCACCCATGACGTCCAACGCATCCCACCGCTGGCAGTTCTTCCGCCGTGGCGGCTTCGACCAGGTCGAACTGAAAACCGCCGAAGACCTCCGCCAGCTGCACACGCTCGACCCCAAGCTGTGGACGGCGCTGGCCTGCCCCACCACCGGGCTGGAGTTCGACGCCACCACGCTGAAGCTCATCGACACCAACGGTGACGGCAACATCCGTGTGCCGGAGATCCTGGCCGCGGTGCGTTTCGCCTGCGAGCGCCTGCTGGATCCGGGCGTGCTCTTCGGCGGCGGGCCGCTGAAGCTCGCCGCGCTGCGTGCGGACGACGACGAAGGCCGCAAGCTGCTCGCCGCGGCCCAGCACGTGCTCCAGCGCCTGGGCCAGACCGAAGCGGCGGCGCTGACGGCTGCCGACTTTGCCGACATGACGCGCCTGTTCGCCGCCGACCAGCCCAACGGCGACGGAGTGGTGCCGGCCGCGCTGGCCCAGGTGCAGGGCGGCGCCGATCACGGAGCCCTGCTGGCCGGCCTGGTGGCCGACATCGTGGCCACGCAAGGCGCGGTGGCCGACCGCAGCGGCGAGCCCGGTGTCAGCGCCGACACCACGGCCGCCTTCTTCGAGCAGGCCGCGGCCGTGCTGGCCTGGCACCAGCACGCGCAAGACGCCGCCGAGGCTGTGATGCCGCTGGGCGAGGCCACCGCCGCGGCGGCCGACGCCGTGGCTGCCGTGCAGGCCAAGGTGGACGACTTCTTCACCCGCTGCCGCCTGGCCGCCTACGACGCGCGCGCCGCCGAGCCGCTGAACCCGGCAGCCACGGCCTACGGCGCGCTGGCCGGCGCCACGCTGGGTGCGGGCGATGCGGCCCTGGCCGCGCTGCCGCTGGCCACCATTGCCGCTGGCGCCGCCTTGCCCTTGAGCGAAGGCGTGAACCCGGCCTGGGCCGCAGCCATCGCGGCGCTGCGCAGCGCGGCCGTGCTGCCGCTGCTGGGTGAGCGCACGGTGCTCAGCGCCGACGAGTGGGCCACCCTCACCGCCCGCCTGGCCGCGCACCAGGTCTGGCGTGCCGAACGTCCGGCCAGCGCCGTGGCGGGGCTGGAGCGCGCCCGCCTGCAGTCGCTGGTGGGCAGCGAAGCGCAGGCGCAATTGCTGGCGGTGGTGGCGGCCGATGCCGCCTCCGACACCTCGGCCACCACCATCGACAGCCTGCAGCGCCTGACGCACCTGCACCGCGACCTGGTGCCGCTGCTGCGCAACTTCGTCAGCCTGGCCGATTTCTACGACCCTCAACAGCTCGCCGTCTTCCAGGCCGGCACGCTCTACCTCGACCAGCGCAGCTGCACGCTGGTGCTGCGCGTGGCCGATGCCGGCGCGCACGCGAAGATGGCGCCGTTCTCAGGCTGCTACCTCGTCTACTGCCAATGCGAGCGCGCGGGCGAGGCGCCCCTCACCATCGCTGCTGCGCTCACGGGCGGCAGCGTCGACGAGCTGATGGTGCCTGGCCGTCACGGGGTGTTCTACGACCGTGAAGGCCGCGATTGGGCAGCGACGGTGACCAAGGTCGTCGAGCAACCCGTCAGCGTGCGCCAGGCGTTCTTCGCGCCCTACCGCCGCGCTGGGCAGTTCATCGAGAACCAGATCCGCAACTTTGCCGCCGCGCGCGAGAAGGCGGCCGATGCGGGCTTGCAGGGCGGCATTGCGGCCACTGGCAAGGTGGCGGCGGCGCCTGCGCCCGCAGCGCCTGCGGCGCCCACGCCGCCTTTCGACATCGCGCGTTTCGCGGGCATCTTCGCGGCCCTGGGCCTGGCGGTGGGCGCCATCGGCACGGCGCTGACGGCGGCGCTCTCGGGGCTGTTCACGCTGGCCTGGTGGCAGCTGCCGCTGGTAGTGGCGGGGGTGCTGCTGGCGATCTCGGCGCCCTCGATGCTGCTGGCCATGCTGACGCTGCGCCGGCGCAACCTGGGCCCGCTGCTGGACGCCAACGGCTGGGCGGTGAATGCGCGGGCGCGCATCAACATCCCCTTCGGCACTTCGCTCACGGCCCTGGCCGAGCTGCCGGCCGGCGCCACGCGCTCGGCGGTGGACCCCTTCGCCGAAGAGCCCAGCCGCTGGCCGTTGTGGCTGGCCTTGGCGGCGGTTGCCGTGGCGGCCTGGGGCGCTTGGCGCGCCGGCTGGCTGGCCGGCCTGTTCTGACCGGCAGGGGTGGCTGGCCGCCCGCTCAGACGCGGGTGGCCACACCCACGTGCTGGCGCAGCCACTCCACCAGCTTGGGAGCGATCTGCGTCAGCGGCAGCACCTCGCTGGCCGCGCCATGGTTGATGGCTTCGCGCGGCATGCCGAAGACGACGCAGCTGTGCTCGTCCTGCACCAGGTTGTAGCTGCCGGCGTCACGCATGGTGCGCATGGCACGCGCGCCGTCGCCGCCCATGCCGGTGAGCATCACGCCCAGGGCGTTGCGGCCCACCACGCGGGCCGCGCTGTCGAAGAGCACTTCCACACTGGGCTTGTGGCGGTTGACGGGCTCGCCGTCCTGCACGCGGGCGATGTAGTTCGCGCCCGAGCGTTCCACGCTCAGGTGCAGGCCACCCGGGGCGATGTAGGCATGGCCCGGCAGCACGCGCTCGCCGTCCTGCGCCTCGGCCACGCGGATGCGGCACAGGCTGTTCAGCCGTGCCGCGTAGCTCTTCGTGAAGCCCGGGGGCATGTGCTGCGTGATCATCACCGCAGGGCAGTCGGCCGGCAGGTTCACCAGCACCTCGCGCGTGGCCTCGGTGCCGCCGGTGCTGGCGCCGATGAAGATGATCTTCTCGGTGCTCAGCCGGCCCAGTGAGGCCATGGTCACGGGCTTGGCCGGGGGTGCGCCCGGCGCCGTGGCGGCCGGTGCGGCCAGGCGGTGCACACGCGCCTTGGCGGCGGTGCGGATCTTGTCGGTGATGTCGGCGCCCAGCTGGCGCAGGCCGTCGGCCACGCCGATCTTGGGCTTGGCGACGAAGTCGACAGCGCCGAGTTCCAGGGCCTTGAGCGTGACGTCGGCGCCGCGCTCGGTCAGCGTGCTGACCATCACCACCGGCATCGGGCGCAGGCGCATCAGGCGGCTGAGGAAGTCGATGCCGTCCATGCGCGGCATCTCGACATCGAGCGTGATGACGTCGGGGTTGAGGTTGCGAATCATCTCGCGCGCCACCAGGGGGTCGGCGGCGGCGCCGATGCAGGTCATGTCGGGCTGGCGGTCGATGATCTCGGCCAGCAGGCCGCGGACGAGGGCAGAGTCGTCGACGACGACGACACGGGTCTTGGTGCTCATGCGTGGATCTCCTTGATCTCTTGTGCGTCGCGCGCCGGTTCTCAGAACAGGTCGACGCTGCCGCCGCTGCTGGCCACCGGCACCACCTTGGTCGAGGCAGCCCGTTCCTGCGCGGCCAGCGCTTCGGTGTTGGCCGATGCCAGGCGCTTGACCATGGCCTTGCCGCTGGCGGGCAGGAAGCACACCTTGCGCGGGTAGATGTCCATGACGTCCTTGCTGACGACGGTGATGCGTTCGGTGCGAAGGTAGTCCAGCACGAAGGCGGTGTTGCGCTCGCCCACGTTGATGGTGTTCATGCCGCTGATCACGGCGCCACCGCCGAAGACCTTGGCTTCCATGGTGCTGCGCGTGGCACCGCGCTTGACCATCTCGCCGATCAGCAGGTCCATCGCGAAGCTGCCGTAGCGGCCGCTGTCGGCCCCGCCGCTCTGGCCGGTGTCGGGCAGCAGGAAGTGGTTCATGCCGCCGACGCGTTTTTCGCGGTCCCACAGGCAGGCGGCGATGCACGAGCCCAGGGTCGTCATCACCAGCAGGTCTTCGTCGGCGACGAAGAACTCGCCCGGCAGCACTTTCACGGCTTCGTTCTTGAAGTGCGCGTCGTAGAAGAAGAAGGACGCCTCGCCGGATTTGCGCGGCGCGGCCTTCAGCCGCTCCAGCCGGCTGGGGGCGGGCCGGCCCAGCGGGGCGGCAGGCGAGGGGGCAGCGTAGGAGGTGAAGGCCATGAGGGGGGATATCGGCTGGCGGCGGCGCGCGCTTGAGGGCCGGCTGGGCGGCGGAAGGCCGCCGCGCTCAGACGCGTTCGTAGATGGTCTTGCCGCGCAGGCGGAAGAGGTCGCGCGAATCGGTGAAGTTCTCCGAGTGGCCCACATAGAGCAGCGCACCCGGCTTCATCTGCGCGTGCATGCGTTCGAGCACCTTGCGCTGCGTCGGGTTGTCGAAATAGATCATCACGTTGCGGCAGAACACGATGTCGAAGGGTTCGCCCAGCGCCGACCAGCTGGTGTTCATCAGGTTGAAGGCGCGGAACTCGATCAGCCGGGCCAGTTCGGGCTTGATGCGGATGTGCCCGGCGTTGGCGCCCGTGCCGCGCATGAAATGACGTTTCAGCCGCTCGGGGCTGAGGCCGCGGGCTTCGGCGCTGTAGACGCCGCGCTGTGCGGTGGCCAGCACCTTGGTGTCGATGTCGCTGCACACCAGCTTCACCTGGGCCGAGGCGCCCATGGTCTCCACCACCGTCATCGCCAGCGAATAGGGCTCTTCGCCGGTGGAAGCGGCGTTGCACCAGATGCGCAGCGGGCGCCCCTGCATCAGGGAAGCGCGGGCCCGCAGGTCGTCCACCAGGGCGTGGAAGTGGTGCTCTTCGCGGAAGAAGGCGGTGAGGTTGGTCGTGAGGCAGTTCACGAACTCCTGCCATTCGCTCTCGGCTTCGGGGCCGGTGGCGCGCTCGAGCCACTGCAGGTATTCGCTGAAGCCGCCGTGGCGCGTTTCGCGCAGGCGGCGCGAGAGTCGGCTGTACACCATGGCCTGCTTGCCTGCGTGCAGGCTGATGCCGGCGCGCTGGTAGATGAGCTGGCGGACGCGCTCGAAATCGGCGGGTGTCAGCGTGAACTCCTGGTCGGAGACCGTGGGCACCGGGGGCATGACGGCAGCGGGCATGGGCGACTCTGGGTGATGTGCGGCAAGGGCCCCACTTGAAGCGGTGGTACTGCGGCCAGCCGGTCTGGGGGGTCTGCTTGAGTTTGGCTTGGCCGCCCAGGCCGCAAAGGCGCGATGTGGGGTGCACGAACCCATCATTTCGAAGCATCTCGGCCCTTCGGCCAGGGCCGAAGAACGGCGTGCCGCTGCTAGACTGATCCGCAGCGCCGATGTCCCTTGGTGCGCCTTTGCCACCGCCCCCCACGCGCCTGCCGCCCCACTCTTGGACCCGTCGTCACCCCCGCCGCCGCCGGCGCCAGCCAACGCCCCGGGCCTGCGCCTGGACAGTGCGCTGCAGCTGTTGGCGCACTCGGGTGTGCCCCTGCCGGAGGGCGAGCCCGGCAGCACGGGATGGCTGCAGGGCGTGGTCGACGCGCTGGTCGAGATCTCCAGCCGCGACGCCCTCACCGGCCTGGCCAACCGCCGCGCCTTCGAGCTGGCGCTGGCGCGCGAGATCGACCGCGTGGCGCGCAGCGGTGAACCCGCGCTGCTGCTGACGCTGGACATCGACCACTTCAAGCGCGTCAACGACACCTGGGGCCACGGCGCAGGCGACCAGGTGCTGCGCGCCGTGGCCGCCGCGCTGGTGGACAGCGTGCGCCCCATGGACCTGGTGGCGCGCATCGGCGGCGAAGAGTTCGCCATCATCCTGCCCAACTGCGCCAGCGCCTTCGGCGAGGCCGTGGCCGAGCGCGTGCGTCGCCGCGTCGAGCGCATGCCGGTGGCGGTGGCGCCCGGGCAGCAGATCAGCTGCACCGTCAGCATCGGCGGAGCCTTCGCGCCGCAGTGGGTGCGGTCCACGCCCACGCTGTGGGTGGAGCGCGCCGACCAGCAGCTCTACCTGGCCAAGGCCCAGGGCCGTAACCTCGTGCGGCTGGAGCCCACGGCGGTGTCGGTGGTCAGCAACGAAGAGCGCCGCCTGCTCTTCGAGACCTTCCAGTTCCAGGACCACGAATGACGATCACCGCCATCACCAGCGGCAAGGGCGGCGTGGGCAAGACCTTCGTCTCGGCCAACCTCGCCTCGGCCCTGGCCCGCAACGGCCGCAAGGTGCTGGTGCTCGACGCCGACCTCGGCCTGGCCAACCTCGACGTGCTGCTGAACCTGTACCCCAAGATCACGCTGCACGACGTGTTCACCGGCAAGCACTCGCTGCCCGAGGCCATCGTGCCGGTGTCCAGTGGCTTCTGGGTGCTGCTGGCCGGCTCGGGCATGGTCGAGTACTCGCGCATGACGCCCGAGATCCGCGAGCAGCTGCAGAAGGTGATTGCCGAGCTGGAGCCGCGTTTCGACCACGTGCTGCTCGACACCGGTGCCGGCATCAGCGACGTGGTGCTCTACACCGTGAGCCTGGCGCGCGACGTGCTCGTCGTCGTCACGCCCGAGCCCACCTCGCTGACCGACGCCTACGCCACCATCAAGGTGCTGGCGCAGTCGCAGGGGCGGCGGCGCTTCGACCTCGTCGTCAACCAGGTGCGCAAGCCCGGCGAAGGCCGCGCCGTGCGCCAGCAGTTGCAGCAGGTGGTGGACCGCTATGTCAACCCGGGCCTCGATGCGCCAGTGCGGCTGGACCTGCTGGGCGAGGTGCCGCTGGACAGCGCCGTGCGTGAATCGATCCTGCGCCGCCAGCTGCTGATGGAGATGCTGCCCGGCACGCCGGCGGCGGTGGGCCTGTCGGCCGTGGCCGGCAAGGTGATGGACCTGTGAGCGAGGGCAGCGCCGCGGCCGCGGAGGCCGCCACGCCCCTCACGCCTTACGAGCGCCTGGGCGGCGAGCCCGGCGTGCGTGCGCTGGTCGACCGCTTCTACGACCTGATGGACCTGGAGCCGCACTACGCCGAGCTGCGCGCCATCCACCCGGCCACGCTGGAAGGTTCACGCGACAAGCTGCACTGGTTCCTGTGCGGCTGGCTGGGCGGGCCCGATCTCTACATCCAGCGCTACGGCCACCCGCGGCTGCGCGCGCGCCACCTGCCCTACCGCATCACGGTGCTGGAGCGCGACCAGTGGATGGCCTGCATGATCCAGGCGATGCAGGAGCGCGAGCTCGAAGCCGCGCTGGCCCAGCGCCTGGCCGAGGCCTTCTTCGGCACCGCCGACTGGATGGTGAACCAGGCGGGGCCGGGCGCGGCCTAGTCGTCATCGCCCTCGCCGCCGGCCGGCCCCTGTACCGCGGCGCCGCCCCAGCCGGGCACCAGCCCCTGCGGCGCTTGCTGCCAGCGCCAGGCGCCGAAGGCCAGCACCGCCATCACCAGCAGCACGGCCAGGCCGCGCAGCGGGCGCTTGACGAGATCGGGCCCAGGCCCGGCCACAAAGCCGCTGAGCATGGGCCGGGCCTGGTTCTGGCGCCGCAGCACGCTCAAGCCTGCGATGAGGGCGATGTGCCCCAGCACCACGGAAAAGAAGGCGTTGCCGGAGAACTCGTGCACGTCCTCGAAGGCGTCGCCCCAGTCGTTGTAGGTGGCGTAGCCGCTCAGCGTCAGCGGCAGCACCAGGGCCAGCATCGCCACCACCGCGGCGCTCATCAGCAGGTTCTGGCCGGGCCGCCAGCCGATCTGCTGCCAGGTGCCGGCTCTCAGCGCCGCGGCCGTGCTGCGCAGCCAGGCCGGCGCCGCACCCAGCTTGCGCAGCAGCGCGCCCAGGCGCGCGTGGCGCGGCCCGAACAGGCCGTAGAGCATGCGGAAGACCAGCAGCCCGGCCAGCGTGTAGCCCAGCGTGACGTGCAAGGCGCGCCAGCGCTCGCTCTCGGCGGTGAGGTAGGCGCCGAGGAAGCTCAGCGCGAACAGCCAGTGGAAGGCGCGCGTGGGGGCGTCGATCACGCGTCGGCGCGGCGCAGTGGCGGCGCTGCCGCGCGGCGCGGTGGCGGAAGCCGTGGAGGCGGTGGTGGCGGCGGAAGCGTGGGCATGCATGGCGTTGCTCCGGTGGAGGGGGTCAGTCTTGCCAGGCGCGGCGCTGGCGCGCGCTGAGCCCGGCGGGCAGCGTGAGGGCGTCGTCATCGAAGACGCCGCGGTCGGCGCCGGCGTGGCAGGCGCTGCAGTTCGCAGCGCTCTTCACGCTGGGCAACTGCCACACCGGTGGCTCGATGCGCCGGTGCTTGCGCTCGAACCAGGCCGAACGCGTGATGCGGTCTTGCGGCGGCTCCTCGGCCACGCGTTTGTAGGTGCCGGCGTTGGCCACCAGCCAGCGCTGGATCTGCTGCGTGGCGGCGGCGTCCAGCGCGGCGTCGGTGCCGTAGTGCTGGCCCAGGCCGCCCATCAAGCGCTGCCAGGAGCGTGCCGGCAGCAGGCCCGGCGCGTAGGGCGTGTGGCAGGCGCCGCACTCCTGCACATAGGCCGGCGGCACCTGGGCCGGCATGGTGCGGCCGCCGTCGGCCCCAGCCGGGGCGCCAAGCAACAGGCCGCCGGTGGTGGCGATGAGGGCGAAGATCGGTTTCATGGCGGGGGCTCCAGCGGGCTTCTTCAGGGTTTCAACGCGATGAGGTAGGCCAGCACATCGGCCTTTTCTGCGGCGCTGCATTCGCGCTGCAGCACGTCCTTGCAATTGCGGCGGAACCACTTGTCGGACTTGGCCGCGTCGGTGAAGGCCTGTGCGTTGGCGGCCGGCGCCATCGCCTCGATGGTCTTGCCGGTGCTCGCGTGTTTGCCGGGGCGCACCGGCGGGCTGCCATGGCACGAGGCGCAAGACCATTCGCTGCCGTGGCGGCTGTTGAAGAACACGCGCCCGCGCTCGGCCTGGCCCGGCGCACCGGCTTCGTTGGACCAGCGTTGCAGTTGCTGGGCCGGGGTGGTGTCCGCGGCGGCGGTGGCGCCGCACAGCAGGGCCAGCGCCAGCGCGGCGCAGAACTTCGAGGGGCGGTGGGTGGAGGTCTGTTGCATGCCGCCATTCTTGAAACCGGCGCCTGAACCGGTGCTGAAGCGCGCGTTCATCGGGCGTTCAGCTTCGGCGGCCGACAATGCCTGCGTGCCCACCTTCCCACCCCTGCCGTTGGCAGCCTTGCTGCGCGTCTTGCTGCCCTGGCTCTTGCTGGTGCTGTTTGGCGCTGCGCTGGCCGATGGCGATGGCCGCGACCACGAGCGCGCCCGCGCCGCCGTGCAGGCCGGCGAAGTGATGCCGCTGCCGCAGCTGCTGCAGAAGCTGCAGCGCAGCCACCCAGGCCAGGTGCTGGAACTGGAGCTCGAACGCGAAGACGGGCGCTGGGTCTACGAGGTCAAGCTGCTGCAGGCCAAGGGCCGGCTGGTGAAGCTGGCGGTGGATGCGGCCACGGGCGAAGTGCTGGCGGCCAAGCGCAAGCCCGAAGTTCCGCGCGCAAAACGCGAACGCTGAGATGCCCTGTGCCCCGCTGCCCACCGTGAGCACCGCGCGATGAGTACCGCACCATGAGGCTGCTGCTCGTCGAAGACGACACCACCCTGCGCGCCCAGTTGCGCGCCGGGCTGCAGGCCGCCGGCTACGCGGTGGACGAGGCCGACAACGGCATCGACGCCCACCACTTGGGCGCGCACGAAGCCTTCGACGCCGTGGTGCTGGATCTCGGCCTGCCGCAGCTCGACGGCCTGAGCGTGCTCAAGCGCTGGCGCGAGGCCGGGCTGACGCTGCCGGTGCTGATCCTCACCGCGCGCGACGGCTGGGCCGAGAAGGTGGCCGGCATCGACGCGGGCGCCGACGACTACCTCACCAAGCCCTTCCACCTGGAAGAGCTGCTGGCACGCCTGCGCGCGCTGATCCGCCGCGCGCAGGGCCTGGCGTCGCCGGTGCTGCGCGCCGGCGCGGTGGCGCTGGACACGCGCAGCAGCCGCGTCACCGTCGACGGCCAGCCGCTGGTGCTGACGAGCCTGGAGTTCCGGCTGCTCGCCTACCTGATGCACCGCCCGGGCAGCGTGGTCTCGCGCACCGAGCTCAGCGAGCACCTCTACGCGCAGGACGCCGACCGCGACTCCAACACCATCGAGGTCTTCATCGGCCGCCTGCGCCGCAAGCTGCCGCCCGATCTCATCGAGACCGTGCGCGGCCTGGGCTACCGGCTGGCGCGGCCGCCGGCGCCGCCGTGATGCAGGGCCGCACCCCCTCGCTGCGCTTCCGCCTGCTGGCGGCCACGGTGGGTGCGCTGGTGCTGGCGCTGGTGCTGGCCGGGGCGCTGTTGGGCGGCCTGTTCCGAGAGCACGTGATGCGCCAGCACGCGCAGGCGCTGACCGTGCAGCTCGACCAGCTCACCGCGCGCCTGGACTTCGACGCCGAAGGCCGGCCGCTGATCAACCCCGCGGCCCTGAGCGACCCGCGCTGGCAGCGCCCGCTGGGCGGCCTGTACTGGCAGGTGGACGCCGTGGCCGCTGCCGGCGCGGGAGCCAGTGGCGCGCAGCGCGGCGTGTTGCGCTCTCGCTCCCTGTGGGATGGCGCGCTGGCCGCGCCCGACGACCGGCCCGCCGATGGTGAGCTGCACGTGCATGAACTGCCCGGCCCCGATGGCGCGCCCGTGCTCCTGGTGGAACGCAGCGTGCAGCGTGCCGCTGTCGGCAGCCCGGTGTGGCGGCTGATGGTGGCCGGCGAGCTGCGCGAGACGCAGGCCGCCGTGGCGCGCTTCCACGGTGTGTTGGCCGCGTCGCTGGTGGCGCTGGGGCTGCTGTTGTGCGCGGCAGCCTGGGCGCAGGTGGCCATCGGCCTGGCGCCGCTGCGTGCACTGCAGGCGGGCCTGGCCGACCTGTTGGCCGGGCGCCAGCCGCGCCTGCAGGGCCGCCACCCGGCCGAGGTGCAGCCGCTGGTCGAGCACTTCAACGCCGTGCTCGACCGCAACGCCGAGGTGGTGGCCCGCGCCCGCACGCAGGCCGGCAACCTGGCCCACGCCATCAAGACGCCGCTGGCCGTGTTGTCCCAGGCCGCGGCCGCCACGCCCGAGGCACCCTTGGCCCCGCTGGTGAACGAACAGGTGGCGGTGGCGCGACGGCAGGTCGACTGGCACCTCGCGCGCGCCCGGGCCGCGGCCGCCCAGGGCCTGCCCGGCGCGCACGTGCCGCTGCAGCCGGTGGTGGACGGCCTGCTGCGCGTGATGGGCCGGGTGCATGCGGCGCGTGATCTTCAACTGCAGGCTGCGGAGCTGCCGCCGGACGCGGCCTTCGCCGGCGAGGTGCAAGACCTGCAGGAGATCCTGGGCAACCTGCTCGACAACGCCTGCAAGTGGGCGCGGCACACGGTGCAGGTGAGCGCCGAGCTCCTGCAGCCTGATGCGCAGGCCGCCGCCCCGCGCCGGCTGCGCATCACCATCGACGACGACGGCCCCGGCATCGAGGCCGAGCGCCGCGCTGCCGTGCGGGCGCGGGGTGCGCGCCTGGACGAGAGCGTGCCCGGCAGCGGCCTGGGGCTGGCCATCGTCGAAGACCTGGTGGGCCTCTATGGCGGGCAGGTGGGGCTGCAGCAGGCCCCGCTGGGCGGTTTGCGCGCAGTGGTGGAACTGCCGGCGGCTTGAGACGCGTTGAGCGTCCTACACTCACCGGCCCGAAGGACAGACATCCCGGCGATGCGGCCTCTGCGCCGCCCGAAGCAGGAGCGAGCGTGAACCCCCAACCCCCCATCACCTGGCGTCGCATGGCCCTCGCCTCCAGCGTGGCCCTGCTGAGCGCCTGCGTGGTGGTGCCGCAGACCCGCGAGGTCTACGACGCCGAGTGCAAGGTGATGAAGCGGCAGATGACGCTGCAGACGGCGCAGCTCGGCGGCTTCCAGAGCTGCGGCGACGACGCCTGCAAGGCGCTGCTGGTGGCCGCCGGTGCGGTGACGGCGGCCACCGCGGTGGTCTCGGGCAGCGTGGCGCTGGTGGGCAACATGCTCTTCTGGTTCGAGCGCCAGGGCCAGTGCGCCCGCGTCGCCACGCCACCGCCCGCCGCACCGGCAGGGCCTGCTGCAACGTCGGGCACGGGCGCGATGGCCGCGCCGCAGTCCGAAGGCGCAGCCTCGGCGCCCAGCCTGCCGAACTGAGCCCCGCAGCCCGCCGGCTTCAGCCGACGGTGCCGGCCAGCAGCACGATCAGCGCCCCGGCGCCGCCCTGCGGGCCGCTGGCCTGCGCGAAGGCGATGACCTCGTTGCGCTGGCCCAGCCAGCGCTGCACCTTGCCCTTGAGCACCGGCTCGCGGCCGGGCGAACCGTGGCCTTTGCCGTGCACCACGCGCAGGCAGCGGTGGCCGCGCAACACCGCCGTGCGCACGAAGGCCGAGAGCGTCTCGCGCGCCTCTTCGCGGCGCAGGCCGTGCAGGTCGAGTTCGGCCTGGATGGCCCAGTGCCCGCGCCGCAGCCGCGTGACGACGTCGGGCCCCACGCCGCTGCGGCGGAAGCTCAGGCCGTCGTCGGTGAGCAGCAGCGATTCGATGTCCACCTCGTCGGACAGCGCCTCCTGCAGCGCCGCTTGCTCGTCCAGCAGGCGCTGGCGCGGCTCGGGCGCGGGGCGGGGCAGGGTGGTGGGGGCCAGGTCGGTGGGCGGCAGCGGCGTCACCGGGCCCACGGCATCGGCAAAGAGCCGGCGCGCACGTTCGGCGGCCAGGCGCGCGGCCTTCTCCTGCGCGGCGCGTTCGGCGGCCAGGCGCTCGCGTTCACGCAGGGCGGCGCGCACATCCTTCAGCGCCTCCAGGCCGCGGCGGCGGGCCATCGCTTTCCCATCCGCCTTCACACCAGCCCCCGCTCGGCCATCGAGACCACCTGGCCGCGCCCCACCACCACGTGGTCGAGCACACGCACGTCCACCAGCTGCAGCGCGCTCTTCAGCGTCTGCGTGAGGTACTCGTCGGCCCGCGAGGGCTCGGCCACGCCCGAGGGGTGGTTGTGCGCCAGCACCACGGCGCCGGCGTTGAGCTGCAACGCGCGCTTGACCACCTCGCGCGGGTAGACGCTGGTCTGCGTGAGCGTGCCGCGGAAAAGTTCTTCCAGTTGCAGCAGGCGGTGCTGGGCGTCGAGGAAGAGCACCGAGAAGACCTCGTGCGGGCGGCCCGCGAGGTTCAGCGCCAGGTAGTCCTTCACGCGCGCCGGGCTGTCGAACACGGGGGCGGCGGCCAGTTGCTGGGCCAGCGCGCGGCGCGCCATCTCCATCACTGCCAGCAGCTCGGCGCGCTTGGCCGGGCCCAGGCCTTTCACGCCCTTCAGCGTTTCGGGGTTGGCGTTCAGCAGGCCGGCGTAGCCGCCGCAGTGCAGCAGCACGTCGTCGGCCATGGCCACCACGGGGCGGCCGCTGTAGCCGGTGCGCAGCAGCAGGGCCAGCAGTTCGGCATCGCCCAGCGCAGCGGCACCGCGGGCGAGCAGCTTCTCGCGCGGGCGCTGGTCGGCGGGCAGGTGTTTCATGGGCGGGCCGGGCGGGGTTGTAAGGGGGCGGGAAAGGGGCGAGAAAGGGGGAAAGGGGCGGCTCTTAGAATCCGCAGGCAGTCTATGCGAGGGGTGCCTGGTGGCGCCCCGCCCGGCGGCATGCCCCCAGACGGTGGCACCCCCGCCTGCTCGATGCCCCCGAAACCACACCCGGCCCCGCCTTGAACCTCGTCCAGCCCGGCTCTTTCCTGACCCTGCACTACCGCCTGTCGGGCCCCGACGGCGCGACCGTGGTCAACACCTTCGACGACAAGCCGGCCACGTTGTCGCTGGGCGCGGGCCAACTCGCGCCCGCCATCGAGGAGCGCCTGCTCGGCCTGGCCGAGGGCACGCACACGCAGTTCGAGCTGCCGGCCGGCGCCGCCTTCGGCCCGCGCAACCCCGAGATGCTGCAGCGCGTGAAGCTGAGCCTGCTGCACGAGCTGGGCGAGCCCGATGCCGAGTACCAGGTGGGCGACGTGGTGGAGTTCCCCACGCCCGACGGCCAGGGCAGCTATGCCGGCGTCGTGCGCGAGACCGGCAGCACGGGCGGTGAGCCCTGGCTGCTTTTTGATTTCAACCACCCGCTCGCCGGCCAGCCCGTGCGCTTCGAGGTGAAACTGCTGGGGGTGCTGTGATCACCGACAAGAACGGCGAAGTGCTGCTGGCCGAACCGCGCGGCTTCTGCGCGGGCGTGGACCGTGCCATCGAGATCGTCGAACGGGCGCTGCTGAAGTTCGGCCGCCCGATCTACGTGCGCCACGAGATCGTGCACAACACCTACGTGGTGAACGACCTCAAGGCCAAGGGCGCCATCTTCATCGAAGACCTGGCCGACGTGCCGCCCGGTGCCACGCTGGTGTTCAGCGCGCACGGCGTGAGCAAGGCGGTGCGGGTAGAAGCCGCGCAGCGCGGCTTCCAGGTGTTCGATGCCACCTGCCCGCTGGTGACCAAGGTGCACGTGGAGGTGGCCAAGCTCTCGAAAGAGGGCTTCGAGTTCATCATGATCGGCCACAAGGGCCACCCCGAGGTGGAAGGCACCATGGGGCAGCTCAGCGACGGCATCTACCTCGTGGAAGACGTGCCCGATGTGGCGAAGGTGAAGCCGCGCGGCGACAAGCTCGCGGTGGTGACGCAGACCACGCTGAGCGTGGACGACGCGGCGGCCATCCTGGCCGAGGTGAAGCGCCTCTTCCCGCACGTGCGTGAGCCCAAGAAGCAGGACATCTGCTACGCCACGCAGAACCGGCAGGACGCCGTGAAGGTGCTGGCGCCCAAGGTGGACGTCGTCATCGTGGTGGGCAGCCCCACCAGCAGCAACAGCAACCGCCTGCGCGAGCTGGCCGAGCGCCTGGGCACCGAGGCGCACATGGTCGAAGGCGCGCAAGACCTGCAGGAAGCCTGGTTCGTGGACCGCCAGCGTGTGGGCCTGACGGCCGGCGCCAGCGCACCCGACGTGCTGGTGCAGGCCGTCATCGATCGCCTGCGCGAGTTCGGCGCCACCAGCATCCGCAACATGGACGGCGTGGTGGAAGACGTGCACTTCCCGCTGCCGCGCGGCCTGGGCCACCGCAGCATGGCGGACGTGCCGGTTTCCCGATCCTGACGGCCGCCGCTGCCTTGCCCCTGGCATGACAACGGCGCCCCGCAGGCGCCGTTTTCGCGTGCCGAACCCTCTGCCGACCCTCTGCCGATAGACACCCGCATCCAAGGACACCGCCATGCTCGACCCCAACCTGCTGCGCCGCGAGCTCGACAACGTGGTGGCGCAACTGCAGCGCCGCAAGAACCCCCAGCCCTACCTCGACGTGGCGCGCTACAGCGCGCTGGAAGCCGAGCGCAAGGCCATCCAGACCGAGACCGAACAGCTGCAGGCCCAGCGCAACGCCGCCAGCAAGCAGATCGGCATGCGCAAGGGCAAGGGCGAAGACACCTCGGCGCTGATGGCGGAAGTCAACGGCATCGCCGACCGCCTGAAGGCCGGCGCCGAGCGGCTCGATCAGCTGCAGGCCGAACTGCTGGCGCTGCAGCAGGGCCTGCCCAACCTGCCGCAGGCCGATGTGCCCGAAGGCGCAGACGAGACCGGCAACGTCGAGCAACGCCGCTGGGGCACGCCCGGAAGCTACGACTTCACGCCGCGCGACCACGTCGACATCGGGGCCGCGCTGGGCATGGATTTCGAGACCGGCGCGCTGCTCAGCGGCAGCCGCTTCACCTTCCTGCGCGGGCCCATGGCACGGCTGCACCGGGCACTGGCGCAGTTCATGCTCGACAAGCAGACGCTGGAGCACGGCTACACCGAGTGCTACACGCCCTACATCGTCAACCGCGAGGTGCTGGAAGGCACGGGCCAGCTGCCGAAGTTCAAGGAAGACCTCTATGAGGTATTGAATGGCGACAGCAATCGCGCTGCGGGCATTGGCGCCCTACTGCCGCAGCAGTATCTGATTCCTACCTCTGAGGTGACGCTCACGAACACCGTGCGCGAGCGCATCCTCGAGGCCGAGGCCTTGCCCATCAAGCTGACAGCGCACAGCCCCTGTTTCCGCAGCGAAGCCGGCAGCGCTGGGCGCGACACGCGCGGCTTGATCCGCCAGCACCAGTTCGACAAGGTGGAGATGGTGCAGGTCACCACCCCCGAGACCAGCGCCGCCGCGCTGGAGCAGATGGTGGGCCACGCCGAGGCCGTGCTGCAGGCGCTGGAACTGCCCTACCGCGTGGTGCTGCTGTGCACCGGCGACATGGGCTTCGGCAGCCAGAAGACCTACGACCTGGAGGTGTGGCTGCCGGCGCAGAACACCTACCGCGAGATCAGCAGCTGCAGCAACTGCGGCGATTTCCAGGCCCGGCGCATGCAGGCGCGCTACCGCAACGCCCAAGGCAAGACCGAGTTCGTGCACACCCTCAACGGCAGCGGTCTGGCCGTGGGCCGCGCGCTGGTGGCGGTGCTGGAGAACCACCAGCAGGCCGACGGCTCGGTGCGCATCCCCGCGGCGCTGCGCCCTTACGTCGGCGGGGCCGAGGTGCTGCGCGCCGCCTGAGGCAGCAGTCAGGGGCGCGGCCTGCGCTAGAATGCGAGGCTTCGCTTGATGCGAGACCACCGGCCGGGGCTTGAGCACTGGCCCGGAACATCGGAGAGATGGCAGAGTGGTCGAATGCACCGGATTCGAAATCCGGCGTACTGGTCCTCCAGTACCGAGGGTTCGAATCCCTCTCTCTCCGCCAGTTGGATTCCCCCTCAACAGCTCCTCACCCAAGGTGAGTTTGCAAGTGGTTGAGTCGGCTGAGGTTTTCGATCGCACGCGAGTGCGTGGGTTTCGATCTCGGTCGACAGGGCCGTACCGACTCCGACTTGAACCTGCGGTCGTCTCAGCGGCTCCTGCCTGAGACGGGTTCGAACTCAAGCCGTACCGTTGAGGTTTGCGATCCCGTTATCCAGCACAGCCTCCGCGCGAATCTCGGAGTTCGTGGCGAGACGGGTGCCCTGCGCGCCCGTCTTCCTGGCCCGCAGTTCATCGCCCCATAGTCCAGATCGTCGCTGAGACGCGGTGGTGCAGGTCCTGCGACTTCAGAATGTGCGCTGCGAGCACTTGAAGCGCGAGGAGCGGACGATGCGGACTTGGGTGTTATGGGGGCTCGCCCTCGGCTTGTGTTGGGGCGCTGCGGTCAATGCGGTGGCAGATGAATCGGCAAAGCGGTTGCAACCTGCCGCGGAGGTCGACTGGGCAGCCGCCGCCCGCCTGGACATCGAGGCCATCCACGACACCCTTCGCGACCACCACCCCGGCCCGGTCGATGCGGACAACCCCGTCTTTGCCAAATGGCTGAAAGAGGGAAAGGTGCAGGCGCTGGAGCAGGCGGCCACCGCGGCCCATGCTGCCGACTATTGGCGAGCGGTGCGTGGGTACACCAATGGATTTCGCGACGGGCACATCTCGTTCGGATTCGGCAAGCCGATGGCTCGAGCGTGGCCCGGACTGCTGACGGCCCGTGACGATCAGGGCCTGACACGGGTGGTGGTCAACGACGATGAGTCTGGTGTGCCGCTTGGCGCGCAACTGCTGGCTTGTGATGGCCAGGACGCCGAGACCCTGCAGCGACAGTGGGTCGACCCTTATCGTTGGAACGCCGATATTCCGCATGAGCGGAACGCGGCGTCCGTCTTTTTGATGACGGCGGTCGAGGGCGATCCACGCAGGCCTCGTGTCTGCCGCTTCCGTGCTGATGGCCTGGAGGTCGAACGGACCCTGCGCTGGTCTTCGGTCTCCCAAGAACGGCTTTCCAGCCTGATCGACCGGGCCTCCGGGCGTGCGCAGGCTCGGATCGGATTGCGCCAGACGGGCCGGGTCTGGTTTGTATCGATGCCGACCTTCCACCTGCAGCGACCAGAGCAGGTCGAAGCCATGAGTGCGCTGATTCGCGAACTCGGCGAACGAGCCGAGACATTGCGCATTGCGCCCTGGGTGGTGTTGGATGTGCGGGGCAATACCGGCGGCAACAGCGGTTGGGGCAGTCAAGTTGCGGCGACGCTCTTTGGCAAGACATCCGTCGATCTCGTCGTAGGCCAATTCGACTGGACGGTCGACTGGCGTGCGTCATCACTCAGCGCGGCCAGTTTGCGGCAGGCCGCTGCGTTCTCAGAGAAGAATGGGCAGAAGGATGATGCGAGGTACCGGCGTGACTTGGCTGACGAAATCGAAAAGGCTGTTGCTGCGGGCATGGTCTATGTCCGCAAGCCGGCCCCACCTCGATTCGCCGCAGGCATCCCCAAGGGAAAGTCGCCATTCAAGGGCCGCGTTTTCTTGCTCACCGACCATGCCTGTGCGAGTGCTTGCCTGGACTTCGCCGACATCGCTCGTCGCATTCCCGGCGTGGTGCATGTGGGACTGCCCACGTCGGCTGATTCGATTTACATCGACAACACGGGCCAGAGGCTGCCGAGCGGCCAAGGCAACCTGAGTTGGTCGTTGAAGGTCTATCGGAACCGCGTTCGTTCCAACAACCAGTCGTACGGGCCAGCGATTGCCTGGCCCGGCGGGGCGATGACCGACGAGGCCGTCGCCGAATGGATCTCAGGGCTACCCCGTTGATGCCGGCGCAAGTCCTTCGAAGTTGTCGAGAGTCCTCAGGCTGCCTGCAGTTCGAAGTGCACCTTCCGCCCCATCGCGGTTGCGATGTTGACCAGCGCGTCCAGCGAAAAGCGCGACACCCGGCCTCGCAGGAGGTCGTTGATGCGCGGCTGGGCCACCCCACATCGCTGCGCGGCTTCCGTCTGGGTCCAGTTGCTCTCCTTGACGCTGGCAGTGATCTGCCGCATCAGGTCTGAACAGGCGCGCAGCTTGGCCGCCTGCTCGGGTGTGTCGGCCAGGGCGTCCCAGACGCTGGCGAAGGACTCCACCAAGGGCGCATGCTTCTTGCTCGTGGAGCTCTTTGCGGTCTTCGTCTGTCGCTCCTTGGACAACGCGAACCATCGGGTCCGGGCCCATTCAATGTCCCGAGGGCTCGTCGTCTGGGTCTTCTTCTGGAACGCGTGCAACACAGCCACACAGTCCTTCAGGCGCGCGGTGTAGATCACGCGGTACGTCCCTGACTCGTCCCAGATTCGAAGTTCCTCCGCACCCTTGCCGATGGCTGGCATCGGCTTGAAGTCGTCGGGCTGGTCGCCGCGCTGGACCTTCTCCAGTTGGTAGCAGGCGTCCCGCCGTGCGTCTTCGGGGAACCCCCGAAGACGCTTGAGCGAGTCGCCGAGAACCTGTAGAGGTTTCACGGGCTTGCCATATCCGAATGGATGCAAAACAAACGGACAATCTTCTAACGGGATGCTTGAGTGCTGCCTGCCTCAACCGCCTCCGGCGGCGGCAGCCCTACCAAGTTGGGTGGTCTGATGCAGCAGACGGGGCCGTGTGCTCAGAGGAAGGCGTTGAGGGGGAGGGGCCGCAGTCGCCCCATCGAGTTCGAACCCTCGGCCCGACCACCCCAGAAAAGCTCCTGACCGCATACTGCTTGCAACCCCATCACTTCAGCCCCGCCAATGATGTTCGGGCCCCAGGGCCCCGCCGCTGCAGAATCTGCCTTCTGATGCGAGCCCCCGAATCCACCCGCCGCACCGCGCCTTCGGCCCTGGCCGCCACGCTGGCCTTGTTGCTGTTGGGCGGCTGCGCCACGCGCGCTGTCGACGTGGCGCCCGTGCCGGCCAGCCCGGCCGAGTTCATCAGCTGGGACTGCGCACGCATCCATGACGAACGCGACGCCGTGCAGCAACGCGCGGCCGATGTCGCCTGGGCCGTCGACGAACGTGCGGGCAACAACATCCTGGCGCTCGGCATGGGCGTGGCCGTGTTCTGGCCAGCGATGCTGGCGCTGCGGCCCGAGGGCCCGGAGCAGGCCGAACTGGCGCGCCTGAAGGGCCGTTTCGAAGCCCTGCAAGCCGCTGCGGCGCAGAAGAACTGCCCGCCGCCTGACGTCGACTTGCCAGCATCCCGCGCCGCGGCCCTGCCCCTGGCCTTGGGCGAGCGCCTGGTCTACGAAGACCGGCCGCGTGCGCGCGGCCCGGCCAGCGAATGGGCCCTGCAGGTCGGCGCATTGCGCCGCACCGAGACCGAGTACCGGCGTCGCGCCGACGACCAGGCGCCCGGCGCGGCGCCGCCCGGCATCTGGCTGCAAGACCGCGCCGGCAACATCACCCAGGCGCCCGACGGCGCACTGAGCTGGCCGCGCCTGCTGCGCGGCGAACTGACGCTGGGCGCAGTGACGGCTGGCGAGATGCGCGTGGTGGGCGACGCGTTCACCCGCGCTCGGCTGCGCGGCCAGGTGGTGGCCGTGGGGCCGCAGACCGTGGCCGGCCGCCGCTTCGACGTCATCGTGCTCGAGCTCTTCGGCGATGCGCAGCGCGGCGACACCACCACGCGGGTCGACGGCGCGATGGTGATCGACCGCGCCAGCGGCGTGCTGCTGCGCCTGGACCTGCGCAGCGCGATCAGCGAGTTCTCGCTGCAGCGGCGCCTGGTGCGGGTGGACGCCGTGGCGCCGGCCGGCGGCGGCTGAAGCCTGCGCGCGCCGGCCCCGGCAGGACACACATCTTTACCGGGCCCGCACAGCCGCGACACCGCCGGCTTTCACAGTCCATCCCATCGACAACCCCTGAGGATGACGCTGATGAACACCCGCCCCGCCGCCTTCGCCTTCACACCCCGCCCCGCCCTGCGCCTGATGGCCGCCACCGTGCTGCTGGCCCTGGCCGCCGCCACCGCACAAACCGCGCAGGCCCAGCCGGCAGGCGACCACCACGGCCCGCGCCACGGCATGCGCCACGGCGGCCCCGACATGGGCATGGACAACCCGCGCATGGTCGAGCGCATGCTCGACGCCGTCAGCGCCAGCGCCGAGCAGCGTGCGCAGGTCAAGCAGCTCACCGATGCCGCGCGCGCCGAGATGAAGGCGCAGCACGACTCGGGCCGCCAGCTGCGCGAGCAGAGCGCCGCGCTCTTCGCCCAGCCCACGGTGGACGCCCGCGCCGCCGAGGCCCTGCGCCAGCAGATGATGGCCCGCCACGACCAGGCCAGCAAACGCCAGCTGCAGCTGATGCTGGACATCAGCCGCGTGCTCACGCCCGAGCAGCGCAAGCTGCTGGCCGACCGCATGGTGCAGCGCCGCGCCATGATGGAGAAGCAGCGCGGTGAGAAGGGCCCGCAGCGCCCCGCCGCCGGCACCAAGCCGCAGACCTGAAGTGGGGCACGGGCCGGCAGGCGCTATGCTGAAGCGCGGCCTGCCCCGCCTGCCTTGCTGACCAGCCGATGAGCCGACTGCTCCTGATCGACGACGACGCCCGCCTCACCGACATGGTGGGCGGCTACCTGCGCCAGAACGGCTACGAGGTCGAGACCGCCGGCTCGCTGGCCGCTGGCCGTGAACGCCTGAAGCACACGCCGCCCGACGCGCTGCTGCTCGACCTGATGCTGCCCGACGGCGACGGCCTCGACTTCACGCGCGAACTGCGCAGCGACGCGCGCACGCGCCGCCTGCCGCTCTTGATGCTGACGGCGCGCGGCGAGCCCATGGACCGCATCGTCGGCCTGGAGCTGGGTGCCGACGACTACCTGCCCAAGCCCTTCGAACCGCGTGAATTGCTGGCCCGCGTGAAGGCCTTGCTGCGCCGTGCCGCGCCCGAGGCCGGTGACGACGAGGTGCTGCGTTTCGGCCGACTGGAAGTGGACCTCGGCGCCCGCCAGGCGCGCCTGGCCGGCCAGACCTGTGATCTCACCAGCCACCAGTTCGAGCTGCTGACCGTGCTGGCCCGCAGCCCCGGCCGCGTGCTGACGCGCGACCAGATCATGGACGCGTTGAAAGGCCACCCGCTGGAGGCCTTCGACCGCAGCATCGACGTGCACATCTCGCGCATCCGTGCCCTCATCGAAGACGACCCGAAGAACCCCAAGCGCGTGCTCACGGTGCGCGGCGCCGGCTACGTCTTCGCGAAGAAGCAGGACACCGAGGCTTGAAGCCTGCCCGAGCCCACCGCATGGGCCTGCCTTTCGCGGCCTGAGATGCGCTCGCTCTACGTTCGCATCTACCTCACGGTGCTGGCCGTGCTGGCGCTGTTCGCCGGCATCTCGGGCTGGGTCGTGCAGCGCCACCTGGAGGGCCAGCGCGAAGAGCAGCGCCAGGTGATGCAAAGCGCGGTGCGTGAACGTGCCGAAGCCTGGGCCGAGTTGCTGCAGCGTGCATTGCCGCCGCCCGAGGCCTCCCCCGAAACCCAGACCGAGGCGCTGCGCGAGTGGTCGCAGCGCCTGCGCCTGCCGATGGCGCTGGACGACGCGCAGGGCCGGCGCATCGGCGCCTCCGACAGCTACCTGCGCCGCGAGGCCGAGAACCCGGGCTCGCTGGGCGGCCGCGTGCAGCCGCTGCGGTTGGACGACGGCCGCACGCTGTGGGTGCCGCGCCTGGCCGGGCTGGCCGGGGGCCTGCGCGCCGCGGGCGGCGCACGGGGTCCGGGCGAAGTGCGCCCGCCCGAGCGGCCGATGCCCTGGCTGCCCCCCTTGCCGGGCCTGCCTGGTGCCACGGCGGTGGGTGGGGGCTGGGGCCTGGTGGCTTTCCTGGTGGTGCTGTTTCTGGCGGTCGGCGCCGGGGCCTGGCCGGTGGTGCGTCGCCTCACGCGCCGGCTGGAAGCGCTGAAGCAAGGCGTGGAAGCCTTCGGCGCTGGCGCGTTGCACCAGCGCGTGGCCGAAGACGGGCGCGACGAGGTGGCCGCCGTGGGCGCCAGCTTCAACCGCGCAGCGGGGCGCATCGAGGCGCTGCTGCGCTCGCACCAGAGCCTGCTGGCCAACGCCAGCCACGAGTTGCGTTCACCGCTGGCGCGCCTGAAGATGGCCGTGGCGATGCTGGAAGACGCCGCGCCTGCGCAACGCAGTGCGCTGCGCAAGGAGATCGAGACCAACATCGGCGAGCTCGATGCGCTGGTGGAAGAGGTGCTGCTGGCCAGCCGCCTGGACGCCCACGCCGTGCTCGACGTGCGCGAGCCCGTGAGCTTGCTCGGCATGGCTGCCGAAGAGGCCGCGCGCGTGGGCGCGCAGGCGCAAGGTGACGACCTCACGGTGCCAGGCGATGAACGCCTGCTGCGCCGCGCGCTGCGCAACCTGCTGGAGAACGCGCGCCGCTACGGCGGTGGCGACATCGAGGCCAGCGTGCGCGCGCGCGACGGCGGTGGCGCCGTGGTGCAGGTGTGCGACCGCGGCCCCGGCGTGCCCGAGGCCTACCGGCAGCGCATCTTCGAGGCCTTCTTTCGCCTGCCCGGCCATGCCGAGCGCGAGGGCGGCGTCGGCCTGGGCCTGAGCCTGGTGCGGCAGATCGCCGAGCGCCACGGCGGCCGTGTGCGCTGTGAAGCGCGCGAGGGCGGCGGCAGTTGTTTCGTACTCGAACTGCCCGGCGTTTGAGCCGGATACCTTCAGCCTGAGAGCGCAGTGCGCTGCGCGTCGCGTTGCTGCCGCATCATCCACAGCATGAAGCCGCTCAGCGCCACGCCGGCCACCACCAACCCCGCAGTGGCCGCCACCCAGTAGCCGGGCGCGCCCTGCAGCGCCTTCGGCACCTGGCCGCTGACGTTGAAGGCCAGCTGGTAGCCGCCGCCCAGGCCCACGCCCCACAGCGCGGCCACGTAGATGAGCACCGGCACGGTGGCGATCTTGTAGGCGCGCAGCACGAAGGCGGCGATGGTCTGCGCCGCGTCGGCCACGTGGAAGACGGCGAGCCAGGCCACCAGCGGCAAGGCCGCAGCCAGCACGGCGGCGTCTTGCGAATACAGGCCCAGCACCGGCGCGCGCAGCAGGTAGACGGCCGCGCCCATCACCGCGGCGATGGCGCAGCCCAGCGCCAGCCCGTGCCAGCCCAGGCGGCGCGCGTCGGCGTGGTCGCCGGCGCCGATGCGTTGCGCCACCAGCGTGCCGGTGGCGTTGGCCAGGGCCAGCGGCATCATGAACAGCAGCGAGACCATGTTGACGACGATCTGGTGCCCCGCCACGGGCGTGGTGCCCAGCCGCGCGATGAAGATCGCCATGAAAGCGAACCCGGTCACCTCCACCAGGATGCTGGCCCCCATGGGCACGCCCAGGCGCAGCATGGCCAGCAGGCGCGCGCGCTCGGGCCGGTGCAGCCCGCGGCTGGTGAGCGCGAAGCGTTGGTAGTAGGGGTCGCGCCGCACCAGCATGAAGGCGGCCAGGGCCTGCGCCCACATCGCCAGCGCGGTGGCGATGCCGCAGCCCGTCACGCCCAGGGCCGGCAGCCCGAGCGAGGGCATGCCGAAGACCAGCGCCGTGCTCAACGGCACCTTCAGCGCCAGGCCGCCGAGCTGCAGCACCATCACCGCCTTGGGCCGCGAGACTGCGGTGTTGAAGGCGCGGTACACCGTGAACAGCAGCGAGGCCGGCAACGAGAAGGCCAGCGCCAGCAGGTAGCCGCGCACCTTCTCGCCCACCTCGGGGCTGGCCTGCGCCAGCGCGAGGAAGGGCGCCGGAAAGACCAGCAGCGTGCTGCCCAGCAGCGCCAGCGCGAAGGCGATCCACAGCGCCTGGTGCACCTCGTGGCCGGCCTCGCCGTCACGGCCGGCCCCGTGCAGCTGGCCGACGATGGGCGCCAGCGCCATCAGCACGCCCATGAAGCCGATGAAGACGGTGATGTAGGCGGCCGAGCCCACGGCCAGCGCGGCCAGGTCGTTGGCGCCATAACGCGCCACCAGCAGGGTGTCGATGGTGGCGAAGGCCAGCACCGAGACCTGGCCGATGAACACCGGCCAGGCCAGCGGCACGATGCGGCGCAGGCTGTCGGCCCAGCGCGCCGTTCGTGCGGCGCGGGCTGATGCGGTGGTGCCGGCCGGCAGCGTCAAGCGCCGGGGGCCGCGGGCGGCGCGAAGGCCTCGGCCGGTGGATGGTCGGTGCCGCTGGCACGCTGGGCGCGTTCGGCATAGCGGTTGAAACGCCAGGCCGTGCCTTCCATGGTGATGCGGCGCCAGACGCTGCGCTTCTCGCCCGGCGTGTAGGCCGGCCAGTGCTGCACCTCGTCGAAGCTGCGGCCGCAGCCCTTGCAGGTTTCGTCACCCTGGCTGGTGCTGCAGATGGCGATGCAGGGCGCGTCGGGCGTGGTGCTGTACCAGGCCAGCCAGGCGTCCTTCGCGCGGCGCGGCATGCTGGCCTCGTCGCACAAGGTCTCGCGGTAGTAGACCATCAGCGCGTAGACCTCGGCCAGCGCGCGCACCTCGGCGCAGGCGCTGATGCCGTCGGGCGACGGTGAGCGCTCGCGCCACCAGTTGATGGCGGCTTCGATGTCGGTGATGTGGAGGCCGGCCATGGGGTGCAGGGGAGGGGGCGGTGAGTGTACCCAGGCCCCCGCCGGCCTGCAGGGCCCGGCGTACAGCGTGGGCCGGGCTCAGCCGGCGGCGGGCGAGGGCGCGTAGCCCGCGGCGGCCAGTGCAGCGGCCAGGATGGTGGCGGGCACGAGGCTGTCGATCTGCACGCTGTGGCTGGCGAGGTCGGCCTTCACCTGCGCGGCGGGGTCGGCGGCGAGCACGGCTTCGGTGATGCTGCGCACGCAGTGGCCGCAGGACATGGCGGGAATCTGGAAGGTGGTCATGGTGGGTTGCGCTCCATGGGCTTGATGTGCGGCAGAAGGGCGCCAAGTCAAGCTGCCTATCATGCCCTTCTGCTGCGAGCGCCTGCTGTCCCCCTTTATGAACACCTCTCCCTGGGCCGCTGCGGCAGGCCCGCTGCGCGAACTGCGCTTTGCCGTCGGCGGCATGAGCTGCGCCTCTTGCGTGGGCCGTGTCGAGAAAATCGCGCTCGCGCAGCCGGGTGTGGCCACGGCCAGCGTCAACCTTGCCAGCGAGGTGCTCACGGTCCAGGCGCAGCCCGGCTTCGACGCGCACGCGCTGCAGGCCGCGGCCGCGAAAGCCGGCTACCCGCTGGCCATCCACACGCTGGCGCTCGGCGTGGAGGGCATGAGCTGCGCCTCGTGCGTGGGCCGTGTCGAAAAGGCTCTGGCGCCCCTGCCTGGTGTGCTGGCGGTGAGCGTGAACCTCGCCAGCGAAACCGCCACCGTCACGCTGGCGGCCGGCCCCGACGCCGCCGACCGCGCCGCGCTGGCCGCCGCGCTCAAGAAGGCCGGCTACGGCCTGCGCGCCCTGGCCGCTGGCGAAGCCGCAGCGGACGAGGGCGCCGCCCCGGCGCGGCGGCTCACCGACGGCTGGCGCGTGGTGCTCGCCGCGCTGCTGAGCGCGCCGATGGTGTTGCCCATGCTGCTGCAGCCCTTCAGGCCCGATGCGCACCTGATGCTGCCCGGCCTGTGGCAGCTGGCGCTGGCCGCGCCGGTGCAGTTCTGGCTGGGCGCGCGCTTCTACCGCGCCGGCTGGGGTGCCCTGCGCGCCGGCACCGGCAACATGGACCTGCTGGTGGCCCTGGGCACCAGCGCCGCTTTCGGCTTGAGCCTGTGGCTGCTGGCACGGGCGGGCTGGGGCGGCATGCCGCACCTCTACTTCGAGAGTTCGGCCGTTGTCATCACGCTGGTGCTGCTGGGCAAGTGGCTGGAAGCGCGCGCACGGCGCCAGACCACGGCGGCCATCCGAGCCCTGCAGGCGCTGCGCCCCGAGACCGCGCGCGTGCGTCGGCTAGTCGATGGCGTTCAAGGCGATGTCGATGTGCCGCTGGCCGAAGTGCAACCCGGCGACCTCGTGGTGGTGCGCCCCGGCGAGCGCGTGGCCGTGGACGGCGTAGTGCTGGAAGGGCAAAGCGAACTCGACGAGGCGCTGATCAGCGGCGAGAGCCTGCCCGTGCCGCGCGGCCCCGGCAGCGCGGTGACGGGCGGCGCCGTCAACGGCAACGGCCTGCTGCTGCTGCGCACCACCGCGGTGGGCGGCGAGACCGTGCTCGCGCGCATCGTGCGGCTGGTGGAAGCGGCGCAGGCCGGCAAGGCGCCCATCCAGCGCACCGTGGACCGTGTCAGCGCCGTCTTCGTGCCGGTGGTGCTGGGCATCGCGCTCGTCACGCTGCTGGGCTGGGGCCTGGGCACAGGCGATTGGGAGAACGCGCTCATCAACGCCGTGGCCGTGCTGGTGATCGCCTGCCCCTGCGCCCTGGGCCTGGCCACGCCGGCCGCGCTGATGGCGGGCACCGGCGTGGCGGCACAGCACGGCATCCTGATCAAGGACGCGCAGGCGCTGGAAGCCGCGCACAGCCTGCGCGTGGTGGCCTTCGACAAGACCGGCACGCTCACGCAAGGCCGCCCCACGCTGGTGGCCACCGGCGCGGCCGATGACGACCGCGCTTCGCTCTTGGCGGTGGCCGCCGGCCTGCAGGCCGGCAGCGAACACCCGCTGGCGCAAGCCGTGCTGCAGGCCGCGGCCGCCGAAGGCGCCGGGCAGGTGGTGATGAGCGGCGTGCGGGCCGTGCCCGGCCGCGGCGTGGTGGGCACGGCCGGCGGCCCCGAAGGCCTGCGCGTGCAGCTGGGCAGCGCGCGCTGGATGACGGAAAGCGGCATCGACCTCGCCCCGGTGGCCGAAGAGGTGGCCGCCGAAGAGGCGCAAGGCCACACCGTGAGTTTCTTGGCCGCGATGGACGGCACGCCGCCGCGCCTGCTGGGCTGGCTGGCCTTTGCCGACGCGCCCAAGCCCGGCGCTGCTGCGGCGGTGGCGCAGTTGCAGGCCCTGGGCCTGCAGGTGGTGCTGATCTCGGGCGACCGCCGCGCGGCGGCCGAGGCCGTGGCCGCGCAGGTGGGCATCACCGAAGTGCGCGCCGAGGTGCTGCCGGCCGACAAGGCCCGCATCGTCAGCGAACTCAAGACACGCGGCCCGGTGGCGATGGTGGGCGACGGCATCAACGACGCACCCGCGCTGGCCGCGGCCGACGTCGGCCTGGCCATCAGCAACGGCCTCGGTTCGGGCAGCGACGTGGCCATGCACGCAGCCGGCATCACGTTGATGCGCGGCGAGCCCGGCGGCGTGGCCGAAGCTATTCGCATCAGCCGACGCACCACCGCCAAGATCCACCAAAACCTGTTCTGGGCCTTCGCCTTCAACAGCATCGGCATCCCGCTGGCGGCCTTCGGCCAGCTGAGCCCGGTGATCGCTGGCGGCGCGATGGCGCTGAGCAGCGTGTTCGTGGTGAGCAACGCGCTGCTGCTGCGGCGCTGGCCGGGCGCCGGGAAGAAAACCTAGCGCTTCACGCCAGGCTGCTCAGACGCGTTCCAGCACCAGCGCGATGCCCTGGCCGACGCCGATGCACATCGTGCACAGCGCGTAGCGGCCCCCGCTCTTGTGCAGCTGGTTCACCGCCGTGGTGGCCAGCCGCGCGCCACTGGCGCCCAGCGGGTGGCCCAGGGCGATGGCGCCGCCGTTGGGGTTCACGCGCGGGTCGTCGTCTTGCAGGCCCAGATCGCGCAGCACCGCCAGGCCTTGCGCGGCGAAGGCTTCGTTGAGCTCGATCACGTCCAGCTGCGCCAGCGTCAGGCCCGTGAGCGCCAGCACCTTGCGCGCGGCCGGCGCGGGGCCGATGCCCATCACGCGCGGCGCCACGCCGGCCGTGGCCATGCCCACGATGCGCGCGCGCGGGGTCAGGCCGTGCTGCGCGGCGGCGGCCTCGCTGGCCAGCAGCAGCGCGCAGGCGCCGTCGTTCACGCCGCTGGCGTTGCCTGCCGTCACCGTGCCTTCGGGGCGCACGATGGGCTTGAGCTTGGCCAGCGCCTCCAGGCTGGTCTCGCGCGGGTGTTCGTCCTTGCTGACGACCACCGCCTCGCCCTTCTTCTGCGGCAGCGTCACGGGGCAGATCTCGGCGTCGAAGAAGCCGGCCTGCTGCGCGGCCACGGCCTTCAATTGGCTGGCGAGTGCCATGCGGTCTTGCGCCTCGCGCTCGATCTTCCATTCCACGGCCACGTTCTCGGCCGTCTCGGGCATCGAATCGACGCCGTACTGGTCCTTCATCAGCTTGTTGACGAAGCGCCAGCCGATGGTGGTGTCGTACACGGCGTTGTCGCGGCTGAAGGCGCTGGTCGCCTTGGGCATCACGAAAGGCGCGCGGCTCATGCTTTCCACGCCGCCGGCGATCATCAGCTGCGCTTCGCCGGCCTTGAGGGCGCGTGCGGCGCTGCCCACGGCATCGAGCCCGCTGCCGCACAGGCGGTTGATCGTGGCGCCGGGCACGGCGATGGGCAAACCGGCCAGCAGCGCGGCCATGCGCGCGACGTTGCGGTTGTCTTCACCGGCCTGGTTGGCGCAGCCGTAGAGCACGTCGGCCACGGCGGCCCAGTCCACTTTCGGGTTGCGGGCCATCAGCGCCTTCAATGGCAGCGCGGCCAGGTCGTCGGTGCGCACCGACGACAGCGCGCCGCCGTAACGGCCGAAGGGGGTGCGCTGGGCGTCGCAGATGTAGGCGTGGGTCATGGTCAGGCCGCTTTCGTGGGATAGGAACGTTGCCTCAGGTAGGGGCTCAGGCGGTAACGTTCGCCGCGGTAGTGTGTGTCCAGCGTGTCGATGAGCGCGGTCACTTCGGCGACGCTCCAGCGCGCCAGGAACTCGAAGGGCCCGGCCGGATAGTTCAGGCCCAGCTTCATCGCGGCATCGGCGCCCTCGGGCGTGCACACGCCCTGCAGCACGGCATCAGAACCTTCGTTGATCAGCATGCCCACGGTGCGGGCCACCACCAGGCCCGGTGTGTCGGCCATGGGCAGCGGGGCGAAGCCCAAAGCGGCCAGCCATGCGTGGGCCTGCGCGCGCCACGCGGCGGGGCAGGTCTCGGCCACGGCCACCGCCACGGCGGTGCCGGGCGCGGTGCTGAACGGGCGATCAAACACGGCGATATCGCTGCGCTGCAAGTCTGCGGCGATTTCGGTGGCTGTGCGGCCATCGGTCAGCACGAGGCGCGCGCCGTCCACCTCCAAGCCCGTCCAATCGCTGTTGCGCAGGCGCGCCGGGCCCCAGCCCTGCGGGGCCAGCGCCGCGGTGGCGGCTTGTTCGAGATGGTCGGCGATGGGGCCTTCGCCGTGCACTGTCACCTCGCGCGCGGTGGCGGGGGCTTCGGTCACGGCCACGGGCAGGCCGGCGTTTTCAGGTTTGCCGTCGCGGTAGACGTAGAAGCCGCGGCCGCTCTTGCGGCCCAGCAGGCCGCCAGCCACCATCTCTGCCTGCAGCAGGCTGGGCACGTAGCGCTTGTCGTAGAAGTTGGCCGCATAGACCGAGTTGGTCACCGCGAAGTTGGTGTCGTGGCCGATCAGGTCCATCAGCTCGCAAGGCCCCATGCGGAAGCCGGCGCCGCGCAGGCAGGCGTCCAGCACCGCGGGCGTGGCGGCCTGCTCCAGCAGCAGCGCCATGGTCTCGGCGTAGTAGGGCCGTGCGATGCGGTTGACGATGAAGCCCGGCGTGCTCTTCGCATGCACCGGCGTCTTGCCCCAGGCCGCGCTCAACTCGAAGATGGCCTCGGCCACGGCCGGCTCGGTCTGCAGGCCCGAGACCACCTCCACCAGCTTCATCAGCGGCACGGGGTTGAAGAAGTGCATGCCCACCAGCCGGCCCGGGTGCTGCAGGCCGTTGGCAATGGCTGTGACGCTGATGCTGCTGGTGTTGGTGGCCAGCACGGTGCTGGGGGTGCACAAGGCTTCCAGCTGCGCGAAGAGCGTACGTTTGGCGTCAAGGTTCTCGACGATGGCTTCGACCACCAGCGCCACGCCGGCGGCTTCCTGCAGGGCGGTAATCGGCGTGATGCGCGCCAGCAGCGCCTGCACCTCGTCGTTTGTCATCCGGCCTTTTGCGACCAGGCCGTCCAGCGCCGCGGCCATCTTGGCCTTGGCGGCAGCGGCGGCACCTTCGCGCATGTCGAAAAGCTGCACCGCGTGGCCGGCCTGCGCCGCCACCTGAGCGATGCCCGCACCCATGATGCCGGCGCCCACCACGCAGACGGGTGCGCCACTCAGTTTGTTCGTCATGAAGGGATCCAGTTGGCGGGCCGTTTGCCCAGGAAAGCCGCAAACCCTTCGCGCGCCTCGTCGGTGCCGCGCACGCGGGCGATGGTCTGCGCCGTGAGTTCCACGGTCTCGGGCGTGATCTCGCCCACCGGCAATTGTGCGAACAGCGCCTTGATCTCGCGCTGCGCGTTCGGGCCGCCGGCCAGCAGTTGAAGCAGCATCTCGTCGACGGCGGCATCGAGTTGTTCAGGGGCCACGACACGCTGCACCAGGCCCATCGCCAGCGCATCGTCAGCGGTGATGCGCTCGGTGCTCAGCGCCAGTCGCCTGGCCTGGCGTTTGCCCACGGCCTGGATGACGTAGGGCCCGATCACCGCCGGCAGGATGCCGAACTTGGCCTCGCTCACCGAGAAGCTGGCGCTGCTGGACGCGATCGCGATGTCGCAGGCCGCCGTGAGCCCGAAGCCGCCGCCGAGCGCGGCGCCCTGCACACGCGCCACCGTCGGTTTCGGCGAACTTTCGATGCGCGCCAGCATGCCGGCGAAGCGCCGTGCATCGGCCACGTTCCATTCCAGGCTGGCGGTGCTGGCGCGCTGCATCCACTGCAGGTCGGCCCCGGCGCTGAAGTGTTTGCCTTCGCCGGCCAGCACGATGACGCGCACGCTGTCGTCTTCGATCAGCTGCGCGAAGGCGGCGTCCATCTCGCCGATCATGGCCTCGTCGAAGGCGTTGAAGACCGCCGGCCGGGCCATCGTCACCTGCGCCACGCCGGGGCGGCGCGTTTCGATGCGCAGCGTCTCCATCAGTAGGTTTCCAGGTGCAGGCGGCCCAGGCGCTTCATCTCAGCGCCGATGGTTTCCCAATCGAGCCCGGCGTCCTTCGCGATGTCGCGCAGCGCCAGCACCACGCCTTCTTCCATGGCCTTCAGGCCGCAGACGTAGAAGTACGCGTTGGGGTCGGCCAGCAGCGGGGCCAGGTCGGCGGCGCGTTCGCGCATCGCGTCCTGCACGTAGCGCTTGGGCGCGCCAGGCGTACGGCTGTAGGCGAAGTTGCAGTCGATGAAGTCTTTCGGCAAACCTTGCAGCGGGCCGAAGTAGGGCAGCTCTTCCTGCGTGCGCGCGCCGAAGAAAAGCATCAGCTTGCCGCTCTCGAACTTGCCCCCAGCACGCAGCCGGCGGCGGTGTTCCGTCATCGCGCGCATCGGCGCCGAACCCGTGCCGGTGCAGATCATCACCAGGTGGCTCTTGGCGTGGTTGGGCATCAGGAAGCTGGCGCCGAAGGGCCCGATGACCTGCACCTTCTCGCCCACCTGCAGATCGCAGAGGTGGTTGCTGGCCACGCCGCGCACCGGCTGGCCCTGGTGGTCTTCCAGCACGCGTTTCACGGTGAGGCTGGCGTTGTTGTAGCCGGGGCGTTCGCCGTCGCGCGGGCTGGCGATGCTGTACTGGCGCGGGTGGTGCGGCTTGCCCTTGGCGTCCACGCCCGGCGGGATGACGGCGATGCTCTGGCCTTCCAGCAAAGGGAAGGGCGTGCTGCCGAAATCCAGCACGATGTGGTGGGTGTCGTAGTCGCTGCCCACCTGCGTAACGCGCACGTTGCCGGCGACGGTGGCGGTGATGAACTTCTCGGCCGCCTTCGGGCCGTAGAGGTTGGTGTAGGGGTGGGCTGCTGACCAGGGCGGCAAGGTGCTGCCGTAAGCGGTGCTGTTGAAGCCTTCGGCGACGACCGGCGCCGCCACGGGCTCGGGCACCGCCGCCGCCTCTGCGCTGCTGCCGGCCTCGGCCAGCAGTTGCTCACGCGGCAATTCGGGCGGCAGCTCGTTCCAGCCCAGCTGTTCTTCCAGCGAATACACCCGCACGCGCGGCATGCTGCGGTAGTTGTCGATGCTGCCGGTGGGGCAGGGCGAGATGCAGGCGTTGCACCAGTTGCACTTGCTCGCGTCGACCACGTAGTTGTTGCTGTCGTGCGTGATCGCGCCCACCGGGCACATCGTCTCGCAGGTGTTGCAGCGGATGCAGATCTCGGGGTCGATCAGGTGCTGCTTGATGACGGCGCTGTCGGCCATGTCCATGTCGGGTCTCCTTCAGCAAAAAGGGGCCGGTGGGCCCCTTGTCGCACGCTCTCGATGATGGCTCAGCTCAGTTGAAGCGGACGTACTCGAAATCCACAGGCTGGCGGTTGATGCCCATCACCGGCGGCGCGATCCAGTTCGCGAACTGGCCCGGCTCCACCACGCGGCCCATCAGGCTGGCCACGAAGGCCCGGTCGCCGCCGCTGGGCAGCCAGTGGTCGACATTCGCCTTCCACTCGGCCTCGCTCACCACGCGGCCATCCGGCGCCACCTTCACGCCCTTGAGCGCGCCGATGTTGCGGTGGAAGGCCTTGTGCGGCACGCTCAGGCGCGTGGGGATGCCCGCCTTCTCCAGCACCTTGTTCCAGCGGTTCACGCCGGCCACGCTGTCGGTGATGTAGTCGTCACGCAGCACTTCGTTCAGCGCGTTGAGCAGAGGCACTTCCTTCTCCACCAACTGGCCGCTCTTGGCTTCCAGCACGCGGTAGGTCTGGCCCTTGAGCACGTGGTCGTCCACGCGCTTGCCTTCTTCGTAACGGCCCTTCAGACCGCTGCTGTAGAAGGTGGCGGCGTTGCTGCTCTCGTCGGCGCCGAAGAGGTCGATGGTGACGCTGAAGTGGAAGTTGATGTAACGCTGGATGGTTGGCAGGTCGATCACGCCGGCATTGCGCAGGGTCTGCACGTCGTCGGTCTTCAACTCGTTCATCTTCTGCGCGGTGCGCTGGATGACGCGGCTGATGCCGCTCTCGCCCACGAACATGTGGTGGGCTTCTTCGGTCAGCATGAACTTGGTGGTGCGGGCCAGCGGATCGAAGGCGCTCTCGGCCAGCGCGCACAGCTGGAACTTGCCGTCGCGGTCGGTGAAGTAGGTGAACATGAAGAAGGCCAGCCAGTCGGGCGTGGCTTCGTTGAAGGCACCCAGGATGCGCGGGTTGTTCTGGTCGCCGCTGCGGCGCTCGAGCAGCGCTTCGGCTTCTTCACGGCCGTCGCGGCCAAAATGTTTGTGCAGCAGGTAGACCATGGCCCACAGGTGGCGGCCTTCTTCCACGTTGATCTGGAAGAGGTTGCGCAGGTCGTACATGCTGGGCGCGGTCAGGCCCAGGTGGCGCTGCTGCTCCACCGATGCAGGTTCGGTGTCGCCCTGCGTCACGATGATGCGGCGCAGGTTGGCGCGGTGCTCGCCGGGCACGCTGTCCCAGGCCTTCTCGCCCTTGTGGTCGCCGAAGTGGATGGTGCGGTCTGCATCGCCCGGGTTCATGAAGATGCCCCAGCGGTAGTCGCGCATCTTCACGTGCCCGAAGCTGGCCCAGCCCTGCGGGTCGACGCTGACGGCCGTGCGCAGGTAGACATCCATGTCGGTGGAGCCCTCGGGCCCCATGTCGTCCCACCAGTTGATGAAGTTGGGCTGCCACTGCTCGAGCGCGCGCTGCAGCGTGCGGTCTTCGCTCAGGTTGACGTTGTTGGGGATCTTCTCGCTGTAGTTGATGCTGCTCATGTCTCGCTCCGGTGCTGCTCGGTGATCGTGCTCAGTGATGGCGGGGGATGCCGCGGAAACTCAAACCCGGTTCCAGTCGAAGGCGGCTTTTTCGCCCTTGCCGTAGACCTTCAGCGCGCCCTTTTCGCCCACGGCGTTGGGGCGCTGGAAGATCCAGTTCTGCCAGGCCGTCAGGCGCCCGAAGACGCGGGTGAACATGTTCTCGGGGCCGTTGAAGCGCAGGTTGGCTTCCAGACCTGTCAGCGCATCGGGGCTCATCGCCACGCGCTCCTCGATGGCGATGCGCACCTCGTCGTCCCAGTCGATGTCGTCGGGGTTGGCCGTCACCAGGCCCAGCGCCATCGCCGCATCGGCATCCAGTGGCTGGTTCAGCTGCGCGCGCAGGGCGGCCAGGGGCTCGGCTTCGTCGTAGAAGCGGCGGCCCAGGCGGTGCTGGCCGGTGACCATCGGGTAGCGACCGAAGTTGGCCTCACCCACCGTCAGCTTCGGCGAACGCGCCGCATCGTCGGGCAGCATCAGCTGGTAGCTGCGGTCGCAGGCCAGGGCCAGCTCCAGCAGCGTGCCGGCGAAACACGAGCCCGGCTCGATCAGCGCGAACAGGCTGCGGCTGCTCACGTCCAGGCGGCTGAAGGTGCGGCGCAGCAGGCCCACCGTCTCGCGCACCAGCCAATGGCCGGCGTGCTGCTGCAGCGTGGCGTCCATCGCCAGCACGGCCGCGGCCTCGCCTTGGGTCTTGATCAGCCAGGTGCCGATGTCGAGCTCGTTGGTGCGCATCGAGAGGATGGCGTCTTCCAACTCGCGCGCCATCGCCAGCGGGTACCAGGCGGCGCCGGCGGCTTCGATCTCGGCCACGGTCTGCGGCTGCGTGCCGGCCGGGGCCTTCACGGTGAAGGTGGCGGTGCGCTTGCTGCGGTCGATGGCCACGTTGACGTGCGTGTAGCGCAGCGCGTCGGCTTCCACCGTGCAGTTCAGCGCGGTCAGCGCCACGCCTTTCGCGTCCGCCGGGCGGTCGCTTTGCGCGGCCAGTTCCAGCGCCCGTTCCTGCACGCGTTGCGCAAACACCTGGGGCTTGGCGATCTCGTCCACCAGGCGCCATTCCTTGGCCTTGGCGCCGCGCACGCCTTCCACGCTGGTGCAGAAGATGTCGGCGCGGTCGTGGCGCACCTTGCGCTTGTCGGTCACGCGCGTCAGGCCACCGGTGCCGGGCAGCACGCCCAGCAGCGGCACCTCGGGCAGGCTCACGGCGCTGCTGCGGTCGTCCACCAGGATGATCTCGTCGCAGGCCAGCGCGAGTTCATAACCACCGCCGGCGCAGGCGCCGTTGACGGCGGCGAGAAAACGCAGCCCGCTGTGGGCGCTGCTGTCTTCCAGGCCGTTGCGCGTTTCGTTCGTGAACTTGCAGAAGTTCACCTTCCAGGCGTGGCTGCTCACGCCCAGCATGAAGATGTTGGCGCCGCTGCAGAACACACGTTCCTTGGCGCTGGTGACGACGACGGTGCGCACCTCGGGGTGCTCGAAGCGGATGCGCTGGATGGCGTCGTTCAGCTCGATGTCCACGCCCAGGTCGTAGCTGTTGAGCTTGAGCTTGTAGCCAGGCGCCAAGCCGCCGTTCTCGTCGAAGTCGGCCAGCAGCGTGGCCACCGGGCCTTCGAACTTGAGCTTCCAGTGGCGGTAGCGGGCGGGCTCGGTCTGGTAGTCGACGCGGGGCGTGCTCATGGGCGGTCTCCTGGGCAGCGCGACCTTGCACTGCGGTGAACGCATGATATTGCGTGCTTTTGCTGAGCGTCAAGCAAGGAAGTGCACTTTAATGCATTTCACTGCCGTTCATCGAGCCGCAGGGCCGCCCGCACCGTCTGGCGCAGCTGCATAAAGGTGCCTTCCAGCGCTTGGGCGCTGGTGTCGATCTTGAAATCGGCCTTGGAATAGAAGGCCGCGCGCCCGGCCAGGATGCCCTTCAGGTCTTCCATCGCCTCCTTGCTGGCCGCCATGGGGCGCAGGTCGCCCTGGGCGATGACGCGCTTCATGTGGTCTTCGGGGTCGGCCTGCAGCCACACGGTGGTGCAGTGCGCCAGCAGCAGGTTGAAGGTGGCGGGGTCGCTGACGATGCCGCCGGGCGTGGCGATCACGGCCTCTGCGTGGATCTGGATGGCCTCTTCCAAAGCGCGGCGCTCGTACCGGCGGTAGGCGTTCTGCCCGTAGAGCGACTGGATCTCGTTGATGCTGCAGCCGGCGAACTTCTCGATCTCGCGGCTGAGTTCGACGAAGGCCACGCCCAGGTCGTCGGCCAGCATCTGGCCCAGCGTGCTCTTGCCCGCGCCGCGCAGGCCCACCAGCGCGATGCGCGGGCTGCGGCCGCTGGGCTTGGCCGCCGCACCGCCGGTGCCCAGCAACTCGCCCACGGCCACGCGCACCCGGTGCAACGTGGCTTCGTCGCGGCCTTCCAGCAGTTCGCGCAGCAGCAGCCACTCGGGGCTGGCGGTGGTGACGTCGCCCGTCAGCTCGGCCAGCGTGCACTGCAGCGCCTGCGCCACCTGCAGCAGCACCAGGATGCTGGCGTTGCCCACGCCGTACTCCAGGTTGGCGAGGTGGCGCTCGCTCACATCGGCGGCCAGGGCCACGGCCTTGCGCGTCATGCCGCGGCGGCTGCGCAGCGCGCGCACGCGCTCGCCCAGGGCCACGAGAAAGGGGTTCTTCGCCTCTGCCGTCTCAGGGGCCTCGGCGGCTTCGGCCGTGCCTGGGGTCAAACCCGAATCATGCAATATAGTGCTTGACATGCCGGCGCAGCGGTTTTAGGGTGCATGCACGCACAATAATTCATCTACCCCAGGTCGGCAAGCCTTGTGCACGGCGGCCTGGTGAACGGAGACGCCGCATGCGCCACCCCGCCCCCGGCCCGCGCTTCAACCTCGCGGGCCACCTGCTGCAGCTCAACACGGGCCGCGCCGCCAAGGCGGCCTTTGTCGACGACCACGGCACGCTCAGCTATGGCGAGCTCGATGCGCAGGTGCGCCGCACCGCCGCAGCGCTGCTGGGCCTGGGCCTGCGCCGCGAAGAGCGCGTGCTGCTGCTGATGCACGACAGCACCGACTGGCCGGTGGCCTTTCTCGGCGCGCTCTACGCCGGCGTGGTGCCAGTGGCGGTGAACACGCTGCTGACGGCCGACGACTACGCCTACATGCTGGCGCACAGCCGCGCGCAGGCGGCCATCGCCTCGGGGGCGCTGCTGCCGGTGCTGAAGGCGGCGCTGCAGCAGGGCGGGCATGAGGTGCAGCAACTCATCGTCTCGCGCCCGGTGGCGCCGCTGCAGGCGGGCGAGCACGAGTTCGCCGCCTTCGTGCAGGCGGCCGCACCGCAGGCCGAGCCCGCCGCGACAGGGCCTGACGATCCGGCCTTCTGGCTGTATTCATCCGGCAGCACCGGCCGGCCCAAGGGCACGGTGCACACGCACGCCAACCCCTACTGGACTTGCGTGCTCTACGGGCAAGACGTGCTGGCGCTCCGCGAGAGCGACGTGTGCTTCTCGGCCGCCAAGCTCTTCTTCGCCTACGGGCTGGGCAATGCGCTGAGCTTCCCGCTGAGCGTGGGCGCCACCACGCTGCTGATGGGCGAGCGGCCCACGCCCGAGGCCACCTTCCGGCGCTGGACGGGGGGCGTGGCCGGGCTGAAGCCCACCGTCTTCTACGGCGCGCCCACGGGTTTTGCCGGCATGCTGGCCCACCCCGCGCTGCCTGCACGCGAGCAGGTGGCGCTGCGCCTGGTGTCTTCGGCCGGTGAGGCCTTGCCGGCCGAACTGGGCGAGAAGTTCAAGCGCCATTTCGGCGTGGACATCGTCGACGGCATTGGCAGCACCGAGATGCTGCACATCTTCCTCAGCAACAGGCCCGAACGTGTGCGCTACGGCAGCACCGGCTGGCCCGTGCCGGGCTACGAGGTGCAACTGCGCGGCGACGATGGCGGCCCCGTGGCCGATGGCGAGCCGGGCGACCTGTACATCCGCGGGCCGAGTGCCGCGCTGATGTACTGGGGCAACCGCACGAAGACGGCCGAAACCTTCCAGGGCGCCTGGACCAAGAGCGGCGACAAGTACATCCACAACGCCGACGGCAGCTACACCTACGGCGGCCGCAGCGACGACATGCTCAAGGTCAGCGGCATCTACGTGAGCCCCTTCGAGGTGGAGGCCACGCTGGTGCAGCACCCCGCGGTGCTGGAGGCCGCCGTCATTGGCGTGCCCGACGCCGAGGGCCTGACCAAGACCAAGGCCTTCGTCGTGCTGAAGAACGGCCAGCAGGCCAGCGAAGACGAGCTCAAGGCCTTCGTCAAAGAGCGCCTGGCGCCCTACAAGTACCCGCGGCTGCTGGAGTTCGTGTCCGAGCTGCCGAAGACGGCCACCGGCAAGATCCAGCGCTTCAAGCTGCGCGAACGTGAGGCCCCCAAGCTCCCTGACGGTCGCTACCCCCCAGGGGGGCCGTCCGCCAGCGGCCCGGCGGAGCCGGTTCCGCGGCGGGAAGCTTGATCGAGGCAGACAGCATGGCCTTTGTCGAGATCGCCTGGCGCGGCCGCAGCGTGCGCATCGAACACGCCTGGGTGGGCGTGGAGCAGGCCGACGCACCGCTGCTCGTCTTCCTGCACGAAGGCCTGGGCTCGCTGGCGATGTGGAAGGACTTCCCCGCGCGGCTGTGCGGTGCGGCGGGCGTGCGCGGCCTCGTGTATTCACGCCCCGGCTACGGCCGCAGCACGCCGCGCGCGGCCGATGAACACTGGGCGCCCGACTTCATGCACCGCCAGGCGCACGAGGTGCTGCCCGCGCTGCTGCAGGCCCTGGGTGTGGACGCGCAAGCCACGCCGCCCTGGCTGCTGGGCCACAGCGATGGCGGCAGCATCGCGCTGCTGCACGCCGCACGCCACCCCGTGGCTGGCGCCGTGGTGGTGGCGCCGCATCTCTTCGTGGAAGAGGTGTCGGTGGCCAGCATCGAGCAGGCGCGCATCGCCTATGAGCAGGGCGCCCTGAAGCCCGGCCTGGCGAAGTACCACGACGACCCCGACTCGGCCTTCTTCGGCTGGAACGATGTCTGGCTGAGCCCCGCCTTCCGCGCCTGGAACATCGAGGCCGAGATAGCGCCCATCACCGCGCCGCTGCTGGCGGTGCAGGGTGTTGCCGACGAATACGGCACGCTGGCACAGATCCGCCAGATCGCGCCGCGCGTGCCGCACACGCAATTGCTGGAGATTCCCGATTGCGGCCACAGCCCGCACCGCGATCATCCGCAGGTGCTCATCGATGCGGTGTGCCGTTTCCTTCAGCAGCACCGGGCCCCATGACCACCGCCATCTTCCTCATCCAGTGCCTGAACGCGCTGCAGTACGGGCTGCTGCTCTTCCTTGTGGCCAGCGGGCTGACGCTGATCTTCGGGATCATGGGCGTCATCAACCTGGCGCACGGCAGCTTCTACATGATCGGCGCCTACATGGCCTATGCGCTGGCCGCGCCGGTGGCCGCCGCTTTCGGCGGTGGCTTCTTCAGCGTGCTGCTCATCGGACTGGTGCTGGCCGTGCTGCTGGGCTATGTGCTGGAGTGGGTGTTCTTCAGCTACCTCTACGAGCGTGAACACCTGCAGCAGGTGCTGATGACCTACGGCCTCATCCTCGTGTTCGAGGAAGTGCGCAGCCTGCTCGTGGGCGATGACGTGCACGGCGTGCCCATCCCGCCGCTGCTGAACGCCAGCATCGCGCTCGGCGACACCATGACCTACCCGGTCTACCGCCTCTTCGTCAGCGGCGTGTGCCTGCTGCTGGCCTTGGGCATGTTCCTCGTATTCAAGCGCACGCGGCTGGGCATGATGATCCGCGCCGGCAGCACCGGCCCCGGCCCGCGCGAGATGGTGCAGAGCCTGGGCGTGAACATCCAGTTCCTCTACCGCGTGGTGTTCGCCGCGGGCGTGGCCATCGCGGTGCTCGCGGGCATGGTGGCCGCGCCCGTGAGCAGCGTCTACCCGGGCATGGGCAACAGCGTGCTCATCGTGTGTTTCGTGGTGGTGGTGATCGGCGGCATCGGCAGCATCAAGGGTGCGCTAGCCGCGGCGCTGCTCATCGGCGTGGTGGACACCTTCGGCAAGGTGCTGCTGCCGCAGGCCGCGGGTGTGCTGGTGTACGTGCTGATGGCCTTGATATTGCTGTGGCGCCCCAACGGCTTGTTCAAGGCCGGGTGACAGAGATGCAGCAGAACCCCGGCAAGTTCCTCTTCGTCGCGCTGGCCTTTGGCGCGCTGGCCGTGGTGCCCTTCGTCGGCGGCAGCTTCGCCGTCGATCTGGTCACCAAGATCATGATCTACGCCATCTTCGCGCTCAGCCTGGAACTGCTGGTGGGCGGCACCGGCCTCGTGTGTTTCGGGCAGGCGGCGTTTTTCGGCATCGGCGCCTACGCCACCGTGCTGCTCACGCCCAGCGGCGCGCCGGCTGCGCTGTGGTGGCTGCTACCGGCGTGCATCGCGCTGGCCGCGGGCTACGCGCTGCTGGTGGGTGCGCTCTCGCTGCGCACGCAGGGCGTGTACTTCATCATGGTGACGCTGGCCTTCGCGCAGATGGCCTACTACGTGGTGCACGACACGCCGCTGGGCGGCGGCACCGACGGCATCTACCTCGACGACAAGCCCAGCCTGCTGCCTGCCTTGCTGCCAGCGCTGGAGTTGCGCAATCCGCTGGTGCTGTACTTCTTCATCTGGCTGTGCCTGGGCGCCACCTTCGCGGCGCTGGCGCTGGTGCTGCGCTGCCGCTTCGGCCGTGCGTTGCTGGGCATCAAGGTGAACGAGCAGCGGCTGCGCGCGGCAGGTTTTTCCACCTACCCGTACAAGCTGGCGGCTTTCACCATCTCTGGTGGCATCGCGGGCTTGGCGGGCAGCCTGTTCGCCATCAAGGACGGCTTCGTGAACCCCGAACTGCTCAGCTGGCACCTGAGCGGCGCGGTGCTGGTGATGATCATCCTCGGCGGCCTGGGCCACCTGCGCGGTGCGCTGCTGGGCGCGTTTGCGTTTGCGCTGCTGCAAGAGTTCTTCAAGAGCGAAGCGGTGTTCGGCGCCTTCGCCAAGCACTGGCACCTGGGGCTGGGCCTGACCATCATCGTCTCGGTGGCCTTGCTGCCCAATGGGCTGATGAGCCTGGGCCGGCTGCCGGCGCAGTGGCGCGAGCGGCGTGAACGTCTGGCGCGGCCGGCGCGGGAGGTGCAGCCATGAGCGAGGTGCTGCTGCGTGGGCATGAACTCACGCGCCGCTGGGGCGGGCTGGTGGCGGTGGACCGTGTTTCCATCGAACTGAAACGCGGCGAAGTGCACGCCGTCATTGGCACCAACGGCGCGGGCAAGAGCACGTTGATCAACATGCTCTCGGGCGAGCTGCCGGCCAGCAGCGGCACGGTGGAACTGCTGGGGCAAGACGTCACGCGCTGGAGCCAGCCGCACCGCGCCCGCGCGGGCCTGGGCCGCAGCTACCAGCGCAACACCATCTTCCCCAGCTTCACGGTGCTGGAGAACTGCCGCCTCACGGCGCAGGCGCGCGTGCAGAAGCCGTGGGCCGTGTTCAGCGCTGCACAGCACTGCGAGGCCAGCAACGCCGCGGCCCGCGCCGCCGCCGCGCGGGCGGGCTTGAGCGAGATGCTGGAGCGCAGGGCCGACAGCCTCTCTCACGGCCAGAAGCGCCAACTGGAGATTGCGATGTGCCTGGCCACCGACCCCCAGGTGCTGCTGTTGGATGAACCCCTGGCCGGCATGGGCGCCGAGGAAACCGAACGCATGCTGGCGCTGCTGGCCGAACTGCGCCAGGGCCACGCCATCCTGCTGGTGGAGCACGACATGGACGCCGTCTTCCGCGTGGCCGACCGCATCACCGTGATGGTCAACGGCAGCGTGCTGGCCAGCGACACGCCCGAGGCCGTGCGCGCCAGCCCGGCGGTGCAGGCGGCCTACCTCGGTGAAGGTGAAGGCGGGGGGCACTGAGATGGCCGCCACCCCCTTCCTGCAAGCCCAGGGCCTGCACGCCTGGTACGGCAGCAGCCACGTGCTGCACGGCATCGACCTGCACATCCAGCGCGGCGAGACGCTCGGCCTGCTGGGCCGCAACGGCATGGGCAAGAGCACGCTCATCCGCACGCTGCTGGGCCATGTGGCGCAGCGCGAGGGCCGCATCCACATCGACGGCCGCGACCGCAGCAGCGCCCGCCCGCACGAGGTGGCGCGCGCCGGCGTGGCCTACGTGCCCGAAGGCCGCGGCGTCTTCCCCAACCTCACCGTGCGCGAGAACCTGGTGATGGCCGCACGCCCCGGGCCTGAGGGGCAAAACGAGTGGACACTGCAGCGTGTGCTGCAGACCTTTCCGCGCCTGGGTGAACGCCTGACCAACCTGGGCTCGCAGCTCTCGGGCGGTGAACAGCAGATGCTGTCCATCGGCCGTGCGCTGATGACCCACCCCACGCTCATCATCCTGGACGAAGCCACCGAGGGCCTGGCGCCTTTGATCGTTGCCGAGATCTGGCGTGTGATCGGCGAGATCCGCACGAGCGGCATCGCCACCCTCATCGTCGACCGCGACTACCGCAAGGTGCTGGCCCAGGCCGACCGCGCGCTGGTGCTGCAGAAAGGCCAGGTGGTGCTGCAGGGCAGCGCCGCCACGCTGCGCGACGACCCGCAACTCGCCGCCTGTCTGGGCGTGTGAACAGACTTCCAAGGAACCCACCATGACGACCCCCAGCTACCCCGCCCTCAGCCTCTACATCGACGGCCAGTTCCTCGGCGCCGAAGGCCGCAAGACCCAGCCGGTGCTGAACCCGGCCACCAACCAGACCCTCGGCACGCTGCCGCACGCCAGCACCGAAGACCTGCAGAACGCGCTGAACGCCGCGCAGCGGGCTTTTCTGACCTGGAAGAAGACCAGCCCCATGGAGCGCAGCAAGGTGCTGCGCAAGGTGGCCGAACTGGCGCGTGAGCGCGCGCAGGACATCGGCCGCAACATCACGCTCGACCAGGGCAAGCCGCTGGCCGAAGCCGTGGGCGAGGTGGTGTTCTGCGCCGAACACGCCGAGTGGCATGCCGAAGAGTGCCGCCGCATCTACGGCCGCGTGATCCCGGCGCGGCAAGACGGCGTGCGCCAGACCGTGCTGCGTGAACCCATCGGCGTGTGCGCCGCCTTCAGCCCCTGGAACTTCCCCTTCAACCAGGCCATCCGCAAGATCACCGCGGCACTGGGCGCAGGCTGCACCATCGTCATCAAGGGCCCGGAAGACGCGCCGAGTGCCGTGGTGGCCATCGCGCAACTCTTCCACGACGCCGGCCTGCCGCCGGGCTGCCTGAACGTGGTGTGGGGCGTGCCGCACGAGGTGAGCGATTTCCTCATCAAGAGCCCCATCGTGCGCAAGATCAGCTTCACGGGCAGCGTGCCCGTGGGCAAGCTGCTCAGCGGCCTGGCCGGCAGCCTGATGAAGCGCTGCACGATGGAACTCGGCGGCCACGCGCCGGTGATCGTGTGCGACGACGCCGACATCGACGCCGCGGCCGACACGCTGGTGCCCTTCAAGTTCCGCAACGCCGGGCAGGTGTGCATCAGCCCCACGCGCTTCTATGTGCAGGAAGGCGCGTACGACCGTTTCGTCTCGCGCTTTCTCGCCAAGCTGGAAAAGGTGAAGGTGGGCGACGGCCTGCTGAAAGAAACCCGCATGGGCCCGCTGGCGCAAGCGCGCCGCGTGGCGGCCATCGCCGGCTTCATCGACGATGCGCACCAGCGCGGCGCCACCGTGCTCGCCGGTGGCAGCGCGCTGCCGGGCGAGGGCAACTTCTTCGCGCCCACGGTGCTGGCCGACCTGCCTGAAGACAGCCGCCTGATGACGGAAGAGCCCTTCGGCCCCATCGCCGGCATCGTGCGCTTCAAGACGGTGGAAGAGGTGCTGCAGCGCGCCAACAGCCTGCCCTTCGGCCTGGCGAGCTACGCCTTCACCGGCGGCACGAAAAACGCGCGTTTGCTGAGCGAGGGCCTGGAGGCCGGCATGGTCAGCATCAACCACGTGGGCCTGGCGCTGGCCGAAACGCCGTTCGGTGGCATCAAGGACAGCGGCTACGGCAGCGAGGGTGGGCTGGAGACGTTCGACGGGTATCTCAACACCAAGTTCGTGACGCAGTTGAACTGAGGGCGACAACGGGTCTCCAGCAAAGCACCCGGCTCCCAGGCAGACCTTGACTTTGGGGCTTGGCTGCTTTCTGGCCGGCCATCGATCGGCCTGCCTCAGGCTGCATCGGCGCTGCGGCTGCGGCGAAGGCCGCGGTGGCCGCTGCGATGCCGGCGTCGTCAATCATGGCGGCGGGCGTCATCACGCCGAGGTCTCGTTGGTCTGCACCACACCCGCCTCGGCGGCCAGCCAGTGTTTCACTGACGGCGGCAGATCACCCGGTTCGAACACGCGGCCCAGTTGGGCGTAGGAGCGCTGGTTCGACACCAGCCCCTCGCGGCCGACCGCGGCACCTTTCATGTAGCCGGCAGCGCAAAGCACACCGTCTTCGCGCAGGAACTCGAAGCGCATGTAGTTCCACGCAGGGTCGGCGCCGGCCAGCGTGAACCGGATGCGGTAACGCTGCCACGGCTTGAGGCCTTTGCGATAGGTGATGAAGGCCCCCCCGGACATCGGGCGCCAACCGGCCTGGAACATCGCCTTGGCAAAGCCGCTGCGCACGAAGTACTCCACCAACATCAGGTCGACGATCGTCAGGTAGCGGCCGTTGTTCATGTGGCCGTTGATGTCCAGGTCGTTGGGCAGCACGCGCAGGTGACGCTCGATCCAATCACCAGGCTCGATGGGGCCCAGCCGCGCCGAGCGCAGCAAGGCCCAGAGCAGGCGCAAGTAGAGATTCACGGCAGATCCATAATTGGTTCGATAGTGAACAGTATAGTTCGATAACGAACCAATTGCCAAGACCATGAAAACCGTTTCGAAGCGACCGGCGGCCCGCAACGTGAGCGGCACCGACACGGACATCGATGGCGCGGCCGTGCGCTCTTGGTTGTCGGTCGTGAATGCGTACCACTTGTGTGACACGTTGATGGCGCGGCGCCTGGCGGAGCTTGGCGTTCGCACGCCGGAGCACGAGATCCTGGCCAACCTGCGCCGCGACCCGGGCATCACCCAGCAGGTGCTTGCGTCGCGCTGCTTCTCGGCCAAGAGCCACATCAGCGGACTGCTGACACTGCTTGAAGGCCGCGGCTGGTTGCGGCGCGAGCCCGACCCGGCCGATGCGCGCGCGAAGCGTCTGTACCTGCAGCCGCAGGGCGAACGCATCGCGGCACAGACGGCTGCAGTGCAAGCTGCCGTCGTGGCAGTCATGGTCGATGGCGAGACGGCGGCGGCCCTCGGTGAAGTGGCGTCGGCGATGCAGCGCGTCAGCGCGAGGCTCCGGGCGCAGCTCGCCGACTGACGCCATCCAGGGCTGTCGGCTTGCAGTCGCGGCAAAGCTGGGGCGCGGGGTCACGCGCCGATACCGAGCGTGGCACTTCGGACCTCGTCAAGCCTGACGCCGAGAACGCCGATCGACGACGGGTGGGGGCGGTGGCAAGCGCTGAGCCCCGCTGCCCTGCGCCGCGCAGGCGTCTTGCGGGTTGTACAGCTGGCAGGCTTTCAGCGACAGACATCCGCAGCCGATGCAGCCGTCCAGGCGGTCGCGCAGGGCCTGCAGCGCGGCGATGCGCGCATCCAGCTGGGCGCGCCAGCCGCTGGACAGGCGCGCCCAGTCGGCCTTGGTGGGCGTGCGTTGCGCGGGCAGGCAGGCCAGGGCTTCACCAATCTCCGCCAGACCCACGCCCAGTTGCTGGGCCGCGCGGATGAAGGCCACCCGGCGCAAGGTGGCCTTGCTGTAGCGGCGCTGGTTGCCGCTGCTGCGCTGCGCCTGGATGAGCCCTCGGCTCTCGTAGTAGTGCAGTGCAGACACGGCCACCCCGCCCCGGGTGGCCAGTTCACCGACTGTGAGCAGAACGGGTGTTTCAGCCATCTCCACCTCCAGCGATGTCTCATCGCAAGTGGCGCTTGACCTCAAGCGCACTTGAGCTTTTATTCTCGCCAGCCTCTGCTTCACCTGCAAGTCGCCATGTCCGCTGCCCCTTCCGCCGATACCCTGCCTGCCTCTTTCACCCTGTTCGGCAGCGGGCGCGCTGCCGCTTGCATCGGTGCAGTGGCCCTGATCACCATGCTCGCCTTCGAGGCCCTGGCCGTGGCGGCGGCCATGCCGGCGGTGGCTGCGGCGCTGGAGGGCATGCCGTACTACGCGCTGGCCTTTGGGGGCCCGCTGGCGGCGTCCGTGCCCGGGATGGTGCTGGCCGGGCGATGGTGCGATCGTTTCGGGGTGGTGCGTGCCGCTGCCTTCGGCCTGGGCTTCTTTGCCGTGGGTCTGCTGGCCGCTGGGCTGGCCCCAAGCATGCCGGTGCTGGTGGCCGGGCGCGTGCTGCAGGGCCTGGGCGGCGGCATGCTCGGCGTGGTGCTGTATGTGGGCATGGCCCAGGTGGTGCCGGCGGCCCTGCACCCGCGCTTGTTCAGCCTGTTCGCCACCGCCTGGGTGGTGCCGGGCCTGGTCGGCCCTTCGCTGGCGGCGTGGCTGGTGGTCTACACGAGTTGGCGGTGGGTGTTCCTGGGGGCGCTGGTGGCGCTGCCGGTGGCTGCGGCCTTGCTGATGCCCGCCTTTGCCAAGCTGCCGAAGCCGGCCGCGGCTCCGGCCGCGGAGCCCCAGGCGGGCTCGCGCCTGGTTTTTGCTGTGGTGGGGGCCGCAGGCGCCTTGCTGTTGCATGGCGCTGCCGGCAGCCGCTGGCCGCTGCTTGCAGCAGGCTTCGTGATGGCGTGGGCGGCTGCCTGGCACCTGTTGCCTGCAGGTAGCCTGCGTGTCGCGCCGGGCTTGCCCGCGGTGATCGCCTTGCGCGGCTTGGTGGCCGCCGCCTTTGCCACGGCCGAAGTCTTCATGCCGCTGGCCCTGACGCGCGACCACGGCTGGTCACTGATGCAGGCCGGTTGGGCGCTGAGCACCGGGGCGCTGTTCTGGAGTGTGGGCAGCGGGCTGCAGGCGCGCCTGTCGCAGGCGGCTGCGCGTGAGCGTGCGCTGCGCGCGGGCCTGGCGCTGGTGAGCACGGGCATTGCCTGCGTGGCGCTCACTTTCACGTTGCCGCTGTCGGGCGTGCTCATCGCCGTGCTGACGGTGGGCAGTTGGGCCCTCTCTGGGCTGGGCGTGGGGCTGGCCTTCCCCATCCTCTCGGTGCAACTGCTGAAGATCTCTGCGCCTGCCGAGCAGGGCCGCAACTCGTCTGCGCTGCAGCTGGCCGACGCGCTGACCACCACTGCGGCGCTGGCGGCCGCCGGGCTGCTGGTGCAGCAGGCGCAGGGCAGCACCTGGGTCCTGGTGTTCGCCGCACTGCTGGCCGGCACGGGGGCCTTGTGCGCCAGACGCGTGTTCGCTGTCGGTCGCTAGACCGCGCATCGGCGGTGTCGGCTGTCGGCCGTTAAGCTCGCCGCATGGAACTCTCGACCTGGCTCGCCTTCTTCGCCGCCGCTTGGGCCATCAGCCTCTCACCCGGCCCGGGTGCGCTGGCGGCCATGAGCGCGGGGCTCAACCACGGCTTCCGCAAGGGCTACTTCACCACGCTGGGCCTGGTGCTGGGCATCTGGGTGCAGCTGGTGGTGGTGGGCGTGGGCCTGGGGGCGCTGCTGGCCACCAGCGCCACGGCCTTCGTGGTGGTGAAGTGGGCCGGCGTGGCCTACCTCGTTTACCTGGGCGTGCAGCAGTGGCGTGCGCCGGTGCGGCCGCTGGCCGAACTGCAGGCCGGCGCTGCCGACGTGCGGCGGCGTGATCTGGTGCTGCGCGGGCTGCTGATCAACATCGTCAACCCCAAGGGCACGGTCTTTCTGCTGGCGGTGGTGCCGCAGTTCCTGACGCTCTCGCAGCCGCTCACGCCGCAATACCTGGTGATCGCCGCCACGCTGGGCTTCACCGATCTCACGGTGATGGCCGGCTACACCGCGCTGGCCGCCAAGGTGCTGGGCACCTTGAAATCGGCCCGCGCGATGAAGTGGATGAACCGCACGTTCGGCGGCCTCTTCGTGGCCGCCGGAGCGCTGCTGTCGGTGTTCAAGCGCACGCCCTGAACACCGCAGCCGCGGTCGATCGGGTCAGGCCGATCAGGAATCGGCCGTGAAGCCGATGCGCTTGACCAGCGGCGCCCAGCGCTCGAACTCGGCCCGCTGGCTGCGTGCCATCTGATCGGGCGTGCTGCCCTGGGCCAGCAGGCCCACCACGCCCAGGCCGTCCACCAGCGCCTTGTCCTTCAGCGCGTTGTTGATGGCGGTGTTGGCCGCGGCCACCACGGCCGCCGGCGTCTTGGCCGGCGCATAGAAGCCGAACCACTCTTCGGTGGTGAGGTCGCCGAAGCCCTGCTCGGCGAAGGTGGGCACGTCTTGCGCAAAGGGCAGGCGCGTCTTGCCGCTGGTGGCCAGCAGGCGCAGCTTGCCGGCGCGGTGGTGGGGCAGAGGGTCGCCGGCCGGGCAGAACATGCTGGCGATCTGGCCGCCCATCACGTCCACCAGGCCCGGCACGCTGCCGCGGTAGGGCACGTGCTTGAGGTCGACGTTCTGCGTCAGGCCCAGCAGCGCCGCCAGGAAGTGCGGCGTGCTGCCCGCGGCCGGCGAGCCGTAGTTGGCCTTGTCGGGGTTGGCCTTGGCCCAGGCGAGGAAGCCTTTCACGTCCTTCACGGTGTCGGGCACCATGGGGCCCACCGAAAGGCCGTGGTGCATGATGGCCGCGATGCTCACGGGCGTGAAATCGGCCACCGGGTCGTAGCTCAGCTTCTTGTAGACGTGCGGGTAGATCGAGGTGCACGAGAAGGGCGAGAGCGCCAGCACCGAGCCATCACTGGCCGAGGCCTTCAGCGTGTCCAGTGCGATGCGGCCGCCGGCACCCGGCTTGTTTTCCACGATGGCAGCGTTCTTCGCGTAGGGCGTGTTGCCCACACGCTCGGCCACGCGGCGGCAGGCGATGTCGCCCGAGCTGCCGGCCGGAAAGCCGTACAGGAACTTCGGCTGCTCGAAGGCCTGCGCACGCAGGTGCAGGGGCAGGGCGGCGCTGGCGGCGAGCACCAGGCTTTGGCGTCGGGTGATGTTCATCGTCGTGTCTCCGTTGGGGTTCGTGGGGTGAAGGGAACAGGGGCCGGGCTACTGCTTGGCGACCTTGTGCGAACGCTTTTCGAGGAAGGCGCGCACGCGTTCCTTCGCGGCATCGTCGCCCTGCGCGATGGAGGCGATCAGCGCTTCCATGAACAGGCCGTCGCTGGCCGAAAGGTCGGCAATGCGCGGCAGCGCTTGCGTGATGGCGTAGTTCGACAGCGGCGCGTTGCCGGCGATCTTGTTGGCGAGTTCCAGGCCCTTGGCCAGGCCTTCGCCATCGCCCACCAGGTAGTTGCTGATGGCGTGCTGCTGGCCTTCGGCGGCATCGAAGACGCGGCCCGTGAGCATCATGTCGGTCATGCGCGCCACGCCGATCAGGCGGCTGATGCGCACCGAGCCACCGCCGCCCACGAAGATGCCGCGGGTGCCCTCGGGCAGGCCGTAGAAGCTGCTGGCCTCGGCCACGCGGATGTGTGCGCTGCTGGCCAGCTCCAAGCCACCGCCCACCACCGCGCCGTGCAGCACGGCGATCACCGGTACGGGGCCGTACTGGATGGCGTCGAAACACGCGTGCCAGCTGCGCGAGTGGTGCACCGCCTGTGTGACGTTGCGCTCGCTGACCTCGCTGAGGTCCAGGCCCGCGCAGAAGTGCGCGCCCTCGCCGCTGATGAGCGCGGCCTTGATCTCGGGCTGGATGGCGGCGATGTGCAGCCACACCGTGTGCAACTGCGCGAGCAGCTCGTCGCTGACGCTGTTGCGTTTGGCCGGGCGGTTCAGGCGCACGTGCAGCACGGGGCCGGCGCGCTCGATGCGCAGCAGGTTCAGCCCGCGCAGGGCGGCCGGGGCGTCGTCGGCCAGAGGTTCGAAGGGCAGGGTCATGGGGCAGGTCTGTGTGCTCAAGGAATTCGGGAACAGGGCGTGATGATGCGTGGGCTGCTGCCGTCGGCATACAGGGCTTGCACGTCGGCCGCGCGGCGCTGCAGCACGAGGCGCTGGTTGACGTAGCCCTTGTCGGTGATCTCGCCGGCAGCCATGCTGGGCGGCCCTTCGAGGATGAGCGCGCGCACCGGCGTCTGCGACGAGCCGGCGTGTTCGGCCTTCAGCAGGCGCAGGCCTTCACGCACACGCGCCGCTGCGCCTTCGGCCCCCAGCGCGCGGCCGGCTTCGCTCAGGAAGATCAGCACGCCGATCTCGCTGCGGTCGTGGCCGGTGATCACGGCGTCCTGCACGTGCGGTGCCATGGCGGCCACCACCTTGAGCCGCAGCGTGCCCACGCTCACCCAGGTGCCGCTGGTGAGCTTGAAGTCTTCGGCCACGCGGCCGTTGAAGACGATGCCTTGCAGCGGCTCGGCCTCGTCGGCGAGGTAGCCCGCGTCGCCGATCTTGTAGTAGCCCTCGTCGTCGAAGGCGGCGGCCGTGGCCTCGGGGTTGTGGCGGTAGCCGGGGAAGACGTTGGCGCCGCGAACACGCATCTTGAGCTTGCTGCCGTTGGGCGTGAACTTGAGCTCCACGCCCGGCAGCGGCAGGCCGATGACGCCGGGCTGGTCCAACTGCCAGCTCACGAAGGCCGCGGCAGGCGCCGTCTCGGTGCTGCCCCAGCTGGTGGTCAGCCACAGCGGTTCTTCACGCACCTTCGCGCACACGGCCACCAGCCGGTTCCAGGTGGTCACGGGCATGCCGGCGCCGGCGTAGAAGGCCATGCGCAGGCGGCCGAAAAAGCGGCGTGCCAGGGCCTCGTCGGCCTCCAGCGCGGGCAGCATCATCTCGAAGCCGCGCGGCACGTTGAAGTAGATGGTGGGCTGCACGCTCTGCAGGTGCTGCAGCGTCTTGTCGATGGCGCCGGGCAGCGGCCGGCCGTCGTCGATGTACATCGTGCCGCCGGCACGCAGCACGATGTTGGTGTTGTGGTTGCCGCCGAAGGTGTGGCTCCAGGGCAGCCAGTCGAGCAGCACCGGCTTCTCGGCATCCAGGAAACGCAGCGTCTGCGCCAGCATCTGCTGGTTGGCGCAGAGCATGCGGTGGGTGTTGACCACCACCTTGGGGTGGCCGGTGCTGCCGCTGGTGAGCAGGTACTTCGCGTGGGTGTCTGGCGTGATGCGGGCGAAGGCGGCCATCACCGCCGGGGTTTCCTGCGCGGCCAGCAGCTGCGTGAAGGGCAGGGCGCCGGGCACGCTCTCGGCGCCCTGGCTGTACACCTGCACCGGCTGCACGCCGGCGCCCACCAGCGCCGGTGCGTAGACCGCGGCATCGCTGGCGTACACCAGCGCCGGCTGCAGCGCCTGCAGGATGCCGTGGATGCGACCGAAGTCGCCACCCGCCAGCCGGCAGTAGCCGCTGGAGACCGTGCACACCGCGCGCCGCACGTGCATGCCGGCCAGCAGCAGCACGAGGTGGTCGAGCGCGTTGTCGCTGAGCACGACCACGGGGCCTTCATCGGGCAGCTGCAGGTCGAGCAGGGCCTGCGCCACCGCGCCCACCTGCTGGCGCAAGGCGCGCCAGCTCAGCACGCGCCAGCCACCCGCGTGCTGGGCCGCATCGGCAGGTTCGGCGAAAGCCGGTGCCTCGGGGGTTTCAGTGGCCCAGCGCTCCAGCCATTCACCCACGCAGCGCGCGTGCGGCTGCAGCGCTTCGGGGTGGCGCAGCACGAAGGCGCCGCCGCCCAGGTCTTCACGTCGCACGGCGCGTGGCGCCATCAGCGCCGGGTCGTCACACACGCCCGCGCGGGCCACGCCATTGCGCAGCAGGGGCGCGTCGGCAGGCTGGGCTGTCGGGGCGGGGTGCAGGGCCGGGGTCATGCGCTGTCTCCATACACATCTGTATGTGTTTGGCGCGATGCTAGGCGCCGCGGCGGCCGCGGGCATCCGGGTATGCCCGGGGCTCCATACAGTGCTGCATGGCGTGGCATCATGGCTTGCGATGAGCCTGCCACCTGCCCGCCCGCTGCCGCTGCGCCGCCGTACCCGTGCAATGCCTGCCGTTGCTGCGGAACCCGGCCGCACGCCGCTGACGCCCGAGTCTTGGGTGGAAGCCGCCACCGCGGTGCTGGTGGACCAGGGCATCGACCACGTGCGGGTGGACGTGCTGGCCGGCCAGCTGGGCGTCACGCGCGGCAGCTTCTACTGGCATTTCAGAGACCGTGAAGACCTGCTGCGCCGCGTGCTGCAGGCCTGGAGCGAGCAGACCACCGAGCAGCTCACGCGCCGCCTGGCCACGGCGCGCACGCAACCGCACGAGCAACTGCGCGACGTGATCTCGCTGCCTTTCCGCGGCCGGGCTGCGGCCAAGGCGGCGCGCATCGAGCTGGCCATCCGCGCCTGGGCGCGGCGCGACGAACTGGCCCGCCAGGCGGTGGACGCCGCCGACGCCGCGCGCATCGGCTACCACCGCGAGATCTTTGCGGCGCTGGGTTTTGCCGCCGCCGATGCCGAGCACCGCGCTTTCCTGCTCTACGGCTACGAGGTGGCCGAGTCGCTGCTGCACCGCCAGGGCACGGCGGCACAGCGCCAGGCCCGCGCGGCCTATGTCGAGCGGCTGATGGTGCAAGGCCTGCCACAGGCGGCGTGAAGGACGGCCTGGTCCCAGGGGCGATGCGGCTGAGACCGCACGGACGGGCCGGGGGTGACACCCTAGAATAGGGGGGTCAACAACCGGAGTACGACCGCCGCCCATGAATGCCAACAACGCCCACATCGTCGTCATCCGACGCGGAGAAATCATCACTGGCCACCAGCTGCGCATCAACGGCGGCGGGATCGGTGAATCCAAATTCTTCAGCAGTGGTCGTTACGGCAGCCCCGAAAAAGCCCGGCAGGCCGCCGAGCGCGAGGCACGGGCCATGGGCCTGCCCAAGGCCAAGCCGCGAGGCGGCAGCGAGCAGGGGCGCGTGCTGTGCACCAGCCCCACGGGCGTGGCGGGCGTGCGTTTCGCGTGGTCGCAGAACCTCGACGGCCCCGCCCTGCGCGTGGTGACGAGCTGGGTCGACAAACGCGGCCGGCCGCGCCACACCTCGTACTCGGTGGAGCGCAACGGCCTGGAAGGCGCGCTCGACAAGGCCCTGAAGGCGCGCACCTCCTGCGGCGCGCCCATGCCCGACCGCGCCCACCTGCTGCGCTTGCTGCGGCGCGAGTACCGCACGCGCGGCGAGGCCCAGGCCGACTGAGCCTGCGCCTGCAGGCGGCAGCGAGCCGCTGACGTCGGCTACAGGCCCTGCAAGGTGGTGTGCAGCAGCGCACCGGTGTGCGCGCCACAGTGCACGCGCAAGGCGTCCAGCCGGTCCTGCAGCACCTCGGGGTTGTCGATGCGCGCCTTGTGGCGCTCCAGCGTGGCCACGGCCACCTCGTGCAGCTTGATGTTGCGCGTGGCTTCCACTGCGTCGATCAGCTGCAGCACCGCCTGGCGCTGCTGGCCGGCCACCGCCGCGCCCAGCGCATCGCGCGTGACGCTGTTGATGTGCGCCTGCGCAGCGCGCACCGGCTCGGCCAGGGCTTCGAAGCTCTCGCAGGCCCGCGCCAGCATCTCGGTGACCTGCTTGTTGGTGCAGTAGCGCAAGCCGGCCTGCCGCACCCAGGCCGGCGCCTGCGGGATGAAGACGTTGGCCTGGCACAGCGTTGACAGCACCAGCAACAGCGCGATCGCGGCATCCACGGCGGTGTCGTTCTCGTTCAGAGCCCCCTGCGCGGCTTCCAGCAGCCCCAGCGCCTGTGTGTTGTCGCCGCGCAGCACCGACTGGAGGACATCCAGCAGGCGCGCATAGCGCTGCAGGCGGCGCAGCAGCGCCTGCGGGTCGGCCCCCGCTGCGCCGGTTTCGGCGGCCAATCCCTGGCTGGCGAGCTGGTGCTCGTCCAGGGCCTTCTGCAACTGGGTGCGCAGTTCGGTCAGCGCTTCGGGTTGGCGCTGCTTGAAGGCGTCCACGGCCAGCAGCAGCAGCACGTGGTGGTCGAAGTCGGGCGAGAGCAGCCCGCCACGGTCGACCACCTGGCCCAGGATCTTCATCGACTCGGCCTGGTCGCCCGTGTAGAAGACGAGGATGCCGTACTTCTGGTTGCGCGCCACCGAGTGCGGCGTCACCTCCACGGCACGACGGAAGGTTTCGGCCGCGGCCGCGTAGTCGCCCCGGTCGGTGTAGATGCGGCCCAGCACGTCGTAGGCGTCGACATAGGTCGGGTGGGCGCCCAGCAGGTTCTTGATGGTCGATTCGGCGGCTGCCGGCTTGCCGGAGGCGTCCATCACACGCGCGATGCCCAGGCGCGCCCAGGGCACGACCTTGTCGTCGATGACGGCGTTGAACATCGCGGTGGCCACCGGCAGCTTCTCCAGCCGGATGGCCAGTTCGGCACCCAGGCGGGCGGCGTGCGTCCAGTAGGCGCCGCGGGCCTGGAAGCGCTGTTCGCATTGCGCCAGCGCACTGGCGTGGTCGCCGCGCTCGATGAGCGTGGCGATCTCCTTCATCGAGTCCTTGCGCACGAAGGCCGCGAGCAGCCGGTCTTCCAGGTCGCCCAGGCTGTAGGGCTTGATGAGAAAGCCGTCGATGGCCAGCTCGGCCGCCTCGGCCACCACCGGGTAGGTGCTGTTCGCCGACAGCATCATGACGATGGTGGACAGCGTGATCAGCTTGCGCTGGCGCAGGTCGTCGATGAGGTCTTGCCCGAGCGTGCCGTCGCCCAGGCGTTGCTCGCACAGCACGATCTCGAAAGGGCGCGTGGCCGCGTGCTGCCGCGCCTCGTGCGCCTTGGCGCACTGCACCACCTGGCTGGCGCCCATGTGGCGCAGCTGCGCCGCCAGCATCTGCCTTGCCGTGGCATGGCCGTCGACGATGAGGGCGCGGGTGTTCGTGCCGAAGCGCGCGCGCAGTTGAAGCTGGTGGGTGGAATCGGGCACGCGGCGGGTTCGGCAGGCAGGGCGGGGCGAGGCAACACGTTTTGTACCCCAGCGCAGGCGCTTCCTTCAAGCCAAGATCTGTGACATCGCGCTGTGACGCCAACTCTTGCCACACCGCGGCCCCGGGGCCTGCCTTGACCGTGAGCACAACCAAGGTGCAAGGGATCCGGTTGCCGAAGTCGCCCACAGGTGATCGGCGCTTTCGAGCCGGCGCCGGTGGATGCGGCCGGCCCGTGGCACCCTCGTTGCCGAGTGCGGGATGGTCAGCGCTGGGCCCGGCCGGCGTGGGGGCCGCATGCGAGCGACCGCAGTAAACGTGAGTGAAGCCATTGGACGAGAGAGACTGGCCTCAGAAGAGCCGCGAGCTGGCGCAGTTGCTGGCCCGCACCGGGCTGGGCGATCGGCAGGCCTCTTCTCGCCTCCATGAACGCACCAGCGGGCACCTCTTCGCCGTGGTGCTGCGCATCCAGCGAGACCGTGCGCAGGCCGAAGACCTGCTGCAGGAGGTCTGTGTCGCGGTGTGGAAGGCCGCAGCGAGTTTCGATGCGGCGCGCAGCCAGCCCCTGGCCTGGCTGACGCATATCGCCCGCAACCGCGCCATCGCCAGCCTGCGCCCCCCGCCACTCAGTTCTCGGTCGGCGCCAACACTCGCGCTCAGTCGGTGACCACGGCAGCCGCAGGGCAGGGCGGCGGCTGCCTGCTGCTGACATGGTGTTGACCGTTGTCTCGTGCCCACGGGGGTACAAAGAAAAAGGGCTCGGCAATCGCCAAGCCCTTGAATCTTCAAACGTATCCGGTGGTGGAGATGAGGAGGATCGAACTCCTGACCTTCGCTGAAGGTGGCGCGCGAGATCGCGGTCTGGTTCCACCGCAGCTTTCGGGAGCAACCCCGGCTTCAAGCCTGGGCCCTTTGTGCTGCCCGACGACCCGAGCCAGAAGCTGGTGCAGCTGCAGCAGCAGATTGCGCAGCTCAGCACCGCGCTGCAGGACGCACAAACCGCCCAGGCCAGCCAGGCCGAGATGGCCGCCCTGCTGCAGGCCCAGGCCGAGCAAGAGCGCGAAATGGCGCGGCGCGCGCAGGAAGAGTCGGCCGTCTATCAAGAGTTGGCCGAAGAGGCCAGCCAGCACGCCGCCAGCCTGCAGGCCCAGTTCGAGGCCCAGCTCAAGGCTGCGGCCCAGCAAGCCAGCCAAGACGACATCACGCAGTTTGCGCAGCGCGCCACGGCCGCCGCCAAGGCTGTGCTGCTGGACGAAGCCGCCACGCGCCAGATCATCGACCTGCAGCTGCGTGATGCCGGCTGGGAGGTCAGCACCACCGAGCTCACCCACGCCAAGGGCGCGCGCCCGCAGCGCGGCAAGAACAGGGCAATAGCCGAATGGCCCACGGCTGGCCAGCAAGCCGCCGACTACGTGCTGTTCGCCGGCCTCACGCCCATTGGTAAGCGTGGCCTCAAGGCCGCATTGCTAGGCCGGCACTTGATGAGCAGGATCTGAGGATCCGTGCCCCGCTTGTAGGTGTGCACTTAACCGGCAGATGCACATCATGGATGGCCAGCGAGTCACCAAGCCCCAGGACACCCGGCGTCGGCACGCGGACGCGTTCAAGCAGATGCTTATCGAACGCAGCCTGGTGCCCGGAGCCTCGGTGGCCGCGATCGCCCAGGAAGCCGGCATCAATGCCAACTTGCTGTTCAATTGGCGCCGCCTGCACCTGCGGCCCAGGGCTTCAGCCAGTGACCAGGAGTCTCGCGATCCGGTCTTGCTGCCGGTGACGGTTGTCGAGCCGGCACCCACCACGGCATCCGCCGCGTCCACGTCCGCCCCGGCCGCACCGAGCGCGCGTTCGCCAATCGGCACCATCGAGATCAACATCCGTGGCACGGTGGTTCGCTTGCGCGGCACAGTCGACGAAGCCAGCTTGCGCACCGTGCTGCGGGCATTGGCCGGCGCCGCATGATCGGCCTGCCCGCCAACACCCGCGTGTGGATCGTGGCCGGCCACACCGACATGAGGAAGGGCTTCGACGGCCTGGCTGCTGTTGCGCAGACCGCGCTGGCCGCCAACCCCTTCTGCGGCCACGTCTTCGTCTTCCGCGGCCGGCGCGGCGACATCCTCAAGGTGCTGTGGTTCGACGGCCAGGGCCTGCTGCTGCAGGCAAAGCGCCTGGAGCGCGGCCGCTTCGTGTGGCCGCAGGCCAGCTCTGGCGGTATCGTGCTCAGCGCGGCGCAACTGTCCATGCTGCTGGAAGGCATCGACTGGCGCATGCCCGCGCGCACCCACACCCCCGAGCTGGCCGCTTGAAGGGTGTGAGTACTGTATGAGTTCGGCTCCGTGATCTCCCGGGTGTCCAGGCCTTGCGGCGCTGGGCACAGTGATCGCAGTGGCGCACGACACCGACACCCCCGCACAGCAGCCCGAAGACGCTGCAACGCTGCGTCTTCGGCTGCAGGAGCGGGATGCCGAGGTCCAGCTGCTCAAGCTGCTGGTGGCCAAGCTCAAGCTGCAACTGGTCCGACGCAACCGGATGGTGTTCGGCAGCAGCTCCGAGCGCTTCACAGACGGTGCCCAGAGCCCCCAAGGCACCCTGCTGGAAGGGCAACTACTGTATGAACTGCAGGCCAGCAAGCCTGCTTCTGTGCCCACTTCCGCGCCCGTGTCGCCAGCAGCCAACAGCCCGACCATCGACCGCAGCCTTCCCGAGCAGCTGCCGCGCGAAGCCCACGTGGTCCGGCCCGATGCCAGCACTGAGCATCAGGACGCGGCCGGCCAGGCCTGCGGCTGCGGCCAGTGCGGCGGCCGGCTGCGCGAGATCGGCCGCGACGTCTCCGAGCAGCTGGAGTACGTGCCCGGCCGCTTCAAGGTCGTGCGCCACATCCGCCCCAAGCTGGCCTGCGTGCGCTGCCAGCGCGTGTTCTAGGCTGCCGCACCCAGCCGCCCCATCGCCCGCGGCCTGCCCGGGCCGGCGCTGCTGGCCCATGTGATGGTCGGCAAGTACTGCGATCACCAACCCCTGTACCGCCAGAGCGGCGTCTTCGCCCGCGACGGCGTGGAGCTGGCTCACTCACTGCTGGCAAAGTGGGTGGCCAAGGGCGATGGCCTCATCGACCCGCTGGTGGCCGCCGTGCGGCGCTACGTGATGGCCTGCGACAAGGTCCACGGGGACGACACGCCCGTCAAGGTGCTTGCCCCGGGCACGGGCAAGACTCGTACAGGCCGGCTGTGGGTCTACGTGCGCGATGACCGGCCCGCCGGCGACCCGTCCCCGCGGGCCGCCTGGTTCGCCTACTCGCCCGACCGGGGCGGCGAGCATCCGCAGGCGCACCTGCACGGCTTCCGAGGCTCGCTGCAAGCCGACGCCTACGCCGGCTGGCCCCGGCTGTACGCCACCGGGCAGGTGCAGGAGGTGGCCTGCTGGGCCCATGCACGACGACCGTGGTGGGACCTGTACCTGAGCGGCAAGCGAGATCCCAACGGCCTGGCTGCGCAAGCGCTGGGTCGCATCCGCGCGCTCTACGAGATCGAGGCCGAGATCCGGGCCCAGCCGCCGCAGGAGCGGCGGGCACAGCGCCAGGCGCGGGCCGGGCCGCTGCTCAAGGCCATGCGGACCTGGCTGGAGGAACTGCTGCCCCGGGTGTCGGCGAAGTCAGACATAGCGCAGGCCATCGGCTACAGCCTGGGCCGGTGGACGGCGCTGACGCGCTACGTCGATGACGGGCGGCTGGAGATCGACAACAACGCGGCCGAGCGCGCGCTGCGCGGCGTGAGCCTGGGGCGCAAGAACTACCTGTTCATGGGTTCTGACGCCGGAGGCGAACGGGCAGCGGCCTTCTACACGCTGGTGGAGACGGCCAAGCTCAACGGGCTGGACCCGCAAGGCTACCTGCGCACGGTCTTCGAGCGCATTGCCGAGCACCCGATCAACCGCATCGACGAGTTGCTTCCCTGGAACATCGGTCTGGCGCCCATCCAGGCAAGCAGGAAGAAGGCTGCATGAGCGCGCCAGGCATCGACGCGCGGCTGCTGGAGTTGCTGCAGCAGGCCAACAACCTGCAGCTGTTCCAGCTGAACTCGGTGATCGAGCGCATGCTGGCCGACCCCAGGCGCATCCTGATGGTGCGCAAGGAACTTCACATGGGTCAGACCGTGCGCTTCATGGATTGGCGCGATGGCAAGATGCGCGTGGGCACGGTCGTGGCGATGAAGGATACCCAGCTGACGATCCAGGAGCAGGCCACGCGCAGCGCGTGGACGGTGCCCTACACGGCGGTGGAGCCACCGGCCCCCGGTACGCCACGGCCAGCACCTGAACCGGAGCCGACACCTGCACCGCGGGCGGGCCGCAACGACTTCCGCTGCGGCGAGAAGGTGGCCTTCGAGGACAAGCACCTGAACACGATCGTGGGCACCATCGTGCGCATCAACCAGCGCACCGCCAGCATCGATCCTGGAGACGGCACGACCTGGCGAGTGGGCTTCGCACTGCTGCGGCACGTCGTCGACATCTGATCGCCTCGGGCAGTCAAGACGGCCTTGAGGCCACGCTTACCGAGTGCCGGCGGTCGTCGGCAGAGGGAGCAGTCATAGCGCCCGGCGGTCGGCGCACAGCTACTCTCGTCCTTCATGCGGAGGCTGTAGGGCGGTTTCCTGGGTGGGGCTGCCGACCATCTGACTCCGGGGCGGGGGTCAGCTTCCGGCGGCCGCCGTCGTTCGCCGCCTAAACGCGAACGGCAGCAGCCAGTCTGCAGCCGCAGGTCGCGCGGCGAAAATCGGCGCAAGGTCGCAAGACACCCAAAACCCTGGGGCTTCGCAACTATGTGTCGAGGTCGAAAACCGCTTCTGACAACCACTTGCAGACGACGGGACCTGCGGCCAATGTGTCGAGCCGCGTCTGCCCCCGTTGACCATCCGACCCGATCAGCCGGGGTTTGGGAACAAAGTGTCAACGCCGGCGTTTGATTGGGGTTGTCCGATACCTGCCCGTCGCGCGCCACAGCCGCGCGCATGGCCCCGCCATGAGGGCAGGTGTCGGACGACTCTGAACATGAGCGGTCGTCCTCAGGCGGCGGCTATCCGGCGCTTCGGCATGGGTACCTTGATCTTGGAGGCGTCGCCAAACGAGGTGTCAATGTCGCCGCGAGGTGTGCAGGCACTGGGCGCAGTCGCAGTCGCCTGCGCATGTGCAGGCGCTGTATCTGGAGATGGCCAGCGGCTTGAATGCACTCACCTTGCAAGCTGATCAGCGGCACCGTCTGCCCGCGCGCAACGGGAGTCATCGGAGCCCGGTCCCCCAACCCCGACGATGAGCGCGTCCGGCCGGACTTCGACGGCAGGAGCTGTCGACCTTACCGACAGTCCCGATGAGCCATTCCCGACAAACTGCGCGCAGGCTGGCGGTTTCCTGATGCAGACCTCGGCTCGATCACCGAACCCCAGCGTCCCGCGCCAGGATGTCGTTCAGACACGCGGCGAGTCTCGCGATGTTCTCGCCGCCGATGAGGCCGGGCGCCATGCGATTCATCATGTAGGCCAGGGTCGTCCGTCGGTCGGCATTGTTGATGACCATCGAACCGCCCCAGCCTCCCCAGAAGCAAACCCGACCTTGGGGCACGTACGGAACGGTTGCCGGTTCGGGCAGGCCCCAGCCGAGGCCCATGTGCAGCGGGACGCCGAACACCAGATCGACACCCCGGTTTCGGGTTTCGAAGATGCGCTCCACGGTTTGCGAACTGAGAAGACGCACGCCGAATGCCTCACCGCCGTTGCTGACGATGCTCTGCACGCGTGCGACCGAACGCGCGTTGCCGTGGCCATTTGCAGCACCAATGTCGGCCGCACGCCAAGCGGCCGTGTTGGCAGCGCCCGCGTCTGGCAGCGGGCCCGTGAAGGTTCGGAAGACCGGACTGCTGGGGTCCAGGGTCGAAAAGTCGACAGGCAGCGGCGGCGGTGGCACCACGGGGCTGCACCGATGGCGTTCGCTCTCGGGCAGGCCGATGTGGAAGTCCGCGCCGAGCGGGCGCGCGATCTCATCGTCAAAGAACACCTTCAGACCCCGCCCGGTGATCCGGCGCACCACTTCGCCGACCAGATGCCCGCTGTTCAGTGCGTGGTAGCCACTCGCCGTCCCAGGGGGCCACCAGGGCGCCTGTGCCGCCAGGCGCGCCGTGCTGCGCTCCCAGTCGTACAGGTCATCGAGCACCACGGGCGCATCCCAGCCGGAGACACCCGAGGTGTATGACAGAACCTGTGCGAGCGTGATGGCCTGCTTGCCGGCTGCAGCGAACTCGGGCCAGTAGCGAGCGATCGGCGCATCCACGTCCAGTTCGCCGCGGTCGACCAGCAACAGTGCAGCCAGCGACGTCATCGTCTTGGTCGTGGACCACACGTTGACAACCGTGTCCTCCTCCCAAGGGCGGGTGCGCGCTTCGTCCGTCCAGCCGCCCCACAGATCGACCTCGAAACGACCGTCGACGGTCAGTGCCAGCGAAGCGCCGAGGTCGGCATCCGAGCTCAGCAGTGACGCGAACAACTGCCGCAGGGGCTCGAAGCGTTCGCTGCATCGGCCCTGAACGGGTGCCATGGCTGGGGTTGTGGTCATGATTACGCTGACAGTGGGTTCAAAAGTCCATCGAGGCACCGACCGCCACGCGACGCGGCGGTGTGTAGTTCACCTGACGTGACGCCCCAAGTACCGGGCTGGCGATGTTCATGCTGGTGATGGCCGTGCTGTTGCCGACGTTCAGCAACTGCGCGTATGCCTTCCAGGCCCCTTGGCGTGGCCGCAGCACCACGCCAAGATTCAAGGTGCCGTAGGCCGCCTGTTCTGCATCGGGTGTGTTGAACTCGGTGAAGTAGTACTTGCTGCGCCAGGCATAGTCGGCGCGGAGCACGGCCCGCAGATCACCCAGGGCCTGTGTCCATTCGGCGCCAAGGCTGGCCTGCTGCTTGGAGACTTGGGCCAGCTGGCGGCCGCTGACATCCACCGTGACCCCGGGTCCGTTGCGCAGGTCGACGTTCAGGAAGCGCGTGTACTTCGGGTCCATCAGGCCGAGCGTGGCCGACAGCGTCAGCGCTGATACCGGCCGCATCGACAGCTCCAGTTCCACACCGTTGATCTTGGCCGCCGAGGCGTTGGTCAGGATCGCCGAAGCCAGACCCACTTGCGAGACCTGCATGTCGCGGTACTTGCTGGAGAAGACCGCAGCCGAGAACGCGCCGCGACGTTCCAGGAAGCTGGTCTTGAAACCGAGTTCGGCGCTGTTGACCGTCTCCGGCCGCACCGCCGTGCCTTGCAGGGCACCCAGGTTGATGGCACCGGACTTGAAGCCCCGCGACAACTTCCCGTAGACCAGCGTGTCGCGTGCCAAGGTGGCTTCGAATCCCAGGCTGCCCGGTGTGCTGCTCCAACTGGCTGACGGCGCGCCGGTGCCGTTCAGGCCAAAGGCGGCCACCGTCTGGTACTCCTGGGCCTCCTTGGTGTCGCGGCTGCTGCGCAGGCCCGCGAGCACGGCGAACTGCTTGCTCAGTGCGTAGCGCAGGTCGGCATAGACCGCCGTCGAGCGGGTGTCGACCTTGCCGCCCAGCAGGAACCTCACGCCGCCCGGGAACGGCACGTTCACGGGCTGGCCAGGCGCCAGGAAACCCAGGGGAATCTGCGTATCGACCTGGATGTCCTGGCGCTGGTCGAACTGCAGCCAGCTGGCGCCAACCAGCCACTGCAGCGCACCCTCGCCGCTGGCCACGTGCACGTTGATGCTTCGGTCGCGGCTGCCCGTCTTGAAGCGCGTGGTCGCCATCAAGGCCTCGGTGGCGTCGCCGTCCCAGAACATGTCGGCGTCGCTCTTGCGGTGGCTTGCGACAAGGCTCAAGGTGGCGTCTCCCAGCGGTCGCTCGTAGACGACCTGGAGCGCCGTCACGTCGACCGCGTTCGACGCCCCTTGGCTCTTGGTCGCGCGGGGGTCGGCCACCGGCCTGGCGTTGTACAGCAGGATCGGGATCGTGACCGGATCGACGAGCTGCTTGTTGCCGGGCCCGGCTTCGTCCTGGCGGTAGCTGCTGGCAATCAGGCGCAGCGTGCCGGCCGGACCCATGTCGGTCAGTGTCTGCAGCCGCAAGGCACGTGAATCGAGGTCGTCCAGCCGGTCAGGGCCGATCGTGTCAACCCCGCCTGGCAACACCGGCCCCGAGCGCACGCCCGCGAGCTGGTTGACGGTGTAGCCGTCGAGCTTCTTGACCTGGTAGGACAGCCGCGCACTGGTGTTCGCGAAACCCAGCCCGCCTGAGACGAAGCCTTCGCTCTCGCGGCGACCGTACTGCCCGAGCAGGGCACCAAACTGCGCCTTGAAAGCCTGCGTGGGCAAGGCCGAGATCAGATTCATCGCGCCGCCGGTGGCGTTGCGCCCGTACAGAGCGCCCTGCGGGCCGCGCAGCACCTCGACGCGCTGCACGTCGAACAGGCTGGCATTCGAACTCGTCTGGTCCGAGATGTAGGCGCCGTCCGTGTAGAGCGCCACCCCTGGGTCGCCACCCGCGGTGAAGAAGACGTTGCCGATGCCGCGGATGAACAACTGGCTGGCGCCATAGCCCGTGGTGAATGACATGTTCGGCACCAGCGTGACCAGGTCGGCCAGCCCGGTGGCGCCGGATTCGGCCAACCGGCCACCATTCAGCGCCGAGATCGCCGACGGTGTCGTGTCCAGCAACGTCAGTCGCTTTTCGGCGGTGATCTCCACGCGCTCCAGCGCACCCGCGGTGCCGCTGGCCTGGGCCAGCACAGGCATCGAAGACAGCCCGCCCAGGGCGGAAAGAACGGCGATGGCGACGGCGTGTCGGTGGTGCGAGTGCCTTGCTGGCATGTGGTGTCTCCTGGCCTGTGGACGCAGGTGTACCAAGCCAGCCCGGAAGGGCCGCCTGGTACCGCGTGGAGACAGTGTCCGGTCGGTGCGGGCCCGCGCGCCATCGAGAATCGGCACCCTGCAGTCGCAAAACGGAACACCGAGGGAAACCTCGGGCGTCTGCGAGGCTTCAGCCGCGGCCCTTGCGTTGGGTGTCCGAAGGCAGCTCGCCGAACCGGTTGCGGTAGCGCGCCGCAAACTGCCCTGCGTGGGTGAAGCCCCACCGGTGCGCGACCTCCGTCACATTGCCCTCCCGACCATGGGCCTGCAATTGCTGGCAAACGCGGTCGAGGCGCAGGTTGATCATGTACTGCAGAGGCGACGTGTTCAGGTGACGGGCGAACCCCTTGGCCAGCGCACGCACGCTGACGCCGCAATGGCGCGCCAGGTCACCCACCGTTGGCAAGTCTTCGAGATGTTCATGCAGATAGTCCCGCGCCCTGCGTGTCGTCTCGGGCAGGCTGGCCGGCTGGGCGAGGTACCCGCTGACAGCACTGGGCCATGCCAGCAGCAACTCGAACATCACGGCCTCCTGCAGGCTGCGTTCGAAGCACGCTGCGGCCGCTTGCGGGTACTGCGGCGTGTTCGCCAGCAGCAACGTGATGCGGTGCAAGACTTCGGTCGCGGCGCTGCCCGCCGGCAGGTGGTCGTCGAAACCGAGGCTCTCCCCGGGCTCGACACCCGAGAGGGCATGGCACGCCTTGATCATGTCCTCATGCGCGATGCGCAGATTGATCAACTGCATGTCGGCGGACAGGTGGATTTCGTGGGTTTCGCCCGGCGCCAGCACGCTGGCATCGCCGGCACCAAACGTACGCCCATGCCGACCGCGCGTCGCCGAGCCTCGCTGCAGCCTGGAAAACACCCAGTGGGCCTGCTGCGGGGCCAGTTGAGCGACCACGGGGCTGCCGTAGCTGATGGCACCCACATGAAAGTGACCGAACTCGAAGCCGCCGAGTTGCATGTCGAATCCATCGACGCGGCCGACACGCAGCGCATGCGGCGAGTACAGCCTGCCCACGAAGTCGGCGGCCCGTTCGGGCACTTGCGTCCGGAACAGGCTGGCCCACCGAGTGGTCGCCGCACCCAGGAACTCCGATGAACTCAAGGTCGACAGCGGTTCAACCATGTCCTCATTGTCGTCAATGGCCGGGCTTGACCAAACGATACAAACCCCATTCGCGCCAGCAAGAGCCGCCGCAGTGCCGCAACACGCCCCTGATGTACGCCCCTTCAGGAAGGTCACGCAGGGTCGCACACACGCAGGTCGCTGTTGGGTGACCGCCTACCTGAGTCGGAGCGGATGGCTTGACAACGGCGCGGGCGACCTGCTGCGGAGCTCGCCGCTCACCCCAACTCATCAAGGACCAGAGCCGGGACGCGAACGGCAGTTCTCGTACTGCGCCGGCCGATCGCGCTGTAGACGACGCCGCGAAGGGTCGGATCAGGTCAGGTATCGCGCTTCGGACCGCCAAGGTCAGCATTTGCCGTCAGTCGCTCCAATGCGCGCGACAGTGCGCTGCGCCGGTTCGACCAAGCTGCCGTGCCAAGACCCAGGCAGACCATCTCCACCACCAAATGGACACCTGTCAGCCGCAGTGCATCAATGGAGTGAATGCCCGTCGCCTCGATGCGGGCGATGACCGTCGGGCCAATGCCAGGCTGTGCCAGCAGCATGCGCCGCTCGTGCTCTCGAAAGTTCATCGCTCAGCCTGACTGCACACCATGGCCTCGGTGCGCTTGCTGCAATGAGTCACCGGATGGAGATGAACAAGCCTGCATTCACGCTCCGGACTTGATGGCACCACGCCGCAGCTGATCGCGCTCCAGCGACTCGAACAGGGCCTTGAAGTTGCCTTCGCCAAACCCCTCGTCGGCCTTGCGCTGGATGAACTCGAAAAACACCGGGCCCAGCAGCGTCTGCGAGAAGATCTGCAGCAGCAGCCGCTTCTCGCCATTGGCGGTGGAGCCATCAAGCAGGATGCCACGCGTCTTCAGGGCCTGCACGGGCTCGCCGTGGCCGGGAAGACGCTCTTCGAGCATCTCGTAGTAGACATCGTTGGGCGCCGTCATCAAGGGCACCCCAGCCAGCTGCAGCCGGTCCACGGCAGCGACCAGGTCATCACAGAGCAACGCGATGTGCTGGATCCCTTCGCCGTTGAACTGCATCAGGAATTCCTCGATCTGGCCATTGCCCTTGCCGGACTCTTCGTTCAGTGGGATCCGAATGAGGCCGTCTGGCGCCGTCATGGCCTTGGAGGTGAGCCCGGTGTACTCGCCCTGGATGTCGAAGTAGCGGATCTGCCGGAAGTTGAACAAGCGCTCGTAGAAGCGCCCCCAATACTCCATGCGCCCACGGTAGACGTTGTGGGTGAGGTGGTCGATGGTGGTGAAGCCGTGTCCGCGCGGCCTGCGGTCCACGCCCGGGAGGAAAGCGAAGTCGATGTCGTAGATCGACTGACCGTCTTCGAACCGGTCGATCAGGTAGAGCGGTGCACCGCCGATGCCCTTGATGGCGGGCAGCTTCAGTTCCATCGGACCGGTGGGCATGTCCATGGGCTGCGCCCCCAGTTCCAGCGCCCGGTTGTAGGCCAGGTGCGAGTCCTTCACGCGGAATGCCAGGCCGCAGGCACAGGGGCCGTGCTCGGCAGCAAAGTAGGCCGCCGGGCTCTTGGGCTCACGGTTGACGATGAAGTTGGCGCCGCCTTGCCGGTACAGCACCACATCCTTGGACCGGTGCCTGGCGACCAGCGAGAAGCCCATCTGCTCGAACAGCGGCTCCAGAACGTTGGGGGTGGGTGACGCGAATTCGACGAACTCGAATCCCATCAGCCCCATCGGGTTGTCAAACGGTTGAGTCATGCGATCACCTCGTTCATGCGTAGTTCGTCAAGGGCAGACAGGTCGAAGCTGGTCGAGGTCAATGTCTATCTGGGACGCAGCGAAGACGTCGCCGCCTTCAACAGGGTCTGCAGCACCTACCTTGTCGCACCGTCGTCAGTACGCACAACCATCATCTGATCGCTGTCGTCGGGCGTCTAGGTGGGGGTGGACGGCATGGCCGCGCTCGGCTGATCAACGCCTTGAGCTGGCGCACGCAGCAACGCCATCAGGACTTCGTGGCGACCCAACATGTACTCGCGCGTCTCGGGCCACGTGCGCTGCGCGGCGACTTCAAGGGCGCTGCGGACCTGCGAATCCGCCAACATGTCCCGCATCGGCCACAGGTAGGTCTTCAAGCCGAAGGCGATCGCAGCAGTGCGCTGCAGCTTCACCAGCGTCTGGTGCTCCGAGCGGATAAAGCCGTGCTCCAGCAGCCGTTCAGGCGTCATCGGTGGGAGAAGGTCCAGCGCATCGGCATGACGGAACAGCCTTGGCGACAGGTGGGGGCCCCAGTTTCGTCTCCAGACCACCCGTTCAGGCCGCATGGCATGAAATGCACGGTCTACCGATGTTGCGAGATGGACCTCGTACTGCGGCACCGCGCCTTGGTGGATCTCCCGCGTCGACCGGCCCAGCCGCGCCCTGTCCTGGCTCAACTGGCGGTCCTGTTCCCACTGCGCGCGCAGTTGCTCGTCCAGCGGCCCCGGGTCAGGCCGGTCGAAGCAACTGCGCAATGACCAGCCGTTTGGAAACAGCAGTGCACCGCTCATCAGGCGATAGCTGACCTGGCCCTGCGCGTCCGCTTCTGCCGGCAGCATGAGCAGGAAGTCCTCGGTGGCGAGCGCAGCCACGGCAACCATGGGTTGCGCGCCCTGCGGCCCGACGTCGACGACCACCCCGGTCAGGTGGCAAATGACGTGATCGCCTTGCTGGGTGAACGCGCGAGGATGTTGTGTCGTGAGCCACTGGACGACGCGATCACGCAACTCGGTCTCGGCCAGCAAGACCGTCTCTGAATCCAGCCGGTCCACCACCCACGTGGGTCGTGCCGCCAGCAGCGCCAAACGCTGCCTCATCTGCTCGGGGTAGGTGGAGTCAATCCTCAGCCAGCTCGCGTCACCCGCCGGATAGGCATTCATCAGCACCGTCTGGGGCGGGGGCAGCAAGCGCTGCATGTGGTCGCCTGGCAGCGCGCGCACCTGTTCGACATCCACTGGCACCGCATCCAGCTGGATGCCATGCGGGGCATCGGCAGTGGGTGACGCGAACTCGAATCCCGCCTGCCCTATCGAGCTGTCAAGTGGTGCGGTCATGCGGTCGACTCGTACTGACATGCAGTGGAGAGGGCAATCAGTACTTGAAACCGAATCTGAGCTCGTAAGTGCGCGGCGCACCGAAGCTCTCCACCACGCCGCCGAAGGTGTAGTCGGCGCGCATCGTGCGGTAGAGCTTGTCGGTGGCGTTCAGGACGCCGGCTTGAACGTACCAGGCGTCCTTTGGAGCCGTCCAGCGCAGCGAGGCATTCACTAGGCCATAGGCCTCTCCCTTGTTGTTCGTCTGGTCCAGCGTCAACGGGAAGATCACGCTGCTGCGGTAGTTGTACTCAAGGTGGCTGCGCAGTTGCCCTCCGGCCACCGAAGTGCTGTGATCCAGCCAGACGGAACCACTGCTCTTGGGCGTCAGCGGCAACGGCAGACCGCTGAGGTCGCGGCGCGTTGATGGGGACACGTAGTTCTGCAGTTCACTGTCGATGTAGGCAGCCGACAGGCCACTGCTGAAGCCCGCACCCAGCGCCAGATCGGCGCTCAGCTCAAGGCCTTGAACCTTGGCTTTGGAGGCGTTGTTGACGCTGACCACGAAGTTCCCCGACACCGCGTCCAGTACGGCAGTACGCAGTTGCAGGTCCTTGTAGTCGTACTTGAACACAGACGCGTTCAGCGACAGCGCGCCGCCCATCAAGGTGCTGCGCACACCGATCTCGGTCGACACGATGCTTTCAGGCTCGAACTTCTCGATGCCCGCACGTCCAAAGTTGAAGCCGCCGCTCTTGAAGCCCTTGGACACGCCGGCGTAAGCCATCAGCCCCTTCGAGGGCGTCCATTGCAGTTGCGCCTTCGGCGTGAACGACGAGAAGCTGACATCGCCCTTGAAGTTCGCCCCCGACCGCCGATTGGTCGCATCGCCATCCTTGTTGTCCCGGCTGTAGCGCGCACCCAGCAGACCAGACCACTCGGGCGCGAATCGGTAAGTCACCTGGCCGAAGACCGCCTCTGAGCGACCGCTGCTCTTTACCGTCTGGCGTGCGAAGGCGCAACTGCCCGGCGCGCCGCAGTTGACGGGCCCATGCAGCAGCCAGTCCAGCGTCTCGGTGCCCTTGTCGCGGTAGAGGAAGACGCCCGCCGTCCACTCCAGAGGCCCATCCCCTTGGCTGTAGAGCTGGAACTCCTGCGAAGTGGACTTGACGTCGGTGGTGGTGTCCTGCGTTTCCAGCTTTGCGCCCGTCCAGTCGACGTCGTTCTGGTCACCGCTGCTGAAACTCGTGAATCCGGTGATGGACTTGAGCCCGACTGAGCCGAGGTCCCAGTTCACGGTGGCCGCCATGACGCGGGTCTTGCGCGAGCTGGTGACGGGGGAATCCAGGCGGATACGGCGGGCGTCGGTGCGGTGGTCCGCCGCGGTCAGGCGGTAGTCGGGATCACCCAGCGAGTACGGGTACAGCGGCCCGGCGATCGACGTGTCGGTGGATACACCGTAGCCGAGCGTGCCCTTGTCTTCGGACGCCTGGGCCAGCAGCGTGAGATCAGCCTTCGCGCCCAGCGCCACACGCAACTTGCCGCGGAATGCCTTGAAGTCATTGGCGTCCAGCCCCGTACCCGTGCTCAGGTTGCGCGTGTAGCCGTCGTCCTTTGTGTAAGCCACCGCGATGCGCCCGGACACATCATCCGTGCCGCCACCCGCCGCCAACTGCGTACGGCGCAAGCCTAGCGAGCCGAAGCCCACGAATCCCTCAGCGCCAGGCTTGGCGGTGGGTGCGCTCGTCACCACGTTGATGGCGCCACCCGTCGCATTGCGGCCATACAAGGTTCCTTCCGGGCCCTTCAGCACCTCGACACGCTGAAGGTCGAACAGTTCGGTCAGCACCATGCTGGAACGCGGCAGGTAGACGCCATCCAGATGCACGGCATTGGACGGATCGGCACCGATGCTGCGCACGTTGTTGGACACGCCGCGGATAGCCAGGTTCGTCTCGCGCCCACCGGAGGACAGACTCAGGCCAGGCACCTTCTGTTGAAGGTCGGCCGCGTTCACGAGGCCGGAGCGAGCCAGGTTGTCGGCTGTCAGCGCGGTGACCGATGCAGGCACCTGTTGCAGGCCCTGGCGCGTCTTCAGCGCAGTGACTTCAACTCTTTGCGAGCCGGTCGAATCTGGCGCCGCTTGCCCACTGTCCGGGCCTGTTTGCGCGGGAGCACTTTGCTGCGCATGCGCCGACCACGGGGCCAGCATGGCGATGGCAAGCACCACCGGAGATTGACGTAGACGGGGGGCGATCTGGGTCATGGAGTCCATCCTTTCCAGTAGGTGACACAGTTTCGGCGAAAAGTTTCCATGATGTCAACACACTATCCACTGCGGAAAACTCTGATGCCTATCACCCCCTCCAGAACGGCCAGAGCCTTCGCGGAAAGGCATGCGCGCCCGCAGTGGACAAGCAGAGCCGCTTGGCGCTACATTTCCAAAACAGAAACTATTTTTCAATGGAGACCACCATGGCCCTTGACAGCCACGCAGCGGCCCCGTCCCTGGAACAGCGCGATCGCGACTCTCTGCTGCACCCCTTCACCCGCGCCGACGACTTTGCAGCCGGTCGCATTCCGGGCCAGCGCATCGTGCAAAGCGCATCGGGCATTCGCGTGACCGACGCCCACGGGCGCTCGGTCATCGACGGCATGTCGGGCATGTACTGCGTCAACGTGGGTTACGGGCGGAAAGCCATCGTCGACGCCATTGCCGAGCAGGCGAGCGAGCTGCCCTACTACCATATCTTCGCGGGCGCTTCGCACCCGAAAGCCATCCTGCTGGCGGAGAAACTGATCGCGCTCACAGGCGGGCGCATGAAGCGCGTCTTCTTTGGCCTCTCGGGTTCGGACGCCAACGAGACGCAGATCAAGCTGGTCTGGTACTACCACAACGTCATCGGCAAGCCCCAGAAGAAGAAGATCATCGCGCGCCAGCGCGGGTACCACGGCGCCACCACGATGACGGCCAGCCTGACAGGGCTGCCGAACTATCACAGCGGCTTCGATCTTCCCTTTGCACTGGTGAAGCACACGCTTGCGCCCGACGCCTTCTGGGCGCCCGAGGCCGACCCGCGCGCGTTCTCGCAACGCTGCGCCGACGAACTGGAACGCCTCATCCTGGCGGAAGGTCCCGAAACCGTTGGCGCGTTCATCGCCGAGCCGGTTGTCGGCTCCGGCGGCATCCTGCCGCCACCGCCTGGCTACTGGGAAGCCATCCAGGCCGTACTTCGCAAGTACGACGTGTTGCTGATCGCCGACGAGGTGATCACCGCCTTCGGGCGCGTGGGCCATATGCTGGCCGTCGACGGGTATGGCATCGAGGCCGACCTGATCACGCTGGCCAAGGGCTTGAGCAGTGGCTATGCCCCGCTGTCGGCATCGCTGGTCGGCCCCAAGGTCTGGCAGGCGCTGCAGGACGGCGCAAAGACGCACGGCTTCTTTGCGCACGGCTACACCTACTCGGCACACCCACTGGGCGCTGCCGCCGCGCTGGCGAACATCCGCATCATCGAAGAAGAAGGGCTTTGCGAGAACGCTGCCGAGGTGGGTGCTTATCTGCTTGCGCAGTTGCGCGAACGCCTGGCCACCAACCCGCTGGTGGGTGACGTGCGCGGCGCCGGCCTGCTGCAGGCCGTGGAGTTCGTGGCCGAGGGCCCGCCCCGGCGGCGGCTTGATGCCTCGCTGAAGTTTTCGGCCCAGGTTGCAAGCATGGCCATGGAAGAAGGCCTGCTCGCCAGGCCGCTACCCGTGAACGACATCGTCGGCATCTCACCTCCGCTCATGCTCACGCGCAGCGATGCCGACCAGATCGCCGAGATGCTGCAGCGAGCCATTTCACGGGCATCGGCGATGCTGAACGCGGAACAGCGCCAGGGAGCGGCGTGATGGCTGGAACCTACGATTTCGTCACCCTGGACGTGTTCACCGACCGCCGCTTCGGAGGCAACCCGCTGGCCGTCTTCGCCGACGCTCGCGGTCTGGACACCGCGACGATGCAGGCTCTGGCAGGCGAGTTCAACCTCAGCGAGACGACTTTCGTGCTGCCGCCCGATGACCCCCGCCACACGGCCAAGGTCCGCATCTTCACGCCGTCGGCCGAGATCGGCTTTGCTGGCCACCCCAACATCGGCACCGCCTGGGTGCTGGCAGCGCAGGGCCGTGACGTCGAGGGTCGATTGACCTTCGAGGGCGGCAGCGGTCTTGTGGAGATCGACGTCGAGCGCGACGGCGGCGAATTGCGCATCTGCCGTCTCATGGCACCTCAGGCCCTGAGACTGGGTGCCGCCCCCAATGCCGCCGACCTGGCGCCGTGCGCCCGGCTGGACGCAGGTGACATCCGACGCACCGACGTGGCCTCGGTGGGGCTCGACTGCGTGTGCGCCGAGGTCTCAGTCGATGTGCTGCCACGCGCCGCGCCCGATGCCTCGGCCTTCCGGGCGGTGGCGGACCGTTGGCTGGGACCCAAGGGTCGGTTCATGCTGTGCCTGTACGCCCGCGACGGCGACCAGCTGCGATCGCGCGTCTTCGGCCCGCTCTATGGCGTGACCGAAGATCCTGCCTGCGGCAGCGCCACGGCCGCACTGGCTGGCCTGCTGCTGGAGCGGGATGGCGCACCCAGCAACCGGATCGTGATGCAGATGGGTGGGGAGATCGGCCGCCCCAGCGTGCTGCATGCCAGCGCCCAGCGCGGCGACGACGGCGTGCGGGTGTGGCTGGCGGGCCAGTGCGTGGAGATGACGCGCGGCACCGTCTGTCTGTAGCAACGCTGCACGCAGGCCGTGGCGCCGCGAAACTCAGCGCTTGCGGGTCTTGGCTTTGGGTGGTGGCTTCGCCGTGGCGGGCGCGGCCACCTCCGTTGGAGCATTCGCCCGCACCACCTGCGGCTCGGCCATGGCTGGCGGATAGCCGGCCGCCGCCAGCGATGGCCCGTCCGAGCAGACCGTCAGCACGCGGCAGGGCCCTTCGCCCACGCGCAGGTAGGCATGCCCCATGCTGCTGTCGAAGTACACCGAGTCGCCGGCCTGCAGCAGCACCGGGGCATAGAGCTCGGTGTGGAACATCACTGCGCCTTCCAGCACCACCGAGAACTCCTCGCCACTGTGGCGCAAGAGCTCGCCAAACTCGCCCAGCGTGCGCGCCTTGGGCTGGCCGAAGATGGGCACCATCTGCTTGTTCAGAAGCTCGGTGGCCGGGTACACGTGTCCGTAGTTGGGCGTGTCGATGACACTGCCCTCGCCGCTGCGGGACAGGCTGCGCCGCCCTGAGAAGCCGGACATCCGCGCAGGCGCTGCCCCGCTGGAGGCCGAGCCCGCAGCGAAAAGCTGCCCGATGTCGACGGCCAGCCCCTTGCTGATGCGCGACAGCTTGTCATAGGTGAGCGACATCTTGTCGTTTTCCACCTTCGACAGGGTGGAAACCGACAAGCCGGTGCGCTCGCTGACTTCGGCCAGTGTCCAGCCGCGCTGCTCGCGCACGGCCCGCACCACCGCACCGGGGCGAGCGGGCAGGTTATGGAGCTCAGGCGCGGAGTCACTCATGGGTGTGCTTGAGTCAATGGTTCTGGAAGGGCCTGTCGGCACGACGGAATGAGATGCAGTGGCAAGAGTGTCACATTGTCTCCTGCGCGAGCCAGGCCTGGGCCAGCCGCACCCAAGCCGATGCGCCAATGGGGATCAGGGCATCGTTGAAGTCGAAGCTCGGGTTGTGCAGCATGCAGGGGCCCAGGCCGTGCCCCGCATGGCGGTGGTCGCCATCGCCATTGCCGATCATGAAGTAGCAACCGGCCTTGGCTTCCAGCATGAAGCTGAAGTCCTCTGCACTCATGGTTGGCTCGAACGGATGGACGTTTGCCGAACCAACGAGTTCACGCAACACGCCCTGAAGAAAGGTGGTCTCCACCGGATGGTTGGTGGTGGGTGGGCAGTTGCACTTGAATTGCATCTCGCAGCGCGCACCGTGTGCCGCGCCGATGTGTTGCACCAACTGTCGCATCCGCGCCTCGACGAAGTCGCGCGCCTCCACCGAAAAGCAGCGCACGGTGCCGCGCAACTGGCAGCTGTCGGGCAGCACGTTCAGCGCGTCTCCGGCGTGCACCTGGGTGATCGACAGCACCACCGACTCGGATGGCTTGACATTGCGCGACACGATGGTTTGCAGCGCCGTGCCGATCTGGAACGCCACCTGGATGGCGTCGATACCTTGATCCGGCATCGCCGCGTGGGCACCCTTGCCATGCACATTGATGGTGAACTCGTTGCACGAAGCCATCATCGGCCCCGGGCTGACCGCGAAGCTGCCCACAGGAAGGCCCGGCCAGTTGTGCGCAGCGAAGACGGCGTCCACGGGAAAGCGCTCGAACAGGCCGTCGGCCATCATCGTCAGGGCGCCGGTCCCGCCCTCTTCGGCGGGCTGGAAGATCAGCACGATGGTGCCGTCGAACTCGGCATGCAGGGCCAGGTGCCGCGCCGCAGCCAGCAGCATCGCCGTATGGCCGTCGTGGCCGCAGGCGTGCATGCGGCCGGGGTGACGGCTGGCATGGGCGAAGTGGTTGTGCTCTTCCACAGGCAGCGCATCCATATCGGCGCGCAGACCGATGGCGCGCTTGCCTTGGCCCCGCTTCAGGACGCCCACGACGCCGGTGCGGCCGACGCCGCGCACGACGGGGATGCCCCAGCCCTCCAGCAACGCGGCCACGCGGGAGGCCGTGCGCTCTTCGGCAAAGCTCAGCTCCGGATGGGCGTGCAGGTCGCGGCGGATGGCCTCGAACTCCGCCGCGCTGTGCTCGATCTCCTGGATCATCAGTCTGCCCCCTCAAAACCTGCCAGCACATTCGTGACGTTGACACCCAGCACCTCGAGCGCGTAGCCGCCTTCCAGGACAAACAGCGTCGGCAGACCCAGCTCGGCGAGGCGCTGGCCCAACAGGACGTAGTGGCTGCTGTCGAGCTTGAAGCTGCCGGAAGGGTCGTCACGGTGCGTGTCCACGCCCAATGACACCACCAGGGCTTGAGGCTCAAAGTCGTCGATACGCCGGCAGCAAATCTCCATCGCTGCGCGCCAGGCTGGCCAGGCGCTTCCGGCGGGCAGCGGGCAGTTCAGGTTGAAGCCTTCACCCGGGCCGGCACCGGCTTCGTCGGCACGCCCCACGAAATACGGGTAGTCCTCGGCCGGGTCGGCGTGCACGGAGCACACGAGCACATCGGCTCGCTCGTAGAAGATCTCCTGGGTGCCGTTGCCGTGGTGGTAGTCCACGTCGAATACCGCCACCCGTTGCAGCCCACCGTCAATGAAGGCCTGCGCGGCGATCGCGGCGTTGTTCAAGTAGCAATAGCCGGCCAGGCGTGCAGCCCCAGCATGGTGGCCAGGCGGGCGACACAGAGCGAGCGCCGAAAGTGCACCTTCGGACACTGCGCGCTGCGCCGACAACGCCACTTGAGCGGACCCATAGGCTGCCGGCCATGTGCCGGCCAACAAAGGCGCGATGGCATCGCCCGCAAACCAGCCGAACTGGCCCACGACAGAGTCAGGGCAGCGCGCGGGCATGCCGCCGGCTGGGCTGCGAGGCCCCGGCCAAAACTGGGGCAATGCCAGCTCCGCACCACGCTCGCGCGGCCAGCGTTCCCAGGCTGTCTGCAGGAAGCTCAAGTAGTCGGCCCGGTGCACCCGCGCGATGGGCGACAGGCCGGCGTCGCCAGCCGGCCGCAGCAGGTGCGCACCTTGGGCCCGCAAGGCATCCAGCACCACATCCACGCGATCGGGTTCGTCGAAGTTCGGCGGCTGGCCTGCGCGCTTCATGGCCGCGCTGGGGTCGTGCAATCGGTGGGCGGTGCCGTGGACGATCAGCATATGGGTGGTCTCCGCGCTGCTCAGGCCGCACGCAGGCTCTGCGCTGCATGCCGGGCCGCGATGTGGCCGAAGATCATCGCCGGGCCCAGGGTGATGCCGGCACCGGGGTAGGTGCCGCCCATGAAACTGGCAGCGTCGTTGCCGGCCACGTAGAGGCCCTCGATGGGCCGGCCGTGCACGTCCAGCGCCCGGGCGTGCTCGTCGGTCTGCAAACCCACGAAGCTGCCAATGTCACCCGGCACCACCTTGACGGCGTAGAAGGGTCCTTGCTCGATGGGTGCCACGCACGGGTTGGGAACATGGCCGCGGCTGCCATTGAAGCGTTCGTAGACATCAGCGCCCTTGTTGAACTCCTCGTCGATGCCGCGTCCCGCACCCGCATTCAGCCGTGCCACCGTCTGACGAAGGCCTGCGGCATCGATGCCGCAGGCCTGCGCCAGTTCATCCAGCGTCTGCCCGCGCTTGAGGTAACCGTTGCCAATGAAGGACCCGATGGGCAAGGGCCACGGCGGCACACGTCCGAGCCCGTACTGCCGGATGGCGCGGCTGTCGCAGATGACCCAGCTGCACACCTCAGCGTCGTCGCGGCAGGCATGGACCATGGCCGGCACGAAGTCGTGGTAGGACAGCGCCTCGCTGATGAAGCGCCGCCCGCGCTGGTCGACCGCGATGTAGCCTGCCTTGCCGCGATCGTTGTAGTGAGGGAAAGGCACATCGCTGCCATCGGGTTGCGGCACCAGCGACATCGGCGTCCAGGCCGCCGCGTGATGCTGCGCGTCTTTCAGCGCAACGCCGGCCTGGCTGGCCAACAGCAATGCGTCGCCTGTGTTGCCAGCCGGCGCAGCGGTGCGGTGGTTCTTGCCTGCCGAGACATGGGCGTAGTAGCGCGCGCGCAGTTCGGGGTTGGCCGGAAAGCCGCCGCAGGCGAGTACGACGCCGGCACGCGCTCGAATCTCGCACGGCCCTTCGGGCGACTGCACCAGCGCACCGGAGACACGGCCGTCCTCCACCAGCAGTTGCTGCACCGGCGTGTTCAGCCGCAGATCAACACCGCGCTCGAAAGCACTGAGCGCAAGCATGGCCACCAGGGCGTTGCCGTTGGAAAGCCGCGTGCTGCGCCCATGGCCACCCAGGCGGTCCATCACATAACGCAAGAACCTGCGCACCACCACGCCGCGGCTCTGCCAGGACTTGGACATGCCGTAGTAGTGAATCAAGTCCTCACGGCCGACCATCATGCCGCCGAAAATGGTGGTGCTGGCCAGCGGCGGCCGCAGGTCGCGCATGCGCGCGCCCAACCGCCGCGCATCGAACGGGTTGGCCCCGAGCGAGCGCCCCCCGCGGGACGCACCTGCTACACCCTGGTGATAGTCGGGCCACAGCGGCGACAGGTGGTAGCTGACATGCGTGTGGTCCTCGAACCAGGCGAAGATGTCCGCCGCCTGGCGCACATAGGCCTCGGCCTTGGCTTCGTCGGTGTAGGCACCGCCCTCACCGCGCAGGTACTGCAGCGCAAGCGTCGGGTTGTCTTCAATGCCAGCCGCGCGGGCTTGGCGGCTGCCGGGGATCCACACCAGGCCCGCAGAGAAGCACGAGGTTCCACCGAACACGGGCGCCTTCTCCACCACCACCACGCGCAGCCCCTGGTGGGCTGCAGTCACCGCAGCCGCCAGGCCCGCTGCGCCCGACCCGGCCACCAACACATCGCACTCAAGCTTCACGGCTGCGCACTCCAAGTAATCATTCCAATCCCACCTCAGGGCCTCGCATCAAGCATCGCCCGGTGACAACCCCCGCCGGGCCAGACGGCGCCGCAGCAACCAGGCGCAAGTCAGAGTGGCGGTCCCTGCGGCGAGCAGCACGATGAGCAAGCTGGAGGACAAGGCATCGCCGCCCCCACCGATCTGCTGGTTGAGCGCGGCCACCGAGGTCGGGCCGAGGCCCAGGCCGAATCCGATCGACATGCACAAGGACAAGGCCGCGGCAATGCCACGGGTGCGCCCGCTGACCTGGTCCTGCAAGGTCGAGGCACAGCCGACATAGGCCGCGTTGGCGGCCACCTGCCAACACGCGAATGCCGCGACTGCGGCCCAACCCCCAGGCAGAAGCAGCAAGCAGGCGGACAACAGCATGGCAATCGCCGCACGCACGACCGTGTCGATGCGCCCGGTGAGCGGTGAGCGCACGTGCGCGCGGTCGCACAGCACACCGCCAAGCCAGCCGCCGCCCACGCCGGCAACCAGCATGCAGACGCCCAGCACCGTTCCCGCGTCGGCCACGCTGAAGCCGTGCGTACGCGTCAGCAGCGCGGTGGCCCAGATGCTGAAGCCGAAGTCGGCCAGCGCCACCGTGGCACCTGCCAGCACCACAGGCACGATGCGGTCGCGAATGGCCCACAGCTCCTGCGCCCGGTTTCCCACGTGTTCGGCAACGGCCAGGGCGCGTCGCTGCGGTTCGGGAAAGGCAAGAATGGCGGGCACCAGCACAAATCCGCTCACACCCATCAACACCACCACCTGGCGCCAGGGCGCGAGATCGCCCACCCACGGCAGGCCGGCGTACTGGCCAGCAGCCGCCGCCTCCAGCATGTGGCCCCCCGCAGCAAAGGCCAATGCACTGCCCAGCGTGGCGCCAAAGAACGACACCGCGATGGCCCTGCCGCGCCGCTCAGGGCGGAAGTAGTCGCACAGCATCGACACACTGGCAGGCCCCAGTGCGGCCTCTCCCAGGCCCACCATGGCACGACTGGCGAGCAAGCCCGTGAAACTGGTGGACAAGCCAAAGAGGACCGTGCCAACCGTCCAGACCGCAACGCCCAACACGACCAGGTTGCGGCGGTGCACACGGTCGGCCAGCATCCCGCACACCAGCGACGCCGCGCCGTAGAGCACCGCGAAAGCCGTTCCCTGCAGCAAGCTGAACTGCAGGTCGCTGATACCCATCTCCTTCTTGATGGGGTCAACCAGCACGGACGGCACATAGCGGTGCACAAACGAAAACGTCGCCGCCACCAGCATCACCAGCACAAACGCCTGTGCCACCGAGGCGCTTGGCCACGGCGGCTCGGCGACGCCCCGCAGCACCGGTGCGGTGGCCGTAGGCGGTGCAGGCACTTCCGATAACTTTTCCATTTCGGAAACAAGCTTGACACATCGACAAAGAACGGTCAAGCTAAACCGCAGCGTCGCCGCCGTATCAACCATCATCTGTCGGCCCCGTCACCGATGAAACTCTTCCTGGCCGGCCTGCTGGCCGAGAACAACTCCTACTCGCCGATCCCCACCGGGCTGGGCGCCTTCGAGACCGAAGGCATCCGACGTGGGCCGGCGAGCAGCGTCGACCCGGGCGGCTACCTGAGCGCCATCGAGACCGTGCACCGCGTGGTCTCGCAGCGAGGATGGGACGTGGTCGAGGGCTTGTTCGCTGCCGCGGTACCACTCGGCCCCATTCGACAGCCGGTGTATGAGCAGTTGCGGGACGAACTGCTGGACGACTTGCGCGCCGCGATGCCGGTGCAGGCCGTGATGCTGATGCTGCACGGTGCGATGACGGCCGAGTGCTGCCTGGACTGCGAAGGCGACCTGCTTGAACGCGCGCGCAGCATCGTGGGCCCCGACGTGCCCATTGGCGTCGAGTTGGACCTGCACGGGCACGTCACGCGCCGCATGCTCCGGCATGCCACGCTGATGGTGGCTTACAAGGCCTACCCGCACACCGACATCGACGAGCGCGCCGCTGAAGTGGCGCGACTGACACTCGACACCGCGGAGCGCCTCATCCGCCCCGTCACTGCGGTCTGGGACTGCCGCATGGCTGGCAGTTGGCCCACCACGCGCGAGCCCTTGAAGAGCTTTGTCGAGCACCTGCAGGGCCTTGAAGGACGCAACGGCGTACTCTCGGTCTCTCACGCACACGGTTTCGCGTTTGGCGATGTGCCCGAGGCGGGTGCCCGTCTCTGGGTGATCACCGACGGCGACGAAGCCCTGGCCGCCGGGCTGGCATCAGAACTCGGCCAGCGCCTGTGGGCCCTGCGTCATGCCCTGCATCAGCCGCCGCTTGGCATGGAAGCCGCCATGCGGCGTGTGGCCGAGCTGCCCTTATTGCCCGGGGCGGGACCGATCGTCGTGGCCGACATGGCCGACAACCCGGGCGGCGGCGCCCGCGGCGACAGCAGCTTCGCGCTGCAGGCTGTGCTGGCGCTCGGCATCCCCAACGTCGCACTGGGCGGCTTGTGGGACCCAGGCGCCGTGCAGTTGTGCTTCGAGGCTGGCCAGGGCTCGACGCTGGCCCTGCGCGTGGCGGGCAAGTCCGGGCCGACCTCGGGTTCCCCCGTGGACTTGCGCGTCACCGTGCGGGCGCTGGCCGAGAACCATGAGCAGACAGCCTTCGGCGCACGAACCCCTCTGGGTGCTTCGGCCTGGGTGAGCACGGCCGAGGGCATCGACCTGGTGCTGATATCGCGCTGCCAGCAGGTCATTGGCACCGATCTTTTCACCGGCTTGGGCGTCGACTTGAACGGCAAGCACGCCGTGGTGGTGAAGTCCATGCAGCACTTCCATGCCGCCTTCGCACCACTCGCGCGCGAAGTGCTGTACGCCGATTCGCCTGGCTTGCTCACAGCCGACATCGCCGCACTGCCCTTCCGTCACCGCGACCCCAACTTCTGGCCGCGAGTGGCCGATCCCTGGTCGGGCACGGGACCATCTGAGCCCGCCTGACGGTTTCAACGCGTGTGCCCATGCCCACGCACTCACGATTTGACAAGGAGTTCCATGCCTTCCATCGACGACCGCCTTGCCCAACTGGGCCTCGTGTTGCCCGAACCGCTGAAGATGCCCCCGGGCACCACCTTGCCCTTTCCCTGGGTCCGCGTCCTGGGCCAGCGCGCGCGTTTCTCCGGACATGGCCCCACGCTGGCCGACGGCAGCGTGGCGCAGCCTTTGGGCAAGGTGGGCGCCCAAGTGAGCGTCGAGCAAGGCTACGCGGCAGCCCGACTCACGGCCCTGGCGATACTGGGCAGCCTGAAGCGCGAGCTGGGCAGCCTGGACCGGATCGAGGCCTGGGTGCACATCCTCGGCATGGTCAACTCAGCGCCCGGCTTCGACCGCCAGCCTGCGGTCATCAACGGCTTCACCGACCTGATCCTCGAAGTCTTCGGCCCGCAGGTCGGCGCCCATGCCCGCAGCGCCGTTGGCATGGCCGAACTGCCGTTCGGCATCCCTGTGGAGATTGAAGGCGAAGTGCTGCTGCGACCGGCCTGACGCACTGCGAAGGACACCGCAGCCTCGGAGCCTGAGGTGTCCGTTCCGGAGCATGGGGCCAGTGGCTCTGCGGAGTCTTCAGAAGGATCCGCTGCCTCGCCGCGGCATCAGATTGACCATCAGGTCTTGGTCCGCAACACACTGAAAGCGGTCATCAGCGAGACGAGTCCTGCGCAAACAGGATGGCTGGAATTGGCCGGGACGGGACAAAGTGGAGTTCAAGTTGGCCGCTGTAAACCAGTCATCCAAGGCGGACCAACAGTGGGAACCCACATGCGTTGGTACAACGGGGCACTGATCAATTTGTCACTCGGCTCTCGCAGCCCCGTGGAGCGCCGCCAGTCGCTGGGAATCTCTGTCTGACCGGTCCAAGTTTTCTGCCTCACCCCTGGGGGCTCAGATTTGGATCGCGCCGAAATGGTCAGGCACATTGGTCAGGCACATCGCTGCAGTAGGCGGCAGCGCTTTCACCCACTGGGCGGGCATTTGGGTATGCCCTTGTGAATGTCCTGGCGTCTATTCCGCATCGGGTTGCGCTGCAGGTGCGGCTTGCTGGAAAGCGGCAATTGTGGCCAAGTGGGCGTCGATTCGAACGATGTTCGGATAGGGATCGAGGGGCACCTGGAAGCGGCGCGCGCTGAAGACCTGCGGTACCAGGCAGCAATCGGCGAAGGTCGGCGTGTTGCCGAAGCAGCACAGGCCGCTGCGACCGTCGCGTGCCAGACGTGTTTCCAGTGCATCGAAGGCCTGCGTGATCCAGTGGGCGATCCAGGCCGACTTCTGTTCGGCGCTGACCCCCAAGGTCTTCTCGAGGTATTGAAGCACCCGCAGGTTGTTGAGTGGATGCACATCGCAGGCGATCTGCGCGGCGACAGCGCGCACCCAGCCGCGGTCGGCCACGCCGGCAGGCAGGAGCGGTGTGCCGGGGTACTGTTCTTCTAGGTATTCCAGGATGGCGAGCGATTGGGTCAGCCGCGTGTCGCCGTCCTGCAGTGTGGGCACCAGGCGTTCCGGGTTGAGGGCGGCATAGGCGCCGCCATGCTGCTCGCCGCCACCGCGTGTGAGGTGAACCGGCAGCCTGTCATAAGGCAGGCCCTTGAGGTTGAGAGCAATGCGCACCCGGTACGCGGCCGAGCTGCGGAAGTAACCATGAAGTTGCACGGCTCGAGACCTCAGTCGATTCGCACCGACAGGGGGGGGAGTCCGTCGATCTTCACGACCAGCGTTTGGCCCGCAGAGACCGCGCCCACGCCCTCGGGGGTACCCGTGAAGATCAGGTCGCCTGGCTGCAGGGTGAAGAGCGAGGACAGGTTGGCGATCACTTCGTCCACCGACCAGATCAGATGTCCGATGGTCGATTGCTGGCGAACGGTGCCATCCACTTCGAGCACGATGCCCGCCTGGTTGACGCCTGCCGCGTCGGCGCGGCGGGTGATGGGAGCGATGGGCGCGGAGAAGTCGAACGCCTTGCCCACTTCCCAGGGGCGACCCTTCTCGCGCGCCGCGATCTGCAGGTCGCGCCGCGTCATGTCCAGGCCCACGGCATAGCCGTAGACATGTTCTGCTGCGTCTTGTGTCGCGATGTCGCGGCCACCCTTGCCGATGGCGACGACCAGCTCGGCCTCGTAGTGGTAGTTCTGCGTCAGCGGTGGGTAGGGGATGGTCGCCGTGCTGCCCGCCGCCACCGGCACGATGGAGGCATCGTCATTGGGCTTGCAGAAGAAGAAAGGCGGCTCACGGTCGGGATCGAAGCCCATCTCGCGTGCATGTGCCGCGTAGTTGCGGCCCACGCAGTAGACGCGGCGAACCGGGAAGAGGTCGGAGGTGCCGGCAATGGGGACGCCGACGATGGACATGGGGGTGATGGCGAAAGACATGAGTTCCGGCGGGTAAGGTGAGATGGAAAGCAAGAGATTTCAGCTTCAGACGGGGCGAGGTCCGACCGACATCGAAGCCGCGCCGTCCCGGACCTCGTAGACGCCGAGCTTTCTGTGCAGCGGCGACTCGTCGGCGATGAACAGGAACGCGGATTCGGTGGCGGAGAGGTTGCGCAACACAAGCTCGCAGTAGCCGGGGGCGCAGCAGGTGTCGGCCTGGGCCAGCGCGAACACGGCATCCAGCACGCGCACCTCCGCAGTGCCTTCGATCTGATGGAACACCATGGCCGGTGAGCGGGCTGGCAGCTGCAGCGTCTGGCCCGGCCGCAGCATCAGCGCGTGAAAGCCCAGTACGTTCTCGGCGTCTTCGCCGGTCGCCGGGTTGACGTAGGTGACCTGGACTTGCTGCAGGTGCGGATCGTCCGCCGCCAGGCGTTCCAGGGCCGCCTTGACGTCCCGCCATGGGTAGCGCAGCAGAGGGTAGTCTGGGTGGCGCTGGTCGAAGGCCGGCGTCGGCAGTACGCCGCCTTGGCCGAAGCGCTGCTCGCCGCGCCCGGACTTGACGGCCTGCCGTGAGCCGTTGATGTGATACGAGGCCTCCATGTAGTACATGAGAGGCAGGTCCAGCACATCCAGCCACACCACGGGCTCGGTGCCATCGTGCCCATGCTCGTGCCACAAGCCGGTGGGCGTGAGGATGAGGTCGCCCCGCTCCATGACGCACTTCTGGCCATCCACGTTCGTCCAGGCCCCAACGCCCTCCACCACCATGCGCACGGCATTGGGTGTGTGGCGGTGCGAAGGCGCCCATTCACCGGGCAGCAGCAGCTGCATGCCGAGGTAGATGGCGGGCGTGGCCTGCATCTTCTCCAGGCCGTGGCCCGGGTTGGCCAGCACCAGCACGCGCCGCTCGGCCTTCTCGATCGGGGTCAGTGCGCCGGCCTGCATGAGCAGGGGCCGCAGGGCCGCGTAGGACCACGCCGTGGCCACGGTCCGGGCAACGGGCTTGCCAGGCGGCAGCACGGCACGCAGGCTGGGCCACAGCGGCACCAGATTCAGCGCGCCCAGTTCGGCCCGGTAAGGTGCGGGCAGGTCTTCCAGCCTGCCCAGGGCCACGTCATCATGACCGCTGTTGTCCGGGCTGCTCATGCCGGGCTCCCCGGCTGCAGCGGCACCGTCAAGGGGTCGTAGGGGTACAGCCACTCGTTGCGGGACTTGGCGATGTTGCGGTCGTGAAAGGCCTGGCGCATGGCGTCGGCGTTGTCGATCTGGTAGAGCTGCCCCATCTCGGTGGACTCTTCCACCACGCGGCGCGTGCGCGGAGCGCGGTGCTGCTCGTACACGTGCAGTTGCTGCGCCAGCGGAAGGTCCAGTTCCAGCGCCCGGGCCAGCACGCCCGCGTCTTCGATGGCCATGGCCGCACCCTGCGCCATGTAGGGCAGCGTGGAGTGCACGGCATCGCCCAGCATCGTCACGTGGTTGGTGCTCCACACCATGGCCGGCACGCGGCTGTTCAGGGCCCAGCGGTAGCACTGGTCGCGGTCTGCAGCCTCCACCACGGCGCGCACCATCGGGTGCCAGCCGGCATAGTCCTGGTCCAGTTCAGACCAGGGGCGGGATGAGGTCCAGGACTCTTCTTCCCACGGCCGGGCCACGCAGCCGACAAAGTTGATGAGCGTGCCGCCGCGCAGGTAGTACATCACCCCGTGGTTGTGCGGGCCGCACCAGATGGTGGAGACCACATCCGTGCGCAGCGCCTGCGGAATGCGATCTACCGGCACCAGCACGCGCCACACCACCTGGCCCGTGAAGGCGGGCTTGTCGGCGCCCAGCACGTGCTGGCGCACCACGGACTTCACACCGTCCGCACCCACCACCAGTTCGGCGCGCAGGCGTTCGCCGTTGGTCAGTTCCACTTCCGCGCCTTCGGTGTCTTCGTAGACCTGTCGCACGGTGGCGTCGAGACGCACCGCATCGGGTGCCACGGCGCGCAGCGCCTGGACCAGGGCGTCGTGCAGGTCGCGGCGGTGCATCTGGTAGTAGGCCGCGCCGTGCTTTTCGCGGTGGGCATCGCCCAGCGGAATGCGATGCAGCAATTCGCCGGTGTTGAAGCGGCGGAACTCGAAGGCCTTGGGCTTGACGCCGGTGGCCTCGAGCGCAGGCTCCACACCCACCGCCTGCAGCACCTTCACGGCATTGGCACTCATCTGGATGCCGGCGCCCACCTCGCCCAGCACCTTGGCCTGCTCCAGCACGCGCACACGGTGCCCCCGCTGAACCAGCCTGATGGCGGCTGTGAGCCCACCAATGCCGGCGCCGACGATCAGGATGTCCATGGATGGGTCCATTTGGTTCTATAAAAGAACCGTTAGTGTAATTATCAAAACACCTGAAAGTCCAGCGTGCGGCTCAGAGCGTGACCCGGCACGCCGGGCCACCCCTCAATCAGCGGGCGAAGCGCGGTTCAGGCCGCGGGGTCGAAGCCGAGTGTCTGGGAGACCTCGCGCGCCGCGCGCACGAGTTCTGGCGCCAAGCGTTCGATGACGGCGTCGCCCAGGCGACTGGCCGGGCCGCGGATGACCAGGCAGCCTTCGATTTCGCCGCGGCGGCCGAATACGCCAGCAGCCAGTGCGCGGATGCCTGTGACGCATTCCTCGTTGTCCAGGGCCCAACCGCGCGCTCGGACGCGCTTGACCTCCGCGCGCAACTTGTCTGGGCTGGTAAAGCTGCGGGGGGTCACGGCTGGCAGGCCGGTCACCAGCACCTCGTCGAACAAGGAGTCCGGGCCGAAGGCCAGCATCACCTTGCCAGAGGCCGTGCTGTGCAGGGCCTCCGCATCACCGACGTTGGCCGTTACGCGCATCTGCTGACGGCTTTCCAGCGGCAGCGACACCACGGCCTCGGTGCCGCGGCGGACGACGAACATCACCGTCTCGTCACTGAGGTCGCGGAGACCCTCCATCCACGGCCGCGCTACCTCGCCGGCGGGCACCTGGCGCAAGTTGTGGCTGGCCAGTTCGATCAGCCCGGGCCCCAGGCGGTACTTCTTGGTGGCCGGGTCCTGCACAAGGAAGTCCTCGGCCGCCAGCGTGCGCAGCAGCCGGTAGGCAATCACCTTGTCCATGCCCAGCAAGCGCGCCATGTCGCTGGCGCCCAGGTCGCCCGCCGCGGGCGTGAACTGCTTGAGGATTGTCAAGGCTTTGGCGACGGTCTTGCTCATGGGCACCGCAGGGAAGGGGATTTGCGTAACTATAGTTGAAACGTGCACCCCCTGTCGCTGCGCTCACAGGGGGTGGTGGGGCGGGGAGAGGAGCCGCTCTCTGTGCGGCCGGTCGCGTTGCGCCCGTACGGCGTGTCCTGCGGGGCGATCAGCACCTCTGCGGGCGCCAGGTCGAAGTGCTGCAACGCGTCCACGTTGGGTGATTCCAGTGACACCTCGTCCGCGCAGACATCCACCATGCTCAATGGGTTCACGCCCAAACCCCTGGTGCCAATTGCGCCGACGCAAGGCACGGTGTGGACGAGTCCGTTGTTCAGCGTGATGTACGCGTGGGGACGTTGTTCTTGTGCGGGCGCCTGGCGAAAAGGCGGAGCAGCAGAGGATTCATATAGAAACGCCATTGCGTATCGAGGATTGCCAGCAAAGCGACTCTCGGTGTTTTCACCAAGGCGAGCACTTTCGGGAGTGGGCGCATAGCTATGAACTGACGGCCAGACCGGCGCCACGGGCCATGCAGAGCTCTGGTCGTGTATTGCCTTTTAAGAAACGTATGGTGTACATTGAGTTCATGCTAGGTCGATTGACCGGCCCCTGAACCACGCGCCGGCGCTGCCGGACCCCTCGCCATGAACCCGAAGCCCGAATCCAGCCTTCCCAGCCCCGCAGAGCGCCTGGCCATGGTGGAACGCATGCTGCTCATCCGCCGTGTGGAAGAGCGCCTGGGTGCCGACTTCAAGGCCGGCAAGCTGATCGCGGGCGTGCACCTTTACAGCGGGCAAGAGGCCGTGGGCGTGGGCGTGTGCCAGCACCTGCGCGGCAGCGACTGGATCGCCAGCAACCACCGAGGCCACGGCCACTTCCTGGCCAAGGGCGGCGATGTGCGGGCCATGATGGCGGAGATCCACGCCAAGGCCACCGGGGTGTGCAAAGGCATGGGCGGCACCATGCACGTGGCCGACCTGAGCAAGGGCATCCTGGGTGCCAACGGCATCGTGGGCGGCGGCATCAGCCTGATCTGCGGAGCGGCGTACTCGCAGTCACTGCAGGGCCAAGGGGGCGTGTCCGTCGCCTTCTTTGGTGACGGCGCTTCGACCCAGGGAGTGATGAGCGAAGCGCTCAACCTCAGTGCCCTGTGGAAGCTGCCCATGATCTTCATCTGCGAGAACAACCTGTTCTCGGAATTCTCGCGCTCCGACACCGTCGTGGCCGGCCGCATCGTGGACCGCGCGTCGGCCTACGGCGTGCCGGGCGTGCAGGTGGACGGCAACGACCTGGACGCCGTGTGGGCTGCCGCTGCGCAGGCCGTGCAACGGGCCCGTGAAGGCGAAGGTCCCAGCTTCATCGAAGCCTTCACCTACCGGATGGCCGGACACGTCGAGGCCGAAACCGGCTTTCTGCAAGGTGCCCAGTACCGCAGCAGCGAGGAGGTCCAGGCATGGGTGGAGCGCGACCCGATTCAACGGCAAAGATCCCATCTGATGGGCGCGCAACAGGTCACAGCCGAGCAATGGGCTGCCCTCGAAGCCCGCGTGGCCGCGCAGGTGGAAGACGCCGTTCAATTTGCCATCGACAGCCCCCCGCCGCCGGCCGAGCAGGCGCTGCAGTTCATGTTCGCCTGAGGAGGCCGCCCGATGACCAAGCGACGCCTGATACAGGCCATCAACGACGCACTCGTGGAAGAGATGACGCGCGACGAGCGCGTGATCCTGTTCGGCGAAGACGTGGAAATCAGCCTGTTCGGCGACACGCGCGGCCTGTCGCAACGCTTCGGCCCCGCGCGCATCCGCAACACACCGATTTCGGAAACGCTGATCACCGGCATGGCACTGGGCGCGGCAGCCAATGGGCACCGCGTTGTGGCGCACATGATGTTCGCCAACTTCACCTACACCGGCTTTGACTCCATCGCCAACCAAGCGGCCAAGCTGCGCTACATGACGGGCGGTCAGGCGCGGCTGCCGGTCACCTACGTGGCCGCGTACGGCGGCGGGCGTTCCATTGCCGCACACCATTCCGACACGCCCTACCCGCTGCTGATGAACCTGGGCGGCATCCGCGTGGCCGTGCCCGCCACGCCCGAAGACGCCAAGGGCTTGATGAAGGCCTGCATCCGCAGCGACAGCCCGGCCTTCTTCCTGGAAGCCGGCGGCCGCGGTGGCGAAATGGGCGAGGTGCCCGACGGCGACTACGTCACCCCCTGGGGTCAGGCGGCGGTGCGTTGCACGGGCGGCGACGTGACCGTGGTGGCCATCGGCTCGATGGTGAAGCTGGCCATGGCTGCGGCCGATGTGCTGCGCCATGAACACGGCATCCACGCCGAGGTAATCGACCCGCGCACCCTGGTGCCGCTGGACGAAGCCAGCATCCTGGCTTCGGTGGAAAAGACCGGCCGCCTGGTTCTGGTGGATGAGTCGCGCGACAGCTGCAGCGCCGCCAGCCACATCGCGGCCATCGTCGCCGACAAGGCCTTTTCTTCGCTGCGCGCGCCCATCCGCCGCGTCACCGTGCCCGACGTCGCCATGCCCTACGCGCCCAACCTGGAACGGTTGGTGATGCCCAGCGTCGAGCGCATCGTTGCCACCGTCAAGGACCTGCCGGACCACCGCGCCTGAACCCCATGAAAGTCAATCTCAAACTCTCCCGCGTCGGCATGAACATGGAGACCGCCACCGTCAGCGTCTGGCACAAGCAGCCAGGCGAGGTATTCCGCAAGGGCGAGCCGCTGTACGAAATCGAAAGCGAGAAGGTCACGATGGAGGTGGAAGCGCCCTGCGACGGCAAGCTGCTTGCGCATACCGTGGCAGCAGGCAGTGAAGCCACGGTGGGCGGCAACGTGTGCGTCATCGATACGGACGTGTCGGCATGAACGCGGTCGATCGGGCCCAGTTCACGCTGGGCGCAAAGACCCAGAGTCTGGCCGAGCGTGCGGCCAAGGTCATGCCCGGAAGGCAGAGCAACCTGCGTGCGCTGCCAGAGCCTCCGGTATTCATCGATCGCGCCCTCGGGCAACGCCTGTGGGACGTGGACGGGCGTGAACTGATCGACTTCGCCATCGGCATGGGCCCGGGCATCTGGGGCCACGGAAACCGCGAGTACCAGGACGCGCTGCACGCGCAGCTGGAAAAGCTCTTCGTCGTGGCCTCGGGCATGTTGCAGACCGAGCCCGAGGTGGAGCTGGCCGAGCGCATCGTCAGCCACGTGCCCTGCGCTGATCGCGTGCGCTTCGTGACCACCGGTTCAGAGGCTGTGCAGATGGTGGTGCGCCTGGCGCGCGCCTTCACCGGCCGGCGCTTGTTCGTGCGTTTCGAAGGCCACTACCACGGCTGGCTGGACAACGTGCTGGGCGGCCGCGTCAATGAAGACACCGCTGTTGCGCCCTATGCCCTGGAGAACCCCGCAGACCCCATGCACACCGAAGGGCGCGCCGAGTTCGCGATGCGCGAGTCGTTCAAGATTCCCTGGAACGACGCAGATGCCCTGGAAAGCCTGCTCAAGGCCCATGGCAAGGACATTGCCCTGGTGCTGATGGAAGGCGTGATGACCAACGGCGGCTGCTGCATCCCGCGCCCGGGCTACCTGGAACGGGTGCGCGAGCTGTGCACGCAGTACGGCGTGGTGTTCTGTATCGACGAGGTGATCACCGGCTTTCGCATGGGCCTGGGCGGTGCCCAGGGCCACTATGGCGTAACGCCAGACCTGGCCAGCTTCGGCAAGGCCATTGCCGGCGGCATGCCGCTGGCGGCCGTGGCGGGGCGGGCCGACATCTTCGAGCTGCTGCGCACCAACGCCGTGGTGGGAGCGGGCACCTTCAACGCCGCCCCGATGAGCATGACGGCGGGCCTGACCACGATGCGCATGCTGGAACGCGGCGATGGTGCGGCCTATCGGCACATCGATGCGCTGCAATCGCACTTCATGGCCGAATTCAAGCGCCTGGGCAGCAAGCATGGGCACGACCTGCTGGTGCAAGGCGTGCGAGGCGTGTTCTGTGCACACTTCAGTTCGCTTCCTGTGGCGTACTCCGCTCGCGACCTGGCCGCACACACGGATCGCGACAAGGCACGCCGCCTGCGCTTGGCACTGATCGAAGAAGGTGTCTACGCGGGGCGCGGCGACCGCTACTTTGTGTCGGCGGGCCTCACGGCCGCTGATCTGGAAGACGGGTTGGCCAGGCTTGACCGTGCGCTGGCACGCGTGTGAACAGGGCGGAGCGCATTGATGAACCGCGCGCACCCCATGCCCCAGGTGTTCCGGCAACCACCCCATGTGGTGCCGAATCCGGAACCTGCCGCGCCGATGGCCCTGGTGCTGGTGGTGGACGTGGGCGTGCCCGGCAGACTGGAACTGCTTGCGGTATGCGAAGCCGGATCGCAGCGCTACCGCTGGCAGGTCGAGCCCGGCGCGCACTCACTGCCGGTCATCGGCTTGAAGCCGGCGCGGACCTACCGACTGGACGTGTCGATGATCGACGCCCAGGGGCACCGGTTTTCGACGGCGCCGCGGACGGCGCGCACCCCGGCGCTGCCGACGCCCAGTCTTGACTTCCCGCCCCTGCGGGTACACCGCGCCGAGCGCGCCCGCATGGAGCCCGGCCTGACGCTGCTGAGCGTGCGGCGCCGCGCGCTCGGCCGCTCGCACCGAATGACGCCCGAGCAGCGCCGCTTCACCACCGATTGGGGTCTGATCCTGGCGCTTGACGAGGACGGCGACATCGTGTGGTTCTACCGCAGCCCTTCGCGCATTGCCGGCGTGGCCGCGCTGGACAACGGACACCTGTTCTTCCACACCGCGCGCAACAGCCCCACCGAAATCGACTGGCTCGGTCGCACCCAGCGCTGCTGGGGCGCTGCGCTGGGGCCGAACCCGATGCCGGCAGGCGCCATCCCGGTGCAGGCCGTGACGCTGCATCACCAGCCCGACGCGCTGCCCAACGGCAACTTCCTGTCGCTGAATGCCGTGCCACGCCGCATCCCGGGCTACTACACGAGCGAAACCGACGCCGACGCACCCCGCAGCGACCAATGGGTGATGGGTGACGAGGTGATCGAGTTCAACCCGCAGGGCGAAGTGCTGTGGCGCTGGAACAGCTTCGACCACCTGGATCCGTTCAAGATCGGCTACGACACCTTCTGGTCGTACTGGTGGGTGCGCGGATTCCCCCAGCACCTGGACTGGACCCATGGCAACGGCGTGCACCACGACCCGCGCGACGACTCGGTGCTGCTATCGCTGCGCAACCTCGACGCGGTGCTCAAGATCGACCGGCCCAGTGGCGAGATCCGCTGGATCCTGGCCCGCGACATCGGCTGGTCCGAAGCCTTGCGGGCCAAGCTGCTGAAGCCGCTGGGTGAAGGCTTCATCTGGCCCAGCCACCAGCACAACCCGCGCCTGACGCCCGAAGGCCATGTGGTGCTGTTCAACAACAACGTGCACCAGGCCATTCCCTTCACCGGCGAGCGCGTGAAGAGTGCGGCCGAGTCTCTGAGCCGGGCGGTCGTCTACGAGATCGACGAGGCCGCGCGCACGGCTCGCATGGTCTTCGCCACGCCGGTCGACCCGCAGGAAGGCATGGTCAGCTTCGCCATGGGCGATGCGCACGTGCTGCCGCGCACCGGCAACGTGCTCGTGGACTTCTCGCTGTGCTTTCCCGGCCTGCAGATCGAGACCTTCGACGCCAATGACCTGACCCGCGTGTATCCCGACGACCTGCCATCGAGCCCGCGCATTCGGGAGTACGCGCTCGACGAACCTTCGCACCCGGTGTTCGACGTCGAGGTCGTGCCACTGCATGACGTGGTGCAGATGGAAGTGTTCGGTGTTGCCCGCGTGGCGGTGCCGGCAGGGATGGCCGGAGAGATGCAGGCATGAAGATCAGGAGCCAGGTGGATTTCTGGTCGGGCGTGGTCTTCCTCGTGGTCGGCGTGGCCTTCGCGGTCGGCGCAACCGAGTACCGCATGGGCACCTCGGCGCGCCCGGGGCCGGGCTACTTTCCCCTCGGGCTGGGCGTGCTGCTGGCGTTGGTCGGCCTGAGCGTGCTGGTTGGCGCCCTGGGCCATGAAGCCGACGAGCACGAGCGGGTCGCACCGCCGGTGTGGCGTCCCCTGCTGGTGGTGGTGAGCGCGGTGCTTGCTGCAGGGTTCCTGCTGCCGCGTGCCGGCATGCTGTTCACGCTGCCCTTGGTGATCGTACTCACCGCCTTGGCCAGCAGCGAGTTCAGGCTGCGCGAGGCGCTGGGTCTTGCCGCGGTGCTCACCACGGGCAGTTGGCTCCTGTTCGTCGTCGGCTTGAAGCTGCGCATCCCGGTGCTACCCACCATCTTCTGACGGACCTGGCGATGGACCTGCTCTCAAACCTGGCCACCGGATTCGGCGTCGCACTCAGCCTGCAGAACCTGGCCTTCGCGCTGGGTGGCGTGTTCATCGGCACGCTGATCGGGGTGCTGCCGGGCTTGGGTCCGGTGCCGGCGATCGCGATGCTGCTGCCGTCGATCTACACACTCGATCCGACCGCGGCCCTGATCATGCTGGCCGGCGTCTACTACGGCGCGCAGTACGGGGGCTCCACGACTGCGATCCTGATCAATCTGCCGGGCGAGTCGAGCTCTGTCGTCACGGCCATCGATGGCTATCAGATGGCACGGCAGGGCAGGGCCGGGCCTGCGTTGGCTGCGGCCGGACTGGGTTCGTTCTTCGCGGGGTGCGTGGGCACTCTTGTGCTGGCGGGGTTCGCGCCCGCGCTGGCGGGCATCGCGTTTGCCTTCGGACCGGCGGAGTACGCCGCCTTGATGCTGGTGGGGATCGTCGGCGCCGTGGTGCTGGCTTCGGGTTCGGTGATCAAGGCCGTCGGCATGGTCCTGGTCGGCCTGCTGCTCGGCCAGATCAACACAGACGCCTTGTCCGGCGTCGAGCGCTTCAGCTTCGGCATCCCCGAGTTGACCGACGGACTGGGCTTCGTCGCGGTCGCCATGGGGCTGTTCGGCTTCGGCGAGATCATCGGCAACCTGAATCGACCGCCCCAGTCGCGCGAAGTCTTCACGCGCGACGTGAAGAACGTGTGGCCCTCGCGCGAGGATTTCAGGCAGGCCACCCCGGCCGTGCTGCGCGGCACGGCGCTGGGCGCTGTGCTCGGCGTGCTGCCGGGCGGCGGCGCCATCCTCGCCTCGTTCGCGGCCTACACGCTGGAGAAGCGAATCTCCGGCACGCCGGAACGCTTCGGCAAAGGCGCCATCCAGGGCGTGGCCGGGCCCGAGAGCGCCAACAACGCGGCCGCGCAGACCTCGTTCATCCCCATGCTGACGCTCGGCATTCCGCCGAACCCGGTGATGGCGCTGATGATCGGCGCGATGGTGGTCATGGGCATCACGCCGGGCCCGAAGGTGATGACCGACAACCCCGATCTGTTCTGGGGCCTGATCGCATCGATGTGGATCGGCAATCTGATGCTGATCATCCTCAATCTGCCTTTCATCGGCATCTGGGTGAAGCTGCTGACGGTGCCCTACCGGTACCTGTTCCCGTCGATCGTCTGCTTCTGCGTGATCGGCCTGTACACGCTCTCGAACAACAACTTCGACATCTACCTCGCAGGTGTTTTCGCGGTGATCGGCTTTGCCTTCATCAAGCTGCGCTGCGAGGCCGGCCCCCTGCTGCTGGGTATGGTGCTGGGGCCGATGCTGGAAGAGAACCTGCGTCGCACCCTGCTGGTGGCTCGCGGTGACTGGAGCGTGCTGTTCACGCGTCCGATCTCGGGCACCTTGATCGTGTTAGCGCTGGTGATGCTGATTGCCGCCATGTTGCCCGCCATCAGACAGCGCCGCGACCGCGCGTTCCGCGAATGAGTACGCCGCCTCAACTGCGATTCGGGCTGCCTATGTCCCTTGACCCTGTTCCTACCCCTTGAAGGAGTTCTGTCGATGAAACCCCTCTTCGCACTGGCCGGTGCCGTCATGGCAGCCGCTCTGTTTGCCGCACCCGGCGCCGCCCTGGCGCAGAACCGCATCTTCGTCGGCACCGTGGCCGGATCCGATCTGGACGGCCTGGCGCGCCGTGTGGCCGATGTGCTGGCTGCCAGTGATGGCACGCGCTGGATTGTCGAGAACCGGCCGGGTGCCGGTGGCGCGCTGGGTTTCGACGCGCTCAAAGGCGCGCCGGCCGACGGCACCACGCTGCTGATGGCGCCTTCCGGGGCCCTGACCCTGGCGCCGCACACACGCGGGAACTTGAAGTATTCGTTGGCAGACGTGGCGCCGGTGTCGCGCGTGGCGGCATTCGACGTGGCCTACGTCATCAGCGCCAAGGTGCCGGCGACGACGCTGAAGGCCTACTTCGACTGGGTCAAGCAAGACAACGCTCGTGCCGTCTTCGCCACACCGCAGTTCGGCGGCATTCCGCACATGTTCGGCGTCAAACTCGGCCGAGCGGCCGGCGTCCCGCTGGACAACGCGGCCTACCGCGGCGGTGGGTCACAGTTGATCACCGATGTTGTCGGCGGGCATGTGCTGGCGGCTTCGTCGGGCGTGGCCGAGTGGCTGCGCGAGCACCAAGCTGGCACCGTGCGCATCCTGGCCACCAGCGGCGCAAAGCGCGCGCCCCAGTTGCCCAACGTGCCAACCTTCCAGGAACTGGGCTACAAGGACCTGACCGCGTCGATCGCCTACCTGCTGCTGGCGCCGGCAGCAACGCCCAAGGCGACCGTCGATGCGATTGCAGCGCGTGTTGCCAAAGGCCTGGCCGATCCCAAACTGCGCGAAGCGCTCACCGCTCAAGGCTTCGTGGTCGATGGTGCCACCGCGGCTGCGACCGTGGCCGCCGACCTCAAGGCGGAGCACAAGCTGTGGGGCGATCTCATCAAGGAGACCGGGTTCAAGATGCCGAACTGACGTCTTCAAGCGCAGCTTCGGGACCACCGATGGAGTTCTTGCCAGCGATAGTGTTCGGGGCCTGCGCAGGAGCGCTGATGTACGTGTCCGGTGTCGGTGGTGGCGTCGTTGTCGTGCCCGTGCTGGTGGGACTCTTTGGAATGCCCGTGGCTGCTGCGGTGGGCACGGCCAGTGCCTTCTCGTTCTTGTACAAGATCGGCGCAGGTTTCAGCCACCAACGTGCAGGCAACGTCGCCTGGCCTCTGCTTCGGTCGTTCCTGAAGGCGGCAGTCGGCCTGTGCCTCGCTTTTTCGGTGTTGGTGGTTTGGGTCATGGGCCAGCCCGGTGTTCTGGCCTCGGTGGTGACCGGGTCGCTCAAGGTGGCGGTCTTCTCCGCAGGCGTCCTGGCCCTCTTGTCCCTCCACTCACAGCATCTGAGTCGCTTCTTGCAGCGGCTCGGACTCACCCCTTTGGCGTGCGCGACAGGTGCGCTTGTGGGTGCGACGGGCACGGGCGGCGGTGTCTTGGTCACCCCGGCCTTGTTGGCCACCAGCGGCGAGTCGGCACAGCGCGTCGTGGGCACTTCGCTGGTCATCGGGCTCGTCCTCTCCGCCTGCACGGGACTGGTCTTCGGTGCGAGCGGCAGCATCGACGCGTCCACATTGGGAGCGATGCTCCTGGGTGCCCTGGTCTCGATGCCGATCGCACGGTTCGGGTTTGAGCGAGTGAGCGCTGAAACCATTCGTCGCCTGACCTCTGCGGCCATCGTCTTGGCCCTCGCGATGATGGTGGCGTCGATCTGGCGCTGAACGTTTTGCTGAAGAAGGGTCTCTAGCCCCATGCAGTCCAATCCATTGATCCGGCCGGCCTCCGTGGAAGGGTCGGTACCGGATTACCGTGCGCCTGAACTTCTCATCAATGGCCGATGGCGCTGTGGGCAGGGGGCACTCCTCATCCCGGTCTGCAATCCGGCGACCGGTGAGCCTTTGGGCAATCTGTCGTCCGCCAGTGCAGAGGACCTGGCAGAGGCCTTGGCAGCGACTGAGGCCGGCTTCGCTGTCTGGCGCCAGCGGCCAGCCCGCGAACGCGCCGACATCATCGAGCGCGGTGTCGCCCGCATGCTGCAGCGGCTGGAGACCATCGCCACCTGGCTGACCCTTGAACAGGGCAAGACCCTGGCGGAGTCGCGGCAGGAGGTGCAGGTCGCCGCCGAGATGATCAAGTGGTACGCCGAGGAGGGGCGCCGGGTGCATGGTCGCCTGGTGCCTTCGCGCCTGCCAGGGGCCTCCATGGAGGTGCGCAAGGTCCCCGTCGGGCCGGTGCTGGCGCTGTCTCCCTGGAACTACCCGGTGATCCTGACGGCCCGAAAGATCGGAGGGGCACTGGCGGCAGGTTGCTCCGTGATCGTGAAGGCCGCAGAGGAGACCCCTGCCGCCGTGGCTGCCATGGTGGACTGCCTGCAGGCCGATCTGCCACCCGGTGTGCTGCAACTGGTCTATGGAAACCCAGTTGAGATATCAGAAACGCTGATCGCCAGCCCGGTCATCCGGAAGGTGTCTTTCACCGGCTCGGTCGGGGTGGGGCGGACGATTGCGCGCCTGTGCGCCGGGGGCTTCAAACGCACGACGCTGGAGCTCGGTGGCCATGCACCGGTCATCGTCTGGGCTGACGCAGACCTGGAGCGCTTCGTACCGCAGCTGGTCGCCCACAAGTTCCGCAACGCCGGACAGGCCTGCCTGGCGCCGACACGGTTCCTGGTGCACCAATCCATCGAGCGCGAATTCTGTGATCGTTTCGTCGCCGCCGCACAAGCCTTGAGGGTCGGCAACGGCCTGGACGCGACAGCTCAGATGGGCCCCATGATCAGCGCCCGGCGCAAGGCGGCCATGGCGCCCCTGTTGTCCGATGCATTGGCTCAGGGTGCCCAACTCGCCTGCGGCGGCGTCCACGAGGGGCCTGGCCACTTCCACCTGCCGACCGTGCTCAGGCAAGTGCCGCCCACTGCCCGGGTCATGGTGGAAGAGCCCTTCGGCCCGCTGGCGCCGGTGACGGCCTTTGACACGCTGGACACCGCCCTGGCCATTGCCAATGCCAACCCCTACGGCCTGGCGGCTTACCTCTTTACCGACAGCCGGCGCGTTGCCCATCAGGTGGCCGATCGACTGGAGGTCGGTGCCATTGCGATCAACAACGTCGCCGTCTCAGTACCCGAAGCTCCCTTCGGCGGCACCAAGGACAGCGGCATCGGCTGCGAAAGCGGTACCGAGGGCATGGAGACCTTCCTGGAGACGCGCACCGTTCACGCGGCTCACTGAGTGGGAGGCAGCGCCGCTCAGGGTATGTCCGGGGCTGCAGCGCGTCTGTATCGCTTTGCGTTACGACGGTGCTTTTATAGAATCACGTTGGAACTCATCGCTCGATTGCCTCTACCGGAAAGACACACCATGAAGAGTCCCTGCCACCCTCACGCCCTGGTTGCTGCCGCGGCGCTGCTCGTCTCCACCTTTGGCGCGCAGGCGCAAGTGACCATCTCTGGTGCCATGGACATGAGCCTTGAGGCCGTGAACACGGGGGACCCCAACGGCAAGATCAAGCAGTTGGGAACGGGCACGGTGACCTCCAGCCGCATCGCGTTTGCAGGTCGTGAAGACCTGGGTGGTGGCCTGGCGGCTTTCTTCCGCCTGGACATGGGCCTCCGCTCCGATACGGGCGAAATGCTGCCTGGCGCCAATGCCAACTTCGGACGTACTTCCATCGTGGGCATCGAAAGTCGCACCTGGGGCCAGTTGGCCTTGGGCCGTACGGGCACGCCGTTGATCCCCATGCTCAACCAGACCGACTTCGGCGGCATCGGCTACTACGGCAACAACGGCAGCATCAGCCAGAACCTGATCGGCCGCGCGAGCAATGGCCTCTTCTACACCTCGCCAGCGATCGGTGGGCTCACGATTCGGGCGGCAGTCTCGGCCGGTCTGGAGAACAGCGTGGCACCGAAGGACCAGGGGCGCTTCATGGCTCTGGGCAGCTACTACCGCGCAGGCAAGCTGAACCTGGCCGCTGCTTACCAGACCAGCAAAGAGCGCACCGCAACGGGCACCAATTTGACGGTAGGCAACCAGACGGAAGCCGGCTTCGGAGGGCGCTATGACTTTGGCTGGGTGATGGTCAATGCCGGTTGGTACAAGATCCACCAAGTCACGCCGGTGGCTTCGCGTGACCGCGCCATTCCCAGCGACAACACCACGTCCTACTGGCTTGGTGCCGTGTTCTCCGTTGGCAAGGCGGGAAAGTTGGGCCTGCAGGCGGGTCAGACCAAAGGTGACTTCAAGGCCCCGGGCCTGCCAGAGCCCAAGGGCACCACGATGGCGGCCTATTACAACTACAGCCTGTCCAAGCGCACCAGCCTGTACGTGAACTACGCGCGCGTCGACAACAATGCGGGTTCCAAGCTCAGTCTGATACCCGCCGCGTATTTCGCGCGTTTGCGCCCCGCGGTCAATGGATCGGACCCCAGCGCGTTGGCAGCCGGCATCGTCCACCTGTTCTGAGCCCGTGATGAGCGCGGCCACGCGCCTGAGGGCCGGGTGCACCGCACGGCGTATTGGATGCTCTCTCAGGCAGGCCCGGCGTCGCGCCCTGGCTCTGGTCTGCGCGGCATCGATGGGCCTGGGTGTTCAACTGCAAGCGCATGCACAAGCGCCGGCATGGCCCAACAAGGCGGTCAAGCTGATCGTTCCTGCCCCCGGCGGTTCGGCCGGCGACTTGCTGGCGCGCATGGTCGGCGAGCGCTTTACTGCAATCACGGGGCAGCCGATGGTCATCGACTTGCGCCCAGGCGCAGATGGCGCCTTGGCTGCGGTGGCGGCGGCGCGGTCCGAGCCTGACGGCCACACTTTGCTTCTGGGTAACGCCGGCATCATGACGGTCAACCCGCACTTCAACAGCAAGCTGGCTTACGACCCGACCAAGGACTTCGCTCCCATCTCGCTGTTGGTCAGCAACGTCATCGTGTTGACGGTGCGGCCTGCGCTGGGCGTGAACACGGTACAGGAACTGGTGGCCGCGTCTCGCGCCAAGCCTGGCACCATGAACTACGCCAGCGTGGGTGGGCGCGGTGGAGTGCCGTTCCTCTCTGGCCAGTTGCTTCGCCAGCAAGGTGGTGCTGACCTCACCTGGGTGGGCTACGCGTCTGAAGGCCAGGCGCGTAGCGACCTGATGGCGGGGCAGATCCAGGTGATGTTCGACACCCTGGCGTCCAGCCTGCCGCTGGTTCAGTCCGGGCGGCTCAAGATCCTGGCCGTCACGGGGGGTGCCCGTGCCCCGCAGTTGCCTCAGGTGCCCACCTTGATCGAGAGCGGATTTCCCGGTGTGCAGGGGGTCGGTTGGCTGGGGCTTTACGCGCCCGCGGCCACGCCAGGTGCCGCGCTTGTTTCAGCGCAGCAGCTCATGGCGAGGATCTTCGCCAACGCCGAATTGCGAGAGCGGATGCTGGCCCTGGGCATGGAGCCCGTGGCCAGCGCCACCGAGGCGCTCGTCAACGTACAGCGTGGCGACTACGCCAAGTGGGGCAAGCTGATCAAGGAAGCGGGCATCAAGCCCGAGTGAGCACCGCGCCGGCACGCAACCACGTGGTGGCGCTTCCACAACCCCGTGTCATGAGACCCGCATGAAGCTACAAGGAAGAGTTGCACTCGTCACAGGTGGCGCTACCGGTCTGGGCAACGCATTCGTGCAGCGCCTGTTGGCCGACGGCGCCAAGGTCGCGATCGCCGACCTGCGAGGCGCGCACGATGCCGCGCGCGTTCTCGACGCCACGGGCAGCCGGTGTCTGGGTGTCGCGATGGACGTGGCCGACGAGGCTTCCGTGAAGGTTGCGGTGCAGGCCGTGGAAGCGGGCCTGGGTGGCGTTGACATCCTGGTCAACAACGCCGCCCTGTTCTCGACGTTGGTGAACCGACCCTTCGAGGAGTACGGCGCCGACGAATGGATGCAGGTCATGCGGGTGAACACGCTGGGCCCCTTCAACTGCGCCAAGGCCGTGGCGCCGCACATGAAGGCGCAGCGCTGGGGCCGAATCATCAACGTGGCTTCCACCTCCGCGCTCAAGGGCCTGGCCAACATGGCGCACTACGTGACGAGCAAGGGCGCGGTCATCACCTTCACGCGTGTGCTGGCGCGCGAGCTGGGCGCCTGGAACATCACCGCGAATGCACTTGCCCCTGGCCTGACGCTGTCCGACCAGATCCTGAAGAACGACGACCACATGGCCAAGTTCGGCGATGCCATTCGCAAGTCGCGTTCCATTCAACGCGACGCGGTGCCGGCGGACCTGGTGGGCACCGTGAGCTTCCTGGCCAGCGACGACGCTGACTTCATGACCGGCCAGACCCTCTGTGTCGAGGGTGGGGCGATCTTTGTCTGAGCACCTGTGAGCACGGCACCGCTGCGCAACCTGCTGTTCGTGATGAGCGACCAGCTGCGTTGGGACCATCTGGCCTGCAACGGGCACCCCAGCATCCGCACGCCCCACCTGGACGCGCTGGCTGCACGCAGCGTGCGTTTTGACGCGGCCTTCGTGCAGGCCGGCGTGTGCGGCCCGTCGCGCATGTCCACCTACACCGGGCGTTATGTGGGTTCACACGGGGTCACCTGGAACCGCGTGCCGCTGCCGGTGGAACAACCCACCTTGGGTGACTACCTGGCTACGGCCGGGCGCAAGCTGCACCTCGTGGGCAAGACCCATGTGATTGCCGACACGGCGGGTCTGCAGCGCCTGGGCGTACCGCCCGGCTCACCGTCCTGGCGCCACCATGCCAGCGGCGGCTTCGTCGAAGTCGACCGCATTGAAGGCCACGGCCCGCCCGGCGCCGAGAGCGGCTATGCCGAGTACCTGCGCGCCAACGGCTATGCCGGCACCGACCCCTGGACCGACCACGTGGTGGGCGCTGACGGCCCCGGCGGCACTACCGCCAGTGGTTGGTTCCTGCGCAACGTGCACCTGCCCGCGCGTGTGGCCGAAGAACACTCCGAGACGGCCTACGTCACCCAACGCGCGTTGAACTTTCTGGCAGAGCAGGGCGGCGAGCCCTGGGCGCTGCACCTGTCCTACGTGAAGCCGCACTGGCCCTATCTGGCGCCCGCGCCCTACCACCGGCGCTACAGCGCGGACGACATGCTGCCCGTGAAGAAGCGCGCCAGCGAACTGGATGCGCCGCACCCGGTGGTGGCGGCCTACATGCAGATGGAAGAGTCGCAGACTTTCGCGCGCGACGAGGTGGTGCGTCAGGTGCGGCCGGTCTACATGGGCCTGATCGAGCAACTGGACCACCACATCGGCCGCGTCATGCAGGCCCTGTACGACAGCGGTCAGCTGGAACAAACGCTGATCGTCTTCACCAACGACCATGGCGACTACGGTGGCGACCACCACCTGGGCGAGAAGGATCTGTTCCACGACCAGGTGATCCGCTCGCCGCTGATGGTGTTCGACCCGCGCCCGCAGGCCGACGCCACACGCGGCCAGCGCATCAGCGCCATGGCCGAGGCGGTGGACGTGGTGCCCACGGCGCTGGACGCGCTGCAGATCCGGCCCGCGCTGGACCGCACGCAAGGCCGTTCGCTCATGCCCTGGGTTCACGGTCAAAGCCCTTCGGGCTGGCGCGACTGCGTGTTCGCGGAGATCGACTACTCCTTCCGCCGTACCCGGTTGCTGCTGAACCGCAAACCCGGTGAGTGCCGGGGCTGGATGGTGCGCGAGCGGCAATGGAAGTACGTGCGCTGGCAGGGCTTTGCGCCGCAACTCTTCAACCTGGAAGACGACCCGGACGAGTACGTGGACCTGGGCCAGGACCCACGCTTTTCCGCCGAGCGCCAGCGCCTTGACGAACGCCTGCATGCCTGGCTGAACGACCAGCACCCGCGGCTGACCATGGCTGACGCTGAAGTCGCGCAGCGAACCGACCGGGCCAAGGAGCACGGCATCTACTACGGCACCTGGTAGTGCCTGGAGAACTCATGAACGGACAATCACGCCACCGACGCGCCGTACTGAGTGCGCTGGCGGCCACCGCGCTGTCCCCTGCGGCCAGCTTCGCGCAGCAGTTCCCAAGCAAGCCCGTTCGCTTGATTACCTCGTTCCCGGCGGGCTCGGGGCCTGACGCCATGCTGCGTTTCCTGGGCGAGCGCTTGGTCAAGGTCTGGGGTCAAAACGTGGTCATCGACAACCGGCCCGGCGGCGGCGGCTTCATTGCCGTGGCTGAAGCGCGCAAGGCCGCTTCAGACGGACACACACTGCTGCATGTCGACGGACTGAACTTCACCGCTGCGCCGCACCTGTACAAGGCGCTCCCCTACGACCCGGTGAACGACTTCAGGCCGATCACGCCGCTGCATGCGGGCTACTTCTTCATCGCGATCTCAGCAGCATCATCCTGGCGCACGATGGGCGACTTGTTGGCCGCCGCACGAAGCCAACCGGGCCAAGTCACCTACGGGTCGTGGCAGGTGGGCAGCATCGCCCATCTGGGCGCTGCGGCACTGGAGTCGGCCAGCGGCACCCGCATGAACCACATCCCCTTCAAGGAGACCTCGCAGTTGTATGCAGCCGTCGCGGGCGGGGACGTGAACTGGGCCTTTGGCTCGCCGGCCAGCGCCGGCCCGCTGCAACGTGCCGGCAAATTGCGCTTCTTGGCACTTGCCGCCCCGCAGCGCCTGCCAACGCACCCCGACGTGCCCACCGTGGCCGAGTCCGGTGGACCTGCAGGCTTCGAAACCACCAGCTGGGTGGGCTTGTTTGGCTTGCCTGGGCTTCCTGCCGCCGTCGCTGCACGAATCAGCCAGGACATCGCCCAGTTGATGGCCGACCCCGAGGTGCGCAGCAAGCTGGTGGACTTTGGCTATGGGGCGCAGCCGCTGACCCCCGAGCAGACGGTGGCCAGGATCGAGCTGGAACGTGCGCGCTATGCGCGGACGGTCCGTGAAGCCGGCATCCGGCTGGAATGAATGCTGGTCGAGAAAACACCATGGAACGTGCCTTGAACTACTTTGGCGGTCGCTGGACGGCCGGTGCAGGCGCCGCAGGCGACTGCTTCAACCCGGCCACGTCGGAGGTGGCGGCGCAGTTCAGCGATGCCACGCTGGACGAAGCGCTGCCGGCCATCGAAGCCGCGCGCATGGCCTTTGATGCGGGCCCGTGGTCGCGCAGCCCACGTCTTCGCGAGGCCGTGCTGCTGGAATTTGCGGCCAACCTGCAGGCCCGTGCGCCCGAGATCGAGCGCTGGCTGGTCACGCTCAACGGCAAGCTGGCCCGCGAAGCACGGGGCGAGATCGCCACCGCCGTATCCGAGCTGCGCTTTTATGCTGGCTTGGCCCGCAACCTGTGGGGCCGCGTGGCCGAGATCGACAATGGCTGCTATTCGCAGCTCAGTCGCGAACCCGCCGGGGTGGCGGCGATCATCGTGCCCTGGAACGCGCCGGTGATCCTGCTCATCCGGTCGCTGGCCCCCGCGCTCGCAGCTGGCTGCACCGTGGTTATCAAGGCCGCGCACCAGACCTCCCTGGTCAACCAGCTGGCGCTGGAGTGCCTGACCCGCATCAACAGCCTGCCTGCCGATGTGCTGTGTTCCTTCACCGAGTCGGGCGCCGCCATCGGCCGCGCCATCAGCCAGTCGCCGCACATCGACGTCATCAGCTTCACCGGCTCTTCAGCCACCGGCAAGCGAATTGCTGCCGATGCCGCCGGCACGCTCAAGCGCCTGTCGCTGGAACTGGGCGGCAAAGCACCTGCCATCGTGTGGCCCGATGCTCTGCTGGCGCCCACCGTGGCCGGGCTGGTGGCCGGCGCCCTGCCGATGGCTGGCCAGCAGTGCACCGCCATCGCGCGCGTGCTGGTTCATGAGAGCCGCTTCGACGAATTCGCCAAGGCACTGGCTGAACGCCTCGGCAGCCTGGTGCTGGGCCCGGGCCATGAGCCGAGCTCACAGCTGGGCCCCTTGATCGACCTGGCCAACCGCGACCGCGTGGCGCGCCTCGCCCAGGAGGCCGCGCAGCAGGGCCGGGTTTGGCTGCAGGGCGGCGTGCCCACGGGCCCCCTGGCGCGCGGCGCGTTCGTCACGCCGACGCTTGTGGAAGTGGCGGACCTGAATTCGCGGTACATCCAGGAAGAACTGTTCGGACCTGTTTTGGTGATCGAGCGCTACCGCGACCGCGCCGAAGCCATCGCCCGCGCCAATGCCACGCGCTACGGGCTGGCCGCAAGCTTCTGGTCGGCGGACCGCTCGGCAGGCCAGTCCATCGCACGCGAACTCAAGTGCGGCACGGTGTGGATGAACGCGCACAACAAGCTGTTCCCGGAATCCGAAACCGGGGGCTTTCGCGAAAGCGGCTACGGGCGGCTTCATGGCGTGGAAGGCCTGAGCGACTTCCTCAGCACCAAGCACGTCTACTGGGAAAACCCGCCTTTGGGCACAGCCCCGGCTGCGGGGCACTGAAGGCCCATGGCCGTCCTGCGCACCATCCATACCGGGCTGACGGTACGTGACCTGGCGAACATGCTGGCCCTCTTCGGCCAGGTGCTGGGTGCTGAAGTGGGTGAGATCCGCCAGATTCCCACCGGAGACACCCTGGGCCACATCACCGGCGTTCCAGGCGCCCAGGCCCGCGTGTGTATGGTCGCCCTGCCGGGCGGGCACGTGGTGGAACTGCTGGAGTACGCCGCACCCGCCAGCGCCACGAAAGTGGCACCCAGGCCTTGCGACATTGGCGCCGCGCACCTGGCCCTGTTGGTGGACTCGGTGGCGGACACCGCCAACCGCGCCACGGCATTCGGCTTCGCGGTTGCGGGCCAGTTGCAGTTCCTGCCCGGCGGCCCCTTCGCTGGGCAGTGGGTGGCCTATGTCAGAGATGCCGACGGTTTCACGCTGGAGTTGATCGGCGGCGCTTGACCACTGAAAGAAACCGGCTTTGCGGGCAGCAAGGGCACCATCACGGTGGGGCCTAACTGCCCCGTGGAGCCAAAGGGCTCATGCTGGCCATCGGGCAGCTACCGCTGGTCTTCAGAAAAAGTGGAGCGAGAGCCGAGATTGGCCAACCCATCCGACCGCAAGCGCCTGGGTCGTTCCGGAGTGACCGGCAGTTCTTTCGGCACATGAGTCTCGGGAGGCGACCCGGGACGGCCATCCGCCGTCAGAACATGCTGTTGCGGTTCTTGGCTTGCGCGGGCACCGCTTGCTCCACATCCCAGTGTTCGACGATCAAGCCCTTGTCGACCCGGAAGATGTCCACAACGGCACTGCCACGGTCACTGGCGTCGGCAGGGTTCGCCTTGCAATGGCTGTGCACCACCACCAGCTCGCCTTCGGCAATCACCCGCTTGATATCGCAACGGAAATTGGTCTTCTCGACGTAAGCCGCAAACCCTTTGATGAACGCAGCGCGGCCATCGGCGCCACCGGGGTTGTGTTGGATGTATTGATCGGCAGAGATGTACTGCCGCGCGGCCTCGACCGGCTTGCGCTGCACAAAGGCGAGGTCGAAGAAGGCCGTCACGATCTGCTTGGGCGTTTGCTCAGCAGCGGCCGGAATCGCTGCCAGAGCACCTAGGAAGACCAAGACGAAATGCATTCGGGTCAAAAGAGTCATGGAATCACCAACTGGACGCTGTGTCTACCAGTCGAACGCGGGTCGATAGCGCATGCAAAGCGATGGCATGCAGCATCTCGCTGACCGTGGTGCAGGCATCAGTGAGTACCGTCACGCGTTCGTAGGCATCGGCTTGGCGAGATAGCGCCGTGTGGGTCACACAGTTCTGCGTCATCATGCCGCACAGCACCAACTCGGTAGCGCCCATCGCCTGCAAGGTCGCATGCAGGTTGGTGCGCTCGAAGCTGTCGGCGAAGTGCTTGACCACCACAGGTGCATCCGGCGCGGCAGCCAGGATGCGCGGGTGGATCTTCACGCCGTCGGTATCGGCATTGAAGAACGGGGCAATGCCCTGGGCAGGGTCGGCCACGTGCTGCACATGGATGACCGGTAGGCCCTTTGCTTGTGCATCGCGAATCGCCTTTTCGACAGCGTCCAAGGTGGCCTCAGTGTTGGCCAGCGCGAATGCGCCGCCCGGAAAGTAGTCGTTCTGCAGATCGATCAGTAACAAGGCTGGTCTGGACATTTGCTGTTTCCGGGGCGAAGAGTGGAATCTTCATTCTTACGAGACCAGCGGCGTTCAGCTATCGGCCCGAAAGTCAATCATCGGTAAGATCGGGCCAACTTGCTCTTGCTTCTGTTTTCTCGATGCCATTGACCACAGCCGTCGCCAGGCCAGCGCTGCGTCGCCGCGTGGCAGTCGTGGTCTTCGAAGGCATCAGCCCATTTCATCTGTCCGTGCCCTGCGTGGTGTTCGGCGAGGGCTTGGAACCAGACAAGCCCTTTGATCTTGTCGTGTGCAGCGTTGACCCGACACCCGTGCGAACGAGCGCGGGCTTTGCCTTGACGTCCCTGCCATCGCTGCGTGCCCTGCAAAGGGCCGATGTGGTAGTTGTGCCGAGTTGGCGTGACGTCAACGAACGTCCCCCGGAGACGTTGTTGCGCGCCCTGCGCGCTGCCCATGCACGAGGCGCCTTCATTGTGGGTCTCTGTTTGGGCAGCCACGTGCTGGCTGAGGCGGGCTTGCTGGCTGGCGGAAGGGCCACCACGCACTGGGAATACGCGCCGCTGTTTGCCCAACGTTTTGCAGACGTCCTGGTGGAGCCTGACGTGCTCTATGTCCAGGAGGGACGCGTGCTCACATCGGCAGGCACCGCCGCTGGCCTGGATGCTTGCCTGCACCTGGTGCGGCAGCAATTGGGAAGCGAACGGGCCAATCAGTTGGCACGGCGACTCGTGATCCCCCCGCACCGCGAAGGAGGGCAGTCGCAGTACATCCAACAGCCCCTGCCAAAGGCCCGCACCGGGACTCGGCTCGGCCGACTGATGGACGAGGTGCGTGCCCGGCTGCATGAATCGCACAGCTTGGACTCGCTGGCACAGGAAGCAGGACTCAGCCGCCGCACCCTCACCAGGCATTTCAAGGCCTTGACCGGCACATCGGTTCAGGCATGGTTGCTGGCAGAGCGCTTGCAGCTAGCGCAGCGTCTGCTGGAGCGCGGCCTACTGAGCATCGAACGCGTGGCCGAGCAGACGGGCTTCGGCTCTGCTGAGTCATTCCGTCTGCAGTTCCGCCAATCGGTGGGCGTATCCCCCAGTCGATGGCGAAAGGCGTTCACAGCTGTCTGATGGATGCGTGGTCAAGCCTCGGGTCAGCCTCAGTTTCTGCAGCCATGCCTGGATGCACGTCGACGTCGGGCGCATCAACGCTTGCCTTGAGGCCTCCACAGAGGCTGCAGGACGCTGGAATTGGCGCTGGCCGGCATGCGCGAATTGACGCACTGGATGCTCAAACGGCGCGCAGGGAGCCCGTGAAGGGCTTCGCAGCGCGACCTGGGCTTGCGCGGGGCAGTGCCGGCGCGTGCAAGCAGTTCTCACACGGCCTCGGCCGGAACAAGCTGCTTACGGCGCTATGACATCGGTCGAGGCAAAGAGTTTCCACTCGGTCGAGGCTGTGTGAAAACCCCCTCGCAGACTCGGCGCGTGGTGTCTAGAGTTCATAGCCATATCGAGCGCAGGAGCCG
>JBHYDA010000012.1:0-152999 GCA_051861265.1 Rubrivivax sp.
TAGACGTCGAACACCTATGACAACGGACAACGCAGGCAGGTCGCCTACTTCATGCCTCGTGAAAGATCCAGGCTAGCGCAACGCGAGTTCAGCGGGCCCGTGCCAGCGCTGCCGGTGGCCAAGCTGCCTGCCGTGCAGGCGGCGGCCCTGGCCGCGTGCGGGCAAGGCAGGGCTTACGTGGCCGACCCGCCGGCCTGCCGATTCGACCCCGCCGTGCTGGCCTGCGAGGGCGCCGACACCGCCGCCTGCCTCACGCCCCGCCAGGTGGAACTGGTGCGCCAGGTCTATCGCGGCCTGCCCGAGCCGGGCACGGGGCGCCTGCTGCCCGGGCTGGTGCCGGGCGCTGAAGCCGACCCCGGCAACTGGGATTTCTGGCTGCTGCGCGCGCCCACCAACCCGCTGGGGGGCAGCGCCGCCGCAGGCACCCCACCCACCAGCATCGGTGAGAGTTTTTTCCGCCACCTGGTGCGTGAAGACCTGTCCTTCACCCTGGGCGACCTGAAGGCCGAAGACCTGGTGCAGGCACGCCGCCGCTGGGCGGCCGACCTGGACGCCACCGAGCCCGACCTGCGCGCCTTCCAGCGCCACGGGGGCAAGCTGCTGCACTACCACGGCTGGGCCGATGCGGCGATTCCGCCGCGCATGAGCATCGACTACCACCAGGCGGTGCAAGCCAGGGTCGGCGACGCCGCTTCGTTCTACCGCCTGTTCATGGTGCCGGGCATGAACCACTGCGCAGGCGGCAACGGCCCGTGGCAGACCGACTGGCTGGCCGCGCTGGAGCGCTGGGTCGAGGGCGGCACGCCGCCCGCGACGATCGTGGTCCGCCACCCCGGCCGTGACGAATCACAGACCCTGCGGCCTCACCCACCGCGCTGAAGGAACACCGGACATGCACGGCATGAACATGGGGCGCGGTCTCGCCTGGGCCTTGATCGCCAGCACGTGCCTGTGGGTGGCACCGACCCCGGCCCACGCCCGCGGCGACCTCACGCGCCACGTCGACCCTTTCATCGGCACCGACGGCACCGGGCACGTCACGCCCGCGGCCATGGTGCCCTTCGGCATGGTCGCCCCCGGCCCCGACAACGCCGACCGGGGCTGGAGCTACAGCAGCGGCTACCAGTACCGCGCGCCGCGCATCCTGGGCTTCTCCAACACGCACATCAGCGGCGCCGGCATCCCGGAACTGGGCGACGTGCTGCTGATGCCCGCCGCGGGCACGCGCTGGGATGCGCAAAGCACCGACTTCTCGGCCGCGCCCGACAAGCAAACCGAAAGCGCGCGCCCTGGCGTCTACCGCGTCACGCTGCCCGGCCATGGCGTGCGCGTGGAACTCACGGCCACGCAGCGCGTGGCCGTGCACCGCTACACCTTCAAGCAGGGCGGCCGCGTGCAGGTGCTGGTGGACCTGCAGCACGGGCTGCTCTTCGGTGAAGGGCCGCGTGTCACGCAGGCCACGTCCCGCGTGGACGCCGCACGCGGTGAGCTCAGCGGCACCACGCACGCGAAGAACTGGGTCGAGCGCGAGGCCTCTTTCATCGTGCGCTTCGACCGGCCCATCGAGCGCGTGACGACGCTGCCGCTGCGCGCGGGCGAGAAGGCCGCGCGCTACCTCCTCGACTTCGATCTCGGCAGCAGCCGCGTGCTGCACGCCCGCGTGGCCTTGTCCACGGTGGACGTGGACGGCGCGCGCCGCAACCTGGCCGTGGACGAAGCCAAGGCCTTCGATGCCGTGCGCGCCGCGGCCGATGCGCAGTGGCAGCGGCTGCTCTCGCGCATCGAGATCGAGGCCGATGCGCGCTTCAAGAAGATCTTCTACTCGGCGCTCTACCGCACGCTGCTGCACCCCAGCGACATCGCCGACGCCGACGGCCGCGTGCGCGGCCCCACAGGCCAGGTGATGGAAGCCCCCGGCGGCGTGTACTACAGCACCTTGAGCCTGTGGGACACCTTCCGCGGCGTGCACCCGCTCTTCACGCTGCTGGTGCCCGAGCGTGTGCCCGGCTTCGTGCAGACGATGCTGGCCCACCACCGCGCGCAGGGTTACCTGCCGCTGTGGACGGCCTGGGGCCGCGAGACGCACACGATGATCGGCAACCCGGCGCTGCCGGTGATCGCCGACGCGGTGGCCAAGGGCTTCCACCGGCAGGGTGCTGCCCAAGAACAGGGCTTCGACCTGAACGCCGCCCTGCAGGCGATGGTGGAGACCTCCACGCTGCCGCGGCCGAACGCACCCGTGTGGGCCCAGCGCGACTGGAACGCCTACGAACAGTTCGGCTTCATCCCGCTGGACAAGATCGCCAACGAGTCGGTGAGCAAGACGCTGGAACTCGGCATCGGTGACGACGCCGTGGCCCGCGTGGCGCGCGCCGCGGGCCGGCCTGAGGTGGCGGAACGTTTCTCTCGCCGCGCCCAGGGCTGGCGCCAGCTCTGGGATGCGCAGACGCAGATGATGCGCGGCAAGGACAGCGCCGGCCGCTGGCGCGAGCCCTTCGACCCGCTGGTGCCCACCAGCCCGATGAACAACCCCGGCGACTACACCGAGGCCAACGCCTGGCAGTACACGCTGACGCCCGCGCTGCACGACCCGGCCGGCCTGGTGGCGAAGATGGGCGGTGCCGCGGCCTTCGAGGCCTGGCTCGATCGCTTCTTCAGCGTGCAGGCGCCGGGGGCCAACAAGCACCTGGGGCAAGAGGCGCTGATTGGCCAGTACGCGCATGGCAACGAGCCCAGCCACCACATCGCCTACCTCTATGCCTTCACGGCGGCGCCGGAGAAGGGCCCGGCGCTGATCCGCCGCATCGCGCGCAGCTTCTACGGCAGCGGGCCCGATGGCATCACCGGCAACGACGACTGCGGCCAGATGAGCGCCTGGCTGGTGCTCTCCACGCTGGGCTTGTACCCGGTGGTGCCGGCTTCGGGCGAGTACGTGGCCGGCGCCACGCTGGTGCGCCGCGCCTGGCTGACGCGCGCCGACGGCACGCGCTTGCTGATCGAACCCGGCCCGCGCCCCGGCGTGTGGCTGGACGGCCGGCGCCTGCCCGCCACAGCCGTGCCGCACGCGGCGCTGCTGCAGGGCCGGCGGCTGCAGGTGGGCCCGGCGCGCTGAAGCGCAGCGGCCGCGCCGTGGCCAGCGACTGCGCGGCTACTGGAAGTGCCGCAGCAGCCGCTCCAGCGCCAGCGTGAAAGGCTGCTGCATCAGCGGCAGCGTGGCCAGCAGCCCGAGCAGGCCCACGCCCAGGGTGACGGGGAAGCCGATCGCGAAGATGTTGATCTGCGGCGCCACGCGCGAGATGGTGCCCAGCACCAGGTTCACGAAGAGCAGCATGGTCACCAGGGGCAGGGCGATCCACAGCCCGGTGCTGAAGATCTCGGCGCCCCATTGCTGCGGCTGCATCTGGCGCAGGAAGGCGAAGGGCTCGGGCCCCACCGGGAAGGTGTCGAAGCTCTGCACCAGCGCGCCGATCACCAGCAGGTGACCGTTCATCACGATGAAGAGCCAGGCCACCATGGTGCCGAAGAAGCGGCTGGTGGCCGTGGCCGTGCTGGCCGAGATGGGGTCGAAGAAGCCGGCGAAGTTCAAGCCCATCTGCAGGCCGATGATCTCGCCGGCGAACTCCACCGCTGCGAAGACGATGCGCACCGCGAACCCCAGGCTGAGGCCGATGACCACCTGCTGCGTGATGAGCAGCAGCATGGGCGGCGCGTCCAGCGGCATCGTGGCGATCTCGGGCGCCAGTGGCGGCAGGCTGCCCTGCGAGGCCAGCGCGATGAAGGCCGCCAGCCCGATGCGCACGCGCAGCGGCACCGCGCGCGTGCCCAGCACCGGCAGCGCCTGGAAGAGCGCCAGCGCGCGCAGGAAGGGCCACAGCAGCGGCGTCAGCCAGGCGACGATCTGCGCTTCGGTGAAGGTGATCATGGGCGCGCGGGGCGCTGAGGCCTCAGCCGACCGCGGACGGTATGGCTTGCAGCGTGGCCTGGATGAACTCCACCAGCGTCGTCAGCATCCACGGCCCGGCGATGGCCAGCACCGCCACGGCCGCGATGACCTTGGGCACGAAGCTCAGCGTGGCCTCGTTGATCTGCGTGGCGGCCTGGAAGATGCTGACCACCAGGCCCACGATCAGCACCACCAGCAGCACCGGGGCGCTGACGATCAGCAGCATCCACAGGCCGTGCTGGCCGGTCGTCAATACCTGTTGGGCTTCCATGCTTCGTTCCTAGGTGGCAAATGAGGCAGCGAGCGAGCCGAGAAGCAGGTTCCAGCCGTCGGCCAGCACGAAGAGCATCAGCTTGAAGGGCAGGGCCACCAGCACCGGGCTCAGCATCATCATGCCCAGGCTCATCAGCATGCTCGCCACGATCATGTCGATGACGAGGAAGGGGATGAAGATCATGAAGCCGATCTGGAAGGCGCTCTTCAGCTCGCTCGTCACGAAGGCCGGCACCAGCACGGTGAGCGGCACGTCTTCGCCCTTCACGTCTGGCGGCAGCTTGGCCAGGCGCGAGAAGAGCATCACGTCGCTCTGGCGCGTCTGCTTGAGCATCCATTCGCGGATGGGCTTCACGCCTTCCGTCAGCGCCTGGTCCACCGCCATCTGGCCCTTGGAGTAGGGTTCATAGGCACGCTCGTAGACCTTGTCGAAAGTGGGCGCCATCACGAAGAAGGTGAGGAAGAGGCTCAGGCCCACGATCACCTGGTTGGGCGGCGCGGCCTGCGTGCCCAGGGCCTGGCGCAGCAGGCTCAGCACGATCACGATGCGCGTGAAGGCGGTCATCAGCAGCAGCACCGCCGGCAGGAAGCTCAGTGCGCTGAAGAACAGCAGCGTCTGGATGGGCACCGAGTAGCTGGCGCCGCCGGGGCCTTGGCCGATGACCAGCGGCAGCGTGCCGGGCGGGCTGCTGCTCTGGGCCAGCGCGCTGCCGGCGGCCAGCAGCAGGGCGCCGAGAAGCAGCCCCTTGCAGCGGCCTAACGCAGAAACTGTGCGGGTGTTGAGGATCTCAAGGCGCACGGTCATTGCCTCCCGGCGGCTGGCCCTTCAAGCGCGTGAGCAGCTGCGCGAAGGTGGCGGCTGGCGGTGCCGGCACGGTGGCGGCGGCCTCCGGGCTGTCGCTCTGTGCCGACATCGTGTGCAGCGTGCGCACGCCCTGGGCGCTGACGCCCAGCACCAGCCAGAGGCGCTCTTCGCCCTGGCCCACTTCCACGGTGACGATCTTCTGCTGCGCCGACAGCGGCAGCACCGCCACCGTGCGCGGCGCGCCGGGCCGGCCGCCGGCGCCGCCCATGGGCGTGCGCTTCAGCAGCCAGAGCGTCACCGGGATCATGGCCAGGATGGCCAGGAACCACAGCAGCGAGGTGATGTTCAGGGGCATGTCAGGCTCTGCTGAGGCGGCGCATGCGCTCGGAGGGCGTGACGATGTCGGTCAGCCGGATGCCGAACTTGTCGTTCACCACCACCACCTCGCCCTGGGCGATGAGGTAGCCGTTCACCAGCACGTCCATCGGCTCGCCGGCCAGCGTTTCCAGTTCCACCACCGAGCCCTGCGCGAGTTGCAGGATGTGCTTGATGGGGATGCGCGTGCGGCCCAGTTCCACGGTCAGCTGGACAGGGATGTCCAGGATCATGTTGATGTCGTTGCTCGTGCCCGTGGTCTGGGCCTGCGCCGACTGGAAGCTCGTGAACTGGGCCGGAGCGACGGTCTCGCTCGGGGCGGCCACCTCGTTGGCGACCTCGTTGCCGGCCGGCTTGGACTCGGCCAGCGCGGCCGCCCATTCGGCGGCCATCTTGTCCTCTTCGGACATCTGCGATTCGGCTTCGGACATCTCAGTGTTCCCCGATCCAGGTCATGTTCGAACCCGTCAAGAGCTGGTCGATCTTGATGGCGTACTTGTTGTTGGTGGTGCCGTAGTGCGCGTCGAAGACCGGCACGCCCGAGACCTTGACTTTGATCAGCGGGTCGAGCTCGAGCTCGATGAAGTCGCCGGGCTTGAAGCTCAGCAGCTGTTCCACCGTGGCCGGGGCTTGCGCCAGCTCGGCGACCAGTTCCACCTCGGCGGCCTGGATCTGGTTCTTCATCAGGTTCACCCAGCGCCGGTCGGGCTCGGTGCTGTCGCCCTGGATGGTGCTGTAGAGGGTGTCGCGGATGGGCTCCAGCGTGCTGTAGGGCACGCAGAAGTGCACCGTGCCGCTGGTCTCGCCGATCTCCAGCGTGAAGCTGGTGGCCACGACGATCTCGCTGGGCGTGGCGATGTTCGCGAACTGCGGCTGCATCTCGCTGCGCTGGTACTCCAGCTCCACGGGGTAGATGCCGGTCCAGGCCTTCTTGTACTCGGCCGTGATCACCTCCACCAGGCGCAGGATCACGCGCAGCTCGGTGGGGCTGAAGTCGCGGCCTTCGATGCGCGTGTGGTACTTGCCGATGCCGCCGTACAGCGAATCGATCACCGCGAAGACCAGGCTCGGGTCGCAGACGATGAGCCCGCTGCCCCGCAGCGGCTTCACGTTGACGATGTTGAAGTTCGTGGGCACCACGATCTCGCGCAGGAAGGCGCTGAACTTCTGCACCTTGATGCCGCCGATGGCGACCTCGGGGCTCTTGCGGATGAAGTTGAAGAGACCGATGCGGATGTTGCGGGCGAAGCGCTCATTGATGACCTCCATCGTCGGCATGCGGCCGCGGACGATGCGCTCCTGGCTCGCCAGGTCGTAGTCGCGCACGCCCGCGGTGGGCGCTTCTTCCTGCTCGAGCTTCTGGCTCTCGCCGGTGATGCCCTGCAGCAGTGCATCGACTTCGTCTTGCGAAAGGATCTGCTGGTTCATGCTCGCCCCGCAGGCAGGCTCATTGGATGATGAAGTTGGAGAAGTGGACGTTGTTGATGGGAAGCGGCGGGGGGGCGCGCTTCTTCTTCTTTTTCTTGGTCGTGCTGGCCTCTTCCTCGGGCTCTTCCTCTTCCTCGACCTCGAAGCCCAGGGCCTTGGAGGTTTCGCGCTTGACCTTCTCGGCCAACGCGGCCTTGCCTTCGCGCGTGGCCAGGTCGGCCGCGGTCTTGTCGGCGATGGCCATCAGGATGTTGTTGCGGATGGCCGGCATGTAGACCTTGATGCGCTCGTTCAGCTGCGCGTCGGTGATCTCCAGCGTGATGCCCACCTGCGCGTAGCGCTCGGCGTCGCGGTCGGCCAGGTTGACCGTGAAGGGGTCCAGCGGCACGAAGATGGGCACCGCCTTGGGGTCGAACTTCGGCATGGCTGCCGCGGCGGGTTTGGCGCTGGCTTCGGCGCCGCCTTCTTCTTCGGGCGGGGGCTTCTTGCCCATCATCAGGAAGGCGACAAGCGCGAGCACGACCACGAGGGCGCCGCCCCCGGCCATGATGATGAGTTTCTTCTTGCCCTTGGCGGGGGGTGCAGCGTCGGTGGCAGCGGCGGTGGACATGCGGGGCTCTCCTGCGGTGGGGCCGGTGTGTGCCGCGATGGCGGCACCCTTCGACCCGTTGCAGACATTGTTGAGGGCCCGCCCCCGCACTTAAGCGCCGATAAGCGGCGCTGAAACTGCCTTTTCGTGGCCGGGGCAGCGTCGCCCCGGCGGGGCTCAGGCCACGAGGTCGACCACGCCGCGGCGGCGCCCGCCCGGCGCGGCGGCCATCGCGGGGCTGTCGCCCTGCCGCTCGCCGCCACGCTCGCTGCCGCTGCCGTTGCCACCCGTGCCGCCGTTGCCGCCCGTGCCAGCCTCGGCCTGTGCCTGCTGGCGCGGCTGCTCGAAGACACCGCCGCCGCTGAGCGTCAAGCCGGCCTCGCGCAGGCTGCTGGCCAGCGTGGGCAGGGCCTGCTCCAGCGCCTGGCGGGTCTGGGCGTGTTCGGCCGCGAAGCTCATGTGCGCGCTGCCACCGTCGAGCTGGATCTGCACCGTCACCGGGCCGAGTTCCAGCGGGTGCAGCTGCAGCTTGGCGTGCTGCACGCCTTCGCGCACGAAGGTGCTGATCTGGGTGCCCAGTTCGTCGGCGAAGGCCGGGCTGCCCGGGCTGTGCTGCAGGCGGGCCTCGGCCGGCGCGCTGGCGCTGCCGTCGGCGGCGCCTGCCGTGCCTTGCGGCCCGAAGGCGCCGGCCGCGGCCAGGCCCTGCAGGCTGCCCTCGGTCGGGCGCTGTTCTGCCGGCGCGGTGGCCGGCTGGGCGGCCAGGGCCTGGGTCTCGGCCAGCCAGGCGCCGGGCGCGGTGGCGCTCTCGCTGCCCGCAGCCTGGGCCAGCAGCTTGTCGAAGCCGGTCTCGGCGCGGCTGGGGTCGTCGCGGCCGGCGTCGCCGCCGCCCGCACCGGCACCCCGGCGGGCCGCGGTGGTGAGCGCCAGGCCGGTGGCGGCCGCGTCGGCGCTCACCCCGGTGGCGGCGTCTTCGCGCGCTTCGCTGGCCACGGCGCTGCGGCCACGGCTGCTGTCGGTACCGGGGGCCGGGCGCAGCGCCAGGCCCAGGCTGGCCAGCAGCGCGGCGGCGTCGGCCGGGGCGCTGTCGTCGGTGGTGGTGTCGTCTTCGGCCGTGGCGTCGGGCTCGGTCTTGCCGGCCTCACGCGCTTCGGCCGCTTCGGTGCGGCGCGCCTCGGTGGCGGTGTCGCGGGCGGGGCTGCGGGTTTCGGCGGGCGCGGCGGGTTTGGCGGCCGCCTGGGGGGCGCGCGGTGTGCCGCTGGCCGGTGGTTTGGGTGCTTCAGGCGCTGCCGTGTTGTCGGCGCGTTCGTTCTGGCGGCGGGTGTCGGCGGCCTCCAGCATGCGCGAGAAGCTGTCGGCACCGGCCTTGCCCATGCCCAGGGCCGGGTTCGCCGCGGGCACGGCGTTCGGGCTGAGGGCGGGGTTGAGCGCGGGGTTCAGGGCTTGGGCTTGCATGGCGGGCCTCGGGGCGAAATGGGGTGTCAGGTCGGGGCAGGGCGGGGCGGCCTGGGGCTCAGTTCGGCAGCGGCGCGGCTTCGAAGCCCAGGCGCCAGCCGCTCGCGCCGCCGTCTTCGTTGCGGCGGCGGTGTTGGTGCATCGCGGCTTCGTCGCTGCGGCGCTGGTCCTGGCGCTCGGCGAGGTGGCGGGCCTGGGTGCCGCGGCGTTCCAGCAGCTTGCGCACCGAGGCCACGCGGGTTTCCTGCGCCACCAGGGCCTGGCGCAGCGCGGTGCTGCGGTCTTCGGCCTGCTGTACCGCCAGCTGCTGCTGCTGCAGCGCCTGCTCCAGCCGCTGCATGAAACCCTGGTGGCAGCGGATGAGCTCGATGCTGGCGCTGCGCCCGCCTTGCGCCGGGTGGCGCGCGCGGTAGTCGTCGCGGTAGGCCAGCAGCTGCTCTTGCTGCGCCAGCAGGCGGCGCTGCTGCTCTTCGGCTTGCAGCAAGGCCGAGACGGCCTCGTCGCGCTCACGTTCGGCGTGTTCCAGCAGGGTGTGCAGGGCGGCGGTCATGGGCGGCTTTCGGTGGGGTCAGGAAAACGGGTGGGGGCAGGGCGGCATCAGTGCTGCATCAACCGGCACAGCTGCGCGCGGCTCATGTCGAGCGCGGCGCGTTCGTGCATGTCCTGCTGCAGCAGCGAGGTCATCTGCGGCTGCAGCTTCACGGCGGTGTCGAGTTCGGCGTCGTGGCCGGGCTGGTAGGCGCCGAGCTGGATGAGATCGCGCGCCTTGTTCACCTTGGCCATCAGCTGGCGCATGCGGCGGGCGGCGAGCAGGTGCTCCTTCGGCGCCACGGCGGTCATCACGCGCGAGATGCTCTTTTCCACGTCGATGGCCGGGAAGTGGCCGCTCTCGGCGAGCTCGCGGCTGAGCACGATGTGGCCGTCCAGGATGCCGCGCGCGGCGTCGGCGATCGGGTCTTGCTGGTCGTCGCCTTCGCTGAGCACCGTGTAGAAGGCGGTGATGCTGCCCTGGCCCGCCAGGCCGTTGCCGCTGCGCTCCACCAGCTGCGGCAGCTTGGCGAAGCAGCTGGGGGGGTAGCCCTTGGTGGCGGGCGGCTCGCCGATGGCCAGTGCGATCTCGCGCTGCGCCATCGCGTAGCGTGTGAGGCTGTCCATCAGCAGCAGCACGTGCAGGCCCTGGTCTCTGAAGTGCTCGGCGATGGCGGTGGCGTAGCCGGCGCCCTGCATGCGCAGCAGGGGCGGCGCATCGGCCGGCGCGGCCACCACCACGCTGCGGGCGCGGCCTTCGTCCTCCAGGATGTCCTCGATGAACTCCTTCACTTCGCGGCCGCGTTCACCGATCAGGCCCACGACGATGACGTCGGCCTGCGTGTAGCGCGCCATCATGCCCAGCAGCACCGACTTGCCCACGCCGGTGCCGGCGAAGAGGCCGATGCGCTGGCCGCGGCCCACGGTGAGCAGCGCGTTGATGGCGCGCACGCCGGTGTCCAGCGGCTTGCGCACCGGGTCGCGGTCCATCGCGTTGATGGGGCGGCGCACGAGGGGCTCGGTGTGCACGTCCTGCAGCGGGCCCAGGCGGTCGATGGGGTGGCCGTGCGAATCGACCACGCGGCCCAGCAGGCCGGCGCCCATGGGCAGGTGCAGGCCGCGGTCTTCGCTGCGGCGCCAGGGGTGGTTCTCGGCGCCGAAGCGCGGCGGGCTCACCGGGGCCGGGCGCGGCACCACGCGCGCGCCGCTGGCCAGGCCGTGCAGCTCGCCCATGGGCATGAGGTAGGCGCGGTCGCCGCTGAAGCCCACCACCTCGGCCAGCACTGGCGGCTGGCCCGGGCACTGCACCTCGCAGACGCTGCCCACGGGCACGCGCACGCCGGCGGCTTCCAGCACGAGGCCGGTCACGCGCAGCAGCGTGCCCACGGTCTCCAGGGGCTGCACCACGGCGGCGTAGTCGTGCAGGTCGTGCAGGTAGCGGCCCCAGCGCTGGGCACGCGCCTGCAGCGCGGCCTGGGTCTGCGGGGGCAGGGCGGCGCGCGCGGCGGGCGCGGTTTCGGCGGCGGCCAGTTCTTCGTGTTCGTGCAGGCTCGACTTCATGCGTTCCCTCCGAGTTCACCGGGTTCTGCGGCGTCTTCTTCCCCCAGCGGCAGCGTCGAGCCCAGCGCCGCGGCGGCTTGCGCCCAACGTTGCGCGATGCGCGCATCCACCGCGCCGACGTCGCTTTCCACCATCACGCCGCCGCGCGGCACGCTGGCATCGGCGTGCAGGCGCGCGCCGCGGGCCTGCAGCGCCTCGGCAGCGCCTTCGGCCACCAGCGGCAGGTCGTGCGGGTGCACGTGCACGGCGATGTGGCGGGCGCTCAGCATCACCGCGCCCACCGCCTCGGCGGCCACCTGGGCCACGATCTCGGGGCGCTGCTGCAGTTCGGTGCGCAGCACCTGGCGCGCCAGTTGCACGGCGCTGGCCGCCAGCGTGCGCGAGATCTCGCCGTCCAGCGCGGTGAGCTGTTCGTCGAAGCTTTCCAGCAGCGCGCCGATCTGCGCCGTGGCCTGCTGTGCAAAGCTCTGCTTGAAGTTCTCCAGCGCGGCCATGCCGTCGCGGTAGCCGTCTTGATACCCGGCCTGGCGGGCCGCGGCGATGCGCGCTTCCCAATCGGCCGTGGTCGGCTCGGGCGGGGCGGCAGGGGCGGCTGCGGGGTTGCCGCCGAAGGTGCCCGGTCGCCAGCTTGCGAAATCGCCCAGTTCCTCGCGCGGAATGAAGCGCTGGTAGGCCGTGCTGGCCTTGCTGCCCTGCGGGGGCGGCACGTTGGGAAAGCCGCCGAACTTCGGTTGGTTGCTCATTTAGACAAACTGCTCGTCGCCACCACCGGCCAGCACGATCTGGCCTTCGTCGACCAGACGGCGCACGATCTTCAGCATTTCCTTCTGTTCGGCTTCCACTTCCGACAGGCGCACCGGGCCGCGAGACTCCAGGTCTTCCTTCAGCGTCTCGGCCGCGCGGCTGCTCATGTTCTTGAAGATCTTTTCGCGCAGGCCCGGCGTGGCGCCCTTCAGCGCGATCACGAGGCTGTCGCTCTGCACTTCCTTCATCAGGGCCTGGATGCCCTTGTCGTCGATCTTCTCGACGTCGTCGAAGGTGAACATGTTGTCCATGATCTTCTGCGCCAGGTCGTTGTCGGCCTCGCGCACGAAGTCGAGCACGCTGGTCTCCACCGCGGTGCCCAGCATGTTCAGGATCTCGGCCGCGGTCTTCACGCCGCCCAGGCTGCTCTTGCGGCTGCGGTCACCGCCGGCCAGCACCTTGCTCATCACCTCGTTCAAGTCGCGCAGCGCGGTGGGCTGGATGCCGTCCAGTGTGGCGATGCGCACCATCACCTCGTTGCGCTGGCGCTCGGTGAAGAGCTTCAGGATCTCTGCGGCCTGGTCGAACTCCAGGTGCACGAGGATGGCCGCGACGATCTGCGGGTGCTCGTTGCGCAGCAGCTCGGCCACCGAGGTGGGGTCCATCCACTTCAGGCTCTCGATGCCGGTGACGTCGCTGCCCTGCAGGATGCGGTCGATCAGCAGGTTGGCCTTGTCTTCGCCCAGGGCCTTGCGCAGCACGCTCTTGACGTACTCGTTGTTGTCGGCCACCAGCATGTGCTCGTTGGCCGCCAGCTGCGTGAAGCTGTCCATCACCTCGTCGACGCGCTCGCGCGTGACGGCCTTCATGCGGGCGATGGTCTCGCCCAGGCGCTGCACTTCCTTGGGCGCGAGGTGGCGGAAGACCTCGGCCGCCTCTTCCTCGCCCAGGGTCATGAGCAGGATGGCGGCTTTTTCGAGCCCTTCGTCGTCCATCGAGGCGGCGGCCATGGGGTTTCCTGTTGCGGGTGGGTGCGTGGGGGCGGGGCGCCGGCGTCAGGTGGCTTCGCCGCTGACCCAGCCGCGCACGATGTTGGCCACGGCGGCCGGGTTGCTCTTGGCCAGCGCGCGGGCCTGCTCGACGCGCTCGCTCTGCGTCACGGGCAGCAGCGGCGTGGGCGGCGGTGCGAGCGGCGGCTCTTCGGCCACCACCTCGTCGATCTGGCTGCCCTTCTCGGGCGGCGGCGGCGGGGCCAGCATGGCCGTCAGCGCCGGGCGGATCAGCATGGTCACGATCAGCAGCGCCACGAGGGCCAGGGCGCCCGGTGCGGCGGCCGTCTTCAGCAGGTCCAGCAGCCAGGGCTGCTGCCACAGCGGCAGTTCGTCCAACGCCGGCGGCACCTCGGTGCGGAAGGGCGCGTTGACGACCTTCACCACGTCGCCGCGCTCGGCGTTGAAGCCGATGCCCTGCTGCACCAGCGCGGTGAGCTGCTCGATCTCCTTGTCGCTCAGCGGCGTGGTGGTGGGCTTGCCCTTGGGGTCGGTGCCGCTGCGGTGGTTCACCACCACCGCCGCGTTGAGCCGGCGCACCGTGCCCACGGCGTTGCGCGTGACGGTGACGGTCTTGTCCACCTCGTAGCGGGTGGCGGCCTCGCGGCGCGTGCTGGCACCGGCGGCACCTGCGCCCTGGGCGCCCTGCATGGCCTGCGCCTGGCCGTTGATGGGGGCCGCGGGCGGGGTCTGCGGCTGGTTGGTCTGCGCGCCGGGCACGCCGGCGGGCGTGGCCGAGCCGGGCTGGGTGCTCTCTTCGCTGCGCTGCTCGCGGATGGCCGGGTTGGCGCCGTCGCCCTGGTTCGGGCGGTAGGCCTCGGCCGTCTGCATGACCTGGTTGAAGTCGATGTCGCCGGTGACGCTGACGCGCACGTTGTCGCCGCCCACCACCGGCTCCAGCAGCGCCATCACGCGCTTGGTGAGGCCGGCTTCGAGCTCTCGGCGGTACTGCAGCTGTTGCGAATCGAGCCCGGCGGCGTTGTCGTCGTCGCCCGCGCCCGAGAGCAGGCCGCTGGCGCTGTCGATCACGCTCACCGCCTTGGGGTTGAGCTCGGGCACGCTGTTGCTGACCAGGCTGACGATGCCGGCCACCTGGTTGCGGTCGAGCGTGCGGCCCGGGTGCAGCGTGAGCGTGACGCTGGCGCTGGGCTTCTGCTGTTCACGGAAGAAGCCGTTCTGCTGCGGCAGGGCCAGCATGACGCGGGCCGACTTCACCGATTCCAGGCTCTGGATGCTGGTGACGAGCTCGCCTTCGATGGCGCGCTTGAACTTCATGCGCTCCTGGCCCTGTGTCTGGCCGAAGCTGTCCTTGTCGAGCAGCTCGTAGCCGGCGCTGGCGTTGCGGCCCACGTTCAGGCCTGCGGCCGAGAGCTTCATGCGCAGGGCCGCCACCTGGCCGCTGGGCACGAGCACCACGGTGCCGCCTTCGGCCACCTTGTAGGGCACGTTCATCTGCGTCAGGCGTTGGATGATCTCGCCGCCTTCCTTCTCGCTGATCTCGGCGTAGAGCGGGCGGTAGTCGCTGCCGCTGGCGGTGAAGGCCATCACGGCCAGCACGGCCAGCAGCGCGGCCACGCCGAACATGGCGCCGAGCTGGGTGCGGATGGGCAGGGCCTGCCAACGGCCGGCGAGGCCCGGGGCGGCCGGGATCAGCGGGGTGGGGCTGGCGGTGGCGACTGCGTTGTCCATGGGTGCGGCGGGCGGTGCGGATGCGGTGCGTAGGCAGGCCCGGAAGGGGCCGTCACAGCGCCATTGTTCGCCGGGGGGTGCCGCCGCTTAAGCGCGAGAAGAGGCCTGAAGACGCGCCTGATCGCGCCTTGGCGGACGGGCCGCCGCGCCTACAGTGCAGGTGTGGAATGGGCTCTTGGCCCCTTCCTGCAAACCCCAAGCCGCCATGTCCGACCTGCGCATCAAGCCCTTCGACTTCGCCGCCGCCGTGGCCAAGGCCGGCCTGCGCACGGACGGCACGCCGCGCACCGACGCCACCGGCGCCGCGCCGGGCGGCTTCAAGGCCGCGATGAACTCGGCCTTGAAGGAAGTGAGCGCCTCGCAGTTCGAGGCCCAGCGCCTGCAGCGCGAGCTGACCCTGGGCAACCCCACGGTGAGCCTGGAAGACACCGTGATGGCGATGCAGAAGGCGCAGATCGGCTTCCAGGCCACGCTGCAGGTGCGCAACCGGCTGGCGCAGGCCTACAGCGACATCATGAACATGCAGGTGTGAACCTGCGGGTTCATGAGCGCCGCTGCCGGGTGATGCGCGACATCATGAACATGCAGGTGTGAACCTGCCCCCCTCGGGCTTCAGCCCAGCGTGAGCAGGTGGCGCCGGCGCTGGCTGCGGTCGATCCAGCGCTGCAACACGCGCTCTGCCGGGCCCGACAGGTGCTGCCACTCGCAGCCGATGCGCACGCCCGGGTCGGCCGATGCGACGCTGCCACCGCTGACGTGCTGCAGGCGCACGGCCGATTCGAACTCGGTGTCCGGGTCCAGCTCCACGTGCATGCGGTTGATCAGCGTGCCGGCCTGCAGCGGCGGCACATCGCCGGGCAGCCACAGCGCGCAGCCGCCGATGCTGACGTCCAGCACGCGCAGCGCCAGCGGCATCTCGGGCAGGGCAGGGTGGCGGAAGGTGGCCACCGGGCCTTGCCGCTCGCGTGGGCGCACGCGGTAGGCGCTGCGCCTCTGGAAACGGTAGATCTCGCGCGGCAGCGCGCACTGCAGCGCGCTGCTCTGCGCGCCGCGCACCAGGGTCAAACCGTGCAGGTCGAACTGCAGCTTGACGCTGTCGAGGTAGGCCACGGCCACCGCTTCGTCGGCATCCACCAGCGCGGGCAGCTGCGGCGCGCGCGCGTCGACGCTGAAGTTCAGGCGGTCCTGCGCTTCGTCCACGGCCCAGAGCGCGACGCTCAGCGCCGTGCCTTCGGGGGCGCTCAGCACCACCGGCACGTGGCCGTCGCGCACCGCGCGCAGCAGCGCCAGGCGGTCTGAGGGTGAGGCCACTCGGAAGGGGCCCCAGGGGTCTTGGTCGCCCGTGCTGTCGAGTTCGGCCGGGCGCGTGTCCTGGAACATCGTTCGCTCTCGGGTGCGGCGCTGCGGCTCAGTGCAGGCTGGTCTTGCGGCGGCCGGCCAGCGTGTCGTCGAGGTCTTGCAGCCAGGGCTCGGCCAGGTGGCGGATCTCGGCGTCGTTGACCAGGATGCGCTGCATGATGCGCGATTTGGCCTTGGCCACCTCCAGCGCCTGCGCCTGGGCGCGGGACTCGGGGCTGTTGCGCTCGGGCGCTTGCGCGGCGTTCTTCAGTCGGCTGATGAGCAGCACGCAGGCGCCCTCGAGCTTGACCACCTCGTCCCAATTGCCGGCGCGGGCGGCGGCCAGCATGTCGACGCTGGCGCTTTCGATGGCTTCGTAGTAGCTGAGCAATTGCGGGTCCATGGTTGTCCTGTTGTTCGTGTCGCTCAGCGTGCGTTGTCGTTCTGGCCGATGGCCACCCAGGCCTCGTGCAGCGGTTGCATCAGGCGCTTGCATTCGGCCAGCATCTCGCTGTCGTTGCGCGCGTTGGCCAGCGTCAGGCGCTTGACGATGTAGCCATAAAGCTCGGCCAGGTCTTGCGCCAGGGCGCCGCCGGCCTTCATGTTCAGGTGGGCGCGCAGGCCTTCGTCGACGATGCGGATGGCGCGCGTGATGGCGCGGCATTTGCGGTCCACGTCGCGGGTGGCGATGGCGCCTTGCGCGTCGGAGACCGATGACTCGAAGCCTTCGAAGAGCAAGCTCACGAGGCGGTGCGCGTCGGCACCGGCCACCTGGATTTCCATGCCGGTGGCCCGGTAACCTTCGGCGCCTTGGTGGCCGGCCCGGCGGGGGGTGAACATCGTGGCTGCGTACATGCGGGTGCTCTGCATAGGAACAGGATGCACTTTTTATCGGTGTGCGGCTGCCTGACTTGAGCGCCGGAACAGCGGGTGTTTGCCCCGATGCTGCGGCGATCGCGCGGGCGGCGCTGCGGGCTGGGTTCTGCGCACCGAGAGAAGTGCGCGCCCATGTGAAAGCAGGCCCAGCGGGTGTCTTGCCCGGGGCCTGCTGCAGGTGGTGGCGGGGTGCCGGCGCCAGGGGCCGGTCGTCCTCGGCACTCAGCGGTTGTTGTTGTTGTTGTTCAACAGCGCCATCTGCTGGGTGACGTAGCTCGACAGGCCGCTGAGCTGGCCCATGCGCGTGTCCAGCGCCGTGTACTGGCGCAGCAAGCGCTGCTCGGTACGTGACACGCGGTCTTCCAGGCGCTCCTGCGCCTGCTCGTTGTTCTTCACGCGCGCCTGCAGGCTCTGCGTGCGGCTCTCGATGGTGCCCTCGCTGTCCAGCGAAAGCTTCAACCAGCCCTCGAAGCGCTTGGCGAAACCCTCGTTGGCCGGGTTGGTGGCATCGACGTTGGCGAACAGTTTCTTGAGCTCGGTGCCTTGCGTGAGCGCGGCGTCGAGCTTGGTGGTGTTGGTCTTGATGAGGCCGTCGGTGTCCAAATCCAGGCCTACATCGGCCAGGCGGGTGAAGACGGTGCTGCTGCCGCCGTTGCCGTTGAACAGGCCGCGCAGCTGGCTCAGCATGGCCGCGCCCGAACGGTCGCCCTGCAGTGGGCCGGCCTGCTTGGTGGCGGGGTCGTAGCGGGTCTGCTCGCGCAGCAGCTTGATGCTCTCGTTGTAGGCCTTGACGAAGTCGTCGACCGACTTCTTCAGCGCCTCGGTGTCGGGCTCCACCTTCACGTCGGCTTCGGTGCCCTGCTTGCGCAGCGTCAGGCTCAGGCCCTCGACGGCGTCGTTCAGCGTGTTGCTGGCCGATTCGATCTGCACGCCGTTGATCGTGGCCAGCGCGTTCTGCGCCTGCTGCGGCCGACCCAGGTTGGTGACGGTGGCGCTGGGGTCGAAGGCCAGGGCCGACAGCCCGCTGGCGTTGGTGTCGTTGCCGTCGTCGTCCAGCGTGGTGATGCGGAAGCCGTTCTCCAGCCCGGTCTGCGCAGAGCGCATCACCAGGCGCGAGCCCGAGACGTCATTGACCACGCTGGCCACGACGCCGGCATTGGCGTTGTTGATCTTGTCGCGGATCGCGGAGAGCGAGTTCTGGCCTGGCTCGACGGTGATGTCGACCGCGGTGGCGCCACTCTTGGGCACGGGCGGGTCGGTGTCGAAGTTGCCGAGCTCGATGCGCAGGATGCCTGAGCCGAGCGTCTGGCTGGCGCTGCTGAAGCTGTTGGTGGACAGGGTCTGTGCGACGGCCAGCCGGGTGACGCTGATGCTGTAGTTGCCTGCCAGCGCGCTGCCCGTGGCGGTGGCGCTGACGTTGGCGCTGTCGGAGCTGGTGGCCTTGGCTGCACCCCAGGTGTCGTTCTGCGTCAGCTTGAGCGACGCATCGCGCAGGGTCGACAAAGCGCTCTGCACACGCCCGAAAGCGGAGAGCTGGGTCTGAAGCCGGCCGGCCTCGGTCTGCAGTTGGCGGATCGGGGCACGTTCGATGGTGAGCAGCTGCGAAACGATGCTCTGTACATCGAGACCGCTGCCGATTCCGGCGGATGAGATGGCCATGGTGGAATCTCCCGATGGTGAAGTCTGAGCGAAGACCCGCGCGCCACAGGGCGCAATCCCGCGTCTTCAACGGAGTTTTCGACACCCGCCATCTGAACTTGAGGCCTTTTTTTGTCGGGCCTTGCGGGAAGGGGCCGACACGCCCTGCCAGGGGCCGTGGCGGCGGGGCCGGTCAGCCCTGCAGCAGCTGCAGCACCTGCTGCGGCAGCTGGTTGGCCTGGGCCACCATCGCCGTGCCGGCCTGCTGCAGGATCTGGGCGCGCGACATGTTCGCGGTTTCCGTCGCGTAGTCGGCGTCCATGATGCGGCCGCGGGCGGCTGACTGGTTCTCGGTGGCGACCTGCAGCGTCTCGATCACGGCCTCGAAGCGGTTCTGCGTGGCACCGTACTGGGCGCGCTCGCTGTTGACCAGGGTCAGCGCGGCGTCGATGTTCTGCATCGCCGTGGTCGAGTTGGCCGCCGTCAGCAGGTCGCCGGTGGGCAACGTGGTGATGGCGCCGTTGGTGGCCAGGTCGGCGGTGGTGATGGTGATCTGGTCGGTGGCGTTGGCGCCCACCTGGAAGGCCTGCGGGCCGGAATCGGCGCCCAGGATGGCCAGCCCGTTGAAGCGGGTGTTGGCCAGCGTGCGGGTGATTTCGTCGGCGAGCTGGCCGTATTCGGCGTCGAGGTTGGCGCGATCGTCGGCACCGTTGGTGGCGTTGGCAGCCTGCACCGCCAGTTCACGCATGCGCTGCAGCATGTCGCCGACCTTGCCGATGGCGCCTTCAGCCGTCTGCGCCAGCGAGATGCCGTCGTTGGCGTTGCGGATCGCCACCGTCATGCCGCGCACCTGCGTCTGCATGCGGTCGGCAATCGCCAGACCGGCGGCATCGTCCTTGGCGCTGTTGACACGCAGACCCGAGGACAGCCGTTGCATCGAGGTCGCCAGCGATCCGCCGGACATCGACAGATTGCGCTGGGCATTCAGCGACACCAGGTTTGTGTTGATCGTTTGTGCCACGTCGGTTTCTCCGTGCGAGGTCTGAACTGTCTCCGGTGCAAAGGAACCGGCTCCCGCAGGCCGGAGAGTTCTGTGCCTGCTGTAGCTATTTTCGGCAAGCTGCAAGCCGAGGTTCGTTCGAACAAAGGGCCAAAACCCTGCCATTCAGAAACGACGAAGAGGCCCTCGGGCCCCGTGTGCAGACGGAAAAACAGGGCCCGCAGGCCCTGTCTTGCAAGGAGGCTGGCGCCTTGCTCAGCGGATCAGGGCCAGCACGTTCTGCGGCAGCTGGTTGGCCTGGGCCACCATCGCCGTGCCGGCCTGCTGCAGGATCTGGCTGCGCGAGAGGTTGGCGGTTTCCGTCGCGAAGTCGGCGTCCATGATGCGGCCGCGCGCGGCTGCTTCGTTCTCGGTGGACACCTGCAGCGTGGAGATGATGGCGTCGAAGCGGTTCTGCACGGCACCGTACATCGCACGCTCTTCGTTGACTGCGCTCAGTGCGGTGTCCAGCTGGCCCAGCGCCGTGGTCGCGTTGGCGGCCGAGGTGATGTTGCCGCCGGTGGCGCCGGTGATGTCGGCGTCGGTGGACATGTTGTTGGTCGTCACGGTCACCGTGTCGGTGGCGTTCGCACCCACCTGGAACACCTGCGCACCGGCGTCGCCGCCGAGGATGGCCAGACCGTTGAAGCGCGTGTTGCTCAGCGTGCGGCCGATTTCGGCGCCCAGCTGCTGGTACTCGGCGTCGAGGTTGGCGCGGTCGGTGGTGCCGTTGGTCGCGTTGGCCGATTGCACGGCCAGTTCACGCATGCGCTGCAGCATGTCGCCCACCTTGCCGATGGCGCCTTCAGCCGTCTGCGACAGCGAGATGGCGTCGTTCGAGTTGCGGATGGCGACCGTGTTGCCACGCACTTGCGCGTTCATGCGCTCGGCGATGGCCAGGCCTGCGGCGTCGTCCTTGGCGCTGTTGACACGCAGGCCCGATGACAGCCGTTGCATCGAGGTCGACAGGGAAGACTGGCTCATGCTCAGGTTGCGCTGGGCGTTGAGGGAAACGGCGTTGGTATTGATCGAGAGGGCCATGGAAAACTCCAAAGTTGATGACCACAGGCACATGCCTGGCAGGCTTCCGCAGTCCGGACAACGTTCTTCACGGTGCCTGCCTGCAACTCCATCGGCTCGCCCCCCGCAGGAGGTTGGCCGCCGGAACTCGCCCGGGCCTTGCCGCGCCAGGAACCCACCGCATTCCCGAAGGAAAACGAAAGGCACCTGGTCCGTCTTGGTCCGGACCCCGCGCAGCGAAATGGCAGCGCGTTGGGTGTCTTTTCGTCCGGCCTCTGGAAACCTTTAGTGCGCGGCAGACCTGTTTCTTGGAGCGCGTGCTGGGCGAATTGACCCGAAGCAGGCGCCCTTATCGGCCTTTGCGCGCCGGGCTGTAGGGCTGTCTTCCCGCAGCGGTGCGGGCCGTTAAAGTGTCCCGATGAACCAGCCCTTGCCCAGCGCCGTCGGCGTGAGCCCTGAAGACATCCGCGCCGCCATGGCGCGCATCGCCAGCGATGTGCGCGCCACGCCACTCTTGCGCTTGCCCGCCGCGGCGCTGGGCCTGCCGGGCGCCGAGTTGTGGCTGAAGCTCGAACACTTGCAGCGCGGCGGCAGCTTCAAGGCGCGCGGCATGTTCAACCGCATGCGCGCGCAGCCCATCCCGGCTGCCGGGGTGGTGGTGGCCTCGGGCGGCAATGCCGGCATTGCCGTGGCCACGGCCGCGCAGGCGCTGGGTGTGCGCTGCGAGGTCTTCGTGCCCGAGATCAGCCCCCCAGCCAAGCGCGCCGCGCTGGCGGCCTTGGGGGCCACGGTCTTCGTGCAAGGTGCGGCTTACGCCGAAGCGCTGGCCGCCAGCGTGGCGCGCCAGGCCGAAACCGGCGCCTTGCCCATGCACGCCTACGACCAGCCCGAGGTGGTGGCCGGCGCCGGCACGCTGGCGGCAGAAATCGAAGCCGAAGCCGGCCTGCCCGACCGGGTGCTGGTCAGCGTGGGCGGGGGCGGGCTCATCGGCGGCATCGCCGCTTGGTGCGCCGGCCGCTGCCGCGTGGAGGCGCTGGAGCCCGAGGGCGCGCCCACGCTGCACGCCGCGCGTGCGGCCGGGCAGCCAGTGGATGTGGCGGTGGGCGGGCTCGCGGCCGACGCTTTAGGCGCGCGCCGCATCGGCAGCATCGCCTGGCCGATCACGCAGCGCTTCGTGGCCGCCGGCCACCTGGTGCCCGATGCCGCCATCCGCGAAGCGCAGCAGCGCTTGTGGCTGGAACTGCGCCTGGCGGTGGAGCCCGCCGCGGCGCTGGGCCTGGGTGCCTTGCTGGCCGGTCTGGTGCAGCCCGCCGCGCACGAGCGCGTGGCGCTGGTGCTGTGCGGTGCGAACTTCGACCCCGCCGGCCTCGGAGCCGCGAAATGAGCCCGCAGGCCGCGCTGGCGCGGCGCTGCGCGGCGGTGCGCGCGCAGACCGAGGCGCTGGCCGCCGGTTTGAGCGAGGCCGATTGCCAGCCGCAGAGCATGGCCGACGCGAGCCCCGTGAAGTGGCACCTCGCGCACGTGACCTGGTTCTTCGAGACCTTCGTGCTGGAAGCGCACGAGCCCGGCTTCTGGCCGCACCATCCGGCCTACCGCGTGCTGTTCAACAGTTACTACCAAGGCGTGGGCGAACGGCACCCGCGGCCGCAGCGCGGGCTCATCACCCGGCCCTCGCTGGCCGAGGTGCTGGCCTGGCGGCAGGCGGTGAATGCGCGGCTGCAGGCGCTGCTGGCGCTGGAAGGGCTGCCGCCGGCCTGCCTGTCATTGGTGGAACTCGGGTTGCAGCACGAGCAGCAGCACCAGGAACTGCTGCTCACCGACCTGCTGCATCTCTTCTCCTGCAATCCGTTGGCGCCGGCCTATGCGGCAGCGGCCGCTGCGCCGAGCCCCGCGGCCCCTGTGCCGCTGCGTTGGATCGCGCAGCCCGGCGGGCTGGTGGAGATCGGCCACGCCGGGCCGGGCTTTGCCTTCGACAACGAAGGCCCGCGTCACAGCGTCTACCTGGCGCCGCATGCGCTGGCGCACCGGCTCGTGGACAACGCAGATTGGCAGGCCTTCATCGACGACGGCGGTTACCGCGATGCGCGCTGGTGGTTGTCGGCCGGCTGGGAATGGGTGCAGGCGCAGGGCGTGGAGGCGCCGCTGTACTGGCGCCGGCTGGAGACCGCGGTGCCGGGCTGGCAGTAGTTCACGCTGCGTGGCTTGCAGCCGCTGCAGGCGGCAGCACCGGTGGTGCACGTGAGCTTCCACGAGGCCGAAGCCTATGCACGCTGGGCGGCCGCGCAGACGGGGCTGCCGCTGCGCCTGCCGACCGAAGCCGAATGGGAAGCCGCGGCCGCGCCGGTGGAGGCCGCTGCCCTGGCGGCTGGCGGCTGCATCGAAGGCGGCGCGTTGCTGCCCCAGGCGCCCCACACGCCACACGGGGAAGCCGGGCCCGGGCTGCAGCAGCTTTTCGGCGAAGCCTGGCAATGGACGCGCAGCGCCTACCTGCCTTACCCCGGCTACCGGCCCTGGGCCGGCGCGGTGGGTGAATACAACGGCAAGTTCATGCTCGACCAGACGGTGCTGCGCGGTGGCTCGTGCGCCACGCCGCGCGGGCACTTGCGCGCCAGCTACCGCAACTTCTTTCCTGCGGCGGCGCGCTGGCAGTTCACCGGACTGCGCCTGGCCTGCGACGGCTGAGCCGCCGGGCTCAGTGCGCCGCCAAGGCCGCTGCGTCTGCGCGGCGCTGGTACAGCGCGGCCAGGCTCAGGGCGGCGTGCTCGCCGGTCTGTTCCAGTTGCAGGGCATGGCCGGCCGCGCCGGCGGCCGCTGGCCCCGTCTGGCGCGAGAGCTGCAGCGCCTGCCGCCAGGCGTCTTCGGCCATCGGCAGCACGGCGGCGGCGGCGGCAGGCTGGTCTTCGGCCCAGTTCCAGAACACGTTGCCCACGGTCAGCATGAAGTAGGCCGAGCCGGCGTAGCGCTGCAGTTCGGCTTCCAGCAACTCGGCGGCCACGCCCCACTCGCCCAGCGCCTGCAGCACCACCAGCATGCGGCGCACGAGGTCGCCGCGGTAGCTGGCACGCGGGTTCACGCGCTGCAGGGCCTGGGCGTAGGCGCCGGCGGCCTCGGTGTGGGCCTGGCGCAGTGCAAGTTCACCGCCCAGCTGGTAGAGCAGGTAGGGGTCGTGCGGCAGTTCCTCCAGCGCCACGCGCAGCAGGCGTTCGTTGCGGTCGGCCTTGGCCTGCTTCTGCGCGCTGGCGTAGCCGTCGTGCAGCAGGCGCAGGCCGCTCGCGGCGGCGGGCAGGGCGGTGTCGGGCTGTTCGTGGATGCGGCCCTGGTAGCGCACGTGGCCGGGCAGCAGCCGGGCCACGGCGGCGGTGGCCACGCCTTCACCTTGCGGGCCGTCGAAGGTGTTGCGGATGTCCACCAGGCCCAGGCGGTGCGGCGGCGTCAGGCGCCAGGCGGCCAGGGCTTCGGCACCGCTGTCCAGCCACTCGTCGGCGTCCACCACCAGGTGCCAGTCGGCCCCGGCAGCGCGCAGCGCGGCGTTGCGCGCGGCGGCGAAATCGTCGCACCACTCGAAGTGCCGCACCTCGGCGCCTTCGGCGCGGGCCAGGGCCACGGTGTCGTCGGTGGAGCCGGTGTCCAGCACCAGCATGCGGTCGACATGGCCGGCGAAGCTGCGCAGGCAGCGGGTGATGCAACGGGCTTCGTTGCGCGCGATGACGACCAGGGCCAGGGTGTTCATCCCCCGCATGCTGGGGCCGGCGCTGCGCCGCGATGGCGCGAGCAGCGGGCCTTTACCCGGCCTGTTTGGCGCTTGGGTGGGGCACAGTGTCCGTGCGCTCAGCCCGGGGGCGGATAGGCGCGGCGGAAGGCTGCCGCTTCTTCCGCGCGGCCCAGCCCTTCGCAGATGACCGCCAGGTTGTGGGCTGCGAGGTGGCTGCCGCGGCCCTGCACGCTGCCCGTCTGTTCGGGGTGCTCGCCCAGTTCGAGGCAGCGCCGCCACGCGGCCTCGGCCATCTCCAGCAAGGCCAGGCCGTCGGCAGGCTGCGTGGCCGCCCAGTCGAGCATCAGATCGCCCAGCGCGAAGAAGAAGTCGGGCGACTCTTCATGCAACTGCAGGCGCACCTCGGCCCAGGCCCAGGCCTCGGCGTGGCGGCCGCAGCACTTCAGCGCGTACAGCAAGCGCGCGGCCAGTTCGTGGCGCCAGGGTGCATCGGGCGTCTGCAGGGCGGCTGCGCGCAGCAGGGCTTCCGCGGCCTCGGCGTGTTCGTCGTAGACGGCGTGTTCCTTGCCGAGCTGGTAGGCGTAGTAGGCGTCGTCGGGGTGGGCCGCCAGTTCGGCCTGCAGCAGGGCAAGGTTGCGGCCGCGCTTGGCGGCCAGGCGCTCGCTGGCATAGCCGTCGTGGCCCACCAGGCAGGCCAGGCGCCGCATGGGCAGGTGGTGCTGGGGCTGTTCATGCACGAGGCCGGCATAGCGCACGCGGCCGGGCAGCACACGGCTGATCCAGGTGTGCACGACGCCGGCGGCGCCTTCGGCATCGGCACGCTGCACGGTGCACACCGCGTCGGGCGGTGTCTGGCGCAGGGCCGCCAGCGCGGGGCCGCCTTCGATCAGCCATTCGTCGGCGTCCAGCACCACGTGCCAGTCGGCCCCGGCAGCGTCCAGCGCGGCATTGCGTGCTGCAGCGAAGTCGTCGCACCACTCGAAGTGCCGCACCTCGGCGCCGCAGCGCTGGGCCACGGCCACCGTGTCGTCGGTGCTGCCGGTGTCCAGCACCAGCATGCGGTCGACCCAGGGCGCCACGCTTTCAAGCAGCCGCGCCAGGCGCGGTGCTTCGTCGCGCGCGATGACCACCAAGGCCGTGCGCCAGCGTGCGGACCTTGTGTCGGTCATGGCGTGAAGCCCAGGAAGGCTTTCACCGGTGCCACGCTGGCCACCGGGTCTTCTTCCTGCGGCACATGGCCCAGGCCTTCCAGCAGCACCAGCCGGCTGCCGGCGATGCGGCTTGCAAAGTCTTGCCCCACGCTGGGCGGCACCAGACGGTCGCGTGAGCCCCACAGCAGCAGCGTGGGGGTCTTGATGGTGTTGATGCGCTCTTCGTGCTCGCCATTGACCATCTGCCGCACGCGCAGGCCCAAGGCGCGGCGGTTGCCTTCGCGCAGCGCCAGGTCGTGGTGGCGGTCGATCACGGCGTCGGTGACGCGGGCCGGGTCGCCATACACGCTGTGCAGGCCCTCGGCCACCAGCCCCTTGGAGAGCGCGAACTCGCCCAGCCTGCCAAGCACCGGCACGCGCGCCAGCTGGAAGGCCAGCGGTACGGCCAGTGGCGTGAAGCGCGGGCCGACGGCGTCCACCAGCACGAGGCCGGCCACGCGCTGTGGCGCCATCACGGCGGTGCGCCAGGCCACCTCGCCGCCCAGCGAGTTGCCGGCGATCACCACCTGCTGCAGCTTCAAGGCGTCCAGCAGGTCCAGCACGAAGCGGGCGTAGACATCGCCGTGGTAGTTGTCGCGCTCGTACTGGCCTTCGAAGGGCCCGGTGAGGCCGAAGCCCGGCAAGTCGAAGCTGATGACGCGGCGCTGGCCCTTCAGCGCCTTGGCCCAGCCCTCCCAGGTGTGCAGGCTCGACGAGGTGCCGTGGATCAGCAGCAGCGGCGGCAGCGTGCCGGCGCTCCCGTCGTGGCGTGGGCCTTCGTCACGCAGGTGCACGGTCTGGCCCTTGACGTCGATGAAGTCGGACGGGGCCGGCGCCCAGCGCCCGACCAGCGCCGAAGCCGGCACATCGGGTGTTCGCAACAAGGCCAGCGCGATGGCGCTCAAGATCAAGAGCAGGCCCACGGCCCGCTGCACCCACATCGCCATCGTCAGGCCGTTCGCTGCTGCTGGAAGTGCGGCGCATTCTAGGCAGGGGGGCTCTCTAGAATGCCCGGATGAGCTTCGTCCATCTGCGCACCCACACCGAATACTCCGTCGTCGACGGCACCCTGCGCATCAGCGACGCCGCCGCCGCGGCGCGCAAGGACGGCCAGCCCGCGCTGGCCATCACCGACCTGAACAACCTCTTCGGCGCCGTCAAGTTCTACAGCGCCTGCCGCGGCAAGGGCGTGCAGCCGCTCATCGGCGCCGACGTGCTGATGGAGCCGCAGGCCGCGCTGACCGGCGGCGAGAAGCAGGCCAGCCGCCTGCTGCTGCTGGTGCAGAACAAGCAGGGCTACCTGAACCTGAGCGAGCTGCTGGCGCGCGCCTGGGTGGGCAACGTGCAGCGCAACCAGGCCTGGCTGAAGTGGGAGTGGTTCGAGACCCTGGGCGAGGGGCTGATCGCGCTCAGCGGCGCCGACCTGGGCGCCGTGGGCATGGCGCTGCTGGCCGGCGACACCGAGCGCGCCGCGATGGTGGCGAACAAGCTGGCCGAGCTCTTCCCGGGCCGCTTCTACCTGGAGGTGCAGCGCGCCGGCCTGCCCACGAACGAGGCCCACGTGCGTGCCGCCGCGCCGCTGGCCGCGCAGTTGCAGCTGCCGCTGGTGGCCACGCACCCCATCCAGTTCCTGGAGGCGGACGATTTCGACGCGCACGAGGCGCGTGTGTGCATCGCCGAGGGCGAAACCCTGGCCAACCCTCGCCGCATCAAGCGCTTCACGCGCGACCAGCACTTCAAGACCGCGGCCGAAATGCAGGCGCTCTTCGCCGATCTGCCTTCTGCGGTGGACAACACGCTGGAGATCGCGCGGCGCTGCCACCTCACGCTGGTGCTGGGCAAGCCGCAGCTGCCCGATTTCCCGACGCCCGTGCTGGCCGACGGCACGCGGATGCCCATGGACGCCTACTTCCGCCAGCTCTCGCACGAGGGGCTGGAGAAGCGGCTGCTGGCGCTCTTCCCCGACGAAACACTGCGCGAGAAGGAACGCCCGCGTTATGTGGAGCGGCTGGAGTTCGAGCTGGGCACCATCATCAAGATGGGCTTCCCGGGCTACTTCCTCATCGTGTCCGACTTCATCGTCTGGGCCAAGGCCAACGGCTGCCCCGTGGGCCCGGGCCGGGGCTCGGGCGCGGGCTCGCTGGTGGCTTACGCGCTCTTCATCACCGACCTCGACCCGCTCTACTACAAGCTGCTCTTCGAGCGCTTCCTGAACCCCGAGCGTGTGTCGATGCCCGACTTCGACATCGATTTCTGCCAGGGCAACCGCGACCGCGTCATCGAGTACGTGAAGGACAAGTACGGCCGCGAGGCCGTGAGCCAGATTGCCACCTTCGGCACCATGGCCAGCAAGGCCGCGCTGCGCGACGTGGGCCGCGTGCTGGGCATGGGCTACGGGCACGTGGACAGCGTGGCCAAGCTGGTGCCCGGCCTGCCCGGCAAGACCTACACCTTGGCGCCCGTGCCTGCCGACCCGAAAGACAAGGACGGCGGCGTCATCTACGTGCGCGAAGAGGTGCCCGAGCTCGAGCAACGCGAGAAGGCCGAGGAAGAAGTGGCCGAGCTGTTGAGCCTGGCCATTCGGGTTGAAGGTCTCGTCCGCAACGTCGGCATGCACGCCGGCGGCGTGCTGATCGCGCCGGGCAAGATCACCGACTTCTGCCCGCTCTACCAGCAGCCCGGCAGCGACAGCGCGGTCAGCCAGTACGACAAGGACGACGTCGAGGCCATCGGCCTGGTGAAGTTCGACTTCCTGGGCCTGGCCACATTGACCATCCTGGAACTGGCCCGCACCTACATCCGCCAGCGCCGGCCCAAACTGGCCGACTTCGAGTACGAGAAGCTGCCGCTGAACGACGCGCGTGTCTACAAGCTCTTCAGCGACGGTCTGACCGAAGCCGTGTTCCAGTTTGAAAGCCGCGGCATGCAGGGCATGTTGCGCGAGGCCAAGCCCACGCGGCTCGAAGACCTCATCGCACTGAACGCGATGTTCCGGCCGGGGCCAATGGAGAACATTCCGAGCTTCTGCGCGCGCAAGAACGGCAAGGAAGACATCGTCTACCCGCACCCGCTGCTGGGCCCGGTGCTCGACGAGACCTACGGCATCTTTGTCTACCAAGAGCAGGTGATGCAGGCCGCGCAGGTGCTGGGCGGCTACAGCCTGGGCGGTGCTGACTTGCTGCGCCGCGCCATGGGCAAGAAGAAGGCCGACGAGATGGCCAAGCACCGCGGCCTGTTCCGCGAGGGTGCGGCCAAGCTCGACATCGCGCCCGAGAAGGCCGACGAGGTCTTCGACCTGATGGAGAAGTTCGCGGGCTACGGCTTCAACAAGAGCCACGCCGCGGCCTACTCATTGCTGGCCTATCACACGGCCTGGATCAAGGTGCACTGCACGGCGGAGTTCTATGCCGCCAACATGACCATCGAAGCCGACAACACCGACAAGCTCAAGGTGTTGCTGGCCGACGCCAAGCTCTTCGGCATCAGCTTCCAGCCGCCCGACGTGAACCGCGGCACCGCACGCTTCGAGCCGGTGGACGACAAGACCATCCGCTACGGCCTGGCCGCGGTGAAGGGCACGGGGCAGGGTGCCATCGAGGCCATCGTGGCCGCGCGTGAAGGTCTGGGCGCACACGCCGGCGCCGGCGGCGGGCCTTTCCACAGCCTCTTCGATTTCTGCGCGCGGGTCGACCGCAAGGCCGTCAACAAGCGCGCGGTGGAAGCGCTGGTGAAAGCCGGTGCCTTCGACCTGTTGCACCCCGACCGCGCCAGCACCCTGGCCAGCGTGGGCCTGGCCTTCGAGTGGGCCGACACGCAGGAAGCCAACGCGCTGCAGGGCGGGCTGTTCGACTTCGGCGACAGCCACGGCAGCAGCACGCAAGAGCCGGCGCTGGTGGCCGTGCCGGCCTGGGACGTGCGCGAACGCCTGGTGCAGGAGAAGACGGCCATCGGCTTCTACCTCTCGGGCCACCTCTTCGACGCCTGGAAGGACGAGGTGCGCCGCTTCGCACGCCGGCCTATCGCCGACCTGGTGGACAGCCGCGAACCCCAGTTGCTGGCAGGCATCGTCACCGACCCGCGCAGCGTCAACGGCATGCGCGGCAAGGTGGTGATCTTCAAGCTGGATGACGGCACCGAGGCCGTGGAAGCCGTGGCGCAGGACGAGATCTTCGCCGAGCGCCGCGAACTGATGACCGAGGACACGCTGCTGCTGGTGCAGGGCAAGGTGCAGCCCGACCGTTTCGGCGGCGGCCTGCGCCTGAACGTGACGCAGGTCTGGGACCTGGCCGCGGCGCGCGCGCGTTTCGGGCGCTATCTCTCGGTGCAACTCGGTGCGGGTGCACCCCCGCCGGTGGCCGACGTGCTGCGGCTGTGGCCCGCCAAACGCAGTGAAGACGAACATGGCGAACTGGTGCAGGGCCTGCCCATCCGCCTGCAACTGCAGCGTGGCGGCGCCAGCGCCGAGATCGACCTGGGCGACGACGCGCGTTTCTGGCCTTGCGACGAGGCCCTGGGCCGCTGGCGCAGCCTGGCCCAGGGGCAGGCCACGGTTGTGTACGAATGAAACACCCGTCGGCAAGGCGGGAACCGGGGCCGTTGCTGGGGTACACACAGTCCCTGTGATGAACCCTGGAGTCCGGCCATGAAGACCTTGTCTACCACCTCCGCCGCCTTGCGCGCCGGCCTGGCCACCGCCACCTTGGCCCTGGGTGCCTTGTTCGCTGCAGGCGCGGCGCAAGCCGCGGATGTCGACGTGGGCGTCTCCATCGCCATCAGCCAGCCCGGCGTCTACGGCCGCATCGACATCGGCCGCTTCCCGCAGCCGCAGGTCATCGTCGCGCAACCGATCATCGTGCAGCGGCCCGTGCGGGAGGTGCGTGTGCAGCCGGTCTACCTGTGGGTACCGCCCGGCCACCGCAAGGACTGGAAGAAGCACTGCCGCGACTACAACGCCTGCGGCGTGCCGGTGTACTTCGTGCGGCACGACTGGTACGACCAGCAGGTGCGCCGCGGCGGGCGCGACCGTGACGACGACCACCGCGGCCGCGGCAAGGGGCCAGACAAGGACGACCGCAAGCACGGCGATCGCGGTCACGGCAAGGGCAAGGACCGCGACTGAGGGCAGCCCTCGCGCGCACCGGCCGGCCCCTGGGCTGGCGCTAGAGTCGGGGCATGCACGAGACGCCGCTGACCGCCCTGGTGTTGAGCGGCGGTGGCGCGCGTGCCGCCTACCAGGTGGGTGTGCTGAAGTCGCTGGCGCGCATGCGCCGGCAGGCCCTGGGCCCGCTGGCGCGCCAGAACAACCCCTTCGGCGTCATCTGCGGCACGTCGGCCGGGGCCATCAACGCCGCGGCCCTGGCCTGCCAGGCCGACCGTTTCGAAGCCGCCGTCGATGTGCTGGCCAAGGTCTGGCAGAACTTCCACGCCGAACAGGTCTACCGCGCTGATTCGCTGGGCGTCATCCGCACCGGGGCGCAGTGGCTGACGATGGTGTCGGTGGGCTGGGTGATTGCGCGCTGGCGGCGCGCGCGGCCGAAGTCGCTGCTGGACAACAGCCCGCTGGCTGAACTGCTGCGGCGCCTGGTGCCGCTGGAACGCCTGCCGCTGATGCTGGCCCAGGGCCATCTGCAGGCGCTGGCGGTCACGGCCAGCAGCTACAGCACCGGCGAGCACTACACCTTCTACGAAACCGCGCGCTCCATCGCGCCGTGGCAGCGTTCCCAGCGCCAGGCCGTGCCCGGGCGGCTGACGCAGGCCCACCTGCTGGCCTCTTCGGCCATTCCTTTCGTGTTCCCGGCCACGCGCATCGACAGCGCGCAGGAAGGCGGCTGGTTCGGCGATGGCTCCATGCGCCAGACCGCGCCGCTCTCGCCGGCCGTGCACCTGGGCGCGCAGCGCCTGTTCATCGTGGGCGTGGGCCGCATGCAAGAGCCCGTGGGGCGGCATGTCGAAGCGGGCGGCTACCCGACGCTGGCCCAGATCGCCGGGCATGCGATGTCGAGCATCTTCCTCGACGCGCTGGCGGTGGATGTGGAGCGCATGAAGCGCATCAACCGCACGCTGGCGCTGCTGCCGGAATCGGCATTGGCGGACACCCCGCTGCGGCCGCTGCAGACGCTGGTGATCTCGCCCTCGCAGCGCCTGGACGACATCGCCGCGCGGCACCTCGGTGCACTGCCGGCGCCGGTGCGCGCGCTGCTGCGGGGCGTGGGCGTGGGCGGGCAGGGTGAGCAGGCGCGCGGCGCGGCGCTCGCGAGCTACCTGCTGTTCGAGGCGCCGTACACGCAGGAACTCATCGCGCTGGGCGAAGCCGACACCGAGGTGCGGCGCGACGAGGTCTTGCGTTTCTTTGGCTGGGACACGCTGGCCGCAGGGCGCCGCCGGGCCAGGCCCGGCGAGCCGGACCTGCTGCTGCCCTGAGCCTGGCGCGCTTGCTTCGGGCTCACTCGGCCTTGGCGGTCTTCTCGGCCTTGTCCGCCTTCTTCGCCTTCGGCTCCTTCTTCTCGGCCGGTGCCGGCATCGCCTTGGCGTCGAAGGCGCTGCCGCCCACCGTCAGACCGGCCTGCGAGAAGCGCGCGGCGTTGCCGGGGCCGATGCCGCCGACACGCTCGACGAGGTCGCCCCAGTCCTTGAAGGCGCCGGTCTTGCGGGCGTCGACGATCTTGGCCGACAGGCCCGGGCCGATGCCCTTGACGGTTTCGAGGTCGGCGCGCGTGGCCTGGTTGGCGTCCACGGCCGCGAAGGCGTTCAGGCTGAACAGGGCGACGGCGAGGCTGGCGATGAGGTTGCGGATCATGGTGAAAGCTCCTGGATGAAGGGTTGCGTTGGGGGTCACAGGCCCTGGGCTGCTGCATCGGTGCTGGGCATCGCTTCGGGCTGGAACGCATTCTTCGCAGCGGGCCGGCGGCCGTCTTTCCCCCGCGGCGGTGGCCGGCGGGGGCCCCCCAGCGGCGGTGCGGGGCGCATCCCCCAGGCGGGGGCGCTCTGGGGCCTGCGCGGTGGCGCAGGAGGGTTCAGCGGGTCTGCGCCAGGGCGCGCTCGACGGCCGCCTGCACCTGGGCGGCGCTCGGCCAGGCCGCGGCCTTTGCGGCGGCTCCCGCTTCCGCACCTGGGGTGGCCTGTACCACCTGCACGCCGGGGCCCCAGGGCTGCCAGAGCCGTGGGTCGCTGGGCCCCATCACCGAAACCAGCGGCGTGCCCACCGCCGCGGCCATGTGGCCCGGCCCGGTGTCGTTGGAGACCATCAGCGCCGCCTCTTGCAGCAGCGCCGCGTAGGTGCCGAGCTTGACGCCCGTGAGCACGGTGGCGCTGCCGAAGCGCGCGTGCGCCTCTGCCTCTTCCCCCGGCCCGGGGCACACCACGACGGCGCGGCCGTAGCGCGGCAGCACCTCTGCTGCGAACGCCGGGAAGGCGGGCCAGGTCTTGTCTTCGCCCGACCAGGTGCCGCCAGCGAAGGGACAAATGAAGATGCTGCCCGCCGCCAGGCCGTGTTCGGCGCGCAGTGCCCTTGCGGCGGCGGCGTGCTCGGCGCTGATGCGCAGGCCGATCTGCGCCGGTGGCTCGGCCGTGGCTTGCAGGAGCGCCTCACCCAATTGCCAGTAGACGCGCAGTTCGTGCAAGCCGCGCTGCCGCGGCACGGCGCGGCCCAGCAGCAGGCTGCGGCCTTCCCAGGCGTGGCCCAGCGCGCGCAGGCCGGCCAGGCGGAATTCCAGCGCGCTGGAGAAAGAATCGGGCAGGCACAGCGCGTTGAGGCGACCGCCGAAGCCGGGGTCGGCCGCCGCCGCTTCGGCACGCAGCCGGCGCAAAAGCGCGATACGTTCACGCGTGCCTGCGGGCAGGCTGTGCACGGGCCAACCGTGGCCGGCCAGCAGCTCTTTCGCCCAGCCTTTACCGACAAGTTGCAGCGCGTAGCCGGCGTCATCCAGCCGCTGCAGCAACGGCACCGCAAGCGTGACGTCGCCGACCCAGTTGCGCAGGCGGACGATCAGCGGGCGGCGCGGCGCAGGCATGGGCGGCACATAATCCGGCGGCATTCTGCCAGCCGACAACAATGAACCTGCCTCACAGCGGCGCCCCGGAGGCGTCAACCCTGCCCAGCGCTGCCGAGGTGCTGGCCCTGCACGACCGCCTGCTGGCCAGCCCCGGCTGGCCGCAGCAGGCCCCGGCCACCGATGGCGCAGGCCTGTGGCACTGGGTGCAGACCAACCACCGCAACAACAGCCTGCTGTGGGCCGAAGAAGACCTGGCCCGGCGCACCACGGTGGCGGCCGATGCCATCGCCGCCAACAAGCGAGCCATCGACGGCTACAACCAGGCGCGCAATGATGCGACCGAGCGCGTCGACGAGATCCTGCTCGTGGCGCTGGGCCTGGTCGACCCGGCTTCGGCGCGCACCGACGCGCCGGTCTCCACCGTACCGGCCAGCGCGCGCCTGAACAGCGAAACCGCCGGCAGCATGGTCGACCGCCTGTCCATCATGGCGCTGAAGGCCCATGCCATGCGCCAGCAGACGCAGCGCAGCGACGTCGACGAAGCCCACCGCGCCGGCAGCACCGTGAAGCTGCAGCGCCTGCTGCAACAGCGCGACGACCTCGCCAGTTGTCTGGACGCCCTGCTGGCCGATGCTGCCGCCGGGCGCGCGTACTTCAAGGTCTACCGCCAGTTCAAGATGTACAACGACCCGCGCTTCAACCCCGAGCTCGTGAAGGAGCTGCGGGGTGCTTGAGGCTGGGGCCGGCGTGGCGCGTGCGAAAGGCGGTCGATGCGGCTGCTGATCGTCAAGACCTCGTCGATGGGTGACGTGGTGCATGCCACGCCCGTGCTGAACGACCTGCGCCGCCAGCACCCGCAGGCCGAGGTGGATTGGCTCGTCGAGGCGCCTTTCGCCGCGATTCCGCAGATGCACCCCGGCGTGCGCCGCGTGCTCCCGATGTCCTGGCGCAAATGGCGCCAACAGCTGCTGCAGCCCGCCACCTGGCGCGCCATGGGCGATCTGCGCGAGCAACTGCGCGCGGGCCGCTACGACGGCGTGCTGGACCTGCAGGGCTTGCTGAAGAGCGCGCTGTGGGCCCGCCAGGCCGGCGCACCGGTGCTGGGCTACGACGCCGCCAGCGCGCGCGAGAGCGCGGCCGCGTGGCTCTACAAGCACAAGGCTGCGGTGTCCAAAGACCTGCAGGCGGTGCAACGCTGCCGCCTGCTGGCCGCGGCCCACCTGGGATACCGGGTGGAGGGCCCCCCCGATTTCGGCCTGCGTGCACCGGCTGCGAGCTGGCAGCCGCGCTCGGCCTATGCGGTGCTGATCCCCAGCGCCAGCCGGCCCGAGAAGCTCTGGCCCGAGCGCCACTGGGTGGCCGTGGGCAAGCGCCTGCAGGAGCGGGGCTGGCTGCCCCTGGTGCTGTGGGGCCGGGAGGCCGAACAGACCTTGGCCGAACGCATCGCGGCCAGCTGCGATGGCGATGTACCGCCCTTCCTGCGCGTGGGCGAGATGGCCGCCGTGCTGGCCGGAGCGCAGGTGGTTATCGGGCTGGACACCGGCTTCACGCACCTGGCGGCAGCGCTGGGGCGGCCTACGCTCGGCATCTACTGCGACCACGATCCGGGTTTGGCCGGCATCACCGGCACCGGGCGCGTGGCCAGCATCGGCGGCAAGGGGCAGGTGCCCGGGCGCGCCGAGGTGCTGGCGCTGATGGCTCAGCAACTCGGCGCCTGAGAGACCCTGTGCCCGCGCCTCAGCGCGCAGGGCTCAGAGCGCGTCGAGGCGCTGGGTCGGGTAGCTGTCCCAGGTGAGGCAGCCGGGGCACTGCCAGTAGTAGTGCTGCGCCTCGAAACCGCAGGCTGCGCAGCGGTAGCGCTGCATCGGCGCCGCGCCGCGCTTCACGGCGTTCTGCAGCAACGGCAGCGCCTCTTCGGTCCATTGCGCGGCCGGCACGGCCAGCAGGCGCTGCGCGCCCGAGAGGGTGGGCTGCTGCTGCAGATGGGCCAGCAGGCGCGGCAGCCGGGCCGGGTCGGCCGGGTCTTCCAGCAGTTCCAGCGCCTGCACCAGCTCCAGCGCCGGCAGGCGCGCCAGCGCCTCGGTCAGCGCGGCATGGGCTTCGGCGCCACGGCCTGCGGCCTGTGCCGCGCGCGCGTAGTCGGCGGCCACCAGCAGGAAGGCGGCCGGCTGGCTCTGAAGCAGGCCTTGCCATGTGTCCATCGCGCGCGCCGGCTGCCCGGCCTTGAGCAGCCGGTGGCCCGCCAGCAGCACCGGGCGTGCGGCCTGGGGCGCTGCTTCACGGGCGCGCTGCAGCGCGGCTTCGGCGTCGAAGGGCCGGCCTGCAGCGTCGTCGGCTTCGGCCAGCTCGCACTCGTAGTGCGCGATGCGCGAACCGAAGGCACCGGTGCCCGCGGCCTCCAGCTGGCGCGCCACCGTTGCGGCGCGCTGCCAGTCGCGGCTGCGTTCGAAGAGCGACAGCAGCGCCAGCCGGGCTTCGCCATCGAAAGCGGTGCCTTCCAGCGCCTGCCACGCGGCTTCGGCGCGGTCGAAGAGGCCGGCCTTCATGAAGTCTTGCGCCAGCGCACGCTGGGCGCGTTCGTGGTCGCCGGCTTTCAGATCGCTGCGGCCCAGCAGGTGCTGGTGCACGCGCACCGCCCGCTCGAACTCGCCGCGACGGCGGAAGAGGTTGCCCAGCGCGAAGTGGAGTTCGGTGGTGTCGGGGTCGTACTGCACCGCCTCGATGAAGGCGTCGATGGCCTTGTCCTGCTGTTCGTTGAGCAGCAGGTTCAGGCCCTTGAAGTAGGCCCGGGGGGCGTCTTCACGCTCGCGCTTGAGCTGCTTCAGGTCGAAGCGAGAGGCCATCCAGCCCAGCGCGAAGGCCACGGGCAGGCCGATCAGCAGCCACTGCAGGTCGAAGTCCATCAGCGGCTAGAGCCCCTCGCGCGGCGGGTGTTCAGGGCCGAACTCGCTGGGCAGCAGGCTGCTGGGCGGCGCGCTGTTGGGCTTGGCCGGCTCGGGCGCGTTGCGCTTGGCCACGCGGCGCTGGTGCCACCAGCTCGGCAGCATGGCCATCACGCCAATGGCGCAGCCGGCGGCGAATGCCACCAGCACCACGATGACCATGGGCGTGCGCCATTCCACCCCGAAGAACCAGCGCACCGTGGCCAGTTGCTGGTTGTTCAGCGCGAAGGCGAACAGCGTGAAGAAGATGAAGGCCCAGAACAGCCTGACGAGGAAACGCATGCGGCGCCGATTCTAGGCGGCGCCCGGCCCGGTGACGCAGCGCAGCAGGGCTCAGTCGTCGAGATCGACCGCGCCGTTGCGTGCAGGCGCTTGTGCGTCCACCGCCTCGCGCAAGGCCTTGCCTGGCTTGAAGTGGGGCACCAGCTTTTCAGGGATGACGACCTGCTCACCGCTGCGCGGGTTGCGGCCCATGCGGGGCGGGCGGCGGTTGATGCTGAAGCTGCCGAAGCCGCGGATCTCGATGCGGTGGCCGCGGGCCAGGGCATCGCTCATCGCGTCGAGGATGGTCTTCACGGCGAACTCGGTGTCGCGCTGCGTGAGCTGCGAGAAGCGCTCGGCCAGGCGGGTGACGAGATCGGAACGTGTCATGGGGCAGCTGCAGGTGAAGACGGCCCGGCGAGACGCGGGCCGCCCTGAATGAAGAAGCCCGCGCGCCCGGGGGCGGCGCGGGCCTGTCGAACAGGGGGCTCTGACACCGTGGGGGGGGGCGCCCCGGGCCTGCGCCAGCCCGCCGCGGCTTATTCGCCGCGGTTGTCGAGCTTGGCGCGCAGCAGGGCGCCCAGGCTCGTGGTGCCGGCGTTCTCACGCTCGTTGGTCTGGCTCAGGCGCTGCATGGCTTGCTGCTCGTCAGCGTTGTCCTTGGCCTTGATCGACAGCTGGATGCTGCGCATCTTGCGGTCGACGTTGATGACCATCACGCTGACTTCGTCGCCTTCCTTCAGCACGTTGCGCGCATCTTCCACGCGGTCACGGCTGATTTCGCTGGCACGCAGGTAGCCAGTGACGTCTTCGTTCAGCTGGATCTCGGCGCCGCGCGGGTCGACGCTCTTGACCTTGCCGTTGACCACAGCGCCACGGTCGTTGATCGTGGTGAAGCTGGTGAAGGGGTCGGTGTCGAGCTGCTTGATGCCCAGGCTGATGCGCTCGCGCTCCACGTCCACGGCCAAGACGATCGCGTCGACTTCCTGGCCCTTCTTGTAGTTGCGCACGGCGGTTTCGCCCGGCTCGTGCCACGACAGGTCGGACAGGTGCACCAGGCCGTCGATGCCGGCCGACAGGCCGATGAAGACGCCGAAGTCGGTGATGCTCTTGACCGGGCCCTTGACACGGTCACCGCGCTTGACCGTGGTGCTGAACTCTTCCCACGGGTTGGCCTTGCACTGCTTCATGCCCAGGCTGATGCGGCGCTTGTCTTCGTCGATTTCCAGGACCATGACTTCGACTTCTTCGCCCAGGGTGACGACCTTGGCGGGAGCGACGTTCTTGTTGGTCCAGTCCATCTCGGAGACGTGCACCAGGCCTTCGATGCCCGGCTCGATCTCGACGAACGCGCCGTAGTCGGCGATGTTCGTGATCTTGCCGAACAGGCGCGTGCTGTTCGGGTAGCGGCGGCTCACACCGTGCCACGGGTCGTCGCCCAGCTGCTTCAGGCCCAGGCTGACGCGGTTCTTCTCGGCGTCGAACTTCAGGACCTTGGCCGTCAGCTCTTGGCCGACCGTCACCACTTCGCTCGGGTGACGGACACGGCGCCAGGCCATGTCGGTGATGTGCAGCAGGCCGTCGATGCCACCCAGGTCGACGAAGGCGCCGTACTCGGTGATGTTCTTGACCACGCCGTTGACGATGGCGCCTTCGCTCAGGGTCTCGAGCAGCTTGGCGCGCTCTTCACCCATGCTCGCTTCCACCACAGCGCGGCGGCTCAGCACCACGTTGTTGCGCTTGCGGTCGAGCTTGATGACCTTGAACTCCATGGTCTTGCCTTCGAACGGCGTCATGTCCTTGACGGGACGCGTGTCGAGCAGGCTGCCAGGCAGGAAGGCGCGGATGCCGTTGACCAGGACGGTCAGACCGCCCTTGACCTTGCCACTGACCGTGCCGGTGACGAATTCGCCGCTTTCCAGCGAGTTCTCCAGGCTCATCCACGAAGCCAGGCGCTTGGCCTTGTCGCGGCTGAGGATGGTGTCGCCGTAGCCGTTCTCGACGGCGTCGATGGCCACCGAGACGAAGTCGCCGACTTGAACTTCCAGCTCGCCCTGGTCGTTCTTGAATTCTTCGATGGCCACGTAGCTTTCGCTCTTGAGGCCGGCGTTCACCACGACGTGGTTGAACTCGATGCGCACGACTTCAGCGGAGATGACCTCGCCGACGCGCATGTCGTTGGACTTGAGCGACTCTTCGAACAGGGCCGCGAATTCGGACATGCCACCCTTGGCGGTGACGGTAGTGGTAACGGACATGAGTTTCCTGAGTACCCGGAGGAGTTGACAGCAGAGCCGGGCGTGCGTGCGGCGGGTGCCGCGGTTGGGGTTGGACACCCCGCACACCCATGGGCCTGACGGCCGCTGCGGGAGGTGTGCGGGACCTCTGGCGTACTAGCCGCGGGCCGGGAAGGGCCGGCGGGCTTGCCACCAGCTCAACACCTGTTGCACCGAGTCTTCGACGCTGAGGTTCGAGTTGTCCAGCAAGTACGCGTCTTCGGCGGGCTTCAAGGGTGCCACGGCCCGGTTTTTGTCACGGGCGTCGCGGGCCTCGAGGTCTGCGCGAAGGTCGGCGATCCTAGCCGGAATTCCCTTCGAAATCAACTGCTTATGGCGCCTCTCGGCCCGCTTCGCGGCGCTGGCGGTGAGGTAGACCTTCAGCGGCGCAGCAGGGAAGATGACCGTGCCCATGTCGCGTCCGTCGGCCACGAGGCCGGGCGCGCGGCGGAAGGCCAGCTGCAGGTCTTGTAGGGCATGACGGACGGCGGGCAGGGCCGAAATGCGGCTGGCGCGCAGGCCGGCTTCTTCGGTGCGCAGCTGTTCACTGACCTCGCGCCCGCGCAGCCACGCACGGCTGCCCTCGGGGCCGTGGCCGAAGCGCAGGTCCAGCAGGCCGGCCAGGCGGGCCAGTGCCGGCTCGTCGGTGTCGGCCACGCCGTCCCACTGCGCGGCCAGGCCCGTGGCGCGGTAGAGCGCACCCGAGTCCAGCAGTACATAGCCCAGCGCGTCGGCCACCGCCGCGGCCAGCGTGCCCTTGCCCGAGGCCGTGGGTCCATCGATGCAGATCACGGGGATGTCCTCGGTGCGCGCCGTCACCAGGGCCAGCAGGGCCTCGAAGTAATCGGGGAAGGTTTTGCCGACGCAGCGCGGATCGAGGATGCGCACCGCGCAGCCGGCCTCGGCGCTGCCCGTGGGCGCGAGCGGGTTGAAGGCGGCCAGCGAGAGGCACATGGCCATGCGGTGGTCGTCGTAGGTGTGGATGCTGGCTGCGCGCCAGGCGCCGGCGGCCGGCGGCGTGACTTCGATGAAGTCAGGCCCCTCGGTGACCTTGGCGCCCACTTGGCGCAGCTCGGTGGCCATGGCCGCGATGCGGTCGGTTTCTTTGACGCGCCAGCTGGCGATGCCGCTCAGGCGCGTGGTGCCTTCGGCGTAGAGCGCCATGACGGCCAGCGTCATCGCGGCGTCGGGGATGTGCTTGCAGTCCAGGTCGATGGCCGCCAGCGGCCAGCGACCGCGGTGCACTTCCAGCCATCCCGGGCCGCTCTTGACTTGCGCGCCCATGGCGACCGCTGCATCGACGAAGCGGATGTCGCCCTGGATGCTGTCGCTGCCCACACCCTCGATGCGCACCGGCGCGCCACCGTGCGCGGCGATCGCGCCCAGGGCGACGAAGTACGAGGCCGACGAGGCATCGCCCTCCACGTGCACCGCGCCTGGTGAGCGGTAGGCGCTGCCCTGTGGGATGGTGAAACGCTGCCAGCCCTCTTGCCGCACCGCGATGCCGAAGCGCTGCAGCAGGTTCAGCGTGATGCTGATGTAGGGCTGGCTGATGAGCTCGCCCTCCACCTCGATGGTGATGTCGCGCTGTGCGCTCACCAGCGGCAGCGCGAGCAGCAGCGCGGTGAGGAACTGGCTGGAGACATCACCCCGCACGCGGATGGGCTGCTGCGTGGCCAACTCGCCACCGGCCGTGCCCGAGATGCGCAACGGCGGGTAGCCTGGCGTGCCCAGGTCTTCGACCGTGCAGCCCAGCGGCCGCAGCGCGTCCACCAGGTCGCCGATGGGCCGCTCGTGCATGCGCGGCACGCCGCGCAGCGTGTAGCGGCCGCCCTGCGTGGCGGCCAGCACGGCGAGTGCCGCCGCCAGCGGGCGCATGGCCGTGCCGGCATTGCCCAGGAACAAATCGGCCTCCCGCACCGCCAGCCGGCCGCCCAGGCCCGTGAGCTGCAGCACCCGGTGCCGGCCTTCGCCCTGCCACTGCAGGCCACAGCCCAGCGTGGCCAACGCGTCCAGCATCACCCGCGTGTCGTCGCTGTCCAGCAGGTCGTGCACGGCGGTGGTGCCGCTGGCCAGGCCGGCCAGCAGCAGCACGCGGTTGCTGATGCTCTTGCTGCCGGGCAGGCGCACGGTGCCCGAAGCGCCCGTCAGCGGCGGAAGGTCGAGGAAGGGGATGTCGTGCATGCGCGCGGGGCGCAGCGCCCCCGAAGAGGGTTCAGGAAGAAGGTTCAGGAAGCGGTGGGGGGCTTGCCAGAGCCCGGCACGCGGGGTGCGCCCATCTGCCAGCTGGCGCGGCCTTCGGAGGGTCCGCGGATCAGGCCTTCCAGCGCGTCGGCATTGCCTTCGCGCATCACGTGCTCCAGCGCGTCGAGCGCCTGGCGGAACCGCTGGCTCTGCTTGAGCACCTCTTCGCGGTTGGCCACGAGGATGTCGCGCCAGGTCTCGGGGCTGCTGGCGGCAATGCGCGTGAAGTCACGAAAACCGGGGCCGGCCAGCGAGAGGAAATCGCGCCCGGCCGGCTGGTTGACCACCGAGCTGAAGTACGCGAAGGCCAGCAGGTGCGGCAGGTGGCTCACGGCAGCGAAGGCGGCGTCGTGGTTCTCCGGCGTCATCTTCAGCACTTGCGCGCCGATGCTGCTCCACACGTCGGTGGCCTTCTGCACCAGTTCGGGCGCGGTCTGCGCGAGCGGCGTGAGTATGACCTGGCGCCCGTTGTACAGCGCCGCATCGGCATGCTGGATGCCCGAGACCTCTTTGCCAGCGATCGGGTGCGCAGGCACGAAGGAGCCGATACGCTCGCGCAGCACACGACGCGCGGCATCGACTACATCGCGCTTGGTGCTGCCCACGTCCATCACCAGCACGCCGGGCTCGACGAGGTGACGGATGGCCTTGAAGGTGGTTTCCGTGGCGGCCACCGGCACGGCGATGAGCACGATGTCAGAGCCCGATACGGCCAGCAGCGCCGATTCGGCCGCCACGTCGATGACGCCCATGCGCTTGGCGCGCTCGGTGGTGCTGGGCGACTTGCTGTAGCCGACGACGCGCTTGACCAGGCCGGCCCGCTTGAGCGCCAGCGCGAAGCTGCCGCCCATCAGGCCGCATCCGATGACGCCGAGTTGCTGGAACATGGTCAGTGCACGTCGATGGGGTAGGTGCCGAGGATCTTGAAGAACGCGCAGACCGCGCGCAGTTCCTTCAGCGCGGCATCGACCTTCGGTTCGTCAGGGTGGCCCTCGACATCGATGTAGAAGTAGTACTCCCACTGGCCCGAGCGCGCCGGGCGCGACTCGAAGCGGGTCATCGAGACGCCGTGGTTCTTCAGCGGCACCAGCATGTCGTGCACGGCCCCGGGGCGGTTGGTGACCGAGACCACGAGGCTGGTGCAGTCGTGCCCCGATGCCTTGGGTGCCGGGTGCCGTGAGGGGTGCGTGACGATCGCGAAGCGGGTGCGGTTGTGCGGGTCGTCCTGGATCGCGGGTGAGACGACGTGCAGGCCGTACTCGCTGGCCGCGCGCGTGCTCGCGATGGCGGCCAGCGCAGGGTTCAGGCCGGCCAGCCGCGCGCCTTCGGCGTTGCTCGCCACAGGGCGGCGCTCCACATCGGGCAGGTGGTGGCTGAGCCAGCGGTGGCACTGCGCCAGCGCCTGCGGATGCGCGCAGATGGCCTCGATGCCCTGCAACTCGTCCACCTTGCGCAGCAGGTTGTGGCGCACCACGAGGCTGGTTTCGCCGATGATGAAGAGGGGCGTGGTCAGGAAGAGATCGAGCGAGCGCGCGACAACGCCTTCGGTGCTGTTCTCCACCGGCATCACACCGAAATCGGCCGCGCCACTGGTGGCGGCGTGCATCACTTCATCGATGCTGGCGCAGGGCAGGCGCACCAGGCTGCTGCCAAAGTAACCCAGCGCCGCCTCTTCGCTGAAGGTGCCGGCCGGGCCCAGGTAGGCCACGCGCGTGGGCGTTTCCAGGGCGCGGCAGGCCGACATGATCTCGCGCCAGATCGGGGCCACGCTGTCGTTCTTGAGCGGGCCCGGGTTCGTGCCCTTCAGGCCGTCGATGACCTGCGCCTCGCGCTCGGGCCTGAAAACGACCGAGCCCTCGCGCTTCTTGATCTCGCCCACTTCCAGCGCCAGCCCCGCGCGGCGGTTCAGCAGCGCCAGCAGCTCGCGGTCGACGTTGTCGATGTGCTGGCGCAAGGCCAGCAGTTCAGGGGCGACCCCGCTCGGTTCGGCCATCTTCGGTCAGGCGCTGGCTGGTTGCGGTTCAGGGCTTCTTGGCCGGTGCGGCGGGCTTGGCGCCGGTGCTGGCCGCCGGCTTGGGCTTGGCTGCGGGTGCGGCGTCTGCCGGCGGTTGCAGTCGTGCGGCGACGGCCTGCTCCAGGGCTTGCACCTTGGGGCCGATCTCGCCGCGCGTTTCGGCCACGAGCTTCTCGCCAATGGCCCGCTGCATCTCACCGCCCAGCGACTGGAACTTGCGGTTGGCCGGCGATTCGAGGATGCTGATGACTTCGCGCAGCTCGTCTTCGCTCATGCGCTCTTCGAGCAGGGCGCCGATCGTGCCGGGGGCCAGCTGCACCGCACGCGTGACGACCACCGGCGTGGCATCTTCGGCGTACTTGCGGACGTCGGCCTCGATGTCGCGCGCCAGCGCCTCGCGGCGCTCCGCCGTCACGCCCTGCAGCGCCTGCCCGGCGCGTTGCAGGATTTGGCGGGCGGGCTGCTCGGTCAGTTGGCGCGCCATGGCTTCGATACCCGGTTGCTGCAGTTGCAGCACGCGGGCCACGAGCGCCTTCTTGGCCTCGGAAGCCGGCGCTGCAGGTGCAGCAGCGGGGGCCGCGGCCGGCGCGGGCGCAGCGGTCTGGGCCTGCACGGTGGCGGCGGCGGCCAGGGCCGCGGTGAGGGCGATCAGCTTGAACTTCACTCAGTTTCCTTCTGCACCGGCGTCGCCGGGGGTGTTGTCGTCGGCGTCAGGGCCTGCGTTGTCCTGGGCCGATGCGTCGTTCTCCACGATGCGCTGCAGGCCCGACAGCTTGGCGCCGTTGTCCAGCGCGATGAGCGTGACGCCTTGCGTGGCACGGCCCAACTCGCGGATCTCGCTGACGCGGGTGCGCACGAGCACGCCCTTATCGGTGATCAGCATGATCTCGTCGGGCTGGCGCACCAGCGTTGCGGCCACGACCTTGCCGTTGCGCTCGCTTTGCTGGATGGCGATCATGCCCTTGGTGCCGCGCCCGTGCCGGGTGTACTCGACGATGGACGTGCGCTTGCCATAGCCATTCTCGGTGGCGGTCAGCACGCTCTGCGTCTCGTCTTCGGCCACCAGCATCGCAATGACGCGCTGGCCGTCTTCCAGCGCCATGCCGCGCACGCCGCGTGCTGTGCGGCTCAGCGGCCGCACTTCGTCTTCGGCGAAGCGCACGGCCTTGCCGCCATCGCTGAACAGCATCACGTCGTGCTGGCCGTCGGTGAGCGCTGCGCCGATGAGGTGGTCGCCTTCATCGAGATCCACCGCGATGATGCCGGCCTTGCGCGGGTTGCTGAACTCGTCCAGCGAGGTCTTCTTGACCGTGCCCAGCGCCGTGCTCATGAAGACATAGTGGTCGGCCGGGAAGGTGCGTGTGCTGCCCGTCAGGGGCAGCACGACAGTGATCTTCTCGCCTGGCTGCAGCGGGAACATGTTGACGATGGGCTTGCCGCGGCTGGCGCGGCTGCCCTGCGGCACTTCCCAGACCTTGAGCCAGTACACACGGCCGCGGTCGCTGAAGCACAGGATCCAGTCGTGCGTGTTGGCGATGAAGAGCTGGTCGACCCAGTCGTCCTCCTTCGTCTGCGTAGCCTGCTTGCCGCGGCCGCCGCGCTTCTGCGCGCGGTACTCGGCCAGCGGCTGGCTCTTGATGTAGCCGGTGTGGCTCAGCGTCACCACCATGTCGGTGGGCGTGATCAGGTCTTCGGTGCCCAGTTCCTGCGCGTTGTGCACCACCTCGCTGCGGCGCGCGCCGAGCTTGGTTTCGCCGAACTCGCGCTTCACGTCGCCGAGTTCGCTGCTGATGATGGCCGTCACGCGCTCGGGCTTGGCCAGGATGTCCAGCAGGTCGGCAATCTCTGACATCACCTCGCGGTACTCGCCGATGATCTTGTCCTGCTCCAGGCCGGTCAGGCGCTGCAGGCGCATCTGCAGGATCTCCTGCGCTTGGTCGTCGCTCAGGCGGTACAGGCCATCGGCCTGGAGGCCGTAGCTGGCCGGCAGGCCTTCCGGCCGGTAGGCGGCGCGGCCACCCGGCGTGCTTTCTTCAGCGCGCGCGAGCATCTCGCGCACCATGCTGCTGTCCCAGGCCTTGGCCATCAGCGCAGCCTTGGCCACCGGCGGCGTGGGGCTCGTCTTGATGGTCTCGATGAAGTCGTCGATGTTGGCCAGCGCGACCGCCAGGCCTTCGAGCACATGGCCGCGTTCGCGCGCCTTCTTCAGCTCGAACACCGTGCGGCGTGTGATGACCTCGCGCCGGTGCTCCAGGAAGACCGCGATCAGGTCCTTCAGGTTGCACAGCTTGGGTTGCCCGTCGATCAGGGCCACCATGTTCATGCCGAACGAATCCTGCAGCTGCGTCTGCTTGTACAGGTTGTTCAGCACCACCTCGGGCACTTCACCGCGCTTGAGCTCGATGACCACGCGCATCCCGGACTTGTCGCTCTCGTCCTGGATGTGGCTGATGCCCTCGATCTTCTTTTCGTGGACGAGCTCGGCGATGCGCTCGAGCAGCGTCTTCTTGTTCACCTGGTAAGGGATCTCGTCGACGATGATCGCCTGGCGTTCGCCCTTGCCGATGTCCTCGAAGTGGCACTTGGCGCGCATCACCACCTTGCCGCGGCCGGTGCGGTAGCCCTCGCGCACGCCCGACAGGCCGTAGATGATGCCGGCCGTCGGGAAGTCGGGCGCCGGCATGATTTCCATCAGCTCGTCGATGCTGGCTTCAGGGTTGCGCAGCAGGTGCAGGCAGGCGTCGACCACCTCGTTGAGGTTGTGCGGAGGGATGTTCGTCGCCATACCCACCGCGATACCGGCGCTGCCGTTGACCAGCAGGTTGGGCAGCCGCGCGGGCAGCACGGTCGGCTCGTTCTCCGAGCCGTCGTAGTTGGGCGCGAAATCGACCGTCTCCTTGTCGATGTCGGCCAGCATCTCGGCGGCGATCTTCGACAGGCGGATCTCGGTGTAGCGCATCGCCGCGGCGTTGTCGCCATCGACGCTGCCGAAGTTGCCCTGGCCGTCCACCAGCATGTGGCGCAGCGAGAAGGGCTGGGCCATGCGCACGATGGTCTCGTAGATCGCCGAGTCGCCGTGCGGGTGGTATTTACCCATCACGTCGCCGACGATGCGCGCACTCTTCTTGTACGGCCGGTTCCAGTGGTTGGACTGTTCATGCATCGCGAACAAGCAGCGGCGGTGCACGGGTTTCAGGCCGTCTCGGGCGTCCGGTAGCGCACGCCCCACGATCACGCTCATCGCGTAGTCGAGGTAGGAACGGCGCATCTCTTCTTCGAGACTGACGGGGAGTGTTTCCTTGGCGAAGGAGGTCATGCGCTCTGAGGTTGATGGCGGCCGAAGGGGCCTGGTCCGCTACGCGGCAAAACCGCAGATTCTAGGGCCGGCGTCTTGTCGCGGCAGCGCAACATCGGCCCCGGGTCCCTTCAAAGCAGGGCCCAGAATGCAGGCCACCCGACGCCCTATGGCACAATGACTCGTCGGTGGTAAGTGCCCGCGCCTGTGGGGATTTGCCCGGTAGGTATGCCAACTCGCGCTTGTCGTTTTGGACTTTACGCAGGCTAGTCTGCGGCTTTCCTCGAGAGGAGAATCATGAAGAAATTGAACAAGGTGGCGGTGCTCTTCGCATCTGCCGCACTTGCCGCCCCGATCGCGTCGTTGGCTGCAGCCCACGGCGGCATGGCCCCGAAGTCGGTCGACAACTGGCGCGCTTCCGACGGTACCGTCTGGAAGAACGGCACGAACGAACTCTGCTGGCGCGATGCTGGCTGGACGCCGGCCACCGCCGATGAGAAGTGCGATGGCGCGATCAAGCCGCCGCCGCCGCCCGCTCCGAAGCCGGCTCCCCCGGTCGCTCCGCCCCCGCCGCCCGCGCCTGTCGCGCCGCCGGCTCCGGTCGTGGCCCCGCCGGTCGCCCCGCGCGCCCCGGTCGCCCCGCCCGCACCGGTGCAAGAGAAGGTCACCTTCGAGTCCGACGCGCTGTTCGACTTCGCCAAGTCGAACCTCAAGCCGGCCGAAGCTGCCAAGCTGGCCGACTTGGTCGAGAAGACCAAGGGTGTCACGCTGGAAGTGGTGATCGCCGTGGGCCACACCGACTCGGTGGGCAACGACGCCATCAACCAGAAGCTGTCGATCGCACGTGCCGAAGCCGTCAAGGGCTTCCTCACGAGCAAGGGCATCGAGCGCAACCGTGTCTACACGGAAGGCAAGGGCTCGAAGAACCCGGTCGCCGACAACAAGACGGCCGCTGGCCGCGCGAAGAACCGTCGCGTGGAAGTGGAAGTCGTGGGCACCCGCGTCAAGAAGTGAAGCTTGCAGCCCTCGGGCTGCATTCACTGCAAACCCCGCTCCGGCGGGGTTTTCTTTTTCCAGGATGACCTTGCCAGGGGCAGCGGTGCCAAACCCTGGCGACGCCACGTGCTGGCACTGTTGGATACCATGCCTTCATGAGCAACGTCGACGCACAAGAACTCGCCAAATTCAGCGAACTGGCCCACCGCTGGTGGGACCCAGAAAGCGAGTTCCGGCCCTTGCACCAGATCAACCCCTTGCGGTTGGAGTGGATCGACGAACTGGCCGTGCTTCGTGGCAAGCAGGTTCTGGACGTCGGCTGCGGCGGGGGCATCCTGGCCGAGGCCATGTCGCGCCGCGCCGCTCATGTGACGGGCATTGACCTCGCCGCGCGCCCGCTGGGCGTTGCGCGCCTGCATGCTTTGGAGGCGGGCGTTGAGAACCTCGAGTACCGAGAGATCGCCACCGAGGCCCTGGCCGCCGAGCAGCCAGCATCCTTCGATGTTGTCACCTGCATGGAGATGCTGGAGCACGTGCCCGACCCCTCGGCGGTGGTGCGTGCTTGCGCCACCCTGGTCCGCCCCGGGGGTTGGGTGTTCTTCTCGACGCTCAACCGCAACCCCAAGTCCTTCCTTTTCGCCATCGTCGGGGCTGAATACGTGCTGCGCTTGCTGCCCAAGGGTACGCACGAGTACGCGCGCTTCATCCGCCCCAGCGAACTGGCGCGCTGGGCGCGTGACGCGGGCCTGAGTCAGCAGGGAAGCCGGGGGATGGAATACAACCCCTTCACCCGGCGCTACTGGCTGTCGGGCGACACCAGCGTCAACTACCTGATCGCCTGCCGCCGCCCGGGCTGAGGCGGACTTTTCCGTCTTGGCCGCCTCCGTGAAGGCCGTCCTCTTCGACCTGGACGGCACGCTCGTCGACAGCGCGCCTGATCTGGCCGGCACCGCCAACGACATGCGCGTTGTGCGCGGGCTGCCAGCACTGCCTTTCGAAGCCTTGCGCTGCCATGCGGGCTCCGGTGCGCGGGGCATGCTCGGGGCCGCTTTCGGCTTGGCGCCTGACGCGCCAGCCTATGCGGTGTTGCGCGACGAGTTCCACGCGCACTACGCGACGCGCCTGCTGCGGCTGACGTGCAGCTTCGAGCCCACGGCCCGGGTGCTGCTGGCCCTGGCAGCCCGTGGCACAGCCTGGGGCATCGTCACCAACAAGGCCCTGCGCTTCGCCGAGCCGCTGGTGCAGGCCTGCGGCCTTTCGCACACGGCCGCGCTGGTGGCCGGCGACAGCACACCCCACACCAAGCCCCACCCGGCACCGCTGCTGGAAGCGGCCAGGCGCCTGGGTGTGGCGCCGGCAGACTGCGTCTACGTGGGCGACGATGAGCGCGACGTGATTGCAGGCCGTGCTGCGGGCATGCACACGCTCGCAGCGGCTTGGGGCTACCTCGGCGCAGGGCAAGATCCGCACACCTGGGGCGCCGATGCGGTGCTGCCCGACGCCGATGCCCTCTTGCAATGGCTGGAAGTGCCCTAAACTCCTCAGCCTGGGTCCGACCTGGCTTCGACGTGGGTGCGGAGTCGATTCGGGGCATGCCGAGCACCAGTTCGCTCGTTAATCCACTGGAAACAAAGTAACTGCGAACGATCAAACGTACGCCCTCGCCGCTTAAAACCGGTGAGCCTCGCAACAGTTGGCCGATGGGCTGGGTCTGAGGGGTAACCTGAAGACTGCGAGGTCATACACATTGGCTCGTCCTGCAGCGTGTCATTCGTTGCGGGCCTAAAACCAAATGACTCGGGGCAAAGGTAGCGTGCTGCTGCGCGACCTGCGCTCTTAAATCCAAATCAGACAGCTACGCATGTAGAACCGTTCGGCAATGGCTTGCGGACGGGGGTTCGATTCCCCCCGGATCCACCAGGCAAAAAGAGAAGGCCTCCTCGCTCACGCGGGAGGCCTTTTTCCTTGGGGCTGCTTGCCCCGTGTCTGTCGCGTCTGTCGAATCAGGCGCGTTCGAAGAGCAGGGCCGAGTTGGTGCCGCCGAAGGCGAAGGAACTGCTGATCGCGGCGCGCAGGCCGGGTGCCGTCAAGCCAGGTTCCAGCACGAGGTTCAGGCCGAGGCTGCCGTCGGGGCTGCCGCAGTGGGCGTTGGGGGGCAGTTGGCGTTCGTGCAGCGCGAGCACCGTGACCACCGCCTCCAACGCACCCGCCGCGCCGAGCAAGTGCCCGTGCAGTGCCTTGGTGGAGCTGACACGCAGGGCATCGATGTCCGCACCCCACACGCCGCGCAAGGCCTCGGCCTCGACGCCGTCGCCAATCTTCGTGGCGGTGCCATGGGCGTTGCAGTAGCCGACGTCGGCCGCCTGCAGCCCGGCCGTGCGCAGCGCGGCGTTCAGCGCGCGCTGCTGGCCGCCGGCATCGGGCTTGGTGAGGTGGGTGGCATCGCAGCTCATGCCCCAGCCAGACAGCTTGGCGTACGCACGGGCTTGGCGGGCCTGCGCGCGCTCGGCCGATTCCAGCACCAGGAAGGCCGCACCTTCGCCCAGCACGAAGCCGCTGCGGTCGGTGGCGAAGGGGCGGCAGGCCTGCGCCGCCTCGCCGGGCTGGAAGCTCGCCAGCGTCATCATGGCCTGCCACGCGAGCACCACGCCCGGCACGAGCAGGGCTTCGCTGCCGCCCGCGATGGCCACGTCCACCTCGCCGTTGCGTACGGCCTTGGCGGCTTCGGCAATGGCCACGGCCGACGAAGCGCAGGCCACCGAGTAGGTGATGACCGGGCCCTTGACGCCCTGGCGCATGGCCACGTGCGAGGCCGGCGCGTTGGGCATGAAGGCCGGGATGGTCAGCGGCGGCACGCGGCCGGCGCTGCGGTAGGCGGTGTCGAGTGCGGCCGCGCCGCCCATGCCGCAGCCGGCATAGACGCCCACGCGCTCACGGTCGGCATCGCCGAGGCCGCCGGCATCGCGCAGCGCCAGATCGGCGGCGGCCACGGCCAGCTGGCTCACGCGGTCGACGCCGGCCAGCTGCAGCTTGTTGAACCAGCGGGTTTCGTCGAAGGCTGCGGCCGCTGCTGCTGCGGGGCGGGGCAGCTCGGGGAAGACAGGCCGAACGGCCGATTCACCGCGCATCAGCGCACTGAACATGGCCTGCGCGTCATCGCCATGGGGGCTGACCACCCCCAGGCCCGTGACCACGACCCCGTTCACTGCGGTGCGGCGGCGGTCTGCGCGGCGCGCAACTGGTCGACGATCTCGGCCAGTTCAGCCAGGGTGTCGAGGTTCGGGTTGTTGTCCGGGATGGAGATGCCGTACTTGTCCTCCACCTCGAACAGGAACTCGACCAGGGCGAGCGAATCGACGCCGCTGGCACGCATCGAAGCGTGAGGGTCCAGGGTGGCGGGGTCGAGCCCGTACTTTTCCTGGATCAGGTCCTGCAATTCCTTGAGCGAACTCATCGTGCCATTTCCATCGTCATGTCCGCCCGCAGCCTGCATGGGCAGGCGCCATGGCCCTGCGGCCGGCGAGGGGACGATGATATCCGCTCGCCTCAGCCTGCCGACCCACGGCCCACCCAGGGGCTGAGCCTGATCGACAAGGCCGCGAACAATGTCCCGAGCGCAGCGCCGGCCACCGCGTCCAGCACCACGTGCTGGCGGATGGCCACGGTCGACCAGGCGATGGCCAGCACCCACACGAGGTTGAGCACCCGCAGCGCCGCCGGTGCACCGACGATGCGCATCAGCCGCTCGACCCAGATGGCGGTGAACACCGCCGTGGCCACGTGCAGCGAGGGGCAGGCGTTGCCCGCTGCATCCACGCCCTGCAGCACCGCGAAGCCCGGATAGGCACTGACGTCGACATCGGGCTTGGGCACCGCCGTGGGCCAGAAGTGGAAGATCAACAGGCCGCAGGCGCACAGGGCTGCGGCCCACAGGCCGTAGACGATCAGCTCACGCAGCCGCAGCAGCAGCCCGGGCGCGACGCCGACATACAGCCACAGCGAGACGTAGGCCACCAAGCCCAGCGGCTGGAAGGGCACCAGCGCGTCCAGCGCGGTGAGCGGCATCTCGTACACCGGGTAGACGGGGTGGCGCAGCGTGTGGAAGTAGCCGAGGAAGAAGACCCACATGAATCCGCTGATGCCCAGCATCTTCAGCAGCAGGTAGCGCCAGAAGCGCACGCGCAGATCGGCCCACCACGCAGGGGTGTGTTGCAGGGGCAGGGGCCTTGCGGCGGGTCGGTTCATGCGGGTGTGTTTGCGATAATCCATCGGTGCGGCGCGACCTGCGCACGCAAGCCCGTGCCCAGTCCCCGCGCTTCAAGAAGGCCGCCGGACCATGGCGCATCAGCCCCCAGAACGCCGAACGCTCATGACCGCGGAGACCACTGTCAGCCCTCATTCTGAGCCCTTGCGGCCTTGCGACGTGCTCGTCATCGGTGGCGGGCCGGCCGGCAGCACCGTGGCCGCTCTGCTCGCACGCCAGGGCCGTGACGTGGTGCTGATGGAGAAGGCACACCACCCGCGCTTCCACATCGGCGAGTCCTTGCTGCCTGCGGGGGTACCGCTGCTGGAGGCACTCGGGGTGCGCGCGCAGGTGGAAGCCATCGGCATGCCCAAGCTCGGCGTCGAGTTCTGCTCGCCGCAGCACAGCCATCGCGCCTTCGTCGAGTTTGGCGATGCCTGGAACAAGAACCTGCCGATGGCCTGGCAGGTGCGCAGGGCTGATTTCGACGAAATCCTCTTCCGCAACGCCGCCAGCACTGGCGCGCGCACGCTGGAAGGCTGCCAGGCGCGCAGAGTGAGCTTTGACGAGCAGGGCGCCGATGTCGAGGCGGTGCTCAACGACGGGGCGGTGCAGCGCTGGCGCGCGCGCTTCGTCATCGATGCGAGTGGCCGCGATACGCTGCTGGCCACGCAGCATGGCTGGAAGCAGAAGAACCGCAAGCACAACAGCGCGGCGCTGTTCGGCCACTTCCGGGGTGCGCAGCGCCTGGAAGGCAAGCTCGAAGGCAACATCAGCATCTTCTGGTTCCAGCACGGCTGGTTCTGGTTCATTCCGCTGGCCGACGGCAGCACCAGCGTGGGCGCGGTGTGCTGGCCCTACTACCTGAAGCAGCGCGACAAGCCGCTGCCCGAGTTTTTCGCCGAGACCATCGCGATGGCGCCCGAACTCGCGGCGCGCCTGCAGGGGGCCGAACTCATCGACGAGCAGGTCTGGGCCACCGGCAACTACAGCTACTGCGCCGACCGCTGCGCTGGTGACCGCTTCCTGATGCTGGGCGATGCCTACGCCTTCATCGACCCGGTGTTCTCCTCGGGCGTGTTCCTGGCCATGCAGAGCGCCTTCGAAGGCGCCGAGGTCGTGGCCAAGGCGCTGGACGAGCCCGCCGCCTACCCGGCCGCGCGGCGCCGCTTCGAGCGCCGCATGCAGCACGGGCCGCGCGAGTTCTCGTGGTTCATCCAGCGCATGACCAACCCGATGATGCGCGAGCTCTTCATGCACCCGCGCAACCCGCTGCGCATGCAGGAGGCCGTGCTCTCGCTGCTGGCCGGCGACATCTACGGCAAGACGCCGATCTGGGGCTCGCTGGCCGCCTTCAAGGCCGTGTACTACCTCGGCTCGCTGTTCGCGTTGCCACGCACGTGGCGCGCCTGGCGGGCACGCCGGCGGATGATCCGCGACGTCGGCGCGGTGCACGGCGAGAACGTCATCGCCAGCGCCTCATGACGCGGCCCGCTCCTTCGTCGCGCGCCGACGGGCCGCGCGCGCTGTCTGCTTCGCGCCTGTCGCCGCCCGGCTGGCTGCAGCGTGTGGCTTCGGCGCAGCCGCCACTGGGCGGCCTGGCCTGGGGCTGGAGCGGGCCTGCGCAAGGCACCGCAGCCGACCTCGCCGGCCTGGCCCGCTTGCACACGCCGCTGCTGGCCGGCACGGCACCCTGGGTCGACGCCTGGCTGGGCGGTGCCGGTCCGCTGCAGCAAGGGCGCAATGGCGCGGTGCACTGGCAGACCGACGGCGACTGGGCCTTCGGCCACCTGCACCTGCCGGAGGCCGAAGGCGCGCTGGAAGCGACAGCCTACCGCGCCTACCGCGATGTCTTCGCGGCCCTGCAGGCCTGCGGCTGCCCGCAGGTGCTGCGGCTGTGGAACTATCTGCCGCGCATCAACGCCGATGGCGGCGGGCTGGAGCGCTACCGCCAGTTCAACATCGGCCGCCAGCGGGCTTTCATCGACGCCGGGCGCGACGCTTTCGAAGGGGCGCCGGCGGCTTGTGCCCTGGGCACGGCCGGTGACGATGCCGGTGGCCTGAGCATCCGCTTCCTGGCCGGGCGCGTGGCGCCAAAGCCCGTGGACAACCCGCGCCAGGTGCCGGCCTACCGCTACAGCCCCACCTACGGGCCGCGCGCGCCCACCTTCTCGCGCGCGGCGCTGGCGGAGGCCGGCGCCGGGCAGGTGCTGCTGCTGGTGTCTGGCACGGCCAGCATCGTGGGCGAACACACCGTGCACGAGGGTGACCTGGTGGCGCAGACGCAGGAAACGCTGCGCAACCTGCAGGCCGTCATCGACAGCGCCCACCGCGGCAGCAGCGCCCGCTACACCCTGGCCGACCTGCAGCCCACGGTCTACGTTCGCCATGCGGCCGACGCCCCGCGCGTGCAGGCGGTGCTGGCCGAGGCCGTGCCGGCCTGGGCCGATGCGCCGTGCGTGCAGGCCGACATCTGCCGCGCCAACCTGCTGGTGGAGATCGAAGCCCACGCCATCGCGCCCGGGGCGCTGGCTTGAAGCCGGCGCTGCGCTGGCTGCTGCTGCCGCTGCAATGGCTGGCGCTGCAGCAGATGCTGCTCTTCCTGGGCCTGGGCTCTCTGCTGTGGAGCGGCGTGGCGCTGCTGCTGTATCCGCTGTTGCCGCGCGCCACGGGGCGGCGCATCGGGCGTGCGGCCATCGCCGCCGGCTACCGCTTCTTCTGGTGGATGGCGCGGGTGGCCGGCATGATGCGCCTGCACTCACAGCGGCTGGACACGCTGTGCGACGAGCCCGGGCTCATCGTCGTGGCCAACCACCCGAGCATGCTCGACGCGATGATGCTGGTGGCCCGCCTGCCGCGCAGCGCCTGCATCATGAAGGCCAGCCTGATGCGCAACCCCTTCCTCGCACCCGGCGCGCGGCTTGCGCGCTACATCCGCAACGATTCGCCGCGCGGCCTGGTGCGCCTGGCGGTGCAAGACCTGAAACAGGGTGGGCAGTTGGTGCTGTTTCCGGAAGGCACGCGCACCACGGTGCCGCCGGTGAACCCGTTCCGCGGCGGTGTCTCGCTCATCGCCAAGCGCGCCGGTGCGCCCATCCAGACGGTGTTCATCGACACCCACTCGCCCTACCTCTGCAAGGGCTGGCCGCTGTGGCGGCTGCCGCCACTGCCCATCGAGTTCACCGTGCGTTTGGGCCGGCGCTTCGAGCCGGCCGACGATCCGGCCGCGCAGATGCGCGAGCTGGAAGCCTATTTCGCCGCCGGTGTGCAGGCCGTGCCGACCTTGCCCGAGGCCTGTGCCCGATGAACGACGTCTCCATCACGCACCTGGTGCTGATCCCCAGCTACAACACGGGCGAGCAGGTCTACGCCACCGTGCGTGCCGCGCGTTCGCAGTGGTCGCCGGTGTGGGTGGTGGTGGACGGCAGCACCGACGGCACCGCCGAAGGCCTGCAGGCGATGGCCGCGGCCGACCCCGGCCTGCGTGTGTGGGTGCTGCCGCAGAACAGCGGCAAGGGCGCTGCCGTGCTGCACGGCCTGCAGCAGGCGCAGGCCGCCGGCTACACGCACGCGCTGGCGATGGACAGCGATGGCCAGCACCCGGCCGATCTCATCCCGGCCTTCATGCAGGCCTCCATCGCCCGGCCCGAGACCATGGTGCTGGGCCGCCCGGTCTTCGACGCCAGCGCGCCGCTGCTGCGCGTGCGCGGCCGGCGCGTCTCGAACTGGTGGACCAATCTCGAGACGCTGGGCGCCGGGGTGGCCGATTCGCTCTACGGCTTCCGCGTCTACCCGGTGGCCGCACTGGCCGCGGTGATGCAGCGCCAGCCCTGGATGCGCCGTTTCGATTTCGACACCGAGGCCGTGGTGCGCCTGGCCTGGCGCGGCATCAAGCCGGTGAACCTGGACGCGCCGGTGAAGTACCTGCGTGCCGACGAAGGCGGCGTCTCGCACTTCCGCTACGGCCGCGACAACGTGCTGCTGAGCTGGATGCACACCCGGCTGATGGTGGAGTTCGTGCTGCGCCTGCCGGCGCTGCTGTGGCGCAAGGCGCGGCGGCTGCCGCCTTTCCAGCCCTGACCTGAGACTGAGCGCCTGCAGCGCCTGCGGCGCTTCAGGCCACCAGCACCTCGGCGCTCGGGAAGAGCAGGCTCATCGCCGGCTTCTCCAAGGCCTGCGGCGGCAGCAGCGCGGCCAGCGCGCTGCCATCCAGCCCCGGGTGCTCTTGCAGGCCGCGCTGCAGCAGCTCGCCCGCCAGTTGCTGCAGCGTCAGCGCGGCCTGGCGGATGCGCTCGCGGAACTCGGCATCGCTGAGGTTCGCGTCGTGCAGGCTGCGGTTGAGTTCCACGAACCAGGGCACGGAAGCCTGGTCCAGCATCACCGGCAGGTTGCGGCGCTGGCTCACCTGGCCCCAGGCGCGCAGGAAGTGCTGCACCTCCACGTTGAGCTGCTGGCACACGGCCAGTTCGTCGCGCAGGTGGCCCAGCGAGGCCAGGTCGGTCAGGCGCTGCTGGCAGAACATCTGCGCCAGCACGCTCCAGTAGTAGGTGTAGTCCCAGATCACCTTGGTGGGCAGCACCTCGGGGTCGCCGAAGAGGCCGTACTGGTCGACGTAGAGCGCCAGCGTGCTGTCGTAGAAGCTGCGGAAGACCTGCTCGTAGATCTGCGTGTGCGCAGCCAGGCGCTGGCCGGCGCGGTCGCGCGCGATGAGCTCGGTGATGTAGGTGTTGCCGATGGCGATGAAGTCGCTGCCCGGCGAGTAGAAGGGGTCGAGGAAACGCCCGGCCTCTCCGGCCAGCGCCCAGCGGTGTTCGCTGAAGACCTGCGTGCAGTCGTAGCTGAAGCGCTTGAAGAAGGCGAAGTCCTGCAGCTTGTCGCGCTTGCCGTCGAGATCGTCGAACAGCGCCGGCTGGAACTCGCGCAGCCACTCCATCGCGTTCTCGAAGTTGTTCATCCGCTCCAGCGGGTGGTACTTCGGGTCGGCCACGATGCCCACCGAATGCGAGCCCGAGGCCAGCGGGATCAGCCACACCCAGTAGCCCGCGCCCACGAGGTGGTTGGTGGACAGCCAGCGCGTGGGCGTGACGCAGCGCTCGCGCCAGGCCTGCGCGGCTTCTTCGTTGTCGGCGGCTTCGCTTTCCAGCGGCCAGCCGTCGAGGTGGATGCGCTCGCTGATGCGGAACCACACGGCATGCGCCGCATGCGCGTTCTCGCGCGCCAGGCCCAGCTTCTTCTTGATGAGGCCGGCGCGGCCGCAGGCGTCCACCACCCAGCGGGCTGGCGTCTGCTGCAGCTCGCCGCCGGCCTGCTGCCAGTGCACGGTGTGCGGGCTGCCGTCTTCGCTGAGCTCGATCTGGCGGACCATCGACTCGTCGATGAAACGGATGCCGCGGCGCTGGCATTCCTCACCGAGGAAGTTCTCGAAGATGCCGCGGTCGATCTGGTAGCTGGGCACCGGCAGCGGGCGGCTGGCGCCCAGCTCGGTGACGCGGTGCAGGTCGCGCCGGCCTTCGCTGAAGAAAAAGCGGAAGCCGAACTTGCGCAACTGCTGGCCTTGCAGGTGCTCGCGCAGGCCCAGGGTGTGCTCGAAGTAGTGCGCGCCGATCTCCACGCTGCTTTCGCCCACCTTGTGCGCGGCCAGCGGCACGGGGTGGGGGCGGCGTTCCAGTACCAGCACGTCGATGTCGGGCAGGCGCTGGCGCAGTTGCAGGGCCAGGGTCATGCCGGCGAGGCCGCCGCCCATGATCAGCACGTCGGGCGCGGGGGTGAGGGTGTCGGTGTGCATGGGGTGGGTACAGCAGGCGGGGCGCTCAGGCACCCGATGGGCGGATTGTGCGCAAGTGCAGCAAGCCCGCGGGGCCCAGGGGCAGCGCGAGGGTTTCGGCGGCGTCGGCACCCGCCCCCTCCAGCCGGGCCAGGGCTTCGAAGAGCGGCAGGGCATCGGCCATCGCATTGCCGGCCAGTGCCATCGCGGCGGCGCTTCGCAGCGACGGCAGCGCCGCCGTGCCCGGGGCCACGGCCCAGTCCAGCATGGCGACGGTGTGGGCGCTCGGTGCCGGTGCCAGCACCAGCGCCACGCCCAGCAGCCCGCGGCTGCGCGTGACCGAGGCCAGCGCGCCGCGGGCGTCGGTGTCGAAGCCGGCCAGCAGCACCGGCCGCTGCTCGGTGAGGGCTTGCGTGGCGGCTTCCAGCAGGCCGAGCGCGAAGCTGGCCTCGTAGCCGGCGATGGCGCTGCTGGGCGCGTGGCAGCCGGTGGCCATGGCCCAATAGCCCGAGGCGGCGTTGTGCACCGAGTGGTGGAAGCGCGTGGGCGAGAGCAGCGCGGGGTCGGCTGCCAGCGTGCTGCACAGCGCGTCGACGATGGCCAGATCGCCATGCGCCGAGGTGAAGACGCTGGCCAGCGTGGCCGCGTCGCGCCCCGCTGCGGCCACGGCGGCGGCGGCCACTTCCAGCGCGACCAGCACGCCATCGGGCGCGCGGCGGCGCTCGTTGGCGGCCAGCAGGGCAGGGCTGGGGCGGGCGGCGGGCGCGGCATCGCCGGCAGGTGGCGCTTCGCCGCGCAGCGCCGGCGCGGCGAAGGCCCAGCCGGGCAGGGCGGGCGCCCACAGGGCCGGGCCTTCGATGTAGAGGCGTTGCATCGCGGGGGGGCTCATGCACGGGCCTCGCCGGCGCGGCCGAAGAGCAGCACCGCGTTGTTGCCGCCGAAGCCGAAGGAGTGCGTGGCGGCGTAGCGCACGGGCGCCGTGGCGGGCTGCAGGCGCAGCTGCTGCGCGAAGACCGGGCCGAAAGCCGGGTCGGCCGCCGGCGTGTGCGCCGAGCCGCCCCGCACGCCGTGCTGCAGCGCCACCAGGCAGACCACCGCCTCCAGCAGCCCTGCCGCGCCCATGGTGTGGCCGGTCAGGCCCTTGGTGGCGCAGGCGTGCACCTTGGGCGCGTAGCGGCGCGCCACGAGCGCGGCTTCCACCGCGTCGTTGGCCGGCGTGGCGGTGCCATGCAGGTTGAGAAAGTCGATGGCCTCTGCGGCCAGCCCCGCGCGGGCCAGGGCGGCGTCCAGTGCGAGTTCAGCGCCCAGGCCCTGCGGGTGCGGGGCCGACATGTGGTGTGCGTCGTTGGCCTCGCCGTCACCCAGCAGGCACAGCGCCTCGGCGGGTGTCGTGGCCTCGGCCCGCTCCAGCAGCACGAAAGCCGCGGCCTCGCCCAGGCTGATGCCCTGGCGCGCGGCACCGAAAGGCTGGCAGGGCGATGGCGCCACCAGCCCCAGCGAACGGAAGCCGAAGAGCAGGCTGGCGCTCAGCGCTTCCACGCCGGCCACGACCACGGCATCGACCACGCCGGCCTGCAGCCAGCGCCGCGCACTGCCGCAGGCCTTGGCGCTGGACGAACAAGCCGTGGACACCGTCACCACGGGCCCTTGCAGGCCGAGGGCCTGCTGCACGAAAGCCGCCAGCGCGTGCGGCGTGTTCAGGCGCGGGTTGCGGCGGCCCGCGGGGAAACCGCCGTCGGCATCGAGTTGGCGGTAGGCGGCTTCCGAGTCGCCGATGGTCGAGGCCGAGGTGCCCAGCACCAGGCCGACGCGGGCCGCGCCCCAGCGCTCACGCGCGGCCGCCACAATGGTGATGAAGCCGTCTTGCTGCAGGGCCTGCCACGCCAGGCGGGTGGGGCGGCAGTCCCAGGCGGCCAACGCTGCGGGCAGGGGCGAGGCCACCATCGCGTCCAAAGCGCCGGCCCAGGCTTCGGGCACGGTGGCTGTGCCGGCCCAGACCGGAGGTGCTGCGGCTTGCAGTGCCTGCAGGCCGCTGGTGTTGCTGCGCAGCGCATCGCTCAGCGCGGCCAGGCCCACGCCCGCCGCGCAGGACGCCGTGTGCGCCGCTACCACCAGCGGCGGCATGGGCTGAACCGCGGTCATGCGGCGGGTGCGGCCGCGCAGCGGCTGTCGGCCAGCAGGCGCTGATCGAGCCAGGCCCCCCACAGCGCGCGCCAAGCCGGCCAGTCGTGGCCGCCCGGCGCGGTGCGCACGCGCTCGGCCGGCAGCAGTTCGGCAAAGCGGCGGTGCGCGCCGGCGAAACGGTCGTCGACGCCGTAGCCCAGGTGCACGGGCGGCAGCTTCGGAGCCGGGTCTGTGAAGGCGCGCCAGAGCTCGCGGTCGAGTTCGTCACTGGCGTCGGGCGGGCTGGCGTCAAGCCCGGCCGCGCGCCAAGCACGCGGGCCGCCGGCTTCCTCGATCTCCTGCGTCAGCCGCCGCGGGCCGAGGTAGGGCGCCAGGGCCAGCACGCCGTCGACTTCGCTGCCGTGGCGCACCGCGTAACCCAAGGCGCCGAAGCCGCCCAGCGAGATGCCCACCAGCCACACGCGCCGGTAGCCCTGCGCGCGCGCCGGTTGCACCACCTCTTCGCGCAGGCGCCGCAGCACGCTGCGGTCGCTGAAGTAGCCGAGGTGGCTGTCGACGATCAGCACATCGGCGTTGATGCCGCGCTCGCGCATCGCCTGCGGGAAGCCAGCCTCCACGAACTCGGGCGGGCGGCTGTAGGCACCGGGCAGCATCACCACCAGGGTGTCGGAACGGCCGGGGCAAGGCCCGGGCAGGCGCAGGGTGTCCATGCGGGGAAGCACAGGCGGCACCAGCAGAGCGCAGGCGCCCAGGCCGGTGACGGCGAACGCAGAAGCGCCCAGCATCAGCAGACGGCGGCGGGGCCTGAGGGTGGGCATGGCGGTCCTGTGGCGGGGGTGGAAGGCAGGGCGGCCGATGGTATCGGCATGGCCGGCCGCCGCGGGCCTGCACGGGTTTCGGCAGGCCGTTATCGTGCCGCGTCACTGCCCGGATTCGTCGGCCATCTTGCTGCCGGATGCCCGAGGGCGCGCGAGCCCCGATGCCTGCCGATCTTCCCTGCAACGCCCACCGCACGGTGGCGGCCCCCTGTCTCCCCCGCCGCCGCCTGCTGATGGCCGGCGCGGCCCTGCCCCTGGTGGGCGTGGCCGGGCTCACGGGCTGCGGCACGCCGCTGCCCCTGGCGCTGCCCGGCGCCCCCACGCACGACCCCGCCGCCGAGCGCCTGCTGCAGCAGAGCGCCGACGAACACGGCTGGGCCGCCTACCGCCAGCTGACCGACATCAACGTGCGTTACGACGGCGCGTGGCGGCCGCTGATCGACCGCATCCAGCCCGTGGTGGTGGACAAGGCCTACCGCGGCTGGTCGGAAGAGCGGCTGATGCCGAAGGCCGGCGTCGTGGCGCAGGCCTACACCGGCCCGGCCGGCCAGAAACACGTGTGGTGGCAGCGCGGCGATGGCAGCGCGCAGCGGCCCGGCGAGGTGGCCGTGTGGTACGGCGGCCAGCCCAGCCCCAACGCCGACACCCTGACCGCCTCGGCGCTGGTGGCCGAGGCCTACGGCCTCTTCCTGCTAGGCCCGTTGTGGCTGGCCGGCCAGGGCCACGTGATGCAGATGGGCGGCACGGCGCGTGTGCACGGACGCGCCTGCCGCGTGGTGCAGGTGTGGAAACGCCCGGGCCTGGGCCGCGTGGCGCTGGACCGCGTGGCGGTGTTCATCGACGCCGACCTCGGCATCACCCGCCGCGTGCAGTTCACGCTGGAAGGTTTTGCCAGCACCCAGGGCGCCGTGGCCGAGACCGACAGCCTCGAGCACGAGCGCCGTTTCGGCGTGCTGTGGCCCACGCGCAGCTACGAAGAGGTGGTGCACCCGTTGCGCGTGCCCGCGCACGACTGGTACATCACAGGCCTGGACGTGAACCGCGGCTACGACGCAGCGGCGCTGCGCGGGCCGGTGTTCACGGGCGCGGCGGCGGCGCCGGCGGCGAAGCTCTGAAGCCGGTCCGCCGAGCAAGCGGGCTTCAGTAAAGCCCGCCGTTCACCGAGATGACCTGCCCGGTGATGTAGCCCGCCTCGGGGCTGGCCAGAAAGCCGGCCAGCGCGGCCACCTCTTCCGGCGTGCCGGCGCGCTTGGCGGGCACGATCTGCTCGATGGTGGCCTTGTCGAAGCTGCCATCGGCCATGGGCGAGGCGATGATGCCCGGCGCGATGGCGTTGACCGTCACGCCGCGGCTGGCCACCTCCTGGCTCAGCGATTTCGTGGCGCTGTTGATCGCGCCCTTGGCCGCCGAGTAGTTCACCTGCCCGCGGTTGCCCGAGAGCGCGGCCACCGACGAGATGTTGATCACGCGGCCCCAGCGCGTGCGCAGCATCGGCAGCATCAGCGGCTGCGTGACGCGGAAGAAGCCGTGCAGCGAGACATCGATGACACGGTGCCATTGCGCGGCGCGCATGCCGGGGAAGACGGCGTCGTCGTGGATGCCGGCGTTGTTGACGACGATCTGCACCGCGCCGCCGGCCAGCATCTGCGCCACGGCGGCGGCGGTGGCTTCGTCGCTGGTGAGGTCGAAGACCATGGTCTCGGCGCTGCCGCCGGCCGTCTTCAACTCTTCGGCCAGCACTTGCACCGCGTTCGCGTTGCCATTGGCATGCAGCAGCAGGTGCGCGCCCTGGGCCGAGAGTCGGCGGGCGATGGCGGCGCCCAGGGCGCCGCTGGCGCCGGTGACGAGGGCGCGTTTGCCTTGCAGGGGAAGCGGGGTGCTCATGGCTATGTTCTCGGGAGGTTCAGGCAGGGGCCAGCGGCGTGTTCAGCACCACGGTGGCGCGGCCGTCCACCAGCAGTTGGCCGGCTTCGTTCTTCAACTCGAAGCTGTAGAGCGCCTGCGCCTCGGCGCCGGCCAGGCGCTTGACGTGCACCAGCAGCGCGCCGGGAACGTCATCCAGCCTGGGTGTGTGCAGGTTGACGCCGCGCGCCGCGGCCAGGAAGCCGGCCGACGGCACGCTGCCCGGCAGCGCCGTGAGCGCGCCGTGCAGCGCCATGGCCTGCGAGGCGTACTCGATGGCCACGGGCGAGAGCAGGCCGCCGGGTGAACGGAGCGGGTTCGTCGCGTCGCGGTGGCTGCTGGCGCGGCACAGGGCCTCGTCGGGGGTCCAGTGCAGCAGGCTGTCCAGCAGGCACATGCTGCCGCTGTGGGGGATGCGCGCGGCGATGCCGTCGCGGTCGAGGGTGGCGGGGTTCATCGGGGTTCCACTCAGGCCACGGCCACGGCCAGGCTCAGGCCGGGCAAGGCTTCGATCAGCAGCGGCTGGGGTGCCAGCGCATCGCCCGCCTGCAGCCGTGCCAGCGCCTGCAGCAGCGGCAAGGCGCGCGCGGCCGGTACGCCCTGGCGCACGCGGTCCAGGCCTGCATGGCCACAGTGCGTGGGCGCAGCTTCGGGCTGCAGCGTCAAGGTGAGGAAAGGACTGGCGCCGTCTGCCGCCATCGGCCCCAGCACCAGCGCCACGCCAAAGCTGTCGGGCGTGGGCCGCTTGGCGTCCAGCGGCGAGGGGTAGGGCACGTCGGCGGCCACCAGCAGCACGGGCGCGCCGGTGGCGGCCAGCTGCGTCATCGCTTCCAGCAGGCCGGCGCCGAAACTCGCGTCGTGCGCGGCCAGGCTGGTGGAAGGCGCCATGCCCTGCACCGCGATGTGCCAGTAGCCGCCCGGCGCGTTGTGCACCGAGTTCGTGAAGCGCGTGGGCGAGACCATGCGCTCCGGCGCGGCCAGCGCCTCGCACAGCGCGTGGCAGTTCGAAGGCTCGCCGGTGGACGAGGTGAACACGGTGGCCAGCGACGCCGCCTCCAGCCCCGCGGCGGCCACGGCCTGGTCGGCCGCCACCAGACTGACCTTCACCACCGGCCCGGCGCGGCGGCGCTCGGTGGCCAGCAGGCGCTGCGGCGGCGGCACGGCGGTGGCCGTCGCGGGCCATGTTGCTGGATCGCGCAGCAATGCGGCGCCCGTCGTCCAGTCGGCCAGGCCGGGGCCGATGACGCCGATGCCCAGCACGCGGGCTTGCAGGGTCGTGTTCATGCGGCCGCCCCGAATACGAGGCTGGCGTTGCTGCCGCCAAAGCCGAAGGAATTGCTGGCCACGACTTTCAGCTCGGCGCGCAGCGGCTCGCGCAGCAGCTTGGCCTGCAGCGCCGGGTCTTGCGTCTGCAGGTTCAGGCTGGGCGGGGCCAGGCCGTGTTCCAGCGCCAGCAGCGCGATGCTGGCTTCCACGCCGCCGGCCGCGCCCAACGTGTGGCCGGTGTAGCCCTTGGTGCTGCTGCAAGGCGTGGTGGTGCCGAACACGGCGGCCACGGCCTTGTCTTCGGCCGCGTCGTTGCCCGGCGTGGCGGTGCCATGCAGGTTGAGGTAATCCACCTCGCCCGGCTGCAGGCCGGCCGTGGCCAGCGCGGCGCGCATGGCCAGCGCGGCACCGGCGCCTTCGGGGTGGGGGCTGCTCATGTGGTGGCCGTCGCTGCTTTCGCCGGCGCCCAGCAGCCAGCCCATCGCACGGGCGGGGCCGTCGGGCCGCTCCAGCAGCGCGAAAGCGGCGGCCTCGCCGATGGAGAGGCCCGCGCGTTCGGCGTCCCAGGGCCGGCAGATCTCGCCCGAGGTGAGTTCCAGCGCCTTGAAGCCGTAGAGCGTGGTCATGCACAGGCTGTCGACGCCGCCCACCACGGCCGCATCCACCACGCCCAGGCGGATGGCACGTTCTGCCGCGGAAAACACCTTGGCGCTGGACGAGCAGGCCGTGGACACCACGTGCGCCGGCCCCTGCAGGCCCAGCGCGGCGCGCACGTAGCGCGCCACCGAGGCGGTGTTGTGGGTCTCGCCATAGTGCAGGCTGTCGGGCAGCGCGCCCGTGGCGGCGTCGCGTTCGCGGTAGGCCAGCTCGGTCTGCAGGATGCCCGAGGTGCTGGTGCCCAGGAACACGCCCACGCGCCGTGCGCCCCAGCGGGCGGCCGCCGCCTCCACCGCTTCGGCAAAGCCGTCGGTGCGCAGTGCCAGTTCGGCCAGGCGGTTGTTGCGGCAGTCGTAGGCGGCGAGGTCTTCGCGCCAGTCGAGTTCGTCCAGACCGTCCACCACGCCCAGCCAGCTGCCGATGTCGGCCGTCTCGAAGCCGCGCCGGGCCAGGCCCGTGCGGCCGCTGCGCAAGGCCTCGAAGGTGGCGGCGCGGCCGTGGCCCAGGGCCGTGACCAGCGTGTGGTGGGTGATGGGGGTGCGTTGGAAAGCGAAAGTGCTCATGGCGTGAGGATGCGTCAAAGCGTGGCCACGAGCAGCACGTTGGCGAAAGGCGTACCGGCGCTCATGGGCACCGCGCGCGCGCGGAAGCCCAGCGCCTGCAGCGTGGCCTGCCATTGCGCCAGCGGGCGGCCGTAGGTGGGCGGCGCGCGGTGGCCGCGCACCCAGGTGACGACGATGTCGACCCACTGGCTGGTGCGGAAGCCGTGGCGCGCGTCCATGTCGCCCACGCGCAGCAGCAGGCGGCCGTGCGGCAGCAACGCGTCGCGCACGCGGGCCAGCAGGGCGTCTTGCGCGGCGTGGTCGACGTAATGCAGCACGTCGAGGATGACCACCAGGTCGCAGGCCGGGAGCGCGGTGTGGCGCATGTCGCCGCAGACGAAACGCGGGTGGTCGCCGCCGGGCAGCGCCAGGCTGCCCACCGAGGCGGTGGCGCGCTGCACGTCGCGCGGCATCAGCTCGATGCCCGTGTAGGCCGTGACCACGGGCGCCTTGGGCCAGCCCGCGGGCCATTGCCCGGCCTCGGCCAGCGCACCACAGCGCTGCAGCAGGCTGACCAGCAGGCCCTGGCCGCAGCCGATGTCGACGACACGACCGCCGTGGTTGAAATCGCCCCGCTCCAGCATGCCGCGGAAGACCGGGTCGCGGCCCAGCTTGCCACGCGCGAAGTGCCAGGCGAAGCGCCCGGCCGCGCGGTAGGGCGCGGTGGCCTCGTCCAGCAGGCGCTGCCAGAAGCCGTTGGTGATGGCGTTGCGCGGCGGGCGCCCCAGCAGGGGGTGTTCGACAGGGCTCATGCGTTCTCGTGGATGGGCTCAGGCCGGGTGGCGCGGCGGCAGTGCCGCGCGCAGCGTGGTGGCGTGCAGGCCGGCGGCGCGGGCCGCGGCCAGCAGCGGCGGCAGCACCTCCAGCAGCACCGGGCGGCCGCCTGCCGTGCGGCGCGCGTGGCCGTCGTGCAGCAGCAGGATGTCGCCGGCGGCCAGCGCCGCGCCTTGATGGCCGGCCAGGCGCGCCAGCACGCGGGCGGGGTCGGCGTCGCGTGTGTCGAAGCCGCGGCGCGTCCAGCTCACCAGGTGCAGGCCCAGGCGGTGCAGCACGGGGTCGAGCAGCGGGTTGCGCAAACCGGCCGGGGCGCGGAAGCAGCGCGGGCGTTGGCCCGTCAAGTCGGCCAGCCGGTCTTGCGCGGCGCCGATCTCGGCGGCCAGCGCCCGCGGGCCGCGCATCGAGAAATCGTGCCGGTGCCGGTGGCTGTGGTTCTGCACGTCGTGGCCGCGGCGCACCGTCTCGCGCAGCAGCGCGGCGTGCTGTTGCGCACGCGTGGCGATGACGAAGAAGGTGGCTTTCACGCCGGCTTCGTCGAGCAGGTCCAGCACGGCGGGCGTGACTTCGGGCTCGGGCCCATCGTCCAGCGTCAGCGCGAACTCGCGCCGTGCCACGGCCGCAGCCGGCAGCCGCGTGACATTGGGGCCCAGCAGCGTGCTGCGCGGCCACAGCCCCGCGGCCGTGAGGCCCAGGTGGTTGGCCAGCACCGCGCCCAGCGCCCAGGGCGCTGCGCCAGGCACCAGCAGCGCCGCTGCGCCGGCTGCTGCGTGCAGGCCCACGCTGGCGCGCAGGGCCGGCGGCCAGGGCCAGGCGCTGGGCGGTGCAGAGGCTGTGGGTTGCTGGGGGGGCGCTGTCACGGTCAGGAAAAGTCTGTCACAGGCCCGCGCGCGGCTGGGCTTTGCGCGGCGCAAATGCCGCGCCCAGCAAAAGCGCCAGCAGCGCGCCCGGGGCCACCACCTGGCCGATGGCCGACAAGGCCTTGATGTCGGAGACGGCAATCAGCCCGAAGCCCAGCACGGTGGTGATGTTGGCCAGCAGCAGCGAAGACAGCGTGTCGTCGTCGGCCTCACCGGCGCCTTGCTGCACCATGTCGAAGAAGAGCGCGTAGTTCGAGCCCACGGCCACCACCAGCAGCAGCCCCACCAGGTGCAGGATTCCCACGGGCACCTGCAGCAGCGCCAGTCCGCCCAGGCACAGCAGCACCGCCAGCAGCAGCGGCTGGCTCACCGCCAGCACGCGGGGGCCGTTGCGCAGCGCCAGCGCCATCAAGAGCAGCACGCCCAGGCCGCCGAGTGCGGCTTGCGTGCGCGCTTCGCCCAAGTAGCGCGTGTACATGCGGCCGAGCTCGCCGCCGATGTCCAGCACCTGGGTCTGCGGCAGGCCTTGCAAGGCGGTCTGGATCTGCGCCAGCGGCACCGTCTCGCCCACGGGCTGCAGCGGCAGCAGCACGGTCCAGCGGCCGTCGGGGTGCTGCAGCGTCAGCACGTCCAGCAGCGGGGCCAGGGCGCTCTGGCGCGCCATCTCGGGCGTGGCCAGCGGCAGTGTCTTGGCCTGCGCCACGGCCTGAACGAAGGGCGCCAGCCGCTCAGCACGCAGCGGGCCGCCGGCGGTGGCTTCGGCCAGTGCGGCTTGCAGCGCGGCGGGTTCGGGCAGCGCGGCCTGGCGCTGGCGCTGCGTCTGCAGGCTGGGCAGGAAACGCGTGACGCTGTCGAAGCCTGCGATGGCCTGCGTGTTCACCAGCGTCTCCAGCCGCGCGGCGGCGGCCTCGGCGCGCTGCAGCGTGGTCTCGGCATCGGGCCCCTGCACCACGACGAAGGCGCCGCCCTCGCCGCCGCTGCTGATGTCGGCACGCAGGCTGGCGTCGAGCGCCAGCGCTTCTTTCGACACCGGGCTCAGCGACGAGAGCTCGGCCTGCCACAAGCCGTCGCGCTGCCACACCAGCACCAGAGAGGCCACGCCCAGCGCCAGCCACACCCAGCGGGTGCGCGGCAGCCAGGCCAGCGCCGCGCGCGAAGCCACGGCCAGCGGCCGGCGCAGGCCCTGGCCGTGCGTGCCGTCGGGCATCAGCACCGGCAGCACGAAGCGCGTGGTGAGCACCGCACCCACCAGCCCGGCCAGCGAGAACACGCCCAGCTGCTGCAGCCCCGGAAAGCCCGAGAACAGCAGCGCCGTGAAGCCGCACAGCGAGGTCAGCAGCCCCAGCCGCACCGTGGGCCAGTTGCCGCGCAGCCATTGGCGCCAACCGGTGCCGCCTTGGCCGCGTGCCTGGATGAGGTAGTAGATGGCGTAGTCGACCGCTTCGCCAATCAGCGTGGAGCCGAAGCCCAGCGTCACGCCGTGCACGTTGCCGAAGACCAGGCTCACTGCGACGATGCCCACCACGATGCCGGTGGCCACGGGCAGCATGGACACCGCCAGCGCCAGCGGCGACGCAAAGGCCACCAGCAGCAGCGCGCTCATCACCAGCGTGCCCATGAGCGCGAGCCATTCCACCTCGCTCTTGATCTGCGCGCGGCTGTCGACCGAGAACACCGGCGCGCCGCTGACCAGCAGCTTCAGTTGCGGTGCATTCAGCGCGGTCTGCACGGCGGCGAAGCCTTCGCGCACGCTGGTGATGGCGGCTTGCTGGCCGTCGAGATCGGCGCCATCGCCGCGGATGCCGGCCAGCAGCAGCGCGCGCGGCGGCGTGCCGTTCAGCTCGCGCGAGACCCAGACACCGTCTTCGGTGCGCGGCGATGTCACCGGGATCATGCTTTCGGCGATGCGCTGCACCTCGCCGGTGGGATCTTGGTCCAGCAGCGGCTTCAGCGCGGTGCCGGCGGGCGTGCCGAGCAAGGAGAGCGTCTCACCGATGCCCTCGCGCAGCCCCGCGGGCGTGAAACGGTCGGGCGTGACGGCGGGGCTCAGCAGGTAGCGCCGCTCGACCATCCAGCGGCCGACGCCGGCCCAGGCGTCGTTCTCGCCGTTGCTGACCTGGTCGAAGCGGCCGCCCTCGCGCAGCTTTGCGGCCAGTTGCTTGGAGGCCGCCACGCGCTGGGCGGCCTCACCGCCTTCGATGCCGATGAAGAGCGTGCGCGCCGGCGCGCCGCTGCGGATCTGGTCGATCAGCACCTGCTGCTGCGCATCGGCCGTGGCTGGCAGGAAGGCGCTCAGGTCGGCGGTGAAGGGTGTGCGCGTGATCTGCCAGGCGGCCAGCAGCAGCGCAGCGAGCCACAGCGCGAGCACGGCCGCGCGGTGGCGCGGGCTGAGCGCCCCCAGGGTCGCCATGCCGCGTGCCGGGTTCACTTCTTGGCCGGCGCTGCCGGCGCTGCCGGCGCGGGCGCTGCGAGCGGCTCCACCAGCATCAGCGAACGGTCGCCGCCCACCAGGCGCAGGTCGACGCTGCGCACATCCGGCCCCAGGCCGGCGATCTCCAGCTGCTGCACGCTGCGCGCCAGGCGCAGGTCCAGCGGCGTGAGCAGCAGCACCCAGCGCGCGGCGTTGCCGCTGACCTGGGCCTTGAAGTGGCGCTGCAGCGCGGCCGCGTCGCCGTTCAGCGTGCCGCGCATCGCATCGGCCAGCGCAGCGAGTTCGGGCACGGCGTCCAGCGCCATCTGCCGCGTGCGGCTGCCGCGCTTGAGCAGCACCTGGTTGCCCTGCACCTCCATGCTCTCGGTGGTGGGCTCTTCGGTGTAGCGCGCGAAGCGGTCGGGCGCCTGGAAGCTCAAGCGCCCGCTGGCGCGCAGCGGGTTGTCGAAGGTACTGACGGTGCGTTCTTCGGTGAAACGCGCTTCGCCGCCCTTGCGTTGTGCCAGCACGGCCATCAGCGCGGCCAGGTCGAAGGGCTTGGGCTGGGCTTGCAGCGCAGCCGGGGCGATGGCGAGCAGGCCCAGGGCCGCCGCGGCCACCTGCAGGCCCGCACGACGGCCCGGGTCAGCCGGCTGCGTCTTCATGCCAGTAGTCATAGAAGTTGAACCAGTTGTAGGGCGCCTCGCGGCACAGCGCTTCCAGGCGCTGCACGTAGGCCGCCACGGTGGTGCGCACCAGGGCCTCGCGCGCGGCGGGGTCGGCCGGCGGCACACGGAAATCGGCCAGCTCCTCGAAGCGCACCTCGTAGCGGCGGCCGCCGCGGTACAGGCCGACCATGAAGACCACACGGCGCTTGAGCATCATCGCCAGGCGCACGGGGCCGTCGGTGAAACGCGTCTCGCGGCCGAGGAAGGGCAGGGTGATGCTGTTTTCCTGCACCCCTTCGCTGGGGATGTAGCGGTCGCCCATCAGGCCGGTGAGGCCGCCCTTGTCGAGAAAATCGCGGATGGCCAGGGCCGAGCCGCGCTGGCCGATGGGGATGATGCTGACGTCGAAGTCGGGCGCCAGGGCCTGCAGCACCGTGTGGATCATGCGCGCGTTCTGCGGGTACATCACCATCGCCACCGGCAGGCCCGGGTGGCTCAAACCCACCGCGTGCAGCGCCTCGAAGCTGCCGATGTGCGCGCCCAGCAGGTAGACGCCGCGGCCTTCGGCCAGGGCCTGCTCCATCACGGCGCCGCCGCTGATGGGCATGTCGAAGAGGTCCATGCGGCCGGCGGCGAACCAGATGCGGTCCAGCGCCACCGAGGCGAAGGCGTGGATGTGGCGGTAGAGGTCGGCCCAGCCGGCCGGGCGGCCCAGGGCCCGCGTGAGGTAGCGGCGCGAGGCGCGCCGCGCTGCGGGCGCGAAGAGCAGGTAGTACAGCGCGATGGGGTGCAGCACCAGCCGCGCCACCGGCCGGCCCAGGTGCGTGGCGATCCACGCGATGGCGCGGATGGCCAGCAGGTTGCTGCGCTCGGGCGTGGCGCTCCAGTCGCGCACGTGGCGCGTGTCCTGTTCCCGGGCCGGCGCGCTCATGCGGGGGCGCCTGCGGTCAGCAGGCCCTTGGCGACCACGCTGCCCGCCTCGCCAGCGCGCCGCACCTCGAAGCCCACGCCGCTGCCCTGCGGCTGCAGCAGCACCTGCAGCGGCGTCTCGGGCATCACCGGGCTGAGGAACTTCACGTTGTTGATCTGCGGCACGTTGCCCACGCGTTCGCGCAGCGCGGGCTGTTCTTCCAGCGCGCGCATCACGAAGGCCAGCACCGCCACGCCGGGCAGCACCGGCTGGCCCGGGAAGTGGCCGGGGAAAGCCGGGTGGTCGGCACCCACCCAATAGCGCCCGCCTTCGGCCAGCGCATCGCGCGCAAAACGCGCCAGCACGGCGGCGGTGAGCTTGCCGGTGGCTTCGCGCGGCAGCGCCGGCACGTGCAGCACACGGCGCGGCACGAAGGCGGGCTCCAGGTGCTCGCGCAGCGCCTCGATGAGCTGCCGCGCGCTCAGCGTGGGCGCCACGACGAAGGCCACCGGCCGCGCGATGCCGTCGGCCTGCTCTTCGGGCATCCAGAACACGCCGTCTTCCACGCCGGCGATGCGGTTCAGGTGGAAGTTCAGGTGCGCGAGCGAACTGCGCTTGCCGGCCACGTGGATGAGGTCGTTGGCGCGGCCGAGCAGGCCAAAGTGCGTGGGGCTTTCGATCTCCAGCACGTCGGCCAGCGGCGTGGGCGCGCCCACGTGGCCGCCTTGCACGAGGAAGGCCTCGCCGCCTTCGGTGGCCGCCCGATCTTCGCGCCAGACGCGCAGCGCCCCCAGCGTGTGCCAGGTCTCGCCCGCCGTCGTGCGGCGCGTGGCCACCTGGCCGGCTTCGGTGCAGCCGTAGATCTCCACCAGCGTGCCACCGGTGGCCGCCTCGGCCTGCTGGGCCAATTGCGGCGACAGCGGTGCGGTGGCCGAGAGCAGCAGGTCCACGGGCGGCAGCGCCACGCCGGCCAGCAGCAGCGTCTTCAAATGGAAGGGCGTGGTGACCAGCGCGCGCGGCGTGGGCACGGTGGCGAGCGCCGCGGCAATGTCGGCCGGGTAGAAGGGCCTGCCGGCATCGAAACAGGCGCCGCCCAGCAGTGCCAGCAGCACGGTGGACTCAAAACCGTAGCTGTGCTGGGCCGGCACCGTGCCCAGCAGCGTTAAGCCGACCAGCGTGGACCGGCCGCACAGCGCGGCCAGGCGTTCGGCTTCTGCGCCGATGTTCAGCACCAGCGCGCCCCAGCGTTTGCCGTGCGGCTGCGGCGCGCCGGTGCTGCCGCTGGTGAGCAGGCGCACAGCTTCCAGGTCGGCCGCGATCAGCGGCACTTCGGTGGCCGGCGCTGCATCTTCAGCAGGCTCGATGAACACGCGCAGCAGGCCGCCGACATCCAGCGCCGCGTCGTCCACCATCGCGTAGGCGGGCGCTGGGTCGCCATCGGCCTGCAATGCGCGCAGCGTCTCGGGCAGCGCGTTGGGCGGCATCAGGCTGGTGTGGCCGCGCAGCAGCGCCGCGGCCAGGCCCAAGGCGAAGCGGTAGCGGTCCTGGCACAGGTTGATGGGGCGCCCGGCGGCTGGCAGCGTTTGCGCCAGCGCCTGCGCTTGGCTCAGGAAAGTGGCGGCGCTGACGGGCACGCCGCGGCGCCAGGCCAGCGGCGCGGCGAGGTCGCGCCCAGCCAGCAAGGGCAGGGCGGTGGGAGCGGGGAAGCCGGAGGAGGTCATCGTCAACACAACAAGGGGCGCCGCAGTCAGCGCCCGGTGGCGCGCCAGGCCTGCACCACCTGGGCCAGGCTCACACGCTCGAACTCAGGGTGGCGCTGGTAGCGCAGCACATGCTCCACCACCATGAACACGCCCGCGGCCAGCGGCGTGAGCACGCTGCAGTAGAAGGACCACCAGGTCCACGGCGCCAGCAGGTAGAGGGCGAAAGACACGCCGATCATCGCCACGAAATACACCACCCACAGCCCCGTGAGCCAGCGTGTGTAGGCACGCATGGCGGGCGTGAATTCGCGGTGGATGCGTTCGGCCATCATCGTGATCAGCGGTGTGGCGCCCGGGCGCAGCGTGACGGCAAAACCCCAGCCCAGCAGCGCGTGGATGCCGGCGTGCTGCAGCACGTAGAGCCGGTTCACATCGGCCCCGCCGCGCCACAGCACCGCGCCCAGCAGCGCCACCAGCGCCAGCGCGCCCAGCAGCGAAGGCACGTGCTTCTTGGCGACGCCGGCCACCAGCAGCGGCACCAGCAGCGGCCCGAAGAGCGCCGCCACCGCCCAGGGGCTGGCGGGCCACCAGGCCATCAGGGCCCAGGACAGCAGCGCGTAGGCCGTGAAGCCGGCGGCCACGGCCAGCACGCGCCAGCGAGGCATGGGAATGGGGGCCGCTTACTTGGTGCGGTGCTGGGCCACGTGGGCCGCCAGGCTGCGCAGCGAGCGGAAGATCTGGTGGTTGTTCTCGTCGTCGGAGCGCAGCTGGAAGCCGTAGCGGTGCGAAACCTCGAGCGCCACTTCCAGGATGTCGATCGAATCCAGGCCCAGGCCATCGCCGAACAGCGAGGCGGCGGGGTCGATCTCGGCGGCCGGTGTTTCCAGGTTCAGCGCCTGCACGAAGAGCTCGGCCAGTTCACGTTCGAGCGTGGGCAGGTCCGACACGATGGCGGGGGCGGCGTTCACAACAGCGGGGGTCGGCTCGGACACGGAAGGTACCTCGGCGGGCCGCAGCGTGGCGCTGCGGCGGCAAAACCACAAATTGTAGGCGGCGGCCCGTGTTCAGGCGGCCGGGCCTGCGGCCAGGTGCAGATCGGTCACGCGCTGCACTTCGTTCTTCGAACCCAGCACCACGCTCACACGCTGGTGCAGCTTGTCGGGCTGGATGTCGAGGATGCGCTCGCGACCGTTGGTGGCCATGCCGCCCGCCTGCTCGACGATGAAGGCCATGGGGTTGGCCTCGTACATCAGGCGCAGCTTGCCGGGCTTGTCGGGTTCACGCTGGTCCCACGGGTACATGAAGATGCCGCCGCGCGTGAGGATGCGGTGCACGTCGGCCACCATGCTGGCCACCCAGCGCATGTTGAAGTCCTTGCCGCGCGGGCCTTCCTTGCCTTGCAGGCATTCGTCGATGTACTGCTTCACCGGCGAGGCCCAATGGCGCATGTTCGACATGTTGATGGCGAACTCCTTGGTGTCTTCCGGGATCTGCACGCCGTCTTGCGTGAGCACCCAGCTTCCGGTCTCGCGGTCGAGCGTGAACATGGCAACGCCGTCGCCCACGGTCAGCACCAGCATGGTCTGCGGGCCGTAGACGCAGTAGCCGGCGGCTGCCTGGTGCTTGCCGGGCTGGTGGAAATCTTCTTCGGCCACGCCGCGCGTGTGGCCCACCTTGCGCAGCACGCTGAAGATGGTGCCGATGGACACGTTCACGTCGATGTTGCTGCTGCCGTCCAGCGGGTCGAACAGCAGCAGGTACTCGCCCTGCGGGTAGCGATTGGGCACCACGTGGATGCTGTCCATCTCCTCGCTGGCCATGGCCGCGAGGTGGCCGCCCCACTCGTTGGTCTCGATCAGCACTTCGTTGCTGATGATGTCGAGCTTCTTCTGCACCTCGCCCTGCACGTTCTCGCTGCCGGCGCTGCCCAGCACCTCGCCCAGGGCGCCCTTGTTCACCGCGATGGCGATGCGCTTGCAGGCGCGGGCCACCACCTCGATGAGCAGGCGCAGCTGGCCGGGGATGTGCCCGTGCTCGCGCTGCTGCTCGACGAGGTATTGCGTGAGGCTGATGCGTTTCATGCTTGTCCTTCCAGCGCGCGCGTGACGATCTCGCGCACGTCGTTGCTCAGGTCGGCCTTGGCGGCCACGCGACTGATGGCCTCGCGCGCGGCGCTGCGGTAGGGCTCGGCCAGCGCGGCCCAGCGGTCCATGGCGCGGGCCAGGCGGCCGGCCACGTGCGGGTTCAGCGCGTCCAGCTCCAGCAGCTTGTCGGCCCACAGCACGTAGCCGGCAGCGTCCAGGCGGTGGAAGGCGGCCGGGTTCTGGGTGCACAGCAGGGTGAGCAGGCTGCGCGTGCGGTTGGGGTTCTTCAGCGAGAAGTCGGGGTGCTTGAGCAGCGCCTTGGCGCGTGCGAACACCGCGCCGGGTTGCGCCGGCGCCGGGTGCACGCCGGCCACCGCCTCGCTGGCGCTGGCCTGCAGCGCGAACCACTTGTCCAGCACCAGCGCATCGCCCGCGGCCAGCGCATGGAAGCGCGCCAGCGCCGGCTCTGCCAGCGGCGAATGCGCGTTCACCAGCGCACCGAGGGCACCCAGGCGCTCGGTCATGTTGCCCGCGTCCTTGAAGCGCTGGTAGGCGCGGCCCGGCCACACCTCGTCGCCGCTGCGCACGGCCTGCAGCACCAGCATGCCCAGCGCCAGATTGGCCAGCGCGCGCGGGCCGGCCTGCTCGGCCACGGGGCTGTAGCCCTCCTTGACCTGGTGGGTGTCGAAAGCCCAGGCCCAGTCTTCGGCCAGCTGCTCGGCCATCAGCGCGCGCCACTGCTCGCGCACGGCGTGGATGCGCTGCGGGTCGGCCGCTTCCAGCTGTTCGGCGATGTAGCTTTCGCTCGGCGCTTCCAGCGCCAGGGCCTTGAAGGCCGGGTCCAGCGCCGGGTCGCGCAGCACGCTGCGCAGCGCGCGCGCCAGGGCGGCGTCCAGCACCGGCGGCTCGCCGTGGTGCACGGCGCGCAGCAGGCGGGCCAGCATCAGGCGCTGGCCGGCTTCCCAGCGGTTGTAGGCGTCACCGTCGTGGGCCAGCAGGATCACGCGTTCGACGTCCGACAGGCCATCGTCCAGCCGCACCGGCGCGCTGAAACCGCGCAGCAGCGAAGGCACGGGCGGGGCGTCGATGTGCTCGAAGACGAAGCTCTGCTGCGCGCTGTCCAGCACCAGTAGGCGCTCTTCGCACAGCGCGCGGCCGTCGGCGGCCATCAGGCCCGCCACCACCGGGATGACGTAAGGCAGCTTGCTCGGCTGGCCCGGCGAGGGCTCGCTCTGCTGGCTGAGCGTGAGCGTGTAGCGGCGCGCTTCGGCGTCGTATTCGCCCTGCGCGCTCAGGCGCGGCGTGCCGGCCTGGGCGTACCAGCGCTTGAAGACGTCCAGCCGGCTGGCGAGCTCGCTGCCAGGGTTGGCGTCGGCGATGGCCTGGGCGAAGTCGTCGCATGTCACGGCCTGGCCGTCGTGGCGCTGGAAATAGAGGTCCATGCCGCGGCGGAAACCTTCGCGGCCCACCAGCGTGTGCATCATGCGCACGACCTCGGCCCCCTTCTCGTACACCGTGGCGGTGTAGAAGTTGTTGATCTCGAGGTAGCTGTCAGGCCGCACCGGGTGGGCCATGGGGCCGGCGTCTTCCGGGAACTGCATCGCGCGCAGGCGCAGCACGTCCTGGATGCGCTGCACCGCGCGGGCCGAGGCCGCGCCGGCCATGTCCATGCTGAATTCCTGGTCGCGGAAGACCGTCAGGCCTTCTTTCAGGCTGAGCTGGAACCAGTCGCGGCAGGTGATGCGGTTGCCCGTCCAGTTGTGGAAGTACTCGTGGGCGATGACGCTTTCGATGGCTGCGAAATCGGCGTCGGTGGCCGTGGCCGCATTCGCCAGCAGCAGCTTGGTGTTGAACAGGTTCAGACCCTTGTTCTCCATCGCGCCGCCGTTGTAGTCCTCCACCGCCACCACCATGAAGCGGTCGAGGTCGAGTGCCAGGCCGAAGCGGGCTTCGTCCCACACCACGCTGGCCACCAGCGAGTTCATCGCGTGTTCGGTCTTCTCCAGATCACCCGGCCGCACGTAGATCTGCAGCAGGTGGTCACGCCCGGCGCGCGTGCGGATGCGCTGCTCGCGGCAGACCAGTTGCCCGGCCACCAAGGCGAACAGGTAGCTGGGCTTGGGGAAGGGGTCGTGCCACTTGGCAAAGTGGCGGCCGCCGTCGAGCGGGCCTTCTTCGAGCAGATTGCCGTTGCTCAGCAGCACCGGGTACTTCGCCTTGTCGGCGCGCAGCGTGACGGTGTAGACCGCCATCACGTCGGGCCGGTCCAGGAAGTAGGTGATGCGGCGGAAGCCTTCCGCTTCGCACTGCGTGAAGAAACCGCCGCCGCTGGTGTACAGGCCGCTGAGCTCGGTGTTTTTCTCGGGCGCGCAGGTGTTGCGGATCTCCAGCAGAAAGCGATCGGCCGCCGGTGGGTTGTCGATGACGAGCTCGTCACCTTCATGGCGGAAGCTGACGCTCTGGCCGTCGGCTTGAATTCGCAGCAGCGTCAGGCCTTCGCCGTGCAGGCGCAGCGCCTGGCCAGGGGCGGCCTCGGCGTTGCGCTCGATCTGCAGCTTGCTGCCGACGATGGTCTTGCCCGGGTCGAGATCAAACGTGAACTCGGCCGTGCGGATGAAAAACGCCGGCGCCGCGTAGGCTTCGCGGCGCACGAGCGTGGTGGTGGCTTCACGCATGGGGCGTGGTCTCCGGGTGAATGCGACGCAGGGGCGTGGGAAGCAAGGTCACAGACCCTGCTTGAGGCTGGCTTCGATGAAGGCGTCCAAGTCGCCGTCCAGCACCTTCTGCGTGTTGCTGATCTCGACGTTGGTGCGCAGGTCCTTGATGCGGCTCTGGTCCAGCACGTAGCTGCGGATCTGGTGGCCCCAGCCCACGTCGGTCTTGGTGTCTTCCAGCTTCTGCTGTTCTTCCATGCGCTTGCGCATCTCATGGTCGTACAAGCGCGAACGCAGGCGTTTCCACGCCACGTCGCGGTTGCTGTGCTGGCTGCGGCCGTCCTGGCACTGCACCACGATGCCGGTGGGGATGTGCGTGAGCCGCACCGCCGAATCGGTCTTGTTGATGTGCTGGCCACCGGCGCCGCTGGCGCGGAAGGTGTCGGTGCGCACGTCGGACGGGTTGATCTCGATCTCGATCGAATCGTCCACCTCCGGGTAGACGAAGAGCGAGGCGAAGCTCGTGTGCCGGCCGCCGGCGCTGTCGAACGGGCTCTTGCGCACCAGGCGGTGCACGCCGGTCTCGGTGCGCAGGTGGCCGAAGGCGTAGTCGCCTTCCACCTTGATGGTGGCGCTCTTGATGCCGGCCACGTCGCCCGGCGTCTCGTCTTCCAGCGTGGCCTTGAAGCCCTTGCGTTCGGCGTACTTCAGGTACTGACGCAGCAGCATGCCGGCCCAATCGCAGGCCTCGGTGCCGCCAGCGCCGGCCTGGATGTCGATGAAGCAGTTCAGCGGGTCGGCCGAGTTGCTGAACATGCGGCGGAACTCGAGGTCCTCCACTGTCTTCTGCAGCGCGTGCGCTTCGGCCTCGATGGACTTCAGGCCGTCCTCGTCGCCTTCTTCCTTGCTCATGTCGTAGAGCTCGGCGTTGTCGTCGAGGTTGCGCTTGAGGTGGTCGATGGTCTCGACCACGGTCTCGAGCGTCTTCTTCTCGCGGCCCAGTTCCTGGGCGCGCTTGGGGTCGTTCCACACCGCGGGGTTTTCCAGCGCGGCGTTGACTTCGTTCAACCGCAGGGCTTTGCGGTCGTAGTCAAAGATACCCCCGGAGCTGCTCGGTGCGGGCGCTCAGATCGGCGAGCAGCGTGCCGATCGAGTTGATGTGTTCAATGTCCATGGTGGGCTGAGCCTCGAAACTAGCCCTCGATTGTCTCTCAAGCTCTTCGCTCAAGCAGGCCCGGGTGCCAGGAAGGCCCGCAGATGGCCGGCCAGCGCCTCGGGCTGGTCGTGGTGCAGCATGTGGCCGCAGGGGGCCAGCAGGGCCTTCTGCACATCGCGCACCACGGTCAGGCGCTGGTGGAACTCTTCCTTGCTGTAGCGCGTGCCCCACCACTGCGCGAGCTGGGTCTGGTCGCCCTCCACCCACAGCACCGGGGCGCTGATCTGGCCCCAGGTCTGCAGGATCTCGGCCACCTGGTAAAGCACCGGGTTCACGCGCTTGTGCGCAGGGTCGCCCAGGATGTGCCAGCGGCCGTCGGCTTCTTGCCGCGCCCAGTGCGGCGCCAGCCAGGCGGCCTTGTCGGCCGGCAGCAGCGGGTTGTTCTTCATCAGGCGCTGCGCCACCTCGTCCACGCTGTCGTAGCTCTTTAGCACCTGCGGTGTCTTCAGCTCGTCCAGCCACTGCAGCACACGCTTGGGCCCCTGCTCGGGCTTGGTGACCGGCAGGCCGAAGCCTTCCAGGTTGACCAGGCGGCGGATGCGCTGCGGCCGCAGGCCGGCGTAGCTCATCACCACGTTGCCGCCCATGCTGTGGCCCAGCAGGTCGATGACGGGGTGGGTGCCGGTGGGCAGCACCGCGTCGAGCAGGGCGTCCAGGTCGGCCAGGTAGTCGGGGAACCAGTAGGTGTCGGCCGCGGGCGTGCTGGTGAGGCCGAAGCCGCGCCAGTCGGGCGCCAGCACCCAGCGCTCGAAACCTTCGGCCTCGGCCAAGGCGTCCACCACGAACTGGAAAGACGCGCCCATGTCCATCCAGCCGTGCACCATCACCAGCGGCGGGCGTTCTGGCGTGACGAGCTCAGGGCCGCCCCAGCTGCGCAGGTGCACCTGCAGGCCGCGCAGCGTCAGGAAGGTCGAAGTGGATGCGCGGCGGGCGCGGTACGGGGCGGTGTCGGCAAGGCTCATCCCCGCACTCTAGGGCAGGGGGCGCGGGCGCGCTGTCAGGCCGGGGACGTGACAATCCGACGCATGAATGCCCACACCCTGCGCCCCGCCACGCCGGCCGACTGCCCCGCCATCGTCGGCCTCATCCGCGAACTCGCGGTGTTCGAGAAGCTCGAGCACCTGGTCGTCGTCACGCCCGAGACACTGGAACCCCAGCTCTTCGGCCCGCGCCCGGCGGCCGAGGCGGTGGTGGCCGAGGTCGGCGGCCAGGTGGTGGCCTTCGCGCTCTTCTTCACCAACTTCAGCACCTTCCTGGGCAAGCCGGGCCTGTACCTGGAAGACCTCTACGTGCAGCCCGCGCACCGCGGCAGCGGCCTGGGCAAGGCGCTGCTGCAGCACCTGGCGGCGCTGGCGGTGGAGCGTGGCTGCGGTCGCTTCGAATGGTGCGTGCTCGACTGGAACGAGAACGCCATCCGTTTCTACGAAAAGATGGGCGCCACGGTGATGGACGACTGGCGCCTGTGCCGCGTCACCGGCCCCGCACTGGCCGCGCTGGGCGGCGGCTGAGGACGGCTTTCAGACGGCCGTCACCAGCGCTGCCAGCTTTTCCAGCGGCAGCGAGTTGCCCAGTTGACGGTCGCCCACCACGCCGGCCACCGCGCAGGCCTTGCCGTCGGTGGCGCGGCGTTGCGGCTCGGCCAGCAGGGCGCCGCTGGGGCTGGTGAGGCAGGCCACCACGGGGGTGGTGATGGTGTTGCCGCGCGCCACCACGATGCCGGTTTCGCCCGAGCTCAGGCGCACGTAGCAACCAGGTGGGTAGATGCCGAATTCGCGCACCAGAGCCGCCGTCATCGGGTGGCCGGGGTCCTGCATGAACATCTGGCGGCCGGCCTGGTCGGCGTTCAGCGCTTCGCGCGTGGAGCGTGAGGCGAGCTTGGAGGTGTAGATGTCGGCGCGGCGCGCCAGTGTGGCCAGTTCGCCCACCTCGGTGCGGCCGCTGGGGTAGCCGGTGCCGTCTTCCTGCTCGTGGTGGTGCAGCACGGCTTCGAGCCACGCCTCGTCTTGCACGCCGGCTTGCTGCAGCAGGCGCACGCTGCGCATGGGGTGGCTCTGCAACTCCAGGCGTTGCTGCGGCGTGGGCGGCTGCGTCTGCCGCGCCAGCTTGCCTTGCAGTTCCAGCATCGAGATGTTCATCGTCAGCGCCACCTTGAAGAGGCGGGCGCACTGCTCCGGGCTCCAGGACAGGCGCTGTGCCACCAGGTGGCCGGTGATCGCCGTCTGCAGCGAGCGGTGCACGCCGTAGGCGGTGTCGGCGCCGGCGCCCTGGCGCAGCACCTGGAAGATGGCGAGATCGGGGTCGCGTTCGATGAGCGCCTGCACCGGTGCCGTGGCGTCGTCGAGTGCGCCCTCGTAGCCAGGGCCGGGGTCGGCACGCAGGGTCTTGGCCACCTCGTCGAGGCAGCCCGCCCAGAGCTGCGGCAGTTGCTCGCGGGGCGCATGGCGCACCACGTCTTCGCGGGTGAGCAGCTCGTCGATGTCAACCAGCGCACCGCGGTCGAACAGGGCGTGGATCTGCTCGTAGGCTTCGAGCACGTGGCCCCGGGCCAGCAGCAGGGTTCGGTCGGCGTCCCGAACGTTGAAGGGCAAGGGCAGGCCCGGCTGCACAAGGTGCTTCACGGCGGACAGTTCGGCGTACGGCATGGTGGTCGGGGAACTCTGGTGGGCATGCCCGGCGGCACGCGATGCAGGGTGTTTCGGCCGCCGCCGTGCGAACTTGACGCTGCAAGCTCTTGCAGGTAGGGCGCTTAAAGTCCCCGGCATGAATGCCGAAAACACACGCGTGCGGGCTGCGCCAGCGGGCGCGCACGAACGCCTGCATGGCGGCCTGCATTGGCAGGTGCCGGCGCGCTTCAACATCGCGCAGGCCTGCTGCACGCGCTGGGCGCGGCGCGGCACACCGGCCCAGGCCCGCCGCACGGCCGTGGCCTGGGAGACTGAAGACGGCCGCGGCGGCCGCCTGAGCTACGCGCAGTTGCAGCGCCAGGCCGACCGCCTGAGCCATGCCTTGCGCGCGCTGGGCGTGCAACGCGGCGACCGTGTCGCGCTCGTTCTGCCGCAGCGGCCCGAGACGGCCGTGGCGCACATGGCGATCTACCAGCTGGGCGCCGTGGCCATGCCGCTGAGCATGCTGTTCGGCCCCGAAGCGCTGGTCTACCGGCTGCAGGACAGCAGCGCCGTGCTGGCACTGGCCGACGAGAACGCTATCGCCACGGTGCGGCAGGTGCGTGCCGAGTGCCCGGCGCTGCGCACCGTGCTGGCCGTGGGCGCCGCCGCCGGCCAGGGCGATGCCGACTGGGCCGCGGTGCTGTCCGCCGCACCGGGCCGCCGCTTCGTGCCCGAGGACACCGCCGCCGACGACCCTGCCGTGCTCATCTACACCAGCGGCACCACCGGCCCGCCCAAGGGCGCGCTGGTGCCGCACCGTGCGCTCATCGGCAACCTCAGCGGTTTTGTCTGCAGCCAGGACTGGTTCGGCCACGGCCCGCCCGAGCACAGCGACGAGGTCTTCTGGAGCCCCGCCGACTGGGCCTGGACCGGCGGCCTGATGGACGCGCTGCTGCCCACGCTGTACTTCGGCCGCCCCATCGTCGCCTTCCAGGGCCGCTTCAGCCCCGAACGCGCCTTCGAACTGATGCAGCGCCACCGCGTCACGCACAGCTTCCTCTTCCCCACCGCGCTGAAGGCGATGATGAAAGCCGTGCCTGCGCCAAGGCAGCGCTACCGGCTGCAGTTGCGCGCGGTGATGAGCGCGGGCGAGGCCGTGGGCGATACCGTTTTCCACTGGTGCCAGCAGGCCCTGGGCCTGACGGTGAACGAGATGTTCGGCCAGACCGAGATCAACTACATCGTCGGCAACTGCCAGCGTTGGGTGGATGGCCAGGGGCATGAGCAGCCTGGATGGCCGGCACGGCCCGGCAGCATGGGCCGCGCCTACCCCGGCCACCGCGTGGCGGTGATCGACGACGCCGGGCGCGAATGCCCGCGCGGCACGCCCGGCGACGTGGCCGTGCACCGGCGCGACGTGCACGGCCACCCCGACCCGGTGTTCTTTCTCGGCTACTGGCGCAACGAAGCGGCCACCGCCGCCAAGTTCACCGGCGAACCTGACAACAGCTGGTGCCGCACCGGCGACACCGCCGTCATGGATGCAGACGGCTACCTCTGGTACCAGGGCCGCAGCGACGACGTCTTCAAGGCCGCCGGCTACCGCATCGGGCCCAGCGAGATCGAGAACTGCCTCGTCAAGCACGCGGCCGTGGCGAATGCGGCCGTGGTGCCCAAGCCCGACGCCGAACGCGGCGCGGTGGTGAAGGCCTATGTGGTGCTGGCGCCGGGCTTCCAGGGCGACGCCGCGCTGGTGGCCGAGCTGCAGGCCCATGTGCGCGGCCGGCTGGCGCCCTACGAGTACCCGAAGGACATCGAGTTCATCGAGGCGCTGCCGATGACGACCACCGGCAAGGTGCAGCGGCGTGTGCTGCGGCTGCAGGAAGAGGCGCGGGCCGCGGCGGGCGCCGCCGGCTGAACCTTCAGCAGCTGTCCAGCAGCCGCGGGCGGATCTGCGCGCTGGCGTTGAAGGGGTCCAGCGCGCCGGCGCGGTTGGGCCGCGCGATGACGCAGCTGTTGCCGCGCTTGAAGCGCACGCTGCCGTCTTCCATGCGGAACTCCTGGATGCCGTCGACACCGCCCAGGGCCTTGGCGATGCGGCTTTCCAGCGTGAGCGGCGGCGTGTTGCTGCGCGGGTCGTCCAGCGCCGGGTTGCGGCTGCGCCAGGGCGCCGATGCGCTGCGGGGCAAGGCCAGGTTCAGCGGCGTTGCTGGCACGCTGGCCGCCGGCGGTGCCGTGGGGGCGGGCAGGGCGGAGAGGGCTGAAGGCGGCGAAGTCACGCCTGCATCGGCGCCCGCTTCGGCCGGGCTTGCTGGCAGCGTGATCGCCTGCGGCTCGCGCGGGGGGCGCCATGGCAAGGCTTGAAGGCGGGGTGCGGGCCGGGCTTGGGCCGCTTCGGTCGCTCGCTCGGCCGGGGCGGCCGGCCGCGGCGCCCCGGGCAGCCACACGATCAGCGGCGCCTGCGTCGGCGCGGCCACCCCGCGGTCTTGCCAGGCCTGCAGCCGCCAGGCGCCGGCCAGCAGCGCGACGTGCAGCGCCAGCACCAGCAGTGCCGCGCCGCCGGGGCGGGCTGGTGAATGCGGGTGTGGCGGGGGCAGGCGTGGCGGGGGCAGTGTCGTCAAGCCCGGCACGATAGCGGGGGCGCCGCGCGGGTGCGGCACACTGTGACGAATCGCGGCTGGCGGGTGCCGAACGGCGCCGGGCCGGCAGACAATCACGCCACCGCAGCCCCGCCCCAACCCCCTTTCTTCTTCATGGCCAACCTCATCGTCCACGGCGGCACGCCGCTCACCGGCCGCATCGTGCCCAGCGCGAACAAGAACGCCGTGTTGCCCATCCTGTGCGCCACGCTGCTCAGCCCGCACCCCATCCGCCTGCTCGGCATCCCCGAGATCACCGACGTGCGCAAGATCCTGGAGATCTTCCGCACCCTGGGCAGCGAGGTGAAGGTCGACTACGCCACCGGCGTGCTGGAACTGCACCACGCCAAGACCCACTTCGACCCGGGCACCCACCACCTGCCGGAGGAGATGCGCTCCAGCGTGATGCTGGTGCCGCCCCTGCTGGCCCGCTTCGGCGTGGCGCGCATCGAGAACGACGTGCAGGGCTGCACCCTGGGTGTGCGCGAGATCGACCCCCACGTGGAGGTGATGGAGCGGTTCGGCGGCGTGGTGGAGCGCAGCCGCAGCCACCTGCTGATCCAGGTGGACGGCGGCCTGAAGGCCAACCACCACTGGCTCGACTACGCCAGCGTCACCACCACCGAGAACTTCGTGCTCTGCGCGGCCTTGGCCCATGGCACCAGCACGCTGATGAACAGCGCGAGTGAACCCCACGTGCAGGAGTTCTGCGAGTTCATGCGCCTGCTGGGCGCGCAGATCGAGGGCGTGGGCACCAGCCGCCTCACCGTGCACGGCGTGAAGAGCCTGGGCAAGCCCGAGGGCGTGGAGTTCCGCTTCGCCGAAGACTTCCATGAGGCCGTCACCTTCATGGCCCTGGGCGCCATCACGGGCGGCTGCATCACGGTGAAGAACAGCGCGCCCGAGCAGTTCCCGCTGATCGACCGCACCTTCGCCAAGTTCGGCGTGCAGGTGGTGCACAAGGACGGCTGGAGCCACACCGTGGTGGACGGCCCGCTGCGCGTGAAGGAGCCCTTCACCAAGAACATCCTGCAGAAGGTGGAAGCGGCGCCCTGGCCCTATCTGCCGGTGGACCTGCTGCCCATCTTCGTGGCCCTGGGCGTGAAGGCCGAGGGCAGCATGATGTACTGGAACAAGGTCTACGAAGGCGCGATGGGCTGGACCAGCGAGCTCAGCAAGTTCGGCGGCCACGCCTTCCAGAGCGACCCGCACCGCATCATCACCTTCGGCGGCAAGCCGCTGCAGCCGGCCGAGGTGGAAAGCCCCTACATCATCCGCGTGGCCATCGCGCTGCTGATGCTGGCCTGCAGCATCCCAGGCAAGAGCGTGATCCGCAACGCCACGCCGGTGCGGCGCGCGCACCCGCGTTTCGCCGAGAACATCACCGCCCTGGGCGCACGCGTCGAGTGGATCGAAGGCTACTGAGCAAGGGTTGCGGCCGATGGCCAGGAAAGACAAGCACGTCAGCGAGACCCCGGCCACGCAGATGCTGAAAGCGGCCGGCGTCGCCTACACCGAGCACCCCTACGAGTACGTCGACCACGGCGGCACCGCCGAAAGCGCGAAGCAGCTGGGCGTGGACGAGCACAGCGTCATCAAGACCCTGGTGATGCAGGACGAGAAGGCGCAGCCGCTCATCGTGCTGATGCACGGCGACCGCTCGGTGAGCACGAAGAACCTGGCGCGCGAGATCGGCGTCAAGAGCGTGGAGCCCTGCAAGCCCGAGGTGGCGCAGCGCCACAGCGGCTACCTGGTGGGTGGCACCTCGCCTTTCGGGCTGAAGAAGGCGATGCCGGTCTACGTGGAAGCCAGCGTGCTGGCGCTGCCTCGCATCTGCATCAACGGTGGGCGGCGCGGTTACCTGGTGGGCATGGCGCCGCAGGTGCTGGTGGACCTGCTGGGCGCCCAGCCCGTGCACTGCGCGCTGGCCTAGAGGCCAGCACCGCGAGCTTCCTCACACGGCCTGCGCTTGTGCAGGCCAAACGTACACTCCGCACCCCATGAATGCGCTTGCCTTGCCCCTGGCCCTGATCGCCGGCTACCTCTTCGGCTCTCTGTCCTTCGCCGTCATCTTCAGCCGCCTGATGGGCCTGGCCGACCCGCGCAGCTACGGCAGCAAGAACCCCGGCGCCACCAACGTGCTGCGCTCGGGCAACAAGGCCGCGGCCATCCTCACGCTGGCTTTCGATGCGCTGAAGGGTTACGTGCCCGTGCTGCTGGTGCTGATGTTCGGCGCACCCTACGGCCTGGGCGAGACGGCCGCGGCCTTCGTGGGCCTGGCGGCTTTCATCGGCCACCTGTGGCCGGTGTTCTTCCGCTTCCAGGGCGGCAAGGGCGTGGCGACGGCGGCGGGCGTGCTGATGGCCGTGAACCCGCTGCTGGGGGTGGCCACGCTGCTGAGCTTCGGGCTCATCGTCGCCTTCTCGCGCTATGTGTCATTGGCGGCGATGGTGGCGGCGGTTTTCGCGCCTTTCTACCAGGCGCTGATCTGGGGCCCTGAGCCTTTCATCGGTGCGCTGGTGCTGATGAGCCTGCTGCTCGTGTGGCGCCATGAAGCCAACATCCGTCGCCTGCTGGCCGGTACCGAAAGCCGGCTCGGCCAGAAGGCAGCCACCACACCGGCAGCCACTCGCCCGGCCCCTGGCAAACATTCCCGCAAAGGACATTGAGATGATTCAGCGATTCGACGTCGGCCCCCGCCTGAGCGAGATGGCCGTGCACAACGGCGTGGCCTACCTCGCCGGCCAGGTGCCGGCCGACGGCAGCCAGGACATCACCGGGCAGACGCAGCAGGTGCTGGCCGCCATCGACGCGCTGCTGGCCCGCGCCGGCACCGACAAGCGCCGCCTGCTGCGCGTGGAGATCTTCCTCAAGGACCTGGCTGATTTCCCCGGCATGAACGCCGTCTGGGAAGCCTGGCTGCCGCCGGGCGAGGCACCGCCGCGCGCCACCGTGCAGGCCACCTTGGCCCGGCCGGAGTGGCGCGTGGAGATGGTGGTCACCGCCGCCATCTGAGCCCCAGCCCTTCGCAGTTGCTGGCCCGGCCATGAAGCTCACCAGCCCCCGCCAGCTGTTGCAACTGGTGCTGGTGGTGGTGGTGGTGGGCGGCCTGCATCAGGCCTGGTTGGGGCACCAGCGCGCCGAGGTCTCGGCCGAGGCGGCCACCGCGCTGAGCGCGCTCGCCCGGCCGGGCGACATTCACATGCTGTCCTCCGACATCTGCCCCAGCTGCACGGCGGCGCGGCAGTGGCTCAGCGCCAACGCCGTGCCCTACACCGAATGCAGCATCGAGCGTGACGCGGCCTGCCGCGCCACCTTCGAAGCCACGCGCGCGCCGGGCACCCCGGTGCTGCTGGTGCGCGGCCAGCCGCAACTCGGCTTCAGCCCCGAGCGGGTGCGCAAGGTGCTGGCCTTGCCGCGCTGAGCCTTCCTCGCGCCGCTCAGGCGTCGGTCGACAGCGCCTCCGGGCAATGCCAGGGCATCACCAGCCGGCCCTCGTCGTCGGGCAGGGCCTCGATCTGGATGCGCGGCGCGCCTGCCTGCACGCTGCCGAAGATGGTGGCGAAGGCCACTTCGGCGGCATCGCGCCCGGTGGCGAAACGCACGAAGCCCATGGGGATGGCCGTGCCCGAGGGGTCGAAGATGTACCAGCGCCCGCCGAGGTAGGCCTCGACGTAGGCATGGAAATCGGTGGGGCCGAGCGCCGGGTCGGCGCCGTAGTCGATGCCGGTCGTGAAACGCGCCGGCACGTTGATGGCGCGGCACAGCGCGATCATCAGGTGCGCAAAGTCGCGGCACACGCCTTCGGTGTCGAGCAGCGTGTCCAGCGCCGAGGTGGTGCCGTTGCTCGTGTTCGACTTGAAGGTCGTGCGCTGGAGCACCCAGTCGCGCAGGCCCTGCACCCGCGCGTAACCCGGCGCCAGGTGGCCGAACTCGCGCAAGGCCAGGCGCAGCAGCCGGTCTGAGGGGCAGTAGCGGCTGGGGTAGAGGCTGGGCAGCACGTGCGTGGGCAGCTGCGCGATGGGCACTTCGCCGATGCTCGCTGGCTGCGCCACGTGGTGGTCGAGTTCGATGGTGGCGCTGTAGCGCACGCGCAGCAGGCCGGGCAGGGGGCTCACGCGCAGCGTGCGGTTCAGCGTGACGGGGTCGGCGTCCACATGCCAGGGCACGCTCTGGTTCAGGTCGAGGTGCTCGCGCAGCACCCGCTGGCGCTCGGTGTGCGCGGCATGGATGTTGAAGATGAAATGGCTGCCGGGTTGCAGCACCTGGTAATCGAGCTCCAGTGCGATGGCCAGGCGGATCATGCGGCGGCCCGGTTCGTGGGCGTGGGTGTCGGGCTGGTGTTCATGCGTGCTCCATCGGAGCCACAGCATGCGCGATGGCCCTTGGCGCCGTCTGTGCTGCAACGCACCCAAGGCGGGTGCGGGCAGCGCGTCACGGGTTCAGAGGCCCAGGCGCGCCAGTTCGCCGCGGCCTTCGCGCACGAGCACGGGCTCGTCGCCGCTGAGGTCGATCACGGTGGTGGGCTGCATCGGGCAGGCGCCAGCGTCCACCACGGCCTGCAGCTGCTTCTGGAAACGCTCGCGGATCTCGTCGGCGTCGTTCAGCGGCTCGGTTTCACCCGGCGGTATCAGCGTGGTGGCCAGCAGCGGTTCACCGAAGAGCGCCAGCAGTTCCTGCAGCACCACGTTCTCGGGCACGCGCAGGCCGATGGTGCGGCGGCTGGGGTGGCTCAGGCGCCGTGGCACTTCCTTCGTGGCTTCGAGGATGAAGGTGTAGGGCCCGGGCGTGCCCAGCTTCAGCAGGCGGTACTGGCGGTTGTCCACGCGCGCGAAACGCGCGAGTTCGCTCAGGTCCTTGCACAGCAGCGTGAGGTGGTGCTTCTCGTCCACCTGGCGGATGCGGCGCAGCTGCTCGGCCGCGTTCTTGTCGTCGAGCCGGCACACCAGCGCGTAGCTGCTGTCGGTGGGCACGGCCACCACGCCACCGGCCTGCAGCAAGGCCGCGGCCTGCTTCAGCAGGCGCGGCTGCGGGTTCTGCGGGTGGACTTCGAAGTGCTGGGACACAGGCTCAGGGCTGGGCCGTCAGGCGACGGCCACGGGAATCTTGCCGATCTTGGCTTGCCAGAGCTTGGGGCCGGTCACGTGCGCGCTGGTACCGCCGGCGTCCACCGCCACCGTCACCGGCATGTCCACCACGTCGAACTCGTAGATGGCTTCCATGCCCAGATCGGCAAAGCCCACCACCTTGGCGCCCTTGATGGCCTTGCTGACGAGGTAGGCCGCGCCGCCCACGGCCATGAGGTAGGCGCTCTGGTGCTTCTTGATGGCCTCGATGGCCATCGGGCCACGCTCGGCCTTGCCCACCATCGCGATGAGGCCGGTCTGGGCGAGCATCATCTCGGTGAACTTGTCCATGCGGGTGGCGGTGGTCGGGCCGGCCGGGCCCATCACCTCGTCACGCACCGGGTCCACCGGGCCCACGTAGTAGATGACGCGGTTGGTGAAGTCCACCGGCAGCGGTTCACCCTTGGCCAGCATCTCCTGGATGCGCTTGTGCGCGGCGTCGCGGCCCGTGAGCAGCTTGCCGCTGAGCAGCAGCGTGTCGCCGGGCTGCCAGGCCGCCACCTGTTCTTTCGTCAGCGTGTTGAGGTCGACCTTGCGGCTCTTGTTGTAGTCGGGCGCCCAGTGCACGTTGGGCCAGAGGTCGAGGCTGGGCGGGTCTAGGTAGACCGGACCGCTGCCGTCCATCACGAAGTGCGCGTGCCGCGTGGCGGCGCAGTTCGGGATCATCGCAATCGGCTTGCTCGCGGCGTGGGTGGGGAAGGTCTTGATCTTCACGTCCAGCACGGTCGTCAGGCCGCCGAGGCCCTGCGCGCCGATGCCCAGGGCGTTGACCTTCTCGTAGAGCTCGATGCGCATCTCTTCCAGCTTGTTGCTGGGGCCGCGCTCGAGCAGCTCGTACATGTCGATGTCTTCCATCAGCGCCTGCTTGGCCAGCAGCGCGGCCTTCTCGGCCGTGCCGCCCACGCCGATGCCCAGCATGCCCGGTGGGCACCAGCCGGCGCCCATCGTGGGCACGGTCTTGAGCACCCACTCGACGATGTCGTCGCTGGGGTTGAGCATGTAGACCTTGCTCTTGTTCTCGCTGCCGCCGCCCTTGGCCGCGACGATGACGTCCAGCGTGTTGCCGGGCACCACCTCCATCTGCACCACCGCGGGCGTGTTGTCCTTGGTGTTCTTGCGCGCAAAGATGGGGTCGTCCAGCACGCTGGCGCGCAGCACGTTGTCGGGGTTCAGGTAGCCCTTGCGCACGCCAGCGTTGACGGCGTCCTCGATGCTGCCAGTGAAGCCTTCCCACTGCACGTCCATGCCGATCTTCAGGAAGACGTTGACGATGCCCGTGTCCTGGCAGATGGGCCGCTTGCCTTCGGCGCACATGCGGCTGTTGGTGAGGATCTGCGCGATGGCGTCTTTCGCCGCGGCGCTCTGCTCGCGCTCGTAGGCGCGGGCCAGGTGGGCGATGTAGTCGGCCGGGTGGTAGTAGCTGATGTACTGCAGGGCGGCGGCAACGCTGTCGATCAGGTCGGCCTGGCGGATGGTGGTTCGCGCGGTGGAGCTCATGGCGGTGGCGCCCGGCACGGGCGCTGGCTGCGAAATCGGGCCGCCAGTGTAGCCAGCGGGCTTGCAGGGGGCTGTCGGCGGGCCGTGCCAGCGGCGGCGGCGCGGCGGCTTGTCAAGGCTGGTTTGCCATGCGCGCAAGGCCGGTCGGGGTAAGCCGGGCGCCAGCAACGCTGGCCTAGACTCGCGGGTTTTGTCACGGCGCCAGTGCCTCCGGGCGCCGCCGAACCCGGCCCACCCGTGCCCACCGCATGAGCCCTTTGTCACTCGCCGTTCTGCTGCCGCTCGTGCTGGGCACCGGGCTGTGCCTGTGGCTCGGCCGGGTGGAAGCGCCGCTGCGCCGGCAGGCCACCGCCGTGCTGGCCGGCGCCATCGCGCTGGCGGTGCTGGGCCTGCTGCTCAGCCTGGCCGGCCCGGTGATGGACGGCCAGGTGCTCTTGACGCAGGCCGAGTGGATGCCGGCCATCGGCCTGAACGCCAACTACCGGCTCGACGGCCTGGGCCTGATGTTCGGCTTGATGATCAGCGGCATCGGCCTGCTCATCGTCATCTACGCGGCCTTCTACCTGCACGGCGGCCCGGGTGGCGACCCGGCGGGCAAGTTCTACAGCCAGCTGATGCTCTTCATGGCGGCGATGCTGGGCATCGCGCTCAGCGACAACCTGCTGCTGATGGTGGTGTTCTGGGAACTCACCAGCATCAGCAGCTTCCTGCTGGTGGGTTACTGGGGCTCTGATCCGAAGAAGGGTTCTGAGGCCCGCGCCGGCGCCCGCATGGCGCTGGCCGTCACCGGCGGCGGCGGCCTGGCGCTGCTGGCCGGCGTGGTGCTGCTGGGCCAGATGGCCGGCACTTACGACCTCAGCACGATGCTCGCCACACCGGGCGTGGTGGAGAAAGTGCAGGCTGATGCCCGCTACCCGCTGATGCTGGTCTTGGTGCTGCTGGGCTGCTTCACCAAGAGCGCGCAGCTGCCCTTCCACTTCTGGCTGCCGCAGGCCATGGCCGCGCCGACACCGGTGTCGGCCTACCTGCACTCGGCCACCATGGTGAAGGCCGGGCTCTTCCTGATGATGCGGCTCACGCCCGTCATCGGCGGCACCGAGCTCTTCCAGGGCATCGTGGCCACCACGGGTCTGCTGACGATGGTGTTCGCGGCCTTCGTGGCGATCTTCAAGCACGACCTGAAGGGCCTGCTGGCCTATTCCACCGTCAGCCACCTCGGTTTGGTCACCTTCCTGATCGGCCTGGGTTCGCCGATGGCGGCGGTGGCCGCGGTCTTCCACATCCTCAACCACGCGTGTTTCAAGGCGGCGCTCTTCATGAGCGCCGGCATCGTCGACCACGAAACCGGCACGCGCGACATGCGCAAGCTCGGCGGCCTGATGGCGCTGATGCCCGTGGTGGGCACTTTGGCCCTGGTGGCCGCCGCGGCGATGGCCGGCATCCCGCCCTTCAATGGCTTCATCAGCAAGGAGATGATGCTGGAGCAGGCCCTGCACGGCGGCACGCCGCTGTGGGGCAGCCTGGGCTGGCTGGTGCCGGTGCTGGCCACGCTGGGCGGGCTGTTCTCGATGGCCTATTCGTTGCGCCTGGTGCACGACGTCTTCTTCAATGGCCCGCCGAAAGACCTGCCCGTGCCGCACCCGCACGAGCCGCCGCTGGGCATGAAGGCGCCGGTGATGCTGCTGGTGGCCGCCTGCGTGGCCGTGGGCCTGCTGCCCATGACGCTGGCCGGCCCGCTGGTGCAGGCCGCCAGCAGCGCCATGCTGGGCGCGCCGGCGCCGGCCTTCCATCTGGCGCTGTGGCACGGGCTCAACATCCCCCTCTTGATGAGCGCGATCGCCGTGGCCGGCGGTGCCGCGCTGTACTTCGGGCTGGCGCAAGGCGGGCGCCTGCACCGCTACCTGCCGCGGGCTTTCAGCGGCAAGGGCGTGTTCACCGCGCTGGTGGATGGCCTCTTCGCCACCGCCGGCCGCTTCACGGCATTGCTGGAAAACGGCTCGCTGCAACGCTACGCCGCGTGGATGGTGGCCAGTGCCGTGGCCGTGGCCGCCTGGCCGCTGCTGCAAGGCCCGGGCGCCGGGGCCAGCGCGGGCACGCGCGCGTTGCTGCCCGCCACGCCGCTGGCCGTCGTCCTGTGGCTGGCGCTGGCCGCCACCTGCGCCGCGCTGGTGCTGGGCCACCACCAGCGCTTGCGCGCCGTGGTGCTGGTGGGCCTGGTGGGGCTGGTGACGGCGCTCACCTTCCTCGCCTTCTCGGCGCCCGACCTCGCCCTCACGCAGTTGAGCGTGGAGGTCGTCTCCACCGTGCTGCTGCTGATGGGCCTGGCCTTGCTGCCGCAGACCACCCCGCGCGAAAGCAGCGCCGCGCGCCGCGGCCGTGACGCGGGCCTGGCGTTGCTGGGCGGTGGCGGCCTGGCCTGGCTGAGTTGGCTGGTGATGACACGCGACCACGACAGCATCGCCTGGTACTTCCTCGACAACACCGTGCCCAAGGGCGGCGGCACCAACAGCGTCAACGTGATCCTGGTCGACTTCCGCGGCTACGACACCTTCGGCGAGATCACCGTGCTGGGCATCGCTGCGGTGGGCGTGCTGGCGCTGCTGCAAGGCCTGCGCGTGCGCCGCCCGGCGGCCGACGGCGCGGGCCTGGCCTGGTCTTTCCGCGAGCCGCCACTGCTGCTGCGCCGCGCTGCGCGCCTGGTGCTGCCGCTGGCGCTGGTGGTCTCGGCCTACATCTACTGGCGCGGCCACAACCTGCCCGGTGGTGGCTTCATCGCCGGGCTGGTGACGGCGGTGGCCCTGGTGCTGCAGTACATGGCGCTGGGTCAGCAGAAGGCCGATGCGCTGCTGCACGCTGCCGGCGGCCGCCGCTACACGGTGTGGATCGGCATCGGCCTGGCCATCGCCCTGGCCACGGGCGTGGGCGCTTTCGCTTTCGGCCACCCCTTCCTGACCAGCGCGCACGCCGCGCCAGAGGTGGCGGTGCTGGGCGTGCTGCCGCTGGCCACGGCCGCGCTCTTCGACCTGGGGGTCTACATCACCGTGGTGGGTTCGACGCTGCTGACACTGGCCGTGCTGGGTGCGGCCAGCAAGGAAGGGGCAGCGCCAGCAGCCGCCTTGAAGGGAGGCCGGCCGTGATGCTGTCGATGGAAGCCCTGGTGGCCACCGGCATCGGCCTGGTCACGGCCACCGGCATCTACCTGCTGCTGCGCGGGCGCACCTTCCCGGTGGTGCTGGGCCTCTCGCTGCTGGGTTATGCGGTCAACATCTTCATCTTCGCGATGGGGCGGCTTTGGCAGGGCGCCGAGCCCATCGTCGGCGCCGGCGCCGCCGCGGCCGACCCGCTGCCGCAGGCCCTGGTGCTGACGGCCATCGTGATCGGCTTTGCCACCACCGGCTTCGTCATCGAACTCGCGCTGCGCAGCCAGCACGACGGCGGCAACGATCACGTCGACGGCCGCCCGCCAGAAGGTGGCGCCCAGGAAGAGCCCCTGCCATGAGCTTCAGCGACCACCTGCCGGTGCTGCCGGTGTTGCTGCCCATGCTGACCGCGGTGATCCTGCTGCTGGTGGGCGATGGTGGCGGCGCGGCCGACGCGCACGGCAACCGGCGCCTGGCGTGGACACGCCGCATCGCGCTCACCTCGGTGCTGCTGGGCGCGGTGTTCGCTTTCCGTTTGGTGGAAGAGGCCGCCAGCGGCCAGCTCAACGTCTACCGCCTGGGCGACTGGCCGGCGCCCTTCGGCATCGTGCTGGTGATCGACCGGCTCTCGGCCTACATGGTGGCGCTCACCGCCGCCGTGGCCGTGCCGGTGCTCATCTACGCCAGCGGCGGCTGGGACACGCACGGCCGGCATTTCCACGCGCTCTTCCAGTTCCAGCTGATGGGGCTGAACGGTGCCTTCGTCACCGGCGACCTCTTCAACCTCTTCGTCTTCTTCGAGGTGCTGCTGATCGCCAGCTACGTGCTGATGATGCACGGCCTGGGCCGCGAGCGGCTGCGCGTCGGCGTGCAGTACGTGGTGTTGAACCTGGTGGCCTCGGCGCTGTTCCTCATCGGCGTCTCGCTGCTCTATGCGCAGGCCGGCACGCTGAACATGGCCGACCTGGCGCTGCGCGTGCCGCAGGTGGGTGGGGCCGAGGCGGGGCTGCTGCAGGCCGGCGCCTTGCTGCTGCTGGTGGTGTTCGGCTTCAAGGCGGCGCTGCTGCCGCTGGCGATGTGGCTGCCGGCCACGTATGCGGCCAGCAGCGCGCCAGTGGCGGCGCTCTTCGCCATCATGACCAAGGTGGGCGTGTACGCCATCCTGCGCGTGCACGGCGTGATCTTCGGCGCCGAGGCTGGGGCTTCGGCACTGCTGGTGCAGCCGCTGCTGCTGCCGCTGGCGCTGGCCACCAGCGTGGTGGGCGTGCTGGGCGCGCTGGCCGCGCGCACGCTGCCGCGCCTGGTGGCCTGGCTGACGGTGGCTTCGGTGGGCACGGTGCTGGCGGCTCTCGGCCTCTTCAACGCCGCTGCGTGGTCGGCAGCGCTCTTCTATCTCGCCAATTCCACGCTGGTCATCGCCGGGCTCTTCTTGCTGTCGGAACTGGTGGCCTCGCAGCGTGGGCCCATGGCCGACCGGCTGGAGCCCTGCAGCCCCGTGGCGCAGCCGGCCTTGCTGGGCCTGATGCTGCTGCTGGCGGCGGCCTCCACGGCCGGCCTGCCACCGCTGCCGGGCTTCATCGGCAAGCTGATGCTGCTGGAGGCCTCGGTGAACCACGCCGCCGCCGTGGCCGTGTGGGCCGTGGTGCTGGGCGTGGGCCTGCTCACGCTGGTGGGCTTGGCGCGCGCCGGCAGCGTGCTGTTCTGGGCCGTGCGGCCCGAGATCCCCGGCAGCGGTGCCGGCGCCAGCCCGCGGCTGATCGGCGCGACCTTGCTGCTCTTGGGCCTGAGCGTGCTGATGAGCGTGTTCGCAGCGCCCATCCAGCGTTACACCGCGGCTGCCGCGCTGCAGTTGCAAGACCGCGCGGCCTATGCCGGTGCCGTGATGCCCGAATCAGGCGGGGCCGAAGCGCAGACCACACGCCCCTACCGCGGCGTGAACCCACCGCTGCCGGGCGCAAGCAAGCCCGCCCCCGTGGAGGCCGCGCGATGAAGCCGCGCTGGTTCGCCCACCCCGTGCTCAGCGTGCTGATCGGCGCCACGTGGGTGCTGCTGCAGCAGAGCGCCGCGCCGGCGCAACTGATCACGGCCACGGTGCTGGGCCTTGTGATCCCGCGCGTGCTGCACGGCTTCCTGCCCGAGCCCGTGCGCCCGCGCGCCTGGGGCACGGCGCTGCGCCTGCTGGGCGTGGTGCTGTGGGACATCGTGAAGAGCAACATCACGGTGGCGCGCATCGTGCTGTCGCCCAGCGCGCGGCCGCAGCCGGCCTGGGTGCTGGTGCCGCTGGACATCACGCACCCCACGGCCATCAGCCTCTTTGCCACCATCATCACCACCACGCCGGGCACGGTGTCGTGCGTCATCGACGAGCAGCGCCGCCACATCCTCGTGCACGCGCTCGACTGCACCGACGTGCCCGCGGCCGTGGCCGACATGAAGGCGCGCTACGAAGCGCCGCTGCAGGAGATCTTCGGATGAGCGGCGCCACCGTGCTGGCCTGGGCCCTGGACATCGCCGTGGGCGGCGTGGCGCTGGCCATGCTGATGTGCACCTGGCGGCTGCTGCGCGGCCCCAGCCTGCCCGACCGCGTGCTGGCGCTGGACACGCTCTACGTCAACGCCATCGCACTGGCCGTGCTGCTGGGCCTGCGCCAGGGCAGCGCGGTCTTCTTCGAGGCGGCGCTGATCATCGCGATGCTGGGTTTCGTCTCCACCGTGGCTGCAGCGCGTTACCTCGCGCGCGGCGACGTCATCGAGTGACCGGGGGCCACGCCATGCTGACCGACACGCTGATGCAACTGCCTGCCTGGCTGCAATGGGCCGTGGCCGTGCTGCTGCTGCTGGGCGCCTTCTTCCTGCTGGTGGGCGCCTTCGGCCTGCTGCGCTTCAAGGACTTTTTCATGCGCCTGCACGCACCCACCAAGGCCAGCACGCTGGGCGTGGGCGGCGTGCTGGTGGCCAGCCTGCTGGTGAGCTGGGCGCAGGCGCAGGCCGGGCTGCAGGTGCTGCTGATCACGCTCTTCGTGTTCGTGACGGCACCGGTCTCGGCCAACCTGCTGTCGCTGGCGGCGCTGCACCTGCGCCTGCCCAGCCGGGCGCCGGTGCCGCCCGAACTGCCGCGCGACTGAAGACCCTCAGGTTTTCAAGTCTTCGGTGAAGGCTTGAGCAGCACCACCACCAGCGTCACCACCGTCAGCGGCAGCACGAAGCTCAGCATGGCGCTGCTGAACCAGGGCAGGGCGGCGTGCTGTTGCGCGGCCAGGATGAGGTAGGCCACGTAAGCCACGTAGTAGGCCAGGAAGACACCGCCCTCCCAGCGCGCGATCTCGCGCCCGGTCATGAACACCGGCAGGCAGGCCAGCGCCACGGCCAGCATCACCCAGATGTCGAAGGTCAGCACCGAAGGCGGCAGCACCAGGCCGGCGGTGCCCGAGGCCAGGCCTGAGAGCCCCAGGCAACCCAGGATGTTGAAGGTGTTGCTGCCCACCACGTTGCCCACGGCGATGTCGCGCTCGCCCTTGAGGGCGGCTGTGATGGACGTGGCCACTTCGGGCATGGAAGTGCCGGCTGCCACGATGGTCAGGCCGATGACGAGGTCGCTCACGCCCATCTGCTTGGCGAAGGCCACCGCAGAGGTGACGAGCGCGTCGGAGCCCAGCACCAGCGCCACCAGGCCGCCGGCGATGAGCGCCAGTTGCGCAGGCAGGCGGGCGTCCCAGGCGGTGTTGTCCAGCACCGGCACCTCGTCGTCACCCGCCGCCGCTTGCCCGGCGCGGCGCGATTGCACGATCAGGAAAACGGTGTAGGCCACCACCAGCGCGAACAGCAAGGCCGCATCGAAGAGGCCGATGCGCCCATCCAGCCCCACCGCCAGCAGCAGCAGCGAGGCGCCGATCATGATGGGCACCTCTTGCCGGATGAGCTGGCGGTCCACCACCAGCGGCGTGATCAGCGCGCTGATGCCCAGGATGAAGAGCACGTTGAAGATGTTGCTGCCGACCACGTTGCCCACGGCCAGGTCGGTCTTGCCGTCGAGCACCGCGCCCACCGACACCGCCACCTCGGGTGCGCTGGTGCCGAAGGCCACGATGGTCAGGCCCACCACCAGCGGCGAGATGCCGAAGGACAGCGCCAGCTTGGACGCCCCGCGCACCAGCAGGTTGGCGCCCAGCACCAGGCCCACGAGGCCGGCCACGAAGAGGAGAAGGTTGGTCATGGCGGCCTGTGTGCGGTGGTTTCAGTGGTCGGGTTTCAGCGTGTGCGCCATCAGCTTGTCGGCCAGGGCGATGGCCAGCGCGCTGAACAGGAAGGCGACGTGGATGAGTGTCTGCCAGAGCAGCACCTTCTCGCTGTAATTCGCCGCGTTGATGAAGGTCTTCAGCAGGTGGATGCTGCTGATGCCGATGATGGCCGTGGCCAGCTTGACCTTCAGCACGCTGGCGTTCACGTGGCTCAGCCACTCGGGCTGGTCGGGGTGGCCTTCGAGGTTCAGCCGCGAGACGAAGGTCTCGTAGCCGCCGACGATCACCATGATCAACAGGTTGCTGATCATCACCACGTCGATGAGCGCCAGCACCACCAGCATGATGATGGTCTCGTTCAGCGAGGTGACCGCGAAATCGCTCTTGTAGCCGATGCTGCTGACCAACTTGGCCAGCGCCTCCTGGCTGCCGAAGACGGCCTCCACCAGGTGCACGAGTTCCACCCAGAAGTGGAAGACGTAGACGCACTGCGCAACGATCAAGCCCAGGTACAGCGGCAGTTGCAGCCAGCGCGTGGCAAAGATGAAGCCTGCAAGTGGGCCGAGGCGGGGGTTGTGGGTCGTGGAATCGTCGGCCATGGGGTCCAGGGGAAGGGGTCTTCGGGCAAACCCGTACAAGAGAAATTGTAGGCTTGCGAGGAAACTGCCCGCAGAGTAAGCGGTTCGTCAGAGGGGCGCGCTTAACTTGAGGCATAGAGCGCATCCAACCACTGCCCATCAGGAGACAAGAGCATGTCGAGCGACCAGCCCACCGAGCTGAAGACCCACCAGCCCCCCGCCGCGCTTGTGGCGGCGGCCCGTGTTTCCGGCATGACGGCGTACAACGCCCTGGTGGCCGAGGCCGATGCCGACTTCGAGGGTTACTGGGCCCGGCTGGCGCGTGAGTTCGTGAGCTGGAAGACACCCTTCACGCAGGTGCTGGACAGCAGCGAGGCGCCCTTCTTCAAGTGGTTTGCCGACGGCACGCTGAACGTCAGCCACAACTGCCTGGACCGCAACATCGAGCGCGGCCTGGGCGACAAGACCGCGATCATCTTCGAGGCCGACGACGGCGCCGTCACCAAGGTCAGCTACAGCGAGCTGCTGGCCAAGGTGTGCCAGTTCGCCAACGCGCTGAAGGCGCGCGGCGTGAAGAAGGGCGACCGCGTCGTCATCTACATGAGCATGAGCGTGGAAGGCGTGGCCGCCATGCAGGCCTGCGCGCGCATCGGCGCCATCCACTCGGTGGTCTTCGGCGGCTTCAGCGCGCAGAGCGTGCGCGACCGCGTGCAGGACGCCGGCGCCGTGATGGTGATCACCGCCGACGAGCAACTTCGCGGCGGCAAGCAGTTGCCACTGAAGGCCATCGTCGACGAGGCCATCGCCCTGGGCGGCTGCGAGACGCTGAAGAACGTCATCGTCTACCAGCGCACCGGCGGCAAGATCAACTGGCACCCCGAGCGCGACCGCTGGCTGCACGAAGAGCTGGCCGGCCAGCCCAGCACCTGCGAGCCCGAGTGGGTGGAGGCCGAGCACCCGCTCTTCCTGCTGTACACCAGCGGCAGCACCGGCAAGCCCAAGGGCGTGCAGCACAGCACCGGCGGCTACCTGCTGCATGCGGCGCTCACCACCGCCTGGACCTTCGACCTCAAGCCCGACGACGTTTTCTGGTGCACGGCCGACATCGGCTGGGTCACGGGCCACAGCTACATCACCTATGGCCCGCTTGCGTTGGGCGGCACCGAGATCGTCTTCGAGGGTGTGCCCACCTTCCCGGCGGCCGACCGCTTCTGGAAGACCATCGAGAAGCACAAGGTCACGATCTTCTACACCGCGCCCACCGCCATCCGCAGCCTGATCAAGGCCGCCGAGGGCAACGAGGCCGTGCACCCGAAGAACAGCGACCTGAGCAGCCTGCGCATCCTGGGCAGCGTGGGCGAGCCCATCAACCCGGCCGCCTGGGAGTGGTACTACGCGAATGTGGGCGGCAGCCGCTGCCCTATCGTCGACACCTTCTGGCAAACGGAAACCGGCGGCCACGTCATCACGCCGCTGCCGGGCGCCACGCCCATGGTGCCGGGCAGCTGCACGCTGCCCTTCCCGGGCATCACCGCGGCCATCGTCGATGAAACCGGTGCCGACGTGCCCAACGGCAGCGGCGGCATCCTCGTCATCAAGAAGCCCTGGCCGAGCATGATCCGCACGATCTGGGGCGACCCCGAGCGTTTCAAGAAGAGCTACTACCCGGCCGAGCTGAAGGGCTACTACCTGGCCGGCGATGGCGCCATCCGCGACAAGGACACGGGCTACTTCACCATCACCGGCCGCATCGACGACGTGCTCAACGTCAGCGGCCACCGCATGGGCACGATGGAGATCGAAAGTGCGCTGGTCAGCTGCACCGAGCTGGTGGCCGAAGCGGCCGTGGTGGGCCGCCCCGACGACACCACGGGCGAGGCCATCTGCGCCTTCGTGGTGCTCAAGCGCAGCCGGCCCACGGGCGAAGAGGCCAAGCAGATCGCCACGCAACTGCGCAACTGGGTGGCCAAGGAGATCGGCCCGATCGCCAAGCCCAAGGACATCCGCTTCGGCGACAACCTGCCCAAGACGCGCAGCGGCAAGATCATGCGGCGGCTGTTGCGCAGCATCGCCAAGGGCGAGGCGATCACGCAGGACACCTCCACCCTGGAGAACCCAGCGATCCTGGATCAGTTGACGCAAGCGAACTGATCCAGGGCGCGGCGGCGGGCTAGCGGTGCGTCAGCACCCAGTCCGCCAGCCGCTTCGCATCCGCCTCGCTCAGCGTGGGGCTGGCTGGCATGGGCACCACGCCCCAGGCGCCGCCGCCGCCTGCGCGGATCTTCACCGCCAGCGCGGCTGAGGCGTTCGGCGTGCTGCCATAGCGCTTGGTGATGTCACGCCAGGACGGGCCGACGATCTTGCGGTCGACCGCGTGGCAGTTCAGGCAGTTCTTCTGCTTGGCCAACTCGGGGCTGGCCTGCGCGGCTGCGCTGCCCAATGCCCACGCCAGCAAGAGCAGGCCTTGCGCTACAGTGCCCCGAGGAGAAATCGCCATGCCTTTGGTCATCGTCGGTGTGTTGTTGCTGGTGGCCCACCTGGCCGATTTCGGGCCGTTCGGCACCTGGCCGTGGTGGGCGATAGGCCTGCCCTTCCTGCTGGCCATCCTGTGGTGGCAGTTTGCCGACAACAGCGGCTGGACGCAGCGCAGGGTCATGGAACAGATGGAGCGCAAGAAGATAGCGCGCCGCGAAAAGGCCATGGACGCGCTGGGCCTCACCACCCGCCGCGAGCGCCACGCCACCCGCTCGCGTGAAGACGCCGCCCGCCGCAGCACGCCCGAGGCCACCAAGCACGACGAGCGGCCCAAGCCGCCCGCCGAGCCTGCACGGCGCGATCCGCGCCTGTAGATCTCAATCGCCGTCGAGCACGGCGCCCTTGCTGGCGCTGGCGGCGCTTTTCGCGAACTTCGCCAGCACGCCGCGCGTGTAGCGCGGCGCGGGCTGCTTCCACGCTGCGCGGCGGCGCGCGATCTCCTCGTCGTCCACGTGCAGCTGCAGCAGCAACTGGTGGGCGTCGATGGTGATGCTGTCGCCTTCCTCCACCAGCGCAATCAGGCCGCCGGCATAGGCCTCGGGCGCCACGTGGCCGACCACCATGCCCCAGGTGCCGCCCGAGAAGCGGCCGTCGGTGATCAGGCCCACGCTTTCGCCCAGGCCTTGGCCGATGAGCGCGCCCGTGGGCGCCAGCATCTCGGGCATGCCCGGGCCACCCTTGGGGCCGAGGTAGCGCAGCACCATCACGTCGCCCGCGACGATCTGCTTGGCCATGATGGCGGCCAGCGCGCTTTGTTCGTCTTCGAACACGCGGGCCGGGCCGGTGATCACCGGGTTCTTCAGGCCGGTGATCTTGGCCACGCAGCCCTCGGGACTGAGGTTGCCCTTGAGGATGGCCAGGTGGCCCTCGGCATAGATCGGGTTGGTGACGGGGCGGATGACGTCCTGGTCGGCGCGCAGCGCTGGGATGTCCTTCAGGTTCTCGGCCACCGTCTTGCCGGTGATCGTCATGCAGTCGCCGTGCAGCAGGCCGGCTTCGAGCATCACCTTCATCACGGCGGGGATGCCGCCGGCGCGGTGCAGGTCGATGGCCAGGTGCTTGCCGCTGGGCTTCAGGTCGCACAGCACCGGCGTCTTGCGGCGCACGCGCTCGAAATCGTCGATGCTCCATTCGACGCCCGCCGCGTGCGCGATGGCCAGGAAGTGCAGCACGGCGTTGGTGCTGCCGCCGGTGGCCATGATCACGGCCACGGCGTTTTCGATGGCCTCCTTGGTGACGATGTCGCGCGGCTTGAGGTCGTGCTTCACCGCGTTCACCAGCGCGCGCGCAGCGTCCTGCGTGTGCGCCAGGATGGGGTCTTCGACGTTGGCCATCGTGCTGGCGTAGGGCAGGCTCATGCCGAGCGCCTCAAACGACGACGACATCGTGTTGGCCGTGTACATGCCGCCGCAGCTGCCGCTGCCGGGGATGGCGCGGCGCTCGATCTCGCAGAAGTCTTCTTCGCTCATCTTGCCCGCGGTGAACTGGCCCACGGCCTCGAAGACGCTGACGATGTTGAGGTCTTGCCCCTTGTAGCGGCCCGGCAGGATGGTGCCGCCGTACACGTAGATGGCCGGCACGTTGGCGCGCAGCATGCCCATCATGCCGCCGGGCATGTTCTTGTCGCAGCCGCCGATGACCAGCACGCCGTCCATCCACTGGCCGCCGACGCAGGTCTCCACGCAGTCGGCAATCACCTCGCGGCTCACCAGGCTGTACTTCATGCCTTCGGTGCCCATCGCCATGCCATCGCTGATGGTGGGCGTGCCGAAGATCTGCGGGTTGGCGCCGGCTTCCTTCAGCGCCACCACGGCCGCATCGGCCAGCTTCTGCAGGCCGCTGTTGCAGGGGGTGATGGTGCTGTGGCCGTTGGCCACGCCGATCATGGGCTTGCCGAAGTCGCCTTCGGTGTAGCCCATGCCGTAGTACATGCTGCGGTTGGGCGCGCGGGCCACGCCTTCGGTGATGTTCTTGCTGCGGCGGTTGCTGCTGCTCATGGTGCGGTGTCTCCGTGGTGCTTCGCCGCGATTATCGGTGGCGCCGCCGACCGGCCCTGGCGCCCGGCGCGCGGGCATGGACAATCGCGCGTTCTTCGATCGACCCTGCGCCTGGACACCCCACGATGCTCGTGCATCCCCAGTTCGACCCCATCGCCTTCTCGCTCGGACCTTTGGCCATCCGCTGGTACGGGCTGAGCTACCTCGTGGCCTTCGGGCTCTTCTTGTGGCTGGCGGGGCGGCGCGCGGCGCTGCCGCAATTCGCTGCGCGTGGCTGGCAGCGGCGCGATGTCGAAGACATGCTGTTCTACGGCGTGCTCGGCGTCATCATCGGCGGGCGCCTGGGCTACTGCTTCTTCTACAAGCCGGGTTACTACGTCGAGCACCCGCTCGAGGTCTTCATGGTCTGGAAGGGCGGCATGGCCTTCCACGGCGGCTTGCTCGGCGTGATCACGGCCATGGCGCTCTACGCCCGCAGCCGCGGCCGTCACTTCCTGGACGTGATGGACGTCGTGGCACCTTGCGTGCCCATCGGCATCGCGGCCGTGCGCGTGGCCAACTTCATCAACGGTGAGTTGTGGGGTCGCCAGGCCGACGCCTCGCTGCCCTGGGCGATGGTGTTTCCGCAAAGCGGCGAGAGCTTCGCGCGCCACCCTTCGCAGCTCTACCAGGCGCTGCTGGAAGGCCTGCTGCTCTTCGTGTTGCTGCAGCTGTATGCGCGGCGAGAACGCGCGATGGGGCAGGTGGCCGCGGCCTTCGTCTTCGGCTACGGCTGCCTGCGTTTCGTGGCCGAGTATTTCCGCGAGCCCGACAGCTTCCTGGGCCTGCTCGCCCTGGGCATGAGCATGGGGCAGTGGCTGTGCCTGCCGATGATCTTGCTGGGTGCGGGGCTGTGGCTGTGGTTCGGCCGGCGTGCGCCACAGCACAAGCAGGGGGCGTGATGCGGCAGATCTTTCTCGACACCGAAACCACGGGCCTCTCGGCCGCCGAGGGCGACCGCATCGTCGAGGTGGGCTGCATCGAACTCGACAACCGCCGCCTGAGCGGCCGCACGCTGCACCACTACGTCAACCCCCAGCGCAGCAGCCACCCCGACGCGGTGCGCGTGCACGGCATCACCGACGAGTTCCTGGCCGACAAGCCCCCGTTCTCGGCGATTGCCGACGAGCTGGTCGAATTCGTGCGCGGGGCCGAGGTCATCATCCACAACGCGGCCTTCGACATCGCCTTTCTCGACGCCGAGTTCACGCGCCTGGGCAAGCCCAAGTTCTCCAAGCTGGCGGCGCAGGTGACCGACAGCCTCTTGATGGCGCGTGAGATGTTCCCCGGCAAGGCCAACAGCCTGGACGCGCTGTGCAAGCGGCTGGAGGTGGACAACAGCCAACGTGAACTGCACGGCGCCTTGCTCGATGCGGGGCTGCTGGCCGAGGTGTATCTGCGCATGACACGCGGGCAGGGCAGCCTTGTCATCGACGAAAGCGGCAGCAGCGGCCCCGTGCGCGGCGACGAGCGTGTGGACCTGCGCGCGCTGGCGCTGCCGGTCCTGCGCGCCACTGACGAAGAACAGGCCGCCCACGAGGCCATGCTGGCCGATTTGGACAAGGCCAGCGGCGGCAAGACCTTGTGGCGCCAACAAGGCGGCGTGCCCGCTTGACGGCAGCCGCAGAGAATCGTGCATAATGGAGGGCTCCGGTTGCAGCGCTGCTCGAATAAAGCGGCTCAGCCATCCGGGCGGTTAGCTCAGCGGTAGAGCACTGCCTTCACACGGCAGGGGTCGCAGGTTCGAACCCTGCACCGCCCACCAAGGAAATCAACGACTTACAGCGCCTGAAGGGCGCTGTTTTCGTTTCCGGTGGGGCAAAACCGGGGCAAACCACCCTCGCGGCCTGAAGCGGCGGCCGCCGCTTGCTGGCGCTCCTGCACCCATGGTCGGTAGTCATCGTTGGGTGGCATTGACGACCGACGATCTGCGCTATTGCGTAGCCATGCTGCGCGAGTACGGCAGCCTGTCGAGCCGGGTTCGCGGCTGCCCGAGGGGCAGATCTGCGTGCTGGCGCTGCACGGTGGCTGCGGCGGCATGGTGGTGGCCGACCAGGGCGTCATGACGATCGCCTGCTGCGTCCGGCGCGTCCGTTTGAGCGAACTTCGCAGCGGCGCTCATGGCCTGGGTGAAGGCATGGGCATGGCGCTGCAGTCGGGCGCGCTGCTGTGCTCGCACCTGCTGGGCCCCGCTGGCGCCTCGGCGGCGCCCGAGCTGGCGGCCGCGGCCCCGACGGCGCATGCCGGGTGTTCCGATCCTCCAGCCATCGCACCAGGAAGTACAGTGGCCCGCCCCGAGAGGAATCGACATGACCAGCACCTTCGATCGCCTGAGTACCCTCCTCATGAAGGAGCAGAAGCTGCAACCAGGCTGCCTGACGCTGGATGCACCGCTGCAGAGCCTGGGCAGCGACTCGCTGGGCACCGTGGAACTGCTCTGGAACATCGAGGATGTGTTCCAGATCCAGCGGCCTCCCGACCCAGCAGCGCCGCGAGAGCCCGCGTTGCAGACCCCATGAGGCGGGTCGTTGTCAGCGGCATCGGTGTGGTGTCGCCGCTCGGGAACAGTGCAGCCGAAGTGCTGGCGAACGCGCGCGCCGGCCGCTCAGGCGTTCGCCGTCTTGAGATCCCCTTTGCCGCGAGGCTGTCCGCACCCATCGCGGCCACCGCGAGCTTCGACGGGGTGGCCGGTCTCGAACCGGGCAAGGCGCGCATGCTCGACCGCTTCAGCCTCCTGGCCCTTGCCGCGGCCAACCAGGCCGTGCAGGAAGCGCAAGACGTGCTGGCAGGCCTTGATCGCCAACGCGCGGGCGTGTTTGTCGGAACAGGGATGGGCGGCACCCTCACCATGGACGGGGGCTACCAGACCCTGTATGGCCAGCAGTCCGACCGCATCAAGCCCTTCACCATCCTGATGGGCATGCACAACGCGGCCGCAGCCTGGATCGGCATCGAGCATGGCCTGCAAGGCCCGAACATGACCTACTCGACCGCTTGCTCGTCGTCGACGGTCGCCATCGGCGAAGCCTGGATGCGGGTGGCCTGCGGGCAACTGGATGTGGCGATCGCGGGGGGTTCCGAGGCCCCGCTGTCGCCAGGCTCCATGAAGGCCTGGGAGGCCTTGCACACGGTGGCCACGATGGATGCGCTGGACCCTTCGGCGTCATGCCGGCCGTTCTCGAAGAACCGCAGCGGCATGGTGCTCGGTGAAGGTGCGGCCATGCTGGTCATCGAGCCCTGGGAGCGCGCGAAAGCGCGCGGGGCGCAGGTGCTCGGAGAAATCCTCGGTTACGGGCAGTCCAACGACGCCAGCCACATCACGCGTCCCAGCGTCGAGGGCCAGGTGGCCGCGATGAATGCCGCACTGCGCGTGGCCGGTGTCGATGGGCAGGCCATCGATGCCATCAACGCGCACGGCACGGGCACCCAGGCCAACGACCGCGCCGAAACTGCCGCCATCAAGGCCGTTCTCGGTGCGCGCGCGGACCGGGTACCGATCAGCGCGACCAAGGCCATGCACGGCCACCTGCTGGGCGCCGCCGGTGCGCTGGAGTGCGTGCTCTCGCTGCTGGCCCTGGAACACCAGGTCGCCTTTCCGACCATGCACCTGCAGGTGCCCGATGAAGAGTGCGACCTGGACTATGTCTCGAACGCGGCGCGAGCGGGTTTGTCGGCGCAGGTGATGCTGTCCAACTCGTTCGCCTTCGGTGGCACGAATGCGGTGCTGGTGCTGCGCCGCGCCGATTGAAGGCGTTGAGGGTCAGCTTGAGACCGCCCAGTCCATGGCCGCCTTGCCTGCGCCCGCGACGGCGGCGGTGAGGAAGCTGCCCCAGACCAGATCGATCAAGGCCAGCCTCACCGGCCAATCACGGAGTGTTGCGAGATTGCTGAGGTCGTAGGTGGCGTAGGCGAACAAGCCCAACAGCGCGCCCATCAGCAGTGTTGTGCGCCAAGTCGCTCCATCGGCTTGCGGAACGAGCACGAAGGTCACCACCCCGGCTGCATACAGGGCGTAGAAGATCGACGCAACAGCGATGTTCGGTTTGTCGGCCATCAGATGACCGATGCCTTGCTGGTAGGTGCCCTTGGCGATGACACCGAGCCACAGCATGTCCAACGCGACCATCACGAGAGCGGCCGCAGCGTAGGCGGCAACGAACTTGTTCATCGCACTTGCGGGCTCGGGGGCATCAGCCGCTCGCACTCGCGCTTGACCACCTGGTAGCACTCGCAGCTGGCCTGCTCCAGCAAACCGCGGTCCAGCAGGCTGATGCGGCCATCGTGGTAGTGGATGGCACCTGTCGTGCTCAGGACCGTGGCTGCGCCGGTGACCTCTTCGCAGGTGACGCCCAGCATCTTTGCGATCAGCTTCTGCGTCATCACCATCTCGTCACCGCGGAGACGGTCGAAGCTGAGCAGGAGCCAGCGACTGAACTGCTGGTTCAAGGTGTGGTGCCGGTTGCAGGCCGCGGTCTGGGTCATCTGTGTCAACAGCGCCTGCGTGTACAGCAGCAGCAGCCGAAGCGGCGCGCCGCCACGGGCCACTGCAGCGACCAGCTCATGCGCAGGAAGCCGGTACGCCTGGCCCGCACTCTGCACGACGGCACGGATCGTCGTGGAGTTGCCGCCCATGAACAGGGTGACGCCCAGCATGCCGTCGTTGCCGACCAGCGCGATCTCTGCGGACTCGCCATCGTTCATCACATAGAGCAAGGACACGATCGAGTTCAGAGGAAAGTACGCGTGCGTCATTTCGGTTCCGGGCTCGGAGATGACTTGCCCCAGGGTCAGATCGACCAGCGTCAGGTGCTGCGCCCATCGCTGCAGCTCGTCAGCGGGCATCGCTGCCAGAAGTTGGTTCTGCGACCTTGCGAACTCAGCACTTTCGGCTCGATGGTCGTGTGTCGGTGGCGACAGCGCTTGATGCATGGTGGTGGGGTTCCGCAATCGCGTGCAGTGATCTCAGGACAGCCACGCGCCAGCAGATAGCCGGGCGTGGTTGCACGGTGCCGTTGTTCTACCCGGCATCCAGCGGTCAGTCGGTGTGCTTGCGTACCCAGCATGCGGGTGCAAAGCAGACTCCATCGTGGCGCCGTTCGAGTCTGTGCAACCGGCCTCTCCACGCCCACGGCCGTCGGCCACCTTCAGCTCGCGCGCACGGGGACAGGCCAGTCAGCTCGCGGGTCTGAACTCATCAGCCTGGTGCCCGCCTTGACGATGGGCCTGCTGGCCCTGCAGCCCTTGCTGTTCGGCCGGCCCGGCGGCGCGCTGCCGGGCGGTGGCTGGCCGACCTTGGCGCCCATCCAGCCCGCCACGCGGGCCGTGGGCTTGTTCACGGTGGCGCTGGGCACGGCCAAGGTCGCTTCCGGGCTGGTGGGCGCGCTCCTGTCGGTGCTGCTGTCTTTGCATTCAGTACGTCAACGCCGTTGCGTCGTTGAACAAGAACTCCGAGATGGCGCCCATGACCCGGGGCTTGTCGTTCTCATGGAACCTGAGCGTGTTCAGCTTTTCGATGTAATTCGAGAACGTCACGGCTTCGGCGGGCGGAACGGCCGGAGGCTCGAAGGCCAGGCCCAACTTTGAAAAAATCGGCAGATAGCCGAAGGTCTTCAGTGCGATCAGTTCGCGCGCGAAAACGCGCGGCACGCCGCCGCGCCACAAGATCTGCGGCTGCTGTCGCATGAACGTCAACCATTTGCTGCGGAACCTGTCTCCAGCCGGCGCAACCGCGCCGCCGAAATTGCCGCTGCTGGCAATGCCAAAGGCATCGGCATCGAAACCCCCGGCGATCCATGCGGCCCGTTCGACGGAATTCAAGCCGAGATAAAAGCCGCAGCCGCATTCGATGGACCCGAGCATCAAGGCATCGTTCAGGATCGGTGTCCATTTGTCGTCGCTCAAGATGCTGCCAGGCCCCAGAACGCTGACTTTTCCTGCGAGCCCTTCTTCCGTTCCCATCGCAACCTGCTTGCGCTTGGCGTCGGCGTCCTTGAGCTTCGTCTTGTCTGCCTGCTCTTGCACACCGCCGCCAGACATCAGGCCGAAGTTGAGCATGAGCTCTTCCATGGAACGAATTTCCGTGTCGCCCAGAATGACGAGCCTCAGCGCGTTACCGGCCGTCTGCGCATAGAGTTTGTAGGCAGCATCAATGTAATTCCACATCAAGCCATCGTTGTCCCATTGAGACCAGCCCGCCACCCAAGGGTTCTTGTCGCGGTACGCTTGTCGTGTGTTCCAGAGCTCTGCCCTGAAGTTCTGTAGTGTCAGCATCTGAATCCTCGACGGGGTGAAGGTGATCCACAGTTCCGACCTGGATCTGGCGGCAGCGACCCCAAGACCGGCCAGGTCGACGGCACGGGGTTCTCACCAAGAATGGGCCAGCACCAACCAGCCCGTGTTCGACGGGCCTCCGGCTTTTGCCGCAATTGGGCCGGCCCCTGGTTGATGGCGCGCAGCGCGATCAACCTTCCTTGGTGTTTTCTGCGATGTTGTAGGTGAAGGCCTTGGCCGTGGAACTGACCACGCCCTTGTCGTCCTGCTGGAAGTATTCGAACTTCACCTTGGCGAAGTTCAGCGACAGGTTCTCGGTCAAGCGGTCTTCCCCGCCCGAGCCGCCCGTGTTGACCGAGGTGATCATCACTTCGTCCATCGTGATGGTGATGTACTTCTGCTGCGTCTTGCCGGCCTTGCGCACCGTCAGCACCGCCTTGTCGAAGTGCTCGCCGGTGGCGCAGCCCAGCATCAGGGCGTGCGAACCGGAGTCGATGTATTTGGTGACCGAGATGTCTTGGAAGTTGGCCTTGCCGCTGCCGCCGCCACCACCCATGTGCGTGGTGCCGGAGTTCGAGACGCCCCAGCTCCAGGCCAGGATGTCGATGGCCTTCTCTGCCTTCATGGCCGCGTCGGTCGTCTCGCCGTCGATCGTGGTGATCTTGAGGTACATGTCGATTGCCAAGATGCATTCCTTTTGCCCACGTGGAGCGTTGTGACACTGCGATGAACGCCCTGTTTGCAGGGTGCCTTCAACTGCGCAGCCAGAGAAGGATGTAATGAAATGGCCGTCAATCTCACGGTTGCCTCGTCATTGCTGGGGTGCGTTTTCTACCCCTTGAGCGCTGCAACCATGGATACGATCTTGAATGCCAGAGCCTGGTTTCGGTGCGACGAATGAAGACGAATTGCGACACCCCTGTCGCAATGGCGGCAGGCAGTGGGCCCATTACCGCGCAATTCGGCCGCCGTGTGTTTCGGCACTTGCAGATGCCGGCCCACGCGGCTTTACGCGGGGGTGTTCAGCGTGTACCCAGCGCTTCGAGTTCGCGGCGCTCGAACAGAAAATCGGTGTTGCCCTGGTGGCCGGCCGCGCGCGAGGCGCCGTACTGCGGTGTCTGCGGGAAGTCTTTCACCACCCCGGCGCGCACGCGTTCGAACAGGCTGCTGCCGACCTGCCATTCGTTCAGCCCTTCCAGGGCGCGCATGAAGTGCCAGGCGAAGACCGAGTGGCCGTCGCGGCCTTCGTCGGCCACGGGCTCGTTGCCGCCCGATGACAAGACCACCGCGGCCCGGCGCGACAGCAGTTCCGTGGCTGAGGCGTTGCGGTCCACCTGCACACGTTCGCTGCCGACCAGCGAACCGGAATAACAACTGTCGGACACCAGCATCAGCTGCTTGCTGCTGACGGCCGACACCAGGCGCCCGATGTCGGCGTTCGACAGCCAGGTGCTCGGGTCTTCGGCGTTGCCATCCGCAGGCAGCCAGAAACCGGTGTCGACGCCGCCCACCGGCACCACCACGCCGTGGCCGGCGTAGTAGACGATGACCGAATCGTTGCCATCGGCTTCCAGCGCCACCTTGTTCAAGGCGCGCACGATGGCTTCGCGCCGGCCGTCTTCGACGATGACGGTTTCATAGCCCAGTCGGCTTTCCAGCAGCTGGCCGATGGCGCGGGCGTCGGGGATGGAGCCCGACAAGGTCGGCACCCGGCTGTCGCTGTACCGGTTGATGCCGATCAGCACCGCCAGCTTGCGGGCGATGTTGGGCACTGCGGCCCGCGTCACGCGCCGGCGGTCGGGCTGCCGCGTCTGCACGCTGGCGCGGGCCAGGCGCGCCTGGATCTCCTGGCGCAGCTGTGGCGTGACGAGGCAGCCGCCACCACCGGCCTCGGCCTCGCCGGCACAGGGCTTCACATCGGCCAGCTTGGGGTCTTGCGTGAGCTTGGCCAGGCCGGTGGCGAAGGTCTGCTTCTTGTACTGGTCGCGCGCAGCCAGCAGGGTCTGCACATCGGCGCGGGCCATCATCGAAAAGTTGACGGCCTGGAAGCCCAAGCCCGGTGCATCGGCGGGCCCGGCGGACGGCGCGGAGACAGGCTCCGGTGCAACTGCAGCTGCTGGTTCTGGTGCAGGTGCCGCCGCCGGTGCTGCTGTTGTTGCTGGTGCGGGTTCTGGTACCGGTTCTGGAGCCGGTGCGGGTGCTGGTGCCGGTGCCGGTGCCGGTGCTGGTGCCGGTGCTGGTGCTGGTGCTGGTGCTGGTGCTGGTGCCGGTGCGGGCGGTTGTGCCGGCGCTGGTGTGGGCGCTGGTGTTGGCGCTGATGTTGGCGCTGGTGCCGGCGAAGGCGTCGTCGGGGATGTCGCCGCGGGTTCGGCCACAGGCGCCGCTGTTGCAACGCTGCTGGTCGCCACGATGGCCAGTGCTGCCGTGCCGGCGCTGAGCACCGGGGCCATCATGGGGGTCACGTCCAGAACGCGGCTTTCCGAGGGGGCCGACATCACCACCGGCACCTGCACCGACTGCAGCGTCTGGGTGATGGTGATGTTGGTGGCGGCCGAGTTCGGGTCGGCCGCGAACAGGCCGGTCAGGGTCAGCGCGGAGGTGTTGCCTGGCGCTTGCACAAACACGTAGTTGGCGGCCTGCAGGCCGCCGCCTGTGATGGCATAGCTGCCCGCGGCAGTGGTGGGTGTGGCGGTGGTGCTGAACAGCAGGCTGCCGGTCGTTGCGATGGCCAGGGTTTCGGTGCCCACGAAGCCGCTCACCGCACCTGTCAGCAGCGGGATGACCAAGCCGACGTTCTGGCTGAGCGTGTCGGCCACGTAGGTCAGGGTCGCTGGCCGGATGGCCGCGCCGAGGCTGCCGCTGGCGCCAGCCAGGACGTAGTTGCCCGCGTCGGCACCGCTGGTCACGGCGCTGTAGGCCACGGCCTTGCCGCTGCCGACACCGGCATTGGCGAAGCTGCCGCTCAGGGCCAGGTTCACCGCATCGCCGGTGCGCACACCGGCCAGCGCAGCGGCCACGCTGGCCACGCTGCTGCTGTCGTAGGTCTTGTCCTGCGCGGCCAGGCCGGTCAGCGACAGCGTGGCCGGCGTGATGCCCGCCGTCAGGCCGCTGGGTTGCAGCAGCAGGTAGTTGGCTGCATCGGGGCCGCTCAGCGTGTAGCCGGCCACGCTCACCGGCTTGCCGGCACCGGCGTTCTTGTCGGCGAACAGCGCCGTCGGCACGCCGCCCAGGGCCAGGGTGTCGGCACCCAGGGCCGTGACGGTGGCGGCGCCGCCGAGCGTGGCGGCGACAGTCGCGTCGTACACCCGGTCGACCGCAAACACGCCCTGCACCGGCAGGGGCCTCGGCGTGATGTCGCCTTGCAGGCCGCTGGGCTGCAGCAGCAGGTAGTTGCCGGCGTCGGCGCCCGCCAGCAGCAACCCCGTCACCGTGACCGGTTTGCCGCTGCCGACGTTCTTGTCGGCGAACAGGCCGCTGGGCGTGCCGCCCACGCTGACCATGTCACCCACCAGGGCCGCCACCGTGGGCGTGCCGGTGAAGCTGGCCGCCGCGGTGGCGTCGTACACCCGTGTCAGCACCGTCAAACCCGCCACCGACAGCGGCCGCGCCGTGATGTCGGCCACCAGACCGGGTGCGACGGCCGAGTAGTTGGCGGCGTCGGCACCCGTCAAAGTCAGTCCCGAGAGGCCCACGGCCTTGGCCGCGCCCACGTTCTTGTCGGCGAAGTTACCGGTGAAGCCCGCGGCCACGCTCACCAGGTCGGCCCCGAAAGCGTTGACCGTGCCGGTGCCGCTGATGGCGGCCGCGGTGGTGGCGTCGTAGACCTTGCTCGCGGCCGTCAGCCCGCTGACCAGCAGCGCGGCCGGCGTGATGCTGCCCACCGGGCCGCTGGCGGTGCCACTGAAGGCGTAGCCGAAGACCGGTGCGCCGGTGGTGGTGTCGGTGAACGTGGCGCTCAGGCCGGTGGCCGTGACCGTTTTGCCGCTGCCCACGTTCTTGTTGTCGTAGCTGCCGCTGGTGACGCTGGTGAAAGCCACCGTGTCGCTGGGCTGTGCGCCCGACAGAACGAAGTTCGCCGGGGCCAGTGTGGCGGCGGTCGTGGCGTCGTAGACCTTGTCGATGGCGCCTTGCAGCGTGGCCGTGAGCGTGGGCGCCAAAGCCAGCAGCAGGCCGTTGCCGCTGGCCGCCGGCGTGGTGCCGAAAGGCGCGGCGTATTGTTTGAAGTCGGCCACCAGGCCGCCCGCGTTGACGAGCGCCGGGTCGGGCGCATAACCCAGCCAGCGCGCGCTGCCCGCCACGTTCAGCACCCCGGCACCGGCGGTGTTGTCGAAACCGCCCGCACCGGTGCGCAGCACGAGCGTATCGCCGCTGGTGGCGGTGGCGGTCAGCAGCGCGGCGTCGCGCAACTGCAGCCGGTTGGCCGCGCGAACGCGCACCGTCTGGCCGGTGAGGGCGCTGCCGATGTCGAGGTTCAGCGCGTCCAGCGTGATGTGGCCAGCGGTCAACAGGTTCACCTCGGACGCCACGCCGCCGTTGAAGTTGCCGTTCAGCAGCACGACGCCGTTGGGCGCCGCCAGGCTGATGTCGCCGCCCGCCGGCGTGCCGCCCACCACGCTGCCGATGCGCGTGCCCGAGCCGGCCTGCGTGCCGGGGTTCAAGCGGATGTCGCCGCCGGCGGTGATGGCGATGGTGCTGGGCTGGCTGGTGGCAGCGGAAAAGCCCATCAGGGCTCCACTGCCATTGCTGCCGCCCGTCATCTGCAGGCTGCCGCCCACGTTCAAGACCAGGCTGCCTGGCGCCGTGCTGCCGTTCGGGCCGCCGATGCGCGCGTCGCTGAAGAGGCCCCCGGCGGCGGCCGAGGCACCGCCTTGCAGCGTCAAGTTGCCGCCCACGGTGATGGTCTGCGTGGGCGCCGCCAGCGCTGCGGGGTTGCCGGTGCCGGTGGCGCCGGCCGTCAGGCTGGCATCGCCGCTGATGTTCAGCGTCTGGCTGCCGGCGGGCGCATTGGCCAGGGCGTAGTTGTTGCTGCCGTCGGCGCCGCCCTGCAACGCCAGAACGGCCGCCGACAGGCCCTGCGAGCCCGCCGTGGTGCTCAGCGCGGCGTGGTTGTTCGTGCCGGCTGCGCCCCCGATGATCCGCACCACCGAAAAGCCCGACACCGATTGCACGGTCGTTGCGCTGGCGTTGATGGCCGTGATGCTGGCCGCGTTGCCCACGCCGCTGGCGCCGCCGGTCATCACCAGCGTGCCGCCGTTGCCGACGATGGTTTGCGACAGGCCCAAGGCCGTGATCTGCGCAACGTTGCTGGTGCCGCTGCCGCCCAGCAGGCTGATGCCGCCGGGGCCCGTCACCGTGATGCGCTGGATGCCGGTGGCGTTGATGCGTGCGGCCTGCCCGCTGCCGCTGCTGGCGCCCTGCAGCAGCACGCTGGCGGCACCGAGGGTCTGGTCGCCCCCGGCCGTGAGCGCTGCGGTGCTGCCCGCGGCCAGCACTTCCAGGCTGCCCGCGGCGTTGATGTCCATCGCACCCGAAGAATTGACGACGCTGTCGATCACCAGCCGGCTGGCGGCATCGGCGGTGCTGAGCCGCACCGCGCCGGCGCTCAAGGCACCCGGGCGCAGGTCGCCGCTGGCCTGCGTGATGTCCACCGCCGAGAAGCCGCTGCCGAAGAGCCCGCCGCTGCGGCTGAAGCTGCCGTTGACGGTGAGGCTGCCGCCGCCGCCGATCTGGCCGCCGGTGAACGACAGCGACGACAGCGCCGTGGCGCTGCTCAGCGTGAGCGTGCCGCCGCTGACCGCCGCCGCCCCGCCCCCCGTCACCGCGCCCTGCAAGGCCAGCAAGCCGCCCGGCGCCACGGCCAGACTGCCGCCGAGGCTGGTGGCACCGGTGACGGTGAGGCTGCCGCCGCTCACCGTGAGCGCGTTGCCGCTGTTCACGGTGAGCGTGGCGATGGTGTCGTCGCCCGAGCTGTGGGCCACCGCGAAGCCGCTGCTGATCAGCGCCCCGTCCAGCGCGCCGGGCAAAGAGCCGCCCCAGTTGGCGGGTGTGGCCCAGTTCAGGTCGCCGGCCGCGTTGGTGAACACCAGGGTGCCGCCCTGGTTGTTGTAGATGGCGCGCAGCGCTTCGCCCGCCGCCAGGTTGAAGCCGCCCGTGAAGCCCGCCGGCAGGCTGAGCAAGGGCGGCGTGCCGCTGACCGCGCCACCGTGCGTGACGAGCGTGATGGCATCGCCCTGCGCTGGCGTGTAGCCGGCCAGCTGTGTGGCGTTCAAGCGCCCGCCCAGGGTGAGGTTGCCGCCCACGGCGAGCAGGCCCGACTGCCCGGCCCCCGGGCCGCCCAGCGCCACCAGCACGGTGCCATCGGCCAGATCGACGTTGCCGTTCACCGTGAAGGTGCCGCCGTTGAAATTGCCGCCGGGCACCAGCGAACCGCGGTTGGTGAAGGTGCCGCTGCCGCCGGCCACCACCAGCGTGCCACGGCCGCCGACGACACCGGTGCTTTCGTTGGTGAAGCCGGTGCTGGTGCTCAGCGTGCCGCCAGCGGCCACGCGAAGGATGCCCGGGTTCTGCAGGCTGGGCGTGACGAGCGACAGCGTGCTGTTGGTCTGCACGTCCACCTGGCCGCTGTTGACGAAGCTGGCCACGGTGATGGCACTGGCGAAGGACGTGAAGTCGATGGCGCCCGCGTTGACGAGGGGCCCGTTGCCCGTGATGGCGTCAGGCAGCGTGGAGTCGATGTTGAGCAGGCCGCCCACTGCGTTGGTGAGGCTGCCCGTGGTCTGCCCGGCCGTGTTCAGGCGCAAGGTGCTGTTGCCGAACAAGTCAAGCCCGCCGGCGTTGACCCAGGGCTTGTTGACGGCGACTTCGCCGCCCGCACCCGGCAGCTGCACGAGTGCACCGAATTGCGTCGTGAGCGTGCCGCTGCCGGCCAGTTCCACCGGGGCAAAGCTGGCGTCGAAGAGGCCGCTGACCGTTACCGCGCCGCTGCCACCCAGCGTGCCGCCGCGCAGCTGCAGGTTGTTCAGGCTCGTGGTGCCGTCGAAGTTCAACGTGCCGGCTTCCAGCACCGTGGTGCCGGTCGCGTTGGCGCTTGAGAGCAAGGTGAAGGTGCCTGCACCGGCCTTCGTCAGCCCACCGCTGGCTGCCAGCGGGCCGGTGGCCGAGAGGGTGGCGCCCGCGGCCACGTTGACGGTGGTGTCGGTCAGGCTCAGGGCACCGCTGATCGTGTTGCTGCCGACGGGGGCCGACAGCGTGGCCGTGTTCGTCTGCACGGGTGCGCCGATGCTGGCGCCAGACGAAAGCTCCAGCGAGGCGCCGGAGACGACCGACACCGTGCCCGGGCCCGTGATCGAGCCGCCCTGCAGCACCAGCGGGCCGCTGCTGACACCGGTGCTGCCGGCGTAGGTGTTCGCCCCGGTCAGGATCAGCGCGTCGGCGCCGGATTTGATGAAGCCACCGCTGCCGGTGATCGCACCGCTCAAGGTCAACGGCGCGGTGGTGCCGAAGACGCTGGTGTTGATCGTCGCGGTGCCCGAGAGCGTCACCGGGCCGGCAAAGCTGGCTGCACCGAACGAGACGTTCACCGTGCCGCCGTTGACGAGCAGGGGCTCGGGCGTGGTGTAGCTGCCGCCGCCGAAGAAGTTCAGGGCCAGCGTACCGCCCGCGTTGACCACCGTCGCCCCGAGCGGGCTGCCCAGCGCGTTGTTGGTTCCGACCTGCACGAAGCCTTGGTTGATGATGGTGTTGCCGGTGTAGTCGTTGGCAGCATTGGCCAGGTCCAGGTAGCCCGGCCCGGTCTTGGTCAGCGTGCCGGGGCCGGTGAGCTGGCCGAGTGCGAGGTTGTTGGAATCGATGAACACCGTGGTGTCGGACGCCAAGGTCACGACACCCGGAACCGCCACGAAGGCGAGGACCGTGCCGCTGCCGTTGCTGTTGCGCAGCGCGCCACCGCCAGCCACGCCGCTGCCGTTCAAGGTGATGGGCTCGGCAGCCAAGAACTGGTCGTTCACGTCCAGCGAGCCGCCGGCCAGCACCGTCGTGCCGGCGCCGATGTCGCCCAGCGCGTTGGGGTTGCCCAGGATCAGCCTTCCGCCGCTGTTGACGGTGGTGGCGCCGGTGTAGGTGTTGTTGCCACTGAGGGTCGTGCGGCCCGGGCCGTTGATGTCGACCGAGCCACCGCTGACCACACCCGACAGCGTCAAGCCCAGGCTCGACGCACTGAGGGTGATGGCGCTGCCGCTGACCGGGCCCGAGATTTCGCCGGCGCCCGAACTCGTCGCGATGATGCCGCTGCCGACGTTCACCGCGTTCGTCAGCACGGCCTGGCTGGACACGTCGAGCGTGCCGCCCACCAGGTTGATGGGGCCCGTGCCGAGCGTGATGCCGGGGCCCACCACGCGCAGGGTGCCAGCGTCGATGCGGGTGCCGCCGCTGTAGGTGTTGCTGCCGGGCACGACGAGGGTGAACACGCCCGGGCCGGTCTTCGCCAACGCCCCGCTGCCCCCCAGGGTGCCGCGGAATTCGCCGCTGCCCACCGACAAGGTGCCGGCCGCAATGAGCACTGTGCCCCATGCGTTGCTCACCCCGTTGAGGCTGCCCAGCGCTTCGTCGCCACCCGTCAGGAGTGTGGCACCGCTGGCTACGGTGACGTCGGGCGCGCCCGTGAAGCGGCTGGGCGAACCGAGCAGCACCGCGGTGTTCACGGCCAAGGCGAGGGAGGGGCTGGCCATCGTGCCGTTGACGACCACGCGGCCTTCGTTGACGGAAAGCGGCACCGCGCCGCCAGCACCGTTCAACGTGAGGTCTTCGGCGCCGAGCTTGGTGAGGCCACTCGTGCCACCGAGCGGCCCACCCAGGCTGAGCGACGCCGGGCCACCGATCCCGGTGATGATCGATGACGCGCCCGACAGCGTCACCGGTCCCGCAAAGCTCTGCGGGGAGGACGCCGCATGCAACGCGCCGGACAGCACCAGAGGTTCGAGCGCGTTGTAGCCGCCTGCGGTGATCTGCAGGTTCAGCGCGCCGCCGGTCTCCACGACGGTGCCGCCTGCCGCACTCCCCAAGGCGTTGTCAGTGAGCACGGTGACGACGCCGCCGCTGATCAACGTCTGGCCGGTGTAGTCGTTGCTGGCATTGGCCAGGGTCAGAAAGCCGGTGCCGGTCTTGATCAGATCACCCGGGCCTGTGAGCCGGCCCAGGATTTCGATCGTGTTGCCGTCGACCCGCACCGTGGTGGGCGACGCCAAGGTGGTCACGCCGGTGAGCGCTGCCACGCTCGCACTGCTGTTGATCAAGACGCCGGCACCCGCCACGCCGCTGCCGTTCAGCGTGATGTCTTCGGCGGCAAGAGACTGCCCGTTGAGGTCGAGCGTGGCGCCGGCCAGCACCGTGGTGCCACTGCCGATGCCACCCAGCGCGTTGGCGTTGCCCAGGCGCAGCGTGCCGCTGCTGACGGTGGTGGCGCCGGTGTAGGTGTTGGCTTGGTCCAGCGTCAGCGTGCCGCTGCCCTGCTTGACCAGATTGCCGGCCGTGATGGCAGTGCCGGCGGCCTGCGTGCCGGCGCCCGTGTGGCTGAGCGTGAGGGTGCCGGCGCTGGCCAGGTTGCCGATCTGCAGCGTTGCGGCGTTGGTGATGGCCATGGGGCCGCCGCTGACGAGGCTGCCGCTCAGTGCAACAGCACCGCCACCAGCGTTCAGCGTGATCGAGCCGAGGTCTGCGTTCAAGGTGGTGCCTGAAGCCTGGCCGATGCTTGCGCCGGCGGCGATGGCGACGTTCCCGAGACTGGAGCTGACGTTGGCCTGCAGAGTGACGACGGATGCGTTCAGCGAAATGTCGCCGCTGGTGCTGATGGGCGCGTTGACGGAGATCGTGCCCGCTGCGTTGGCCGTAAGGCCACCGCCCAGCGTGAGTGCGTCGTTGAAGGTGATGCTGTTCAGGGCGGCCAGGACGACGTTGCCACCGACGCCTTGCAACACCGAAGGCGACACTGTCTGCGTGGTGCCGGGCTGGGCGTTCGCGTCATTCACGAACGCGTACGGCGCGTTGCCGCCAATGGCGACGACGATGTCCAAGGGGTCCAGCAGCCACGTGCCTCCGGCACCTCTGGGCGCGCCAATGTCGACGCTGCCGTGCTGGATGCCCAGGTTCAGCTTGCCCGAGGTCTCGACGAGGCCGCCGTTGCCGCCGGTCGGCCCGCCCCGCGCCACGGCGCGGCCATCGAACAGCGTGGTCTTGTCCGACCAAACGATGATGCGGCCGCCATGGCCGGTCTGTGTGGCGTTGGCTTCGATCACGGCGCCCAGCGCCACCGTGGTGTTCGTGGCGTTGCGGACGGCGCTGTTGGCGCCCTGGTAGTCGCCCCCCAGCAAGATCTGGCCACCACCGGCCGCGCCGCTGGCGCCGAGCCAGGCGCTGGGGGCCAGCTGCAACTGATCGGCCTGCACGGTGATGGCGCCGCCTTGGCCCTGGGCCGCTGTCACATTCACCTTGCCGTAGATCAGCGCCGTGCCGGCAGGGCCGGCGTCCAGGCTGACGGCGCCAGCAGCAGCATCAGCCTTCGTACCCGCGGCCCCCGTCACGCTGTCGGCACCCAGGGTCAGCGTCTTCGCCGCCTTCATCGTCACGCGCCCCAGCGCGTCCAGCCCCAGCGTGTCGGCCTGCACCAGGCCTTGCTGGTTGACGATGCCGCCATAGATGTCGATGGCGCCGCCCGGGGCTTGCAGGCGGCCCAGGTTCAGCGCCTCGCCATCGGCGCCGACGGGCAGGTCGACCTTCACGTTCAGGTTCGGCAGCCCGGTGTCCACCAACTCCACGCTGCGCCCCGCCACCAGCGCCACCTGGCCGCCGGCGCCCTGCACCTCGCCGGCGTTTTCCACCCGGCTGCCGAGCAGCACGATCTGCCCGCCGAAGCTGCTGCGCAGGCTGCCTTCGTTGCGCAGCGTGCCGGTGTCACCCTCGGCGGCGCTGAAGCGGTAGCGGCCGGCCAGGAATTCGTTGTCGTTCAGGCGCAGCGTGCTGGCCACGAGGCCCGCCACGTCCACGCGCGCACCTTGGCCGAAGAGCACGCCGTTCGGGTTCAGCAGCCACACCTGGCCGTTGCTCGAAAGGCTGCCGAAGATGGCGCTGGGTTCGCTGCCAGTCACGCGGTTCAGCACCTTGCTGGCGGCATTCACCTGGTCGAAGCGCACGCCGGCGCCGGCGCCGATGTTGAAGCTGTTCCAGTTCAGGATGGCGCCGGGGCTGTTCTTCACCGTCATCAGCGCGCCTTGTGTGGCCACGCTGGCCTGGCCCTGCACCACGTTCAGGCCCTGGGGCAGTGCCTGGGCCTGCAGCCACAGCGGCATGGCCAGCAGGCCGGCGGCGGCCAGGGCGCGGGTGATCGGCTTCAGGCGTGGGGTCAGGCCGGAGTACAGGCGGGTGTTCAGGCGGGGACGAACGGCGGTTGGGCGGTGCATGGCGTACTTCCTGTCTGCGGCCCGCGTGCTGGGCGGGCTTGGGGATGCGGTATGGCGATGTGGCGGTGGCTGGACGGGCGAGCGCTGCCGTGGGCCTTCAGAACTGCGCGCTGGCCGCGAAGTGCGCGCGTGAGGCGCCCTTCACGGTGCTGCTGCCGGCACTCATGGCGCGGGCCAGGTCCAGGCGCAGCGCCCACGCCTGCCAGTTGGCGCGCAGGCCCAGGCCCAGGCTGCCGATGCGGCAGGTGTTGCGGTCGGGCTGGCAGGCGTTCTGCTGCCGGTTGGCCACCCAGCCCGCGTCTGCGAAGAGCAGGGCGCGCACGTCCAGGTCCGCGGGCACCAGACCGCTGGCCAGCGTGGGGCTGATGGCTTCAACGCTGAGCTGCGCACCGCTGTCGCCGGAGACTTCGCGTTCGTCGAAGCCGCGCACGCTCTGCGAGCCGCCCACGCCGAAGAGTTCACCCGGCACCAGCGCCTGGCCGCTGGCCTGGCCTTGCAGGCGGGCCGCGAGCACCGTGCCTTCCAGCGCCTGCAGGGGCACGGGCCAGGCCACCTGGGCCGAGGCACGCACCAGGGCATAGCGGCGGCGGCTGCCCGGGCGCACGGCCTCGAAGTTGGCCTGCGCGCCGTGGCTCCCGCCCAGGGCCAGGTTGGTGTGCAGGCCGATGCTGAAACCGGCGCGCACGTCACCGGCCACCTGGGCGGTGTAGGTCAGGCTCAGTGGCTGCACGGTCACGCTTTCGCCGGCCGCGCCGCAGGCGCCCTGGGGCAGGCCTTCGATGGCGCAATCGTTCAGGTACTCGCGCCACTCCAGGCCCAGCACCAGCCGCTGATCGATGTTGCCCGCGCGGGGCAGGTAGGCGCTGAGCCGGCCGCCCAGCACATAACCCTTGCCGCTGAAGCTGAGATCGCCGGCCGGCGTGGCGCTCTTGCCGGCGTCGACGTTGCTGTAGGCGGCAAAGCCGTCCAGCGCCATGACGTGCGCGTACAGCGGCGCGCGGTAGCTCAGGCTCAGCACCGCCACGGCCTGCGTGTCTTCGGGCGCGGTCTGCAGCTCGCCGGCGAAGACGTGGTCCTTGTCGAACAGGTTGGCGTGTTCCCAGCCCAGGCCGGCGCGCCAGCGGCCGGTGCGCTCGCTGCCGGTGTTGTCGAGGCGGGCGCTGAAGCGCTGCACGGGCTGCTCCACCAGGCTCAGCTTGGCGGCGATGTCGCCGCTGCTGGCGCCGGGCTGCAGCAGCACCTGCACGTTCTTGGCCGGGTTCTCGTTGGCGAGCTGGATCTCGGCGTCGATGCGGCGCACGTCGGGCGTGCGGCCGGTCACCAGCGAAGGCAGGCTGGCGCGCACGTTGGCCGCGCTGAACTGCCGCGTGGCGGCCACGTCCACCTGCGTGAGCCGGCCCTCGACGACGCGGATGCGCACCACGCCGCCATCCATCGTCTGCTCAGGCACGAAAGCGACCACACCGCCGTAGCCCTGCTGGCGGTAGAGCTCCTGCACGGCCGCGGCGGCGTCGCGCAGGCGCTGCAGCGGCAAGCTGCCGATGAAGGCGGCCAGACGGGCCTGCACGGCGGCTGCCGGCAGCAGGGTGTTGCCCTGCACGTCGAAGGCGCGCACCTGCACGAGGATGGGTGCTGGCGGTGGTGGGTTGGCAGCGGGTGCAGACCCAAGGGCTGACGCAGAGGGTGCAGCGGGCGCAGCTGGTGCAGCGGGTGCAGCGGGTGCTGCCGGAGCAGCCTGCGCCTGCGCAGCCACCGGCGCTGCCAGCAGCCACGCCAGCGCCCAGCAGACGAGGCCGGCCGCCCCAGCGCCATGGGGCAACGCCCAGGCTCCCGCAGCCCCGGGGTGAGGCCCCGTGTGCTTGTCGATCATCAAAAGCTCCCCCTGTCTTCGCCGGCAGCACGGTTGCGTGCGGTGATTTCATGCATCGAAGCGCAAGGGGTTCCGAGGCCCTGTTGCGACGCCGCGTGGCGCGGCGTTGTCGACGTTGGCCCGGGTGCGTTCGAAGGCGCTCTGGAAGCCGACCTTGCAAAGCCCTGGGCACAGTCAGTTTGTTCCCGCGCCGCCTGGGCGTGTGCGACGTTTCATGGCGTTTTGCGACAGCCTTGTCGCAATTGGCCGCGCTGCGGGAGTGCTGCTCTACCATGCGCGGGCACCATGCAGAACACCCAGTCGGCCCCGGCCATCCTCATCGTGGACGACGACACCGAGCTGTCGGAGATGCTGGTACGCGTGCTGAGCGCCGAAGGCTGGAACGCGAGCACGGCCGCCACGGGCGCCCTGGGCGAAGCGGCCCTGCGGCAGCAGCACCCCGATGTCGTGCTGCTGGATGTGATGCTGCCCGACGCCAGCGGCATGGAGCTGTGCCGCCGCTGGCGCAGCGCCCAACCCGATCTGGGCATCTTGATGCTCACCGCGCGGGGCGACCCCATCGACCGCATCCTGGGGCTGGAGCTGGGGGCTGACGACTACCTGCCCAAGCCCTTCGAGAAGCGTGAACTGGTGGCCCGGCTGAAGGCCTTGCTGCGCCGCCGCGTGGCACCCGCTGCGCCCAGAATCGCTTCGACCCTGAACTTCGGCACGCTGCGCGTCGACGCCTTGCGCCGTGAAGTCAGCGTGGCCGGGGCGGTGGTGCCGCTGACCAGCATCGAGTTCAAGCTGCTGCTGGAACTGGCGCGCCAGCCGGGGCAGGCCGTCACGCGCGAACAGCTCAGCGTGGCTGCGCAGGTCGGCGGCTACCGCCCGCTGGACCGCTCGGTGGACGTGCAGGTGGGCCGCCTGCGCCGCCGGCTGGCTGGCGTCGTGGGCGGCAGCGACTGGATCGAGACGGTGCGCGGTGAAGGTTATGCCTTCGTGCCGCGCGGCGCTGACCGGGCTGATTCTTCGGGCACTTGAGCGCGGTACGCACCTTGCTGAAAGGCTGGCCCGATTCGCTGCTCACCCGCTTGTTGCTGGCGCAGGCCATGACGCTGGCCGGCGCCATGCTGATCTTCGGCGTGTTGGCGATTGGCGAGCGCACCGTGCTGTTGGCGCCGCGCTATGCCGAGCTGTGGGACCCGGCCATGCGCCAGGTTCTGGCCTCGCCAGTGGGTGCACCTGCGGTGCCCGCCTTTGATCTGCCCGGCGGTTTGCGGCGTGAACCCGGCGCGCCGACCTGGCGGCTGCCCGTGCTGCCGGGCACCTTGACTGCGGTGCGCGAGGCCATGGCGCCGCGGGGCATGCAGCTCCAAGGGGCCTGGGTAACGCAGGGGCCCTGGGGCGCCACCGGGTGGCTGCAACTGCGCACGACGGCCGGCGAGGAAGCCTGGGTCAGCCTGAACGGCTACCCGTGGCTGCCGGGCTGGAGCCCGCGCATCGCCCTGGGTCTGGGGCTGACGCTGTTGCTGGCCGCTGCCGGCAGCCGCTACTTCGTGCGCCGCGTGACGGGGCCCCTGGCCTCGCTGCATGCACGCATGGCCTACCACGCGCGCACAGGCCAGCGCCTGGCCGCGGTGCCGGCCAACTCCGTGCTGAAGAGCTCGCCGGAACTTCAGGCCATGGAGCAGGCCTACACGCAACTGGCCGACAAGCTGGAGCGCAACGAACGCGAGCGTGCGCTGCTGCTGGCCGGGGTGTCGCACGACCTGCGCAGCCCGCTGGCGCGCATCCGCCTGGCGGCCGAGATGCTGCCCGAGACCGCCGACAACGCCGACGGTGTGCGCACCGTCACGCGCAACGTCGACGTCGCAGATCGGCTCATCGCCAGCTTCCTGGAGTTCGTGCGCACCGGCACGCACCCGCTGAACGAGACCGTGGACGCGGCCGCCGTGGTGCGCCTGGCCGTGGCGGCCATCGCCAGGCCACCAGGCGAACTGGTGGCGCATTTGCCTGAACGCCTGCTGCTGCACCAGGCCAGCGCACTGCTGCTGGAGCGTTTGGTGGTGAACCTCGTGGACAACGCCCTGAAACACGGTGGGCTGCCGGTGCAGGTGCAGCTGCGCTGTGAGGGCGAGACCCTGCACCTGGCCGTGATCGACAGCGGGCCTGGGCTGCCGCCTGGCGGCAGCGACAACTTGCTGGAAGCCTTCGCCCGCGGCGACACCAGCCGTGGCGTGCCCGGCTTCGGCCTGGGGCTGGCCATCGTGCACCAGATCGTCGTACGGCTGCACGGGCAGCTGCAGTTCGAAAAACAGCCTGCGGGGCACAGCGTGCAGGTGCTCATCCCGTTGAACCGCTGAACTGTTTCCGGCCCCGGTCCGCAAAGCTTCCGGGCGCTGTTCCCGGTCCCGGGCCGTGCTGCGCTGGCGGCGGCAGGGCTCGTGTAGCCTCTGCCGCCATTGCCACACCGCGCATGATCGAGGAAGGATCGCCCCCCATGTTGCAAGCCCGCCCGCACCACGCGCACCACCGGTACCCGCGCCGTATGGCGCCCGGCATGCTCGGCCTGTCGGCCTGCCTGATCCTGGCCGGCTGTGCCAGCGGGCCTATCGGCCATGGCGGCGACCGCCTGGAGCAGCCGGCCAAGATCACCTACACCAGCCCCAAGAACCCACGCGCCTTTGCCGACTGCGTGGTGGCCGGCTGGAAGACCATGCGCCTGAAGGGCAGCGCCATCAGCAGCAGCGTTCGCGCCGAGGGCGCCCTGCTGCGCACCGAGCTCAAGCTCGACGACAAGCCCGACCAGGTCTTGCTGGTGGAGGCCGAGGGCGCGGGCTCGAAGGCCCGCCACTGGAACCTGGGCCGCTACTTCGGCGACAAGCCGGTGCAGGTGGTGGCCATCGAGAACTGCCGCTGAGCGCCTTGCGCAGCGCCCGGACGTCTGCGGCGCCTGACTGGCTCAAGTTCTGAGCCAGTTCCCTGCGAAGCTTCACGCCCATGTCTGCCTTGCCCCTGCCTGTATCCGCACCTGCCGCCGGCGCCGCGCTCACGCCCGGGCTGCTGGTGCTGCACGGCAACCGGCTCGAAGCCCTGGCCGAGACGGTGTTCGCCTTCCTGGCGCGCCATCCGCTCGGCCCGCTGGAGCAGGAGACGCTGCTCGTGCAGAGCAACGGCATGGCCGAGTGGCTGAAGATGGAACTGGCCGCCGCCCAGGGCATCTGCGCCGCCACGCAGGTGGAGCTGCCGGCGCGTTTCATCTGGCGTGCCTACCGCGCCGTGCTGGGCCGCACGGCGGTGCCTGCGGTCTCGGCGCTGGACAAGCTGCCGCTCACCTGGCGCCTGATGCGCCTGCTGCCGGTGCTGGCGGCGCAGCCGGGTTTCGAGCCCGTGGCCGGATTCCTGGGCGCTGACGACAGCCCTGCGCGCCGCCTGCAGCTGGCGCAGCGCCTGGCCGATCTGTTCGACCAGTACCAGGTCCACCGCAGCGATTGGCTGCAGGCCTGGGCCGCCGGCCGCAACACGCTGCCGCGCGCCGGTGCCGCAGCGGCGGAAGTACCGGCCGACCAAGCCTGGCAGCCCGCGCTGTGGCGCGCTTTGCTGGCCGAGTTGCCGGCCGACGAACAGGCCGCCGCGCGCCCGCAACTGCAGCAGCGCTTCGTGCAGGCGCTGCGCGAGTCTGGCGCCGGGCCTTGGCCGGCGCTGCCGCGGCGCGTGGTGCTCTTCGGCACCACGCACATCCCGCAGCAGCTGCTGGAGGCCGTGGCCGCGCTGGCCGGCCACGTGCAGGTGCTGCTGGCGGTGCCCAACCCCTGCCGTTACCACTGGGCCGATCTCATCAGCGGCCGTGAACTGCTGCTGGCCGCGCGCCGCCGCGCCCCGCTGCGTGGCAACACCGATCTGGCCCCGCTGCCGCTGGAAGCGCTGCACCTGCACGGCCACCCGCTTCTGGCCGCCTGGGGCCGCCAGGGGCGCGATTTCGTGCGTCAGCTCGACGCCTTCGACGACGCCGAAGTGGCGCGCCAGCGTTTCGCGCTGCCGCGTGTGGACTTCTTCGACGAAGGCCCGGGCAGCACGCTGCTGCAGCAGCTGCAGGCGCAGATCCGCGACCTGCAGCCGCTGGCCGAGGCCCGCGCCACGGACACGCCGCCGGTGCCTGAAGACCGCTCCATCGTCTTCCACGTCGCCCACAGCGCGCAGCGCGAGGTGGAGGTGCTGCACGACCAGCTGCTGCACCTGCTGGCACAGCCCTCTGCAGGCAACGCGCTGCAGCCGCGTGACATCGTCGTGATGGTGCCCGACATCGAGACCTTCGCGCCGGCCATCCGCGCCGTCTTCGGGCAGCACGGCCGCGGCCATCCGCGCCACATTCCCTGGGGCCTGGCCGACCAGCGCGAGCGCGGCCGCCATCCGCTGCTGCTGGCGCTGGAGTGGCTGCTGCGCGCACCGCAGCAGCGCCACAGCTTCAGTGAACTGCAAGGCCTGCTGGAAGTGCCGGCGCTGGCGCGGCGTTTCGGGCCGGCGCCTGAGGACCTGCCCACGCTGCTGGCCTGGGCGCAAGGCGCAGGCGCGCGCTGGGGCCTGCATACCGAGCAGCGCGCACAGCTGGGCTTGGCCAGCTGCGAAGGTTTCAACAGCTGGCACTTCGCGCTGCAGCGGCTCATGCTGGGTTATGCCACCGGCGAGCTGCCTCCTGAAGCGCAGGGCCACGCCGGCATCGAGCCCCATGCCGAGGTGGCAGGGCTGGACGCAGAGCTCGCCGGCGCGCTGGCCGAGTGGCTGGGCGTGCTGCAGGGTTGGTGGGCCGACAGCCTGCAGCCGCGCACGCCCACCGTCTGGGCCGAGCGGGTGCGCGCGCTGCTGCAGGCGATGTTCGCCGCGCAAGACGACGAAGAGCGTGCGCTGCTGGCCGCGCTGGACGATGCCCTGGGCGCGTGGCTGCAAGCCTGCGAGGCCGCGGGTTTCGATGAACCGGTGGCGCTGGACGTGCTGCGCGAAGCCTGGCTGGCCGCGCTGGACGAACCCGGGCTCACGCGGCGTTTCCGCGCCGGTGGTGTCACCTTCTGCACGCTGCTGCCGCTGCGCGCCATTCCTTTCGAGGTGGTGTGTTTGCTGGGCATGAACGATGGCGACTACCCGCGGCGCAGCCTGCGCAGCGATTTCGACCTGATGGCGCTGCCGGGCCAGGCGCGCCCGGGCGACCGTTCTCGCCGCGACGACGACCGCCAGCTGATGCTGGATGCGCTGCTGTCGGCGCGGCGCGTGCTCTACCTCAGCTGGGCCGGCCGCAGCGTGCGCGACAACCAGGTGCAGCCGCCTTCGGTGCTGGTGGGGCAGTTGCAAGACCACCTGGCCGCGGTGTGGGGCGACGAGGTGGTGAAAGCGCGCTGCACCGAGCACCCGCTGCAGCCCTTCAGCCGGCGCTACTTCGAAGCGGCCGCAGGGCAGGGCGACGCGGCTGCAACGTCGGCGCTCTTCACCTACGCGGCCGAATGGCGCAACGCGCACGAGTTGCCGGTCGGCGCTGCGGCCAAGGCGGTGCCTGCCGCCGCGCCGCCCGCTGCCGCCTTGGCGCCGGCCACGGTGGAAAGCCTCGCCGCCTTCCTGCAGAACCCGGTGAAAGCCTGGTTCCGCCACCGGCTGCAGGTGCAGTTCAACCGACGTGAAGACGCCCCGCCCGACGACGAGAGTTTCGCCACCGCGGGGCTCGACCGTTGGCAGCTGATGGACGAGGTCTTGCGCGCCGCGCAGCGCGAGACGGCGGGCGCCGAGGCCGAACACGATGGCGGCGACGTCGGCGCTGTCGATGCCGCCACGCCCATGGCCACCGCCGTGCAGGCTCACATGGCACGGCTGCAAAGGGCCGGTCGCCTGCCGCTCGCCGGCCCTGGCCGGCGTGTGCAGGCCGAGTTGCAGCAGACGCTGCAGCCCATGCTGCTGCATTGGCAGGCGCTGCGCGCCACGCACCCCGCGGTCTGGCCCAAGCAGCACCTGGCGCTGCAGTGGCCGGTTCAAGGCGATCTCTCGGCTGGCCACGAAGCTGTGGCCAACACGGCGCTGGTGTCGGCCTTCGACGACTGGCTGCCCGGCCTGCGCGGCAGCGCCGAGCCCGAAGCGCCGGCCGTGTGCATCGAGCTGCAGGCCAGCCGCCTGCTGGCCGGCGGCAAAGCCGGCAAGCAACCGCGCCTGAAGGCCGACAAGCTGCTGCGCCCGTGGTTGCGGGGCCTCGCGGCAGCGGCCTGCGGCCAGCCGGTGGCCGGCATCGTCATCGGGGCTGACAAGGTGCTGCATCTCGCCCCGCAAGAGCCCGCCGCCGCGCGCCAGACGCTGCAGGCCTTGCTGGCCGCCTGGGCCGCGGGCCTGGCGGGCGACGAGCCGCTGCCCACCGCGCTGGCCACCGGTCTGGCGCGGCTGAAAGAGGAGAAGGCTGCGCGCCTGGCTTTCGAGGGCCACAGCCAAGGCCGGGTGCCTGCCGAAGGGCGCGAGCCTTGCCTGGCCCGGCTGTTCCCTCGCTACGAAGACCTCGCCGCGCACCCGGCGTTCGAGCCTGCGTCGCAGACCCTGTATGCCGCGCTGGCCGAGGCGCTGGCCACGCAAGTGCGCGTGGAAGACCTGCCGGGCGAAGCCGCGGGTGACGACGGTGCAGACGATGCGGCGGGAGACGACGGTGAGTGAAGGCCCCGCCCGCCACGTGAACGCAGACCCATCGCCACAAGCGCTGGCTCCGCTGACCTTGCCGCTGCAAGGCAGCCGCCTCATCGAGGCCAGCGCCGGCACCGGCAAGACCTGGACCATCGCCGCGCTCTACCTGCGCCTGGTGCTGGGCCACGGCGGGCCAGGAACGGCGCCGGTGCGGCCGCTGCTGCCCGGCGAGATTCTCGTGATGAGCTTCACCAAGGCCGCCACGCGCGAACTCAGCGATCGCATCCGCCAGCGCCTGGTGGAAGCCGCGGGCTGCTTCCGCGGCGAGCCGCGCGCTGCCGGGGCGGCCGAGCCCGACACCTTCCTGCAGGCCCTGCTGGCCGAACACCCACCCGGCCCCGCGCGCGAGCAGGCCGCATGGCGCCTGGCCATGGCCGCGGAGGCCATGGACGACGCGGCCGTCTTCACCATCGACGCCTGGTGCCAGCGCATGCTGCGCGAACACGCCTTCGACAGCGGCAGCCTCTTCGACGAAGAACTGCAGGCCGACGAAGCCGCGCTGCGCGAGCAGGCCGCGCACGACTACTGGCGCCAGCAGGTCTACCCGCTGGCTGATGAGCCGCTGGCCGCCGTGCTGGGCACCTGGGCCGATGTCGACGCGCTGGTGCGTGACGTGCAGGGGCTGCTGCAGAAGACGCTGGTGCAGGCCGTGCCGGCGGGCAGCCTGGGCGATGCGATCGGCAGGTTGTTGGCCGAGCGGCGTGCGGTGCTGGCGCAGCTGAAGGCTGGCTGGGTGGAACGGGCCGAGGCCATGGGCCGATGGCTGGCGGAGCGGCTGGCACCGAAAGACACCGTGTTCAACCGTTCGAAGCTCCGTGAGCAGTACTACGGGCCGTGGCTTGTCGCCCTCACGCGGTGGGCGCAAGACCCCGATGCGGGAGCCATCGAGGGCCTGAGCGAAAAGGGCATGCTGCGCCTCGTACCGGCGGGGCTGCAAGATGCCTGCAAAGACGGCGCCGCCGTCGATTCGCCACCTGAGTTTGCCGCCTTCGAAACCCTGCTAGCCGCGCTGGCCGCCTTGCCCCAGCCCGGCCCCGCGCTGCGCGTCCACGCCATGGCCCACATCGGCCAGCGCCTGCAGCAGCTCAAGGCCCAAGGCGGCCGCTACGGCTTCGCCGACATGCTGCAGCGGCTGGACGCCGCGCTTGATTCCACGCGCCAGGGCGAACGTGCGCTGCGCCTGCGCGAGGGCATCCTCGCGCAGCACCCGGTGGCGCTGATCGACGAGTTCCAGGACACCTCGCCGCTGCAGCTGCGCATCTTCGACCGCCTCTACCGCATCCACGAGACGCCGCCCACGCAGGCGCTGCTGCTCATCGGCGACCCCAAACAGGCCATTTATGCCTTCCGCGGTGCCGACATCCACAGCTACCTGCAGGCGCGCCGCGCCACCGCGGGCCGGCACCACATGCTGGGCACCAACCACCGCAGCACCACGGCCCTGGTCGATGCCGTGAACGCGTGTTTTGCGCAGGCCGAAGCGCGGCCGGGCGAGGGCGCCTTCATGTTCCGCGGCGAGCTGCCCTTCGTGCCCGTGGCGGCGCGGGGGCGGCGCGAGCGTTTTGTCAGCACGGCCGGCGACGAGCCGCCGCTGCAGCTGTGCCTGGCCGAAGACCTGCAAGGCGGGCCCGACCACGTGCAGCGGTATGCCGCGCTGTGTGCCGAGCGCATCGTGCAGCGGCTGAACGACGCCGGCTGCGGCTTTGCCGAGCCCGGCAAGGCCCTGCAGCCGCTGCGCCCGGCCGACATCGCCGTGCTGGTGCGCAGCGGGCGCGAGGCGGCCGCGGTGCGCGCGGCGCTGCAGGCGCGTGGCGTGGCCTCGGTGTACCTGTCGGACAAGGACAGCGTCTTCGCCAGCGACGAGGCCGCCGACCTGCTGCGCCTGCTGCAGGCCGTGGCCGCCCCACGCGACGGCCGCCTGGCCCGCGCTGCCCTGGCCACCGCGCTGCTGGCGCTGCCGTTGCCCGAGCTGCTGCAATTGGCCCACGACGACAGCGCCTTCGATGCCCGCTGCGCCACGCTGGCCGAGCTGCAACGTGTGTGGCAAGGCCAGGGCGTGCTGGCGATGCTGCGGCGCGCGCTGCATGCCTTCGCGCTGCCCGCACGCTGGCTGGCGGGCGGCGCCACGGGCGCCGCGGCCGAGGTCGCCAGCGGCGAGCGCCGCCTCACCAACGTGCTGCACCTGGCCGAACTGCTGCAGGCTGCGAGCAGCACGGTCGAAGGTGAGCAAGCCCTGTTGCGTTGGCTGGCCTTGCAGATCGACGAGGCCGAGGCCGGCCGCGGCGGCACGGCCGGCGAAGAGCAGGTGCTGCGCCTGGAAAGCGACGCCGATCTCGTGCAGGTCATCACCGTGCACAAGAGCAAGGGGCTGGAGTACCCCATCGTCTACCTGCCCTTCGCATCGCTGGCCCGGCCCGAGGAGGGCCGTGGTGGCGTGGCCGTGGCCGGCGAGAACAGCGCGGGCGGCGAGGGGGCCCAGCGCCTGTGGCAGCTGGCCCCCAGCGCGGCCGAGCTGCAGGCCGCCGAGGCCGAGCGCCTGCGCGAAGACACGCGCCTGCTCTACGTGGCGCTCACCCGCGCGCGCCACCAGCTCTGGGTGGGCCTGGCGCCGCTGACGCGCGGCAATGGCAAGGCCTGCCAGTGGCACCGCAGCGCCTGGGGGCGCCTGGTGTCGGGGCCGGCCGAGCGCACGGCCGAAGAGATGGTGGCCGACGTGCGGGCCTTCTTCGCCGCCGTGCCGGGCGCGCAGCCCGTGCCGCCGGCGCTGCAGCCCGACACCGGCCTGCCGCCGCGCACGCGGCTGCAGCGCCGCGGCGCTGACGTGCCCCTGCGCCCGGCGCCGCGCTACAGCGCGAGCTTCGACCGCCTCTGGGCCGTCAGCAGCTACTCGGCGCTCGTGCGCGATGCCGCGCCGGTGGCTGCGGCGCCTGCGCGACCGGTCATCGACACCGAAACGCCAGCCTCCAGCCCCTTCCTGCTCGACGATGAACCCCCCGAGGCCGGCACTGCGCCAGCGCGCCCTGGCTCCGCGCCCGGCGCCGCGTCACGCGGTATCGAAGACGTGCCCTGGCACCGCTTCCCGCGCGGTGCGTTGGCCGGCAACTTCCTGCACGACCAACTGGAATGGCTGGCCGGCGAAGGTTTTGCGCTCGACGACAGCCCGGCGCTGCAGCAGGCCCTGCAGCGCCGCTGCGAGCGCCAGGGCTGGGGCCACCGCAGCGACGACGCGCTGGCCTGGCTGCGCGCCGTTTGCAGCAAGCCGCTGCCGGCTTTGGGCGTGCCACTGTCGGGGCTGGGCCAAGGCCTGCCCGAGATGGAGTTCTGGCTGCCCAGCACCGGCCTGCGCACCGGCGAGATCGACCGCCTCTGCCGCCAGCACCTGCTGCCCGGCCGCGCGCGTCCGGCGCTGGCCGAGCGCGCCCTGCACGGCCTGCTGATGGGCTTTGCCGACCTCGTCTACGAGCAGGGCGGTCGCTACGGTGTGCTCGACCACAAGAGCAACGCCCTGGGCGGCTGCGATGCCGACTACACCACGCATGCGATGGAAGAGGCCATGCTCGCGCACCGCTACGACGTGCAGGCCGCGCTCTACCTGCTGGCGCTGCACCGGCTGTTGCGTTCACGGCTGGGCGCGGCTTACCGGCCCGCCGAGCAGCTGCACGGCGCGGTGTACCTCTTCCTGCGCGGCATCCACACCGCCAGCGGCGGGGCGCTGCACCTGCCGGCGCCGCTGGCGCTGATCGAGGCGCTGGACGCCAGCGTGGCGGCCGGAGCCCCCGCGTGAACACCGCCGCCGAAACCTTGGCATTGCTGCGCGGCTGGCGCGCCGAAGGCTGGCTGCGCGCGCTGGACCTGGCGCTGGCCGAGTTCCTGCACGGCCTGGCACCGGGCGCCCCGCCCAGCCTGCTGCTGGCCGCGGCCTGGCTGGCGCAGCTGGAAGGCCGCGGCCACAGCTGCCTGCCGCTGGACGGCCTGGCCCAGGAAGCCCCGGCCCTGCTGGCCTGGCCGCCTGAGGCGCAGGGCGCGCTGCAGGCGGCGCTGGCCGCCATGCCCGCCGATGCCACCGCGGCGGAGTGTGCCTGGGCCGGCTGTTCGCTGCTGAGCACGGCGCCAGGTGCCGTGCAGGGCAGCGACGCCTCCAGCCCGCTGGTGCTGCAAGGCGGGCGCCTGTACCTGCGGCGCTACTGGCGGTACGAAGCCGACATCGCCGCGCACTTGCGCAAACGTGTGCAGGCCGGAGCGGTGATGGAGGCCGCGCCCGAGCCCGATCAAGCGCGCGCCTTGCTGGCCGCCTTGTTCGACGGCACGCCTGCCGCTGGCGACGCCGCCGACACCGAGCCCGACTGGCAGCAGGTGGCCTGCACACTGGCGCTGCGCGCGCGGCTCACGCTCGTCACGGGCGGGCCGGGCACGGGCAAGACCTACACCGCCGCGCGCCTGCTGGTGCTGCTGCAGGCCCTGCACCGCGGCCCGCAACCGCTGCGCGTGGCGCTGGCCGCGCCCACCGGCAAGGCCGCAGCGCGGCTGCGGCAATCGATGGTGACGGCGCTGCAGGGGCTGGTGGCGCGCAGCCTAGCGCCCGACACGCCCGCACCAGCGTTGCAGACCTTGCAGGCCCTGCCGTTACCCGCCTGGACGGCCGCACTGCCGCCGGCCCGCACGCTGCACGCGCTGCTGGGCACGCGCCCCGGCACGCGGCGCTTCGTGCACGACGCGGCACAGCCGCTGGATGTCGACCTGCTCTTCGTCGACGAGGCCTCGATGGTGCACTTGGAGATGATGGCCGTGCTGCTGCAGGCGCTGCCGCCCGGCGCGCGCCTGGTGCTGCTGGGCGACCGCGATCAACTGGCCTCGGTGGAAGCCGGCGCGGTGATGGGCGAGCTGTGCGCCGGTGCCGGGCCGCTGGCCTACAGCGCCGACACCGCGGCCTGGGTGCAGGCGCACAGCGGCCAGGGGCTGACGGCGTCAGCAAGGGTGGGCGGCCTGGCCCAGCAGACCGTGGTGCTGCAGCGCAGCCGCCGTTTTGCCGGCCCCATCGGCCAACTCGCCCGCGCCGTGAACCGCGGCGACGGCGCCGGTGCGCTGGCGCTGCTGCGCTCGCCCGACACCGGGAGTGGCGGCGGTGAGCTCGCGCTGCTGGCCCTCACCGACCCGGCGGCCATCGCCAGGCTGGCGGTGCAAGGCCGGCCGCAGGCCGGCACGGCTGTCGATGCCGCGGGCTACGCGGCTTGTCTGCACGCCCTGGCGCAACGCCCGGCCGAGGCCGCTGCTTTCGAGCCCTGGGCGCGCGGTCTGCTCACCGCCTTCGACCGCTGCCGCGTGCTGTGCGCGCTGCGCAGCGGGCCCTTCGGCGTGGCCGGCCTGAACGCCGCCATCGAGGCCGCGCTGGTGCAGCAAGGCGTGCTGAAGAAGGCCGGCGAGTGGTACGAGGGCCGGCCGGTGATGGTGACGCGCAACGAGCCGGGCCTGGGCATCTTCAACGGCGACATCGGCCTCGTGCTGGCGCCGCCCGGCAGCGCAAAAGACGCACCGCTGCGCGCCTGGTTCCTGGACGGCGACGCGCTGCGTTCGGTGGCCACCAGCCGCCTGGCCGATGTGGAAACGGCGTTTGCCATGACGGTGCACAAGAGCCAGGGTTCGGAGTTCGCCCACGTGCTGCTGGTGCTGCCGCCTGAAGACACGCCGGTGCTCACGCGCGAGCTGGTCTACACCGGTATCACGCGCGCGCGCAGCGCCTTCACGCTGGTGGCGCCCGAGCCGGCGCGCCTGGTGACGGCGGCCGCACGACTGACGCGGCGGCTCAGCGGCCTGGCCGAGGCGGTGCGCGGCGGCTGAGCCTGCCGCGGGGCCGTGGCCGCGTCTTCAGCGCGGGCCAGGGGCCTGCGTCTGGGCTCGGGCCGCCAGCGCTGCCATCGAAGCCGGCACGCTGCCGTAGCTGACCAGCAGCACCTGCAGCCCCGTGCCGGCTGTCAGGGCCAGGGCACGTTCCATTGCGCTGTCTATCCAGGCCGCGTCATTGCCGAAGGCCCCGCCGCCCAGGCGCGTGAGCAGCACGCGGCCGCTGCCGCCGGCCTGCTGCTGCGCCAGGGCCGCGCGCAACGTGGCCTCGTAGGCGGCTTCCAGCACCAGGCGCGCCAACGGTTCCCAGGCCGCCGTGGGCCCGCGGCCGTAGGCCACGGGCAGCGCCGAGCAGTAGGCCTGCGTCACGCGCGGGCGGGGCGGGCCGGGCAGGTCGGTCACTTCCACGCCGTGGTGCAGGCCGATGCACAGCGCCGCGCGCAGCGCATCGCGCTCGGTTTCCGGGGCGCAGCGCAGCCAGGGGTTCAGCACCGCCAGGCCTTCGGCGCGGCACAGCGCGTAGCCGTTGCGCATGGTCCACAGCGGCGGTGCCTCCGTGCCTGTGGCGCGGCGCAGTGCTGCAGCGAGGGCGGCGCCCAGGGGCGCCAGGGTGTCGATCTGCCGGTCGGTCGTCTGGCCCTGCTGTGCGGGTGTGCCAGGCACGGGCGCGAAGTAGTTGCGGTAGACCGTGGCGGCCCCTGCGGCCATGGCGCAGGCCGGGCCTTGCGTGCGGTCGTGCTGGTAGCGCGTGACGCCGTCTTCGGGGCTCACGTCGGGCCCCACCATTTCCAGCAGGTTGAACTGCGAGGCCACCTGAAACAGCGCGCCGGCGTTTTCGGGCACGGCGTGCAGCGCGCGGGCGTCAGCGGCCACACACTGCACGGTCTGCCGCACCGGGCTGCCGGCGGGCGGCAGCGGCGTGCACTCGCGCAAGGTGGCCAGGCTCACCACCTCCAGCCGTCCGGTGGCGTAGCGCGCGCCGTTGACGCGCGAGACGAGTTCGTCGCCTTCCAGCGCCAGGCGCTCACGCGTGGCAGCGTAGGCGCCTTCACGAAAGCCGAAGAGGCGGCTGAACCAGTCGGCAGGGGCGGTGGAGGAAGCCATGCGGCTTTATGCCACGCTCGGCCCCCGCTGGCCACGACGGGCCATGCCAGGCCTTGCAGGCGCGCATGCCAGACTCGAGCGGTGAACACCTTGCCCACCGGCGCCGCACTTCGCCAGCTCTTGCAGCAGCGCCTGGCCGCCTGGCCCGTGCAGGCATTGCCGGCCGAGGGCCGACGGCACGCCGCCGTGGCGCTGCCCGTCACCGAAGCCGGGCACGGGGCTGATCTGCCCGGCCTGCCGCTGCAGCCCGCACACACGCCTTGGAGCGTAGCCGCGGCCGTGCTGCTGACGCGCCGCGCGCTCACCATGCGACAGCACCCCGGCCAGTGGGCGCTGCCCGGTGGGCGCATCGATGCCGGTGAAACGCCCGAGCAAGCCGCGCTGCGCGAGTTGCACGAAGAGCTGGGCCTGCTGCTGCCTGCTGAGGCCGTGCTGGGCCGGCTGGACGACTACGTCACGCGCTCGGGTTACCTCGTCACGCCGGTGGTGGTGTGGGCCGGCACGGCGCGTGCGCTGCAGCCCAACCCGCACGAGGTGGCCTCGGTGCACCGCATCGCCGCGCAGGAACTGCTTCGCGAAGACGCGCCGCTGCTCAACCAGGTGCGCGGCGCCGAGCACCCTGTGCTGCGCATGCCGCTGGGCACGCACTGGGTGGCCGCGCCGACGGCGGCGTTTCTGTACCAGTTCCGCGAGGTGGTGCTGCTCGATCGCGCCACGCGCGTGGCGCATTTCGACCAGCCGTTTTTCGCCTGGCGCTGACGCCGCGTCCGGTGTTTCAGGCGGCGCTTGCCGCTACCACCATCGCCAGCGTTTGCCGGCTGCGGTAAACGTGTGTCTGGCCCGTCACTGGGCAGGTGAAGGCGATCTCTCGCGCCAGCAGTTGCAGCGGCTGCGAAAAATCGGGCGGCGCATCGGCCGGCGGCTGCGGCCACAGGCGCGGGTAGATGCGGTCGCCGCAGATCGGCAGGCCCAGGGCGTTCAGGTGCGCGCGCAGCTGGTGCTTGGCGCCGGTCTGCGGGTGCAGGCGGTAGTGGGCGAGCTCCGGCCCCAAGCGCGCGATGAGTTCGACCGTGGTGATGGCGTTGGGCTCGCCGGGCACGGTCTCCATCTGCATGAAGGCGCGGCCTTCGCGCTCCTGCAGTCGGCTGGAGAGGGTGACCGGAAGAACGAGATCGCCCCGCCACGGCGCCACCGCCTCGTAGACCTTGCGCACGCGCCGCTCTCTGAACATCGCCTGGAAGGCCGCGCGCGTGGCCGGCTGCACCATGAAGAGCAGCACGCCGGCGGTCTCCAGGTCGAGCCGGTGCATGGGCACCAGGGTCTCGATGCCGAGCTGGCGTTTCAGGCGCACCAGCACCGTCTCTTGCAAGTGGCGGCCGCCGGGCGTGACGGGCAGGAAGTGCGGCTTGTCCACGGCCACCAAGTGCTCGTCTTGGTGCAGCACCACCACCTCGCCCGGCACACGCGGCTCGGGCGGGCCGGGCGGCAGGCGGCGCCAGTACCAGAGCACGCTGTTGACGGGCGGGCAGGGCGCGTCCACCGCGCAGGCGCGGCCTTCGACGTCGAGCACATCGCCGCGCGCCAGGCGATCCTGCCAGGGGCGGCCGGGGGGCAGGCGGTGGTCGAGGAAATCGGCCAAGCCCGGCCAGGCACCACCCCCGGGCGGCGCGACCACGGCCACGCGGCTGGCGCTGACGCCCTCGCGCGCTGGCGGCACCCAGGCGGGGCGCGGGCGCGTCATCGCTGGGCCGGCTGGCGGTGCAGGCGCGGCTTCAGAACGCGTCCAGCCGCTGCGCGCGCGCCAGGCGCCAGGCTTCGCCGGGGTCGCTCTCGTCGAAGACCTCGGCGGCGGTGGTGGGCGTTTCCTGCAGCTGGGCGTCGAGCGCGATGCGCTTGTCGAAGACGAAACATTCGCCCTCCCAATCCCGCGCCGCATCGGGCAGCTGCTGGAAGTAGTTGAGGATGCCGCCTTCGAGCTGCAGAACCTGCAGGCCCAGGCTCTGCAGCCACGGTGCGGTCTTGTCGCAGCGGATGCCGCCGGTGCAGTACATCGCCACCGGGCGCTGCGCCTCGCGCCAGACCGGTGCGTGGGCTTCGACGTAGGCGACGAAATCGCGGAAGTGGCGCACGCCCGGGTCTTCGGCGCCCTTGAAGCGGCCGAGTCGGAATTCGAAGTGGTTGCGGTTGTCGAGCAGCACCACGTCGTCCTGTTGCAGCAGCTCGCGCCATTGCGCCGGGCTGAGGTGGGTGGTGTCGTGCATGTCGGGCAGCGGCAGCGCTTCGGCACCGGGCAGGCCCAGGGCCACGATCTCGGGCTTCACCAGCACCTTCAGGCGTGCGAAGGGCGGCGTGATGCAGGCGCTGCGCTTGAAGGGCATGCCTTGGAAGGCGCCTTGCAGCATCTCGGGGCTCTGCAGCGCGGCCTCGAAGCGCGCCACCGCAGCCGCAGGGCCGGAGACGGCGCCGTTGATGCCTTCGGTGGCGATGGTGATGGCGCCGAACAGGTCGCACCCGGTGGCCAGCGCACGCACGGCGGCGGCGGCCTCGGTGGCATCGGCCAGCGGCGTGAAGCGGTAGAAGGCGCTGTGCAGCAGGCCGGTGGGTGCGGTGGCGTCGGGGGCAGGGTGGGGGGCGTTCACACCTGCATTTTGGCCTGCGCTGCCGGGCGGGCGCGATGCCAGACAATGCGGGCCCCCGGCCCCGTGGGCCGACGTTCTGCACGCACCGACCATGACCGACACCCCCGAGCGCCCCGCCATGCCCGACCGCCTGGCCACCGACCCGCGCAGCCCGCACCACGTGCGCGCGATCTTCGAGCACGACATCGGCATCCGTTTCAACGGCAAGGACCGCGGCGACGTGGCCGAGTACTGCATCAGCGAAGGCTGGATCCGCGTGCCCGCTGGCAAGACGGTGGACCGCAAGGGCCAGCCGCTGCTGATCAAGCTCAAGGGCACGGTGGAGCCCTACTACCGCTGAAGCCAGCGCGGCCGCAGCCGTGCCGCGCACGTGCTGCGATTTCACGCGGCACGAAAGTTGCGCCTATGGGCGGCGTGAAGCCCCGCCGCCCGAACAGCCCGCCCGAGACGCCCGCCGTGCCGGTGTCTGCTGCGCCGGCCGAGCCCGCCGACACCGGCCGGCCCTTGCGCGTGCTGCTCATCGACGACGGCGCGCACCGCGTCAGCCTCATCCACGACGAACTCGCGCGCCTGGGCCATCTGGTGGTGGGCGTGCTCGATTCGGCCCTGCTCATCCACGACTGCGTGCTGCGCCTGCAGCCCGACGTGGTGATCGTCGACAGCGAGAGCCCCGGCCGCGACACGCTGGAGCACCTGGCCACCGTCTCCAGCGCCTGCCCGCGCCCGGTGGTGGTGTTCAGCGAAGACGCCAGCGCTGCGCCCATGCAGCAGGCCTTGCGCGCGGGCGTGAGCGCCTATGTCATCTCGGGCCTGCAGCCGCAGCGCCTGCTGCCGGTGCTGCAGGTGGCCATCGCGCGCTTCGAACAAGAGCGTGAACTGCGCGGCCAGCTGGAGATGGCGCAGACCCAGCTGGGCGAGCGCAAGCTGGTGGAGCGCGCCAAGGGCCTGCTGATGGAAGAGGTGGGCCTCACCGAGGCGCAGGCCCACGCCCACCTGCGCAAGCTGGCCATGGACCGCGGCCAGCGCCTGGGCCAGGTGGCCGAGCGTGTGGTGAAGGCGCACGAGCTCCTGAAGCCGCCCGCAGGCTGAAGACCGCCACCCCGCACGCACCAAGCCCAGAGGGTGCCGCGCACCAAGCGCAGGCGCTGGCGGGGCGGCCTTGGTGCATGCCAGCGGTCCGGCGCTCATGGCGCCATTCGCCTCACCTATGGAGTGCCCCGCCGCCGCGCCCTGGCACGGCGCGTGCTAACGCTTGGGGTGAACCCGGCGCACAACGGCGTGTGGTGGGTGAAGGTTTCGGGCAAAGGCGTCCGACTCGCAGTGTTCAGGTTCAGTCCTGAGCCGCTGCAGTCGCGACGCCTTTTTTCATTGGTCGTTTGGCTTCCAGGAGCAGCACATGTCGCAACGCGAGGGTCTGATGAGTGATGTACGTCGGCAGTTCATCAAGGGTTCGGCGGCCGTGGCCGCGGGCGCGGCCTTGCCTGGCGGCGCCTGGGCCCAGGGCAGCGATGCACCCGAGAAGAAGGAAGTGCGCATCGGCTTCATTCCGCTGACCGACTGCGCCAGCGTGGTGATGGCCTCGGTGCTGAAGTTCGACGAGAAGTACGGCATCAAGATCATCCCCACCAAGGAAGCCAGCTGGGCCGGCGTGCGCGACAAGCTGGTGAACGGCGAGCTCGACATGGCGCACGTGCTCTGGGGCCTGATCTACGGCGTGCACATGGGCATCGGCGGGCCGAAGAAGGACATGGCCATCCTGATGAACCTGAACCACAACGGCCAGGCCATCACGCTGTCGAAGAAGCTGGCCGACAAGGGCGCGGTGGACGTGGCCAGCCTGGCCAAGGTGATGGCCGCAGACAAGCGCGACTACACCTTCGCGCAGACCTTCCCCACCGGCACGCACGCGATGTGGCTGTACTACTGGCTGGCCAGCGCGGGCGTCAACCCGATGAAGGACACCAAGGTCATCACCGTGCCGCCGCCGCAGATGGTGGCCAACATGCGCGTGGGCAACATGGACGGCTTCTGCGTGGGCGAGCCCTGGAACCACCGCGCCATCATCGACGGCATCGGCATCACCGCGGCCACCACGCAGGACATCTGGAAAGACCACCCCGAGAAGGCGCTGGGTTCCACGGCCGACTTCGTCAAGAAGTACCCCAACACCGCGCGCGCCGTGATCATGGCCGTGCTGGAAGCCGGCCGCTGGATCGACGCTGGCCTGCAGAACAAGAACAAGATGGCCGAGGTGATTGCCGAGAAGAGCTACGTCAACACCAGCGTCGACGCCATCAACCAGCGCATCCTGGGCCGCTACCAGAACGGCCTGGGCAAGACCTGGGACGACCCCAACCACATGAAGTTCTTCAACGACGGCATGGCCACCTATCCGTACCTGAGCGACGGCATGTGGTTCTTGACGCAGCACAAGCGCTGGGGCCTGCTGAAGAGCCACCCCGACTACCTGGCCATCGCCAAGCAGGTGAACCAGACCGCGCTCTACAAGCAGGCCGCCGCGCAGGTGAAGGTGAGCGTGCCCAAGAGCGACCTGCGCAGCAGCAAGATGATGGACGGCGTGGTGTGGGATGGCAGCAACCCCGCGAAGTACGCCGACGGCTTCAAGGTCCACGCGATGGCCACGGCCTGAGCGTCCCGTGCAGGAGAACGCACCCATGGTTGCAGCCGTCTTCCACTCCGGCGGGCTGGCCGGCACCGAGCCGCCGGCCGCCACAGGCACAGCGGCCGCAGCGCCCGCCGCCTTGGGCGCTTCGGTGCCATCCGCGCCTGCCGAGCCCGCCCAGCCCCGCTGGCGGCCCGACTGGCGCAGCCTGTGGCTGGCCGTGCTGCCACCCGTGCTGGGCCTGGCGCTGCTGGTCGGCATCTGGGCCCTGGCCACCTCGGGGCCCAACGCCAGCCTGCCCACGCCGGCCGTTACCTTCGAGGCGGCCGTCAAGCTGTTCTCCGACCCCTTCTACGACAACGGCCCCAACGACCAGGGCATCGGCTGGAACGTGCTGTTCTCGCTGGAGCGCGTGGGCATCGGCTTCGGCCTGGCCGCTGCGGTGGGCATCCCGCTGGGTTTCATCATCGGCCGCTTCGAGTTCGTCGGCCGCATGTTCAGCCCGCTGATCAGCCTGCTGAAGCCGGTGTCGCCGCTGGCCTGGCTGCCCATCGGCCTGCTGGTGTTCAAGAGCGCCAACCCGGCGGCGGTGTGGACCATCTTCATCTGCAGCATCTGGCCCATGGTGGTGAACACCGCGGTGGGCGTGCAGCGCGTGCCGCAAGACTATTTGAACGTGGCGCGCGTGCTGAACCTCAGCGAGTGGAAGGTCATCACCAAGATCCTCTTCCCCGCGGTGCTGCCCTACATGCTGACCGGCGTGCGCCTCTCCGTGGGCACGGCCTGGCTCGTCATCGTGGCGGCCGAGATGCTGACCGGCGGCGTGGGCATCGGCTTCTGGGTGTGGGACGAGTGGAACAACCTCAACGTCAAGCACATCATCGTGGCGATCTTCGTGATCGGCATCGTGGGCCTGGCGCTCGAACAGCTGCTGATGGCGATGGCCCGCCGCTTCAGCTACGACGATTGAAGGAGCGAAGCACATGAGCCACTTCATCGAAGTGCAGGGCGCCGAGATGGTGTTCACCACGCGCAAGGGCCGCTTCCACGCGCTGCGCGACATCCACCTCACCGTGGACCAAGGCGAGTTCGTCACGCTGATCGGGCACTCGGGCTGCGGCAAGAGCACGCTGCTGAACCTGCTGGCGGGTCTCACGCGGCCCACGGCGGGCGTGCTGCTGTGCGACAACCGCGAGATCACCGCGCCCGGCCCCGAGCGCGGCGTGGTGTTCCAGAACCATTCGCTGCTGCCCTGGCTGAACTGCTTCGAGAACGTCCACCTCGCGGTGGAGCGTGTCTTCGGCGCCAGCGAGACCAAGACGCAGATGAAGGTGCGCACCCAGGCCGCGCTGGAGCTGGTGGGCATGGGTCATGCGCTTCAGAAACGCCCGCACGAGATCAGCGGCGGCATGAAGCAGCGCGTGGGCATCGCGCGCGCGCTGGCCATGGAGCCGAAAGTGCTGCTGATGGACGAACCCTTCGGCGCGCTGGACGCGTTGACGCGCGCACGCCTGCAGGACGAACTGCTGAAGATCGTGGCGCGCACCAAGAGCACGGTGGTGATGGTCACGCACGATGTGGACGAAGCCGTGCTGCTGAGCGACCGCATCGTGATGATGACCAACGGCCCGGCGGCCACCATCGGACAGATCCTGCCGGTGAAGCTGCCGCGCCCGCGCGACCGCATCGAACTGGCCGAAGACCGCGAGTACGTGCACGCGCGCCGCGAGGTGCTGGACTTCCTCTACACGCGCCAGGGGCACGTGGAGAAAACGGCTGCCTGAGCCCCCAATCACGAGCCCTGCTGAGGACTTTCACACCATGAAGAAGATGAAGCTCGTGATGGTGGGCAACGGCATGGCCGGCGTGCGCACGCTGGAAGAGCTGTTGAAGATCGCGCCCGATCTCTACGAGATCACCGTCTTCGGCGCCGAGCCCCACCCCAACTACAACCGCATCCTGCTGAGCCCGGTGCTGGCCGGCGAACAGACGCTGGACGAGATCGTGCTCAACCCGCTGAGCTGGTATGCCGAGCACGGCATCACGCTGCACCTCGGCAAGACGGTGACGCAGATCAACCGTGTGAAGCGCGTGGTGCGCACGGCCGACGGCGTGGAAGCGCCCTACGACCGCCTGCTGCTGGCCACCGGCAGCCTGCCTTTCATCCTGCCCGTGCCGGGCAAGGACCTGCAGGGCGTACTGGCCTACCGCGACATCGCCGACACGCAGGCCATGATCGACGCGGCCACGAAGTACCAGCACGCGGTGGTCATCGGCGGCGGCCTGCTCGGCCTGGAAGCCGCCAACGGCCTGATGCTGCGCGGCATGCAGGTGACCGTGGTGCACATCCAGCCCTGGCTGATGGAGCGCCAGCTTGATGACGTGGCGGGTGGCTTGTTGCGCAAGAGCCTGGAACAGCGCGGGCTGCGTTTCGAGATGGGCGCGCAGACGGAGGCGCTGATCCCGGACAAGGACGGAAGAGTCATGGCGGTGCGCTTCAAGGACGGCCGCGAGATCCCCGCCGACCTGGTGGTGATGGCCGCCGGCATCCGCCCCAACACGGCGCTGGCCGAGAGCGCCGGCCTGCACTGCCAGCGCGGCATCGTCGTCAGCGACACGCTGCAGACCACCACCGACCCGCGCATCTACGCCGTGGGCGAATGCGCCGCGCACCGCGGCATCGCCTACGGCCTGGTGGCGCCGCTCTTCGAGCAGGGCAAAGTCTGCGCCACGCACCTGGCGCAGTTCGGCATCGGCCGCTACACCGGCAGCCAGACCAGCACCAAGCTCAAGGTCACGGGCATCGACCTCTTCTCGGCCGGTGATTTCATGGGCGGCGAGGGCTGCGAAGACATCGTGCTCAGCGACCCCTATGCCGGCGTCTACAAGAAGCTCGTCATCCGCGACGACAAGCTCGTGGGCGCCTGCCTCTACGGCGACACCGCCGACGGCAGCTGGTTCTTCAAGCTGCTGCGCGACGGCCGCAGCGTGGCCGACATCCGCGAGCGGCTGATGTTCGGTGAGAACAACCTGGGCGACCACGGCCACGAAGGCCACAACAAGGCGGCCGCCATGGCCGACAGCGACGAGGTCTGCGGCTGCAACGGCGTCACCAAGGGCAGCATCTGCAAGGCCATCAAGGACAAGGGCCTGTTCACGCTGGACGAGGTGCGCAAGCACACCAAGGCCAGCGCTTCCTGCGGCAGCTGCACCGGCCTGGTGGAGCAACTGCTGATGTTCACCGCCGGCGGCGACTACAGCGCCGCGTCCAAGAACAAGGCGATGTGCGGCTGCACCGAGCTGGGCCACCAGGCGGTGCGCGAGGCCATCAAGGACCAGCACCTCACCACCATCGACGGTGTCTACAGCGCGCTGGCCTGGCGCACGCCCAACGGCTGCGCCAGCTGCCGCCCGGCCATCAACTACTACCTGCTGAGCACTTGGCCCAAAGAGGCCGTGGACGACCCGCAGAGCCGCTTCATCAACGAACGCAGCCACGCCAACATCCAGAAAGACGGCACCTACAGCGTGATCCCGCGCATGTGGGGCGGCATGACGAGCGCCGACGAGCTGCGCCGCATCGCCAACGCGGTGGACAAGTTCAAGATCCCCGCGGTGAAAGTGACGGGCGGCCAGCGCATCGACCTGCTGGGCGTGAAGAAGGAAGACCTGCCCGCGGTGTGGCAGGAGATTGGCATGCCCAGCGGCCACGCCTACGCCAAAGCCTTGCGCACGGTGAAGACCTGCGTGGGCAGCGAGTGGTGCCGCTTCGGCACGCAAGACAGCACGAAGATGGGCCAGGACCTGGAGCGCGCGCTGTGGCGCATGTACGCGCCGCACAAGGTGAAGCTGGCCGTGAGCGGCTGCCCGCGCAACTGTGCGGAGAGCGGCATCAAGGACGTGGGCGTGATCGGCGTCGATTCCGGCTGGGAGCTGCACATCGCGGGCAATGCCGGCATCAAGACCGAGGTGGGGCAGTTTTTCATCAAGGTGAAGACGCCCGAGGAAGTGCTGGAGTACAGCGGCGCCTTCCTGCAGCTCTACCGCGAAGAGGGCTGGTACCTGGAGCGCACCGTGCATTACGTGGCGCGCGTGGGCATGGCGCACGTGAAGGCGAAGGTGCTGGACGATGCCGCCAACCGCAAGGCCTTGTGGGAGCGCCTGCAGTTCAGCCTGGACGGCGAGCCCGACCCGTGGTTCGAGTTCGAGAAAGCCCAGGTCGATCTGCGGCAGTTCGCACCCATCAAGCCCGATGTGCAGCTGGAACTGGCGGCCCTGGACGGGCCCAAGGAGACCGCATGAGCGCCTGGGTGCCCATCTGTCGCATCGACGACATCCCGCGCCTGGGCGCGCGCCGCGTGGCGAGGCCGGCGGGCGGCGCGGTGGCCGTCTTCCGCACCGCCGACGACCGCGTGTTTGCGCTGCTCGACCGCTGCCCGCACAAGGGCGGTCCGCTCTCGCAGGGCATCGTCACCGCCGACGGCGTGGCCTGCCCGCTGCACAACCAGGTGATCGGCCTGGCCGACGGTTGCGCCCGCTCGCCCGACAGCGGCTGTACGCCGACCTTTGCCGTGCAGTTGCAGGGCCGGCAGGTGATGATGAACGCGCAAGAACTGCGCGAGCATGCGCTGGACAGCACCGCAGACAGCACCGCAGACAGCGCACACGGCTGACCCGATGCAGCCCACGCACGAAACCCGCAGCACCTGCCCCTACTGCGGCGTGGGCTGCGGCGTGGTGATCGAAAGCCGCGGCGCGCAGATCACCGGCGTGCGCGGCTACCCCGATCACCCGGCCAACTTTGGCCGCCTCTGCACCAAGGGGCAGACGCTGCACCTCACGGCAGCGGCCCACCTGCAGCCGCAGCTGCGCGCGCTGCAGCCCATGCGCCGCGCCGCGCGCGACCAGCCGCTGCTGCCCGTGGCCTGGGACACGGCACTCGACGAGGTGGCGCAGCGCTTCGCGCAGATCGCCGATGAAAGCGGGCCCGACGCCGTGGGCCTCTACCTCTCGGGCCAGTTGCTCACCGAGGACTACTACGTCTTCAACAAGCTGGCCAAGGGGCTGCTCGGCACCAACAACGTCGACACCAACTCGCGCCTGTGCATGAGCAGCGCGGTGGCCGGCTACAAGCAGAGCCTGGGCGCCGACGCGCCGCCCAACTGCTACGAAGACCTGGACCATGCCGCCACCGTCTTCATCACCGGCAGCAACATGGCCTGGGCGCACCCGGTGCTCTTCCGCCGGCTGGAAGACGCGCGCCGCGCCAACCCGGCGCAGCGCTGGATCGTGGCCGACCCGCGCCGCACCGAAACCGCGGCGCTGGCCGACCTGCACCTGCAGCTGCTGCCCGGCACCGACGTGGTGCTCTACCACGCGCTGCTGCACGTGATGCTGTGGGAGGGCCTCACCGACCCCGCCTTCATCGCCGCCCACACCACCGGCTTCGAGGCGCTGCGCGACCGCGTGCGCGAGTTCAGCCCGGCCGTGGCCGCCAAGACCTGCGGGCTGAAGGCCGAAGACATCGTGCAGGCCGCGCGCTGGATCGCGGGCCTGCAACCCGATGGCCTCCGCGCGCCCACGCTCAGCCTGTGGTGCCAGGGCCTGAACCAGAGCAGCAGCGGCACCGACAAGAACAGCGCCCTCATCAACCTGCACCTGGCCACGGGGCAGATCGGCCGCCCCGGTGCGGGGCCGTTTTCCTTGACCGGCCAGCCCAATGCCATGGGCGGGCGCGAGGTGGGCGGCCTGGCCAACCTGCTGAGTGCGCACCGCGACCTGGCCAACTCCGCGCACCGCGAAGAGGTGGCCGCGCTCTGGGGCGTGCAGGCCGTGCCGGCGGTGCGCGGCAAGAGCGCGGTGCAGATGTTCGAGGCTGCGGCCGAGGGCGAGATTCGCGCGCTGTGGATAGCCTGCACCAACCCCGCGCAGAGCCTGCCCAACCAGGCCGTGGTGCGCCGCGCGCTGCAGCGCGCCGAGTTCGTGGTGCTGCAGGAGGCCTACACCACCACCGCCACGGCGGCCTATGCCGACCTGCTGCTGCCCGCCAGCACCTGGGGCGAGAAGGAAGGCACTGTCACCAACAGCGAGCGCCGCATCAGCCGCGTGCGCGCCGCCGTGCCGGCGCCGGGGCAGGCGCGGGCCGACTGGGCCATCGCCACGGCCGTGGCGCAGCGCATCGAGCGCTTGCGCCCACCGGCGCGCCGGGCGGGCTGGCAAGGCGATTCGCTCTTCCCCTACCGCAGTGCCGAAGAGGTGTGGAACGAACACCGAGAGAGCACGCGCGGGCGCGATCTCGACATCACCGGCCTGAGCTACGCGCAGCTGGAAGCCGCGCCGCAGCAATGGCCTCTGCGCGAGGGCCAGACCACGGGCGCCGCGCGGCTCTATGCCGATGGCGTTTTCCCCACGCCCGATGGCCGTGCGCGTTTCGTCGCACCCGCCTGGCGCGCGGTGGCCGAGCCGCGCGATGCGCGCTACCCCGTGGCGCTGAACACCGGCCGTCTGCGCGACCAGTGGCACGGCGCCAGCCGCACCGGCACGCTGGGCCGGCTCTTCGCGCACAGCCCCGAGCCGGTGCTGGAACTGCACCCGCAGGAGCTCGCGCGCCGCCGCTGGCAGCCGGGCGAGTTGGTGCGCGTGGCTTCACGCCGTGGTGCGCTGGTGCTGCCGGTGGCGCCCAGCGAAGCGGTGGCGCCGGCGCAGGCCTTCATCGCCATGCACTGGGGCGGCGAGTGGCTCAGCGGCGGCGGTGTCAATACGCTCACCAGCGACAGCGTCTGCCCCACCTCGCACCAACCCGAGCTGAAGCACGCCGCCGTGCGCCTGGAGCCCGCGGCCTTGCCCTGGCAGATGGCCGGCGGCGCGTGGTGGCCGGCCGAGCAGGCCTGGGTGAGGCGCGAGGCGCTGCGTGCGGTTTTCGCGGCTGTCGAGGCTGCAGGCGGCTATGCGCATTGCGTGCCTTTCGGCCGCGAAGCCGACGCGGAAGCGGCTGAATCCGCCGCCGCCTTGCCAGCAGCCGAAACCGGCCTGCGCTGGCGCGCCGCCTTGCCGGCGACGGCCGCCCCTGCGCTGCTGCAGGCCGTGGCCGCTGCGCTCGGCCTGGACCCCGCCCAAGGCCCCTTGCTGCAGTACACCGACCCGCGCCTCGGCCAGACCCGCCGCCTCGCGCTGCGGCCCGACGGCACGCTGCGCGCCTACCTGCTGGCCGGCGACACCGCGGCCGACGCCTGGGTGCTGCCCCTGCTGCTGGGCCGCGAGCCTGCGGCCGCCTACGGCCGTGCGCTGCTCGCCGCACGCGCGGCGCCGCCCGACACGCTGGCCCAGCGCGCGCCGCGCAGCCCGCAGGTGTGCGCCTGTTTCGACGTCAGCGAAGCGCGCATCGTGCAAACCGCGGCGCAGGCCGAAGGCACGTCTGCGCAGCGCCTGCAGGCCGTGCAGCAGGCGCTGCACTGCGGCACACGCTGCGGCAGCTGCCTGCCGGCCGTGAAGGGCTTGCTTCAGCGCACGCCCTGCGCCCCACCGCAGGCCGCCGACACGCCGCAGGAGACGCTGGCATGAACTCGGGCACCCCGCATCCCGTGCACCTCGTCGGCGCAGGCCCCGGCGACCCCGAACTGCTCACGCTCAAGGCCATCAAGGCCCTGCGTCAGGCCACCGTGGCGCTGGTGGACGACCTCGTGCACCCCGGCGTGCTGAAGTTCCTGCGCCGCAGCGCGCGCGTGGTGCAGGTGGGCAAACGCGGCGGCTGCGCCAGCACGCCGCAGGCCTTCATCGAGCGGCTGATGGTGGCCGAGGCCCTGCGCGGCGAACGCGTGGTGCGCGTGAAGGGCGGTGACCCTTTTGTCTTCGGCCGCGGCGGCGAAGAAGCCGACGCGCTGCGCGCCGCCGGCGTGCCGGTTGTGGTGGTCAGCGGCCTCACGGCCGGGCTGGCGGGCCCGGCGGCTTTGGGCCTGCCGGTGACCGACCGCCGCCACACGCGCGGCGTGGTGCTCGTCACCGGCCACACGGGCGAGGGCGGTGATGTCGAACCCGACTGGCCCGCGCTGGCGCGCTGCGGCCTCACGCTGGTGGTCTACATGGGCGTGGCGCGCCTGGGCACCATCGTGCAGGGCTTGCAGGCCGGCGGCCTGCCGGCGCACACGCCCGCGGCCGTGGTCTGCAGCGCGCACATGCCGCGGCAGCGCCATGCGCTGTGCACCTTGGGCGAACTGCAGGCCACGGTGCAGCGCGAAGGCTTGGCCAGCCCGGCCATCGTGGTGGTGGGCGATGTCGTGCAGGCCAGCCCGTACTGGCAGGCGGCCCACACCTTGCAGCCGCTGCCGGCAGCCGGGCAGCTGCAGGCCTAGCGGTAGAACAGGTGCGACTGCCCGCGGAACACGGGTGAGCTCTCGCACAGGCCCACCACCTCGGGGTAGACGCGGCGGAAGACGCGGCCCTCGAAGTCTTTGCTGGCGTACATGTCCAGGTAACACTGCGTGCAGGCGGCCAGGCCCAGGAAACCTGCGGCCCTCTTCTCCTTCTCGTAGGCCTCCAGCGCCGCCACGGCCGTGCTGCGGTAAGTGGCCACGCGGTCTCGCGTGAAGATCAAGCCGCCATCGCCCAGCATGCGCGGCGCAAGTTCGGCGTGCATCACGTCCAGCACGCGGTCGGGGCCGATGTTGACCTGCTGCGGCAGCAGCTTGGTGGCGCCGGCGTGCACCTTCAGGCGCTCGTAGCCGTCGCGTGTGAAGTCGGTGGCGCGGCAGGCTTCGGCGAAGTTCAGCGCCAGGCCCAGGTTGCAGAAGTGCGCGGCGTCGGCGCGCGTGAACATCGTCGTGGGCTTGTCGACGACCTTTTCGTCCTTTGGGTTGAACTCGCTGTAGGTCACCTCGTCGGCGCTGCGCATGCCGGTGCCGATCTGGTCGGTGGCCTTGGCCAGCACGAAGTGCGCATCGGGCAGCGAAGGCTGCTGCTGGCGGGCGCGCTGGCGGTTGATCTCGGCCACCACGATCTTCATCGTGATGAGGAAGTAGAAGAAGAACTCGGCGCGCTGCAGCGCGTGGCTTTGCAACTCGTCGCGCAGGCTGCCGGCGAACACGGGCAGGTTGCGCTTGTCGTCGACGTGGCGGCGGCCGGCGGGGGTCTTGGTCATGGGCAGCTCCGGTGGCGTTGCGGCGGACTGTAGGCCCCCCGAGCCTGCGGCACACTCCCCCACCATGAAGCCCACCGGCGCTGGGGACGGCGCCTCGAACGGTCCCCTGCACGGCCTGCGTGTCGTCGAACTCGCTGCCATCGGCCCCGTGCCGCTGGCCGGCATGCTGCTGGCCGACCTGGGCGCCGAGGTGCTGCGCATCGACCGCCCCGAGGCCAGCGGCCTCGGCCTCGATCTGCCGCCCGAGCGCGACGTCAACGCCCGCGGCCGGCGCAGCATCGCGCTGGACCTCAAGCAGTCCGCCGGCCGCGCGGCCGCGCTGCGGCTGATCGAACGCGCCGACGTGCTGCTGGAAGGCCTGCGCCCCGGTGTCACCGAGAAGCTCGGCCTCGGCCCGGCCGATTGCCACGCGCTCAACCCCGGCCTCGTCTACGGCCGAATGACCGGCTTCGGCCAGACCGGCCCCTTGGCCCAGGCCGCCGGGCACGACCTGAACTACATCGCGCTGACCGGCGTGCTGCATGCCATCGGCCCGGCCGGCGGCAAACCCGTGCCGCCGCTGAACCTGGTGGGCGACTACGGCGGCGGCGCGCTGTATCTGGCCTTCGGCGTCATGGCCGCGCTGTTCGAGCGCCAGCGTTCGGGCCTGGGGCAAGTGGTGGACGCGGCCATGGTCGATGGCGCGGCTTCGCTGGCCTCCATCTTCTGGGGCCTGCAAGGCGCTGGCGGCTGGCGGCCCGAGCGCGGCCTGAACCTGCTGGACGGCGGCGCGCCCTTCTACGACACCTACGAGACGGCTGATGGTCGCCACATCAGCCTGGCAGCGCTGGAGCCGAAGTTTTTTGCGCAACTGGCTGCGGCGCTCGGCCTGGAGGACAGGTTCGTGCGCGGCCAGCACGACCGCAGCCTCTGGCCCGAGATGCGCGTGGCCATCGCCGCCGCAGTGCAGCAGCACAGCCGCAGTGCGTGGTGCGAACGGCTCGAAGGCAGCGACTGCTGCTTTGCGCCCGTGCTCAGCTTCGACGAGGCCGCCACGCACCCGCATGCGCAGGCGCGCGAGGCCTACACCAGCGTGGGCGGCCTGGTGCAGCCCGCGCCGGCCCCGCGTTTCAGCCGCACGCCCGCCGGGCCGCTGCGCCCGCCGCCGGCCCTGGGGGCCGATGGCGAAGCGCTGCTGCGGGAGGCCGATTTTTCAGAGACCGAGATCGCCGCGTTGCGCGCGGCTGGAGTACTGCGATGAACGCCCCGTTCTACGAACCGCCGGCCGGCACCCGGCCCTCGGCCTCGCTGCTGCTGTTGCGCGATGCCGCGGAGCCAGGTGCGGGCCTGGAAGTGCTGATGCTGCGCCGCGCCGAGCGCGATGGCGACCAGCGCAGCGGCGCCGCCGTCTTCCCCGGCGGCCAGCTCGATGCGCGCGACCACGCGGCGCACGCGCTGTGCCTGGGCCCCACCGACGCCGAGGCCAGCGCGTTACTGGGCGTGGCCGCCGGCGGGCTCGACTACTTCATCGCCGCCGTGCGCGAAACCTTCGAGGAAGCTGGCCTGCTGCTGGCCACCGGAACGCCCGACCTCGCTGCGCTGCACCCGTGGCGCGACCGCCTGCAGTCGGGCGAAGCCAGCTTCGTCGACTTCTGCCAGGCGACTGGCGTGCAGCCCGACCTGCGCGGCCTCGTCTACGCCGCGCACTGGCTCACGCCGCGTGGCGCGCCCAAGCGCTTCGACACGCGCTTCTTCGCCGTGCGCGCGCCGGCCGGCCAGCAGGCCGAGGTGGACCATGGCGAGGCCGTGGCATTGATGTGGCTGCGCCCGGCGCAGGCGCTCGACAAGGCGCTGGGCCTGAAGCTCCTGCCGGTGACGCGCGAATTGCTGAAGGAGCTGGCCGGCTACCGCGATGTCGACAGCGCGCTGGCCGCCATCGCCGAGCGCGCCGTGCGTGGCGGCGTGCCTCTGGTGGAGCCGCGCCGCGCGCTCACAGCCCGCGGCCCGGGCGTGGTGCTGCCGCACGAGCTGCCTTATGCCGAGATCGGCCGGCTCGACCCTTCTGGTCACGGCGAGGCCCACGCCACCCTGCTGGCCGGCCGCGTGGTGGCCTTGTCGCCGCGCGTGCTGCGCATCACCGCGCCCAACCCGGGGCCGATGACGGGGCCCGGCACCAACACCTACCTGGTGGGCGGTGGTGAGGGCGGTGCCTGGACGGCCATCGACCCCGGCCCCGAAAGTGCGCCGCACCTGCAGGCGCTGCTGGCCGCCATCGCCGAGCGCGGCGGACGGCTGGAACGCATCCTCGTCACGCACACCCACCGCGACCACTCGCCCGGCGCCGCCGCGCTGGCCGCGGCCATGGGCGCACCGGTGTGGGGCCGCGTGGCTGCGCACCCCGAATGGCAGGACCAGACCTTCCGCCCCGACCACGTGCCGCAGCATGGCGAACGTATCCCCTGCGGCAACGGGGCCACGCTGCGCGTGTGGCACACGCCGGGCCACGCCAGCAACCACCTGTGTTACCTGCTGGAAGAAGAGCGCCTGCTCTTCACCGGCGACCACGTGATGCAGGGCAGCACCGTGGTCATCAACCCGCCCGATGGCGACATGGCGGCCTACCTCGGCTCGCTGAACGAGCTGCTGGCAGAGCCCCTGGACTGGCTGGCGCCCGGCCATGGTTTCCTCGTGGCCGAACCGCAGGCCGTGCTGCGCGCGCTGATCGCACACCGGCTCAAGCGCGAGGCCAAGGTGTCGCAAGGCCTGCAGCAGGCCGGCCCGGGCACGCTGACCGAGCTGGTGGCGGTGGTCTACGACGATGTGCCGGCCGCGCTGCACGGCCTCGCGCAGCGATCGCTGCTGGCCCACCTGCTCAAGCTGCGGGCCGAAGGCCGAGCGTCGGAAGATGCCCAGCAGCGCTGGGCGGCAGCCGAACGTTAGTTCGGTGCGCTCGAAGTCCCTGCACCTGTCGTCGCACGGCAATGTCGGCTTCAGCGTGAGCTGACTGCACGTTGTCGGCCGAGGCCGTGTGAGAACTGCTTCGACGCGTCTGCGCGGGCCCGCGCAGGCCAACGTCGCGCTGCGGAGCCTTTC
>JBHYDA010000013.1:0-126479 GCA_051861265.1 Rubrivivax sp.
CGACGGGCTGGTGGTCAGTTGGTCCATCGGCACTCGACCCGATGCCGAGCTCGTCAACACGATGCTCGACGCCGCGATCGACACCGTCATCGCTGGCAATGACCGGCCCATAGTGCACTCCGACCGCGGGGGTCACTACCGGTGGCCGGGCTGGCTTACTCGGATTGCTGATGCGCGTCTTGTGCGCTCGATGTCGCGCAAGGCCTGCTCGCCAGACAACGCCGCCTGCGAGGGCTTCTTTGGGCGGCTGAAGAACGAGCTGTTCTACGCCAGGAACTGGCTGGCCACGACCATCGACGAGTTCATTGCAGAACTTGACGCCTACGTCCGCTGGTACAACGCGGCACGGATCAAGATGTCGCTCGGCTCACGCAGCCCGCTGGAGCACCGCAAGGCTCTGGGGATCGCTGTCTAACCAGTCCAAGTTTTCTGCCGCACCCCCAGTGGCTCAGTTTTCGGTCGGCGGCAACAGCCAGCGCCACCGGCGCAGGCGGGCGCTTGGGCGCTGGCCGCAATGTTCAGTTAGCAGGCTCCGCTTGGGAGCGTTGGCAGGTCTGGCTTAGCAGGTTGGCAGCCCCAGCTGGTTTCGACAGTTTGCTAGCCCGCAGACATCAGCGCTACGCTTTGCGTAGTTAACATAATATACATCGTACACAGTTGAAGCTCTCAATTGTTGATCGTCGGTCGTCTGCAGCGGGACTCGCTCCGCAGTGTCGGGAAGCTTGACACGAACGGCTCGACAGCCCTGCCGGCCTCCACTGACTGCATGATGCGCCGTGATAAATTCGCGTCGGCATTCTTCTTGCTGCTACGCCCGAAGTCCCTCTGCAGCCGCCCCCCGTGATTTCGACCCCCGCGCGTTCTCGCACCATCTCCGCACTGCTCCTGGGTGCCGTCTTCTTGCTCTCGCAAGACCCGGCGGCTGCGGCGCCGACCACGGAGGTGCCAGCCCCGAACGCCAACGCGCCGGCCGGGCCGGTTTCCGTGCTGGAAGGCGGTGCCCGCAAGCCTGCCGGCCGTGAGGCCAGCACGATCGACATGCTGGTCGAGATGCAGCAACCCAGCGCCGGCCTGCAGTTCAACGAGCGTCAGCGCGCTGCCGAGGGTCGAACCCGGCCGGTGGTGCCGCCGCTCAGCTTGCCTCAGGGCCTGCCAGCCGCCGGCAACAACATTGGCGGCACGCCGGCGCGGGCCGAAGCCCCGCCGGTCTCGGCCGCGGGTTTGTTCGGCACGGGTGCCACGCCTCAGGTGCAGCAGCCCCAACCAGCTGCGCGGACGGTGACGCCGGCCGCTGCACTGGGTACTGACGTAGCCGGCCCATCGCCGCGCTCCGTGACTAGCGATCCTCACAGCAACCCCACGCTTTCGCGTTGGCTGGCCTTGCCGCGCGAGCTGATCGAGTACGTGCGCGAGAACCGGGGTTTCGTGCTCGGTTCGGTGGCCGCTTTCCTGCTGGCGGCCTGGACAGGCTCGCTGCTGGTGGCGCGCCTGCGCGGCTGAAGTTCAGCGCGAGGGCGTGCCCTCGGCGCCGTCGTCGCCGCTTTCCTCGTCACCCTCGGCCTGCGTCTGGCCGGCGGGGGCCGCGCGGTCCAGTGGCCGGCACAGCTGACGGTTCAGGGCGCCCAGGCGCTCTGACTTCTCCATCGCGGCGATCACGACTTCGGGGTTGATCATCAACATGAACGGGTTGCGTTCGGTAGCCTGGTGCGCCATGGGTGCCTCCAAACACTGCGGAATGGCAGTGAGGCCACTCTAGGGTGCAGCGCAACGCCTGCCGAGTGGGCGGAGCGCCAAAGCGCGTGTCAGACGACTTCTGACACGGTCACTGTGCACACCTGGCGCTTCAACGTGAGGCCTGCTCCAGGCGGCGGGCCAGCGGTTCGCGCGCGGCGAGCTTGGCGAAGTCGGCTGCGCCGAGGCCCGCATCGTTGCGGGCCTGCAGGCTGGCGCCCTTGGCCAGCAGGTGGTCGACCGACTCCTCGGGGCCGTAGCGCGAGGCCATCATCAGCGGCGTCGAGCGGTTGGGCGAAAGGGCGTCCACCGCCGCGCCGCGCGCCAGCAGCAGCGCCACCATGCGCGGCTCGGGGCCGCTGGCGGCGTAGTGCAGCGGCGTCCAGCCGGCGCGGTTGAGCGCTGCGCCGCGCGCCAGCAGCTGCTCGGCCAGCGGCAGGTGGCCGCGCAGCGCCGCCATCATCAGCGGCGTCTCGTTGCTCGCGTTGGTCTGGTCGATGCGGATCTGCGGGTGGGCCAACAACACCGCGGCGACCCTGGGCGCTTCGTCGCGCATGGCGACGAAGAGGCCGCACTGGCCCTTCTCGTTGATGCTGTTGGGGTCGAAACCTTGCGCCAGGAGCTTGCTGACCGTGCGGTCGTCGTCCAGATGGACGGCCCGGAAGAAGTCTACGAAGGCATCAGCCCGCGCTGAAGAAAATGCAATGAAGACAAGCAGATAGACGAAGAGCTTCAGGTGGTTTCTCATGATCAGGCGGGCTCCGTCTGCAGGCTGGGCAGGCTGAAAAGCTGCTCGGTGTTGGCGGTGGTGATGCGCGCCACGGTCTCCAGGCTCTCACCCTTCAGCGCCGCCAGCTGCGCAGCCACGTGCGCCACGTAGGCCGGCTGGTTGGTCTTGCCGCGGTGCGGCATGGGCGCGAGGTAGGGGCTGTCGGTCTCGATCAGGCAGCGCTCCAGCGGCACCGCGCGCGCCACTTCGCGCAGCGCTACTGCATTGCGGAAGGTCAGGATGCCCGAGAAGGAGATGTGGAAGCCCAGTTCCAGCGCGGCCATCGCTACTTCCATGGTCTCGGTGAAGCAGTGGAAGACGCCGCGCACGGGGCCCTGCCCTTGCTCGCGGCCGCGGGCCATCTCCTCGCGCAGGACGGCCAGCGTGTCGTCGCTGGCGCTGCGGGTGTGGATGACCAGCGGCAGCCCCGTGGCCAGCGCGGCGCGGATGTGAACGCGGAAGCGCTCGCGCTGCCAGGCCATGTCGGCCACGCTGCGGCCGTTCAGGCGGTAGTAGTCCAAGCCCGTTTCGCCGATGGCCACCACGCGCCGCAGCGCGGCGCGCTCCAGAAGATCGGCCAGCGTGGGCTCCTGCACGCCTTCGTTGTCGGGGTGCACGCCCACGCTGCACCAGAAGTTGTCATGCGCCAGCGCCAGCGCGTGCACCTGCGGAAACTCTTCCAGCGTGGTGCAGATGCACAGGGCGCGGTCCACCCGCGCCTCGGCCATGGCCGTGCGCAGTTCGGGCAGCTTCGCCTGCAGTTCAGGAAAGCTCAGGTGGCAGTGGGAGTCGATGAACATGGCCCGGGGGCTTAGGCTGCGCGGTGCAATTGCGCTGGCCGCACGCGGCGGCCGGGGTGCCTCACAGCGTCTGCGTGGGCTTGGAAGAAGAGATGCTGGTGCCCAGCACTTCCTCGATCTTGATCTTGAGCTGGCGCGACTTGTCGTCGTTGGGGAAACGCACGCCCACGCCCTGCGTCCGGCCGCCGGAGGCATTGGCCGGGGTGATCCAGGCCACCTTGCCCGCCACCGGAAAGCGCTGCGGGTCGTCAGGCAGCGAGAGCAGCAGGTAGATGTCGTCGCCCAGCTTGTACTCGCGCGTGGTCGGCACGAAGAGGCCGCCGTCGGTGAGCGCGGGGATGTAGGCGGCGTAAAGCGCGCCCTTCTCGCGGAACACCAGTTGGATGACGCTGGGCCGGCTGGCCGCGGCACCGGCTGCGCCCGCTGACCCCACGGGGGGCCCCAGGCCGCCGGCTCGTGTGGGGACGCTTTCGTTCATGCGCCGAGTGTATCCAAGCCCTGCCCGCCCCCACGCGGCGACGACCGTGCGCTGCTGCGCGGTCCGGCCAGGGCCGCCGCTGCGGTGACCGGGGCTGCCAAGGCCTGCGAGGCTGCGCCCACCAGGGCCTCGATCAGCAGCGCCTCGCTCCAGGGGTGCTCGTCGTGGCGCGCGACGCGGCGCAGGTTGGCCGCCCAGGCCAGCAGCGCGGGCATGGCTGCCCGTGCCGGCACGCCGGCCGTCGGGAAGTAGACCGCCGGGCCGCCGGCGGCCCGGGCCATGGCGTCGTGGCAAAGCTTCTGCAACGCGTCCACGGCCCGCGGGATCGGCCAGCCGGTTAGCGCACCGGCATGCCCGGCGGCGAGCGCGGCGGGCAATGCGGCCCAGGTGCGGGCGTCGACGCCGGCCTGCTGCAGCGCCAGCGCGTCCAGCGGCCGGCCTCCGCTGGCGGCCAGCAGCACCCGCGCATCGCCGGCATCGGCCACGCCCTGGGTCTGCAGCCACTGCACCGCCAGGTCAGGGGCCGGCGCGGGCAAGCGCAGCAGCTGGCAACGGCTGCGCACCGTGGGCAGCAGCGTGCTCGGGTCGGCCGTGGTCAGCAGCAGGCGGGTGCCGGCGGCGGGTTCTTCCAGCGTCTTCAGCAGCGCGTTGGCCGATTGCAGGTTCAGTACCTCGGCCGGGTGCAGCAGCCCCACCTTGCCCTGGCCGCGTGCGCTGGTGCGCGTGCTGCGCTCGATGAGCAGGCGCACCTCGTCGATGCGGATCTGGCGGCTGGGCTTGCGCTTGCTGTCGTCGCCGTCGGTCTTGTCGTCGGGCAAGGGCCAGCCGTGCTCACGGCGCAGGGTTTCCGGCAGCAGCACGGTCAGGTCGGGGTGCAGATGGCTCTGCAGCAGGCGGCAACTGCCACAACGCCCGCAGGGGCGGGGCAAGGCCTGCGCGCCCGTGCCGCGGCCTTCGCACAGCCAGGCCTGGCCCAGCACCAGTGCAAAGGCCAGCGCGCCCACGCCGGGCGCACCGTGCACCAGCAAAGCGTGGCCGCGGTGGGTGTTCAGCGCCTGGGCCAGCGGCTCGGCCAGCCAGGGCAGCGGCAGCACGCCGTCTTCGCCAACGATCAGTTCGCTCATGCCCACGGGCGTGCCGCCACCTGCGCCTCGATCTGCGCCCAAACGGCCTCGCGCGGCAGGCTGGCATCCACACGGGCGAAACGGGCCGGGTCGGCGGCGCAGCGCGCGGCGTAGCCAGCGGCCACGCGCTCGAAGAAGGCCAGGTCCTGCGCCTCGAAACGATCGGGTGCACGCGCCGCGCCGCGGCGTTCGGCGGCCGTGGCCGCAGGCAGTTCGAACCAAACCGTCAGGTCGGGCTGGCGCAGGCCAGCCGGGCCGGTCTGCACCCACTGCTCCAGCTGGCTGAGCACCGCGAGGTCGAAACCGCGACCGCCGCCCTGGTAGGCGAAGCTGGCATCGGTGTAACGGTCGCACAGCACCGTGGCGCCGCGCGCCAGGGCCGGCTCGATGTGCTGCACGAGGTGGTCGCGCCGGGCCGCGAAAACCAGCAGGGCCTCGGTCAGCGGGTCCATGGGCACGTGCAATACCAGCTCGCGCAGGCGTTCGGCCAGCGGCGTGCCGCCGGGTTCACGCGTCAGCACCACCTCGTGGCCGCGGGCGCGCAGCCAGGCGGCCAGAGCCTCGATGTGCGAGCTCTTGCCGGCGCCGTCGATGCCTTCGAAGCTGATGAAACGCCCGGGCCGGACCCTGAAGGGAGGGCTCGTGGGCTGGATGGGGCTCAAGGCAGGCCGCGCTGGTATTTGTTCACCGCGCGATTATGGTCGGCGAGGTTTTCGCTGAAGACGCTGCTGCCGTCGCCCCGCGCCACGAAGTACAGCGCTCGCGTGGGCGCCGGGTTCAGCGTGGCGCGCAGCGAGGCCAGGCCCGGCATCGAGATGGGCGTGGGGGGCAGGCCGCGGCGCGTGTAGGTGTTGAAGGGCGTGTCGGTTTCCAGGTCGCGGCGGCGCAGGTTGCCGTCGAAGGCCTCGCCCAGGCCGTAGATCACCGTGGGGTCGGTTTGCAGCGGCATGCCGATGCGCAGGCGGTTGATGAAGACGCCAGCCACCAGCCCGCGATCGGACGGCAGCCCGGTTTCCTTCTCGACGATGCTGGCCAGCGTGAGCAGCTCGTCGGCGCTCTTCAGCGGCGTGCCGGGGTTGCGCTGGGCCCAGGTCTCGGTCAGCCGGCGCTGCATCGTGGCGTGGGCGCGCTTGAGCACGGTGAGGTCGCTCACGCCGCGGCTGTAGCGGTAGGTGTCGGGGAAGAAGCGCCCTTCGCCCGGCAGGCCGGGCACGCCCAAAGCCGCCATCAGCTGCGCCTCGCTCATGCCGGCGGTGGCGGGCTTCAGGTGTGGGGCCTGGGCCAGCGCGGCGCGCAGCTGGCGCAGCGTCCAGCCTTCGGTGATGCGCACCTGCTCCAGGGTCTCGTCGCCCTGCACCAGCTTGGCCAGCAGCTGCCGCGGCGTCGTGCCGGTCTCGATCTCGTAGCTGCCGGCGCGGATGCGACGCGCATCGCCAGAAACGCGGAACCAGGCGAAGAGAAAATCGGGCGAGGTCTGCACCCCGGCATCGACCCAGGCCTGCGCCACCGCGCGCGGCGTGGTGCCCGCTTCGATGGAGAGCTCGGCCGTGGGCGCCGCCAGCGGCAAGGGGCTGTCGAGCCAGCGCCAGGCGATGAAAGCGGCCAGCGCCGCAGCAATGAAGGGCAGCCCCAGCAGGGGCAGCCACAGGCGTAACCCCAAGGACCGGCGCGACATGGCCGCTGATCATAATGAAGCGATGAATGCCGAAGACCTGACCGTGCCTGTTGCCACCCCTGTCGCCCTGCCCGCCGGTGCCGTGCGCCTGAACGACTGGGGCGTGATCCGCGCCCAGGGCCCAGAGGCCGCGAAGTTTCTGCACGGGCAGCTCACGCAGGACGTCGAGCACCTGCCCGAGACCGACGTGCGCCTGGCCGGCTTCTGCTCGGCCAAGGGCCGCTTGCTGGCCAGCTTCATCATGTGGCGCAGCGGGCCCGAAGAGGTGCTGCTGGCCTGCAGCGCCGACCTGCTGCCCGCCACGCTGAAGCGGCTGTCGATGTTCGTGCTGCGCGCCAAGTGCAAGCTCAGCGACGCCAGCGCCGAACTGCCGCTTTGGGGCCTGGCCGGTTCCGCCGCCGGTGCTGCCGCACCCTGGACGCGCAGTGAAGGCGCAGGCGGCGAACAGTTGCAGCTGCCCGCTGCGTTGGTCGACGGCCACCCGGTGGCGCGCGCGCTGTGGGTCGGCATCCCCGACACGGTCCCCGAAGCCACGGCCATGGACCTGGCCGCCTGGCAGGCGCTGGAAGTGCTCAGCGGCGTGGCGCGCATCGTGGCCGCCACCAGCGAGCAGTTCGTGCCGCAGATGGTGAACCTGGAACTGGTGGGCGGCGTGAACTTCAAGAAGGGCTGCTACCCCGGCCAGGAGGTGGTGGCGCGCAGCCAGTACCGCGGCACGCTCAAGCGCCGCGCCTACGTGCTGACCGGCGATACAGCACTGCAGCCGGGGCAGGAAGTTTTCATCGCCACCGAGCCCGAGCAACCCGCCGGCATGGTGGCTTTGGCCGGGCAGCTGGCTGGCCAACACGTGGCGCTGGTGGAGATGAAGATCGCGGCCGTCGAGTCGGGCGCCGCGCTGCACGCTGGCAGCGCCACCGGCCCGCTGCTGACGCCCGGCGCCCTGCCCTACGAGCTGGCGCGCGACGACAGCTGAGCCCATGGCCCGCGAGATCTACGTCTACTGGAAGGTGCCCGCGGCGCAAGCCGCAGCGGCCCAGTCGGCGGCGGCCGCCTTCGTGCAGCGCCTGAAGACCGAACTGCCGGGCCTGGAACTGCGCTTGCTGCGACGCGCCGATGAAGGCGGCGAACGTGTCACCTTCATGGAAACCTACCGTGCGGCCTTGCCGGGCATCACGCCTGCGCTGCAGGCGCTGATCGAAGCCCAGGCCGCCGCGGCCTATGCCGGCATCGGCCACCCGGCGCGGCACGTCGAGGCTTTCATCGAACTCGACAGCGCCGCCGGCTGAGCGCTGCGCTCACAGCACGCGCCGCATCGTCTGGTGCGGGATGCCGGCGGTCTGGAACACCTCGCCTTCGGCAGTGAAGCCGTGGCGTTGGTAGAAGCCCACCGCCGTGGTCTGCGCGTGCAGCACCATGGCCACGTCACCGCGCTCGCGAGCCGCCTGCATCAGCGCGTGCAGCACCGCGCCGCCCAGCTGCCCGCCGCGCACAGCGGCCAGCGTCGCCATGCGGCCCACCTGCGCGAGCCCGCGTGAGGGCTGCAGCAGCCGCCCGGCGGCCACGGGCACGCCCAGGCGGTTGAAGGCCACGGCGTGCACGGCGCCGGCATCGGCTTCGTCCACCACCAGTTCGGGCGCGATGCCTTGTTCGTCGACGAACACCGGCTGGCGCACCTGCTGCGCAGCAGTGCCCAGCTCGGCCCAGGGGCCCACCCGCAGGTCCAGCACCGGCTCGCCGGCCTCAAAGCCGTTCAGCACACGCCGCAAGGCTTCGGGCACCGGGCGCGAGGTCTGCGTGGCCGGATCGGCGAAGACGTAGATCACTTCGCCATGCACCAGGCACTGCTCGCCGCGGAACACCGCGGCCTGGAAGGTCAGCGACGAGTTGCCGATGCGCGCGCAGCGCAGCCCGACCTCCAGCACGTCGTCGTAACGCGCCGAGCCCAGGTACTCGAGCGTGGCCTTGCGCACGTAGAGATCGCCGCCCAGCGCGTGCATGGTGTCGTGGTAGGGCAAGGCCAGCGTGCGCCAGTAGCCCGAGACGGCGGTGTCGACGTACATCAGGTAGTGGCCGTTGAAGACGATCTTCTGCAGGTCGACCTCGGCCCAGCGCACGCGCAGGCGGTCGAAGAAGCGGAATTCGCTGCGTTTGAACATGGAGGGCTTTCAGTAGGTGCGCAGGGCCGCGGCCGCGAAGTCCAGCACGGCGCCGGCTTCCTTGAGCACGCGGCCCATCTTGATGAAGTCGTGCGTCATGCCGCGCACCAGCTCCAGTTGCACCGGCACGCCCGCGGCGCGCAGGCGGTCGGCGTAGGCCAGGCCTTCGTCCACCAGCGGGTCGCACTCGGCGAGGATCACCGCCGCCGGCGCCACGCCGTCGACATCGGCCTCCAGCGGCGCGAATCGCCAATCGTGGCGGTGCTCGCGGTCGATGTAGTGGTCGAAGAACCAGGCGATGGCCTCGCGGTCGAGGAGGAAACCGTGCGCGAAGAGGTGGTGCGAAGGCGTGTCGGCCAGCGCGGTGGTGCCGGGCGTGATCAGCAACTGCAGCGCCAACGGCAGGCCATGGTCGCGCGCCAGCAACGCACACACGGCGGCCAGCGTGCCGCCGGCGCTGTCGCCGGCCACGGCCAGGGGCGCGGGGGCCAAGCCGTAGCGTGCGGGTTCGGCGCTCAGCGCCTGCAGCGCGGCCCAGGCGTCGTCCACGGCGGCGGGGAAACGGTGCTCGGGCGCCAGCCGGTAGTCCAGTGCGACAACGGTGCGGCCGCTGCGCAGGGCCAGCTGGCGGCACAGGCTGTCGTGTGTTTCCAGGCTGCCGATGACGAAGCCGCCCCCGTGCAGATAGAGCAGGCCCGGGCCGGGCTCGGCGCTCGCGGCGTAGAGGCGCGCCGCGCGGAGTGCACCGTCGCCGCCGGGGAGCGTCAGCGCCTGCACGCGGGCCAGCGGGGCGCGCGGGAAGTCGAGCACCTCGGCCGCGGCGTCGTAGGCCGCGCGCGCCGCGGCCGGGCTCATCGTGTGGAAGGGCGGGCGCTTGGCGCGCTGGATGCGGTCCAGCACGCCGGCCATCTGGGGGGTGAGCAGGTTCGTGTTCAAGGCGGCGCGGAGCATACTTTCCCTTGTTCCCCCAACGCCTTTGGCAGCGCTGCACATGGCCCGCATCCTCTACCTCACGCAGATCGACATCGACCACGGCGCCGTGCGCCTCTTGCCCGAGGAATGCCAGCGCACCGGCATGACCCGCCCGCTGGTGGTGACCGATGCCGGCGTGCGCGCCGCCGGCGTGCTGCAGGCCGCGCTGGACGCTCTGGGCACCCTGCCCCACGCCGTGTTCGACGGCACGCCCAGCAACCCGACCGAGGCCGCCGTGCGCGCCGCGGTGGACGTCTACCGCCGCGAAGGCTGCGACGGCCTGATCGCCGTGGGCGGCGGCAGCAGCATCGATCTGGCCAAGGGCGTGGCCATCGCCGCCACGCACCCGGGGCCGCTGGCCACCTACGCCACCATCGAAGGCGGCAGCCCGAAGATCACGCCGGCCGTGCCGCCGCTGATCGCCGTGCCCACCACGGCGGGCACGGGCAGCGAGGTGGCGCGCGGCGCCATCGTCATCGTCGACGACGGCCGCAAGCTCGGCTTCCACAGCTGGCACCTGATGCCCAAGGCCGCGCTGCTCGATCCCGAACTCACGCTGGGCCTGCCTCCCGGCCTGACCGCCGCCACCGGCATGGACGCCATCGCGCACTGCATGGAAACCTTCATGGCCCACGCCGTGAACCCGCCGGCCGACGGCATTGCGCTGGACGGCCTGGCGCGCGGCTGGGCGCACATCGAGCGCGCCACGCGCGACGGGCAAGACCGCGACGCACGCTGGCACATGATGAGCGCCAGCATGCAGGGCGCCATGGCCTTCCAGAAGGGCCTGGGCTGCGTGCACTCGCTCAGCCACAGCCTGGGCGGCGTGAACCCGCGGCTGCACCACGGCACCCTGAACGCGATGTTCCTGCCCGCCGTGCTGCGCTTCAACGCCGCGGCGCCCAGCATGCAGGCCGAACAGCGCCTGCAGCGCATGGCCCACGCCATGGGCCTGCCCGGCTGTGACGCCGAGGGCCACGCCGTCGCCGAGGCCGTGACGGCGCTCAACGCCCGCCTGGGTCTGCCCATCGGCCTGCGGGCCATGGGCGTCACCGAAGACCTCTTCGAGCGCATCGTCGACGGCGCCATGGCCGACCACTGCCACAAGACCAACCCGCGCTTGGCCACGCGCGACGACTACCGCGCGATGCTGCAGGCCGCGATGTGACGGCGCGGTTGGCAGGCCGTGCAGCCTGTCGCCGGGCGCTGCAGCCTGTCGCACCGCGCAGGCGGTGCCCGAGACGCCTTGTTATGGTGTGCTACATCACCAACACACCGGCAGGCGCCCCATGCAGACCTGGCATGACAGACAACCGATCTACCAGCAACTGGCCGACATCCTGGCCGCGCAGCTGCTCGACGGCGACCCCGAGGAAGGCGCAGCCATGCCCTCGGTGCGGGCGCTGGCGGGGCGCTACCTGCTGAACCCGTTGACCGTGACCCGCGCGCTGCAGGCGCTGGACGAAGAAGGTCTGCTCGAAGCCCGCCGCGGCCTCGGCCTGTACGTGACGGCCGGCGCCCGCGAACGCCTGCGCGCCGCCGAGCGCGACCGCTTTCTCAACACCGAATGGCCACTGCTGCGAGAACGCCTGCGCCGCCTGGGCATCGGGGCACAACAACTGAACTGGGAGGAGCGTTGATGAACGCCGCTGAATCGCAAGACGTGCTGGTGAGGGCCAGCCACCTCAACGTGCGCTACGGCGCCAAGCTGGCGGTGGACGACGTCAGTTTCACCATCCCCAAGGGCCGCGTGGTCGGGCTGCTGGGTCACAACGGCGCGGGCAAGTCTTCGTTGATGAAGGCGATGGTGGGCCTCGTGGACGTGGCCCAAGGCGCCGGCGAGCTGACGGTGCTGGGCATGAACCCGCGGCCGCAGCGCGCGCAGTTGCTGGAGCAGGCCTGCTACATCCCCGACGTGGCGATCCTGCCGCGCTGGGCCCGGGTGAACGACCTCATCTCGCTGATGAGCGGCCTGCACCCTCGCTTTTCGGCCGAGCGTGCCCATGCGCTGCTGCGCCGCACCAGCGTGGGCGCCAACGACAAGGTCAAGACGCTCTCCAAGGGCATGGTGGTGCAGGCGCACCTGGCGCTGGTGGCCGCCATCGACGCCAAGCTGATGATCCTGGACGAGCCCACCCTCGGACTGGACGTGCTGAGCCGCAAGGCCTTCTACGAGATGCTCATCGACGAATGGTGCGACGGCGAGCGCAGCGTGCTCATCAGCACCCACCAGGTCGAAGAGATCGAGAGCCTGTTGTCCGACGTGCTGATGCTCAACGAGGGCAAGCTGGTGCTGAGCATCAGCCTCGAAGACATGGAAAAGCGCTTCGTCGGCGTCAGCCACGACGCTGCCGTGGCCGAGCAGATCGCGGCCGCGCACCCGCTGTTGCGCTACCGCACGGGCACCGGCAACGGCGCTCTGGGCAACGCCGCCATCTTCGACGGTCCCCCGCCAGCGCACGTGCAGGCCCTGGGCCAGCGCATCCGCCCGAGCCTGGTCGACCTGTTCGTGGCGCTCACGCGCAAGCCCGAACTCGACCGCACCCACTTCTGAATCTCGAACGCTGACGAGGCCCCGAATGAACAAACTCCTTCCCCTGCTGCGGCGCGAGTGGCTGCAGTACCGCTTCGGCTGGGCGCTGATGGTGGCCGTGCCGCTGGGCATCGCCCTGCTGCTGCTGTCTTTCGGCCAGATCCAGCTGGGCAGCGACGAAGCCTCGCAGGTCAACGACAAGCTGCGGCCGCTGCAACTGGCCTCGATGCTCTCGGTGGCCTCCATCGCCGGCAGCGCCGCCGTGCTCTTCGTCATCGCCTGCTTCAGCTCGGTGATCATCGTCGCCGGCATGGCGCGGCGCGATCACAGCGACCGCTCGGTCGAGTTCTGGCTCTCCTTGCCGGCCACGCACAGCGCCAGCATCGCCGCGCCGCTGGTCGTGCACCTGCTGCTGGTGCCTGCCGCGGCCCTGCTGGCCGGCCTGGCCGGCGGCGTGCTGGTGTCGATGGTGCTGGTGACGCGCGTGGTCGGCATCAGCGAGTGGTTTGCGCTGCCCTGGATGGACGTGCTGCCGGCCATCGCCGCGCTGACCGCGCGCCTGCTGGCGGGCTTGCCGATGGCGGTGCTGTGGATGTCGCCGCTGATCCTGCTGGTGGTGCTGCTCTCGGCCTGGTTCCGCAGCTGGTCGTGGGTGATCCTGGGGGTGGGCATCGGCCTGGGCAGCCAGCTGCTGAACCGCCTCTTCGGCCAGCCCTTCCTGTCGGACATCACGGTGGGCCTGCTGCGCGGCGCTCGCGGTGCCCTGGTGCACGCCGGCCAGGGGTTCCAGATGGGGTCTGGCGAGGGTTCCCAAGGCCTGCAGCAGCTGCCGGGCTGGGCCTTGCAGGACTTCCTGGCCGCCCTGCGCGAGCTGCCCTCGCCGCTGCTCTTGGGCGGGCTGCTTTTCGCGGCCGGCTGCTTCTACTTGCTGGTGCGCTGGCGCGAGCGCGGCGCTGGGGCCGCGGGCTGAGCCTTCGGCACGTCGCGGGGGCGCGACAGGCGCGCCGCCCGGCGTCCTCACACGGGTGGAAGGAAAACGTCCTGCGCGCAGCGCCGCCCGAACAAATTACGGGCGGCCGCCACCCCGGCGTCAGATATGCGCAAAGCGGCCACGCCGCCCTGCAGAACGGCGCTTTGGCGGGCCTGCAACGCATGCCATCATGGGTTCCAATGATGGCTTTGTCGTTGCCGTAAACCTTGAAGACCATGCTGCCCAAGACCCTGGCCCTCGTCGAAGACGATCCCGATTTCTCGGAGTTCCTGTCCCAGTACCTGCAAGGCCGTGGCATCCAGGTGCGCGTGTACGGCGACAGCAGCGATCTGCTCGTCGATGGCAGCGCCTTCGACCACGACTTCTACGTGCTCGACCTCACCCTGCCGGGCATCGACGGCGTCGATCTCGTCAAGCTGCTGCGCCGGCGCACACAGGCCGGCATCCTGGTGGTGTCGGGCCGCGTGGCCTCCGACGTGTTCAGCCAGGTCATCACGGCCGGCGCCGACATGTTCCTGGCCAAGCCGGTGCAATTCGAGCAGGTGGCGCTGGCCATCGAAGCCGTGCAGCGCCGCGTGGCTTCGGGCAGCCCCGGCGTGGCGCCGTGGAAGCTGGACCGCCGCGCGCGCCAGCTGGTGGCCCCTGACGGCATCCACGTCGATCTGAGCGAAGGCGACATGGCCGTGGTCGAGTGTTTCGTGCAAGCGTCTGGCGAGCCTGTGACGCGCGAAACGTTGTGCGAGCGCCTGGGCCTGCCGCCCGATGGCGACAACCTCAATGCCACCATCTACCGCCTGCGCCGCCGCATCGAGCGTGCCACGCCGGCGGTGGTGCCGCTGCAGTCGAAATCGCGCGTGGGCTACGTGTTCCGCGCGCCGCTGATGGCCGTCTGAGGCCGCGAGCTCACCGGAGACGCGCGCTGCGGGTACGCCGTAACGGCGGGTAAACCCGAGGGTTGTTCAGGGCCGGGTTCCATAGTCCGGCGCCATGACTTTCACCCGCCGTCGACTCCTGATTTCCTCCAGCGCCGTGGCGCTGTCCGCCCCCTGGGTGCGTGCGCGCGCCGCCGATGCCTGGCTGATCGGCCAGTCAGCGCCGCAGACCGGCGTGCTGGCCCCGTCCAACGCCGAAACCACGGCCGCCGCGCGCCTGTACTTCGAGCGTCTGAACGCCCGCGGTGGCGTGCATGGCAAGCCCATTGAGCTGGTGTCGATCGACGACGGCCAAGACGCCAAGCGCACCGCCGAGAACACCCAGAAGCTGCTGAACCAGGGCGTGCTGGGCCTGGCGCTGTACCGCACCACGCCTTCGTCCGAAGCCGCGCTGCCGCTGGCGCGCAAGGCCGGAACGGCCTACATCGGCACGCAGGTCGGGCCCTCGATGCTGTACGACCCCAAGCTCAACGAGGTGTTCAACACCCGCGCTCGCTACAGCGACGAGGTGAACCGCGCCGTCAACTTCTTCAAGAACCTGGGCCTGACTCGCGTGGCCGCGCTCGTGGCCACCGATTCTTTCGGCAAGGACGTCTGGCCGGTTTGCGCCAGGCCCTGGCCGGCGCGCAACTGGACTTGCTGGCGCAGGCCAGCATCGACAACCGCAGCGCCGACGTGACCGAGCAGATCGAACAGCTGCGCAAGGCCAACCCGCAAGTGGTGCTGCTGGTCAGCAACGCGAAGGCGGCGGCCGGTTTCATCAAGGGCGCGCGCGCGGCGGGCTTCCAGCCCACCTTCCTGGCGCTGTCTAACACCAGCTCGGCCTCCTTCGTGCAAGACCTGGGCAAGGCGGCCGAGGGTGTGGTGGTCACGCAGGTGATGCCCAGCCCCTACGCCGGCCGGGTGCGCGTGGTGACCGAATTCCGCGAGGCCGTGGCCAAGACGCCGGCGGTGCCGGTGTCGCACGCCGGGCTGCAGGGTTACGTGACGGCCAAGTTCATCCACGAGGCCATCCGCCGCGCCGGCCCGGGCGTGGACCGCGCCGGGCTGGTGGACAGCATCAACCGCAGCGCGAGCTTCGATCTCGGTGACTTCACGCTGAACTACCCGCGTGACAGCCGCCAAGGGTCACGCCTGGCGGAACTGACCGTCATCGGGCGCGACGGCCGTTTCATGTATTGAATGAAAAACGCCCGCCAGGGCGGCGGGCGTTTTTCGGAGGCACGGTGCTTCAGCCGTGCTTGGCGTCGAAGAACTGCTCGTCTTCGGTGCTGCCCTTCAGCGCAGCGGTGCTGGCCTCGCGCTCGATCGTGGTGGTCACGGCGTCGAAGTAACCCGTGCCCACTTCGCGCTGGTGCTTCACGGCGGTGAAGCCCCGCTCGGCGGCGGCGAATTCCTTTTCCTGCAGTTCGACGAAGGCGCTCATGTTGTTGCGCGCGTAGCCGTAGGCCAGGTCGAACATGCCGTAGTTCAGGCTGTGGAAGCCGGCCAGCGTGATGAACTGGAACTTGTAGCCCATGGCGCCGAGTTCACGCTGGAACTTGGCGATGGTGGCGTCGTCCAGGTTCTTCTTCCAGTTGAAGCTGGGGCTGCAGTTGTAGGCCAGCAGCTTGCCCGGGAACTTGGCGTGGATGGCGTCGGCGAAGGCCTTGGCGAAAGCCAGGTCGGGCTTGCCGGTTTCGCACCAGATCAGGTCGGCATAGGGCGCGTAGGCCAGGCCGCGGCTGATCGCTTGCTCCAGGCCGTTGCGGGTGCGGAAGAAACCTTCCACGGTGCGCTCGCCGGTGCAGAAGGGCTTGTCGTTGTCGTCCACGTCGGTGGTGACGAGGTCGCCGGCTTCGGCGTCGGTGCGGGCCAGCAGCACGGTGGGCGTGCCCATCACGTCGGCGGCCAGGCGTGCAGCCACCAGCTTGCTCACGGCCTCGCGGCTGGGCACCAGCACCTTGCCGCCCATGTGGCCGCACTTCTTGGCAGCGGCCAGCTGGTCTTCGAAGTGCACACCGGCGGCGCCGGCGTCGATCATGGCCTTCATCAGCTCGAAGGCGTTGAGCACGCCACCGAAACCGGCTTCGGCATCGGCCACGATGGGCGCGAAGTAGTCGATGTCGTTCTTGCCTTCGCTCCACTGGATCTCGTCGGCGCGCTTGAAGGTGGCGTTGATGCGCTTGACGACCTTGGGCACCGAGTCCACCGAGTACAGGCTCTGGTCGGGGTACATCTCGCCGTTGCTGTTGGCGTCACCCGCCACCTGCCAGCCGCTGAGGTAGATGGCCTTCAGGCCGGCCTTGACCTGCTGCATGGCCTGGTTGCCCGTGAGCGCGCCCAGGCTGTTGACGAAGGGCTCGGTGTTGATCAGGTTCCAGAGCTTCTCGGCGCCGCGCTTGGCCAGCGTGTGCTCGATCTGGATGCTGCCGCGCAGGCGCACCACGTCTTCGGCGGTGTAGCCGCGCTGGATGCCTTTCCAACGGGGGTTCTCGGCCCAGTCTTTCTTCAGGGCGTCAACTTGCTGCTGGCGGGTGAGGGTCGTCATGGGGTCTTCTCCAAGGGTGGCAGTGAGGTCAATCCGGGCGGTTTCAGCAAGGGCCAAAGCACCGCAACAACACCCTCAGCGTAGACCTGCAACGGTCCCTTGTGAAGACCTATGTCTTATATAAGACATGAGATTGTTTTCAATGAAATCAAAGACTTAGCTAGCTGTTCCGCATTGTGAGATACGTTTCTTCCGTATGGTGGATTTTGCTGCGCTGCAGCGTGGCTGAATTCCACAATGCGAAAAGAAGGTATTGCGATGCGGAAACCAATGGCCAGCGCCTGGAAAGATGGCTTCGCCGGGCGTCACAAGCCGGCGGCCAGGCCTGTCCAGCGGGCATAGATGCGGCGCGCCAGGGCCTGCTGCCGGGGCAGTTGATCCGCGATCCCCGCCAACATTGCTGCCGGCCTTTGCACGCTGCCGCCCAGGGCTGCAGGAACGACGGCGTCGAACCAGGCCTCGTCGTTCTCCAGCGCCCAGAAGCGCAGCTTGGCCTCGTCGACCTCGACATGGAACTGCATGCCCAGGTGCGGGCCGATCGAGAAAGCCTGGTGCGGGCAGGCCGGGCTGCGGGCCAGCCACACCGCGCCGGGCGGCAGCCCGAAGGTCTCGCTGTGCCAATGGAAAACCTGCCGTTCGCCCGCATCGCCGAACCAGGCCTGCGCCTCGGCCACGGCATGCACCTGCAGCGGCTGCCAGCCGATCTCGGGCGCAGGTGACGCCGTCACCGCGGCGCCGAGCGCTCGCGCCATCAGTTGCCCGCCCAGGCAGTGGCCCAAGGTCGGCACGCCGGCCTGCATCGCCTGCAGGAACAAGACTTCCGCCTGGCGCAAAGACGGCAGCTCGTCGTTGGCACTCATCTCCCCGCCCAGGATGGCCAGCGCGCCATAGCCCGCCAGCGTGGCCGGGAAGGCCTGCCCCGCCTGGGTGTTGAAGACCTCGTGCGCCAGGCCCTCGGCTTGCAGCCATTGCTGCAGGTAGGACGGCCCGTCGGTGTTCAGGTGCTGCAGGATCAGGACGGGCTTCATGGCCGGGCTGGTGCGCGAGGGCGCTCTCTATGATGGGCGCTCAGTGTGCCCGCGGCCCTTGTGCCGCGCTGGCAGGCTGTTATCCCACGCCTTGGCCCTTTCCCGCATCGACCCGCATGACCGCCTTCGCCTACCTCTCCGACTCTGGTTTCCTCAAATGCGGCGCGCCCGGCGCCGCCACGCCCTTTGCCGTGGCCGGCATCGCCTGGGACGGCAGCACCACCAACCGCTCCGGCGCACGCATGGGCCCGCGCGCCATCCGCAGCGCCAGCCACATGCTGTGCGACGGTACGCACCCGCACTTCGACGTGAGCCCCGTGGAAGCGCTGGGCGATGCCGGCGATCTGCCCCTGCCCAACACCTCGCTGGAAGGCATGCGCGCTGCGCTGCAGCCGCTGGCCGCGCAACTGATGGCGCGCTACCACATGGCCTGGCTGGGCGGCGACCACTCCATCACCCTGCCGCTGCTGCGCGAGTACCGAAAGCAGCTGGGCCGGCCGCTGGCGGTGATCCATTTCGACGCGCATTGCGACACCTGGACCGACCACTTCGGCGAACCCAGCGGCCACGGCACCTGGGTCTACGAGGCGATGCAGGAAGGCCTGGTGGTGGACGCGTGTTTCACGCAGATCGGCATCCGCTCGGCCGGCGAGCGCGAGGCGCGCGAGTACGTGGCCACGCGGGGCGGCCAGATCTTCACCGCGCGCGCCTTGCGCGGCCTGGAGAACCCGGCGCAGCTGGCCCCGGTGCTGCAGGGCATCCGCCAGCGCCTGGCCGAGCACGGCAACCCGCCCGTCTACCTCAGCCTGGACATCGACTGCCTCGACCCCGCCTTCGCCCCCGGCACCGGCACACCCGAGCCCGGTGGCCTGAGCAGCAACCAGGTGCTCACCATTCTGGAAGAACTGGCCGACCTGCCCTTCGTTGGCATGGACTGCGTGGAGGTGGCCCCGCCCTACGACCATGCCGAGCTGACCAGCCAGGCCGCCGCGCATTTCGTCTGGACCTACCTTTGCGGCCGGCTCGCGCACCGCCCTTCGCAGCCGCTGGTCTAAACTGCCTGCACCCTCCCCGCCCTGCCCCAGCCCTGGAGACCGCCATGAACAAGGCCCTCGACCCCGCCCTGATGCAAGCCGCCGAGGCCATCGGCTCCCACGTCGGCACCCCTGACCTGGGCGCCTACTGGATGCCCTTCACGGCCAACCGCCAGTTCAAGCAGGCCCCTCGCCTGCTCTCGCGCGCCAGCGGCATGCACTACTGGGACACGCAGGGCCGTGAGGTGCTCGACGGCGTGGCCGGCCTTTGGTGCGTGAATGCCGGCCACAACCGGCCGCGCATCACTGCCGCCATCCAGCAGCAGGCGTCCGAGATGGATTTCGCGCCGCCCTTCCAGATGGGCCACCCCAAGGCTTTCGAGCTGGCCTCGCGCATCGCGCAGATCGCCCCGGCGGGCATGGGCAAGGTCTTCTTCGCCAACAGCGGCAGCGAAGCCGTGGACACCGCGTTGAAGATGGCCCTGGCCTACCACCGCGTGCGTGGCGAAGGCACACGCACCCGGCTGCTGGGCCGCGACCGCGGCTACCACGGGGTGAACTTCGGTGGCATCTCGGTGGGCGGCATGGTGGGCAACCGCAAGCACTTCGGCCTTGCCGTGGCCGGTGTGGATCACCTGCGCCACACGCATGACGCCGCGCGCAACGCCTACAGCAACGGGCAGCCGGCCCACGGCGCCGAGTTCGCAGACGATCTGGAGAAGCTGGTGGCGATGCACGACGCCAGCAACATCGCGGCCGTCATCGTGGAGCCGATCGCCGGCAGCACCGGCGTGCTCGTGCCGCCCATCGGCTACCTGCAGAAGCTGCGCGAGCTCTGCACGAAGCACGGCATCCTGCTGATTTTCGACGAGGTCATCACCGGCTTCGGCCGCACCGGCGCGCCCTTCGCGGCGCAGACCTTCGGCGTCACGCCCGACCTCATCACCTGCGCCAAGGGCCTGACCAACGGCGCCGTGCCCATGGGCGCGGTGATCGCCAAGGACGAGATCTACGAGACCTTCATGCAGGGTCCGGAACACATGATCGAGTTCCTTCATGGCTACACCTATTCGGGCCACCCGCTGGCCTGCGCGGCCGGCCTGGGCACGCTGGACACCTACGCCGAAGAAGGCCTGCTCACGCGCGCCGGGCCGCAGGGCGACGGCATCGCGGCCTACTTCGCGCAGGGCGTGCATTCGCTGAAGGGTGAGCCGCACGTCATCGACGTGCGCAACCACGGCCTGGTGGGCGGCATCGAGCTGCAAGGCATCGCCGGCGAGCCGACCAAACGCGCCTTCTCGGTCTTCCTCGATTGCTGGGCCCAGGGCGTGTTGATCCGCACCACGGGCGACACCATCGCGCTCTCGCCGCCGCTGATCATCGAACGCGGCCACATCGACCGCATCGTCGAGACCATCCGCACGGCCCTGCGGCGCGCGGCCTGAAGGCCATCGCTGCAGCCCGCCGGCTCCCCGCCGCCGCCTGATGCCCCTGCTGGACACCGACCTCAGCCTCGCCAAGCACAGCTATTACGCCGCCACCGCGGCGCCGGGGCTGGCCTGCCCGCCGCTGCAGGGCGAGGTGCAGGCCGATGTCGCCATCGTCGGCGGCGGCCTGGCCGGCCTGAGCGCCGCCATCGATCTGCAGCGCCGCGGCCGGCGCGTGGTGCTGCTGGAAGCACGCGAGATCGGCTTCGGCGCCAGCGGCCGCAACGGCGGGCAGGCCATCCACGGCCTGGCCTGCGACCAGGACACCATCGAAGCGCAGCTGGGGCTGGACGAAGCGCGGCGCGTCTGGGCCATGTCCATCGAGGCGCTGGACCTGCTGCGCGAGCGCATCGCCGAACAGGGCATCGCCTGCGACTGGCAGAGCGGCTACCTGGGCTTGGCCACCACCGCCCGCAAGGGGGCGGCGCTGGCCGCCAGCGCCGAGCGCACGCGCCAGGTCTACGGCTACGCGCTGCAGGACGTGCCGCATGCCGAGGTGGGCCGCTGGATCGCCAGCGAGCGTTTCCACAGCGGGGTCTACGACCCGCGCTCGGGCCACCTGCACCCGCTGAAGTACACGCGCGGCTTGGCCGCTGCGGCGCTGCAGGCGGGCGTGCAGATCCACGAACACAGCCCGGTGCTGGCGCTGGAAGGCGGCGCCACGACCGTCCTGCGCACCGCGCAGGGCCAGGTGCGCGCCAGCCAGGTGCTGCTGGCCGGCAACGTCTACCTGCACACGCCCGCAGCACCCGGCGCGCCCCTGCTCGCACCGGGGCTGGCGCCGCGGGTGATGCCCGTGGGCACGTACATTGCGTGCACCGAGGTGCTGCCTGAAAGCCTGGCGCGCAGCCTGGTGCCCAGCCAAGCGGCCGTCTGCGACACCAACTTCGTGCTCGACTACTTCCGCCCCACCCCCGACCACCGCATGCTGTACGGCGGCCGCGTGAGCTACAGCACCGTGCCACCGGCCGACCTGGCCCACAGCATGCGGCAGCGCCTGCTGGCGAGCTTTCCGCAGCTGGCGCCGCATCGCATCGAATTCGCCTGGGGCGGCTTCGTCGACATCAGCCTGAACCGCGCGCCCGATTTCGGGCGCCTGCCGGCGGCCAGTGCCGGCGCGCCACAGAACGTCTACTACCTGCAAGGCTTCTCGGGCCACGGCCTGGCGCTCACCGGGCTGGCCGGGCGGCTGGTGGCCGAGGCCATGTGCGGCGACAGCAGCCGCTTCGACGTCTTCGCCCGGCTGCGCCACCAGCCCTTCCCGGGCGGGCCGCTGCTGCGCACGCCGGCGCTGGTGCTGGGCATGGCCTGGTACCGGCTGCGCGACTTGCTGGGCTGAACCCTTTCCACGAGACACCCATGGCCCCCTTCGTCCTCGTCAGCAGCTGCAACCGTACGCTCGGCGAACACCCCTTCCACATCGCCGGGCGCAAGTACGTCGATGCGGTGCGCCTGGCCGGTGCGCTGCCGCTGATTGCGCCGCCCTTTGCCGAAGACGAGTTGCCGGCGCTGCTGGACGCCGCGCATGGTGTGCTGCTGACCGGCTCGCCGAGCAACGTGCACCCTTCCCACTTCGGCGAGGCAGTGCACGACGAGAGCCTGCCGCTGGACCCCGAGCGCGACGCCTGGACGCTGCCGCTCATCCGCCTGGCGCTGGCGCGCGGGCTGCCGCTGCTGGCCATCTGCCGCGGCACGCAGGAAACCAATGTGGCGCTCGGCGGCACGCTGCACCAGGCAGTGCAGGAGCAGCCGGGCCTGAACGACCACCGTGCCGACGGCAGCCAGCCCGCCGCGGTGCAGTACGGCCCGTCGCACCCGGTGGACGTGGTGCCCGGCGGGCTGCTGGCCAGCATCACCGGCCGCGCCAGCTTCGAGGTGAACTCGGTGCACGGGCAAGGCATCAAGCAACTCGCCGCCGGCCTGCGCGTGGAAGCCGTGGCGCCCGACGGCCTGGTGGAGGCCTTCTCGGTGCCCAGCGCGCCCGGCTTCAACCTTTGTCTGCAGTGGCACCCCGAATGGCAGGCCGCCGGCAACCCGGTGTCGATGGCCATGCTGCGGGCTTTCGGCGAGGCGGTGCGGCAGTACCGCGACCGTGTGCGGGGCCCTTTGCCTCAGGCTTCCACGCAAGCCTGAGCCCCGCCCCTGATGCCACCCCTTGCCCCCGAGACACCCATGATCGCCAGAGACCATTTCACCTTCGCCGAGCTCGAACAGTGGCTCGACCAGAACCGCGTCACCGAGATCGAATGCCTGGTGCCCGACCTCACGGGCGTGGCCCGCGGCAAGATCCTGCCGCGCCAGAAGTTCACCGAAGACCGCGGCATGCGCCTGCCCGAGGCCGTGGTGGCCATGGGCGTGACAGGCGAGTTCCCGGAAGAAGGCCCGTACTACGAGGTCATCAACCCCACCGACCGCGACATGCACCTGCGGCCCGACCCGAGCACGGTGCGCATCGTGCCTTGGGCCACCGACCCCACGGCCCAGGTCATCCACGACTGCTACGACCGCGACGGCCTGCTCGTGCCCTTCGCGCCGCGCAGCGTGTTGCGCCATGTGTGCGACCTCTTCGACGCCCAGGGCTGGGCGCCGGTGGTCGCACCCGAGCTCGAGTTTTATCTCGTGGCACGCAACACCGACCCCGACGTGCCGCTGAAGCCCCCCGTGGGCCGCAGCGGCCGCGCCGAGACCAGCCGGCAGGCCTACAGCATCGACGCCGTCAACGAGTTCGACCCGCTGTTCGAAGACGTCTATGCCTACTGCGAGCGCATGGAGCTCAACGTCGACACGCTGATCCACGAGGTGGGCGCGGGGCAGATGGAGATCAACTTCTTCCACGCCCACCCGCTGGGGCTGGCCGACGAGGTGTTTCTCTTCAAGCGCACCGTGCGCGAGGCCGCGCTGCGCCACGACATGTTCGCCACCTTCATGGCCAAGCCGATTGCCGGCGAGCCGGGCAGTGCGATGCACATCCACCAGAGCATCGTCAGCAAGGCCACGGGCCAGAACATCTTCAGCAACCCCGATTTCACGGCCAGCAAGGAGTTCTACTGGTACATCGGCGGGCTGCAGAAGTACATCCCGGCGGCCATGGCGCTGTTCGCGCCCTACGTCAACAGCTACCGCCGGCTGGTGCGCAGCAATGCCGCGCCCATCAACATCCAGTGGGGCACCGACAACCGCACGGTGGGCATCCGCAGCCCGGTGGCGGGTGCAGCGGCCCGGCGCGTGGAGAACCGCGTCATCGGCGCCGACGCCAACCCCTACGTGGCGCTGGCTGCCACGCTGGCCTGCGGCTACCTGGGCATGATGAACAAGATCGAGCCCAGCCCTGAATGCAAGGGCGACGCCTACCTCGGTGATTTCCAGTTGCCGCGCAGCCTGGGCGAAGCGCTCTCGCTGCTGCGCGAAGAGAAGGACCTGGCCGCGGTGCTGGGCAAGGAGTTCATCACCGTCTACACCGAGGTGAAGGAGATCGAGTACGCCGAGTTCATGAAGGTGATCTCGCCCTGGGAGCGTGAACACCTGCTCCTCCACGTCTGAAAGCCTGCCCATGAACGCCCCCCGCACCACCGCCGAACTGCAGGCCGCCGACAGCGCGCACTTCCTGCACCCCTTCACCGATTTCCAGGGCCTGGCGCGCAAAGGCGCGCGCATCATCGAACGCGCCGAGAACATCTACCTCTGGGACACCGAGGGCCACAAGATCCTCGACGCGATGAGCGGCCTGTGGTGCGTGAACGTGGGCTACGGCCAGCAGGCCCTGGTGGAAGCCGCCGCGCAGCAGATGCAGCAGCTGCCCTTCTACAACGCTTTTTTCCAGACGGCCACGGTGCCCGCCATCGAGCTGGCCGAACGCCTGGCGCAGGTGACGCCGCCGCAGTTCCAGCACGTGTTCTTCAGCAGCAGCGGCAGCGAGAGCAACGACACCATCGTGCGCATGGTGCGCCGCTACTGGGATGTGCTGGGCCAGCCGCAGCGCAGCGTCATCATCAGCCGCCACAACGCCTACCACGGCAGCACCATGGCCGGCGCCTCGCTGGGCGGCATGGGCGGCATGCACGCGCAAGGTGGGCTGCCGATCCCCGGCATCGTGCACATCGAGCAGCCGTATTGGTGGGACCACGGCCGCGAGCAGGGCCTCACGCGCGAGGCCTTCGGCCTGCAGGCGGCGCACTGGCTGGAAGAGAAGATCCTGGCCATGGGGCCCGAGAACGTGGCCGCCTTCATTGGCGAGCCCATCCAGGGCGCGGGCGGCGTGATCATCCCGCCCAGCACCTACTGGCCCGAAGTGCAGCGCATCTGCCGCAAGTACGGCGTGCTGCTGGTGAGTGACGAGGTCATCTGCGGCTTCGGCCGCACCGGGCAGTGGTTCGGCTGCGAGACCCTGGGCTACGAGCCCGACCTCATGACCTTCGCCAAGGGCGTGACCAGCGGCTACGTGCCCTTGGGCGGCGTGATGGTGGGCGAGCGCGTGGCGCGGGTGCTCATCGAGCAAGGCGGCGAGTTCAACCACGGCTACACCTACAGCGGCCACCCGGTGGCCTGCGCGGTGGCGCTGGCCAACATCGGGCTCATCCAGGAGCTCAAGCTCGTGGAGCACGTGCGCGAAGACGTGGGCCCGTATCTTGCACAAGCCTATGCGCAGCTGGCCGAACACCCGCTGGTGGGTGAGGCGCAGACCTGCGGCTTGATGGGGGCGCTGCTGCTCGTGAAAGACAAGGCCCGCGGAACCGCTTTCCCGGAGGCGCTGGCCATGGGCATGGTCTGCCGCGGCCACTGCTTCCGCGAGGGCGTGATCATGCGTGCCGTGGGCGACCGCATGATCATCGCGCCGCCGCTGGTCATCACACGCGCGCAGATCGACGAGATGGTGGCGCTGATTCGCCGTTGCCTCGATCTGACACTCGCCGACGCCGTGAAGCACGGCTGGCTGCACTGAAGCGGTGCAAGGCCCGCCCCGTTGCTAGACTCGCGCCCGCTTTGATTTCCGCCCTGCCCCCTGCCCACCGGACCACCCCACCTTTGGAGCTTGACCGCATGACGCCGAAACTGCCTGTTCGCGCCCTCGCCCACACGCTGGCGATCTCTCTGGCCGCTGCCCTGGCGCTGGGCGCCACCGCGGCGCAGGCGCAGGAGGAAGAGAAGGTCCTCAACATCTACAACTGGTCGGACTACATCGCGGAAGACACGATCCGGAATTTCGAGCGTGAAACCGGCATCAAGGTGCGCTACGACAACTTCGACAACAACGAGATCGTGCACGCCAAGCTCGTGGCGGGCAAGACGGGCTACGACATCGTCATCCCCAGCTCCAACTGGGCCAAGCTGCAGATGGACGGCGGCCTGCTGCGCAAGCTGGACAAGAGCCAGCTGCCCAACCTGAAGAACCTCGACCCCGCCGTGCAGGCGCAGCTGGCGCGCATGGACCCGGGCAACGAGTACATGGTGAACTGGCTCTGGGGCTACACCACGGTGGGCATCAACGTCGACAAGGTCAAGGCCACGCTCGGCAGCATGCCCATGCCCGAGAACGTGTGGGACCTGGTCTTCAAGCCCGAGTACATCAGCAAGCTCAAGAGCTGCGGCGTGAGCATGCTCGACAGCGCCAGCGAGGTGGTGCCCGCCGCGCTGCACTACCTGGGCAAGCCCAGCTTCAGCAAGAACCCGAGCGACTACGCCGCCGCGGCGCAGCTGCTCAAGCGCATCCGCCCGCACGTGACGCTGTTCTCCAGCAGCGGCTACATCAACGACATGGCCGGCGGCAGCATCTGCCTGGCGCTGGGCTGGAGCGGTGACATCAACATCGCCCGCCAGCGCGCCATCGACAACAAGACGGGCCAGAAGATCGAGGCGCTGATTCCGAAGACCGGCGGCCTGCTCTTCTTCGACGTGATGGTCATCCCGGCCGACGCACCGCGCCCGGGCAACGCGCACAAGTTCATCAACTACATCATGCGCCCCGAGGTGCACGCCGGCCTGACGAACAAGGTGTTCTACGCCAACCCGAATGCGGCCTCGAAGGCGCAGGTCAAGCCCGAGGTGGCGAACAACCCGACGGTCTTCCTCTCGGCGGCCGACATGGCCAAGATGATCCCGCCCGATTCGCTGAACAACGACCTGCGCCGCCTGATGACGCGCACCTTCACCTCGTTCAAGACAGGCTTGTGATGGCACCAGCGCAGCCGGCGTTTCTGCAGATCCAGAACGTCGTCAAGGACTTCGGCGGCTTCAAGGCCGTCAACAACGTCAGCCTCGACATCGCCAAGGGCGAGATCTTCGCCTTGCTGGGCAGCAGCGGCTGCGGCAAGAGCACGCTGCTGCGCATGCTGGCGGGCTTCGAGACGCCCACCTCCGGGCGCATCGTGCTCAACGGGCAAGACCTCGCCACGCTGCCGCCCTACCAGCGGCCGATGAACATGATGTTCCAGAGCTACGCGCTCTTCCCGCACCTGACGGTGTGGGAGAACATCGCCTTCGGCCTGAGGCGCGAAGGCCAACCGCGCGCCCGGATCGCCGAGCGCGTGGAGGCCATGCTCAAGCTGGTGCAGTTGTCGAAGTTCGCGCAGCGCAAGCCGCACCAGCTCTCGGGCGGCCAGCAGCAGCGTGTGGCGCTGGCGCGCAGCTTGGCCAAGCAGCCGCAGATGCTGCTGCTGGACGAACCGCTGGGTGCGCTGGACAAGAAGCTGCGCGAGCAGACGCAGATCGAGCTCGTGAACATCATCGAGCAGGTGGGCGTGACCTGCGTGATGGTCACGCACGACCAGGAAGAGGCCATGACCATGGCCAGCCGCATCGCCATCATGAGCGAGGGCCGTTTCCTGCAGGTGGGCGCGCCAGGCGACATCTACGAGACGCCGGCCACACGCTTTGTCGCCGACTTCATCGGCAACGTGAATCTGATGGACGGCACGCTCGACCACGACGACACCGACCACTGCATCATCGGCTGCGCCGACTGCAAACACTACGTGGGCCACGGCATCACGGGCACCGAAGGCATGCCGGTCTCGGTGGCGCTGCGGCCGGAGAAGATCGCGCTGCAGCGCGACAAGCCCGAGGGTTTGCCGGGCCTGAGCCATGTGACGGGTGATCTCAACATGGTGCAGGGCACCGTGAAGGAGATGAGCTACTTCGGCAGCTTCACCGTCTTCCACCTCAAGCTGGCCAGCGGTGCGGTGCTGAAGGTGAGCCAGGCCAACACGCAGCGCCACGCCGACGAGACCTACACCTGGGGCGACACCGTCTGGGCGCACTGGTCGCCCTCGGCCCACGTGGTGCTCACGGCCTGAGCGGGCACGCCGCCATGCAAGCCCTGCGCAGTTTCTTCAGCGGCCGCGTCCTGGTGATCGCGGCGCCTTTCCTGTTCCTGCTCGTCTTCTTCCTCGCGCCCTTCCTCATCGTCGGGAAGATCAGCGTCTCGGAGATGGAGACGGTCACCTTCAAGGACATCGTCACCTACAGCGAAGGTGTGCTGCAGCTCAGCATCAAGCTCAGCAACTACATCTTCATCACCGAAGACTCGCTGTACTTCAAGACCTACTTGGCCAGCCTGCAATACGCCGCGGCCACCACGGTGCTGTGCCTCTTCATCGGCTACCCTTTCGCCTACTTCATGGCGCGGGCCAAGAGCACGGTGCAGCCGGTGCTGCTGATGCTGGTGATGCTGCCTTTCTGGACGAGCTTCCTGCTGCGCGTCTACGCGTGGCGCGGGCTGCTCACCGAAGGCGGCTGGGTGTCTGACGCGATCATCGGCCTGGGCCTGGATCGCGTGCTCCATGCGCTGGGGCTCATCGCCACGCCGGGCACGCTGATGCACACGCCTTTTTCGCTGGTGCTGGGCATGACCTACACCTACCTGCCCTTCATGATCCTGCCGCTCTACGGCAATCTGGCGAAGATGGACCTGCGCCTGCTGGAAGCCGCCGCCGACCTGGGCGCCACGCCGTGGACGGCCTTCTGGAAGATCACCGTGCCGCTGAGCAAGGCCGGCATCATCGCCGGCAGCATGCTGGTGTTCATTCCCTGCGTCGGCGAGTTCGTCATCCCTGAACTGCTGGGCGGGCCCGAGACGCTGATGATCGGCCGCGTGCTGTGGGACGAGTTCTTCAGCAACAACGACTGGCCCATGGCCAGCAGCGTGGCCGTGGTGATGGTGTTGTTGATCATCGTGCCGCTGGCCATCTTCAACAAATACCAGGCTGAAGCGCAGGAGGCCCGGAAATGAAGGCCTCTGCTTTCAACCGCAACTTCGGCCGCGCCTGGCTGCTGGCCGTCTTCGTCTTCCTCTACCTGCCCATCGTGGCGCTGGTGGTCTTCTCGTTCAACGACTCGCCCATCCCCAACGTCTGGCGCGGCTTCACGCTCAAGTGGTACGAAGCCCTGGCGCAAGACACCGAGATGCAGCAGGGCCTGTGGCTGAGCCTGAAGATCGCCTTCATGACGGCCTGCGGCTCGGTGGTGCTGGGCACGCTGGCCGCCTTCGCGCTGGTGAAGTACAAACGTTTCACCGGCCGCACGGTCTTCAGCGGCATGGTCAACGCACCGCTGGTGATGCCCGAGGTGGTGGTGGGCCTGAGCCTGCTGCTGATGCTGGTGAGCGTGCAGCGCGCCCTGGGCTTTCCTGAGCGCGGGATGATGACCATCTGGCTCGGCCACCTGCTGCTGGGCATGGCCTACGCCGCCGTGGTGGTGCAGAGCCGGCTGCAAGACCTGAACCCGCAGCTCGAAGAAGCCGCCATGGACCTGGGCGCGCGCCCGCACCAGGTGTTCTGGCTGGTGACGCTGCCGATGATCGCGCAGAGCCTGGTCTCGGCCTGGCTGCTCACCTTCACCATCAGCCTGGACGACGTGGTGCTCTCGGCCTTTCTTTCGGGCCCGGGCAGCACGACGATGCCCCTGGTGATCTTCTCGCGCGCGCGCCTGGGCCTGAACCCCAGCGTCAACGCCGTGGCCACCCTCATCGTGGTGGTGGTGGCGGTGGGCGTGGTGCTGGCCAGCTACTTCATCGCCCGGCAGGAGCGCCGGCGTCAACAAGAAATGGCAGCGGCCAACCGCGGCTGAAACCCCCCATACAGCACCACACAGCCCCCTACAGGAGAGAACCCATGCACAAGCCTCACGCCACCACCGCACTGATGCTGGCCCTGGCAGCGGCTTTCCCGGCCCAGGCGCAGAGCAACGAAGAGCTGCTCAAGGAACTGCGCGCGCTGCGCGACCGCGTGAACCAGCTCGAGCAGAAGCTGCAGCAGCAGGCGCCGGCCGCCGCCCCCGTGCCTGCCGGCCAGTGGGGCATGACGCCCGAGCAGGCGCGTGAACTCGCCCGCGTGGCCACCAAGGCCGAGGCGATGCAGGACAACTTCAGCGACCAGGGTTTCAAGGGCCTGAAGATCTCGGGCCAGATGGACCCGACCTTCATCTACAACAAGCGCCAGAACAACAGCGGCTTCGTCTTCCTCAACGGCGACGGCGCCCGCTACACCTACGACAACAGCTACTTCGGCATGGTCGTGCTCGATTTCGACAAGGAAACCGAGAGCGGCACCAAGTGGCGCCTGACGCTGGCGCCCGAGCGCGGCACCGGCGCGCTCACCAACAGCGGCAGCATCGTGCACGAGGCCTCGGTGTCCATCCCGCTCGGCGACCTGCAGACGCGCCTGTGGCTGGGCCAGATCCCCGACTGGACGGGCTACGAGATCACGCTGCCCGCCGGCAACAAGCTGATCACGCACAACCTGCTCTTCGACTTCATGGCGCCCACCAACTACACCGGCGCCGTGCTCGACGTCACCAGCGGCAAGTGGTGGGCGCGCGTGGGCCTGGCCAACATGAACACCGCGCGCAAGACGCCGGGCAACAACTCGCCGGTGCTGATCTACCGCGTGGATTACTCCAAGGGCGAGTTCGACGGCTTCGGCTTCACCGGGCTGCACGGCAAGGCGGCCAACTTCGCGGCCACCGGCACCTACCAGCGCGACACCGGCACGGTGGACGCCAACGGCGACCCCATCTTCGAAGAAGCCGGTTTCGCCAGTGCCGGCAAAGACACCGCCCTGCACCTCTTCGAGATCGACGCCTACTACATCCGTGGCGATCTCTCGCTTTACGGCCAGTTGAGTTTTGGCCAGCAGAAAGGCGCAGCCATCTACAACAGCGACGGCCAGCTGCGCGATGCCCAATGGTGGGGCCTGTCAGGCACCATGGGCTACATGTTCACGCCGCGGCTGGAAGGCGTGTTCCGCGCCGACTACATCCACAACAAGAAGAACGGCGGCGGCCTGCTCGGCTACAGCTTCGACGATGGCTTGAACGGCATCGGCCGCGGTCTGAACGCAGACGGCAGCTTTGCCAAGGGCGACGCTGTGGGCACCAACCGCTACGCACTGACCTTCGGCATGAACTACCGTGTCGACGAGAACTCGCTCTTCAAGCTGGAGTACCGCATCGACGGCGCCAGCCAGCCCGTGTTCCTGAACGCCACCGGCACCAGCGTGAGCAAGACCAACCACCTGCTGGGCGCCTCGATGGTGGTGAGCTTCTGAAGCCCGCTGCCTGAACCAGGTCTGCAGGCGGGCGGGGGCGACCCCGGCCCGCCTTTGTTTTGCCTGGCCCTCAAAGAATCCACGGAGACACGCGCCATGAACAAACCCGGCATCGACTGGCACGCTCGCGCCCGCGACATCAAGATCGACGGCCGCATCGTCATCGACGGTCAGCGCCGCGATGCGGCCAGCGGCGAGACCTTCGAATGCATCTCGCCCATCGACGGCCGTGTGCTTGGCGCCGTGGCGCGCGGTGCCAGCGCCGACGTCGACGTTGCGGTCGCCAGCGCACGCGCGGCCTTCGACAGCGGCCGCTGGGCTGGCCAGAGCCCGGCCGCGCGCAAGCGTGTGCTGCAGCGCTTTGCGGACAAGATCCTCGCCGCCAAGGAAGAACTCGCGCTGCTGGAAACGCTGGACATGGGCAAGCCCATCGCCCACGCGCTGGCGGTGGACGTGGCCAGCACCGCGCGCTGCATCGCCTGGTATGCCGAGGCGGTGGACAAGGTCTACGACGAGATCGCGCCCACGGGCCGCAACGCGCTGGCGCTCATCACGCGCGAGCCGGTGGGCGTGGTCGGCGCCATCGTGCCCTGGAACTACCCGATGATCATGGCCGCCTGGAAGTTGGGGCCGGCGCTGGCGGCCGGCAACTCGGTGGTGCTCAAGCCCAGCGAGAAGAGCCCGCTGACGGCCTTGCGCCTGGCCGAGCTGGCCGTGGAAGCCGGCCTGCCGCCGGGCGTGTTCAACGTGGTGCCGGGTTACGGCCAGGAAGCCGGTGAGGCGCTGGCGCTGCACATGGACGTCGATGCCCTGGGCTTCACCGGCAGCACGCGCACCGGCCGCCGCATGCTGGAGTACGCGGGCCGCAGCAACCTGAAGCGTGTGTTCAACGAACTCGGCGGCAAGAGCGCCTTCCTCGTCTTCAACGACTGCGGCGAGCTGCAGCGCGCCGCCGAAACCGTGGCCGGCAGCATCTTCTTCAACCAGGGCGAGAGCTGCAACGCACCTTCACGCGTGCTGGTGCACGAGAGCATCGCCGATGACTTTGCGGCGATGGTGGCGGCCCAAGCACCACACTACCAGCCGGCCGACCCGCTGGATGCAGCCACGGTGATGGGCGCCATCGTCGACACCACGCAGCTGCAGACGGTGCTGGGCTACATCCAGGCCGGCCGCGACGATGGCGCCCAGCTGTTGGCCGGCGGCGCGCAGGCGCGCACCGAGACCGGCGGCTGTTACGTGCAGCCCACGGTGTTTGCCGGCGTGCAGCCCGGCATGCGCATTGCGCGCGAAGAGATCTTCGGCCCCGTGGTGAGCTTGCTGCGGTTCAAGGACGAAGCCGAGGCCGTGCGCATGGCCAACGACAGCCCCTATGGCCTGCAGGCCAGCGTATGGAGCGACAAAGTGCACCGCGCGCACCGCGTGGCACGGGCGCTGCGCGCCGGCACCGTGCACGTGAACCAGTACGACGAAGACGACATCACCGTGCCCTTCGGCGGCTACAAACAAAGCGGCAACGGCCGCGACAAGAGCCTGCACGCCTTCGACAAGTACACCGAGCTGAAGACGACCTGGCTGCGCATCAACGCCGCTTGAACGGATGACCCGCGCATGAGCACCGATACCGCCACGCTGCAGCGCGCCCTGCAGGACCAGGGCGTCCACACGCTGCTGGTGCAGTTCACCGACCTCAACGGTTGCGCCAAGGGCAAGTTCGTGCCGCTGGCCCACCTGGGCACGGTGCTGGGCGGCGGTGCGGGGTTTGCGGGGCCGTCCATCGTGGGCACGGGGCTGCCGCGCAGCGGGCCGCGTTCCGAGTTCTACGCACGCGGCGATGTGGCCACGCTGCAGCCCCTGCCCTGGCTGCCGGGCGTGGCGCGCATCGTGGGCGACGGCTTTGTCGATAGCCAGCCCTTCGAGGCCTGCCCGCGCCAGGTGCTCAAGCGCCAGACGGCACGCCTGGCCGTGCGCGGCTGGCACCTGCAGACCGGGCTCGAACCCGAGTTCTTTCTGCTGCGCCGCACGGCCGAAGGCGGCTGGGCAGCGGCCGATGCGCAGGATCGCCTCGACAAGCCCAGTTACGACCTGCAAAGCCTGCCGCGCCAGTGGCCGCTGTTGCACGAGCTGGCCCAGAACCTCACGGCCTGCGGCCTGGACGTGCAGCAGATCGACCACGAAGACGCGCACGGCCAGTACGAGCTGAACTTCGCGCACGGCGAGGCGCTGCTCAGTGCCGACCGGCTGATGCTCTTCAAGCTGGCCGCGCAGGCCACGGCCGAGGCGCGCGGGCTGGTCTTCTCGATGATGCCCAAGCCCTTTGCCAACCAGCCGGGCAGCGGGCTGCACTTCCATGTGTCGCTGTGGCAAGGCGCGCAGAACCTGTTTGCGCCCGACGACGGCGACAGCGGCGATTTGTCCGAGATGGGCCGCCACTTCATCGCCGGCGTGCTGGCCCACGCGCCGGCACTGTGTGCGCTCTCAGCGCCCACGGTCAACAGCTACAAGCGCCTGACGGTGGGCGAATCGCTCAGCGGCACCACCTGGGCGCCCGCTGTCATCGCCCACGGCCCCAACAACCGCACCGCGGCCGTGCGCACCCTGCCCGGCCGCTTCGAGTGGCGCGTGCCCGACGCCAGCGCCAACCCCTACCTCGCCACGGCCGCCATGCTGGCCGCGGGGCTTGACGGCGTGCAGCGCCGGCAAGAACCGCCGCCGGCCATGACGGCCGACCTCTTCACCTGGAGCCTGCCGCAACTGCGCACCCACGGCATCGGCCTGCTGCCGCAGACGCTGGGCGAAGCGCTGGATGCGCTGGAGGCCGACGACGTGGTCTGCGAAGCCCTGGGCGAGACGCTGACCGACGAGTTCCTGCGCCTGAAACGCGACGAGGCCCTGGCCTACGCGCGCCACGTCAGCGCCTGGGAGCTGGAGCGCTACGCCGCCTCTTTCTGAACCCGCCCAGCCCCTGATGCCGAACACCGCACCGCCCCCTTGGGCTTACCTGAGCCTGGCCGCGAGCATGGCGCTCGTGGGCAGCTACGTCGGCCTGAGCAAGCTGCTGGTGGCCGTGTTCCCGGTGCTGCTGCTGGCCTGGCTGCGCTTCGGCATCGCGGCGGTGGCCATGGCGCACTGGGTCAGGCGGCAGCCGGGTGAAGAGCCGCTTTCGCCCCGCAACCGCGTGCTGATGTTCTGGGAGAGTTTTCTCGGCAACTTCCTCTTCAGCATCTGCATGCTCTACGGCGTGCAGCTCACCTCGGCCCTGGCCGCGGGCGTGACGATGGCGGCCATCCCGGCGGCGGTGGCCGTGCTTTCGAGGGTGTTCCTCGGCGAGTTGATTCGCCCGCGTGTGGCGGTGGCGATTGCGTGTGCGATGGCCGGCATCGCGCTGCTGGCTCTGGCGCGGACAGGCGATGGCGCCAGCGGCGCCGTGGCGGCATCCAGCAGCGAGCTGCTGGGCTACGCACTGCTGCTGGCAGCGGTGCTTTGCGAAGCCAGCTACGTGGTCATCGGCAAGCGGCTGACCGGGAACGTTTCGCCACGCCGCATCAGCGCGCTCATCAACCTGTGGGGGCTGGCCCTCGTCACGCCTTTCGGCATCTGGCAGGCGCTGAGCTTCGATTTCAGCGCCGTCGCCCTGCCTACCTGGGGTTTGCTGGTTTTCTATGCGATCGCCGCCAGCATGGTGACGGTGTGGCTGTGGATGCAGGGCCTGCGCCACGTGCCTTCATCGCGGGCCGGCGTGTTCACCGTGCTGCTGCCGGTGAGCGCGGCACTGGTGGGCATCGTGGTGCTGGGCGAGAGCTTCGGCGCTGTGCACGTGGCCGCCTTCGGGTTGGCGATGGCGGGGCTGTTGCTGGCCACCTGGCCCGAGGCTGCGGCGCAGTGAAGGGGGGGTGCCCGGCCCGGCCGGTGCACCACCACCTCATCGGTGGGCGTTCACAGTTTCCACAACAGCTCGACGCCAGCGGCCAGGCTGTGCATGCGGCTGGCCGGCAGCTCCAGCGCGCTGCCACGCGTTTGCCCGCCGCGCTGGCTGAAGCCCCACTTGCCCCAGGCGCCGAGGTGCACGTTGGGCATCACCGCCTGGCTGTAGCGGCCTTCCACGGCCAAGTCCCAGCCCCGGGTGCCTTCGAAGGCGACCTGGGGCTGGCTGGTGTTCTCAACGCGGCGCCACAGCGGCAGGCCCAGCGAGACGCGCAAGCCATGGTGCACTTGCTGCCCGCGCAAGGGCCCCGATTCCAGGGTCAGGCCCAGCGTGCCGATGACCTCGCTCATCGACTCTTCCACCGTGGTGCTGCCCGGCGTGGCCACGACAGCGTCGGGGCCGATGACGAAGCTGTAGCGCTTGAATGAAAGCGTGCGCAGCGCCACCCCGCCGCTGGCGAACCAGCGCGGCACCACCGGCCAGTGCACGGCCAGCTGGGTGTGGCTCTGGCGCAGGCTGAAGGCGTTGCGCTGCAGTTCGCGGTTGCCGAGCGTCACCCCGTTGAAGACATCGCTGCGGCTGCGCCAGGTTTCGCTGCCGCGGCCCGGGTAGAAGGTGATCTCGTTGTCCAGCGAGAACATCCGCCCGCCCGGCAGTTCGTACAGCGCACCGGTCACCAGCAGCGGCCCGCTGGAGCGGCCCACGCTGTCGACCGGCAGGCCGGCCGTCTTCTCCTCGTAGCGGAAGCTCTGTGCGCCCAGCCCCATGACGTAGGAGAAGCCGCCCTCCTCGGCCAGCGCCGGCCCGGCCACGAAGGCGCAGGCCAGCACGCCGGCCAGACCCGCGGCCTGGGCAGCGGCTGTTTGGCGTGCGCTCATCATGGTTGGCGCGTCACCGACAGACCGAACAGCGGCGCCGGCGCGGTGCTGTTGGGCACCAGGTAGTAGGCTGTCATGCCGATGCCACGCAGCGGCAGCGAGTAGAGCTCGCGAACCGTGGCGGGGCTGCCGGCGCTGTTGGTCGCATTGGCAAACGGGCGGTAGATGTGCCCCGGCCGCGCGCGGTTGTACTGCAAGGTCTGCGGCACCGTCACCGCGCTGGCGTCGTTGGCCACGTTGCGCACCAGCGAGCCTGCTGCGGCGTCCACGCTGGCCACCGTGTTGGTGCGGTAGTACATCGCGCCGGCAGAAAGGGCCGTGTCACGCACATCCAGGTTCCAGGTGGTCGTCACGGCGCCCACGGCAGGCAAGGAAAGCGTGCGCACCTTGGTGAGAAAGCCGACGCTGCCGTCATCGCTCAGGGTCATGCCCATCAGTTCGCCACTGCCTGCGCGGTAGAAGAAGGCTCGCTGCACGTACGGGTCGGACGGGTCGGTGCTCGTGAGGTTGAAGCCGCCTGCGCTGTTGACGCTCAGCACGGGCAAGAGGGTGCTCGCCGTGGTGCAGGCGCTGTCTGCGGTCAGCAGGCTGTCGCACTTGACGGCGGTGATGGCACCACTGCTGGCCCAGGTGACGGTGATGCCAGCTTCCCTGTAGCCCGTGGCAGCGCCCTCGCGCTCCCAGCCGATGTAGTTCCAGATGCCGGCCACGTCGGCCACCGCGATGTCCTGCACCGGCAGGCCCACGATCGTGCGCGTGGTGCCGCGGGCCGAGATGGCCACGGAGTCGTCGTCGGCGCCGATGGTGGCGCGGGCCACCAGCACCCCGGCGGGCGAGACCACGATGTCAGCCCCTGCGGGGGTTGAGAAGCGGCAGTTGCCGTTGGGTGTGAGGGTGTCGACAACGGTCTGCGTGCCCGGCAGCCGGAAGGTCAGCGTGGGGGCGTCGAAATCGACGGTGTCCACCGCCGTGACCGTGCTGGCCGGCGACGGCGCCTGCTTGACGAGCCGGTAGCGCGCACTGGCCAGCCAGGCGCAGGTGGCCGCCTTGGGCTTCAACAGCAGGTCGGCCGGCAGCGTCACCGCCTCGGCCGTGCTGGGGTTGGCGGGCGCCGCGGGGCTGCCGCTGGCGATGGTGGTGGTCAGCGCGGCCAGTGTGCTGCCTGCCGTGGTGAGCTGCGCGCTCAGCGCGTCCAGCACTCGGTCATAGGCGTTGGGGGTGTTGCCCGGCGCTGCGGCCACCAACGCACCCGAGATGAAGTCACCGGCGGTGCTGGTGTTCACGCCGCCGGCCAACAGCGTGCTGGCCACCGAGGCCTGCGCCGCGGCGACTGCCGCCGTTGTCACGGTGCTTGCCAGCGTGCTGGCCACCACGCCACTGACATAGGCTGTGGGCTCGCTGCCCGTCAGGCGGGCCACCACCAGCTCGGTCAAGGGTGTGACGTTGGCCGTCACGCTGCTGCCGGTGCCGGCCGGCGCTACCGAGTGCAGGCGCAGGCTGCTGTCGCTGCTGGTGGCCCTCAGCACGCAGGGCAAGGCGCCGCCGGTGATGACCACGCTGTAGCCGCCCGTGGCGCTGGTGGTGGCCGTGCCGTTGCCGGTGGCGCAGGTGACAGTCACGTTGGCGTTGGCCAGTGCCGCACCGCGCGCCACCACCCCGGTCAGCGTGATGCTGCCCGCAACGGGCGGCGGGGTCGGCGCGGGGGCTTCGTCGGGGCTCCTATCGCACGCGCTGAGCATGCCGATGGCAGTGACAGAGAGTGCGAGGCGGTTGAGCCGCTGGGGCAGTTTCATGGGCAACTTTCTGGCTTTGGCTGGGTGGATGTTTTCTGGCAGCCTGCCGGGTTGCCGAAGCGCCCTGCAGGCTTGAAAGCGAGGATCAACCCGAGCCTGGCGAGCCCAGCTCAACCGTTCGGTTGAGCCTTCCGCAACCATGAGGAGCCCCTGCCCTGCTCCTGTCCCTGGCCGCGCGCAGACCTTGGCTACAGCCTGATGCGCCAGCGCGTGGCGGCCAGCACAGCCTGGGTGCGGCTCTCCACGTTCAGCTTGCGGTAGATCAGCTGCAGGTGGGTCTTGACGGTGGCGTCGGTGAGGCCCAGGGCGCGCGCAATCAGCTTGTTCGGCTGGCCTTCGATGAGCAGGCGCAGAACGTCGCGCTGGCGATCGCTGAAGTCGGGCCCGACGGCGCCAGCGTCATCGCCCGGCACGGAGGTGTCGGGCAGCACCACGCCGCCTGCCAGCACCTGCTGCAAGCTCCGCACGAGCTGTGCGGCGCCGACCGTTCTGGTGAGGCAAGCGGCGGCGCCGTGATCGAGGGCGGCCCTCACTGTGCGCCTGTCGTCTTGGGCTGAGAGCACGACCACCGGCACCAGCGGCGCCGCCCGGCGCACACACTTCAAAGTCTCGAGGCCGCGGCTGTCGGGCAGGTCCAGGTTCAGCAGCACCACGTCCATGTCGGGCTGGTTCTGCAAGCACCGCAGCGTGGCGGCCAAGGTGGCCGCGTCGCACCAGCGATGCGCGGGCAAACGTTGGTCGAGCAAGAGCATCAGGCTCTCGCGCAGCAGGGCGTGGTCGTCCACCAGCAGTGCCTTCTTCGGCCTGCACATCGCGCGCAGCGCGGGCAGATCCATGGCCGACAGCGACGGCCCCTCCCTCATGTCCAACACGCTTTGGGACCCTGACGCGCCCGTGGACGCAGTGCACCTTTGAGACGCCAGACCGCTTCCATCGAGCGGCGGCCCAGCCACCAAGGTGCGAAGCTAAAGTGTCAGAGGCGCGTGCACATCCACAGGCCTTGGCAGCAGAGGATGGGGGGAGGCAAAAAGAGCCCGCTCGGCGGTCCAGCGCGCAGGCCCTGCGCGGCTGGCATCAGCGCCGCGCGCTCTTGCCGTAGCCGCGGAATTTGCCGATGACCTCGGCCATCTGCTCGGCGCTCAGCAGCGCTGGCTCGCCCACCGCCAGCGCCTTGAGGTAGACCTCGCACAGCGTCTCGATCTCCTGCATCACCTTCATCGCCTGGGCCAGCGTGGCCGAGGCCGAGACCAGACCGTGGTGGGCCAGCAGGCAGGCGTCGCGCTCGCGCAGCGCCTGGCCCACGCCCTGCGAGAGCGCCTCGGTGCCGAAGGTGTTGTAGGGTACCAGCGGCACGTCCACGCCGCCGGCAATCGCCACCATGTAGTGGAAGGCGGGCAGTGGCCGGTCCAGGCAGGCCAGCGCGGTGGCGTTGGGCGCGTGGGTGTGCACGACGGCGCGCACGTCGGGCCGGGACAGATAGGCAGCGCGATGGAAATGCCATTCGGAGGACGGCTGCCAGTCACCCAGCACGCGGCCGTCGGCCAAGGCCACCCACACCAGGTCTTGCGGCCGCAGGTCGTCGGCGCCCATGCCGGTGGGCGTGATGAACATGCCGTCGTGCAGCGTGCCGGCCTCGGCGTGCCACCAGCGCAGGCTCAGGTTGCCTGTGCTGCCGCGGTTCATGCCGCTGGCATCCAGCCGGCGCACGGCGGCCACGGTGGCTTCGCGGGCCTGGGCTTCCTCGGCGAACTCGTTGCTCATGGGGGGTGTGGGGTCGCTCATGCGTGTTGCTGCATCAGCGCCCGCAGCGCTGCTTCTTCGGCGGCCACCAGGCCGTGCTCGGTGATGAGGGCCGTCACCAGCCGCGCGGGCGTGACGTCGAAGCCCGGGTTGGCCGCGGCGCTGCCGTCGGGCGTGAGCTGCACTTCCACCACCTCGCCGGCGGCGCTGCGGCCGCTGATGTGCGTGACTTCTCGGCCGCTGCGTTCTTCGATGGGGATGCCGTGCACGCCCTCGGGCAGGCTCAGGTCCAGCGTGCTGGTGGGCATGCAGACGTAGAACGGCACGCCGTTGTCGTGCGCGGCCAGGGCCTTGAGGTAGGTGCCGATCTTGTTGCAGGCGTCGCCGTTGGCGGCCACGCGGTCGCAGCCGACGAAACACAGGTCCACGCGCCCGTGCTGCATCAGGTGGCCGCCGGCGTTGTCGGCAATCACCGTGTGCGGCACGCCGGCCTGGCCCAGTTCCCACGCCGTCAGGCTGGCGCCCTGGTTGCGCGGGCGGGTCTCGTCCACCCAAACGTGCACGGGCAGACCCGCGGCGTGGGCCTGGTAGATGGGCGATGTGGCAGTGCCCCAGTCCACCGTGGCCAGCCAGCCGGCGTTGCAGTGCGTCAGCACGTTCACCGGGCCACCACCGCTGGCCGCTTTGCGCGCAGCGATGGCCTCGATCAGCGCCAGCCCGTGCCGGCCGATGGCGGCATTCACCGCCACGTCTTCCTCGGCCAGCGACGCGGCCGCGGCCCACGCGGCGTCGGCCCGCGCGGGCACCGGCAGCGGCAGCACTTCGGCCAGCAGGCGGTCCAGCGCCCAGGCCAGGTTCACGGCCGTGGGGCGCGCGCCCTTGAGGAAATGCGCGGTGTTGCGCAGTGCGTCGTCGGCCGCATCGCGCCGCGCCTGCATCGCCAGACCGTAGGCGGCCACGGCGCCGATCAGCGGCGCGCCGCGCACCCACATCTCGCGGATGGCCACGAACACTTCGCGCGGGCTGCTCAAGGGCCGCATCTGCAGTCGGTGCGGCAGGCCGCGCTGGTCGATGACCTCGATGCGCTCGCCGCCGGGCAGTTCGCGCAGCGGGCGCAGCGCTTGTCCGTTCACTTGCATGGGACCGACCCTTCAGCGCAGCACGCGGCCGGCCACGCCGCGCAGGCGCTGCACCATGGCGGGGTCGCGGGCGTCTGGCGCGGTGATGAGCGCGTGGTCCAGCGCATGGCGGCAGGGGCAGGCTTCGGCGCTGCTGTCTTGCGTGATGGTCTCGGCCAGGCTCGCCACCAAAGTGCGCGCCGTCTGCGCGTTGCCCAGCAGCACCTGGATCACGGCGTCCACCGTCACCGCGTCGTGCGCGGGGTGCCAGCAGTCGAAGTCGGTCACCATGCCCACGCTGGCGTAGCAGAGCTCGGCCTCGCGGGCCAGGCGCGCCTCGGGCATGTTGGTCATGCCGATGACGCTGCAGTTCCAGCTGCGGTAGAGCTGCGATTCGGCCAGCGTGCTGAACTGCGGCCCCTCGATGGCGAGGTAGGTGCCGCCGCGCACGTGCGGCACGCCCTGCGCCTGCAAGGCCGCGGTGACGTGGTCGCCCAGGCGCGGGCACACCGGGTGCGCCAGGGACACGTGCGCCACGAGGCCGGTGCCGAAGAAGCTGCCGGCGCGCTGCGTGGTGCGATCGATGAACTGGTCGACGACGACGAAGCTGCCCGGCGGCAGATCGGCGCGCAGGCTGCCCACGGCCGAGAGGCTCAGCACGTCGGTGGCGCCCAGCTGCTTCAGCGCGGCGATGTTGGCGCGGTAGTTCACCTCCGAGGGCGGGATGCGGTGCCCGCGGCCGTGGCGCGGCAGGAAGGCGAGTTCGGCGCTGCCGAGGCGGCCGCGGAAGATCTGGTCCGAGGGCGCGCCCCAAGGCGTGCTGACGGTTTCCCAGCGGGTGTCGGTCAGGCCCGGCAGGTCGTACAGACCGCTGCCGCCGATGATGGCCAGGAGAGGGGTGCTCATGGGTGCGGTGCTCAAGTCTTGGGGGCGGGTTTCACGCGTTGCGTGGCCAGCGAGGCCACGCTGATCTCGATCATCTCGCGCAGCACGGCCGGGTCGACATCGGCCAGCTTGCGCAGGTACAGACAGGCCTTGCCCGTCTTGTGGCGCCCCAGCTTCTGCAACTGCGGCGCCAGGACCTCGAAGCCGGGCATCAGGTAGACGCTGAGGTCGCCCTTGCGGGGTGAAAAAGCCACCAGCGGCCAATCGCCCTGGGTGCCGCTGGCGTACTGGTAGCGGTAGGCCCCGAAGCCGACGATGGCGCTGCCCCACATCACCGGGGGCTCGCCCACCACGGCCTGCATCAGCCGGGCCAGGGTCTCGCAGTCGGCCCGGCGCTCGGGCTCGGGGATGGCCGCGATGAAGGCGGCCACGCTGGCCTGGGTGGGCTGGGTCTTGGGGCTGCTTGCGGCCATGGCGGACCTCCGGCTTGGGCGTGTCTCAGGCGGCCAGTGCGGCCCCGCGCCCGGCCATCGCGGCGCGGGCGAGTGCCGCCACTTCGTGCGGGGCGCGGGTCTTGAGGCGGTGATCGCTCCACACCTGACGCCAGCGGCGCGCGCCGGGCAGGCCGTTGTGCAGGCCCAGCATGCGGCGCGCGGCCAGCGGCCAGGGCGTGCCGCGGGCGGCCAGGCTTTCGAGGTAGCCGACGTACAGATCTTCGGCCGCTTCGCGGTGGGCCACGAGCGCGGCGGCGGCGCCGAAGAAGGCCGTGTCCCAGCCGGCCAGCGCCCAGGGCTCGTGGTACGCGTGGCGGCCCACCATCACGCCGTCGACGTGTTGCAGCTGTTCAGCGATCTGCGCGTCGGTCTGCAGGCCGCCGTTGATGACGATGGTGAGCTGCGGGAACTCGGCCTTCAGGCGGTGCACGAGCTCGTAGCGCAGCGGCGGGATCTCGCGGTTTTCCTTCGGGCTCAGGCCCTGCAGCCAGGCGTTGCGCGCGTGGACGATGAAGACCGTGCAACCGCCGCGCTGGTGCAGCGTGCCGACGAAATCGCTCACGAAGTGATAGCTCTCGATGCGGTCGATGCCGATGCGGTGTTTCACCGTCACGGGCAGGCTGCAGGCGTCCTGCATGGCCTTCACGCCGTCGGCCACGAGATCGGCCTCGGCCATCAGGCAGGCGCCGAAAGCGCCGCGCTGCACGCGCTCGCTCGGGCAGCCGCAGTTGAGGTTGACCTCGTCATAGCCCCAGCGCTCGGCCAGCTTGGCGCAGGCGGCCAGGTCGGCCGGCTCGCTGCCGCCGAGCTGCAAAGCCACGGGGTGCTCTTCGTCGTTGAAATCGAGGTGGCGCGGCACGTCGCCGTGCAGCAAGGCCCCCGTGGTCACCATCTCGGTGTACAGGCGCGTGTGGCGGCTCAGCTGCCGGTGCAGGTAGCGGCAGTGCCGGTCCGTCCAGTCCATCATGGGCGCAACGCTCAGGCGCCAGGGGCTGGGCAACAGTGTGGAAGTGGCCGCTGGCGTGATGGGCGTGGGGGCGAGGGTCATGTCGGTGCGGGGGTGGGTGACGCGGGCCGGTGCGGCTGCGTCATCGCGGGCCGGCAGCATAGCCGCTCGCCCGTCCTGCCGGCACCGGCCTCAGGCCGCGGCCAGAAAGACGGCGAACCAGCCCTGCGCGTCGGTCCAGTGCTGCTGCGGCCGCCAGCCAGCGCGCTGCAGCAGCGCGGCGAAGGCCTCGGGCGTCCACTTGAACGCGTTCTCGGTGTGCAGCGTCTCGTCGGCTGCGAAGGCGCGCTCGCCGCCGGGCCATCGCACGCAAAGCGCTTCGCGCGCCTGCAGGTGCATCTCCACGCGCGATTCCGCGGCGTTCCAGCGCGCGAGGTGGCGCCACTGGCGCGGCTCGAAATCGCTGCCCAGCAGCCGGTTGAGGTGGCGCAGCAGGTTCAGGTTGAAGGCCGCGGTGAGGCCGAGGGCGTCGTCGTAGGCGGCTTCCAGCAGCGGCACGGGCTTGACGAGGTCCACGCCGATCAGCAGCGCCCCGCCTGGCGCAGCCTCGCGCGCCTGCGCCAGCAGCGCGCACGCGGCTTCGGGGTCGAAGTTGCCGATGCTGGAGCCCGGGTAGAGCACCAAGGCCGGGCCGTCCATCAGCTCGGGGGGCACCTGCAGGCGGGCCGAGAAGTCGTCGCCCAGGCCCACGATGTCCAGCTGCGGGTGCAGGCGCTGCAGGGACTGCAGCGCGTCTTGCAGGTAGTCGACCGAGATGTCCACGGCCACGTAGCGCCGCGGTTGCAGCGCCGGGAAGAGGCGCGCGGCCTTGGCGCAACTGCCGGCGCCCAGGTCCACCAGCACCGGTGCGGGGCCGGTCAGGGCGAGTGAGGCCTGCGCGATGGCCGCGCCATGGGCGCTGTGGATGGCGGCTTCGGTGCGCGTGGGGTAGTACTCGTCGAGCGCGGTGATGGCCTCGAAGAGCCGCGAGCCCAGCGTGTCATAGAAGAACTTCGGCGAGGCACTGGCCGGGTGTGATTGCAGGCCGGCGGCGGCTTCGGCCGCTTGGGCGGCGGCGCTGGCGAGGGGGCGTTGGAGGAGTCTGGGCTGCAAGGTCATGGGCGTGGCGTGCGCCCTGGGCTCGGTACCGGGCCCGCGGACCATACACCGGGTGTGTGACTCGGGCTGCCCGAAGGGCATGCGTTGATCCCCTGAGGCGCGGGGCGCCGCCGCGCGCCGAGAATGCACCCCGTACTGTCACCCCGCCGCCATGACGCCCATCCGCATCTTCGCCCTGCTGCTCTGGGCCGGCCTGCTCCTGCTGGCCGCCCAACTGGGCCACTCGCTCGCCAGCTTGCCGCCCACCGGCGCTTTCCAACTCAACCTGCAGGGCTACGTCACGCTCGCGCTGCCGGCCTTCTTCTTCGCCACGGCGCCGCTGTGGATGCGCGGGCACCCGCTGGACATGCAGCAGATCCGCAAGCCGGTCGACGCGCGTTTCACGCCCGGCACCTACAACCGCTTCGTGCACACCGTGCGGCCGCTGCAACTTCTGGCCGCTTTCGGTGCCGTCACCGGCAGCGTGTTCGTGATGGCCAGCGGCGGCATGGCCGTGCCGGCGCAGCGCTGGGGCACGGGCCTCTTCTTCCTGTCGGCGGCCGTGGGCTTCGTGATCTGCCTGCTGCTGCTGCGCGTGCGCGGCCACCGCATCGAATGAAGGCGCCCGGCCCGCGCTGGCTGAGCGCCGACGAAGCCGCCGCCCTGGTGCAGCCGGGCTGGACGGTGGCCAGCGCCGGTTTCGTCGGCGCCGGCCATGCCGAGGCCGTGACCGAGGCGCTGGAGCGACGCTTCCTGGCCACGGGCGCGCCGCGCGACCTGACGCTGGTCTACAGCGCCGGCCAGGGCGACCGCGGGCATCGCGGCGTGAACCACTTCGGCAACCCCGGCATGGTGCAGGCCGTGTGCGGCGGACACTGGCGTTCGGCCACGCGGCTGTCGGCCCTGGCGCTGACCGAAGGCTGCGCGGCCTGGAACCTGCCGCAGGGCGTGATCACGCACCTGTACCGCGCCATCGCCGCCGGCCAGCCCGGGCTGCTGAGCCGCGTCGGGCTGCACACCTTCGTCGACCCGCGCTCGGCGCTGGACGCGCGTTACCAGGGTGGTGCCTTGAACCAGCGCGCGCTGGCGGCGCAGGCCCGGCCCGCGGCCGAAGGCGGCCGGCACTGGGTGGAGGCGCTCACGCTGCGCGGTGAAGATTTTCTTTTCTACCCGGCCTTCCCCATCCACTGTGCGGTGCTGCGCGCCACCGCGGCCGACGAGCGCGGCAACCTCAGCGCGCACGGCGAAGCCTTTCACCACGAGCTGCTCGCCTTGGCGCAGGCCACACGCAACAGCGGCGGCCTCGTCATCGCGCAGGTGCGTGAGCGCGTGGCTCACCACGAGGCCTTGGCGCCCATCCGCGTGCCCGGCCACCTGGTGGACGTGGTGGTGCACAACACCGACCCCGAGTTGCACCGCATCACCTTCGGCGAGCAGGACAACGAGGCCTATCTGCACCCGTGGCGCGGCGAGACCGCGGCGGCCGTGCCCGTCGCGCCCGAGACGCCCTTGGACGCGCGCACGCTGGTGCAGCGCCGCGCCGTGCTGGAGCTGGCCGCGGGGGGCACCGGCGCGCACCGCGTGGTGAACCTGGGCGTCGGCATGCCGGCGGCCGTGGGCGCGATGGCGCAGGCCGCGGGCGTGGGCGGCTACACGCTCAGCGTGGAGGCCGGCCCCATCGGCGGCACGCCGGCCGACGGCCTGAGCTTCGGCGCCAGCGCCTGGCCCGAGGCCGTGGTCGACCAGCCGGCGCAGTTCGATTTCTACGACGGTGGCGGCATCGATCTGGCCGTGCTCGGCATGGCCGAGCTCGATGCCGCGGGCAACGTCAACGTCAGCCGCTTCGGCAGCGGCGAGCAGGCGCTGATCGCCGGCGTGGGCGGCTTCATCAACATCACGCAGGGTGCCAAGGCGCTGGTCTTCGTCGGCACGCTCACGGCCGGCGGGCTGCAGGTGCAGGCCGAAGGCGGGCGCCTGCGCATCGTGCAGGAAGGCCGGCTGAAGAAGCTGGTGCCGGCGGTGGCCCACCTCAGCTACAACGCCGCCTACATGGCCGCGCGCGGCCAGCGTGTGCGCTACATCACCGAGCGTGCGGTCTTCGAGATGCGGGCCGATCCGCAGGCCGCGCCGGGCAGCGCGCCGCTTCTCACGCTGATCGAGATCGCCCCGGGCCTGGACCTGCAGCGTGACGTGCTCGCGGTCTGCGGCGCTCCGGTGGCCGTGGCGGCCGACTTGCGCGAGATGGACGCGCGCATCTTCAGCAGCGCACCCTTGCGGCTCTGACCGCGCGGGCTAAGGGGCCGCTGCCTGCGCCGGGCCCGGGTCAGGCCATTCCAGCAGTTCGGCCAGGCGCCGCACCACCCAGCGCGCTTCCGGCTCGGTCACCACCGAGCCTTCGGCCTGCAGGCCGCGTTCCATGCGCTCCAGCACGTCGGCTTCGGTCACGCCGAGTTCCCACTTCTTCGTGTTCGCCTGCTCGGTGAGCATCTGCGCCAGGTCTTCGCAGAGTTCGTAACGCTGGGCGATGTGCGCGCGCGTCTCGGTGGGCTTGCTGCGCCCTGGCGGCACGAACAGCGCGATGAAGGACGGCGGTACCGTGAACTGGTTCTCTTCGGACATCCCTGGATTGTCGCGGGCGCAAGGCTTGCTAGCGTCAAGCCATGCCCTCCACCGCACCCGCGCCCGCCCTGCCCTGTGTGCTCGACATCGAGGCCTCGGGCTTCGGGCGTGCCAGCTACCCCATCGAGGTGGGCTACGTGCTGCCCGACGGCCGCGCCGCCTGCATGCTGGTGCGCCCGGCCGAGGGCTGGACGCACTGGGACGCCAGCGCCGAGCAGGTGCACGGCATCACGCGCAGCACGCTGTGCGCGCACGGCCGCAGCGCGCGCGACGTGGCGCAGGCCCTGAACCGCGATCTGGCCGGCCTCACCGTCTATTGCGACGGCTGGGCGCACGACTACACCTGGCTGGCCGCACTCTTCGAAGAGGCGGGCCTGAGCCCGCAGTTCAAGCTGGAATCGGTGGGCGCGCTGCTCGATGAAGCGCACCTGAACCTGCTCGATGCCGCGCGCCGCCAGGCCGTGGCGGATCTCGGCCTGAAGCGCCACCGCGCCAGCAACGACGCCCGGGCCTTGCAGCAGGCGCTGGGCGCGGTGATCGGCCGCACCCTGGCGCACTGAGCGCCCGCGGCGGACTCAGGCGGCGGCGGCTTCCTGCTCCTGCAGCAGGCGCCACATCACCTTGCCTGCACCGCTCTTGGGCAGGCTGTCGGCAAAGGCCACCACCTTGGGCGCCTTGTAGACGGCCATGTGCTCGCGCGCCCAGTCGATGACCTGCTGCTCCGTCACCTGGCCCTTGGCCTCGGCACGCAGCACCACCACGGCCTTCACGCTCTCGCCGCGGTAGGCGTCGCGCGTGGCGATGACGCAGGCTTCCTGCACCCAGGGGCACTTGAAGAGCAGCAGTTCCACCTCGCTCGGCCAGACCTTGAAGCCGCTGGCGTTGATCATGCGCTTCAGGCGGTCGGTGATGAAGAAGTAGCCCTCTTCGTCGCGCCGGCCGAGATCGCCGGTGCGGAAGAAGCGCTTGCCGTCGATCTCGATGAAGGCGGCCTGCGTCGCGCCGGGGTGGCCCCAGTAGCCCTTGAACACCATGGGCCCGTGCGTGACGATCTCGCCCACCTCGTTGGCGGGCAGTTCCTTCAGTGTCTCGGGGTCGATGATGCGGCTGTCCACGCCGTAGAGCGGGATGCCCAGGCACTGCAGCTTGGCGCGTTCGGGCGGGTTGCCGTGGCTGGGCGCGGCAGTTTCGGTCAGGCCGTAACCTTCGGCGAAGGTCAGGCCGAACTCCTGCTGCAGGCGCTCGGCCACCGCCTGCGGCATGGCCGCGCCGCCGCCGCTGAGGTAGCGCAGGCTGCTGAGGTCGAAGCTCTGGTAGTTGGGGCTGCCGAAGAGATCGATGATCATCGTCGGGATGCAGGTCCAGTGCGTCACGCGGTAGCGGCTGATGGTGCGGCCGGCGAGCTCACGGTCCCAGCGCGGCAGGATCACCACCGTGCTGCCCAGGTACACGCTGCCCAGCACGCCGTACATCATCCCCGTGATGTGGAACATCGGCACCACGGCCAGGCTGGTGGTCTCGGCGCTGGCGTGGCTCCAGAGGCCGCCGCCCACCGCATTGGGCATCAGCGTGCGGTGGGTGTGCATGCAGCCTTTCGGCAAGCCGGTGGTGCCGCTGGTGTAGGGCAGCAACGCCATGTCGTCGGGTTCAGCCACCGTGGGCCCCGGGCGGTGGCCGGCCGTCAGGGCATCGGTCCAGCGCGTGGCGGGCAGCGGGCCGGCCGGCAGTGCATGCTCGCCCGTCAGCCAGGCCAGCATGGCCGGCGGCGGCGTGTCTTCGGGGGCCAGGGTGGCCGGCATCGCGTCGGCGAAACGCGTCACCAGCAGGTGTTGCAGCTGCTGCGGTGCGGGCAGGCGGGCGTTGGCCTCGGCCACGGTGGCCGCCAGGTCGGCGGTGGTGATGGCGACCTTGGCGTTGGGGTCGGTGATGTAGTGGCCGAACTCGTCGGCGCGGTTCATCGGGTTGACCGGCACCACCACCGCATCGGCGCGCTGCACGGCATAGAAGGCCACCAGGTACTGGGGGCAGTTCTGCATGTAGACGAGCACGCGGTCGCCGCGCTGCACACCCTGGGCCTGCAGCCAGCCGGCCAGCGCCTCGGCCTGGCGGTGCAGGTCGCCGTAGCTGAGCTCACGGCCGAGGTAGATGCACACCGGCTTGTTCGGGTAGCGCCGGGCGCTGACCTCCAGGTTGAACCACAGCGTGGTCTCGGGCACCACCAGATCGTGCGGCAGCCGGGACGGCCAGGCGGCAGCGTGGGGGCGGGGGTCGGTGGCCGCAGTCAGGGGCGCAGGGGCAGTGGCAAGCGACAAGGTGGTCTCCATCTGAGACCGACGAGGGTGCCGCCGGGGCACCGGCGCTGCAATCCTGCTATTCCCGCAGAGCTTGTCACCTCGGTGACGGGGGCCGCGGCGCAGCTATCACGGCAGCAGGCCATGGGCTGCGCGGCGCGCTCAGTTCACTTCGCGCCGGGCTTCCTTGCGCCACTTCTGGCAGTCGGCGTGCTCGCTGAACTTCGAGCGCAGGCACTCGCGTTCCATGCAGACGAAGTACAGCACCGGGTTGCGCCCGTCGCAGATCGCCTCGGGCCCGGTGGCTACGGCCGGCTTGGTGGCTTGAGAGGCCGCTGGCGCCAACACAGGTGCCGCGGCGGCGGGCACCGTGGGTGCGGGCGTGGTGGCCACCGGCGCGGCCGGTGTTACCACCACCGGCGCCGGCGCGGCTGGCGTTGCAGCAACGGGCGTGGGTGCGGCGGTAGCGCGCTGCCCGGCCTTGGCAGCTTCAGCGGCGCTGGGCGTGCTGGACTTTTCAGGGCTGGGCCGAACCGGCGCCGGTGCGGGTGCGGTCACGGCGGCGCGGGCCGGAGCATCTGGCACCACCACGGTGGCGATCTTCGACTCCGGCACCACCGCGGGCGCCGACGCAGCTGCACCCTGCAGGCCTGCCACCGCGGCAGAGGCAGGCTGGGCCATCGCAGCCGATGCCGCCGCGTCCACCGCAGGCACACCACCTGCGCGCGGCCACAAGGCGAAAGCGATCCCCGCCACGGCGACGATCCCCAGCCCCAAACCCAAGGGCAGCCAGGGGCGGCGCGACGAGGCGGCGGGCGCCTGGGACAGCGCAGCCGAAACGGGCGGCGCAGCCATGTCGAGGACCGAACGCGGGAGGTTCGCCGGCGGCACGTCCAGCGGCAAATCGAAATCGGTGCTGGTCAGCGGGCTGGGCGCGGCGCCGGCCGCAGGGGCCGGCGGCGGCATCAGGCGCGTGGCTTCAGGGTCGGGCAGCGCTGCAGGCGCCGGCGCCGACCGCAGCGGCTGCGGGCTGGCCAGCACCGTGCGGTCCCATTGCGAGGGGCTGGGGGCTTCGTCACGGCGAAGCGGCGGTGCCTGGTGCCCTTCCAGCACTTCGCGGAGCGCGGCCACGTTCTGCGGCCGGTCGGCCGGGCGCGGCGCCAGCATCCAGTCGACGGTGCGCAGGAAGTTCTCGCTGCAGCCTGGGCAGGTCTCGGTGCTGAGCGCCGAGGCTTCGTCGTGCACGGCGCGTGCGGTGGCCGGCGGCGGCGGGCGGTTCAGCAGCAGGTAGTGCAGCGTGGCGCCCAAGGCATACAGATCGGTCCACGGCCCCTGCTTCACGCTGCCGGCCTCGGCGTACTGCTCGATCGGTGCGTAGGCGGGTTTCAGGATGGCCGTGAGCGTCTGGCTCTTGTCGTTGATGACACGCCGCGCCGCGCCGAAATCCAGCAGCACCGGCTGGCCTTCGCTGTCGATCTGGATGTTGTCGGGCGCGATGTCGCGGTGGTAGACGCCTTCGCTGTGCAGGCGCTCGATGGCGCCCAGCAGCGGCGTCAGCAGCGCGCGCAGCCAGGCTTCGTCAGGCGCCATGCCCAGTTGAGCCCGCACGTCTTTCAGCGTGCGCCCGCGCATCACGGGCATCGCCATGTAGGCCGTGCCGTTGGCCTCCCAGAACCGGTGCACCTTCAACAGCGAGGGGTGGTCGAAGCGGGCCAGCATCTTGGCCTCGTTGACGAAGCTCTTCAGCCCCAGTGCGAAGGTTTCGGCGTCGCTCTGCGAACGCAGCGAGACGTGCATGGTCTCGGTGCGGCCGGCCAGCGAGGCCGGCATGTACTCCTTGACCGCCACCTCGCGCTCCAGCGCGTGGTCGAAGGCCAGGTAGACAATGCCGAAGCCGCCCACGCCCAGCAGACTGAGCAATTCGAACTCACCCAGGCGGGTGCCCGGGGGCAAGGCGCTGGGGTTGTCGCTGGCGATGCGCGGCATTTGTGTGGACATGAAACAAGATCATTATCAGCGCAGCACCCCGACCCAGGCTCCCCGGTTCGCGTGCACGCCACACCGGACACCCCCAGGGCTGAGGAGTTCGAGTGGGGTTCGCGTGCGCCCCGGCCCGCGATGAAGCCCGAAACCGCAAGCCTGTGGGCCTACCCGGCCTACATGAAGCTGTGGTTCGCCCGCGTGACGGGCGTCTCGGCCAGCCAGATGCTGATGGTGGCCGTGGCCTGGCAGATGTACGACCTCACCAACTCGGCCTGGGACCTGGGCCTGGTGGGGCTGCTGCAGTTCGCGCCCTCGCTGCTGCTGACGCTGCCGGCCGGCCACCTGATCGACCGCCTGCACCGCGGCCGCCTGCTCGCCGCATGCATGGCCGTTCAGGCGCTGTGTGCGCTGGCCCTGGCCGGCGCCAGCGCGCAGGGCCTGGCCACGCGCGAGGCGCTGCTGGCCGTTTCCGTGGTGCTGGGTGCCGTGCGTGCTTTCCAGATGCCCACGCAGCAGGCGCTGACCCCGCTGCTCGTGCCGCGCGCGGTGCTGCCGCGTGCGCTGGCCTTCAGCGCGGTGGGCCTGCAAGGCGCGGTGATCGGTGCGCCGGCCCTCGGCGGTCTGCTCTACGCGCTGGGCGCCGAGGTCACCTACTTCGTGTGCACGGGGCTCTTCGGCGTGGCCGCGGCGCTGTGCCTGTGGCTGCGCTACGCCCACAGCGCGGCCTCCACCGAACCTGCCACCTGGCACACGCTGCTGGCCGGGGTGCGCCATGTCTGGCACCACAAGGTGGTGCTGGGCGCGATATCGCTGGACCTGTTCGCGGTGCTCTTCGGCGGCGCCACGGCGCTGCTGCCCATCTTCGCGAAGGACATCCTCCATGTCGGCCCCTGGGGCCTGGGGCTGCTGCGCAGCGCGCCGGCCGTGGGCGCGCTGGCGATGTCCCTGGCCCTCACGCGCTGGCCCGTGCGGCGGCGCACGGGGCACACGCTGCTGGCCGCGGTGGCGGTGTTCGGCGTGGCGATGCTGGTGTTCGGGCTGTCGACGAGCTTCGCGCTGTCGCTGGCGGCCCTGGCCGTCAGCGGCGCAGCCGACATGGTCAGCGTCGTCATCCGCCAGACCCTGGTGCAGTTGGAGACGCCCGACGAGATGCGCGGCCGCGTGAGCGCCGTGAACTCGGTGTTCATCGGCGCTTCGAACCAGCTGGGTGAGTTCGAATCGGGCGCCACCGCGGCGCTGATGGGCCCGGTGGGCTCGGTGCTGCTGGGCGGCGTCGGCACGCTGGTGGTGGCGGGGCTCTGGCTGTGGCTCTTCCCGGCGCTCGCGCAGCGCGACGCCCTGGTGCAGGCCGGCACGGCGGAACCCGGAGGTCGGGCACGGGCCTGAGGTTGCGGAAAACACCACGGCCACGGCACGGCGGGCTGGGCAGCCCGGGCACGGTGAGCGGCAATGCCGGAGGAGGCAGAGGCATCGCCAGGCGCTCAGCCGCCGCGCTTTTGCTGCGCCCTTGCTCGGCCGACACGGCCGTGCTGCTTCCAGGTCTGCACCTGGGCGCGGCGCTCGAGCGCTGTGAGCGTGTCGCGCCGGGCCTCGCGTTCGAGCTTGTGGAAGTTGCGCAGGCGCTGCGCCTCCACGCCCTCGCGCACGGCGCAGCCGGGCTCGGCCTCGTGCCGGCAATCGCGGAAGCGGCACAGCGGCGCCAGCCGCGTGATGTCTTCGAAGACTGCGCCCAGCGCCTGCGCGTCGCCGTCCAGGCGCAGCGTGCGCAGGCCTGGGGTGTCGATGATGCAGGCGCCCTCGGCCGTGGCGTGCAATGAGCGCACGGTGGTGGTGTGCCGGCCGCGGTTGTCGCCGGCGCGGTTGGCCCCGGTGTCCTGCACGGGCGCAGCGAGCAGCGCATTGGTCAGCGTGCTCTTGCCCGCACCGCTGCTGCCCAGCAGCACCAGCGTCTGGCCGGGTTGCAGCCATGGCATCAGCGCTTGCCGGGGCTCATCGCCCAGCGCGTTGACGGCCACGGCCACGGCGCCGGGCGGCAGCAAGGCCTGCACCTCGCGAAGCCGCTCTTCGGCGCTTGGGCAGAGGTCCTTCTTCGTCAGCACCACCACCGGCGCCACGCCGGCCATGCGCACCAGCGCGAGGTAGCGCTCGAGCCGGCGCGGGCTGTAGTCGAGGTCGAGGCCCATCACCAGCAAGGCCGTGTCGACGTTGCTGACGATGACGACGCGCTCCACCTTGTCGCGGCCGTCATGCAGGCGCCGCGCCAGCTGGTTCACGGGCTGCAGGCGGTGCGCCACCCACCACTCGCCCAGCGCGTTGCGCTCGGCCAGCACCCAGTCGCCGCATGCGATGGCGTCGCCCTCGGCGGCCAGCAGCGCCCGCACGCCCGGCAGCAGCCGTGCGGCTTGCGGCTGCACGCCGTCGTGCAGCGTGAGCCCTTCGCGCTGCACCTCCGTCACGCGCAGCAGCGCGGGTTCGGCGCAGGGCAGCGCCGTGCGTTGAAGTTCTTGAACAAAGCCGGCCATCAAGGCCGGTGAGAGACCGATGCCGCGCAGGCGGCCGAGATCGGAGAGATCGAACATGGCTTGCAGTGCGTCCCGTGCAAGAGAGAACCTGGCCCGGGCCGCAGGCGCAAGAGCGCACAGCGGGCGTGGGGCCGCGAGGGTCTGGGGGGTCGCTGGCTGCAGGCCGTGGGCCGAAGGCCACGGCGAGGCGCAAGGCGCCTCGGGCTCAGTTGCAGGGGTGGATCAGGGAGATCCGGCTGGCGGCTCTGGTGAGCGCCAGGTTTGCGCGTTCAGCCCTTGTGGCGTGCGCAGGCCTGCAGGAGCGACCGGGGGGTGTGATCAAGCTTCACCATGGGGGCCTCCTGAAGGTGGATACGGCGGTTGCCGCGAGGTCGCGAATGTGCGCCTCGGGGCCTGCGCTCGTCAAGCCCGGGGCGCTGCCACGCGGCGCACGCGCAACACCGCGACGGGCGGCTTGGGGTACTGCGTGTCGGCCACGCCGCGCGCGTAGAGCGCCTGCACCACCTCGCGCCCAGCCACCACCTGGCCGAAGGCCGCGAAGCCCTGGCCGTCGGGGTTGCGGCGGCCGCCGAAATCGAGCTCGGGCTGCGCGCCGATGCAGATGAAGTACTCGGCCGTGGCGCTGCCCGGGGCCAGCCGCGCCATCGAGACCGTGCCGTCGAGGTGGCGCAGGCCCGTCATCGCCGTGGTCTCGTGCGCGATGGGCGGGCGCGGTGGCTTGCGCTCGCTGCCCAGGTTCATGCCCCACTGCACCACCTCGATCTTGTGGCGGGTTTCGGGGCCCTGGTTCTCGGGTCGCACGATGCGGTAGACGCTGCCGCCATCCAGCAGCGCGGCATCGACATGCGCCAGGTAGTTCGCCACCGTGACAGGCGCGCGCGCCGTGTTCACGGCGATGGTGAAGCTGCCCAGGGCCGTGTCGACCTGCGTGTACACGGTGCCGGGCTCAGCGATGGGGGCTGTGGACGAGGCGCAGCCCGCCGCCAGGGACCAGGCGGGCAGGCTGAGCAGGGTGCGGCGTTGCATGCGCGTGGGTGGTCTCGCTGGGTGGTGCCCGCATTGGACACGAGCCCGCGCCCGATATGCTGCTCGCATGCTGTCTGCCGAGAACCCACGTGCTGCCCTGCCCGACCCCAGGCGCCCTGCCCCCGCCACCAGCGCCGAGGGCGTGCGCGTGCTGCACGTGGACGACCATCTCATCGTGACCGAGAAGCCGGCCGGGCTGCTTTCTGTGCCGGGCCGCGGCGAAGCGGGACTGGTGAACCTGGCCAGCCACCTGCAGACGATGTGGCCCGACGCGCTGGTGGTGCACCGGCTCGACATGGGCACCTCTGGGCTGATGCTTTTGGCACGCGGGCCGGTGGCGCAGCGCAAGCTCAGCGCCGCCTTCGAGCAGCGCGCCGTGGGCAAACGCTACGAGGCCGTGGTGGAAGGCGTGATCGAGGCCGAGGAAGGCCGCATCGCCGCGCCGCTGATGGCCGACTGGCCGAACCGGCCGCGGCAGAAGGTCGACGCCGAGCACGGCAAACCTTCGCTCACCTACTGGCAGGTGATGGCGCGCACGGCCGAGACCACACGCGTCTCGCTCAAGCCCGTCACCGGCCGCTCGCACCAGCTGCGCGTGCACCTGCAGCACATCGGCCACCCCATCCGCGGCGACGAGCTCTATGCGCCGCTGCCGTTGCGCGCCGAGCGCCTGCTGCTGCATGCGGCCGAGATCAGCTTCGCCCACCCGGCCAGCGCATCGACGATGCACTTCGTCAGCGCGGCGCCTTTTTGAACCTTCGTTTCCCGGAAGCCTTCCATGCCCCAAGCCCTGAGCATCGTCACCGGCAGTTCCCGCGGCCTCGGCCGCGCGGTGGTGCAGCAACTGCTGGCGCGCGGCCACCGCGTGCTGGCCCTGGCCCGAGCGGCCACCGACCTGCCGGTGCCGCCCGGCGCCGAACTCACCGCCTGGCAGGTGGACCTGGCCGAGCCGCAGCCCGTGGCCGATCGCCTGGCTGCCTGGCTGCAGGCGCAAGACGCCTCGCAGATCAGCGCCGTGAACCTGATCAACAACGCGGGCGTCGTCTCGACCCCGGCGCCGTTGTCGCGCAGCAGCGCGCAGGAGTTGCAGAACGCGATGCGCGTGGGCCTGGAAGCGCCGGTGCTGCTGAGCGCGGCGTTCCTGCAGGCCACCGCAACCTGGACTTGCCCGCGCAAGCTGATGCTGGTGTCTTCCGGCCTGGGCCGCCGGGCGATGGCCGGCAGCGCGAGCTACTGCGCGGCCAAGGCCGGCCTGGACCACCTGGCGCGTGCGCTGGCGCTCGAAGAAGCGCAGGTGCCCAACGGCGCGCGCGTGGTCTCGCTGGCGCCGGGCGTCATCGACACCGACATGCAGGTGCAGCTGCGCGGCGCCGATGTCGCGCTCTTTCCCGAAGTCGTGCGCTTCCAGGGCCTGAAGGACGGCGGCCACCTCGACAGCCCCGACGAAGCCGCCGCGAAACTGCTGCGCGCGCTGGACCGCGCCGATTACGGCGAGCAGCCGGTCAGCGACGTGCGGGAGCTCGCATGAGCCCGGAGCGCTGCGCCGAACTCATCGCCACGCTGGGGCTGCGGCCGCACCCCGAAGGCGGGCACTACGGCGAGGTGTTCCGCTCGGCCCTGCCGGTGCGGCCAGCTGACGGCCGCGTGGGACGCGTGGCGCTGACGACCATCGATTTCCTGCTGCAGCCCGGCCAGTGTTCGGCCTGGCACCGGGTGGCCTCCGACGAGGTGTGGCACCTGCTGGAAGGCCCTGGCCTGCGGCTGTGGCTGGCGCCGCCCGATCTGTCGAACTTCACCCATGTCGACCTCGGGCCTGTAGCGGCCGCACAGCGCCCGCGCCACGTGGTGCCTGCCGGCTGGTGGCAGGCCGCCGAGCCGCTGGGCGGCGGTGCCTTCGTGGGCGCCACCGTGGGGCCGGGTTTCGAGTTCGCCGATTTCAGCTTCGGCCGCGAAGACACGGCCTTCTGCGCAGCCCTGGCCACAGCCGAGCATGCGCAGCCCGCCGCGCTGCGCCGCCTGCTCTAGGCCAGGCTCGAAGCCTCACCCAGCCCGATGCCCAGGGCGCGCGCCGCCTGCAGCAGCGGGTGGTCGAGCGCCACGCATCGCGTGCGCCCCGCCACCTCGTCCAGCGGCACGCTGACGCAGGCCCCGCCTTGCAAGGCGACCATGCGCCCGTGCTGGCCGGCCTTCACCAGTTGCGCGGCCTCGTAGCCGAAACGCGTGGCCAGCACGCGGTCGAAGGCCGTGGGCGTCCCGCCGCGCTGCGTGTGGCCCAGCACCGTGGTGCGCACCTCGCTCTGCAGCAGCGGCTGCAGTTGCTGCTGCAGCGCCTGCCCCACGCCGCCCAGGCGCAGCGGGTCGGGGCTGTGCGCCAGGGTTTCGCGCACCGTCAGGCCCTGCCCCTGCGCGTGGGCGCCCTCGGCGATGCAGATCAAGGTCGGCAGCCCGGCTTCTTCGCGCTGGCGGCAGCGCTCGGCCACCGCTTCCACGCTGAAGGCCAGCTCGGGCAGCAGGATGATGTCGGCACCGCCGGCCAGCCCGCCTTCGAGTGCGATCCAGCCTGCGTAGCGGCCCATGGTCTCGGCGATCATCACGCGGCCGTGGCTGCGCGCGGTGGTGGCCAGGCGGTCCAAGGCCTCGGCCACCACGGCCACGGCGCTGTCGAAGCCGAAAGTGCGCTCGGTGTGCGGCAGGTCGTTGTCGATGGTCTTGGGCACACCCACCACCGGCAGCCCGCGCTGGCCAAAACGGTGGGCGATGGCCATGGTGCCGTCGCCGCCCACGGCCACCAGCACGTCCAGGCCCAGCTCGCGGGCGTAAGCCAGCGCGGCATCGGCCTGGTCGTGGCCGTCCTGCACGCGGAAAGGGTCGCAGGTGTTGTGAGTGCCGAGGATGGTGCCGCCCTCGGCCAAGATGCCGGCCACATCGGCCGGCGCCAAGGGGCGTGAACGGCGAGCGATGAGCCCGTGGAAGCCGCGTTCGATGCCGGTGACGCGGGCGCCGCATTCATGGTGCAAGGCCAGCGTCACCGCGCGGATGACGGCGTTCAGGCCGGGGCAGTCGCCACCGCCGGTGAGGATGCCCACGTGCATGGCGACGCGCCCCGGCGCCTCAGCCCAGCCAGGCGGCGAGGTCGGCCTTCAGCTGGCGCAGATCGGCCTGGCGCGTGTACATCATGTGGCCGGCGTCGTAGTAGCGGTGCGTCACGCGCGCCAGCACGCTGGCCGGCACGTTCAATTGCGCCAGGCTCCAGTCACTCGCGCTGTAGGGCGTGCCCAGGTCGTAGCGGCCGCTGGCGGCCAGCACCTTCAGGTGCGGGTTGCGGCGCAGCGCACGGGCCAGGTCGGGGCTGGTGCTGCAGAAGCCCATGCTGCCGCGGCCGCCGCCTTCAGCCCCGCGCGCCCACTGCCAGCCGCCGTTGACCTCGTAGCTCAGCACGTTGTAGCGGTGCTCGAGGTCGATGCCCAGCGTGCCGCGGTAGTAGGCCAGCGCGGCCATCGTGTAGGGGCCGGCGATGGCCTCGATGCCGGGGTCGAACTCCATCTCGCTGACACGGCTGGCCGCCGCCGGCCCGGTGCCGCGCGCTTCCAGCCGGCCCACCACCTGGCCGCGCGCGCGCAGCGCCTCGGTGAAGTAGCAGCGGTCGCTGATGCGCAGGTTCTGCTCTTCCACCAGCGTGCGTGGCAGGCCCGTGAGCTCGGCCACGCGGCGCGCCACGGCGCTGCGGCGCTTGTCGCTCAGGCGCGCGCCGGCCTGCAGGGCGCTGACGTAGTCGTCCTGCACGAAAGCCTCCGCCGCGGCGCGCGCGGCCTCGGGGCTGGCGGCTTGCGGGCCGCTGAGCAGGCCGTGGTACTGAGAAACGTTCGCGAAGGCGGGCAGGAACAGGCTGTACGGCAAATCGTTCGCCGGTGCGAAAGCGATGCTCTGCAGGTCCATTGCGCAAGACACGAGGATCACGCCGCTGAGCACCGCGCCCAGGCTCTGCATCTTGTCGGCCAGGCCGGCGCCGCGCGTGGTGCCGTAGCTTTCACCGGCGATGTAGAGCGGTGAGCCCCACCGCTGGTGGCGCGTGAGCCAACCGCGCATCACTTCGGCCAGGGCTTCGATGTCGCCGTCCACGGACAGGTGCTTCTTGCGCGCCTTCTCGCTGGCGCTCATCGACCAGCCGGTGTGCGGCGGGTCGATGAAGACGAGGTCGAAGTGCTCGAACCAGCTGTGCGGGTTGTCCTCCACCGCGTAAGGCGGCAGCGGCATGCTGCCGTCGTCGGGCACCACCACGCGCTTGGGGCCCAAAGCGCCGAACTGCAGCCAGATGCTGGCCGAGCCCGGCCCGCCGTTGAAGGCAAAACACACAGGGCGCGTCTTCGCATCGGCACCTTGCAGCAGGTAGGCGGTGGTCATCACCGCGCCCTCGGGCTCGCCGGCTGCGCCCGCCAGGCCGCCCGGCAGCACCGGCATGAAGGCTGCGCTGACGCGGTAGTCGAGCACACGCCCGCCGAGGGTGATCTGTGCCGTGCTCTCGGCCGCGGGGCGGGCCAGCAGCTTGTCGACCAGGGCCTTCAGCCGCTTGGCGTCGTCATCGGGGGTGGCGGGGGTGGCGGGGGTCGCGTCAGCCATGGTCGGAGTGTCGGGTTGAGGGATGGATGTGGAAGAGGATAGGTCAGCCGTGCGCTTCAGGCGCTCGTGCCCGCCAGCAAGGCGCCGTAGCGCGCGATGTCGACGTTGCCGCCGCTGAGGATGACGCCCACGCGCTGTCCCCGTGCCGGCACCACGCCATGCATCAGCGCGGCCGCGCCCAGCACGCCGGTGGGCTCCAGCACCAGCTTCAGCCGTTCGGCGAAGAATCGCATCGTCTCGACGATTTGCGCATCACTTACCGTTTCGATGCGGCTCACCAGGCGCTGAATGACTGGGAAGGTCAGCGTGCCGCTGTGCTGCGTCTGCGCGCCGTCGGCGATGGTCTTGGGGGTGTCGATGTGCACGATGCGGCCCAGGGCCAGGCTCTGCTGGGTGTCGTTGCCAGCCTCGGGCTCGATGCCGACGACCTCGATGCCGGGGCTCAGGTGGTGCGCGGCCACCGCGCAGCCGCTGATCAGGCCGCCGCCACCCACGCAGACAAGCAGCAGATCCAGCGGCCCCGTGTCCTGCAGCAGCTCCCAGGCGGCGGTGCCCTGCCCGGCCATCACGTGCGGGTGGTCGTAGGGCGGAATCAGCGTCATGCCGCGCTCCTGCGCCAGGCGGCGGCCGATGGCCTCGCGGTCTTCGGTATAGCGGTCGTAGAGCACCACCTCGCTGCCGCGCTGGCCTTGCTGGTAGCCGCGTGTGGCCGTCAGCTTGGCCGCGGGCGAGTCTTGCGGCATCACGATGACCGAGGGCATGCCCAAGAGCCGCGCCGACAGCGCGATGGCCTGTGCGTGGTTGCCCGAGCTGAAGGCGATGACGCCGGCCTCGCGCTGCTGCGGCGTGAACTGCGCCAGCGCGTTGTAGGCCCCGCGGAACTTGAAGGCGCCCATGCGCTGCAGGTTCTCGGCCTTGAAGAAGACCTGCGCGCCGGTGGCTTCGTCCACGGTGCGCGAGGTGATGACGGGCGTGCGGTGGGCCACGCCCTGCAGCCGCGCGGCGGCGGCTTCGACGTCGGCGGCGCTGATGGCCAGCGGAGCAGCCATGTGGGTGTTCATGGGCGGCTCAGACCGCGCCCGGGCCCTGGAAGCCCCCGCGGCGGTAGGTGATCACGAGGGTGTCGCGCCAGGCCGGCTGGCTGGCGTCGACCGGCTGGATGGGCGTGGTCTCGTGGATCACGCGCTCGTCGTCGAGCAGCAGCACGCTGAAGGGCTCGCGCAGCGTGAAGCGCACGCCCTGCGGGCCGCGGGCATCGAAGACGCGGGTCTCGCCGCCCTTGACGTTGTGGCGGTCGACGATCAGCACGGCCACGAGGTCGACGCCGTCGCGGTGCGCCCCTTCGGGCGTGGGGCGGCCTATGCCGCCTTCGGTGTCGATGCGGAAGGGGTGCGCTTCGACGAACCACTCGCCGGGGGTGCCGACATCGGCGCGCAGGCCGTCGGCCACACCCGCCAGGCCTTGCAGCAGTTGCGCCCAGGCCGGGTCTTGCAACAACTCGGCCGGCAGGGGCTCGAACCAGCGCTCGTAGCCGCCGTGCAGCGCGTTGTATTCCACCGGCTGCCAGTGGGCGCGGTGCGCAACGGCCTGCACCGCCGTCGCTGTGACGCGAAAACAACCGTGGCGGCGCTTGCGGTAGCGGCCGCCGTCGCGCAGGTGGGGGTCGGGCGGCAGCGCCGGCCACAGGGTTTGCCAGGCCAGCCAAGCGGGCAGCGGCGCGGCGCACAGGCGGGCCAGCGTGCCAGCGTCCAGCACGGCCCAGCCGGCGGTGGAAAGCTGCGCCGGCACGTCGGCCAGTGCGGTGAGAGGGGGCGGTGGATGCATGCGGAACGGGGCGCCGGACGGAGGCAGGCAAGGCGTGAAGGGAAGGCCCGGGCTCGGGCCCGGCCGCGCGTTTTGGAGGCAGCTCTCCAATCGCATGTCAGCAAGGCGGGGGGCCAAGGCGTTAAGGTGCCTGCTGACCATGCAACCCACCCTGCCCCCGACCACCGCGCCCAGCTGCCTGGTGGAGATCATCGAGCTCAAGTGGCTGCTGCGTGGCCATGGCATCGACCTTCACGTCGAACACCTGCAGAGCGACCCGGAGTATGCCCGCCGCACGCTGGACGCCGCGGCCGCGCTGCCGCATGCCCCACTGCGCGCCGCGGCCGCGCGGTTGCGTCTCTGCCTGCTGGGGCCCGAGCCCGGCTGACGGTCGCGGCCTGCCCTTGTGGGCAGGCGCGGGTTTGCCGCTGCTGTGGCCAAGCCGGCGCGGGGCGTAGGATGCACCGGGCGATCCGCTTCGCCTGGAGGTCTGCCATGCGCCCTGCCCCGAACCGCAGCCTGCCTCGCCCTGCCTCGGCCCTTTGGTGGCGCCGGCTTGCCCTGCCGCTGGTCTTGGCCGCGGCAGGCTTGGCGGGATGTGCCGTGGCACCGCCCGCCCCGGCGCCAGTGGCCGCGTTGTTGCAGGACCAGCTGTACCCCAGCGCGCCGGCTGCCGTGGATGTCTCGGGCGTGTTCGCGCTCAGTCCGGCGATGCGGCACTACGTCGACACCGAACTCGCTGGCTTGGCCCATGCCCCCGACCGCCGCGAGCGGCTGCTGGCTGCGCTGCGCGACCAGGGCCGGCTGAACCTCGACTACGACGACGGCATCACCCGCAACGCGGCCGAAGCCTTCGACAAGCGGGCCGGGCATTGCCTCTCTCTGGTGGTGATGACGGCGGCCTTCGCCCGGCACCTGGGCCTGCCGGTGCGCTACCAGGAGGTGCACGTACAGCCTAACTACAGCCGCGCCAACAGCCTGACCTTCGCCAGCGGCCACGTGAACATCGTGCTGATGGCCTTGCCGCACGACAGCCAGGGCCAGCGCACAGCCAGCGAAGACCTGACGGTCGACTTCGTGACGCCCGACGAACTGCGCAGCGCCCGGCTCGAGCCCATCACCGAGGGCCGCGTGCTGGCGATGTTCATGAACAACCGTGCCGCCGAGCACCTGGCCGCAGGGCAGGCCCCTGAGGCCTACGCCTGGGCACGCGCCGCTGTGCTGCAGGACCCGGCCTACCTCGGGGCCGTCAACACCCTGGGCGTGATCTACCTGCGCAGCGGTCACCACGCTGCGGCCGAGCAGGCGCTGCACAGCGTGCTGGCCCGCGCGCCCGACGATGTGCCGGCCGTCTCGAACCTCATCGCCACGCTCACGGCCGCCGGCCGCCAGGCCGAGGCCGCGCCCTACCGCCGGCGCCTGGCGATGCTGCAACGCCACCCGCCCTTCCACTTTCTCGATCTCGGCGTTGCGGCGCTGCAGCGGGGCGATCTGCGCCAGGCGCGTTCGCACTTCGAGCGTGAACTGCGGCGCCAGCCGTTCCAGCACGAGGCGCACTACTGGGGCGGCGTGGCGGATGCGCTGCTGGGCGACCCTGCCTCGGCCGAAGCGCACCTGCGCAGCGCCATCGAGCACAGCGGCAACCCGGCGCTGGGCGCTCGCTACAGCGCGAAGCTGGCGGCTCTGAAAGGGCGCGCGCTCTAGCCAGCCCGGGGCTGCAAAGCGGCAAGCCGGTGTGCGGTCTTCAAGGCGCGGCCAGGGCGCCGTCAGGCGCAGCGGTTACGCTGCCGCCCCATGACGACCCGAGACAAGAAGCCGAACCCCCTGCTGGAGATCGGCATCACCGTGCTGCTGCCGGCCTTCATCTTGATGAAGCTGAGCAGCCCCGAGCGCCTGGGCACCCTGGGTGCGCTGCTGCTGGCCCTGGCCTTCCCGGTGGGATGGGGCGTGTGGGATGGCCTGCGCCGCCGCAAACTCAACTGGTTCAGCGTGCTGGGCGTGGTGAGCACGCTGCTCACGGGCGGCATCGGCCTGCTGAAGCTGGATGCGCAATGGCTCGCCGTGAAAGAGGCGCTGGTGCCCGGGTTGATCGGCGTGGCGGTGCTGGCCTCGAACTTCACGAAGTCGCCGTTGATCCGCGTGCTGGTCTTCAACGCCGATCTTTTCGACCTGCCCAAGGTCAACGCAGCCTTGGCCGCCCGCGGCAACATCGTGCCGTTCGAGCTGCGCCTGCGCACCGGCACCTTCCTGCTGGCCGGCACCTTCTTCTTCTCGGCGCTGGCCAACTACGTGCTGGCGCGGCTGGTGGTGAGCGCGCCCGCCGGCACCGAAGCCTTCAACGAGCAATTGGGCAAGCTCACGCTCTTGAGCTACCCCGTCATCGCCATCCCGAGCATGCTGATGATGATGGGCCTGATGTTCTGGCTGGCCCGCGGCGCCAAAGCGCTGACGGGGCTGGACCTGGGCGACATGCTGCAAGGCGGCGCCCCGGCCGGCAAACCGTCGGCCTGAGTTCGCGCAGCGCTCTCGGCCTTCAGACGATGATGGGTTCCGGCTCCAGCCGGATGCCGAAGCGCCCGTAGACGCTTTCCTGGATGGCGCGCGCCAGCGTCACCACCTCGGCGCCGCTGGCGCCGCCGCGGTTGACCAGCACCAGGGCCTGCTTCTCGTAGACGCCGGCGCGGCCCACGGTCTTGCCCTTCCAGCCGCAGGCGTCGATCAGCCAGCCTGCGGCCAGCTTCACCGTGCCGTCGGGCATGGGGTAGTGCACGATCTCGGGATCGCGGCCGATGATGTCGCGGCACTGCTCTTCGGTGACCACGGGGTTCTTGAAGAAGCTGCCGGCGTTGCCGATGACGGCCGGGTCGGGCAGCTTGGCGCGGCGGATGGCGCAGATCCAGTCGAAGATGGTCTGTGCATCGGGCGCGGAGTTGCCGGTCTCGGCCATCCTGCGTTCGAGGTCCAGGTAGCCCAGCACCGGCTGCCAGGGCCTGGGCAGGCGGAAGCGCACGCGCGTGATCACGCTCTTGCCCGCCAGGCCGCCGAAGCCGCTCTGCTTGAACACGCTGTCGCGGTAGCCGAAGCGGCAGTCCGCCGGACCCAGCGTGACGCTGCGGCCGGTGATCAGGTCGATGGCGTCCAGGCTGTGGAAGCGGTCCTTGAGCTCCACGCCGTAGGCACCGATGTTCTGCACCGGGGCAGCGCCCGTGCTGCCCGGGATCAGCGCCAGGTTCTCCAGCCCCGGCCAGCCCTGTTGCAGCGTCCAGGCCACCACCGCGTGCCAGCTCTCGCCGGCGCCGGCCTCCACCACCCAGGCCTCGGGCGTCTCGTCCACCAGGCGCAGGCCGGGGATCTCGACCTTCAGCACCACCTGCTCCAGATCGTGCGTCAGCACCACGTTGCTGCCGCCGCCCAGCACGAACTTCGGTGCCAGCCCGTACTCGGGGTGGTCGACGACGCGGCGCACGTCGGCCTCGGTCTTCAGGCGCACCAACGTGCGGGCCACGGCGGGCAGGCCGAAGGTGTTGTGTTCGCGCAGGCTGGCACGCGTTTGCACGTCCAGCAAGGGTTGCGCCGCGGGCGCCGGAGGGAGGGTCATGCCACAATTTTCGTGCATATTCCGAAGGGGCCTGCGGCCCTGCAGCGCTCCCTGTTCCCACCGCCCCTGAACCGCTCTCATGCCCAGCTTCGACGCCGTCATCGAACCCGATCTCGTGGAACTCCGCAACGCCGTCGATCAGGCGCAGAAAGAGATCGGCACGCGCTTTGACTTCAAGGGCAGCAGCGCCCAGGTGGACCTGAGCTCGCCCACGCCCAAGACGCGCGAACTCACGCTCTGGGCCGACAGCGATTTCCAGCTCGGCCAGGTGAAGGACGTGCTGATCGCCAAGCTCACCAAGCGCAACGTCGACATCCGCCTGCTCGACTTCAGCGCGACGCCGCAGAAGATGAGCCACGACAAGCTCAAGCTTGCCGTTCCGGTGAAGAGCGGCGTGGACGCCGAAACCGCCAAGAAGATGCAGACCGCGCTCAAGGCCAGCAAGCTGAAGGTGCAGGCGGCCTTCCAGGGCGACGCGCTGCGCGTCACCGGGGCCAAACGCGACACCCTGCAGGAAGCCATCGCGCTGCTGCGCAAGGAGCTGAACGAATGGCCGCTGTCCTTCAACAACTTCCGCGAGTGAAGCCGCTGCGCACCGCTGCGGCCGCGCTGCTGCTGGCCGCGGTGGGCGTGGCCCAGGCGCAGTTGGTGGTGCTCTCGGGCCGCATGGGCGAAAAGGCCCTGCTGGTGGTGGACGGCCAGCCCTACACCGTGGGCGTGGGCCAGACCGTGGCCGGCGTGAAGCTGCTGCGCTGGGAAGGCGACGTCGCGCAGGTGGAGCGCGCCGGCCGCAGCTACCCCATGCGTGTGGGCGAGACGCCCGTGCTGCTGGGCGTGGCCCCGCCGCGCAGTGCCGCGCGCGAGGTGGTGCTGACGGCCGGCTCGGGCGGCCACTTCACCGCTGCGGGCAGCATCAACGGCAAGCAGGTGCGCTTCATGGTCGACACCGGCGCCACGCTGGTGAGCCTGGGCAAGGACGACGCCGAGCGCCTGGGCATCGACCTGGCCGGCGCCCGCCGCGGCACCACGCAAACCGCCAACGGGCCGGTGCCCGTGTGGCTGGTGACGCTGAACACCGTGCGCGTGGGCGAGGTGGAGCTGTCCAACGTCGGCGCGGCCGTGGTGCCGCAGCCCATGCCGATGGTGCTGCTGGGCAACAGCTTCCTCTCGCGCATGAGCATGAAGCGCGAGGCCGACGTGATGCGGCTCGAACTGCGCTGAACGCCCGGCCCCGCCAGCGGGCTTTGTCTCGCCAGCGACAAGAGATTTTCGAACGGTCGTGCTAAAACAGTTGGCTCTTCGCCTGAAGAGCGCCGTGAACCCCGGAGTGCCCCGCCCATGGACCTGAACTTCACCCCCGACGAACTGGCCTTCCGGCACGAGATCCGTGCCTGGGTGGCCGAGAACCTGCCGGCCGACATCGCGCACCAGGTGCGCCATTCGCTGCGCCTGAGCCGTGACGACCACCAGCGCTGGGCCAAGATCCTGGGCAAGAAGGGCTGGCTGGGCTGGGGTTGGCCCAAGCAGTTCGGGGGCCCGGGCTGGAACGCCATCCAGAAACACCTGTTCGAGGAAGAGCTCGCCTTGGCCTGCGCGCCGCGTGTCATTCCCTTCGGCCCGGTGATGGTGGCGCCCGTCATCATGGCCTTCGGCAACGCCGAACAGCAGCAGCGTTTCCTGCCCGGCATCGCCAGCGGCGAGGTGTGGTGGAGCCAGGGCTACAGCGAGCCGGGCTCGGGTTCGGACCTGGCCAGCCTGAAGTGCAAGGCCGAACGTCGCGGTGACAAGTACATCGTCAACGGCCAGAAGACCTGGACGACCCTGGGCCAGTACGGCGAGTGGATCTTCTGCCTGGTGCGCACCAGCAGCGAAGGCAAGCCGCAGACCGGCATCAGCTTCCTGCTCATCGACATGAAGAGCCCTGGCATCACCGTGCGCCCCATCGTGCTGATGGACGGCGAGCCCGAGGTCAACGAGGTCTGGTTCGATAACGTCGAGGTGCCGGTCGAGAACCTGATCGGCGAAGAGAACAAGGGCTGGACCTACGCCAAGCACCTGCTGAGCCACGAGCGCACCAACATCGCCGACGTGAACCGCGCCAAGCGCGAGCTCGAGCGCGTGAAGCGTGTGGCCAAGGCCGAAGGCGTTTACGACGACGTGCGCTTCCGCGACCAGATCGCGCTGCTGGAAGTGGACGTGGTGGCGCTGGAGATGATGGTGCTGCGCGTGCTCAGTGCGGAAAAGAGCGGCAAGCAGAGCCTGGACGTGGCGGGCCTCTTGAAGATCCGCGGCAGCGAGATCCAGCAGCGTTATGCCGAGCTGATGATGCTGGCCGCCGGCCCCTTGAGCCGCGCTTACATCTACGAGGCGATGGAAGCCGGCTGGCAAGGCGACCAGATCGCCGTGCCCGGCGACATCCTGCCGCTGGCTGGCACCTTCTTCAACATGCGCAAGACCACCATCTACGGCGGCAGCAACGAAGTGCAGCGCAACATCGTCGCGCAAACCGTGCTCGGCGCTTAAGGAGACCAGACCATGGATTTCGACTTCACCGAAGACCAGGAATCGCTGCGCGACGCCGTGCGCCGCTGGGTGGACAAGGGTTTCGCTTTCGAGCGCCGCCACGGCCTGGCCAAGGCCGGTGGCGCCAGCCGCGCCGTGTATGCCGAGCTGGCCGAACTCGGCCTGGCCGGGCTGGTGGTGCCTGAAGCCCACGGCGGCCTGGGCCAAGGCCCGATGGACGTGATGGTGGTCTGCGAAGAGCTGGGCCGCGGCCTCGTGAACGCGCCCTACGCGGAAGCCGCACTGATGGCGCCCGCGCTGCTGTCCGCGGCGCCTGAGGCGCTGCAGGCCGATTGGTTGCCGCGCATCGCCGGCGGCGAGGCGCTGGTGGTGCCGGCGCTGCACGAGCGTGGCGCGCGCTACAAGCTCACGAAGATCAGCACCACCGCACGCCAGGAGGGCGGTGCGTGGTTGGTGACGGGCCAGAAGATGGTGGTACCCGCAGCCGACGAAGCCGATGCCTTCATCGTGCCGGCGCGCTTGAGCGGTGCCGATGGCGACACCGCTGGCATAGGCCTCTTCCTGGTGGAAGCCGGCGCTGCGAAGGTCGCGCCCTACCCCACGCAGGATGGCGCGCGCGCCGGCGATGTCACGCTGCAGGCCGCGGCTGCGCAGCTCATCACCGCCGACGGCCACGCCGTGCTGGAAGCTGCGGTCGACGCCGCACTGGCCGCGCAATGCGCCGAAGGCGTGGGCCTGATGGACCGCCTGGTGGCCATCACCGTGGACTACATGAACACGCGCAAGCAGTTCGGCACCACGCTGGCCAGCTTCCAGGCGCTGCGCCACCGCATCGCCGACGTGAAGATGCAGCTGGAACTCGGCCGCTCGATGAGCTACTACGCCAGCCTCAAGCTGGGCGAAGCACCGGCGCAGCGCCGCCGTGCGATCAGCCAGGCGCGTGTGCAACTCTGCCAGAGCATGCGTTTCGTGGGCCAGCAGTGCATCCAGCTGCACGGTGGCATCGGCTGCACCGACGAGTACATCGCCAGCCACTACTTCAAGCGCCTGACGATGCTGGAGATGAGCTACGGCGACACGCTGCACCACCTGGGCGAGGTGAGTGCGCGGATGCAGGACACCGCGGGCGTCTTCGCCTGATGGAGCCCCCAGGCTCACTGCGTTCGCCACCCCCCGAGGGGGCTCTTGCTGCGGCCCGGCGAAGCCGGTTCCGCGCAAGGCCTTGATGGTGCTCTACCCCGGCTCGATCACCGACGTTCCGGGCCTGAGCGTCGGCCACGCCGCGGCCATGGGCCGGGCGACCGGGTGCACGGTGCTGCTGTGTCCGCAGGGTGCCGTGGCCGGTGTCGCGCAGCGCGGCGGTGCGCCGGGCACGCGCGAAACCGACCTGCTGCGCCCCGAGAACACCGTGCAGCAGGTGCACGCCGTGCTGCTGACCGGTGGCAGCGCTTTCGGCCTGGATGCCGCCGGCGGCGTGATGCGCTGGCTGGAAGAACGCGGCCACGGCTTCCCGGTGGGCGCCGTGGCGCGCGTGCCCATCGTGCCGGCCGCGGTGCTGTTCGACCTGTGGCACGGCGATGCCCGCATCCGCCCCGGCGCCGACACAGGCTATGCCGCTTGCGAGGCCGCCAGCACGGCGGCACCCGCCCAGGGCAACGCCGGCGCCGGCCTGGGTGCCACGGTGGGCAAGCTTTTCGGCATCGCCAGGGCGATGAAGGGCGGCATCGGCACCGCGTCGCTGCGCCTGGGGCGCGTGACCGTGGGCGCACTGGTGGCCGTCAACGCGCTGGGTGACGTGATCGACGAGAACGGCGGCGTCATCGCAGGCGCGCGCAGCGAAGACGGCAGGCAGCTCATCGGCAGCACCGCCGCCGTGCTGGCAGGCGCCGGCCCCGCGCCGATGATGGCCGGCATGGCCACCACGCTGGGCATCGTGGCCACCGATGCCGCGCTCACCAAGGCACAAGCCAGCGCGCTGGCCGGGCTGGCGCACCACGGGCTTTCGCGCGCGCTGAACCCTGTGACGGCGCACGATGGCGACACGCTGTTTGCATTGGCCACCGGCACCGCGGGCGTGCCCGGCGACCTGAACGCGCTGGGCCTGATGGCGGCCGAGGCCGTGGCCGCCGCCATCCGCAATGCCGTGCGCGCGGCGCGTGCGCTGCCGGCCGCAGGCGGCTCGCCAGCCGTGCCCGCGGCCTTCGACTTCTCCGTCTGAACCATGGCCGCACCCAGCATCGCGCAGATCCTCTTCAGCCAGGGCTTCGGCAACCGGCGCGTGTGCGCAGGCCTGGTGCAGTTCGGCCATGTGCGTGTGGCCGGGCGTGTGCTCGACGACCCGAGCGAGTCCTTCGACACCGAGGGCCTGGTCTTCGAGGTCGAGGGCCAGGCCTGGGCCTTCCACGCCAAGGCGCTGCTGATGCTGCACAAGCCTGCGGGCTACGAGTGCAGCCAGAAACCCCGTCACCACCCCAGCGTGATGAGCCTGCTGCCCGCGCCGCTGCGCACCCGCGGCGTGCAGCCCGTGGGCCGGCTGGACGAAGACACCACGGGCCTGCTGCTCTTCACCGACGACGGCGCGCTCATCCACCGCCTCACCAGCCCCAAGCACCACGTCGACAAGGTCTACGAGGTGTTCACCAAACACCCGCTGGACGAGACCCAGCTGCAGCGCCTGCGCGAAGGCGTGGTGCTCGACGACGACCCGGCGCCGGTGCGCGCCGTGGCCGCTGTTCAGGTGGCCGAGCAACACCTGCAGCTGACGCTGGGCGAAGGCAAGTACCACCAGGTCAAGCGCATGCTGGCAGCCGTGAGCAACCGCGTGGAAAGCCTGCACCGCAGCCGCTTCGGGCCCTGGGTGCTGCCCGAGAAGTTGGCGCCGGGGCAATGGGCCTGGGTCGATGCGGGCGCCCTGCCCGCGCCAGTCAAGGCCCCGCCGCCCGGCCCTGCCGCTTCAGGTTCCGCTGCGCCAGGCGCGCCCGGTTGAAGGCGCGCAGCCGGCCCAGGCTGCTCTCGGCCAGCGCCGCGCCCACGTCTTGCAGCCGCTGCACGAGGGTCGGCAACGGCAAGGTGTGCGCCGCGCGCTGTTGCCGGGCCAGGGTCAGCACTTCGCGCCAGGCCGCGAGGTTCTTGTCCAGGCCGTGCTGCCGCTGCACCTCGTCTCTCGCCGCGGTCGCCACGCGCAGGCGGGTAGCGGGGTTGTCGATCACCGCGCGGAGCGCCGTTTCCCAGGCGACCGCCGTGTTCGGCACCAACCAGCCGTTGTGGCCGTCGGCCACCACCTCGGCATAGGGGCTGACGGCCGAACACAGCGTGGGCACGCCCGCGCCGGCCAGGTAGAGCCACTTGACCGCGCTCTTGCCCGCTGCGAAACGGCTGTCCTCCAAAGGCACCACGCCCACCGGGTTGGGCAGGCTTCTCGCGAAATCCAGGAAGGCTGCGCGCGGCATCAAGGCGTGGCGCTGCACTTGCAGGCCGGCGGCTTCAAAGGCCGCGCCGGGCGGGCCCACCACCACCAAGCGGAGCTCGGCCTGCGCCTGCTGCAAGGCGCGCAGGGCCGGGAAGATGGCGTCCACCGCCAGGTGTTCGGTGGATGCAAAAAGCAGGCTCACCGGTCCCTCGGTCTGCGCCGGCAGCGGCAGCGCGTCGGGCGGCAGCGCGTGGTTGGGCACCACCACGGCCGGGGGCAAGGCCAGGCTTTCGGCCAGCATCTGCTGCAGCCGCGCGGTGCTGACGCTCAGCGCGTCGCTCTCGGCCAGGCAGCGCGGCAGCCAGCGCAGCTGCGCCGCCACGGCGGCCTGGTTGCTGATGTGCGGCGGCAGTTCGGTCAGCAGGTCGTCGATGTCGTAGACCACCGCGCCGCCGCGCTGGCGCATCCAGCGCTGCAGCCGCCACGCGCGGGCGTTCAAGCCGCGCTGCACCACCAGCACGTCGGCCGCCGCCAGATCGGCGCGCGTGCAATCGTGGAAGCTGCGTTGCACCAGCGTGTGCCCGTCGGCATCGGCCAGCGCCTGCAGCGGCGAGGCCACGCGGATCTGCGCGACCAGCGCCGTGATGTCGCCTGCCAGCGCGAGCAGCTTCACTTCTTCGCCTCGAACTCCCAGATCAAATGCCCGCAGGCCCCACGGCGGATGCGGTGCGCCAGGCGCACCCGCTCCCACCAGCCCTGCGGCGGCGGGATGAACGCGCGCTGCGCATCGGGCTTGGTCAGCTGCACGCGCCGCACCTCGAAATCACCCTGGAAGCCGTACATCGCCGCCAGCCGCTGCGGCCGTGTGAAGTAGGTGTGGGTGTCTTTCGTCATGATGTTCACGTGCGTCGGGTCCATGAAGGCGGCCGCGCTCGGGAACACCGGCGTGATGGCGTAGAGCAAGCCGCCCGGCTTCAACACACGCCAGACCTCGTTCATCAGCTCGATGAAGGGGAAACGTGTGCCCTGGCCGTCGGCCGTGGGCAGCACGCGCGGGATGTGCTCGAGGAAATCGTAGGCCGAAGCCGAATCGAAGCTGTTGCTATCGAAGGGGATGGGCTGCGTGGCCAGGTTGGCGCGGCGGATGGAGCCGCTGTCGTCGCCCGAAAGATCGACGCCGCAGAGCTCGTCGCGGCCATAGGGGTTGCGCGGGATGGGGCCGCAGCCCAGGTCGAGGTGGCGGGTGCTCATCGTGGGCGGGCCCCAGGGGTGACGAAAGACTGCGCTGCGGCCAGCCAGCCCAAGGTGCGGGTGTTGATGTCGCGCCGGCCTGCTGCTCGCCGCCGGCGCAGCAACTCGGTGGCAGCCGTGGGCATGCGCTGCGCCAGCAGCGCACGCGCCAGGCGGCGTGCGTCGCGGCTGCGGAAGAAGGCGTCGGGCAGCTGCGGCAGCCAGGCCAGCAGCGTGTTTTCGTCCAGCACACGCGGCAGGTTGTAGGGGCCGTGGAAGCCGAACACCTGCCCGCGCGGCGGGCGGTTCTCGAAGGCGAAGCGCTGAGCCAGCGCAGGCGGCGCAAAACGCACGCCGTGGTCGGTTTCCAGCATGGCGCGGTGGGTGGTGCCGAGCACCACGTCTTCCGGGTGCAGCTCGGTGATGCGCGCGTCACGCCCGGCCTGCAGCAGCTTCTGCGAACGCAGCGAAAAGCCACCGTTGCCGACGTTGCGGCCTTCGGGCTGGTCGGGCCACACGGCGCCGATGTAGTCCCATTGCAGGAACTCGTCGGTCCACGCTTCGGGCTGGCGCACGAAGCCGTCCCACTGCGTCACCAGCACGAAGGGTGTGTGGATGTGGGCCGGGAGCTCGTGCAGCACAAATCGCGAGTAGTCGGCGCCCGAGGTGATCTCGTCGATCTCCACCACCTCGATGCCGGGCAGGGCTTGCGGCGGCACCCAGCCCCGCGTGAACAGCAGCACGCGTCCGAAATCGATGCCGGCCATCGAGTGCCGCAGCGATTGCGCGGCCAAGGCCGGTGCCCGTGTGTCCACGATGCACAGGCTCACCTGGGGCAGGGCCAGTCGCTTCATGGCGGCGCATTGTGCCGGCAAGGCTGCTGGCGGCTTGAGGCCGTGGCTACACTGCCGGCATGTTCGACCCTCCTTCAAATGGCCGCACGGTGCGCGCCCGAGCGCCGCTGCGCCTGGGCTTGGCCGGCGGCGGCACCGATGTTTCGCCCTATTGCGACCAGCATGGCGGTTACGTCCTCAACGCCACCATCGACCGCTACGCGTATGCGGTGCTTCGCGAGCTGGACCGCCCCTGCATCCGGCTCGTTGCGGCAGACCAGAACCTGGCGGTGGAACTGCCGCTTGACGACCCCTTGTTGCCCGAGGGCGACCTGAAGCTGCACAAGGCGGTGGTCAGCGCGCTCGTGAAGCAGCACCATGGTGGCGTCAGGGTGCCGATGGAGCTGGTGTCCTTCTGCGATGCGCCCGTGGGCTCTGGTCTGGGCGCGTCGTCCACGCTGGTCGTGGCGATGATCCGGGCCTACACAGAACTCTGGAACCTGCCGCTGGATGATTACGCGCTGGCACACCTCGCGTTTTCGATCGAACGTGTCGACTGCGGCCTGGAAGGTGGGCGGCAAGACCAGTACTCGGCAGCCTTCGGCGGCTTCAACTTCATGGAGTTCTATGCCGATGAGCGCGCCGTCATCAACCCGCTGCGCGTCAAGCCCTGGGTGGTGTCGGAACTCGAAGCCTCGCTGGTGTTGTTCTACACCGGTGTGTCGCGCGAGTCGGCCCGCATCATTGCCGACCAGAGCAGCGGCATCAGGGCCGGCAATGCCGATGCGATGCAGGCCATGCACGGCTTGAAGCGCGAGGCGCTGGTGATGAAAGAGTGCCTGCTGCGCGGCGATGTCAAGGGCCTTGTCGCTTCGATGCGTGAAGGCTGGGAAAGCAAGAAGCGCTCGGCCCGCACGGTCTCCAACCCGCACATCGAAGCCATCTACGACGCTGCGGTGGCCGCCGGCGCGCTGGCCGGCAAGGTGTCGGGCGCCGGGGGCGGCGGCTTCATGATGTTCTTCGTGCCGCCCGAACGCCGCATGGACGTCATCCGCGTTCTCCAGGGCTTCGAGGGCCAGATCAGCAACTGCCACTTCACCGAAGCGGGCAGCCAAGCATGGAGGGTGTGATGCAAGCCTATATCGAGGCGCAACTCGCGCGCTCTCAAGAAATGCTGCAGGCGGTGGTGGCTGACACAGCCTTGCAGGCCGCACTGGCGGCGGCGGCACAGGCCAGCATCCAGGCTTTGCGCCAAGGCGGCAAGCTTCTCTTCGCCGGCAACGGCGGCAGTGCGGCAGACGCCCAGCACATGGCCGGCGAGTTCGTCAGCCGTTTCGAGTTCGACCGCCCGGGCCTGGCCGCCGTGGCGCTGACCACCGACACCTCCATCCTCACGGCCATCGGCAACGACTACGGCTACGAGCGTGTTTTCGCGCGTCAGGTGCAGGCCCTGGGGCGCCCCGGCGACGTGCTGGTGGCCTACTCGACATCGGGCCGCAGCCCCAACATCCTGCGCGCGCTGGAAGCCGCCCGGACGCAAGGCCTGGTGACCGTGGGCATGACCGGCAACCGCGGCGGCCCCATGCCCGCGCTGTGCGATCACGTGCTGGCGGTTCCCAGCCCCGACACCCCCAAGATCCAGGAAGGCCACCTCGTGCTGGGCCACATCCTCTGCGGGCTGGTGGAGCGGGCGCTGTTCACACCTGCGGCCTGATGGAGGCCGTGGTTCTGGCCGGCGGCTTCGGCACGCGGCTGCGCAGCGTCGTACCGGATCTGCCCAAGCCCATGGCGCCGGTGGCGGGCCGGCCCTTCCTGGAGATCTTGCTGCACAGCCTGGCGCAACGCGGCGTTGAACGCGCGGTGCTGTCGCTGGGGTACCGGGCTGAACTCATCCAGGCCCACTTCGGCCCGCACTACGCCGGCATGGAGATCGTCTGCGAGGTGGAGACACAGCCGCTGGGCACCGGTGGCGCGCTGATGCGCAGCCTGCGCCGCTGCCACGGCGAAGTGGCCCTGGTCGTCAACGGCGACACCTTCCTCGATCTGAACCTGCAGGCCGTGGCACGCCAATGGCAGACCCAGCAGCGCCCGATCATCGTCGGCCGGCAGGTCGCCGACACCGCCCGCTACGGCCGCCTGCGCGTGGCCGAGGGCCTGGTGACCGCCTTCGAAGAAAAGGGGGCCAGCGGGCCCGGCCTCATCAACACCGGCCACTACCTGCTGCCCACCGATCTCTTGGAAGGGCAGTCGCTGCCGCCGGCGTTTTCGTTCGAGAGCGAGTTCATCGTGCCGCGGCTGGACACCCTGTGCCTGGCTGCCTTCGAGACGCAGGGCCTGTTCATCGACATCGGTGTGCCCGAGGACTACCACCGCGCGCAGATCGAACTGGCGCCGCACGCCCGCTTCGCATGACCCGGGCGCTGCTGCTTGATCGCGATGGCGTGATCAATGTTGATCACGGTTATGTGCACAAACCCGAGTCCTTCGAGTTCATGCCCGGCATCTTCGAGTTCTGCCGCGGGGCGCAGGCGCTCGGCTACCTGCTGGTGGTGGTGACCAACCAGGCCGGCATCGGCCGGGGCCATTACACGGAAGACGACTTCGCCGCCCTCACCCGCTGGATGCTGCTGCGCTTCGAGCAGGCGTCAGCGCCTATCGCCCGGGTGTACCACTGCCCCACGCATCCGAGTGCTGGCCTCGGCCACCACCGAGTGGACTCGCCCAGGCGCAAACCGGCACCCGGCATGATCTACGACGCACGCGACGACCTGGGCCTCGACCTCGCGCGCTCGGCGCTCATCGGCGACAAGCCCAGCGATGTGCAGGCCGCGTACACCGCGGGCGTCGGCTTGCGCATGCTGCTGACCGTGCCGACTTGTGCTGCCGACAGCCTGCCGCCCGGCACTTGCCAGGTGCCCGACTTCCTCGCCGCGGCAGCGGCCTTGCAGGCCTTCACGGCCGAGAACCCCAGCACCTTGCCATGAGCTCGCAGCTTCGTCACATCGCCATCAGCCTGGGCAACATCGGCACGCTGCAAGACGGCCTGGGCGAGTTCGCCTTGCAGATGGGGCAGCGTGTGGCGCGCGAGGCGGCCCTCTGGCGCGAACGCGATCAGGTGTGTTTTCACTTTCACTTGCGCGAGCGCTTCGTTGGCCTCTTCGGCACCGATGTCGGTTACCTGCCGGTCACGCGCTGGCACCGTTGGCGCCACGTTCAAGCGCAGCGCTTCGAGCTGTGGCACTCGCTCCACCAACTCAACAAGAACCTGCCGCCCGCAGGCTGCGGCTCACGTCTTGTGACGGTGCACGACCTGAACTACCTGGTGGACAAGCAGGGGTTCGCGCGCTGGCGCAGCCACCGGCGGGCCCTGGCGATGATGCGGCGCACCGACCACGTCATTGCGATCAGCCAGTACAGCGCGGCCGACGTGCGCAAGCACCTCGGCTGGACCGGTCCGCTGGACGTGATCCTCCGCGGCGCCCGCGACTTCTCCCGCACGCCGCAAGCGCCGCTGCCGGGCTGGGCGGCCGATGACACACGGCCTTTCCTCTTTCACCTCAGCCGCATGTCGGCCTCGAAGAACCCGCAGGCCTTGGTCGGGCTGGCGCAGGCATGGCCCGAGATGAACTTCATCTTCAGCGGGCCGCCCAGCGACGAGGCGCAGCACCTGCGCGCGACGGTCAAGCTGCCCAACGTCCAGTTCCATCTGGGCATCAGCGATGAGCAGAAGGCCTGGGCCTACGCCAACTGCCAGGGTTTCCTGTTCCCGTCGTTTGCCGAGGGCTTCGGTCTCCCGCCCGTGGAAGCGATGCAGTTCGGCCGGCCTGTGTTTCTGAGCCGGCTGACCAGCCTGCCCGAGATCGGCGGCGAGGTGGCCGACTACTTTGACGATTTCTCGCCCCTGGCCATGCGCCGAGCAGTTGAACGAGGCTTGCTGCGGGCACGCGAGCCGAGTCGGTTAGCGACCATTCGCCAGCACGCCAAGAGCTTTGATAGCGACGTTGTGGCCGGACAGTACTTGGCGCTCTATCGGCGCCTTCTTCATTTACGGAGTTTCTAGATAGACGCCCAAAGCTGATAACTTCAGAAATCCTTACAGAACAACAACTCTGGCGCCAGCGGTTTACAACTGATGCGTGTTGCCCCCGCCCCCGCCGCCGCCAGGAGCCGATCCGCCCCCAGGAGAGGATCCTCCGCCTCCTGGTGCACCTGCGGCGCCTACTCCACCGCCGTCACCGAAGACAACTCGGTAGTCATACCGGCACTCGATCACTGCGCAGAGCCGCTGGTACCAAGGCAGCTCGCTTGCCGGTGACCAACGGGCTCTGTTACCGTAAAGAACAAGATTACCGTCCGTCTGAAGCAGCAATTCCACACCCGGACCGTATCCGTCGGTGTTTGATGCCCAATTTGCATTATTGAAACTGTCGTACAATACGAAGTTGCCGTCTGTTTGGACAACTGCGCGCTCGCCTCTTCCACCCGTCGCCCACAAAACCACCCCGGGGTACCGAGACAGCACCAAGTTGCGGTCTGACTGAAGCGTCAACGAAAAGTAGCCGCTTGGGTCATAGTAAGTTTGACCCACGCTAATGCTGCGAATTGGCACCGGATCAGCAAACCCGCCCCCGTAGGGTGGCTGATTTGTGTTACTTGCCCAAAGGGCGGCTCTGGAGTAAACAACGAAGTTGCCGTCACTCTGTAGACGCGCGAACGCACTCGGCCCGTAGCCGTTCGTGTTAGACGCCCACAACGGATATCGGTCCGACCTGTATACGACAAGGTTTCCATCCGGCTGCATCTCCAAATAAGCGCCAGGGTTGCCTGCCGTATTGCTTGTCCATCGGATCCGCAGTACTGTGAAGTTTGGGTCGTAAGTCGAAAGCACGAGATTGCCGTCTGTCTGCATCGCCAAGTTGGCAACCGTGCGGGTGTTTATGATTTGAGTGCCAGCTTGATTGTACTGATACGACTGCGCAACAGCAATGTCTCCCGGCATTAGTCTCTGCCCAGATTTGAGAACAAACTCGCCATTCGGATCCATCCGCAGTGTGTATGCCTGGCAAGCATAAACTTGGAAGAATAAGAACAATGCAGCAATTAACAATCTCATGAATGCTCCCTGATGGTTATTGAGTCTAATGAGTCTGCGTCTCTTGTCGCTTCAAAGCCTTCCTTGATCCGCGCTTGGCTTCCCCATGCCTACAGCTAGTTAGCGGACTGAATCTCGCTCCGATACCGTCAGACCCTTATGCGCAAAGAGGTCATATCAAACCACCTTTGGCTGAAACCCTTTCGGCTTCGCTTGTAGGTAAGTCGCAGGATGTTGATCGGGCCCAACTGCTCACTGGCGAGATGGACGGGAGCATCGCATGAGGCAAGCTGCAAGGCACCTGTAAACCCTTACATCATCAAAACGGAAATGCTCGATCTTGAGCGATGCGGATACTTCACCTGCGACTCATTTGCCAGCTGGCAGCTCGCACCCCTCTTTGGGCGCTCCGACACGAGCACGTTTCATCACTGCAGTCGTAGAGAGGCTTGGTAGATGACTATCAGTTCCGAAGCGCGTAAGCACATCCTCATTAGCATTGGCCGATCCGGCCCCGGGGACGGCGGCATCTTCGAGTTCTCGTCGCAGATCGTGCAGCGCATCGCTGCGGCGGCGCCTGCTTGGCGCGAGCGTGATGGCGTGAGATTCACGGTGCACCTGCGGCCGGAGTTGCAAGGCGTGTTTGGCCCTGACGTGGCTTACCTGCCTTTGCGCGCGGTGCAACGGTGGATGCACCTGAGCCCGCAGCCCTTCGAGCTGTGGCACACGACGCACCAGATGAACAAGATGCGGCCGCCACGCGGTTGCCGCGCCCGATTGACCACCGTTCACGACCTCAACTACCTCTACGGCCGCAACGCCTTCTCGCGCTGGCGCCACCAAAGCCGCATGCTCACGCTGATGGCGCGCACAGACCACGTGGCGGCCATCAGCCAGCACACCGCCGGCGACGTGCGGCGCGAGCTGGGCTGGGCCGGGCCGATGGACGTGATCTACAACGGCGCGCGCAGCTTCGTCGCCGCCGAACGCGCGCCGCTGCCGGGCTGGGCGGCGGTGGCTGAGCGCCCTTTCCTCTTCCACCTCAGCCGCATGTCGCCCAGCAAGAACCCGCAGGCGGTGCTGGACCTGGCGCGTGCCTGGCCTGAGATGACGTTCGTGCTGTGCGGCCCGCCCAGCGACGACGCCAAGGCGCTGAAGGCCGCCAACCGCCAGCCCAATGTGCAGTTCCACCTGGGCATCAGCGATGCGCAGAAGGCCTGGGCCTACGCCAACTGCGCCGGCTTCCTCTTCCCCTCGCTCACCGAAGGTTTCGGCCTGCCGCCCATCGAGGCCATGCACTTCGGCAAGCCTGTCTTCCTGGCGCGGCGCACCTGCCTGCCCGAAATTGGTGGAGATGCCGCCAGCTACTTCGACAGTTTCGAAGCCCAAGCGATGAAGGCTGTCGTGCAGCAGGGCCTGCTGCGCCACGCCGAACCCGGCAGGCCCGAGGCGGTGCGCGAGCACGCCGCGCAGTTCAACTGGGACGATGCCGCAGCGGCCTACCTGGCGCTCTACCGCCGGCTGCTGGGCCTGCCGGGATAATCGGCCGCTCATTCTTCGGGCTTCTATGCAGATCCAACGCGGCTGGCGCCGCCCCGGCACCGCCGGCTGCGCCATCACCATCGGCAATTTCGACGGCGTGCACCGCGGCCACCAGGCCATGCTGGCACTGCTGATCAGCGAAGCCCGTCACCGTGGCCTGCCCAGCTGCGTGATGACCTTCGAGCCGCACCCGCGCGACCACTTCGCACGCCAGGCGGGCAAGCCCGAGGCCGCCCCGGCGCGCATCGGCACGCTGCGCGACAAGCTCTGCGAGCTGCAGCGCTGCGGCGTGGACGAGGTGGTGGTGCTGCCCTTCAACCAGGCCTTCGCGGCGATGCAGCCGCAGGCCTTCATCGACGAGGTGCTGCGCGACGGCCTGCGCGCGAAGTACGTGCTGGTCGGCGACGACTTCAACTTCGGCGCCCGCCGCGCCGGCAGTTACGCGATGCTGGATGCGGCCGGGCCCGCTGTGGGCTTCGACGTGGCGCGCATGAACAGCTACGAGGTGCACGGCCTGCGCGTTTCCAGCTCGGCCGTGCGCGAGGCGCTGGCGCGCGGCGACATGCGCCAGGCCGAGGCCCTGCTGGGCCGGCCCTATGCCATCAGCGGCCACGTGCTGCACGGCCGCAAGCTCGGCCGCGAGCTGGGCTTCCGCACGCTGAACCTGCGTTTTGCGCACGCCCGGCCGGCCGCCAGCGGCATCTTCGTCGTGCGCGTGCACGGCCTGGACAGCGGCCCGCTGCCCGGCGTGGCCAGCCTGGGCGTGCGCCCCACGGTGGAAGACGCCGGCCGGGTGCTGCTGGAGGTGCATTGCCTGCACTGGCCAGCGGCGCTGGGTGAGAACGGCGGCTATGGCCGCTTGCTGCGCGTGGAGTTGCTGCACAAGCTGCACGACGAGCTGAAGTACGACGGGCTTCAAGCGCTGCAGGAAGGCATTGCGCGCGACACCGAGGCCGCGCGCAGCTGGTTGCGCGCTGCGGGCGATGCCCGCGTCTAAAATCGGCCGCCATGCGCTCCACGCCAGCCTCCACGCCCGACTCCGGCCTTCTGCGCTGGCAAGCTGCCATACGCCGGCAAGCCACGCGCAGCCGATCAGCTCGCGACCGAATTATTCGTTCGGCTCTCTGACGCCCGGCCCTGCGCGCTGAAGCGCGCCCGCGTTCCCAGCGCGGCCGGCCTCTCCGAACGACCCCGTGCCGCCCTTACCGCCCCCAACCGGGGTGGCACCTGCCGAGCCCACACGCCATGAGCAACACCCCTGACACCCGCAGCACGCTGAACCTGCCCGACACGCCCTTCCCGATGCGCGGCGACCTGCCCAAGCGCGAGCCGGCGTGGGTGCAGGCCTGGAACGACACCACGCAAGACGGCGGCCTCTACCAGCGCCTGCGCGTGGCCCGCCACGGCGCGCCGCTCTTCGTGCTGCACGACGGCCCGCCCTACGCCAACGGCAAGCTGCACATCGGCCACGCGCTGAACAAGGTGCTCAAGGACATGATCGTCAAGAGCAAGCAGCTGGCCGGCTTTGACGCGCGTTACGTGCCGGGCTGGGACTGCCACGGCCTGCCCATCGAGAACCAGATCGAGAAGACCCACGGCCGCGGCCTGCCGCGCGACAAGGTGCAGGCGCTCAGCCGCGCCTACGCCGCCGAGCAGATCGAGCAGCAGAAGGCCGATTTCCAGCGCCTGGGCGTGCTGGGCGACTGGGCCCACCCCTACCGCACCATGGACCCGGCCAACGAGGCCGGCGAGATGCGCGTGCTCAAGCGCCTGATGGAGCGCGGCTACGTCTACCGCGGCAGCAAGCCGGTGTACTGGTGCTTCGATTGCGGCAGTTCGCTGGCCGAGTTCGAGATCGAGTACGCCGACAAGAAGAGCCCCACCGTCGACGTCGCCTTCCTGAGTGCCGAGCCCGACAAGCTGGCCGCGGCTTTCGGCCTGCCCGCGCAGCAGAAAGACGCCTACGCCGTCATCTGGACGACCACGCCCTGGACGCTGCCCGCCAACCAGGCGCTGAACCTCAACCCGGCCCTGGTCTACGCGCTGGTGGACACACCGCGTGGCCTGCTCGTGCTGGCCGAAGCGCTGGTGGAGAAGTGCCTGGCGCGCTACGGCCTCACGGGCACGGTAGTGGCCACGGCCTTGGGTGAGAAGCTCGGCGGCCTGAACTTCCGCCACCCGCTGGCACACGTGCACCCGGGCTACGACCGGCTCTCGCCCGTGTACCTGGCCGACTACGCCACGGCCGACGACGGCACCGGCCTCGTGCACAGCTCGCCGGCCTACGGCCTGGACGACTTCCAGTCCTGCCTGGCGCACGGCATGAAGGCCGACGACATCCTGAACCCGGTGCAGGGCTCGGGCGTGTACGAGGCCGAGCTGCCGCTGTTCGGCGGGCAGCACATCTGGAAGGCCAACCCGGTGATCGTGCAGGCGCTGCAAGACGCCGGCCGCCTGCTGGCCCAGGCCGAGATGCTGCACAGCTACCCGCACTGCTGGCGCCACAAGACGCCGGTGATCTACCGCGCCGCGGCGCAGTGGTTCGTGCGCATGGACGAAGGCGTTGGCGTCTGCACCGTCGACAAGGCCCCGGGCACGCTGCGCCAGACGGCGCTGGCCGCCATCGATGCGACGAACTTCTACCCCGAGAACGGCCGCGCCCGCCTGCGCGACATGATCGCCAACCGCCCCGACTGGTGCATCAGCCGCCAGCGCAGCTGGGGTGTGCCCCTGCCCTTCTTCCTGCACAAGGTGACGGGCGAGCTGCACCCCGACACCCTGGCGCTGATGGACCGCGCTGCGGCCTTGGTGGAAAAGGGCGGCATCGAGGCCTGGAGCCAGCTCGACCCGGCCGCGTGGCTGGGCGCCGAAGCAGAAAGCTACGCCAAGAGCCACGACATCCTCGACGTCTGGTTCGACAGCGGCAGCACCTTCAGCCATGTGCTGCGCGGCTCGCACCCGGGCGGCGCGCACGCGCAGGGCCCCGAGGCCGACCTCTACCTGGAAGGCCACGACCAGCACCGCGGCTGGTTCCACAGCTCGCTGCTGATCGGCTGCGCGCTGGAGGGCCGCGCGCCCTACCGCGGCCTGCTCACGCACGGCTTCGCCACCGACGGCGCGGGCCGCAAGATGAGCAAGTCGCTCGGTAACGTGGTCGAGCCGCAGACGCTGACGAACAAGCTCGGTGCCGAGATCGTGCGCCTGTGGTGCGCCGCCACCGACTACAGCGGCGACCTCAACATCGACGACAACATCCTGGCCCGCGTGGTGGACGCCTACCGGCGCATCCGCAACACGCTGCGCTTCCTGATGGCCAACACCAGCGATTTCAACGCGGTGCAGCACGCGCTGCCGGTGGAGGAACTGCTGGAGGTCGACCGCTACGCGCTGGCGCGCACCGCGCAGCTGCAGGCCGAGATCCTGGCGCACTTCGAGGCCTACGAGTTCCACCCCGTGGTGGCCAAGCTGCAGGTCTTCTGCAGCGAAGACCTGGGCGCCTTCTACCTCGATACGCTGAAGGACCGCCTCTACACCACGGCCCCGGGCAGCCACGCCCGCCGCAGCGCGCAGACGGCGCTGTGGCACATCACGCACAGCATGCTGCGCTGGATGGCGCCCTTCCTCAGCTTCACCGCCGAAGAGGCCTGGAAGCTCTTCGACGGCGGCCACGCCGAGACGGACAGCATCTTCACGCAGACCTACTGGCAGCTGCCGGCACCCGATGCCGCGCTGCTGGCCAAGTGGGGCCGTATCCGCGAGCTGCGCGACGTGGTCAACAAGGAGATCGAGGCCCTGCGCAGCGCCGGCGGCGTGGGTTCGTCGCTGCAGGCCGAGGTGCAGATCACGGCCCAGGCCGCCGACCATGCACTGCTGGCCAGCCTGGGCGAAGACCTGAAGTTCGTCTTCATCACCTCGGCCGCGCGCCTGGTGGCGGGCGAGGCGCTGGCGGTGCAGGTAGCCGCCAGCACGCACACCAAGTGCGAGCGCTGCTGGCACTGGCGCGAAGACGTCGGCCACGACACTGCCCACCCCACGCTGTGCGGCCGCTGCACCAGCAACCTCTACGGCGCGGGCGAAACCCGCACCGTGGCTTGAGCGTGGCGGCGCGAGGCGCTTCGGGCAGCCCCAGCCTCTGGCTGTGGCTGGGCCTGGCGGCCATCGTCATCCTGGCCGACCAGGTGACCAAGACGCTCATCGTCGGCTGGTTCCAGCTCGGCGACGTTCGCCCGGTCACCGGCTACTTCAACATCGTGCGGGCCCACAACCCGGGCGCGGCCTTCAGCTTCCTGGCCGACGCCTCGGGCTGGCAGCGCTGGTTCTTCACCGGGCTGGGCCTCGTCGTCTCGTGTTTCATCGTCTGGATGATCCGCAACCACCCGACGCAGAAACTCTTCTGCTTCGCGGTCAGCATGATCATGGGCGGCGCCCTGGGCAACGTGGTCGACCGGCTGATCCACGGCTACGTGGTCGACTTCCTGCAGTTCCGTTTCAGCGTGCTCGAGCCGCTGTTCCGCGGCGGCTACTTCCCCAGCTTCAACATCGCCGACAGCGCCATCACGCTGGGCGCGGTGTGCCTGATCCTGGACGAGATCCTGCGCGTCAAGCGCGGGCGCTGAGCGGCACACGAACCCTCAGGCTGGCCCCGATTGCCAGCGTGCAGTTCGCGGCGCCCAATGCGCGGCATGGACACGCCGGCCCCGCCCTCCACCGAGCCCAGCAGCCCCGCCGCGCTGCGCCTGAACGCGCTGCACTTCGGCGATCCGCTGCGCTGGCTGGCCCTGGGCTGGAGCGACTTCACGCGTGCGCCGGTCATCGGCCTCTTCTACGGCGCCTGTTTCATGGTGATGGGCTGGGCGCTGCTGAAGGTCTACGAAAGCGCCCCGGCCTACACGCTGGCTTTGTCGGCCGGCTTCCTGTTGATGGGGCCCTTCCTGTGCCTGGGCCTGTACCGCGTGAGCCAGCGCCTGGAAGCCGGCCAGAAGCCTGATTTCGGCGATTCGCTGCTGGCCTGGGACACGCGCACCGGGCAGTTGGCCATCTTCGGCTTCGTGCTGCTGGTGCTGGAGATGCTGTGGGGCCGCGCCACGCTGGTGGTGTTCGCCGTCAGCTTCGACGGCATGCCCGATTTCAAGGGCTCGCTGCGCGCGCTGCTCGACCCCGAGAACCTGCACTTCATCATCGCCTGGGCGGCGGTGGGTGCGGTGTTCGCGTCGCTGATCTACGCCATCAGCGTGATCAGCATGCCGATGATCCTGCACCGCCAGACCGACGCCATCACCGCCGGCCTCACCAGCCTGCGCCTGGTGCTCACGCAGACCGGCGTGATGCTGTGGTGGGCGGCGCTGCTGGCAGGGCTGGTGTTCGCGGCGCTGCTGCCCTGGTTTGCCGGGCTGCTGGTGGTGGGGCCGGTGCTGGGGCATGCCAGCTGGCATGCCTATCGCGCGGCGGTGGCGGACTGAAGCGCCTTCAGCGTCTGTCGCCCATCGCGTGGGCGATGGTCGACAGATCGACGTATTCCAACTCGCTGCCCGCCGGCACGCCGCGCGCCAGACGGGTGACGCGCAGGCCGCGCGCCTTCAGCGCTTGTGAAAGCGCGTGCGCCGTCACCTCGCCCTCGGCCGTGAAGCCGGTGGCAAGGATCACTTCTTCCACCACGCCGTCGCTCGCGCGTTCCAGCAGCTGTGCGGCGCCGATGTCGCCCACGCCCACGCCGTCCAGCGGGCTGATGCGGCCCATCAGCACGAAGTACAGGCCCTTGTAGCTGCCGCTGCGCTCCAGCGCCGCCTGGTCGGCGGGCGTTTCCACCACGCAGAGTTGGCGCCCATCGCGCCGCGGGTCTTCGCAGGTGCTGCAGACCGCCGTCTCGGTGAAGGTGTGGCAGCGCTCGCAGGGGCGCATGCGCTGCACAGCGTCGGTCAGCGCCGTGGACAGGCGGCGTGCGCCGTCGCGGTCGTGCTGCAGCAGGTGGAAGGCCATGCGCTGCGCCGATTTCACGCCCACGCCGGGCAGCCGGCGCAGCGCGTCGATCAGCGCTTCCAGCGCGCGTTCGGCCATCGCCTCAGAACGGGAACTTCATGCCCGGCGGCAGCGGCATGCCGGCAGTGAGCTTGCCCATCTTCTCGGCGCTCACCTCTTCGGCGCGGCGCACGGCGGCGTTGAAGGCGGCGGCCACCAGGTCCTCGAGCATGTCCTTGTCATCGGCGAGCAGGCTGGGGTCGATGGTCACGCGCTTGACGTCGTGCTTGCAGGTCATGGTCACCTTCACGAGGCCGGCGCCGCTCTGGCCCTCCACCTCGATCAGCGCCAGTTCGTCCTGCGCCTTCTTCATGTTGTCCTGCATCGCCTGGGCCTGTTTCATCAGCCCGGCGAGTTGGCCCTTCATCATGGTGTGTTCCTTCGGTGCATCACAGAGGTTTGATCGAGCCCGGCACGATGCGCGCCGTCTTGAACTGCGCCAGCAGCTCGCGCACGGTGGCGTCGCCTTGGATCGCGGCTTCGGCCGCGGCCTGGCGGCGCTGGCGTTCGGCGGCGTCGCGCCGGGCGGGGGTGTCGTCAGGTGTGCCGGGCAACAGCTCCAGCACCACCGGGTGGCCCAGGACGCCGGCCAGCGCGGCGGCCACCTTGTCGCGCAGGTTGGGGTTGCGCAGCGTCTCGCGCTCCACACGCAGGTGCCAGCACGGCGGCTGGGTGCTGGTGTCGATGGCCTCCAGCCCGCCCTGCAGGGCCAGCTCGCGCGCCAGCGCGCTGAGCGTGCCGTCGTCGCAGAGCGGCTTGACCAGGGCGTACCAGCGGTCGCCCAGGGCGCGGTCGGCCACGGCCTGCGTTTCGGCCTGCTGCAACGGCACCGGCGCCTGCGCCCGCGCTGGGACGGACGCGAGCACGGGCGCCGGTGCTGCCGCAGCAGGCGGCTCCGCGGCGTGTGGCGCGGCGGCCTGCGGGGCTTCATCCCAAGGTGCGGGGCCGCTCACCACGGGAGCCGAAGCTACCGAAGGCGCCACCGGGGCCGCGGCCTTCGGCGGCACCGGCAAGGGCACCGCCACCGCCGGCGGTGCCGGTGCACGCAAAGGCGCGGCTCGCACGGGCTCGCGCGGTGCGGCAGGCGGCGGGCGCGTGCCGGCCCCCAAGGCCGGGAAGGCGAGAAAACGCAGCAGCACCATGGTGAGCGCACCGTACTCGTCGCTCATCAGGCCCAGCTCCTCACGCCCGTGCAGCACGATGCTGTAGAGCAGCTGGGTCTCGTCGTGCTGCAGGGCCGGGGCCAGCGTGCGCGCGTCTTCGGTGTCGGGGTCTTGTTCGTCCAGCGCGCCGGGCACGGCCTGCTGCACGGCGATCTGCTGCAGCAGCGTGGCCATCTCCTCCAGCGTGCCGGCGGCGCTCAGGCCGCGGCCGCGCAGGGCCTCCACGGCCGCGAGCACGGCGGCACCGTCGCGCGCGGCCAGGGCCTGCACCAGGGTGCGGGCGTGGCTGCGGTCGACACTGCCGAGCATGGTGCGCACCACGTCTTCCTGCAGCCGGCCGCCGCCGTAGGCGATGGCCTGGTCGGTGAGCGAGAGGCCGTCGCGCATGCTGCCGCGGGCGGCGCGGCCCAGCAGGCGCAGCGCACCGGCGTCGGCAGGCACGCTCTCGGCTTCCAGCACGCGCTGCAGGTGTTCACGCACCGTCTGCGGTGCCATCGGGCGCAGGTTGAACTGCAGGCAGCGGCTCAGCACCGTGGGCAGCACCTTCTCGGGGTCGGTGGTGGCCAGCACGAACTTCAGGTACTCGGGCGGCTCTTCCAGCGTCTTGAGCAGCGCGTTGAAGGCGTCCTTGCTGAGCTGGTGGGCCTCGTCGATCATGAAGACCTTGAAGCGGCCGATGCCGGGCTTGTAGGCCGCGCGTTCGATGAGGTCCTTGATCTCGTCCTTGCCGCCGTTGCTGGCGGCGTCCATCTCGATGTAGTCGAGGTAGCGGTCGGCGTCGATCTCGGTGCAGGCCTGGCAAACGCCGCAAGGTTCGGCAGTGATGCCGCCGGTGCCGTCGGGGCCGGTGCAGTTCAGGCTCTTGGCGAGGATGCGGCTCACCGTCGTCTTGCCGATGCCCCGCGTGCCGGTGAAGAGATAGGCGTGGTGCAGCCGGCCCTGCGTGAGCGCGTTGGTGAGGGCCTGCACGACGTGCTCCTGGCCCACCATCTGCGCGAAGCTGCGCGGGCGGTATTTGCGGGCGAGAACGACATAGGACATCGGCTTCATTCTACGGGGGGGCCATGGGCACGCCGGTGCGGGCCGGGGGCGGGGCGCAGGGATAATCGCGGCCGATGAGCACGACCGCCCCCACCCCGCCCGCACCGCTGTCAACGCCATTGACGGCACCGATGACCTACGACCAGGCGGGTGTCCAGTACGACCTGATCGACCCGCTGAAGGTGGCCGCACAGCGCGCCGCCGCGGCCACCGCCAGCCATCTGTCCGGGCACGGTTTCGGCGAGGTGACGGCCTCGCGCGGCGAGTCGGCCTACGTCGTCGATGTCGGGCCGTTCTACCTCGCCAGCATCGTCGAATGCCTGGGCACGAAGACCTTGGTGGCCGACGAGATGCAGAAGCTCACCGGCAAGAGCTACTTCGCCGGCATTGCGCAAGACACCATCGCGATGGCCGTGAACGACCTCATCACCGTGGGCGCCACGCCGCTGGTGGTGCAGGCCTACTGGGCGGCCGGCGGTAGCGAATGGTTCACCGACGCGCAGCGCGCCGGTGCGCTGGTGGAAGGCTGGAAGGCCGCCTGCGACGTCTGCCAGGTGGCCTGGGGCGGCGGCGAGACGCCGGCGCTGGCCGGCATCGTCGAGGCCGGGCGCATCGACCTGGCCGCGTCCTGCACAGGCTTGGTCAACCCCAAGCCGCGGCTGACGCTGGGCGAAAAACTCGGGGCCGGCGATGCCATCGTGCTGCTGGCCAGCAGCGGCATCCACGCCAACGGCCTGAGCCTGGCGCGCAAGCTGGCCGAGCGCGTGCCGCAGGGCTACCTGACCGAGATCGAACCCGGCCTGGGCTACGGCGAGGCGCTGCTGGCGCCGACCACGCTCTACTCGCCGGTGACCGAGGCCCTCTGGGCTGCCGGCGTGCCGGTGCACTACGCCGCCAACATCACCGGCCACGGCTGGCGCAAGCTGCTTCGCCATGCCAAGGCGCTGACCTACCGCATCCACACCGTGCCGCCGGTGCCGCCGGTGCTGCGTTTCATCGCCGAGCAGGCCGGGCACGATGCCGAAGAGGCCTACGGCACGCTCAACATGGGTGCGGGCTTTGCGCTCTTCGTGCCCGCCAGCGAGGCGCAGCGCTGCGTGGACGTGGCGCGCAGCGCCGGCGTGGCGGCCTGGGTGGCGGGCACGGTGGAAGCCGGCCCGAAGGAACTGCTGATCGAGCCGTTGGGCGTGCGCTTCAGCGGCGACTCGCTGCAACTGCGCTGAGCAAGGCGGGCCTGCACGGCTCGCCTACAATGCACCCCGCCGGGCCTCCCCGCATGGAAGCGCGCCCAACCGGGTCAGGTGGGGAACCAAGCAGCCCTTAGCGTTGCAACCAGTGCCGGGGTCAGGCTCGGCACCCTTCCCCGACGGTCCACCACCGCACCGGCATTGGCCGTCAGCCTTTCAGGCTTGGCCCTTTGCGAAGGCCGCCGTGGCTTGGTCGCGCAAGGCGCGCAGCAGGCTGAGTTCAGCCTCCCCCACGACGATGCTGCCGGCTTCGGCCTTGTCGGCGTAGATCAGCCCGATGGGCTGGCCCTTCAGCATCAGCGGCAAGAGCAGGAAGGTCGGCGCGTTCACCTTCTGCCGGTACCAGGCCGGCAAGCGGTTGGCCACGGTCTTGGCATCGCTCACCAGCAGGTCGGCGCCCTTGGCGCAGAGCACGCCGAAGAGATCGGTGGCGGCGCTGGCGTCGGGCTGTATGCGGAAGGCCGCACTCAGTTCGCTGCCGCCCGGCCCGAGCGCGATGCGGCCCACCAGCCGCGGTTGCCCCACTTCGCGCAGGCACAGCACCACGTGCCGGAAGCCCATGGCCTTGTGCATGGCGTTCAGCACCATCGGCAGCACCTCGCCCAGGCGCATGGACTTGCTGGACAGCACCGCACGCAGGTCTTCGAGCGACTTCGCCATCAGGCTTTGCGCACCCTCTGAGGGCAGCACCAGGGTGGGCGCCTCGTCGCCGCGCAAGGGCATGGCTTCGCTGACCTGCGTGTCTTCCAGCAGGCGGCGCGCCGGGGCGCCAGGCGCCACGTTCACGCCCATGGCCGTGGCCAGTGCATTCAGGTGCACGCGCGTGGCGTAGGCGGCGTTGACCATGTCGCGCGGGCTCAGACCCAAGGCCGGGCCGTAGAGCTCGGCCGCCTTCAGCAAGGCACCGGCCTGCACATCGCCGTCACTGCCCAGCATGGCATCGGACATCGCGTTGGCTGCGCGGGCCAGCCAGCGCAGCCGTTCGGCGCCGCGCGCCAGCGCCTTGGAGGGCGACGGGCCGGCAGGCGAACGCATCGCGGTCTGCAGGCCTTCAGGCAGGCCCCAGGCCTGCGCGACGCCGGCGCCCAGTTCATCCAGGCTCAAGCCCAGGATCCGCTTCGCCGCCGCTTCGCGCGCCACGTGCGACGCGGCCGAGGTGAGATCGCCGCGCAGCGCCTGGCGGATCTGGATGCCTTCCTCGGGCAGGTAGCACTCGGTCAGCAGGCGCCCCAGGTTCTGGAACATCGCGCCGATGAAGGCTTCTTCGCCCTCACGCACGGTGGTCGTCATCTCGTCGGCCAGCGTGCCGGCCATCAGGGCGCGCAGGAACTCTTCTTTCAGCAGCGCGGCGTGCGCCTTGTCCGTCATGTGCTCGAGCAGCACCACCGACAAGGCCATGTTGCGGATGCCCGCGAAACCCACCAGCGCCACCGCGCGCGACACCGTGGCGATGCCGCCGCCGGCCGCCGCTGTGAAGTGGGCCGTGTTGACCATGCGCAGCAGCTTGTTCGTCAGCGCCACGTCCTTGAGGATCTCGTCGCTGAGTGCCTTGAGGCTCTCGGTCTCCGATGTCGCCACCTTCTGGATGCGGACGATGCTGCTGCCCAACGCCGGGAAGTCGGTCTTGTGGCGCATGCGCCGCAGCAGGAATTCGAGCGTCGCGTGGCTGCTGCCGGCATCGGGCTCGGCCGCGCCTTGAGGCTGCAGCCAGGCTCGCAAGGCGGTCTGCATCGAGCGGGCGCTGTCGTAACGCGCCGCCACGTCGCGCGTGATGGCGCGCTGCACGATGCCGCGCAGGGTCTCGTCGACCTTGGCGCTCTCCGGCAGCACGAGATCCTCGCGCTGCACGCGCTCGACCGCGCGGTACGGGTCGATCTCGCGCATCAGCGGCACGCCGGCCAGCAGTTCGCCCAGCATCACACCGGCCGCGAAGACGTCCATCGCCGGCACCGGCGCCTCGCCCCGTGCGGCCTCGGGCGAGATGTAGCCGGGCGTGCCCATGATGCGGCCGTCGTTGGCATCCAGCACCAGCGTCGCTCCGCGGCGTCCGCCAGCGCGCCGCGGTGGCGCCACGCGGCCGGCAATGCCGAAGTCCATCACCCGCGCCCGGCCGTCGCTGCCGAGCAGGATGTTCGAGGGCTTCAGGTCGCGGTGCACGATGCCTTGTTCGTGCGCGGCGGCCAGCGCGTCCAGCACGCCGATCATCATTTCGACCGCCTGCTTGGCGGGCATCGGCGGTTGGCCGCGCCGCGCCTGCGCCAGCGTGGGGCCCTCGACGTACTCGAAGACGAGATAGGGCTGGCCCTCATACTCGTCGGCTTCGAACACCGGCACCACGTTCGGGTGGCTCAGGCGGCTGACGGCACGGGCCTCGTGCAGCCACATATTCACGGCGTCGGCGTCGGCCTCGGCGTCCATGAGCTTGAGCGCCACTTCGCGGTCGAGCCGCGGGTCGTGGGCCAGCCACACGCGCGCCTGCGCGCCGCGGCCCAGTTCGCGCAGCAGTTCGAAACGTGCCAGGCTGCCGTAGCCGGCGCTGGTGGCTGCGCTCACCGCGGCGCCCTCGCCGCATGCGCAGGGGTCTCGGCCGGACCGAGCGGTGCCGGCGCCGTGGGTTGCACCGTCAAGGGGCTGATGGCTTGGACCTGCAAGGCAGCCTGCAGCTCACGCACACCGAAGTTGAAGAGCCGCCCATAGCGGGACACCACCCGCGTGAGGCCCTGCAAGACGCGCGGGGCTGGCTGCGCCAGGGCGTCAACCGCCTCGTTGGCACAACTGCCCAGGGTGCGCAGCAGGTCGTCATCGGTGTCGGGCGTGCGCGGGTTGGTGGCCACCGGCTGGCGCCGCACCATGGCCAGCACGCCGTCGTCCAGGCCCCAGTAGCGCGCCACGGCAGCGCCTATCGATTCGATGTCGGTGCCCAGCACCGCGAAGGCCGCACCTTCTTCGGTCATGCCCGGGTCTTCGCTTTCGCCTTCGCGCGCTGGCGGGGCGGGCTGCATCAGGCGGCGGATCTGTTGGGCTTCGTCAGGGAAGTGGTAGTGCACAACCAGGCGCCCCAGGTTCTGCAGCAAGGTGATGAGGTACACCACCTCGGCGTCGTAGCCCGCCGGCCGCAGCACCAGCGCCACGCGGGCTGCGCGCCGGCAGCGGTCGAACAGGCGCTGCAATTCCGCAGCGCCCACGTCGTTCAAGGGCCCGGGCCAGGGGCGCAGCGCCAGTGCTGCGCGCCGCACCCCATCCAGCCCCAGCATCGCGATGGCACGGCGCACCGTGAGCACAGGCCCGCTGCCCGAGATCTGCGCGCCGCGCACCTGGGCCGAGTTCACCAGACGCAGCAGTTCGAAGCTGAGTGCCATGTCCTCCAGCACCGCCTCGGCCAGCTCGATCGTCCGCTCGCGCTCCATCATCGCCACGCGGGCGGCCTGGTCGGCCCCGCCCGGCGAGGCCGGCAGCACGCCCGCTGTGCGCAGCTTGTCGGTCAACAGCACCAGCGGGCCGCCGCCGGTGCTCGATTCGGTGTGCTGGCAGCCTTCCAGCGCACGCAGCAGCGTGCGGGCATTGCGGTAGCGCTGGCGCTCCTGGCGGTCGGTGGCGCGGTTGACGATGGCGCGCAGCGGCTCGGGCACGGGCTGCGCGGTGGTCCACGGCAGGCGCACGATGTCGCGGCCCAGCGGCGGCATGCGTGCGATCACGCGGCCGACATCGGGCTCTTCCAGGGCCGGCTGGCCACACAGCAAGGTGTAGAGCACCAGGCCGCAGCCCAGCACGTCGCGCTCGGCGGCCTCGCGCTGGCCGCGCAGGCCACCGGCCTCCGTGGCAGTGGTTGGGCCGACCGACAGCATCTCGCTGGCCACGCCCAGGCCCGCCACGCGGACCTGCCCGCTGTCGCTGACCAGCAGCAGGTGCGGCTGGACGTCGTGGTGGCCGATGCCGGCCTCGTGCGCGTAGGCCAGGCCCTGCAAGGCTTGCGTCACCCAGGCGGCGGCCTCCAGGCCGGGCATCCCGCGGGGCGACATCTTCTCGGTGAGGGTGGCGCTGTCACGCGGGTCGTAGGCCACGTAAGGCCAGCCGTCCTGAACGCCGGTTTCCACCACCCCGGCCAACTGCGGGTGGTTCAGGCGCGAGGCCTGGCGCACGGTCTGCTGCCAGCGCTCCATCGCGGCGGCATCGGCGGGCTGCACGCGCGGCAGCACGAGCATCAGTTCCTGGCCGCTGCGCGGGTCGGCCACGCGCCAGGCCATGGTGCGCTCGCTCTTGCCCAGCAGCCGCAAGAGCTGCATGCGGCCGAACCAGCGCACGGCGGCGGCGCGGCCCGGGGCGGAAGAGTCGGAGGATGACGGTGGCATGGCAAGGCAATTGAAACCTGTGGCCAGCACCGACCAAGCCCGGAACAACGCGGTTTCCAACCGGCAGTTCCCTCGCGAGAGCGGTGCCGCAGGCTATCGGCACGATCGGCAGATTCACAGGCGCGCGGGTCGGTGGGCCAGAGGGGATGTGACAAAATCCAGCCGGCTGCATGTCCGCACCGGTCGTGCCTGGTGCCGCAGCCCCGGAGACCCCCATGAGCAGTGAACTGATCAAACACATCACCGACGACTCTTTCGACAGCGACGTGCTGTCGGCCGACAAGCCCGTGCTCGTCGATTACTGGGCCGAGTGGTGTGGCCCCTGCAAGATGATCGCCCCCATCCTCGACGAGGTGTCGAAGGCCTACGAAGGGCGCCTGCAGATCGCGAAGATGAACGTCGACGAGAACCGCGACGTGCCGGCCAAGTTCGGCATCCGCGGCATCCCGACGCTGATGATCTTCAAGGGCGGCCAGCTCGCGGCCACCAAGGTGGGGGCGCTCAGCAAGGCGCAGCTCACCGCCTTCATCGACACCCACCTATAATCTTCGTCACCGACGGGCGTTTGAACCGCCCGCCGGCTGACCCGCCACCCGCTTGCCCCGCCAGCCCACGCTGGCGCGAACAAGGCCCGCACACGGCCTGCAGCGTTGGTCCGGCGCCAACCACCCGCGACATGCGCCTGCAGCCGGCTCCCCCGAGCCCGCTGCCTCCCATGCGCAACGCAACTGCCCCCGAGGGTGCCATCCATGCACTTGTCCGAACTGAAGGCCCAGCACGTTTCCGAGCTCATCACGATGGGCGAGGCGCTGGAGATCGAGAACGTCGCCCGCCTGCGCAAGCAGGAACTGATGTTCGCGATCATGAAGAAGCGCGCGAAGGCCGGTGAGCAGGTATTCGGCGACGGCGTGCTCGAAGTGCTGCCTGACGGCTTCGGCTTCCTGCGAAGCATCGAGGCCAGCTACATGGCCAGCACCGATGACATCTACCTGAGCCCGAGCCAGATCCGCCGCTTCAACCTGCACACAGGCGACATGGTGGAAGGTGAAGTGCGCGTGCCCAAGGACGGTGAACGTTATTTCGCGCTGGTCAAGGTCGACCGCGTGAACGGCGTGACGCCCGAGGAGAGCAAGCACAAGATCATGTTCGAGAACCTGACGCCCTTGTTCCCCAAGGAGCAGTTCAAGCTTGAGCGCGACAACTTCAAGGGCGAAGAGAACGTCACCAGCCGCATCATCGACCTCATCGCGCCCATCGGCAAAGGCCAGCGCGCGCTGCTGGTGGCGCAGCCCAAGACCGGCAAGACGGTCATGATGAAGCAGATCGCGCACGCGCTGGTGGCCAACCACCCCGAGGTGCACCTGATCGTGCTGCTGGTCGACGAGCGACCCGAAGAAGTGACCGAGATGGTCCGCGGCGTGCGCGGCGAAGTGATCAGCTCCACCTTCGACGAACCCGCCGCGCGCCACGTGCAGGTCGCCGAGATGGTGATCGAGCGCGCCAAGCGCCTGGTCGAACTCAAGAAAGACGTGGTGATCCTTCTCGACAGCATCACCCGCCTGGCCCGCGCCTACAACAACGTGCTGCCGAGCTCGGGCAAGGTGCTGACCGGCGGTGTCGACGCCAACGCGCTGCAGCGCCCCAAGCGCTTCTTCGGCGCAGCCCGCAACGTGGAAGAAGGCGGCAGCCTCACCATCATCGGCACGGCCCTGATCGACACCGGCTCCAAGATGGACGAGGTCATCTACGAAGAGTTCAAGGGCACCGGCAACTGCGAGATCCACCTCGATCGCCGCATGGCCGAGAAGCGCGTCTATCCGTCCATCCTGATCAACAAGAGCGGCACGCGCCGTGAAGAGCTGCTGCTCAAGCCGGAGATCCTGCAAAAGAGCTGGATCCTGCGCAAGCTGCTCTACAACATGGACGAGATCGAGGCGATGGAGTTCGTGCTCGACAAGATGAAGCAGAGCAAGAACAACCTCGACTTCTTCGACATGATGCGCCGCGGCGGCTGACGCTGCGCGCTGATCTATAATCCTGGGTTTTTCGCCGCAGACGGCAAGTCGGTGGCGAGGTTTTCAGCCCCCCCGGCAAGTGCGTTGCACGGTGCAACGTGGCTCCCGAACAGCAAAGAGGCATGTGATGAAAGACGGCATTCACCCGAACTACCGCGAGGTCTGCTTCCAGGACCTGTCCAACGGCTTCAAGTTCGTGACGCGTTCGTGCGCCCCGACCCGCGAGTCGATCAAGATGGAAGACGGCCGTGAGCTGCCGCTCATCAAGCTGGAAACCACCAGCGAGACGCACCCGTTCTACACCGGCACGCAGAAGAGCGTGGACAACCTGGGCGGCCGCGTCGAGAAGTTCCGCAACAAGTTTGCGCACCTCAAGAAGACCGCCTGAGTCTGTGGCCGCTGGCCACCGCTCGGAACATCAAAGGCAGCTTCGGCTGCCTTTTTTGTCGCCTGCGCAGCCCCTGCTCGCCGGGCCTGGCCTTCGGCGGCCGATGGCCTGCGCTTCGCTAGCATCGCCCTTGCCGTGAACAGCCCCAAGCCCGCCCTCGTCACCGCCCGCGGCGCACGCCGCCTGCCGCGCATCCCCTTGCTGCTCCTGTGCGCGGCCTACCTGCTGCCCGGGCTGGTGGGGCGCGACCCGTGGCGCCACGCCGATGTCACGGCCTTCGGCCAGATGATCGCCATTGCCGAGGGCCGAACGCCTTGGTGGGGGCCCATGCTCGGCGGTGTGCCGGCCGACACCGCGCTGCTGCCGCATTGGCTGGGCGCGGCCTTCATCCTGGCCGGCCAGGGCTGGATGGACGCGGCCTTCGCAGCCCGCCTGCCCTTCGCGCTGCTGCTGGCCCTGACGCTGGCGTTGACCTGGTACACCACCTTCCACCTCGCCCGCACCGACGCCGCGCAGCCGGTGCCCTTTGCCTTCGGCGGCGAGGCCTCACCGGTGGACTACGCGCGCGCCGTGGCCGACGGTGCCGTGCTGGCCTTGATGGCGACGCTCGGCCTGCTGCAACTGGGACACGAGACCACGCCCGAGCTCGGCCAGCTGTGCGCGATGACGCTCTACCTCTACGCGCTGGCCGCCGCACCTTCGCGCCCGTGGCTCTCGCGCGCTGCCGTGCTCGCCGCCCTGCCCTTGCTGGCCGGCAGCGGCGCGCCCAGCATGGCCATGGCCGCGGGCCTGGCCGGGCTGGTGGTGTGTGCGCTCTCGCGCTACGCGCAAGTGCGGGCCTTCACGGTGTGGGTGGCCGTTTCCATGGCGGCCGCCGCGTTGCTGGCCATGGCCATGGGCGCCTGGCGCTGGCGCAGCCACGGGCTCGGGCCCGACGATCTGGCCTCGATGGCCCGTCAATGGCTCTGGTTCCTGTGGCCGGTGTGGCCGCTGGCACTGTGGACCTTGTGGCGCTGGCGGCGCCAGCTCTCGCACCGGCACATCTCGGTGCCTTTGGTCGGCGTGGCAGTGGCCTTGGCGGCCAATGTGGCCATGGCGGGCAGCGACCGCGCGCTGATGCTGGGTCTGCCCGGCATGGCGGTGCTGGCCGCCTTCGCGTTGCCCACGCTCAAGCGCAGCGCCGCGGCGGCCGTCGACTGGTTCTCGATGTGCTTCTTCACGCTGTGCGCTATCACCATCTGGGTCATCTATGCCGCCATGCAGACCGGCACACCGGCCAAGCCGGCGGGCAACGTGGCCAAGCTCGCGCCAGGCTTCGAGGCGCCCTTCTCTGCCCTGGCTTTGGCCGCCGCCCTGGCCGGCACGCTGGCCTGGGTGTGGCTGGTGCGCTGGCGCACCGGCCGGCACCGCGAAGCGCTCTGGAAGAGCCTGGTGCTGCCTGCTGGGGGCGTGGCGCTGTGCTGGCTGCTGCTGATGACGCTGTGGCTGCCCCTGCTCGACTACGCGCGCAGCCCGCGCGCCCTGGTGCAGCGCGTGGCCACGCTGGTGCCGCCGCAGGCCTGTATCGCCGGGCCGACGCTGGCGCCTTCCACCGTGGCAGCGCTGGAGCACTTCGGCCGCTGGCGTGTGGATGCACGTCCAGCGGCACTGTCCGGCCCTTGCGGCTACCTGCTGCAGGTGAGCAAGCAACGGCCGTTGCCGCCGGCCGCGCCGGGTTGGGTGCTGGTGGGTGAAGTCAAGCGGCCGACCGACCGCGACGAGATCACGCAGGTGTTGCGTCGCGCGCGCCCTGAAGCGCCAGACGGCCGCTGAGTCGGCCCTGGCCGATCAGGCCGGCAGCACCTCGGCCACCACGCGCTTGTGGCGCACGCGCAGCGCCGGCAGGCTGAGCCGGAAGCAACTGCCCTTGCCAGGTTCGCTCTGCACGTCGATCTCGCCGCCATGGCGCTGCGCCACGTGCTTGACGATGGACAGGCCCAGGCCCGTGCCGCCGGTGTCGCGCGAGCGGCTGCCGTCGACGCGGTAGAAGCGCTCGGTCAAGCGGGCCAGGTGCTCGCGCGCGATGCCGATGCCGGTGTCCTGCACCTCGATGACAGCGCCGCCGTCGCCGCGCCAGAGCCAGCGCAGCACGATGCTGCCGCCCTCGGGCGTGTAGCGGACGGCGTTGTTGAGCAGGTTGGTGACGGCGCTGAGCAACTCGGTGTCGCTGCCGGCAACTTCTGCGTCTTCTGCACCCTCGATGCTGAGGACGTGCCGCCCGGCCGACAGCAGCTCAGCGTCTTGCAAGGCCTGACGCAGCAGCGGCTCCATCGCGCACCAGCGGTCGGGCGCAGGCCGCGGGCTGCCTTCCAGGCGCGCCAGCGTCAACAGGTCGCCCACCAGCGCCTGCATGCGGTCGGTTTGCTGCGACATCAGGTGCATCACGCGCTGGCGCTCCACCTCGGTGAGCGGCAGTTGCGCCAGCGTCTCGATGAAGCCCGACAGCACGGTCAGCGGCGTGCGGATCTCGTGCGAGACGTTGGCCACGAAGTCGCGCCGCATCGCTTCGGCGCGCTCGCGTTCGGTGATGTCCTGCGACAGCACGAGCTTCATGCCTTCGCCATAAGGGCGCACCAGCACCGACAGCGTGCTGCGGCCCAGCGGCCCGCTGAACTCCACCGACTCGCCGAAGCGCCCGGCCTGCAGGTGGCTGACGAAGGCCGGCATGCGCACGAGATTGGTGACGCGTTGGCGGCGGTCGCGTTCGGGGTCGAGCCCGAAGTGCTCGGCGGCCACCGAGTTGCACCATTCGATCTGGTCGGCGCCGTCGAGCAGCATCACGCCGTTGGGTGAAGCTTCGATGGCCGACAGGAACTGCGCCAGCCGGTCACGCTCCTGCTGGATGCTCAGCTCGCGGCCGCGCACGGCGCGCTCCACTCGGTAAGCCAGCTCGCCCCAGAAGCCGCTGTCGCGGGGGGCCGAGCCCGTGAGCGGACCGCGCAACCAGTTCATCAGCCCCTGGCCTCGCCAGGAATCGCGCAAGACCAGCGCAGTGAACGCGAGCAGCCCGCCGCCAGCGGCGCCCAGGCTCCAGGAGCCCAGGCCACTGCCGAACAAGGCGCCTGACAAGCTGCCCAGCAAGACAGCCAGCAAGGCTGCCAGCGTGCGGGCGAGCCACCATCCCATCAGGAAATCGCCCCAGGCTCTAGGCGGCCACGCTGCCGAGCTGCTGGGTCAGCCGGTAGCCTGCGCCGCGCACGGTCTCGATGAGACCCGCGCATTGCACCGGCTGCAGGGCCTCGCGCAGGCGCTTGACATGCACGTCGACCGTGCGCTCTTCGATGAAGACGTGGTCGCCCCAAACGCGGTCGAGCAACTGCGCACGGCTGTGCACGCGCTCAGGATGTGTCATCAGGAAGTGCAACAGGCGGAACTCGGTGGGCCCGATCTTGGCTTCGCGCAGGGCTTCGCCCTCGTCGGTATCGACGCGGCGCGTCACACGGCGCGTGGCCGGGTCCAGGCGCAGGCCGCAGACCTCGACGGCGCTGTCCAGCGCCTCGGGTGCCTTGCGGCGCAGCACGGCGCGGATGCGTGCCAGCAGTTCCTTGGGCGAAAAGGGCTTGGTCAGGTAGTCGTCGGCACCAGCGTCCAGGCCGGCCACCTTGTCGGTCTCGTCGGCGCGGGCGGTGAGCATGATCACCGGCAGATCGCGCGTGCGCGCCTCGCTGCGCCAACGGCGTGCCAGCTGCAGGCCCGTCTGGCCGGGCAGCATCCAGTCCACCAGCACCAGGTCGGGCAGCACACGGTCGACCTCGCGGTTGGCGGCCTCGGCATCGGTGGCGATGCGAACCTCGAAGCCCGCGTGACGCAGGTTGATCGCGATGAGCTCGGCGATGGCGGTTTCGTCTTCGACGACGAGGATGGAACTCATGCTGTGCCCCTGCCCTTTTCAGCGCACTGCGTCTTCGACGTTCTGCATCGAGGTGTGCCGCACGTCGGTGCCTTTGACCACGTAGATGATGGCCTCGGCCAGGTTCTTGGCGTGGTCGCCCACACGCTCGATGGCCTTGGCCACGAACACGAGGTCGATGCTGGAAGAGATGGTGCGCGGGTCTTCCATCATGTAGGTGATCAGCTTGCGCAGCAGGCCGTCGAACTCCTGGTCGATCTGGTCGTCCTGCTTCAGCACTTCCAGCGCGCGCGCAGTGTCCAGGCGCGCGAAGGCGTCCAGCGCCTTGCGCAGCTGGGCGATGGCCAGTTCAGATTCGAAGCCCAGGTCGGCCACCGGCAGCCGCAGCCGCGACGACACGCCCGAGTTCAACAGGCGCTGCACCGTGCGCGCGATGCGCGCGGCCTCGTCGCCCACGCGCTCGAGGTTGGCGATGGTCTTGCTGATGGCGATCAGCAGGCGCAGATCGCGCGCCGTGGGCTGGCGGCGCGCGATGATGGCCGACAGATCGCGATCGATCTCGACTTCCATCTGGTTCACGCGCTCTTCGCCCTGCAGCACGACGCTGGCGATCTCGCCGCTGAAGTTGGTCAGGGCGTGCACGGCCTGCACGACCTGCGATTCAACGAGACCGCCCATCTCGAGCACGCGCGTGGAGATGCCGCTGAGTTCGGCGTCGAACTGGGTCGAGAGGTGTTTGTCGCTCATGGTGATGCTCGGTCAAGGGCCAGGGCTGGCTGGCGGGGGCAACGCATCATCAGCCGAAACGGCCGGTGATGTAGTCCTCGGTGTCCTTCTTCTTGGGCTTCATGAAGAGCTCGGACGTGGGGCCGAACTCGACCAGGTCGCCCAGGTACATGTAGGCCGTGTAGTCGCTGCAGCGGGCGGCCTGCTGCATGTTGTGGGTGACGATCATCACCGTGTAGTCGGCCTTGAGCTCGTGGATCAGCTCTTCGATCTTGCCGGTGCTGATGGGGTCCAGCGCCGAGCACGGTTCATCCAGCAACAGCACCTCGGGCTTGATCGCGATGCCGCGCGCGATGCACAGGCGCTGCTGCTGGCCGCCGGAGAGGCTGGCGCCGCTCTGGTCGAGCTTGTCCTTCACCTCGCCCCAGAGCGCGGCCTTCTTGAGGGCCCACTCCACGCGCTCGTCCATCTCCACGCGCGGCAGGGTCTCGAACAGGCGCACGCCGAAAGCGATGTTGTCGTAGATCGACATCGGAAACGGCGTGGGCTTCTGGAAGACCATGCCGATCTTGGCGCGGATCAGCGTGACATCGCGCTTGCTCTTGAGGATGTCTTCCCCGTCGACGCTGATGCTGCCTTCGGCGCGCTGTTCGGGGTAGAGCTCGAACATGCGGTTGAAGGTGCGCAGCAGCGTGCTCTTGCCACAACCCGAAGGCCCGATGAAGGCCGTGACCTTGCGCTCAGGGATGTCGAGGTTGATGTGCTTCAGCGCGTGGAAGCTGCCGTAGTAGAAGTTCAGGTCGCGCACCGAGATCTTCACGCGCTCGGTGGTGGGCAGGTCGACACGGGTGTCCATGTGGGGGCCTTGCTTATTGCTTGTTGCGGAAGAGCACGCGCGCCAGGATGTTGAGCGCGAGCACACCGATGGTGATCAGGAAGACACCGGCCCAGGCCAGCTCTTGCCAGTTCTGGTAAGGGCTCATGGCGAACTTGAAGATCGTCACCGGCAGGCTGGCCATGGGCTCGCCCAGGCTGGTGGTGAAGAACTGGTTCGACAGGGCCGTGAAGAGCAGCGGTGCGGTTTCGCCAGCGATGCGCGCCAGGGCCAACAGGATGCCGGTGACCACGCCCGCGCGTGCCGCCTTCAGCGTGACCGAAGCGATCACCTTCCACTTCGGCGTGCCCAAAGCGTAGGCGGCCTCGCGCAGAGCGTTCGGGATCAGGCTGAGCATGTTCTCGGTGGTGCGCACGACCACCGGGATGACGATCAGCGCCAAGGCCAGCACGCCGGCAAAACCCGAGAAGCTCTTGGTCGTGGCCACCACGGCCGAGTAGATGAACAGACCGATGACGATGGACGGTGCCGACAGCAGGATGTCGTTGATGAAGCCCGTCACCGCGCCCAGCCAGGTGCGCTTGCCGTACTCGGCCAGGTACACCCCTGCCATCACGCCGATGGGCGTGCCCAGGGCCGTGGCCAGTGTCACCATGATCAGCGAACCTACGATGGCGTTGGCCAGGCCACCTGTCTCGGCCAGCGGCGGCGGCGTCGATTCGGTGAACACCGAAACCGCCAGGCCGCCGACGCCGAGGCGCACGGTCTCGATCAGGATCCAGATCAGCCAGAACAGGCCGAAGGCCATGGCGGTCAGCGCCAGCGTCAGCGAGACGGCATTGACGATCTTGCGCTTGCGGTGCAACGCCGTGCGGCGTGCATCCATGTGCATGAACGAGCTCATGTGCGGCTCCCTTCACTGCGGCGCAGGCGGTTCAGCAAGACCTTGGACAGCGCCAACACCACGAAGGTGATGAAGAACAGCACGAGGCCCAGGTAAATCAAGGCCGCCTGGTGCAGTCCTTCGCTGGCCTCGGCGAACTCGTTGGCCAATGCCGAAGTGATGCTGTTGGCGGCCTGGAAGAGCGACAGGTTGTCCAGCTGGTTGAAGTTGCCAATCACAAAAGTGACGGCCATGGTCTCGCCCAGAGCCCGGCCCAGGCCCAGCATGGTGGCGCCGACAACGCCCGTCTTGGTGTAGGGCAGCACAACCTTGGAGACAACCTCCCAGGTCGTCGACCCCAGCCCGTAGGCCGATTCCTTCAGCAGCGCCGGCGTGGTCTCGAAGACGTCACGCATCACCGCAGCGATGAAAGGAATGATCATGATGGCCAGGATGATGCCGGCCGACAGGATGCCGATGCCCACGGGCGGGCCGGAGAACAGCGCACCGAGCACTGGCACGTCACCAAAGGCGCCCTGCAGTGGCTGCTGCACATAGGTGGCGAGGATGGGCCCGAAAACCAACAGGCCCCACATGCCGTAGACGATGGACGGCACCGCCGCCAGCAGTTCGATGGCCACGCCCAGCGGGCGCTTCAGCCAGGAGGGCGACAGCTCGGTGAGGAAAACCGCGATGCCGAAACTCACGGGCACGGCGATCAGCAGCGCGATGAAACTCGTCATCAGCGTGCCGTAGATCATCACCAAGCCGCCGAACTTCAGCTGCACCGGGTCCCACTCGGTGGAGACCAGAAAACCCAAGCCGAACTCGCGGATGGCCGGCATGGCCCCCACCACCAGCGAGACGATGATGCCGACCAGCAGCAGCAGCGTCACCCAGGCGGCCGCGTGAGCCAGGAAGGAAAAGGCGGTGTCGGCCCAGGGCCAGACACGACGCCGGCCGGGCGGATCGCCCAGAGGGGAGGCTCGCTCCATCTTTTTGTTCTCGGGGTATGGACTGGCGGGCAGTGTAGCGGCCATGGGGCCTCCGCTCGGACGCAGGAAGGGCACTGGGCTGCCTCACCAGCGCCGCCTGCCGGCGGCCTGGTAGCTGGCAGCTCAACGGCTTACTTGAAGGCGATGGGCTTGCCCGCCCCATCCTTCAGGCTGTCGGCCCACTGCTTGCGCACGAGGTCCTTCACCGAGGCCGGCAGCGGCACGTAGTCCAGCTCGTCGGCCATCTTGTCGCCGTTGGCGTAGGCCCAATCGAAGAACTTCAGGGCGTTGCTGGCATTCGCCGGCTTGTCCTGCTGCTTGTGCATCAGGATGAAGGTGGCGCCCGTGATAGGCCAGCTGTCCTTGCCGGGCTGCTCGGTGAGCACCTGGAAGAAGCTCTTCTGCCATTCCGCGCCGGCAGCGGCGGCCTTGAAGGCGGTGTCCGACGGCGGAACAAAGGCGCCGTCCTTGTTGCGCATCAGCACGTAGCTCATCTTGTTCTGCTTGGCGTAGGCGTACTCGACGTAACCGATCGAGTTCGGCAGGCGCAGCGTGAAGGCGGAGACCCCTTCGTTGCCCTTGCCGCCGGCGCCTACGGGCCAGTTCACGGCCGTGCCTTCACCAACCTTGGCTTTCCACTCTGCGTTCACCTTCGACAGGTAGTTCGTGAACAGGAAGGTGGTGCCAGAACCGTCGGCACGGCGCACAGGTGCGATCGCAGCGTCCGGCAGCGGCACGCCGGGGTTCAGGGCCACCAGCGCCGGATCGTTCCACTTGGTGATCTTCCCGAGGTAGATGTCGCCCAGTACCTGGCCGTTCATCTTGATCTGCCCGGGGGCGATGCCCTTGATGTTCACCACCGGCACCACGCCGCCGATGACGGTCGGGAACTGGATCAGGCCGTCCTTGGCCAGTTCGGCGTCGGTCAGCGGCGCGTCCGTCGCGCCGAAATCCACCGTCTTGCCGCGGATCTGGCGAATGCCAGCGCCCGAACCCACCGACTGGTAGTTGATACGCGCACCGACGGCCTTGTTGTAGGCGTCAGCCCACTTGGCGTATACCGGGGCGGGGAAAGAGGCACCTGCACCCGTCACGTCTTGCGCGAAGGCGGAGGCGGTGAAGACCGTGACAGCGGCGGCAAGGGCGGCGCGGCGGAAGAGATTCATGCGTAGACCTCGGTGAGTGCGAAAGTTGGCAATGCACGGCAGTTTAGGCAGGCTCGATGACGACTCCGTGACATCACAAAGCCCCACCAAGCTTCCGGGCGGGTTTGTGACAGGCCGCCATGCTTCCGTCACGAATCAGTCATGGACGCGGCCTAGCCTTACGGGCCGCAACCTCAACCTCCCCCGGAGCCCACGCCCATGACCTTCATCCGCAGAACCTGGCTGCTCGCCCCTGCCGCACTCGCCCTGGCCGCCATGGTTGGCTGCGCCACCACGCCGGCGCCTGCCACGGTCGCAGAAACCGCGGCACGCACGCCCCAGCTGTCGACGCTCACCAAGCTCATCGCCGACGCCGGCCTGACCGACACGCTCAAGGGCAGCGGGCCCTTCACCGTCTTTGCGCCCAGCGACGAAGCCTTCAAGGCCGTGCCGGCCAAGACGATGGCCGAACTGGCTGCCAACAAAGAACTCTTGCGTTCGGTGCTGACCTACCACGTCGTCGCGGGCAAAGTGATGGCCGCGGATGTCAAGACTGGCAACGTCAAATCGGTGCAAGGTGCCAATCTGGCCGTGGCCAAGGCCGGCACCTTCGTGACGGTCGAAGATGCGGTGGTGACGCAGGCCGACGTCGGCGCGACCAATGGCGTGGTGCACATCATCGACAAGGTGATGATGCCCCCGCGCCGCTGATCGACTGATCAGCCAGCGCTTCGTCCCTGGCCCTGCCGGGGACGGGGTCGCGCGTTCAGGCGGCCGCCGCCGCCTCGGCCATGCGCTCGGCGCAGCGGCGCCCCAGGGCCGCATCCCGAGCTTCCACCATCACACGGAGCACCGGTTCGGTGCCCGATGCACGGATGAGCACGCGGCCGCTGCTGCCGAGGTCGCGCTCGGCCTGCTCGCGGGCCTCAGCCAGCTGCGGGCTCTGCCGCCAGTCGCTGCCTTCGCGCAGGCGCACGTTGATCATCGTCTGGGGGCAGAGTTCGACACCCTCGAGCAGGCCAGCCAGGGTGCCGCCGCTGCGGCGCACCGCTTGCAGCACCTGCAAGGCGCTGACGATGCCGTCGCCCGTGGTGTGGCAGTCGAGCGCCAGCAGATGGCCGGAGCTCTCACCGCCCAGTTGCCAGCCGTGGGCGCTGAGTTCTTCCAGCACGTAACGGTCGCCAACCTTGGCACGCACCAGACGAACGCCACGGGCCGCCAGGGCCTGCTCGACCGCGATGTTCGTCATCAGCGTGCCGACCACGCCCGGCACGGCCTGGCGTTGCGCCAGCCGGTCAATGGCCATCACGTAGAGCAACTCGTCGCCGTTGTAGAGCCGGCCCTGAGCGTCCACGAGTTGCAGCCGGTCGGCGTCGCCGTCCAGCGCGATGCCGTAATCGGCCCGGTGTTCGGCCACCGCCTTCACCAGGGCCTGGGGCGAGGTCGCCCCGACTCCGGCATTGATGTTCAGGCCGTCGGGGCTGCACCCGATCTTCACGACCGCCGCGCCCAGTTCGTGGAACACGTCGGGCGCCACGTGGTAGGCCGCACCGTGGGCGGCATCGACCACCACCTTCATGCCGCGCAGCGACAGGCTGTTGGGCACCGTGCTCTTGCAGAACTCGATGTAGCGGCCGCCGGCGTCATCGAGCCGGCGAGCCTTGCCCAGGCGCGCCGAATCGACCCACTGCGGCGTGCGCTGAAGTTCGGCCTCGACCTCGAGTTCCCAGGTGTCGGGCAGTTTCTCGCCCTTGGCGGAGAAGAACTTGACACCGTTGTCGTCGAATGGGTTGTGCGAGGCACTGATGACCACGCCCAGATCCAGGCGCAGCGCCCGCGTCAGGTAGGCCACGCCCGGCGTCGGCAGCGGGCCGCTGAGCAGCACATCAACGCCGGCCGACGCGAAACCGGCTTCGAGCGATGACTCGATCATGTAGCCCGAGATGCGGGTGTCCTTGCCGATCAGCACGGTGGCGGCGCGGCCGCTGCGGCGCAACACCTGGCCCACGGCATGGCCGAGGCGCAGCATGAAGTCGGGGGTGATGGGGCTCTGACCGACCGTGCCACGAATGCCGTCGGTGCCGAAATACGCTCTGCTCATTGTTGTTCTCTCCTCTGACCATTTTCTCTCGGCGCAGACCGTGCCCGGCCCGTCCTCTCGGGTGCCTTCACGCCCGCGTGATGCTGTGCACAGGCCGTCCGGGTTCAGCAGCCGTCTGCCACACCTTCAAGGCATCGACCGTGGCGGCGACATCGTGCACACGCACCACGGCTGCGCCATGGTGCACCGCAGCCAAGGCTGCGGCAACACTGGCCGCGAGGCGCTCTCCGACAGGCCGCCCGGTGATGAGGCCCAGCGTGCCCTTGCGCGACCACCCCACCAGGAGCGGCCGGGGCACCGCCGCCGCCAATGCGCGCTGCTCGCGCAGCAGCCGCAGATTGTCTTGCGGACCTTTGGCAAAGCCGATGCCTGGATCGAGCATCACGCGCCCGTGACCGACCCCGGCGGCCTGCACATCGGCCAGGCGCTGCCGCAGCCAGGCCCCCACCTCGGCCACGACATCGGCGTAGTCCGCCATCGACTGCATCGTGTCGGGCTCGCCACGCATGTGCATGAGGCAAACGCCCGCCGAGGCATGGCCGGCCACGCAGGCCAGCGCGCCGGGCCGGCGCAGGGAACGAACGTCGTTGACGATGTCCACGCCCAGGGCGAGGGCGTGCTGCATCACCAGCGGTTCGCTCGTGTCCACGGACACCGGCACGCCCAGGGACAAGGCGCCTTCGAGCACCGGCAACACGCGCGCCAGTTCGTCCTCTGCCGCCAGCCCTGTGGCGCCGGGGCGGGTGGATTCGCCGCCGATGTCCAGGATGTCGGCACCTTCGGCCACCAAGCGTTCGCAGTGGGCCAGTGCGGCGCGGGTGCTGGCGTTGCGCCCGCCGTCCGAGAACGAATCTGGCGTCACATTGACGATGCCCATGACCTGAGGGCGCGAGAGATCGATGAAGAAACGCGTGGTCTGCCAGTGGGTGTGCGTGGCGGTCAAGGTCCGGGGCTCCGCGGGGCGGCCGCGAAGAACGGCCGGGCAATGAAAAGCGGGGCCGAAGCCCCGCTGCCTGGTCACAACCGGAAGGCGATCAGGCCGCAGCCGGTGCGCTGTCGGTGCCGACGTTGGACGACGGGCCGCTCGGCGGCTTGCTCGACGAAGGCGTCCAGTCCTTGGGCGCACGCGGCGGCTTGCCGGCCATGATGTCGTCGATCTGGTCGCTGTCGATGGTTTCCCATTCCAGCAGCGACTGTGCCATCGAGTGCATCTTGTCCTTGTTGTCCTCAATGAGCTTGCGGGCGATGCTGTACTGCTCGTCGATGATGCGGCGAATCACGCCGTCCACCTTGCGCATCGTCTCTTCCGACATGCTGGTGGTCTTGGTGACGCTGCGGCCGAGGAAGACCTCGCCTTCGTTCTCGGCGTAGACCATGGGGCCGAGTTCGTCGGTCATGCCATAGCGCGTCACCATGTCGCGGGCGATGGCCGTGGCGCGTTCGAAGTCGTTGCTGGCACCGGTGGTCATCTGGTTCATGAACACTTCTTCGGCGATGCGGCCGCCGAAGAGCACGCTGATGGTGGAGAGCATGCGCTCCTTGTCCATGCTGTAGCGGTCGCCTTCGGGCAGTTGCATCGTGACACCCAGCGCGCGGCCGCGCGGAATGACGGTGACCTTGTGCACGGGGTCGGTCTTGGGCATCAGGCGCGCCACCAGCGCGTGGCCGGCCTCGTGGTACGCGGTGTTCTTGCGCTCTTCCTCGGGCATGACCATGGACTTCCGCTCGGGGCCCATCATGATCTTGTCCTTGGCCTTCTCGAAGTCGACCATCTCCACCACGCGCCCGCTGCGGCGTGCAGCGAACAGGGCTGCCTCGTTGACCAGGTTGGCCAGATCGGCGCCGCTGAAGCCCGGCGTCCCACGCGCCAGGATGTCGGCACGGATGTCCTGGCCCACGGGCACCTTGCGCATGTGCACGTTCAGGATCTGCTCACGGCCGCGCACGTCCGGCAGCGTCACGTAGACCTGGCGGTCGAAACGGCCCGGGCGCAGCAGCGCAGGGTCCAGGATGTCAGGACGGTTGGTGGCCGCCATCACGATGACGCCGAGGTTGGTCTCGAAGCCGTCCATCTCCACGAGCATCTGGTTCAGCGTCTGCTCGCGCTCGTCGTTGCCGCCGCCCAGGCCAGCTCCGCGGTGGCGGCCCACAGCGTCGATTTCGTCGATGAAGATGATGCAGGGCGCGCTTTTCTTGGCTTGCTCGAACATGTCGCGCACGCGGGCCGCGCCCACGCCGACAAACATCTCGACGAAGTCAGAGCCGCTGATGCTGAAGAACGGGACCTTGGCCTCGCCGGCGATGGCCTTGGCCAGCAGCGTCTTGCCGGTACCCGGGGGGCCGACCAGCAGCACGCCGCGGGGAATGCGACCGCCCAGCTTCTGGAACTTCTGCGGGTCTTTCAGGAAGTCGACCAGTTCCTTCACTTCTTCCTTGGCTTCGTCGCAGCCAGCGACGTCCTGGAAAGTGGTGGAGTTGTTGGCCTCGTCGAGCATGCGGGCCTTGCTCTTGCCGAAGCTGAAGGCGCCGCCCTTGCCGCCGCCCTGCATCTGGCGCATGAAGTAGATCCATACGCCGATCAGCAGCAGCATCGGACCCCAGCTGACGAGGATGCTCATCAGCAGGCTCGGCTCTTCGCGCGGCCGCACGTCGAACTTCACGTTGTTGGAGATCAGGTCGCCAACCAGGCCGCGATCGAGGTAGGTCGCGGTGCTGCGCAGGCGCTTGTCGTCGGTGGTGACGGCCTGGATCTCGGTACCGCCGCCTGGGCTTTCCTGCAGCGTGACGGACCGGATGCGCTTGGCGCGAACTTCTTCCAGGAAATCGGAGTAGCCGATCTGGTTGCCCTGGGTGGTGCTGCGGTCAAACTGCTTGAAGACCGTGAACAGCACAAGCGCGATCACGAGCCAGACGGCAACTTTCGAAAACCATTGGTTGTTCACCGCGGCTCCTTTTCCAGTTCAGCGGGTCGGCGTGCCGGATTCGACACGCCGCGATCCACGGTAGTTGGGGTTGATTCTAGAGCAGTCAAGGGTATGCAAACGCCAGCTGAGAGGGTAAGGAGAAGGACAAAACGACCGCTGTTGCCCAGCAGAACCCCGGCTCGGGGCTGGGCTGGAACACGATCCGTCGCAGATTAGCGGCCTTTCAGTCCCACGCCGACCAGAAAGGTTTCTGCAGACTTGTCCCGAGACGCCTTGGGTTTGATGGCCTTGGCGGTGCGGAAGGTTTGCCGGAACAGCGAAACCAGGGTGTTGTAGCCACTGCCGTGAAAACACTTGCAAACAAGGGCGCCGTCGGGTTTCAGGTGGTGGACTGCGAAATCCACGGCCAGTTCCACCAAGTGCTCGACGCGGGCGGTGTCGGTCACTTCGATGCCCGAGAGGTTGGGCGCCATGTCCGAGACCACCACGTCCACCGCGCGCCCCTGCAATGCGTCGTGCAACTGCTGCGCCACGGCCTCCTCGCGGAAGTCGCCCTGGATGAACTGCACGCCTTCGATGGGCTCGAAATCGAGCAGGTCCAGTGCGATCACCGTGCCCCGCAGTTCACCCACGGCAGCGCCCTCCGGGGCGAAGCGGCGCCGTAGGTACTGGCTCCAGGCGCCCGGTGAAGCGCCGAGATCGACCACCACCTGGCCCGGGCGGATCAGCCGCAGCGTCTCGTCGATCTCCTTGAGCTTGTAGGCCGCGCGGGCCCGGTAGCCCTCGCGCTGGGCCAACTTGACGTAGGGATCGTTGACGTGGTCGTTGAGCCACGCCTTGTTGATCTTCTTGCTTTTGCTGTCGATCTTCATTCACGTTCGATAATACGGTCATGACCGCCATCCAGCTCACCCCCGCCGAACGCAAGGAGCACCGCTCCGAAGCCCACCATCTGGACCCGGTCGTCATGATCGGTGGCGACGGGCTCACGCCCGCCGTCGAGAAAGAAGTGAACGCCGCCCTCAACGCCCACGGGCTGATCAAGGTGCGGGTGTTCTCTGACGACCGCGCAGCCAGAGAAGCCATGCTGGCCACCTTGGCCGACAAGCTGGAAGCCGCGCCCATCCAGCACATCGGCAAGCTGCTGGTGCTGTGGCGCCCGATTCCTGAGAAGGAAGCAGCGCCGCGCGACGACCGCAAGCCGGGCCCGCGCACCGTCAAACTGGTGAGCTTCTCCAAGAGTGGCAACCACCGCGCCACGGTCAAGACCGTCAAGGTCTTCGGCAACGAGCGTGTCACCGCCGGCGGTTCGATCAAGCGCGTGAAGAAGCGCGTGACCAGCGTGAAGAAGAAGGCCCAGGCTCAGTGAGCCGGCGGCCTGGCGGCGCGCCAGGCCAGGGCCAGCACCAGCAGGCCCTTGATCACATAGAACGCGGCACTCGCCGCGTGCAGCTGGCCGAAACTGAAAGCACCCTGCCCGGCCTTGGCCGCCGGCATCAGCGGTTGGATGGCGAAGTAGCCGGCCACCGTGCAGAACAGCGCGCCCAGCGCCAGCACCATGCCTGCGCTGAACTGCGGGCCGGTGCCCGCCAGCGCGGCACGGCGCGCGGCCACACGCTCCAGCGCGACCATCACCACGCCCAGCGCCAGACTCGTGTAGGCCTCTTGCGCCAGCATGCGCCCCACCAGGCGGCCAGCCTCGGCCCCACTGAGCTGGGCGAAGACTGCCGGCGTGGCCAACAGCGCCACGCACAGCAACCAGCCGGCCCACAAACCGGGCAGCAGCCGGCGGGCGCGTTCCAGCAGCGCGGGCATCAGACGTAGCGCACGTCCACGATTTCCCAGCGGCGCAAGCCGCCGGGCGCCTGCACCTCGGCCACGTCGCCGGCTTCCTTGCCGATGAGCGCGCGCGCGATCGGGCTGCTGATGGAGATCAGGCCCTGCTTGAGGTCGGCCTCGTCGTCGCCCACGATCTGGTAGGTGACCTTGGCGCCGCTGTCCTCGTCTTCCAGATCGACCGTGGTGCCGAAGACCACCTTGCCGCCTGCGTCCAACGACGAAGGGTCGATGACCTGGGCCGCAGCCAGCTTGGACTCGAGTTCCTTGATGCGGCCTTCGATGAAGCCCTGCTTGTCCTTGGCGGCGTCGTACTCGGCGTTCTCGGAGAGATCGCCCTGGGCACGGGCTTCGCTGATGGCCTGGATCACGGCATGCCGCTCCACCGACTTGAGCCGGTGCAGTTCGCTCTTCAGCAGTTCGGCGCCGCGACGCGTGAGGGGAATGGTGACCATGGGGACAACTGCGCGAAGCAAGAGTGGGGCAAAAGTGACTCCGCCGCAGGGAGCCCCTCAAGGGCGGCCTGCGGCGGAGGACGAGCGGCGGAGTTTAGTGCACTTCGCCCGGTGCCAAGGTCCGAAGTTGAGCGTGCAGTTCCTGCAGCGACACCACGCTGAGGCTGTCCTGGTGCTTCAACGCCTCGGTGGCGGCCTCGGCCCCGGCCATGGTGGTGTAGTAGGTGACGCGGTTGGCCAGCGCCGCGGTGCGGATGTAGCGTGAATCGGCAATCGCCGTGCGCGTTTCATCGACCGTGGTGTAGACCAGTTGGATCTCGCCCGCCTTCACCATGTCGGCGATGTGCGGCCGGCCATCCTTGACCTTGTTGACCAGCTTCACCGGGATGCCGGCTTCACCGATGGCCGCCGCCGTGCCCTTGGTGGCCACCACCTGGTAGCCCAGGGCCACCAGGTCTCGCGCCACGACGATGGCCCGCGCCTTGTCGCTGTTCTTGACCGTGATCACCACGGTGCCCTTCTCGGGCAAGCGTGAGCCCGCACCGAGTTGGCTCTTGAGCATGGCCTCGCCGAAGGTGGCACCGACACCCATCACTTCGCCCGTGGAACGCATCTCGGGGCCGAGGATCGGGTCCACGCCTGGGAACTTGTTGAAAGGGAAAACCGCTTCCTTGATGCTGAAGTACGGCGGCACGACCTCGCGCGGTGGCAGGCCGTCATCGCTGCACTGCGAAGCCAGGCTCTGGCCAGCCATGCAGCGCGCGGCGATCTTCGCCAGCGCTTGGCCCGTGGCCTTGCTGACGTAGGGGACCGTGCGGCTGGCGCGCGGGTTCACCTCCAGCACGTAGACGACAGCGTCATCGCCCTCGCCCTGGATGGCGAACTGCGTGTTCATCAGTCCCACCACCTTCAGCGCCTTGGCCATCACGGTAGCCTGGCGGCGCATCTCGTCCTGCAGCTTGGCGCTCAGCGTGTAGGGCGGCAGCGAACAGGCCGAGTCGCCGCTGTGGATGCCAGCAGCTTCCACGTGTTCCATGATGCCGCCGATCATCACCTCGGTGCCGTCGCTGATGCAGTCGACGTCGACCTCGATGGCGTCGTCCAGAAAACGGTCCAGCAGCACCGGGCTCTTCTCGCTGACCTGCACGGCTTCGCGCATGTAGCGGTTCAGGTCCTTGTCGCCGTGCACGATCTCCATCGCGCGGCCGCCCAGCACATAGCTCGGGCGCACCACCAGCGGGTAGCCAATCTCCTGCGCCAGGGCCAGCGCCTGTTCTTCCGTGCGCGCGGTACGGTTGGGCGGCTGCTTCAGGCCGAGTTGGTGCAGCAGTTTCTGGAACCGCTCGCGGTCTTCGGCGATGTCGATGCTGTCGGGGCTGGTGCCGATGATGGGCACGCCGGCGCGCTCCAGATCCAGCGCCAACTTCAGCGGCGTCTGCCCGCCGTACTGAACGATCACGCCCAGCGGCTGCTCCTTGGCCACGATCTCCAGCACGTCTTCCAGCGTCACCGGCTCGAAGTAGAGGCGGTCGGACGTGTCGTAGTCGGTGGACACCGTCTCCGGGTTGCAGTTGACCATGATGGTCTCGTACCCGTCTTCGCGCATGGCGAGTGCGGCGTGCACGCAGCAGTAGTCGAACTCGATGCCCTGGCCGATGCGGTTGGGCCCACCGCCCAGCACCATGATCTTCTTCTTGTTCGACGGTGCGGCTTCGCACTCTTCGTCGTAGCTGCTGTACATGTAGGCCGTCTGCGTGGCGAACTCGGCCGCGCAGGTGTCCACACGCTTGTAGACCGGGCGCACGTTCAGCGCATGGCGGCGTTCGCGCACCGCGTGCTGGTGCGTGGCCATCAGCTTGGCCAGGCGGCGGTCGCTAAAGCCCTTGCGCTTCACGTAGCGCAGTTCGTCTTCGCTGAGGCTGTCGAGCGCGCGGCTCTGCAGCTGTTGCTCGATCTGGATCAGCTCTTGAATCTGCGCGAGGAACCAGGGGTCGACCGCAGTTTCTTCGAACACTTCTTCCAGGCGCATGCCGATGCGGAAAGCGTCGGCCAGGAAGAGGATGCGCTCGGGTCCCGCGTTGCCGATCTCGTCGATGATCTCGTCGCGGTCGGTGCTGCGTTCCGTCAGTCCGTCGATGCCGGTTTCCAGCCCTCGCAGTGCTTTCTGGAAGCTCTCCTGGAAGGTGCGGCCGATGGCCATCACCTCGCCCACGCTCTTCATCTGCGTCGTGAGGTGGGCGTCGGCGGCCGGGAACTTCTCGAAGGCGAAGCGCGGGATCTTCGTCACCACGTAGTCGATGCTGGGCTCGAAGCTCGCGGGCGTGGCGCCGCCAGTGATGTCGTTGCGCAGTTCGTCCAGCGTGTAGCCCACCGCCAGCTTGGCCGCAACCTTGGCAATCGGGAAGCCCGTGGCCTTGGACGCCAGCGCCGACGAACGCGACACGCGCGGGTTCATTTCGATGACGATGAGCCGGCCGTTCTGCGGGTTCACCGAGAACTGCACGTTCGAGCCGCCCGTGTCGACGCCGATCTCACGCAGGATGGCGATGCTGGCGTTGCGCATCACCTGGTATTCCTTGTCGGTGAGCGTCTGCGCCGGTGCCACGGTGATGCTGTCACCGGTGTGGATGCCCATGGGGTCGAGGTTCTCGATGCTGCAGACGATGATGCAGTTGTCGGCGCGGTCGCGCACGACTTCCATCTCGAACTCTTTCCAGCCGATCAGGCTTTCTTCGATCAGCAGTTCCTTCGTCGGCGACAGATCCAGCCCGCGCTTGCAGATCTCTTCGAACTCTTCCGGGTTGTAGGCGATGCCGCCGCCCGTGCCGCCCATCGTGAAGCTGGGGCGGATGACCATCGGGAAGCCGGTGCCACCGATCTGCGCCACGATGCTCTTCTGCACCGCCAGCGCCTCTTCCATGCTGTGCGCGATGCCGCTCTTGGCCGAATCCAGCCCGATGGACGTCATCGCGTCCTTGAACTTCATGCGGTCTTCGGCCTTCTCGATGGCGTGCTCGTTGGCGCCGATCATCTCCACGCCGTACTTGGCCAGCACGCCGTGGCGGTGCAGGTCTAGCGCGCAGTTCAAAGCCGTCTGGCCGCCCATCGTGGGCAGGATCGCGTCGGGCCTTTCCTTCGCGATGATCTTCTCCACCACCTGCCAGGTGATGGGCTCGATGTAGGTGGCGTCCGCCATGCCGGGGTCGGTCATGATGGTCGCGGGGTTGCTGTTGACCAGCACCACGCGGTAGCCCTCTTCGCGCAGCGCCTTGCAGGCCTGGGCGCCGGAATAGTCGAACTCGCAGGCCTGGCCGATGACGATGGGGCCGGCGCCGATGATGAGGATGGTCTTGAGGTCGGTGCGCTTAGGCATTTTTCTTCTCCGCCATCAGCGTCGTGAAGCGATCGAACAGGTAGGCGATGTCGTGCGGCCCGGGGCTGGCCTCGGGGTGGCCCTGGAAGCAGAAGGCCGGCTTGTCGGTGCGCGCCAGGCCCTGCAGCGTGCCGTCGAACAGGCTGATGTGCGTGGGGCGCAGGTTCGCGGGCAGCGTCTTTTCGTCCACCGCAAAACCGTGGTTCTGGCTGGTGATGCTGACGCGGCCCGTGTCGAGGTCTTTCACCGGGTGGTTGGCACCGTGGTGGCCGAACTTCATCTTGAAGGTCTTGGCGCCGCTGGCCAGTGCCAGGATCTGGTGGCCCAGGCAGATGCCGAAGGTGGGTGTGCCGGTTTCGATCAGTTCGCGCGCTGCTTCGATGGCGTAGGTGCAGGGCTCGGGGTCACCGGGGCCGTTGCTGAGGAAGATGCCGTCGGGCTGGAGCTTCATCACCTCGGCGGCGGGCGTCTTGGCCGGCACCACCGTCACGCGGCAGCCGCGGCTGGCCAGCATGCGCAGGATGTTGAACTTCACGCCGAAGTCGTAGGCCACGACGTGGAACTTCGGCTCGGCCAGTTCGCTGTAGCCACTGCCGAGTTGCCACTCGGTCTGGGTCCAGGCGTACGGCTCGGCAGCCGAAACCACCTGCGCGAGGTCCAGCCCTGCCATCGAGGGTGCAGCCTGCGCCTTCGCCACCGCGGCAGCCACGTCGTCGGCGGTGACGGTGTGACCCACGGGGAAGCTGACGATGCAGCCGTTCTGCGCACCGGCCGTGCGGAGAACGCGCGTCAGGCGGCGGGTGTCGATGCCGGCGATGGCCACCGTGCCCTGCTGCGCCAGGTACGCCGGCAGGCTCATCGTGGCGCGGAAGTTGGAGACACGCAGCGAGACGTCCTTGACGATCAGGCCGGCCGCGTGGATCTTGCTGGCCTCCACGTCTTCGCCGTTGATGCCGACGTTGCCGATGTGCGGATACGTCAGCGTGACGATCTGCCGGCAGTAACTCGGGTCGGTGAGGATTTCCTGGTAGCCGGTGAGCGCGGTGTTGAACACCACTTCACCGACGGTGTGACCAGGGGCACCGACGCTCGTGCCGTGGAAGGTGGTGCCGTCTGCGAGGGCGAGCAGCGCAGGGGGCAGCGAGGGGACCAGTGACGGCAGCAAAGGCAAAGCTCCGGGGTTCGCGCGCACCCAGCGCCTGAACCTTGCCCCTGCTTGCGCAAGGGTGTGGGGCCAGGGTCCGAGGGGAAACCGACTGCGGAGTTTCGCTAGGGCTGCGTTGTTAGCGGGTAAACCGCCGGAGTATAGCCGGCCCCAGGGCCCCTTTCGGGCAAACCCGTGGCTGCAACGGCCTCAAAGGCCCAATGCAGCGATGCCGGCGCGCGCGATCTGGGCGTCTTCGGTCGACTTCACGCCGCTCACGCCGACGGCACCCACCACCTGCCCTTCGGCGACGATGGGCACGCCGCCTTCGAGCATGCCGCTGAGCACGGGCGCGCTGAGGAAGGACACGCGGCCGCCATTGATCATGTCTTCGTAGACCTTGCTTTCACGGCGGCCGAGCGCTGCGGTGCGGGCCTTGGCCGGCGCAATCTCTGCGGAGATCGGTGCTGCGCCGTCCAGGCGCTGCAGCCACAGCAGGTGGCCGCCGTCGTCGGCGATGGCGATGGTCACGGCCCAGTTGTTCTTCAAGGCTTCGGCTTCGGCGGCGGCCGCGATGGCGCGCACGTCCTCGAGGGTGAGTGAGGGTTTGGTTTTCATGGGCACGACGATAACGTCCCGGCAGCGCCCTAAGACGTGGCGCCGGCTAAGGGCATGCCCGGGTAGGCCCCGGCTCCGTAGAATCCGTGGGTGCGTCAAACTCGACGCGTCATTCACTTCCCGGAGGTTGTTCCATGAACGAAAGCGTGCAGAACTATCCAGGCGTGGCCGGTAGCGGCGCGCTGGCGGCACAACGCAACCGCGTGCTGCGCAACACCTACTGGCTGCTGGCCTTGTCGATGGTGCCCACGGTGCTGGGCGCCTGGGTGGGCGTGCAGACCGGCATGCTGCGGGGCCTGGGCATGGGTCTCAGCATGATCCTGTTCCTGGGTGGCGCCTTCGGTTTCATGTTCGCCATCGAGAAGTTCAAGAACTCGGCAGCGGGCGTGCCCATCCTGCTGGGCTTCACCTTCTTCATGGGCCTGATGCTGTCTCGCCTGGTGGGCGCGGTGCTGGGCCTGAACAACGGCGCCAGCCTGATCATGACCGCCTTCGCCGGCACGGGCGCGGTGTTCCTGGGCATGGCCAGCCTGAGCACGGTGATCAAGCGTGACCTGTCGCAGATGGGCAAGTTCATGTTCATCGGCGTCATCCTGCTGCTGGTGGTCGGTATCGCCAACATCTTCATCCAGAGCAGCGCGCTGATGATCACGCTGTCGGTGCTGGCGATCGGCATCTTCTCCTTCTTCATCCTGCACGACCTGAAGCGCGTGCAAGACGGCGAAGAGACGAACTACATCACCGCCACCCTGGGCGTGTACCTGAGCGTCTACAACGTCTTCAGCAACCTGCTGGCTCTGCTGGGCATCTTCGGCGGCGAACGCGAATAAGCTGCGCTGCATCCCATGACAAACGGGGCTTTCGGGCCCCGTTTTTTCATGCCTGCCGCATGGGCCTTCAGGCGCGGTCGAAGACCGCCATGCTCTCCACGTGCGCCGTGTGCGGGAACATGTTCACCACCCCAGCCAGACTGCAGCGGTAGCCGCCCTGGTGCACCAGCAGGCCGGCGTCGCGCGCCAGCGTCGCGGGGTTGCAGCTGACGTAAACGATGCGCCGAGGCAGCGCAAAACCGCCTTCGGCATGCAGATCGGCCACCGCCTTGGCCAGCGCGAAGGCGCCCTCTCGCGGCGGGTCGATGAGCCAGCGCTGCACCGGGCCGGCCGCACGCAGATCGCCCGGTGTGATCTCGAAGAGGTTGCGCGCCTCGAAGCGGGTCTTGTGCGCCAGGCCGTTGCGTTGCGCGTTGGCGCGCGCCCGGGCGACCAGCGTTTCGCTGCCTTCGATGCCCAGCACACCCGCGGCGCGCGTGGCCAGCGGCAGCGTGAAGTTGCCCAGGCCGCAGAACCAGTCGATGACCTGATCCTCAGGCTGCACATCCAGCAGCTTCAATGCCCGGTCGACCAGCACGCGGTTGATGTGCGGGTTGACCTGGGTGAAGTCGGTGGGCTTGAAGGGCATCGTGATGCCGTACTCGGGCAGGCGGTAGGCCAGTTCGGGCCCGCCTTCGTCGAGCAGGTGCACGGTGTCTGGCCCTTTGGGCTGCAGCCACCACTGCACGGCATGCACAGCCGCAAAGTCACGAAGGCGCTGGGCATCGCCCGGCGTCAGCGGCGCCAGGTTGCGCAGTACCAGCGCTGTCACGGGGCCGTCAGGCCCGTCGCCGGCGGCGAGTTCGATCTGGGGCATCTGCTCGCGCAGTTCCATGCGGCCGATCAGCGCGCGCAACGGCATCAGCATCGCGCTCACCTTGGGCGGCAGCACCGGGCACACCTGCATGTCGGCCACGTAGCGCGATTTGCGCTCGTGGAAACCGATGAGCACCGTGCCCTTCTTGTGCACGTAGCGCACCGACAGGCGCGCACGATCGCGGTAGCCCCAGGCCGGGCCCTCGATGGGGCGCAGCACTCGCTCGGGCTTCACCTTGGCCAAGTGCCAGAGGTTGTCTTCCAGCACACGCTGCTTCACGGCAACCTGCGCCGCAGGGTGCAGGTGCTGCATCTTGCAGCCGCCGCAGGCCCCGGCATGCAGGCCGAAGTGCGGGCAGCCCGGGCGCACGCGCTGCGGGCTTTCACGGCCCAGGGCCGACATCGTGCCCTGCTCCCAGTTGTTCTTCTTGCGCGAGACCTGCACCTGGACGCGCTCGCCCGGCAGCGCGCCTTCGATGAACACGACCTTGCCGTTGCCGCCGCCCTCGCCTTCTGCGACCTCGGCGCCTTCGGCGACTGCGGGTTTGGGACGGTGGGCAATGCCCTGCGCTTCGAGGTCGAGCGACTCGACCTCGAGCCAATCAAATCCGCTGCTCATCGATGGAAGGGGCGAAATGGGGGCGCTCAGCGCGCGGGCAGCAGGCGGGCTGGATCGACAGGCTTGCCCTGGCGGCGAATCTCGAAATGCAGTTGCACCCGCTCGGCATCGCTGGAGCCCATCTCGGCGATCTTCTGACCGCGGCGCACGGCCTGGTCTTCCTTGACCAGCAGGGTCTGGTTGTGGGCGTAGGCCGTCAGGAAGGTGGCGTTGTGCTTGACGATCACCAGGTTGCCGTAGCCGCGCAGGCCAGCACCGGCATACACCACACGCCCGTCGGCCGCGGCGAGCACCGGATCACCCGCCTTGCCGCCGATCGCCAGGCCCTTGCTCTTGACCTCGTCGAAACCCGCCAGCACCGGGCCGGCTGCGGGCCAGAGCCAGTTCAGGTCGTCTTCGCTTTCACGCGCAGCGGGGGGCGTGGCTGGGGCGGCGGAAGCAGCCGGTGTCGATGCACCCGCGGCTGGCGCATCGGTGCGCGCGGCGCCGTCGAGGGGACGCGTCTCCACGCGGCCGGAGGGCGCCACGGGGCGCGTCACCACGCCGTTGGCATCGGCTTGCGGCGGCACCACGCGCAGCACCTGCCCCACTTCGATGACGTTGGGCTTGTCCAGGCCGTTCCATCGCGCGATGTCGCGCCAGTTCTGGCCGTTCTCGAGCCCCACGCGGATCAGCGTGTCACCCGGCTTCACCGTGTAGTAGCCGGGTTTGCCGGCGTTCTCGATACCGGGCGGCGGCCGCACGGCAGCGGGCTCGGCGCTCGCGCTGGTGCCGCCCGAAGCCGCGGGCGCAGACGTTGCGGCCGGCAGTGGAGAACGCGCGGTCACGGGCGTGGTCCGGTCTTCCACCGGCGCGCGGTGCGTGGGCGAAGCGCAGGCCGCCAGGCCCAGCACGGCCACGGCCAGCGTCCAGCGCCAGGCAGACGACGATGGCCGCGCGCAAGCGTCGGCAGCGGTTGGGCGGGGCAGCGGGGTCAGGTTCATGCAGCACCGGATTTTAGGGGGACGAAATGCACGGCATCCAACCACTGGCGCTGCAACTGGCCATCGGCCTGGCGGTCGATGACGAGCAGGCCTTGGCCGCCGCGCTGTGCGTCGAGCATCGGGGCCACGAGACGGCCCCCGATGGCCAACTGCTCCAGCCACGCTGGCGGCAGGTCTTCGCCGCCCGCAGCCGCCACGATGCTGTCGAAAGGCGCGCGTGGCGGGTGGCCCAGCCGCCCATCGCCGTAGACCAGCCGCAGGTCGCCCAGGCGTTGGCCTCCAAGGTTCTCCACGGCCTTGTCGTGCAGGCCACGCAAACGTTCGATGGAGACCACGCTGCGCCCCAGCAAGGCCAGCAGCGCGGCCTGGTAGCCGCAGCCCGTGCCGATCTCGAGCACGCGCCCGAGGTGGCCCTGCGTGCGCGCAGACTGGCCCTCGAACAGCAAGGAAAGCATGCGCGCCACCACCGAGGGCTTGCTGATGGTCTGCGACAGGCCGATGGGCAAGGCGGTGTCTTCGTAGGCCTGGATGGCCAGCGCGCTGTCGACGAAGCGATGGCGCTCCACTGTCGCGAAGGCCTGCAACACCGCCTCGACGCGCACGCCATCGGCATGCAGCCGTTGCACCATGCGCTGGCGCACGGCCACGGAATCCAAACCCAGGCCACTGGGCTGGTGGCGGCCCGCAGCCTGCTGGGCCGCCGTTTGGGCGGCGTGCTGCAGCGGCGCCTGCGGGCGCAGCACGTCACCGGCCGCGCCGCGCGTGCGGCCCTCGGACCGGGCGTGCACGCGGTCCAGGCCGAGCGGAAAACGCGGCGGTCGCGGCGGCGCGGCTGTCATGCAGCAGGCCGCGCCACACGGGGTGCCCACAGGCCCAGCGAGGCATGGTCGGTCAGGTCGACCTGCAGCGGCGTGATGGAGACGCGGCCTTGCGCCACGGCGTGGAAGTCGGTGCCTTCGCCGCATTCACGCGCGTCGCCGGCCGGGCCGATCCAGTAGATCGGCTCGCCGCGCGGGTTGGTCTGGCGGATCACAGGCTCGCTGGCATGGCGCCGGCCCAGGCGCGTGATGACACGCGGCAGTTGCAGCGCGTCGGCGCGGTTCGGGATGTTCACGTTCAGCAGCCAGGGCGGCCCGTCCAGGCGCACTTGGCTCAGCACCTGCTCGACGACCGCTCGCGCGGTGGCCGCAGCGGCATCGATCTCGCCCCAACCCTTTTCGGCCTGCGAGAACGCGATCGCCGGCACGCCGAAGAGATAGCCCTCCATCGCCGCGGCCACGGTGCCGGAGTACAGCGTGTCATCGCCCATGTTGGCGCCGTTGTTGATGCCCGAAAGCACCAGGTCGGGCCGCTGGCCGAGCACGCCCGTGAGGGCCAGGTGCACACAGTCCGAAGGCGTGCCGTTGACCACGTGCACGGCATGGCCGCCTGCGCCCTTGGCCTGGAAGATGTTGAGCGGCCGGCCCAAGGTCAGCGCGTTGCTGGTGCCGCTGGCGTTCTGTTCCGGGGCGAAGACGGTGATCTCGCCGAGACCCTCGCAAGCTTGCACCAGAGCGGCCAGGCCGGTGGCGAGATAACCGTCGTCGTTGGCAATGAGGATGCGCATATCGCCTCAGATTGTAGGGAGCAAGAAAAAAGGCGGGCCGAGGCCCGCCTTCTTCGTTTCGCTGTCGGTTCCTGATCAGAACTTGAGCGTGGCGCCGATGGTGTAGGCGCGACCGATCACGTCGTAGTACGCCGGGAAGGTGTTGCCGCTGTTGGTGCCGGTGGTACCGATCGTGCTGCCCACTTCCGGCGGCTTCTTGTCGAAGGCGTTGGCCACCGACAGCTTCAGCTTCAGGTTCTTGGTGACGTTCCAGTCCACAGTCAGGTCGACATAGCTGTACGACTTGACCTTGGCGTACTGCGGCCACCAAGCGGTCTGGTTCAGCGGGTTCGCTGCCGTAGCAGGTGCCTCGGCCTTCACAGCACCCGTGTACTTCCACAGGTAGGCGAAGTTCCAGTCACCCACGTTCCAGCTACCACGCTGGCTGAACTTGGTTTTGTACTTCGGGCCGCCGCAGCTGGTGCCGTACAAACCCAGGCAATCCAGCAGAGGCACGCCAGGGATGGTCTGGAACTCGTACTTCGTCACCTGGTTGGCGCTCAGTGCCAGATCGACACGGCCCCACTTGGCGTCCAGGCCCAGGCTGCGCAGCGGCAGGCGGTAACGCACTTCCAGGTCATAACCCGAGGTCCAATCGGTACCCAGGTTCGAGGTCGAGGTGTTCACACCGGGGGCCGAGCCGCCATTGAAGGTGCCATCCACCGGGCTGCGACCGATCAGGCCGCACAGCGAGTTGAAGCCCAGGCCGGGGTTCAGCGCCGTGGTGTAGCAGCCGTTGATCACCTGCGGCGCCGTGGCAGCGCTCACCGACTTGTTGATCTGGATCTGGTAGTAGTCCAGAGAGATCGACAGGCCCGGCACGAAGTCAGGTTCGAACACAAAACCAACCGTCGAAGTGTCCGCTTCTTCGGGGCCCAGGTTCGGGTTGCCACCGGCCACCACGTTGATCTGACCCGCCGAAGGTTGCGGCACGGCTCCGACTTGGCCCAGAGGAACACCCGTCTGCACACACAGATTGGAGAGGGTGCCCGGGGTACCAGCCTGCGCAGCATTGATCGCGTTGCCGGCACAGGGGTCGGCGCTCAGGTTGGCCAAGCCCGAAACGACGGGCGCGTACAACTCGTTAACGTTCGGCGCCCGGGTGGCGCGCTGCTTCATGGCACGGAAACGCAGGCCCTTGATCGGGGTCCACTCACCGCCGTACTTCCAGCTGTCGTAGTTCTTGCTGGCGTTGCCCGACGTGAACTTGGTGCTGCGGAAGCCCGTTTCCAGGTTCAACGACTTGGCTCCCGGGAAGTCGGCCAGCACCGGGATGATGGCTTCGAAGAAGCCTTCGTCGAGCTTCAGCGTGCCGCTGCGGTCAGGCAGCGGTGCGCCGGTACCCAGCACTTCACCCTGGATCTGCGACGGGCCGTCAGACGCGTTGCCACCGAAGGTGGTGCGCTGCTCGGCGCCGATGGCCAGCGAGATGGGGGCCTTGGCCAGCGGGCTCTTGATGAAGCCCAGGTCGCCCGAGAAGCTGGCCGAGTAGACCTTCTGCGTCACCGTCTGCTGCTGGATGGCATTGACGTTGAAGAAGGCCAGCATGGCCGGGGTGATGGTGCCTTCGGCGCCGAACACGTTCAGCGGCACGCAGCCGTTGGCGGTGCTGGTACAGGCGGTCGTGCTCAGCGCATTCAGCGCCTGGCGCGAACGGGCCAGCGAGCCCCAGTTGATGCGGGTGCTGACCTGGAAGGCGCGGCCGCTGCTCATGTAGGCGTCGTAGCCCCAGTTGTTCAGGAAGGGCAGCGTGCCCTTCACGCCCACCGTGTACTGCGAGGTCTCGTTGTCGAAGGAGTTGATGCGGGGCCCGATCTCGGTGATGCGGCGGTTGACCTGCATCTGCACGATGGTCGTGCCACCGGCGCCCGAGACGCAGCCGGCGGCAGCGATCTGGTAGGCCGCGCAGAGCTGGTTGCGCATCGCCGTCGGGATGTACGGGTTGCCGATGGGCACGTCGTACGTGTTGTTGAACGTACCCGTGGCTGCCAGGTTCAGCTCGACCCTCGAACGCGTGTAGAACAGGTCGGCGTAGACCTGCGCGTTGTCGTTGATCGTGTACTCGGCCAACGCCGTCATCTGGGTGCGATCCAGCGGCGTGATGAAGTAGTTGGGGGGGTTGAAGTTGTAGAGGTTGACGGCATCGGCCGCACCGAGGGCGCCGGTTGTGGTGTTGACCTGGCGGGTGCCGGGCAAGGCACCGTTCAGGCCCGCATTCCAGTTAGCAGCCGGAACGTTCGACGGACGGATGATCGTGAACGCAGACGGCACCGTGGTGCCCGAGCCACCGGCCGCCGGCTCCGTCGGCAACGGCGTGCGGTTCGGGAAGAAGCTGGAGGTCCGCGAGAAAACGCTGTAAGGGCGCTCGCCTTGCGTCAGCGGGTTGGTCTTCGCCTGACCGACGCTCAGCGCGACGTTGCCCTTGCCTTCGGCAAAGCCAGCGCCCAGGGTCAGGTCGGTGCGGTAACGCTTGGCGTCGCCTTCTTCCGAAACACCGTAGGAGGCCGAGGCTTCCACGCCCTGGAAGTTCTTGCGCAGCACGAAGTTCACGACACCGGCCACGGCGTCAGCGCCGTACACGGCAGAGGCGCCGCCAGTGACGATGTCCACACGCTCCAGCAGCGACACCGGGATGGAGTTTGTGTCGACCACGCCCGCCAGGTTGAACGGCACCATGCGGCGGCCGTTGACCAGCACCAGGGTGCGGTTCGTACCGAGGCCGCGCAGTTCGATGGTGGCACCGCCACCCGAACCGTTGTTGGTGTTGGCACCAACGGCCGGCGTGGTGGCCGGCAGGCTGCGCACGACTTCTTCAACGGCCACCGGCTGGGTGGTGTTGAGATCGGCGGCGCTGACGCTGGAGATCGGGCTGTTCGACACCGCCCCGAGGGTGCGGATGCGCGAACCGGTGATTTCAATACGTTCGGCGGTCTGGGCGACGACGGGCATCGACGTCGCCAACAGCGCGCCGCCCAGCGCCACGAGGGCGCCGGTGCAGACTTTGGTCTTCTTGAACATGTGAATCGGACTCCTGGTGAGTAGGTTGCTCAGTCAATTCACTCGCCGCGGCGTCTGTCGCGCGCCCGGACGGGCACGCACGACCCCCGCGCAGGCAACGTGTGAACTTATTGTCACGTCAAGGATCACGCCCCCCGGCCCGGGCCGGCCCGCAGATGGGTGCTTCGCGTGACCGTGGAGTGACACTCCCGGGCACCAAACCCGTTCGCAAGTTGTTGAATTTCAAGGGCTTATCCCCCTTTTGTTTAGGGGGGCCATGGGGCGGCGCCGGGTTTCCCCCGAGCGCGTCGGGGCCCTGCAACGTTGGCCCTGTGCAACAGACATGCCGCCGCGCGGGCGCGTGGGCCCGGCAATACCGGCAGTGCGAGCAGGGTCGTTACAAGCCGGGAACGCTCACCAGCCGACGAAGGCGTCGCGCCCCTGCACCGCCAGCTGCACCCGGCGGCCCACAGGCAGGCACACGCGCGGGTGCTGGTGGCCGAAGGGCAACCCGGTCAACACCGGGGTGCTGCTGACCGAGCGGAGGTGCGCCACCACCGTCTTCAGCGAGTAGCCGCGGTCCAGCGGTGTCTTCTTCCACTCGCTGAAGTGGCCGAGCAGCACCGCCTTCTGGCGTGCCAGCACGCCGGCCTGGTGCAGCTGGAGCAGGTAGCGCTCGACCCGGTAAGGGTGCTCGCCGACATCTTCCAGGAACAGCACGCCGCCGCTGACGCGGGGCCAGTGCGGCGTGCCGAGCAGCGAGCACACCATGGCCAGGTTGCCTCCCCAGAGCTTGCCGGCTGCCGTCAGCCCGTCGAAGCCCGCCTCGGTACGGAAACCCACGGCCTCCAGCTCACCGCCCATGGCTTCGACGAAACAATCGCGCGTGACCTCGTCGACGCCGCCTTCGGCCTCGGTGCGGCCGAAGCTCTCCACCGCGGTCGGGCCGGCCCAGCTCTCGTGGCCGCTGTGCGCCAGAAGGCCCAGCTGCAAGGCCGTGAGATCGCTGAAGCCCACCCAGCGGGTGCCCTGCTCCACGCTGCGCGCCAGCAGCGGCCAGTCGATGCGGTCGAGCAGGCGCGTGCAGCCGTAGCCCCCGCGTACCGCCAGCGCAACGGAGGGCGCCGCCAGGGCGACGCGGTGGATGGCGGCGAGGCGGGTGTCGTCGTCACCAGCGAAGCGCTGGTGACGGGCCAGCGCGGCCTCGTCGACCGTGACGCTGAAGCCCAGGCCTTGCAGACGGCGCGCAGCCAGGCGAAGGCCTGCGGCCTTGGGCAAGGCCCCTGCGGGCGCGAAGAGGGTCAGGCTCGTGGACATGGTTCGGGCTTTCAGCGCGGGGGCAGCACGGCCAGCACGTCGTGCGGCAGTTCGGTGGCGTCGCCTGCGGGGATGGGGTCGTCGATGGCCTCAGGCGCGGCGGCGCCGGCTTCGGCCTCGGCTTGCATCGGCTGCACCCGCGCGGCGTCGCGCTCAGCCCGCTGCTGCGCCCGGCGCTCGGCGAAGAAGCTGCGCAGCAGCTGGCCGCACTCGTCGGCGAGCACGCCGCCTTGCACCGCGGTGTGGTGGTTGAGCTGGCCTTGCGCGAAGAGGTCGACCACCGAACCGGCGGCGCCGGTCTTGGGGTCGGGCGCGCCGAAGACCACGCGCTTGAAGCGCGCGTGCATCAGCGCCATCGCGCACATCGCGCACGGCTCCAGCGTCACGAAGAGTTCGCAGTCCGGCAGGCGGTAGTTCTCCACCAGCGTGGCCGCGTGGCGCAGCGCCACGATCTCGGCGTGGGCCGTGGGGTCGTGCGTGGTGATGGGCCGGTTGTAGCCGGTGGCGATGACCTGCGGGCCCTCGGGCCCCGGGCGCACGATCACCGCGCCCACCGGCACCTCGCCCACCAGCCAGGCGTTCTGCGCCTGGTCCAGCGCCAGACGCATGACGAACTCGTCGCTGGGCGTGCTCAAGCTGCCGCCCCGCCCCGGCCTTCGCCCGCAGAGCCGCCCTGCGCCTGCCAGCGGGCCCGCCGCGCAGCGCGCTCGGCCTCGCGGGCCGCGCGCCAGGCTTGGGCACAGGCCGCCGTGTCGACGCCGGCCAGTCGCGATGCCAAGCTCGCCGCCTGGGCCTCGGTGGGCTGGGTACGGCGGTATTCGCGGCCGTAGCCGTCGCGCTGCAGCCAGCCGCCATCCACCAGCCATCGGCGCAGCTCGACATGATCGACATCGAGAAAGCGCGCCGGCCCGGCGAGCTGCGCCTTCAGCGCCTCGTTCACCTGCGGCTCGGAGGCCACCAGCCCGGCCGGCAGGCCGGCCCAGATCCAGGCCAGGGCCAGCAGTCGCTCGTCGGCCGACAAGCCGCCCAGCGCGACCCCGTCCTTGACGACGAGGCGTTGCAAGATGGGCGGCAAAGCGGGCGCGAGCGGTGCGTTCATGGGTGAACTCTATTCTGCCGCCCAGCTTGGCACGGCCCGCTCGAGGCTCGCGCGCCTGCCGCGCGCTGTGCGCCAGGCGCCCGCACGCGGCAGACACACCCGGCAACGTCTTCGGGGGGAGAGGCCTGCGGTGCTAGCCTGGATCTTTCACGAGTGACGAACTGGATGGCTCTTTCGAGCGTCTGAGGGACAAGTTGGTGCCCTGCTCGG
>JBHYDA010000014.1:0-122668 GCA_051861265.1 Rubrivivax sp.
GCCCACTGCGCGGGCGTGAAGCTCTCGGTGCTGCCGTCACCCCAGGCGATGGTGTAGCCCGTGCGGGTGTCCGCACCCGGGTCGACCACAGCCGCCACGCTCAGCGTGTAGACCTGGCCTTCGTCCAGGCTGTTGGCGCCACCCAGCACCGCGCTGGGCGCCACGTTGTTGACGTTGATGGCCTTCGTCTGCGTAGCGATGCCGCCATCGCCGTCATTGGCGGTGACGGTGATGGTGCGTGGTGTGGCGTTGACTAGGCCGTCTTCGTCGTCGACGTAGGTGTGGGTGACATTGCCGCCCAACGCGGCCAACTGCACCGCAGTCAGCGTCTCCAGCGCCGTGCCATCGCCCCAGTCGACGGTGTAGCTGAGCACGTCGGCAGGCACGTCGGTGCCTACGATGTTCAGCGTGTACAGCGCGCCTTCGTTGCTGTTGGCATTGCCGGTGAGTTGCAGGCCTGGCGTTGTGTTGGTGATGGTCAGGCTCTGGGTGCCCAGGATATGGCTGCCGTCTTCGTCCGCCGCGCTCACGACGATGGTGCGGCCCGTGCCAGCGCCGACGCCGTCTGCATACACGTGCGTGAAGACACCTGCGGCCGCGGCCCATTGCGCGGGCGTGAAGTTCTCGTTGGGGGTGCCGTCGCCCCAACTGATGCTGTAGCCCGTGCGGGTGTCTGCGCCCGGGTCGACCACCGCCCCCACGTTCAGCGTGTAGGGGGCGCCTTCGGCCACCGTGGCTGCGCCGCTCACCGGCGCTGTCGGGGCGACGTTGACGACCGAGATGCTCCTGACACCGGCATCTGCCCAGACGCCGTCTTCGTCGGTCACGCTCACGCGGATCTGCCGCGTGATGTTGCCGTCGTCGTAGACGTGGTTGAACTGCCCGTTGGCCGGGAAGTCAACGGCCAGCACGGTCTGCACCGTGCCGTCGCCCCAGTCGATGACGTACTGGCTGATGGTGTCGGCGCCCGGGTCATTGCGCGAGAGCGTCATCGTGTAGACGCTGCCCTCGAGCACCGAGCTGCTGCCACCGATCGAGACCGTCGGCGCAAGGTTGTTGACGTTGACCAGGAAACTGTCGCTGCCGATTTGCTGCACCAGACCGCTGTCGTCCACCGTCACCGTCACGGTGAAGGGGCCACCGTTGTCGGCGTAGCTGTGGCCGATGTTGAAGCTGAACTGGCCTGCACCGATGTTGCCGCTGCTGGTCTGGCCGTCGCCCCAGTCCACCGTGTAGGTGCGGCCTGCGGCGCCCTGGTCGGTGGGGTCGTCGAAGGTGATGGTGCGGCTGAAGAACGTGCCTTCGTTGACAGTGGTGTCGGCACCTGCGTTGACCGCGATCACCTCGGCCGGTGCGCTGACGCTGATGGTCTTGCTGCCGGCGTTGGCATAGACCCCGTCCTCGTCGGTCAAGCCCACCACGATGGTCTTGGGCCCGACCGAGAGGAAGGTGTGCGTGAGGATGCCACCGGCGGGCAGCGTGGCGGCGGTGTAGATCTCCTCCGGCGTGCCGTCGCCCCAATTGATGCGGTACTCGGTGACGTCGTCGTCACCCGGGTCGCTCACGGAGCCGAGGTCGAGCGTGTAGACCAGCCCCTGCTCCACCGTGTTGTTGCCGAAGAGCGGGATCGTCGGCGCGATGTTGCCGATGTTCGCAGTGAAGCTGCCGCTCTCGATGCTGTTGCCCTGGCCTTGTTGGTCGTTGACCGTGACCGTCACCGTGTAGTTGCCGTTGTCGGCATACACGTGCGTGATGTTGGGGTTGGCGAGGCTGGTCACGAACACCGTGTTGGCACTGCCATCGCCCCAGTTCACCGTGACCTGGTGCGATTCGGGGTCGGGGTCGCCGATGGTGATGCTGCGGCTGAAGGTGTTGCCTTCGCTGCCCGTGGCGTTGGTGAGCGCGCCCAGGCGGGGCCCGTCGTTCACGTTGCTCAGCACGATGTTGGTGAACACCGGCGTGCTCGCGAAGGCCACGCCGTCGCTGCCCGTCCAGCGGAACTGGTCGTTGCCGAAGTAGTCGACGTTGCCTTGGTAGGTCAGCAGACCGGCTTGCAGTTGCTCGACGGAAACCTCTTGCCCGCTGAGCACCGGTGCGCCGTTCAGCCGCAAGACGCCTTCGGCCGGCAAGGTGATGATCTTGATGGCCTGCAGGCTCTGGCCGTCGGGGTCGTTGAAGCCGCCTTCGAACAGCGTGTTGCTCAGCGTGATCACGGACTCTTCCGCGCCCGTGACCGTCACGTTCTGGATGTTGGGCGCCGTGTTGCTGAAGCGCTGCAGGCGGATCTCGTAGGTGTCGTTGCCACCGTCGGGAATGCCGTCGCCATTGCCGTCGCCGGTGGCGATGTAGCCGGCGTAAGTGACCACGAAGCCGCCATCGGCCATGCTGGTCACGGCCGGTTGCCATTGCGTGGAGTAGCGGTAGGTGTTGACGAGTGTCTCGCCGTCCACCGCACGGCCTGCGCTGTCGTACTGCTGCGCGAAGACGTCGTAGCTGCCGACGCTGGTGTCGGTCCAGGTGATCACCCAGCCGCCCGATTCCAGTGCCGTCACCGCGGGCTCGTACTGCTGGCCGTTGATGTTGGTGTTGACGCGGAACTCGGCCCCCAGCTTGGCGCCGGTGGCGTCGAAGCGCTGGGCGTAGATGCCTGTGGAGCTGAGGTCCTGGCCGGCGGACTCCCAGGTGACGATGAAGCCGCCGTCTTTCAGTGCCGCCACCGAGGCTGCGCTCTGGGTGCTGTCGACATAGCTGTTGACGGGGAAGGCGGTGCCCACGGCCACGCCGCTGGCGTTGAAGCGCTGACCGAAGACGCCCAGGCCGTTGCCATCGGCGCTGTGGTCGGTCCAGATGACGACGAAGCCGCCGCCGCTCAGACCGGCGATGCTCGGCTCGTTCTGCGTGGTGGTGCCCAGGCCCGAAGGGTTGGCACGCGTCTCGACACCTTGCACCACGCCGTTGCTGTCGTAGCGCTGGAAGAGGACGTCGCGGTATTCGGTGAAGCCGGCGTCGGTGTAGTAATCGTCGTACCAGGCGACGACGAAACCGCCGTCGGCGGTGGCCGTGATGCTGGGCTGGTACTGGTTCTGGTCGGTGCCGGTATTGACCCGGAACTCGGTGCCTGCCGTGCTGCCATCGGCCGCGTAACGCTGGCCGTAGACCCCGGTGCCGCTGCCATCCTGGTTGTCGCTGCGCCAGGTGACGACCCAGCCGCCGCCTGTCAAGGCGGTGATCTGGGCTTCGTACTGGGCGCCGGTCGTGAAGCTGTTGACGCGGAACTGCCCGCCCACCACGTTGTCGTTGCTGTCGTAGCGCTGGCCGTAGACGCCCCAGCTGCTGCCGTCGGCGCCGCCCTGGTCGGTCCAAACCACCACATAGCCGCCGTCGCTCACCCGCGCGACGGCGGGGTCGACCTGGTTGCCCGCCACGGTGGTGTTGATCACCTTCTCCAGGCCGAACTTCACCGCGCCGTCGGTTTCGGGCCGCACGTTGATGGTGACGGTGCGGGCCTCGCTGGCGCCGCCATCACCATCGGTGACGCGGATGCTGATGGTGCGGTTCGCGATCGGGTTGCTCACCGTGTTGGCGTAGGTCAGGCTCTCGATGACCTGTTCCACCGCGTCCACCGTGGCGTTGGCGTTGAACTGCACGGTCAGCTTGTTGCCGTTGGCGCCGTTGCTGACGATGCTGCCAATGGCCACGCCCTGGTAGCTGACCACCGCGCCGGCCACGCTGACCTGCCGGGCGCCCGTGCCTTCGTTGCGGATGCCCAGCTGATCCTGGCTGTCCAGGCCCTGCTGGCCCAGCTGGTCTTGCGCGCCGTAGCCGGTGAGGTAGTTCACCTCGAGCAGACCGCCGTCGAAGTTGGGCGAGTCCACGTCTTGAAGGCCCACGCCAGCATCGATGAGCTGCGGCACGGCGTTGACGAGGTTCTCACCGAAGCTCACGCTGGTGTTCACGTCCACCAGCAGGGGGTTGGCCTGGCGCACCAGCGTGGCGGGGTCGCCGAAGACCTGCTGGTAGATGTCGTACTCGCCCGTGGTGGTGTCGTAGTCGTAGAACGAGACCACGAAGCCGCCGTTGGGCAGTGCGGCGACTGCCGGCTGGCCGGCGTAGTTGCTGCCGTTGGTGTAGAGGTCGGCCTTGATCTCGCCGTCCACGCGCTCACCCGTGGCGCTGAACTGCTGCACGAAGATCTGGTTCGCGCTCTCCCAGGCGATGACCCAGCCGCCCGTGGTGAGGGCGGTGGCCGCGGGGTCGAGCTGGTTGCCCGACACGGTGGTGTTGACGCGGACCTCGGTGCCTACGGCGCTGCCGTTGGCTGCGTAGCGCTGGCTGAAGATGCCACCGCTGCTGCTGTCCTGCCCCTCAGAGCGCCAGGTCACGAGGAAGCCACCGTCGTTCAGGGCCGTGACGATGCCGTTGTCTTGCGAGCTGGTGGTGTAGGTGTTGACGCGGAAGGTCGCGCCCAAAGCGTTGCCGCTGGCGTCGAAGCGCTGGCCGTTGATGCCGTTGCTGTTGCCGTCGGCGCCGTCGTCGGACCAGGTGACGACGAAGCCGCCGCCCACCAGGCCGGTGATGCTCGGGTCGTACTGCGCCACCGTGCCCAGGCCCGCCGGGTTGGCGCGGGTTTCGCCGCCTTGCTCAACACCGGCCGCGTTGTAGCGCTGGAAGAAGATGTCGCGGTACTCGGTGAAGCCGGCGTTGGTGTAGTAGTCGTCGTACCAGGCGACGACGAAGCCGCCGTCGGCCGTGGCCGCGATGCTGGGTTGGTACTGGCTCTGGTCGGCGCTGGTGTTGACACGGAACTCGGCACCCTGCGGCCGACCCGCGCTGTCGTAGCGCTGCGCATAGACGCCAGCCCCGCTGCCGTCCTGGTTGTCGCTGCGCCACGCGATCACGAAACCACCGCCGGTCAGCCCCACCACCGTGGCTTCGCTTTGCGAGTAAGGCGTGTAGGTGTTGACCTGGAACTCGGTGCCCAGGGGCACGCCGTTCGGGGCGAAACGCTGCGCGTAGACGGCCGCATCCCAACCGTCCTGCGCCGTGGCGGAGGTCCACACCGTGATGTAGCTGCCGTCGGCCAGGCGCGCCATGGCGGCGTCGCTCTGCGTGTTGGGGCGGTAGGAGTTGACGCGTTCGTTGTCGAAGACCGGCTGCGCGCCGTCGAATTGCGGCGTGACATTGATTTCGACACTGCGCGCGATGCTGGCGCCACCGTCGCCATCGGTGACGCGGATGCTCACTGTGCGCGTGGCCGCCGGGTCGCTGAAGGTGTTGGCGTAGGTCAGGCTTTCGATCACCCGCTCCACGGCCACCACGCTGGCGTTCGTGTTGAAGGTGATGGCCAGCTTGCTGCCGTTGACGCCGTTGCTCGTGATGGTGCCGATCGCCACGCCACCGAAGCTGATGGTGTTGCCCACCACACCCACCTGGCCGACGCCATTGCCCTGGTGGCGCACGCCCAGCTGGTCTTGCGCCGAGAGGCCCGACAGGCCGAGCTGGTCTTGCAGCGCGTAGCCGGTGAGGTAGTTCACCTCCAGCACGCCGCCGTCGAAGTTGGTGGAATCGGCGTCGGACAGGCCCACCACGGGGTCGATCAGCTGCGGCGTGGCGTTGACCAGGTTCTCGTCGAAGGTGACGCTGGCGGCCACATCCACCAGCTGCGGGTTGGCCTGGCGGGTGAAGTCCGCCGGTTTGCCGAAGAGTTGCTGGTAGACGTTGTAGGTGCTGCCGTCGTTGTAGTCGTAGTCGCGGAAGGTGACGACGAAGCCGCCATTGGCCAGCGCGACCACGCTGCTGGTGTTGCTGTTGCCGTTGTTGTCCAGCGTGTCGACGCGCTGTTCACCGTCGAGCCTGGCGCCGCTGGCGTCGTAGGCCTGCACCCACTGGTTGCCGTTGCTGTAGTAGCTGACGGCGAAGCCGCCGTGCGACAAGCCCGTCACCGACGGCAGGTATTGCGTGCTGGCCGTGTTGGTGTTGACGCGGAACTCGCCGCCCACCAGGCCACCATCTGCCGCATAGCGTTGCCCGAAGACACCGGCACCGCTGCCGTCCTGGCCTTCCGAGTACCAGACCGCGATCCAGCCGCCGTCGTTCAGCGCGGCTGCCGCCGGTTGCGATTGCGCATTCGTGGTGTAGCTGTTGACCCGGAAGCTGGCCCCCTGGGCGCTGCCGGCGGCCGTGAAGCGCTGGCCGTAGACCCCGTTGCTGTTGCCGTCCTTGGTGTCATCGGTCCACATCACCACGAAACTACCGCCACTCAGGCCCACGATCACGGGTTCGAACTGGCCCGTGCTGCCTTCGCCGGCCGGGTTGGCACGGGTCTCGCCGCCTTGCTCAACGCCAGCCGCGTTGTAGCGCTGGAAGAAGATGTCGCGGTACTCGGTGAAGTCGGGGGTGGTGTAGTAGTCGTCGTACCAGGCGATGACGAAGCCGCCGTCGGCCGTGGCCGCGATGCTGGGCTGGTACTGGTTCTGGTCCGTGCTGGTGTTGACGAGGAACTCGGCCCCGAGTGCGGTGCCATCGTTGGCAAAACGCTGCGCATACACGCCAGTGCCGCTGCCGTCCTGGCTGTTGCTGCGCCAGGTGACGACATAGCCGCCGCCGCTCAGGCCGGCCACCGCCGGTTCGTACTGGCTGTCGCGGGTGTTGCTGTTGATGCGGAACTCGGCGCCGACCGCCACGCCTTGCGAATCGAAACGCTGCGCGTAGACGCCTTCGCCCCAACCGTCCTGGCCGCTGCTTTCCCACACGGTGATGTAGCCGCCGTCAGACAAGCGTGCCGAGGCCGGGTTGTCTTGCGTGGCTGGCGCGTAGGTGTTGACGCGCTCGTTGCCGAACAGCGGCGAGCCGCCATCGGCTTCGGGCGTGATGTTGATGACCACGGTGCGCGGCACGCTCGTGCCGCCATCGCCATCGGCCAGGCTGATGCTGACCGTGCGGGCCGGCACGGGCGCCGACGCCGTGTTGGCATACGTCAGGTTCTCCAGCAGCGTCTCCACCAACGCGGCGGTGGCATTGGCGTTGAAGCTGACCACGAGGTCGGCCCCGTTCAGGCCGTTGCTGGTGATGGTGCCGATGGTCACGCCGCCGACGCTGACGGTGCTGCCCGCCACGCCCACCTGGCCCGGGCCGTTGCCCTGGTTGCGGATGCCGAACTGGTCCTGCTGGGCGGCCGGGTCGGCGAGCTGCGCCGTCTCGATGTTGCCGTAGCCCGAGATCACGCTCACCCACAGCGTGCCGCCGCTGAAGTTGGCGGAGTCGGTGTCGATCAGGCCGATGCCGGCATCGATGATCTGCGGCGTGCTGTTGACCAGGTTCTCCGCGAAGGTGACGCTGGTTGCGAGGTCGGTGAGCACGGGCGCTGCCGAGGTGACCAGGCTGCCCGGCGTGCCCAGCATCTGCTGGAAGACGCCGTAGGTGTTGATGGTGCTGCGCTCGTCGTCGTAACCCGCCCAGACCACCACGGCCTTGCCGCCCGGCAGGCCCACGATCTCCGGCTCGTACTGCGTGCTGCTGCGCACGGTGTTGAGCAAGCGCACGCCATCGACCTTGTTGCCCGACGCGTCGAACTGCTGGGTCATCACGTCCTGGCTGCTGCCGCCCAGCGCAGCGGTGGGGTAGCCGTCCCAGGTGACGATGAAGCCCCCGTTGTCGAGCCCGGCCACGCGGGGCTCGTTGTTCTGGTTGCTCGGGTTGTCAACGGTGTTGACCAGCAACTCGAGGCCGACCTTGTTGCCCAGGGCATCGAAACGCTGCGCTTCGATGTTGTTGCCGTCGTCCCAGACCGCCACGAAGCCGCCACCACTCAGGGCCGCGACGTGCACGCCGAGCTGGCTGCCGGCCGTGGAAGTGTTGACGCTGATGGCGGCGCCCACCTTGACGCCGGCGTTGGTGAAGAGCTGGGCCACGATGCCGCTGCCGCTGGCGTCGCCGCTGGTGTCGGTCCACACGGCCACGAAGCCGCCGCCGCTGAGCGCGGCCAGTTGCGGTTGGTATTGCGTGGCACCACCGGCGGTGTTGAGCGTGAGCTCGGTGCCCAGCACGCTGCCGTTGGCCGTGAAGCGCTGCGCCAGCACGTCGTTGAGGTTCGAGCTGCCGGTGTAGTCGCTGCGGTAGGCGATGATGAAGGTGCCGTCCGACAGGCCCAGCACGGCAGGCTCGTACTGGTTGCCGACGGTGCTGGTGGTGGCGCGGAACTCAGCGCCTGCCGGGCTGCCGTCGGCGTTGTAACGCTGGGCGTAGACACCGTAGCTGCCGCTGCCGTCCTGGCCGGTGGCACGCCACGCGATGACGAAGCCGCCGCCCGACAGGGCGCCGATGGCCGGCTCGGTCTGCTGGTTGAGTGTGGTCGTGTTGACCTGGAACTCGGGGCCGATGGCGGCGCCGTTGCTGGCGTATCGCTGCGCGAAGATCCCGTTGTCGTCGCCATCCTGGCCCCCGGCGGAGGCCCAGGTGATGACGTAGCTGCCGTCGTTGCTGCCCTGCAGGCGCGCCACGGCCGGGTTCTGCTGCTGGTTGCTTTCGAAGGTGTTGACCTGTTGCTCGGCGCCCAGCAGGGGCTGCAGGGCCGCGGGGTTCGCCTCGGCCGTGATGTCGATGTCGACATCGCGCACGGTGGCCGCGTTGCCAGCGCCGTCGGTCAGACTGATGCGCACCGAGCGGTTTTCCAGCGGGTCGCTGGAGAGGTTGCTGTAGCGCAGGTTCTCGATCACGCGCTCGATGGCCGTTTCGGTGGCGGCGGCCTTCCAGGTGATGTCGAGCGAGGTGCCGTTCACGCCGTTGAGCGTGGTGCTGACGGTGCCGATGGAGACGCCGCCGAAGAGCACGTCGGTGCCGACCACGCCCACCTGCCCGGCAGCGTTGCCCTCGTTGCGGATGGCGAGTTGGTCGTCGGTGCGGCTCGTGCTGCTCAGGTAGGTGACGGTGAGCTTGCCGTTGGCCCAGTTGCTGCCGGTGTAGCTCAGCTGCACATCCGGGTCGATGAACGCGCCGGCCAGGGCCTGGGTTTCGGTCAGGGCAAGCGCTGTGGTCACATCGTCAAGGCCGACCACCGGGGCGCTGAAGCTCGCCTGGATGCGGATCTGCACCGGGCTCGCGTCGCTGGCGCCGCCATCACCGTCGGTCAGGCGGATGCCGATGTAGCGGTCGGTGGTGCCGGCCGGCGGCGCACTGTGCACGTAGGTGATGTTCTCGCCCACGGCCCGCACGGCAGCGGCGGTGGCGCTGGCGTTGAAGGTCACCACCAGCTCGGGCGCACCCGCGCCGCCACCGGTGAAGGTGCCGACCACGGTGCCGCCAAAGCTGACGTTGGCACCGCTGATGCCCACCTGGCCGGCGCCATTGCCTTCGTTGCGCAGGCCCAGTGCGTCGTTCGCGCTGAGGCCGGCGGTGAAGAAGACCGTGAGCTGCCCGCCGTCGAAGTTGGCCGAGTCGCTGTCGCTCACGCTGATGTCGGTGTCGATCACGCGCGCCGTGCCGGCGTAGAAGTTGGCATCGGCCGGCGCGTTGGTCAGCGTGCGCAGCAGGCGCAGGTCGCCCAGCACCGGGTTGGCGCTGGGGCGCGCCAGTTCCGCAGCGTCACCGAAGATCTGCGTGCGGATCTCCCAGGTGTTGCCGCCGGCGCCGTTGACCGGCGTGACGTTGTAGTCGCTGTAGGCAACGACGAAATTGCCGTTGCCCAGGTCGGCGATGGCCGGCTGGTACTCGGTGTTGTTGGTCAGCGAAGGCAGCTTGCGTTCGCCGTCCAGCGGCACGCCTGCGTCGCTGTATTCACGGATGTAGACGTCGTTCTGCGTGCCGGTGCCGCTGACGTCGGTGTTGTCGTTGTACCAGGTGACGACGAAGCCGCCGGTGCTCAGCCCGACGACTTCGGGCTGGTACTGGCTGCCGGTCGTGCGCTGGTTGACGAGGAACTCGCCACCCACTTTGGCCCCTGTGGCGTCCAGCAGCTGACCGAAGACGCCCGCACCGTCGCCATCCTGGCCGCCATTGCCGCGCCACACGACCACGAAACCACCGTTGGACAGTGCCGCCACGCTGGGTTCGTACTGGCCGTCCGCAGTCTGCGTGTTCACCGTGAACAAGGGCCCGAGCAAGCCGGTGCCCGCGTCGTAGAAGCGGCCGAACACGCCGAGGCCACTGCCGTCCAGGGCGGCCTGGTCTTGCCAGACGATCAGCAGGTTGCCGTTGGCCTGCGCCGCCATGTCGGGCAGCTCTTGCGTGCTGGACTGCGCGGTGGTGCCGCTGGTGTTGTTCACCCGCAGTTCGGCCGTCACCTGCACGCCGTTGTTGTCGAAACGGCGCAGATAGATGTCTTGTCCGCTGAAGCCGGCGGCTCCCTGCGAACCCGACCACACCGCGGCAAAGCCGCCGGTGTACCCCGCCACCGCCCCGTGGTACTGGTTGCCCGCGGTGGTGGTGTTGACCGTGAAGTTGCCGCCCACCGCCACGCCGCTGCTGTCGTAGCGCTGGCCGATCACCCCCCAGCTGGCGCCGTCGCTGCCGCTGAGGTCTTGCCAGACGATGACGTAGCCGCCGTTGGACAGGGCCGTGATCTGCGAAAACTCCTGCGAGCTGTTCGTGGCCGTGTTGACACGCACCTCGTTGCCGATCGCCACGCCGGCACCGGTGTAGCGCTGCGCGTAGACGCCCGGGCCGCTGCCGTCCTGGCTGGAGCTGCTCCAGGTGACGACATAGCTGCCGTCGGCCAGCACCGCCACTTCGGGGTATTCCTGCGTGCTTTCGCGGTAGGTGTTGACGCTGCCCAGGCTCTCGCCGTAGACCAGCGGTGCGCCGTCGAGGCTGGGCGTGACATTGATCGTCACGGCGCTCGGGGCCGTGCTGCCGCCATCACCGTCGGTGATGCGGATGCCCACCGTACGGCTGAGGGCTGGCCCTTGCGTCGTGCTGCCGTAGGTGAGGCTCTGCACCAGCGCCTCGACCGCCTCGATGCTGGCGTTGGCATTGAAGTCGATGCGCAGCGCACTGCCGTTGCCACCGGTCAGCCCGGCGGCCAGGGTGCCGATGGCCACGCCGCCGTAGCTGACGCTGCTGCCGGCCAGGCCGATCTGCCCCGCGCCGTTGCCGACGTTGCGCACGCCGAGCTGGTCGGTGGTTTCGCCGCCTTGCACGTAGAACAGGTCGAGCCGGCCGCCATCGAAGTTGGCCGAGTCGGTGTCCACCAGGGCCACGGCGGCATCGATGAGTTGCGGTGTCGTGTTGACGAGGTTCTCGGCGAAAGTGACGCTGCCGGTGAAGTCGCCCAGCACGGGGTTGGCCTGCCGCGCCAGCGCGGCCGGGTTGCCGAAGAGCTGCTGCGCAATGCCGTAGGTGTTGTTGCCGCCGTCACCCGTGGGCACATAGTCGGCATAGGCGACGACGAAGCCGCCGCTGGCCAGCCCGGCGATGGCGGGCTGTTGTTCGGTGCTGTTGGTGCCTGAGAGCAGCTTGCGTTCGCCGTCGATGGCCACGCCGGCGTTGGTGAACTCGCGCACGAAGACGTCGGACGAGGTGCCGCTGTTGGAACTGTCGCTGTACCAGCTGACCACGAAGCCGCCACCGGCCAGCCCGGCGACGCTCGCCTGGTACTGGCCGCCGGCCGTGGTTTCGTTGACGAGGAACTCGCTGCCCACCTTGGCGCCAGCAGCGTTGAAGACCTGCGCGTAGACGCCAGCGCTGGAGCCGTCCTGGTTGTCGCTGCGCCAGGTGACGACGAAGCCGCCGTCGGACAGCAGGGCCACCGAGGGCTCGTACTGGTTGCCTGGCGTGGTGGCGTTGACGACGAAGGTGTCGCCGAAGGTGCCGGTGGTGGCGTTGTACAGCCGGCCGAAGACACCCAGGCCGGCGCCGTCGTTGGCGCTGGTGTCCTGCCACACGATGACGAGGTTGCCGTTGGCATAGGCCGCCACGTCGGGCAGCTCTTGCGTGCCGGTCTGGGCACTGCCAGCCACCACGCTGACGCGCGTTTCTGCCGTGACCAGGGCGCCGGCGTTGTCGTAGCGCTTGAGGTAGATGTCGAAACCGCTGCCGCCCGCCTGGCTGGACGACCACACCACCGCAAACCCGCCGGCATAGCTGGCCACGGCATCGTGGTACTGGGTGCTGGCGCTGGTGGTGTTCACCAGGAACTGCCCACCCACGGCCACGCCATTGGCGTCGTAGCGCTGGCCGTAGACGCCCCAGCTGCCGGCGTCGTTGGTGCTGTCCTGCCAGGTGACGACCCAGCCCCCGCCGCCCGCGCCGGTGAGCCCGGCGACGTGGGCGTAGTTCTGCGGGCCGTTGGTGGAACTGTTGACACGGATCTCACCGCCCACCGCCACGCCCACGGCGTTGTAGCGCTGCATGTAGACGCCGTCGCCGCTGCCGTCCTGCCCGGTGGAGGTCCACACGATGACGTAGCCGCCGTCGGCCAGCACCCCGATCTCGGGCTCGTCCTGGTTGTCGACGCTGTAGGTGTTGACGACTTCCTCGCCCCACACCAGCGGCTGGCCGTCGAGCTCGCGCGTGACGTTGATGGTGATCAGGCTGGCGTCGGTGCTGCCACCGTCGCCGTCGCTCAGGCGCAGGCCCACGGTGCGTGCCGCGGCCGGGCTTTGCGAGGTGCTGGCGTAGGTCAGGCTCTGCACCAGGGCCTGCACGGCTTCCACCGTGGCCCCCGCGCCGAAGTCGATGCGCAGGTTGCCGCCACCGCTGCCGTTGCCCTGGCTGCTGATGGTGCCCATGGCCACGCCGCCGTAGCTGATGACGTTGCCGGCCACGCTGATCTGGCCCGCGCTGCGCACGCCGAGCTGGTCGGTGCTTTCGCCACCCTGCACGTAGTACAGGTCCAGGCGGCCGCCTGCGAAGTTGGCCGAATCGGTGTCGTTCAGGCTCACCGCGCTGTCGATGACCTGCGGCGTGGCGTTCACCAGGTTCTCGGCAAAGCTCACACTGCCGGTGAAGTCGCCCAGGCTCGGGTTGGCCTGGCGCGGCACTTCGGCGGCGTCGCCGAAGAGCTGCTGCACGATGTTGTACGTGCTGTTGGCACCCGGCACGCCGGTGTTGAAGTCGGCGTAGACAACGACGAAGTTGCCATTGCCCAGGTCGGCCAGGGCCGGTTCGAACTCGGTGCTGTTCGTGGGCGAGAGCAGCTTGCGCTGGCTGTCGACGGCCACGCCGTTGGCGTCGTACTGGCGGATGTAGACATCGTTGGTCGTGCCAGCGCCCGTGATGTCGTAGTTGTCGTTGAAGAAACTGACAACAAAACCACCGGTGGAGAGCCCGATCACCTTGGGCTGGTACTGGCCGCCGTTGGTGGTTTCGTTGACGAGGAACTCGCCGCCCACCTTGGCGCCGGCCGCGTCAAAACGCTGCCCGTAGACACCGGCGCTGTTGCCGTCCTGGCCGTCAGCACGCCAGACGGCCACGAAGCCGCCGTTGCTGAGCGTGGCCACGTCCACTTCGTACTGGCTGCCCACTGTGGTGGTGCTGATGAGGAAGGTGGGGCCGAAGCTGGCCGTCGCTGCGTTGAACAGGCGGCCGAAGACGCCAACGCCGCTGCCGTCGTTGCCACTGTCGTCGCGCCAGGCGATGACGAGGTCGCCGTTGGCGTGGGCCGCGATGCTGGGTTCGTACTGCGTGCCGGGCTGCGCCGTGCTGGCGCCGACCGCGTCGCTGACGCGCAACTCGCCGCCCACCTTGTTGCCCGTGTTGTCGAAACGCTGGAGGTAGATCTCCCAGCCGTTGCTGCCCGGGTTGCTGCCGGCGGAACCCCACACCACGCCGTAGCCCGCGGCCACCGCGCCGGCACCGGCCCAGCTGGCCAGATCGTTGTACTGCTGCGAACTGCTGGTGAAGGTGTTGGCCAGAAAGTTGCCGCCCTGGGCCTGGCCCTGGCTGTCGTAGCGCTGGCCGTAGACGCCCACGCCACTGCCGTCGTTGCCCGAAGAGTCGTCCCAGGTGATCACGAAGCCACCGTTGGACAGGCCGGCCACATGCGGCTGGTCTTGCGTGCTGCTGGTGACGGTGTTGACACGCACCTCCGGCCCGACCGCCAGGCCGCTGGCGTTGAAGCGCTGGAAGAAGATCTCGTAGGTGTTGTCGACCTGCAGCGACGATTGCCACACCACCACGTAGCCACCGTCGGTCAGCGTGGCCACCGCGGGCAAGCGCTGCTCGCCGGCGACGAAGGTGTTGACCGTGCTCTCGCCGTAGAGCGCCGGCTCGCCATCGGCCTCTGGCGTGATCTGGATGATCTTGGCGGTGCCGGGGCTGGAACCGCCGTCACCATCGCTGATGCGCAGGCCCACCACGCGGCTGGCGGCGGGGCTCTGGCTGTTGTTGGCGTAGCTCAGCTGCTGGATCAGCTCTTCCACGGCGTCCACGGTGGCGTTGGCGTTGAACACCACGCTCAGGTTGCTGCCATTGGCGCCGCCGCTGAGGGTGCCGAAGACCACGCCCTCGAAAAGCACGTTCGCACCCGAGACCGAGATCTGGTTGGGGCCCGTGCCCACGGTGCGCACGCCCAACTGGTCGGCACTGCTGCCGCCTTGCACGTAGTACAGGTCGAGGCGGCCACCGTCGAGGTTGCCGCTGTCCAGATCGGTCAGGCCGACGGCGATGTCGATCAGCTGCGGTGCGGCGTTGACGATGTTCTCGGCGAAGGTGACGCTGCCTTCCCAGTCGCCGATGCTCGGCCCACTCTGCTGGATGGGGCCGATGAACTCGGGCCCGAAGATCTGCTGCACGATGTCGGAGCCGGCATCGGGCGTGTCGTCGGTGTAGACCACCACGTAGCGCCCGGCGCCCAGGTCGCGGACGGTGGGCTGCGATTCGGTGCCGGCGGTCTGGGAGGCGAGCTTGATCTCGCCGCCCAGGGCCGCGCCTGCAGCGTCGTACTCGCGGATGTAGACATCGCGGCTGGTGCCACTGCCGTCATTGGCCGTGGAGTCGTCGTACCAGGTGACGACGAAGCCGCCGGTGGACAGCACCGTCACCTGCGGTGCGTACTGGTTGCTGTCGGTGGCCACGTTGACGCGGAACTCCGTGCCCGCCGCGCTGCCGTTGGCGTTGAAGCGCTGGCCAAAGACGCCGGCACCGCTGCCGTCCTGGGAGTCGCTGCGCCACACCACGACGAAGCTGCCGTCGGCCGCGATGTCCACCGAAGGCTCGTACTGGCTCCCGGCGACGAAAGTGGTGATGAGGAAGGTGTCGCTGAAGGTATTGGTGCTGGCGTTGTAGCGGCGGCCGTAGACGCCGTTGCCGCTGCTGTCGCTGCCGCCCGTATCGACCCAGACCATGATCTGGTTGCCCGTGGCGTTGCTGGCAATGACGGGCGAGACTTGGCTGCCGGCCTGAGCCGCCGTGTTGCCGGCGCCGGTGGCGGTGCCCACCAGGACTTCGGCGCCGACGCGGGAGCCCGCGGCGTCCCAGCGCTGCATCACGATGTCTTGCGTGCCCGAGATGTTGTTGTAGCTGCTCCAGACCGTCGTGTAGCCGCCGCTCCAGGTGGCCGATGCGCCATCGTTCTGCGTGCTGAAGGTGGTGGTGTTGACGATGGTGTTGACGCCCTGCGCCACGCCAGCCGCGTTGTAGCGCTGTGCCAGCACGGCCTGGCCGCTGCCGTCGGTGCCGTTGTCGTCGGTCCAGTTGATGACAAAGCCGCCGTCAGGCGTGGCGCTCAGGCGCGGATCGAACTGGCCGCCCGTGGTGTTGGAGTTGACCCGGAATTCGGGCCCGAGCGCCGCTCCGGTGGCCGAAAAGCGCTGGGCGTAGACACCCAGGCCGTTGCCATCCTGCCCTTGCGATTGCCATGCGATGACGTAGCTGCCGTCTGCCAGCACGGCGACCTGTGCGTTGGTCTGTTCGCCAGTGCGGAAGGTGTTGACACGTTTTTCAGGGCTCAGGATCACGGCTCGCTCCCGTCAGGGGGTGTTTGAACGCGGCGTCGCGGTGTGCGGCGCACGGCGTTGCCCGGCAGCATCGCTACCGGTAACGCACTGTGTTCGTTGTAGTCACGCCCTGTGACCGCTACAACCGCACCTCGTAGGGGGTCCCCCGGGTCGCGGGGGCTCCGGATCCCCCAACTGTTAGGGGGTGCTCGCGCTAACCCTTACTCGCGCCAGCGGAGATCGCGCGGACCTGCTCGAATGGAGCGCCTGCTCGCCGCGCAGGCATGGCGCGCTTCGGCGTCTGCTTCAGCAGCGGCCCGAGCGGCGGCTGCGGGGCTGCAACTTGTCGAGTTCGGCGAACTGCTGCTTGAGCAGCAGCATCAGCGTGCGCGCGTGTTCCACCGGCAGCCGCAGGCAACTGGTGGGCGCGCCTTCATCCTGTGCCTTGCGGGCCAGCACCAGCGCGTCGACGTTCACTTCGATCAGGCCCTTGTCGTGCTTCAGCGATTTCAGGCGTTGCACTTCGATGTCGTAAGGTTTCAAGCGGGGCTCCAGGGGTGCGTGCCGGCCCTGATTGTCGGGCCGGCCCGGGCCGACGCTGCGCTCAGCGGTGCCGGGTGCGCCGCGCGTAGAAGGCGCCGGCCAGCACCGCGCCGGCAGCCACGCCGAGCAGGCCGGCGGTGCTGCGCGTGGCGTCGATGAACACTGGCATTGGCGCCACCGCGTCGACCGCACGCAGCGTCGCCACCACGCCGGCCCCTGCGGCCGTGGCCAGCAAGGCGCTGCGTGCGGCCGGCCAGCGCCGCCCCAGCCAGGCCGCCAGGCACAGCGCCGGCAGCCAGCCCGCAGCCACCAGCGCGGCGTACAGCGGGCCGAAGCTCACCAAGTCCTGCAAGGTCGTCCAGATGCGCAGCGGCGTCGAGATTTCGGCGCCCAGGCTCACCAAGGCCTGCAGGTTGAAATGCGTCTGCACCACCGACCCCCACACGCTGGCCATCAGCCAGGCCTGGACCAGCGCCACGGCATGCGCCATGCGACGCGGCCCCGAAGCGGGCGGGGTTGAGGGTGGGGGCTGTGGGGGCATGTGCAGGGTGTGACTGATACTGCAACGCATGATGCGCGATCGGGCTTCATCCGGCCGGCTCCGGGCTTTGCAGGCGTTCAGGGCCCTGCTGGCCCTGTGGATCCTGTCGGTCCTGCCATGGGGGTCCGCCCTTGCGGCATCGACCAGCGCCTTGCCCTACCGCGTGGAGACCGTGGCCAGCGGCCTCGTGCATCCGTGGTCGCTGGCCTTCCTGCCGGATGGCCGTCTGCTCGTCACCGAGCGCCCGGGCCGTCTGCGGCTGATCGAGCCTGCGGGCCCCGGCCGCTGGGTGCTGCGCCTGGAGCCGGTGGCCGGCCTGCCACCGGTGATGGCCCAGGGCCAGGCCGGGCTGTTCGACGTGGCGCTGCACCCGGACCATGCGGTCAATGGCTGGGTCTACCTCAGCTACGCCCACGGCACACCGCAAGCCAACCACCTGCGCGTGCTGCGCGCCCGGCTGGTGGGCGCGGCGCTGCAAGACCCGCAGGTGCTGTTCACCTCGCAGCCCGCCAAGACGCACGCGCAGCACTTTGGTGGGCGCATGGCCTGGCTGCCCGATGGCACGCTGGTCTTCGGCATGGGCGACGGCAACCTCGAGCGCACCGATGCGCAGCGCCTGCACACCCACCTGGGCAAGCTGCTGCGCATCACCGCCGACGGCGCAGTGCCGCCCGACAACCCCCAAGTGGCGGACCCCACGGCGCGGCCCGAGATCTACAGCCGCGGCCACCGCAACCCGCAGGGCCTGGTGGCCGTGGGGCCGGTGCTCTACGCGCATGAACACGGCGCGCGTGGCGGCGACGAGCTCAACCGCATCGCCCCCGGCGCCAACTTCGGCTGGCCGCTGGTGACGGGCGGCGTGGACTACACCTACGCCCGCATCACGCCCTTTCGCAGCCTGCCGGGCCTGACGCCGCCGGTGCTGGAGTGGACGCCCTCGGTCGCGCCGGCCGGCATGGCCTGGTACGACGCTGCGCTCTTCCCGGCCTGGCGCGGCAGCCTCTTCGTCGCCACGCTGAAAGAACGCAGCGTGCGCCGCGTGCCGCTGGCGGGCGGGCAGCCGGGGGGCGAGCCGGGGCCGCAGGAAGTGCTGTTCCAGGAACTCGGCGAACGCCTGCGCGACGTGCGGGCCGGCCCGGACGGCGCGCTCTACCTGCTGACCGACAGCCCCCAGGGCCGCGTGCTGCGCATCCTGCCGAAGTGAGGGGCGGCTGGCCCCGCACCCCGCACTCGGGTGGTCGCTCGGGTTGCACCGCAGGCGTGCACGGCCCTAGCATCCCGCCAGTCTTTACCTCGGATGCCCCATGCTGAAAACCGCCCTGCTGTCCATCGCCCTGGCCGCTGCCAGCCTCGTGCCGAGCGCCCACGCTGCCACCGCCTGGGATGAAGCCGTGTCGGGCGATCTGTCCAACGCGGGCCTCACGCCCAACAGCGTCAGCATGGTGGCGGGCTCGAACTTCGTCGTCGGCACCACCGGGCGCAATGCCCAGGGCGTGGTCGACCGCGACTACTTCACCTTCACGATCGCCTCGGGTTTCCAGCTCGACGCGCTGCTCGTGCTGCCCGGTTCCACCTTCCTCGGCCCTGAGAGCATCTCGTTCATCGCCTTCCAGGCCGGCCCGCAGTTCACCGTCAGCCCGACCAGCAACAGCCCCGAAGGCCTGTTGGGCTACTGGCTCTACGGCCCCAACGACCTGGGCCTGGACATCCTGCAGCAGATGGGCTCCAGCCCGGGCGCGGTGGGTTTCTTCGGCTCGCTGCCGGCCGGCACCTACAGCGTGTGGATCCAGGAAACCGGCACGGGCGTGGCCAACTACAACTTCGACTTCCAGGTCTCGCAGGTGCCCGAGCCCGGCACCGCGCTCTTCATGGCTGCGGGTCTGGCGGCGCTGGGCTGGCGCGCGCGCAAGCGCTGAGCCCTGCGGTTTTCCCCGCTGTCGGGGCGGGCCGCACCGGTTTAAGTTCCGCCCGCCGCGCGCTGTGCCCGCGCGGGAAACGCGCCTCTCATGCCGCTTGCTGCACCGGCTTCAGGTCAGCTGCCACAGATCGAGCAACACGCGCGCGGCTTCGCGTCGTCCGCTGGCAATGGCCATGGTGCGGTTCAGGTGCAGCCACCCCGCCGCGCCGGTGGTGAAGCGCACGCAGGTGCGGAAGAAATAGTCGGCCGGGTCCACCGCTTCGCCCCGCGCCAGGCGCTCCATCACCGCGGGCGGGCCGTGCCGCAAGCCGGTGCTGCGCACCTCCACCAAGCCGCCATCGGCCGCCGCCCGCAGCACGTAGTGCGCGTCGATCTCCAGCGTGCCATCGGCGTGCTGCCATTGCCAGTCGATGCCGCCGGCAATCACCTCGCCCGTGAAGCCCGGGCCCTCGACCCGGCCCCCCAGCAGCGGCACGCAGCGCCGCTGGCCGGCCGGCGCGGCGCCCAGCCACTGCAGCGCGCCGACCTCGCAGGACACGCGGCACATCGGCACAAGCCCCGGCGCGGGAATGAAGTTCTCGGGGGCGTGGGCGCTGTTCATGGCCTGACGATAGGGCCGCAGGCGCAGCGCGCCTGTCGACCGAAAGAGCGACACGGAGGCCGCGCGTGCAAGCCTGGGCCTTGACCGACGCCACCACCGCCCGTGCACAGGCTGCGGTGGCCCGGGCCATCGGCGCCATCGGCCGCGCGCCTTTCGCCAGCGAGGCGCTGGGCGGCCTGCACACCGCCTTCGGTGCCGCTTCGTGGTCCGTGTACCGCCTGCGGCGCGACGCACCGCCCACGCTGCACCTGTCGGCCAGCCGTGGCGTGCCCGACACCACCGCCGCCTGTTTCTCGATCTACCGCGACGAGGGCTTGTACCGCGGCGACAGCAGCTTCCAGGCCGTGCAGGCGCTGCCGCAGCCCGGCGCCGCCGTGATGCTGCGCATGCGCGCCGATGAAGCGCCCAGCGCCGACCACCGCGACGCCATCTACCGCCGCCACGGCATCAGCGAGCGGCTCTCGGTGGCCTGCCTCGAAGACGGCGGCGGCCTGCTGGCGGTCAACCTGTACTGCCACGCGCCGGCCCACGGTTTCGCGGCGGGGACGTTGGAAGGTTTCGGCTTGACCGCGGCCACCTTGCTGGCTGCGGTGCAGCGCCACCTGGACGACGAAACGATGCAGGTCTTGCCGCCGCGTCGCGAGCGCCTGCGACAGCGCTGCGCGCAACTCACCGAGCGCGAGCTCGACGTGCTGGAAGCCCTGCTCGACGGCCTGACCTACGACGGCATCGCCGCCCGTCTGGGCCTGAGCGTGGCCACCGTCAAGACCTACCGTGCCCGTGCCTTCGAGCGCCTGGGCCTGCACTTCAGGAGCCAGCTCTTCGCGGCCTTCGCGCCCCCCGGGGCCTGAGCGAGACCGGCGCCTGTCAGCCTCTTGGTGGACAGCCGCGCGGCCTGTGGCGTTCGACACTGCGGCCCCCTTCGCCGTGCTGGAGCCTGCCGTGCCCGACCGCCGCCTCGTCCTGTCGTCCTTGTGCCTGCCCTTGGCGCTGAGCCTGTCTGCGCCGGCCTGGGCGCAGGCTGCCGCCTATCCCGACCGGCCTCCGCGCCTGGTGGTGGGCTTCCCGCCCGGCACCGGGCCTGACGTGGTGGCGCGCACCGTCGGCCAGCGCCTGGGTGAGCTGCTCAAGCAATCGGTGGTGATCGACAACCGCGCCGGCGCCGGCGGCCAGATCGCGGCGCAAGCCGTGGCCAAGAGCGCGGCCGATGGCTACACCCTCCTGCTTGGCGAGGTGGGCTCCATCGCCATCGCGCCGGCGGCCTACGGCAAGCTGCCTTACCAGCCGGCGCGCGAACTTGCGCCCATCGCGGAGCTGGTGCGTTCCGACTTCGTGCTGGTGGTGCCGCCGGCCTCGCCCGCGCGCGACCTGAAAGGCCTGCTCGACAGCGCGCGTGCGGCGCCCACGGGCGTCAACTTCGCCACCTTCGGCGCTGGCACGCCAGGGCACTTCGGTGCCGTGGTGCTGGCCGAGCAGGCGGGCTTCAAGGTGGAGCCGGTGCACTACCGCGCCACGGGCGACGCGCTCACCGCGCTGATCGCTGGCGATGTGCAGGCCGCCTTCGTCTCCACGGCGCTGGCGGTGCCGCAGATCAAGGCGGGCAAGCTGCGCGCCCTGGCCACCACGGCAGGCGTGCGTGCGCCCCAACTGCCCGAAGTGCCGACCTTCGCCGAAGCCGGCTGGCCACGCATCGACTTCACGGCCTGGTTCATGCTCTTCGCACCGGCGGACACACCGGCGGCCGTGCTCGACGCTCTGGGCCGCCAGGCGGTGGCCGCGATGCAGACACCGGAACTGCGCCAGAAGCTGCAGGACGCGGGCTTCACGCTCGTGGGCGGTGGCCGGGCCGAGGCCGAGAAGCGGGTGCGCAGCGAAACCGAACGCTGGGCCGCCATCGTCAAGGCCACGGGCTTCAAGGGCGACTGAGCAGCCGACGCTCGGCGTGGGCGGGCGCTGCCGCCCACCCCCTCGAATCCGGGGTTGGCGGCGGCGACTCCCCTTCATTTGCGTGTTGGGCTCGAAAGTTCGGGCCGTTGCTGCTACCGTCGTTGGCACGGTTTTTTGCGTCTTCCGTGCACTCTTCAACGCTTCGGCGGGTGGGTGTGGCCAGGGCGCGCAGCAAGCCCAAAGTCCGTGCGGCCGCTGGCCTTCGAGGCCTGCCGCTGCGCTTTTCAGCAGTTGCTCTTGGGCATTGCGCCCAGTTTGCGGAGAGGTCGAGATGAAGGTTTCTGGACAACGGGTCTTCAAGGCACTGGTGGTGGCCGTGGCGGCCGCCACGGCACTGGGTGCGCACGCCGCCGGCGCCAAGGCCGCTGCCACCAAGGCCAGCGCCAAGGCCCAGCACTGGACGGCCTCCACGGGCACCGTGGGGCTGCGCTGGAACCGCGATCTGGCCGGTGACATCGGCCTCACGCTGGGCGCCGCGCAGGCTCGCCAGGGCGCCATCGGCGTCGACGACCATGAGTTCTTCGATCTGCAGTCGTCGGCCAGCCTCGACTTCAACGTGCGCAGCGGCAACCTCGACAGCTTCGTCGGTGGCGAACTGCGTGCGCTGGGCGGCTACAGCATCCAGTCGAAAGTGGCCGGCAACATCGACCTGACGAACTTCCGCCTCGTGCCGCGCGTCGGCGCCAAGGTGCCCACGCTCGACGTGGTGGGTGCAGACGGCAAGGCCTGGTTCTATCTCGATCGCGTGATGTACGAGCTGATCGACGGCAACCAGCGCCTGGCGCTGCGCACCATGGACCTGCGCATCTCGCCAGAGCTGGCGCAGCGCATCGGCCACCCCGAGGTGGCCGACTGGGCCATCGCCGACATGGTGGTGACGGCCAACGTGCTGCGCCAGGGTCCGCTGCCGCAGCCGGTGCTGGGCAGCACCAAGTGGCACGGCAACCCCGTGCCGGGCGTGCCGGGCCAGACCTACCAGGCCGACCTGTTCATGACCACCTTCAGCATGCAGTACTCGCGCTGCAACGGCTGCACGGGTGCGGGCGGCAACGGCCTGACGGTGTTCACGCCGTCTTCCACGCTGCGCAACAGCCTGAACAACGGTACCTTCGTCGCCACCGTGCCGGGCGACCCGCTGGGCACCAGCACGGCGCTCTATGCGGCCGACATCCCCTGGTACGAGAAGTTCACGGGCCCCTTCCCGCCCTACGGCAACGACCAGCACCCCTACCTGATCTGGAACATGTACCGCTACAACGCGGACGGCAGCATCGACCAGATCGGCCGTTCGGGCGTGAAGCATGCGTTCCTGACGCTGAACACCAACTGCCTGCAGAACCCGGGTGACAGCCACATCCTCGGCCTGGGCTGCGCCGACGTCTACAGCGTGGGCAACAACGACAGCAACAACTCGCTGGGCCCGCGCAACGAGATCATCCCGTCGAACAACGCCTGGGGCCGCTGCGGCTCCATCTACGACACCAACTGCGACGGCTTCGCCAATGCCACGCCCAACGGGGCCTACGACCAGCGCCTGACGGTGCGTGAGTCGCAGTTCAGCGGCACGCCGCATGCCGGTGCCACCTTCCGCTTCGAGAGCTGGTACCTGGCGCGCCAGGACATCAACATCCTCAACTCGATGGGCACGGTGCGCACGACCTTCTCGCGTCCCTCGACGGTGTGGGTGGTGGGTGGCAACGACCAGTACCGCCTTGGGCCCGCCATCGACCGCTGGGTCGACCCCGCCGCGCCGGGCGCCAACGCCAGCTCGACGATGGTCACCACGCCCGAAGGCAACGTGAAGGTGGCGATGAAGGCCATCAGCCTGGGCGGTGGCCTCTGGCGCTACCACTACGCGGTGATGAACCTGGATTTCTCGCGCCCGCAGACCGAAGGTGCCGAGCCCAACCTGCGCGTGCTGCGCAACCTGGGCTTCGACAACTTCACCGTGCCGGTGGGTGCCAACACGGTCACCGACCTCGTGTTCAGCGACGGCGATCTCGACGCCGTGAACGACTGGGTGCCCGCCATCCGCGACGGGCGCCTCACCTGGACGGCGACCACCCGCGGCAACGCGCTGAACTGGGGCACGATGTTCCGCTTCTCCTTCACCACGAACGTGGCCCCGAGCAGCAGCGCCGTGACCATGCACGTGGCTGCCGACAACACGCGTGACGTGCTGCGCGCCAACAACGTGCTGGCTCCGGCACCGCTGCAGCGGCCTGCGGCCACTGCCTCGCGCTGAGCGAGAAGCGCCGCACGCAGCTGCGCGAGGTCCAGACGGGCCGGTCCGGCGTGCTGCCGGCCCGGCCCGTTGTCTTCTCAGCCCGCGAGCGCCTGTTTCGCCTCGTCGAAGGCCTGGGTGGCGCTGGCGGCGTACATCAACGATGGGCCGCCGCCCATGTAGACCGCCACGCCCAGGGTCTCGTCCACTTCTTGGCGTGTCGCGCCCAGCTTGGCCAGCGCCTGGGTATGGAAGCCGATGCAAGGGTCGCATCGCACGGCCACGCTCAGTGCCAGCGCAATGAGCTCCTTGGTCTTCTTGTCGAGGGCGCCTGTTGCGGTGGCCGCGCGGCCGAGGTCGGCAAAAGCCTTCATCACCTCGGGTGTGCTGCCGCGCAGGCTGGCGAGCTCGGTGGAAACGGCCTGGGTCAGGCTGCGGTAGGTGTCGTGGGCCAGGGGCATGCGCTTGCTTTGGATGGTTGGGGAAGGGCCGAGGTGGCTTGCCAGATCAGCGTGGGGTTCGCGCCGCGGCAGCGCGTGCAGCGGCGGCCGTGTCTTCGCGGATGTGGCGCTGGAAGTAGCGCAGGAAAAACACACCCATGCCCAGCATGAATGCGATGCCCGCGATGCTCATCAACCCGACGTCGGTGGTGAAAAGCTCCTGCAACGTGCGCATGGAAAAACTCCTTGTTTGACGGTGTCAGGAGATTGGGCGCGGCCGGTGCCGCGCTGTCCTTGAGGTGGGTCAAGGCGCGCCCAGGTCGCTGTCTGCGTGCGCAGGCGTACCGACGGCATCGCGCCCACGGCCCATGCTGGGCTCCGACATCCAGTGGAGCACCCACCCCATGGCACACCCCAGCAAAGGCCCGCGCGGCAACAAGGAAGCGCGCAAGCCCAAACAGGTTCACAAGGTGAACCCACCGGGCCTGCCCGAAGGCTTGGTGCCGGCCGGCACCGGCCCGCGCAGCCCGCCGCGGCCGAGGAAGCCGGCATGAACCTCTTCGCCGTCGACACCGAAGCGCAGCCCACGTCTTTCGGCGTGTTCCGCCCTGTGGGTCACCTGATGGTGGGCCTGCCCACGCAGGCGCAGACCGACACCCTGGCCTCGGCGCTGCAGGGCGCGGGCTGGGACAGCAGCGCGGTGCAGCAGTTCAAGCCCCGCGAAAGCGTGGCCGACATGGAGGCCCTGGTCGAGCAGGCCGGCCCCATGGCCGGCTTCGGCTACGAGATCACGCTGCTGCGCCGCTACCTCGGGCTGGCCCGCAAGGGCTACCGCTGGCTGCTGGTCAAAGTGAGTGGCACCGAGCAGGCCGCGCAGGCGGCCGAACTGGCCCGCGACCGCGGTGCCACGCTGGCGGTGCACTACCGCCTGCTGACCGAAGAAGAGCTGATCTGACCGCGGCGCCGCCGGCTCAACCGCGGGGCTTGCGTGGCTTCTTCGAGGCCGCCTCGCGCGCGGCCTTCTTGGCGCTGCGCACCGCCTCACGCTCGGCGGTGGCGGCCAGCCAGACGGCCTGATCTTCCGGGGTCTCCAGCGTCACGCGGCCGATGGCGGCGCTGCGGAAGTCGTTGAGCACCGCCTCGGCCGCCTTGTGCAGGTGCGGCACGCTGCCGGCGCCCAGGTAGCCGCGGTGGCGGGCGATGCGCTCCAGCACGGCTTCCGAAGGCTGCGCCGCCAGTTCGGCCACGGCCTCGGGCGTGGACGCCAGCTTGTAGCGCGCGCCCAGCGCCGCTGCGTAGCCGGCCTGCAGGCGTTCGATCAAGCCCAGCGCCACCTCTTCTTCGTCATACGCATTGCGGCCCACCGCGCCGCTGGCGGCCAGCAGGATGCCGTGCTCGGGCACGGTGATGCGCGGCCACAGCAGGCCGGGCGTGTCGTAGAGCGTCACGTCGCTGGCCAGCGCGATGGCCTGCTCGGTCTTGGTGATGCCGGCCTCGTCACCGGTCTTCGTGGCCTTGCGCTTGGCCAGGGTGTTGATCAGCGTGCTCTTGCCGACGTTGGGCACGCCGCAGATCAGCACGCGCAACGGCTTGACCATGCCACCGCGCAGCGGCGCCAGCGCGCGGCAGGCCTGCACCAGGCGCGCGGCGGGCGCGGCTTCACTCGCGTCCAGGCCGTAGGCGTGGGTCTCGGGCAGGGCGTTGTAGTGCGCCAGCCAGGCCTCGGTGCGTGCGGGGTCGGCCAGGTCTTGCTTGTTCAGGATCTTCAGCGCGGGCTTGCCCGCCGTCAGTTCGGCCAGCAGCGGGTTCAGGCTGGCGGCGGGCAGGCGGGCGTCGAGCAGTTCGATGACGACGTCGATGCCGGCCTTGAAGCGCTCCACCATCGCCTTGCGCGTGGCGTGCATGTGGCCGGGGAACCATTGGATGGCCATGTCAGGGCAGGCGGGGGAACATCGGCCGATGCTACCCAGGTCGGCCACGGGGCCGCCCGGGCATGCCTTAGGCTCTGCGCATGCCCCTGACCTCCTTCCTGATTGCGCTGTGCGGCTGGTTCCGGCGCTGGTGCGCCTCGGTCGCGATGCTGCCGGCGCTGCTGCTGGTGCTGCCGCTGCAGGCGCAAACCTTGAATGTCGGCGTCGACACCCCCCTGGCCGCCGTGCTGGCCGAAGCCGTGCCCGCTTTCACGGCCACGCGCCCGGGCGTGAAGATCGTGCTGAAGGCCGCGCCCGCCGCCGCGCTGCTGGACGAGTTGGCGCGCGGCGCCCCGCTCGACCTGCTGGTGGGCATCGAACGCGAAACCGCGGCGCTGGGTGAGCAGCGCCGGCTGCTGCGGCCTGAGGCGCGGGCGGCGTTTGCGAGCAACCGGCTGGTGCTGGTGGTGCCGGCAGGGGTGGCCACGGTGCAGCGCCTGGCCGACCTGGCCCTGCCGGCGGTGCAGCGCGTCGGCCTGGGCCGCAGCGGCAGCCTGCCGCTGGGGCGCCACGGGCGCGAGGCGCTCAACGCGCAACGTCTGTGGCCCGCGGTGCAGCGCAAGGTGGTGCAGGCCGACGACAGCACGGCGCTGCTGGCGCTGGTGAAGGACGGTGCCGTCGATGCCGCTCTGGTCTACGAAACCGATGCCCTCGCCGCGGGCGCCGCGCTGCGCATGGTGCAGGTGCTGCCCACGCCCGAGCCGCTGCGCCACGGCGCGCATGTCAGCAGCGCCAGCCGGCAGGCCGAGTTGGCGACGGCCTTTGCCGCCTGGTTGCGCGGCGATGCCGCCCGCGCGTTGCTGCAGGCACGCGGCTTCGGCCCGCCCTGACGACGCCCCGCGCCCAACACCCCCGCACCCCGGGTGCGCCCGCAGCGGCACGGCACCGTCTTTTGCGCACAATGCGCCGCTTCAACGCCCACCGCCCCACCCGGGCCCACCGCATGAAGCTGCACCGCTCCACCCTGGCCCTGCTGGCCACCGCCAGCACGCTGGCCCTGCTGCCTGCCACCCCGCAAGCGCAGACCCTGAGCTACCCCGCCACGCGCACCGTCGAGCAGGTCGACACCTACCACGGCACCCGCGTGGCCGACCCCTACCGCTGGCTGGAAGACGACAACAGCGCCGAGACCAAGGCCTGGGTGCAGGCGCAGAACGCCGTCACCGAGAAGTTCTTCGCCGGTGTCTCGCAGCGTCTGCCCACGCGGCAGCTCTACACCGCGCTCTACAACTACGAACGTTTCGGCGTGCCCTTCAAGGAGGGCGGCCGCTACTTCTGGACGCGCAATGACGGTCTGCAGCAGCAATCGGTGCTCTACACCGCCACCGCGCTGAACGCCACGCCCGCCGTGGCGCTGGACCCCAACACGCTCAGCAAGGACGGCACGGTGGCCCTGACCGGCATCGTGCCCAGCCGCGACGGCAAGCTGCTGGCCTACGGCGTGGCCAAGGCCGGCTCTGACTGGCAGACCTGGCGCGTGCGCGATCTCACCACCGGCCAGGACCTGCCCGACCTCATCGACTGGGTGAAGTTCAGCAGCGCCACCTGGACCCCCGACGGCAAGGGCTTCTTCTACGGCCGCTACGAAGCACCCAAGCCCGGCGAGGCGCTCAGCGGCGTCAACGTCTTCCAGAAGCTCTACTACCACCGCCTGGGCACGCCGCAGTCGGCCGACGTGCTCGTCATCGACAACCCGCGCGAGGGCAAGTGGGGCTTCGGCGCCAGCGTCAGCGACGACGGCCGCATGCTGATGATCACCGTCAGCAACGGCACCGGGCGCCGCAACGGCCTGATGTTCCTGCCGCTGAAGGACGGCGCCTACGCCGGCGGCACGCCACAGCCGCTGACCCTGGCCTTCGACGCCCAGTACGTGCCGCTGCACCTGGACGGCGACCGCCTCGTGCTGCGCAGCGACCGCGGCGCCGCCAACGGCGCGCTGCTGGCCGTGAAGCTGCCCGCCCCGGGGGCAGAGCCCGTCTGGCAGACCCTGGTGCCCGAGACCCCCGACGCCCTGGTGGGCGCCAGCGCCGTGGGCGGCCGCTACGTGCTGCGCTACCTGCGCGACGCCTCCACGCTGGTGCGCCTGCACCGGCCCGATGGCAGCGTCGACCGCGAACTGCCGCTGCCCGGCGTGGGCACGGCCGGCGGCTTCGGGGGCCGCTGGAACGACAGCGAGACCTTCTACAGCTACACCAGCCTGGTGACGCCGGCCGACGTGCTGCGCCTGGACCTGAAGAGCGGCCAGAGCTCGGTCTTCCAGCGCCCGAAGACGGCCTTCGACCCCGAGCTGTACGAAACGCGCCGCGCCTTCGTCACCAGCAAGGACGGCACGAAGTTCCCCATCTTCATCGGCCACAAGAAGGGCCTGAAGCTCGACGGCAGCAACCCCACGCTGCTCTACGGCTACGGCGGCTTCAACGTGCCCACCACGCCGGGCTACAACGTGACGGCGGCGGCGTGGATGCAGATGGGCGGCGTGTACGTCACGGCCGCCATCCGCGGCGGCGGCGAGTACGGCCGCGCCTGGCACGAGGCCGGCACCAAGCTGAAGAAGCAGAACGTCTTCGACGACTTCATCGCCGCGGGCGAATGGCTGGTGGCGCAGAAGATCACCAGCCCCGCGAAGCTGGCCGTCAACGGCGGCAGCAACGGCGGCCTGCTGGTGGGGGCGGTGGTCAACCAGCGGCCCGATCTCTTCGGCGCCGCGGTGCCAGCGGTGGGCGTGATGGACATGCTGCGCTTCCACAAGTTCACCATCGGCTGGGCCTGGATCAGCGACTACGGTTCGTCCGACGACGCCGAGCAGTTCAAGGCGCTGCTGGCCTACTCGCCGCTGCACAACATCCAGTCCGGCAAGAAGTACCCGCCGGTGCTGGTGCTCACGGCCGACCACGACGACCGCGTCGTGCCTGCGCACAGCTTCAAGTACGCCGCTGCGCTGCAGGCGGCGAACACCGGCGCGGCGCCCAAGCTGGTCCGCATCGAGACCAACGCCGGCCACGGCGCGGGCAAACCCACCAGCAAGATCATCGAAGAACGCGCCGACATGCTGGCTTTCCTGGCCCACACCTTCGGCATGAAGGTCACGCCGCCGGCGCCATGAACGCCGCCGCCGTGGGTGAGACCGCTTGCCGGGATTGCCCACTGCGGCCGCTGAAACTGTTCCATGAGCCGCAGGGCGACGAGCTCGATCTCGTGCAGTCGCTCAAGCGGCGCGAGCACGCGCTGCGCGCCGGCGAATCGCTCATCCACGAAGGCCAGACCGACGCGCCGCTGTTCACGCTGCTGCAGGGCTGGGCCTTCCGCTACAAGACGCTGAGCGACGGCCGGCGGCAGATCCTCAGCTTCCTGATGGCCGGTGATTTCATCGGCGTGCAGCAGAAGATGGGCGATGCCGCGGCGCACGGCGTGGAAACGCTCACCGACGCGCGCTTCTGCGTCTTCCAGCGTGATGCGCTCTGGGAGCTGCACCGCCGCAGCCCGATGATGGGCTTCAACATCACCTGGCTCACCGCGCACGAAGAGTCGATGGTCGACGACACGCTGCTCTCGGTGGGCCGGCGCAGCGCCGAGGAGCGCATCGCCTCGATGCTCATCCTGCTGTTCAAGCGCGCGGCCGCGCTGCGGGCCGATGGCGGCGTGGATGGCGTCGAGTTCCCGCTGACGCAGCAGCACATCGCCGACGGGCTGGGCCTGTCGCTCGTGCACACCAACAAGACCCTGCGCAAGCTCGAGCGCCGCGGCCTGCACCGCATCACCGACGGCCGGCTCTGCCTGCGCGACGTGAAGGCCATGGCGCGGTTGGCCGATCTGTACGGCGACGGCCGCCCGCCACCCCGCCCATTGGTGTGAGGCCGGCTGTGTCTTTCGACGTAGGGCGGGCGAGGGCCGGGTCCTAGATTGCGTCCTGTCGGCCTGCGGGCCTTGCACAGAGACCCACCCCATGAGCGCTGACGCCTCGGTTTTGCCCAGCAACCAGTTGCTGTCTTCGCTGCCACCCGAGGTGGCCACTGCCGTGCAGGCGCGCATTGAGCCGGTGGATCTGGCCACAGGCACCGTGCTCTACGAGGCCGGCCGCGTGCTGCGCGAGGTGTATTTCCCCGTCACCGCCGTGGTGTCGCTGGTCTCGCCGCTGGAAGACGGCACCGGTGCCGAGGTGGCGGTGGTGGGCCGCGAAGGCGTGGTGGGTGTGTGCGCCTACATGGGCGGCGGCAAGGCGCTCAGCAGCGCGGTGGTGCAGCACCCGGGCCTGGCCTATCGCATGGGCGCACGCGACATCGCCGAGCTCGCACGCGACGTGGAGCCCGTGATGCAGCAGCTGCTGCGCTACACGCAGGCCCTCTTCTCGCACATGGCGCAGACCTCGGCCTGCCACCGCCACCACGCGCTGGTGCCGCAGCTGTGCCGCTGGTTGCTGCAGCACCTGAGCCGGCAGGGCGGCGACGAGCTGCACGTCACGCAAGAACGCATGGCCGGGTTGCTGGGCGTGCGCCGCGAAGGCGTGACCAACGCCGCGCTGCAGCTGCAGCGCGAAGGCCTGATCGACTACCGCCGCGGCCTCGTGCGTGTGCTCGACCGCCCCGGCCTGGCGCAGCGCTGCTGCGAGTGCCATGGCGTCGTCGAGCAGGCTTACGCACAGCTGCGGGCCACCTCCACGGCCTGGCCGCAGCGGGGGTCTGCGACAGGCGAGGGCGGCTTTCGGGTCCAATCGCCGGCATGGACGAACCCGACCGCACCGACGCCCGCCTCACCGAGCTGGAAATCAAGGCCAGCTACAGCGAAGACCTGCTCGACCGCCTGAACGAGGTGGTGGTGCGCCAGCAGGCGCAGATCGAGGCCTTGCAGCGCGCGCTCTCGGTGCTGCGCGAGCAGGCGCTGGCCGCGCCGCAGCAGCCCGCCTTCCGCAGCCTGCGCGACGAGCTGCCGCCACACTACTGAGCCGCTGGCGCGGCCCGGCCCGCCGCCGCCGGCCCGCCTAGAGTTCGTGGGCCTTGAAGTCGCTGACCTCGATCATGTAGCCCGGGTCGACGCGCAGCCCGACGCCGTCGTACTTGAAGCCGGCGGGTCGTGCCGCGCTGACATGCACGCGGCCATCGACGAAGGCGATCACACGCTGGGCCGTCATCACCAGGCGCAGGTCCATCGCCGCGCCCTGGGTGGCCGGTGGCACGGCCAGCGCGGCTTCGGCCAGGTTCTTCCAGGCGTCGGCTTTCGCGTCGAAGTGCCACAGCGCCACCGACACGCTGTTGACGCAGGCCACCAGCATGTCGAAGTCGCCGTTGGCCAGCGGCTTGTTGTCGACGAAGACCCCGGCGCAGTCGTCTTCATCACCCTCGCGCAGCAGGTGCACGCGGGCGCTGACGGCGTAGCCCACGCCGGGCAGCGGCACGTAGGAAGACACGCGCACCGAGGCCGAGCGCTTGGGCGTCTTGGCCTCCAGCAGCAGCCGGCCGCGGCCGGTGTCGCGTTCGAATCGACCGTCCTCGTCGTTGAAGGGCGCGGTCCACTCGGGCTCTTCAGGCGCCTTGCCCACGCCCAGGAAAGACAGCGCCTTGCCCAGGCCAGCGCCTTTCAGCGTGTCTTGCGCCAGCGTGCGCTGCCCGGGCACGGGCAGGCGTTGCAGCAGGCGTGCGTGGCGCGTGTCCAGACCGGTTTCGCTGACGGTGAGCTTCGCGAACTCGGCCCGCAGGTCGCTGGCCACCAGCTGCACCCGCGTGGGGGTGAAGTCGACCACCGCGCTGGTGCCCACGGTCACGCCATCGACCAGCACCGTGAAGCGCCCGCCGCTGCTTTCCACGGCCAGCGTGTTGCTGTCGCCCGGGCCGGTCTTCAGGCCCGCCACCTCGGTGCCGGGCATCAGGTGGGGCTGCGCCTGCTCGTTGTGCAGGTAGGCGATCCACACCAGCTTCGAGCCCGGGCGCAGGCGCACCCGCACCACATCGCCCGCGGGCGACTGCAGCGAGATGCCGGCCAAGGCGTCCTCGTTGTGGCGCTCGGTCACGGTGATCTCGGTGCTCACGCGGTAGCTGGCCGCAGGGCTGAGCAGCAGCTTGTGCGCCACCACCACCGCGTTGCTGCTGTCGGGCCGCGAGTGCAGCGTGAGCCGGCCCTTGCCGAAGCTCACGGCACCGTCGGCCTCTGCGGGCAGCAGCCAGCGGCCCGGGCTGCTGAAGTCGTCGCTGAAGACCGTGCGGTTGGCCGTGTTGGCTTGCGCAGCCGCGGGTGGAGCGCCGAGGGCCGCTGCGAGCAGCAGCGCGCCCAGCACCAGCAGCAGGTTCAGGGCCGAAGGCACGTGCCGGCGTGAGGGGGTGAACACGGCGCGGCTCATCGGAAACGCTCGCGCAGTTCGGCATCGGTGATGGGCCGGCCGAAGTAGCGTTCGTGCCAGGTGCGTGCATCGCTCAGGGACTGCGCGGCCTTGGCATTGCTGCGCGCCACGCCCCAGCCGCTGGCGTACATCTCGGCCAGCAGCACGTGGCAGCCCACGGTGGCGAAACGCAGGTCGGTGTAACCCCGGCCGTCGCGCGTGGTGCAGGCCTGCAGCAACTCGGCGGCCTCGCCTTCGTCTTGCGGCACGCCCGCGCCCATCAGGTAGAGCTTGGCCAGGGTCCAGGCGGCCCAGGGGTGGAAGTCGTCGCCGGCGTAGGCGTTCTTGCGCAGTTCGGTGGCGGCCAGTTCGTAGTCGGGCTTCTTGAACAGCTCCTCGGCCTGACGGCGCTGGTGCAGCGCCATCTCCACCAGGCGCTTGCGCGCCGGCCAGCGGTAGTCGCTGCCGGCGGCGTTGAGGTCGAGCATCTCGCGCATGGCCTCGGCTTCGCCGACGGTCTGCATCCTGAAGTCGAGGCCGCGTTCCACCGCCGCGTACATCTGCTGCTGCAGCTGGTTCTTGACTTGCGCCCGCGCCTGGTTGCGGGCCACGATGCCCGCCAGCGCCCCGGCGGCACCGCTCAGCGCCGTGCCGGTGGTGCTGGGGGTGTTGATGCGCTGCGATTCTTCGTAGCGGCGCTCCGCGTCGGCCGTGTTGTAGCCGCGCAGCAAGGCCTGGCGGCGGATCTGGTCGGCGGTCTCGGCCGCGTGCGCGGCCGGAGTCGCGGCCAGCAGGGCCGTCAGCGATGCGGTGAGCAGGGCGCACCATCGGTGCAGCGTTGGGTGGGGTGACAAGGCGGCGTCTCCAGGGGGGTTCTCCTGTCAACGCAGCCGCCGCCGGCCAAACGGCTCACGGCCGGGGCCGCAGCCCCGGCTTTTTCTTTCAGCGCTTGGAGTGCCTCACTTCGCCGCCAGCGCTTCCTTCAGCCCGGCCGCGAACTCGGCGCCGTGACGCACCTGCGCGGTGCTGGGCTTGAGCGTGTCGCCGATGGGCTCGGCGCGGCCACCCAGGCATTGCGCGAGGAAGTTCTCGGTCACCGCGTTGAAGGCGATGTTGTTGACCGGCCGCGCGAAGCCGTGGCCTTCGTCGGGGAAGACGATGTAGGTCACGGGGATCTTGCGCGCCTTCATCGCGTCGACGATCTGGTCGCTTTCGGCCACGCTCACGCGCGGGTCGTTGGCGCCCTGGCCGATGAGCAGCGGCCGCTCGATGTTGGCCGCAAAGTTCAGCGGTGAACGCTCCTTCAGCAGCGCCTGGCCCTCGGGCGTGCCCGGGTCACCCATGCGGCGGTAAAGCTGCTTCTTGAAGGCTTCCCAGTAGGGCGGGATGGTGCTCAGCAGCGTGAACAGGTTGCTCGGGCCGACGATGTCCACGCCGCAGGCGAATTCCTTGGGCGTGAAGGCCAGGCCGGCCAGCGTGGCGTAGCCGCCGTAGCTGCCGCCCATGATGGCCACCTTGTCCTTCTGCGCCACGCCGCGCTGCACGGCCCATTGCACGGCGTCGAGCAGGTCGTCGTGCATCTTGCGGCCCCATTGCAGGTCGCCGGCGTTGACGAAGCTCTTGCCGAAGCCCGTGCTGCCGCGGAAGTTCACGCTCAGCACCGCGTAGCCGCGGTTGGCCAGCCACTGGTGGTAGGCGTCGTAGCCGAAGGTGTCGCGCGCCCAGGGGCCGCCGTGCACCATCAGCACCATGGGCACGGGCTGGCGCGGCTTGCCTTGCGCATCGGGCTGGGCCTGCGCCGGCACGCTGAGGTAGCTGACCAGCGTGAGGCCGTCGCGCGACTTGATCTCGTGCGCCTGCATCGGCACCAGCGGTGCACCCACCAGCTCGGGGCGGCTCACGTACAGCGGGCTCAGCTTGCGCGCCTTGCGGTCGTACACGTGCACGGCGGCGGGTGCGGTGACGGTGTCCACCGCCACCAGCCACTTGTCGTCGGCCTCGGTGCGCGAGGTGATGGCGAACTGGCCTTTCGTCTCGCGCACGAGGAACTCGAGGTCGGGTTTCAGCGCCGGGTCCAGCGCCACGGGTTCGCTCTTGAGGTAGTTGACGGCGTAGCCCTGCACGCGGCCGGTCTGCGGGTCGAAAAGGCCGTCGGTGATGTCGGCGCGGCGGTCTTGCGCCACCACCGTCATCTGGCCGCTGGCCACGTCTTGCGCCATCAGTGCGGCGGTGTCGCGGCCGCGCGCGTCCACCCAGTACAGGGTCTTGCCGTCGGCGGTGTAGCCCAGCGGCGCGGTGGTCTGGCTGTCTTCCAGGCCCACGCTGAACATGGGCGTGGCCTCGACCTTGTTGTCGCTGACGCGGAAGTAGTCGCTGCCGCCGGCGGCGTTCGGCCGGCTGGCCAGGCGCAGGTTCAGGTCGCGGTCGGCGCGGAAGCCGCCGTAGCCCTCGTTCTTCAGCACCAGCGTCAGTTCGCCGGTGGCGAGGTTGAGGCTGTGCACGTCGTGGAAACGCGGGTCGCGGTTGTTCAGGCCCACGAGGATGCGGTCGCGCACCTTGGAGCTGATGCCGATGACCTGCACCACGGTCTTGTCGAAGGGCGTGTAGCTCTTCTGCGTGCCGGTGGCCACGTCCACGCCGTAGAGCCGGAAGTTTTCGTCACCGCCCTGGTCGTTGACGTAGAGCAGGGTCTTGGAATCGGGCGACCAGAAGCTGCCGCGGATGGGGCGGCCGCGTTCGTTGGTGAGCGCGCGCGCCTGCTCGGGCTTGTCCAGCGGTGCCACCCAGAGGTTGAGCACGCCGTCGCGCGGGGCCACCCAGCTCAGCCAGCGGCCGTCGGGGCTGATGCGCCCACCGGCCTTCGTGGGGTTGCCGAAGAACTTGGCGCGCTCGATCAGCGGCACCTGGGCGCCCGTGGCGGCTTGGGCACCGCCTTGGGCGAACGCGCCCTGCATGTGCAAGGGCAGGGCGGCGGCGATCAGCAGTGCGGGCAGGGAAAGTGGCTTCATGCGGTCTCCGTGGGGCGCTGGGCTGCGCCGAATGGTGAAGAAGGCCGCGATTCTGCGTCGCACGGCGGGCTGGGTGCAGCCCGTGCGACAGGCTGCCGCCCGGCCGGATGGACGGCCTGCGTTGCGGCTCAGTGGAACTTGCCGCCTTTGCCGGCTGCTTTGCCGGGGGCCTTGCCGCCGGTCTTGCCCGTGAAGCGCTTGGGCGGCGTGGGCTCGGGTTCGGGCGCCGGGGCGGCACCGCGTGCGCTGGCCTGCGCGGCCAGGGCCGCGCCGCTGACGCCGGCGAAGAGAGCGGCCGCACGCACCTTGATTTCCAGCAGCTCGCTGGCGCTCACCGAGTACTGGCCGGTGACGGTGTTGACCTCGATGCGGAACTCCACGTCCTTGCCGTTGTTCGACAGCGTGCCGCAGGTGAACTCGTAGTCTTCGCTCTCGAAGGGCAGGCCCTGGGTGTCGATGTCGTAATCCTCGTACTCGATGCGGCCGATCTCGCCGCTGGCGAGGTTCAGCAGGCCGGTGGAGGTGATGACCTCGTCGGTCAGTTCATCGGCGATCGAGATCGGCACTTTCAGATCCACGGGCAGTCCTTGCGATTTCAGAGCGCGCATTCTGGGGCCTCAGGCCGTCGGGCCCTGGAGGGCAGCCCTTAAAGTGGCCCGATGAAGCCGCGACTGCGCATCCGCACCTTGAGCCGCGGCGACGGCCTGCTGGGCAGCCGCGCCTGCACCGGCTTCGGGCCGCGCGGCGCGCAGTTGACGGTGGCGCAGGTGCACTACACCTACCCCGCGGCCGGGGCGGCCGCCGGCGACGAGCCCTTCGCCGTGCCCGCCCCGCGCAGCGTGCTGCAGCCGCGGCCGTGGCCGGTGCCGCCGGGCCGCGACCTGGCCGCCGAAGCCACCGCGGCCGACCAGCTGTGGGCCAGCGCCTTGCGGCCGCTGCCCGATTTCGCGCCGCAATGGCGCGCGCCCGAGGCTGCCGTGGGCCTGGACGACCTGTGGACCCTGCGCGAAGAAGGCCACTGGCCCGACTTCTGGGCCGACGAGGTGCCGCGCCTGCAGGCCCTGGGCTGGCAGGTGCTGGTGATGCCGGGTTTTGCGCACTTCAGCGTGCCGGTGCAGCGCTGGCACCTGGGCCTGCAGCCGCTGGCCGAGGCCGGGCTGGAGCCGGCCGTGGTGGCCGCGCTGCCCACCGAGACCGGCGCGGCGGGCTTGCTGCCGCTGCAGGGCCCGCGCGGCGTGGGGCAGGGCGTAGGCCAGGCCGGCGGCTGGCGCATGGCGCTGGGCGTGGAGGTGGAAGGCGAGGTGCTCGACCTCGCCCCCATGCTGGCCGCGCTGCTGCGCCGCGACAGCCGCTGGCTGAAGGCCGATGAGCTGGCTGCGATGGACGACGCGATGACGGTGACGCTGCGCGCCCCGGGCGGCAAGCGCATCGAGGCGCCGGTGGGGCCGCTCAAGCGCATCGTCAGCGCGCTGCTCGACTTGCTGCTCACGCTGCCCGCCGAAGACAGCGCAGCGAAAGCCGCCCATCGTTTGTCGGCCTGGGAGGCGGCGCAATTGCAGGCGCTGCAAGAGTCGCTGGCCGACACCATGCCGGCACGCGCCGGCGCCCACACCTGGCAGCTGCAGGGCGATGCCGGCCTGGCCGCGCTGGTGCAGCGCCTGCGCGAAGCCGGCGCGCCGCCTGCCGTACTTTCACCCGCGGGGCTGGCCACCCCGATGCGGCCGTACCAGCAGCACGGCCTGGCCTGGCTGCAGTACCTGCGGGCGCAGGGGCTGGCGGGCATCCTGGCCGACGACATGGGCCTGGGCAAGACGCTGCAGGTGCTGGCCCATGTGCTGGCCGAGAAGGAGGCCGGCCGTCTCACCGCCCCGGCACTCGTGGTGCTGCCCACCTCGCTGCTGGCCAACTGGCAGGCCGAGGCCGCGCGCCACGCGCCGGGCCTGCGTGTGGCGCTGCTGCACGGGCCGGGGCCTGAGGCGAGGAAGGCCCTCTTGGCGCCGCAGGCCGAAGCGGCGGGCACCTTCGATCTCGTGCTCACCACTTACGCGCTGGTCTGGCGCGACATCAACACCCTGGCCCAGCGCGACTGGCACCTGCTCGTGCTCGACGAAGCCCAGCAGGCCAAGAACGCCGGCAGCCGCGCCGCCCGCGCGCTGCGCCAGCTGCGTGCGCGCCACCGCCTGTGCGTGACGGGCACCCCGTTGGAAAACCACCTCGGCGAGCTCTGGGCGCACTTCGACCTGCTGATGCCGGGTTTTCTCGGCGACACGCGCAGCTTCACGCGGCTGTGGCGCAAGCCCATCGAGGTGAACGGCGAAACCGCGCGTGCCGAGCTGCTGGCGCGCCGCCTGCGCCCTTTCATCCTGCGCCGCCGCAAGGAAGACGTGGCGCCCGAACTGCCGCCGCTCACCGAAGTGCTGCGCCGCGTGCCGCTGGAAGGCGCGCAGCGCACGCTGTACGAGACCGTGCGCATCGCGGTGGACGAGCAGGTGCGCCGCGTGCTCGAACGCCAGGGCCTGGCGCGCGGGCAGATCGAGGTGTTGGACGCGCTGCTCAAGCTGCGCCAGGTGTGCAACCACCCGCGTCTGCTCAAGACCCCGGGCGCCGCCGGCGTGCCCAGTGCCAAGCTGGCGCTGCTGATGCAGATGCTGCCGGCCCTGGTGGCCGAAGGCCGCCAGGTGCTGGTGTTCAGCCAGTTCACCGAGATGCTGGCGCTGGTGGCCGAGGCTCTGGCCGCCTTGCCCGCGGCCGAACGCCTGCCCTGGCTGCAGCTGACCGGTGACACCCCCGCGCGGCAGCGCGGCGAGGTGGTGCGCGCCTTCCAGGCCGGCGAAGCGCCGCTCTTGCTGCTGAGCCTGAAGGCCGGCGGCGTGGGCCTGAACCTCACGGCGGCCGACACCGTGATCCACCTCGACCCCTGGTGGAACCCCGCCGTGCAGGCCCAGGCCACGGCGCGCGCGCACCGCATCGGCCAGCACCGGCCGGTGTTCGCCTACCAGCTGGTGGCCGAGGGCAGCATCGAAGAACGCCTGCTCGCGCTGCAGGCCCGCAAGGCCGCGCTGGCCGAGGGCGTGCTGGGGCAGGACGCCGCCTTCGCGCCCAAGTTCGGTGAAGACGACCTGCGGGGACTGCTGGCGCCCTTGCGGTAGAACCGCGGCATGCGCAAGAACGCTCCGGCCGGCGACAGCGGCCTCGTCTATTCCACCGAGACCGGCCGCATGTGCCCGGCCTGCCGCCAGCCGCTGGCGAACTGCCTGTGCAAGGCGCTGGCCAAGGCCGTGCCGGCCGGCGATGGCACCGCGCGCGTCACGCGCGAGAAGCAGGGCCGCGGCGGCAAGACCGTCACCGTCGTGCGTGGGCTGCCGCTCGACGCCGACGCCTTGGTCGCGCTGGGCAAGCGCCTGCGCGCGGCCTGCGGTGCCGGCGGCACGGCCAAGGACGGCGTGCTGGAGGTGCAGGGCGACCACGCCGACAAGGTGCTGGCCCTGTTGCTGGCCGAAGGCCACAAGGCCAAGCGGGCCGGTGGCTGAAGCTGGCGAAGGCCGGCGACGCTGCAAACACGGCGTCACCACGGGGTGTTGCGGCGCGTGCATGATGCGCCGGCACCGATTGCATGCCACCCCTGGGAGCCCCGCTTGAACCCACCCCGTCGCCGCGCCCTCGCGCCCACCGCCGCCGCACTGGCCTTGCTGATCGCCGGAGCCTCAGCGCACGCGCAAAGCGAAGAGGCGCCGGCGTCGTCCCTGCCGCTGTGGGAACTGGGTGTGTTCGCTTTCGGCGTTTCGCAGCAGGCCTACCCGGGTTCTGACGAACAGCTCGCGCGCGGCCTCTTGCTGCCCTTCGGCCAGTACCGCGGCCGCTTCCTGCGCGCCGACCGCGACACCGCCGGCCTGCGTGCCGTGAAGACGCCGGTGTACGAGGTGGACATCGGCGTGGCCGGCTCCTTCGGCGGCAGTTCGGCCGAGATCGGCGCGCGCCGCGGCATGCCCGAACTCGGCACGCTCATCGAGTTCGGCCCGCGGCTGAAGATCAACCTGGGCAGCTGGGGCGAGGGCCGCCATGCCGGCCGCTGGCGCGTGGAACTGCCGCTGCGTGGCGTGTTCGACATCAGCGACGGCGCCGCCCATCGCGGCATGAGCTTCGAGCCCGAGATCAACTTCCAGCGCCGCAGCCTGGGCGGCTGGGGTTACGCGGTGAGCCTGGGCGCCATCGTCGGCGACAAGCGCCTGAACCGCACCTTCTACGGCGTCGACCCGGTCTATGCGCTGCCCGACCGCCCCGCCTACGCGGCCCAGAGCGGCCTCATCTCGTGGCGGCTGAGCGGCTCGGTCTCGCGCCAGCTTTCGCCCGACTGGCGCCTGGTGAGCTTTGCGCGCTGGGCCAGCGTGGCCGGCGCGGTCAACGAGGCCAGCCCGCTGGTGCGCCGCACCAACGGGCTGAGCGTGGGCCTGGGCCTCAGCTACACCTGGCTGCGCTCTTCCGCACGCGCCAACGAGTGAGCGGCCGCGCGCCGGCCGCGCCCGCTACTTCGCTGCCGCCTTGCTGCGTGCCTTCTTGGCCGCCGCCGGCGGTGCGCTGAGCGTGGCGTAAAGCGCCGCGAACTCCAGCGTCACCTTGTGCTTGGCATCGAGGTGGATCATGGGCTTCGCCAACTCGTGCGATTCCTTGATCTTCACGCTGGCGCTCAAGGGGGGCTGCAGCACCGGCAGGCCTTCGTCGATCAACTCCTGCACCGTGCGCCGGGGCAGGCTGGCGCGCGGCTGGTACTGGTTGACGACGATGCCTTCCACCTTCAGCGCCGGGTTGTGGTCGGCCTGGATCTCCTTCACCGTCTCCAGCAGGCCGTAGAGCGCGCGGCGGCTGAAGTCGTCGCAGTCAAAAGGAATCAGGCAGCCCTGCGCCGCGATCAGCGCCGAGCGCGTGTAGAAGTTCAGCGCCGGCGGCGTGTCGATCCACACCTCGTCGTAACTCTCGGCCAGCTCGTCCAGCGCATCGCGCAGCTTGTAGATCTTGTAGCGGCTTTCCAGCTTGCCGTGCAGTTCGTCCAGCTGCGGGCCGCCGGGCATGAGGTGCAGGTTCGGCCAGGGCGTGGCGACGATGAAATCGCTGGTGGGCGGCGGGCGCAGCGTGAACTTCAGCGTGGTCTCGAAGAAGCCGGCGGCGCCCGGTGCTTCGGCATGCTCGGCATCGGCCGTGGCACCCAGCAGGTAGCGCGTGCTGTTGCCCTGCGGGTCGAGGTCGATCACCAGCACGCGCCGGCCCGCGGCGGCGGCCAGTGCGGCCAGGTTGCAGGTGATGGTGGACTTGCCCACGCCACCCTTCTGGTTGAAAACGACGCGTCTCATGCAGCCCTCGGCAGCCGGTTCGGAACCTGCATTGTGCGCTGCAGCAAAACACGGGCCGACGCGATGCCGCCACACTGCGGCCATCGTTGCATCCGTCAGCGGCGCCCGCGCGTAGAAGGCCGCGGGCCGCGGTGAGCACCGCGCGCCGAGCCACACCCCCCTCACACCCGAGAAAGACTCCCATGCGCACCACCCTCGCCCCCCTGGCCTTGGCCGCGGCCGCCGCCGGCCTGATGAGCAGCCCGGCCCAGGCCCAGGTCAGCCCCGTGACCATGGTCGACGCCTTCGAAGCCGTCAACGGCAAGTTCGAGGGCTACCGGCGCTCGGGCGCCAAGGGCGTCTGCGCCACCGGCGAATTCGTCGGCAGCGCCGAAGGCCGGGCCCTGTCCACGGCCTCGGCCTTCAGCGGCCGGCCGGTGCCGGTGATCGTGCGTTTCTCGGTCGGTGGCGCCAACCCGAAGGCGGCCGACAACACGCGCTCGCAGCGCAACCTGGCCCTGCAGTTCAACCTGCCCGACGGCGAGATCTGGCAGATGGGCAACATCTCGGCGCCCCTCTTCGGCGCCGTCACGCCCGAGCAGATGCTGGGCCGCCTGCAATCGCTGCAGCCCGACCCGGCCACCAAGGCGCCGGACCCCGCCAAGGTCAAGGCCTACGTCGACGCCAACCCCGAGGTGCTGCTGCAGGGCCGCTACTACGCCAGCCAGCCCATGCCGGCCAGCTTCGGCAGCGTGAACTACTGGGGCGTGCACGCCTTCGCCTTCGTCAACGCCAAGGGCGAGAAGCAGTGGGGCAAGTGGATCTTCGAACCGGTGGGCGGCGTGCGCAGCCTGAGCGACGAAGAAGCCAAGGCCAAGGGCCCGAGCTTCCTGTTCGACGACCTGCGTGAGCGCGTGAAGACCGGCGCCCTGGCCTTCAACTTCAACCTCGAACTCGCCCAGCCCGGCGACAAGCTCGACAGCGCCATCGTGCCCCTGCCCGAAGGGCGCAGGAAGGTGACGCTGGGCAGCCTGAAGATCACCGCCGTGGCGCCCGATGCCGGCGGCAACTGCGTGGCCATCAACTTCGACCCCAACCGCCTGCCCAAGGGCGTGGAGCCCTCGGCCGACCCGATGCTGGCCGCGCGCGCCGCGCCCTACGCCATCTCGCTGAGCCGCCGCATCAACGAGGGCGCGAAGCAGTGATTGCGGGCTGCAGGCCCGCCTGCCCGTGGCGGCAGGTGGGCCCGCGGCTGCACCCTATGATCCTTCGATGACCGCTGATACCGAAGACCCGAACGCCCCGATCCACGAGCCGCGCCTGTGGCGCGACAACGGCTGGACGGCGCGCGTGGTGAAGAACAACGACGACGAAGGCTGGGCGGTGGAGATGTACCGCGCGGGGCAGGCCGAGCCGGCGCTGATCGGCCCCTGGACCATGGGCCGCGACAAGAAGAACCCCAAGCCGCTGGACACCAACGCCTTCAACACCCTGGTGAAGACGGCGCACGAGGTGGTGCGCCGGCACGAGCAGGCGCAGCACGCGCTGCTGCACAAGGAAGTGGTGCTGATGCTGGAGAGCGGCCGCGTCACGGTGACGCTGGACGTGGTGCCCGACGAGGACGACCCCCATGCCTGGCTGGCCGCCACCGACGCCGAAGGCGGCGAAATCGGCCGCGTGCGCGTGGCGCCGAACTACAGGCTCAACAGCACCAGCGCCGCGGCGTGGGTGGAGGGCGGCTGCGGCAAGCCGCGGTGAGCCTGGACGACCCGGGCGCCGGCCGGCTTCAGGCCAGCCCGCAGAGCTTGCGCAGCGGCCCGAGCAGGGTCTCGCCCTTGAAGGGCTTGACGATCCAGCCCGTCACGCCGATGGCTTTGCCGCGCGCCCGCATGGCGGCGTTGTCTTCGGTGGTCAGCATCACGATGCGCACGGCGCTGTTGCCCATGTCGGTGCGTATCTTCTCGGCCATCGTCAGCCCGTCCATGTTGGGCATGTTGATGTCGCTGAGCACCAGCCGGATGCCGGGGTTCTGGCTCAACTGCGCCAGGCCGTCACGCCCGTCGGTGGCCACGGCCACCTCGAAGCCGTTGTTGCTGAGAAAGCTGGCGACGATCTCGCGCATGGTGGCGGAGTCGTCGACGACCAGTACTTGGGCCATGGCTTGCGGTCCTTGCAGGGCTTGAGGCGCCACAGGGGCGCCCGGCTTCAAAACAGTTCGAGTTCGCCGGTGTTGGCGGCTTGTTCGGGCGGCGCGGCGAATTCCGTGAACTTCTCGGGCAACCACAGCAGGTTGAAGATCAGCCGCTGCACGATCGTCAGCGGCGGCAGGCCGGGCCGGCGCGGGTCGCTCAAGAGGTAGCGCACGCACAGCTGCGGGTCTTCCGAACCGAAGCTCATGTACTTGTGCTGGTGGTTGATGACGATGGGCACCTGGGTCTGCTGGTTGGCGAAGGCCTCCGGCGGGATGTAGCGGTTCTTGAACGCGCCCCAGATGAGGTTGGTGGTTTCGCCCAGCAGGTGGTTGAGCTCGCGGAAGTTCAGGTCGCCGCCCACGCCGGCCAGGCCGAAGCCCTGCAGCAGGCCCTGGCGCAGCGCGCTCTCTTCGGTCTGCAACATCATGTAGCCGCGGCACCAGGTGCTCTCCAGCGCGATGAGCGTGCTCACCTCGCCGAAGATGATGCGGTCGTGCACCACATACGGCGGCTCGTGGCCGACCTCGGCGTGCGGGAACATCGAACGGATGCTGCGCAGCGTGAGTTCCAGCACGCCCTGCACCAGCTCGGGCGGGTAGCGCAGGCCGTACAGGCTGCGTTCCACCGCGCCGCGCAGGCTGGCGGTGTCGCCGCCGGCCCAGGCATGCTTGATGGCCGCAGCTTCCGGCCCGCTGAGTGCACGCGTGCCCGTGCGGCGCAGGAAGATGGGCAGCTCTGGGCGCTGGCGGTGGATGGTCTGGGCCAGGCCCAGGCTGTCGGGCTGCACGCCGGGCAGGTCTTCGGCCAGCAGCACGCCCGCCAGATCCTGGTGTTCGGCCAGCGTGGCCACGGCGTTCACGGCGCTGCGCGGCAGCGGCTTCAGACCCAGCTCTTCGCAGAAGTCCAGCAAGCCCTGGTAGTGCTGGGGGTCGTGCTCCAGCAGCAGCACCTTGGCGGCCCGGAAGTCGTTGACAGACATGTGATGGCAACAGGTTGGCGCTCGTGCGGAGCTGCGGGAACGCGCACGGCCCCGTCCAGGGTGCCGGCCTGAGGCATATCGGCAGGGCGGGTCGGAAGGTTGAGGGCGGCTTGTGCACGCTCTCAGCGGCCCGCTGGCCTCAGCCGCTTCAGTTGTTGCCCCCAGCAGCTTCGCGCGCCGTCAGCCACAGCCTCGTCTCGAACTCCAGCTGGTGGTAGTCGGCCTCCATGTGCTGGCACAGCGCGTAGAAGGCCTTGTCGTGTTCACGCTCGCGCAGGTGAGCAAGCTCGTGCACGACGATCATGCGGAGAAAGCTCGCCGGCGCGTCCTTGAAGACGCTGGCGATGCGGATCTCGCGCTTGGCCTGCAGCCGGCCGCCCTGCACGCGCGAGATGGCGGTGTGCGTGCCCAGGGCCTGGTGCACCACGTGCAAGTGGTTGTCGAAACGCACCTGCGCCAGCGGCGGCGCGCTCTTCATGTGCCGTGCCTTCAGCTCGGCCACGTAGGCCTGCAGCGCGCGGTCGCTGCGCACGGTGTGCGGCTCAGGGTGACGTTCCAGCAGCCAGGGCATCAGCCGGCCTTCAGCCAGCAACGCCTGCACCCGCGCCAGCACTTCGGGCGGGTGGCCTTGCAGGTACTTCATCGGCCCGGGGCAGTGTCCGCGGCCGGCCGCGGCACGATGCGCAGCGCGTTGGCCACCGCGCGCTGTGCGGGCTCGTTGGCCGGGCGTGCGGCCAAGGACTGGCCCTGCACGAAGAGCGCGCTGCTGCCGCCGCCATCCAGGTTGACAGCCTCGAATACCCCCTGTGCCTGCAGCCACTGCGCCAGCGGCGCGAGCACGACGCCAGGCACGCCCGGGCGCCGCCCTTCGGCCACCACGATCCACAGGTGCCGGCGCTGCGCGTCCAGGCCCACCACCGTGCGCGGGTGTTCGCGGGCGCAGAGGCCGGGGCAGCGCTGGTCGTCGGCGGGCTCGCGCGCCCGGCCTTCGCGCACCAGCCAGGGCGTGCCGGCCACGGCGTTGAACCACACGGGCGGTGGCGCCGCAGGCGGCTCGAAGACGATCTCGCAGCGCTGTTCGCGGGTGCAGGCCAGCAGCGGGCTGGCGGCCACGGCCAGCGGGCGCGGCCAGACCTCGCCCTCGCTCACGGTCCAGCCGCGCGCGTCGTATTGGCGATCGAAGAAGGACGCGTTGACGATCGCCAATGCCGCCGCCGCGCCAGGCATCGCATCAAGGGTCTTGCCTCGCTCGGCGGGCGTGCTGATGGCCAGGCGCAGGCCGGGTGCCTGCAGGTCCAGGCGCAGCAGGTGCAGTTCGGCGCCGGGCCAGGGCTGGGCACGGCGGTAGTCCAGGCCCGGGGCGATGCGGTCCCACTGCGGGGCCTCGGGCGCGCCACCGGGCGGCAGCGCACACGCGCCCAGCAGCAGCGCCAGCGCTGCGCAGGCCGCGCCGCGCCAGCCCCGCCAGCCCTTCACCGCCGTGGGCGGCCGCCGGGGCGGCGCTGTTGTGCCAAGGGGCGCTTGCCCTTGAGCTGGCGTTCGATGCCGTCGTTCAGCGCACTGCGCAGCAGGATCACCTCGTCGACATGGCCGTAAACGCCTTCGAAGCGCAGGTCCAGCCACAGCCACAGCGTGCAGGCGCGCAGCGCCATTTCCATGCGCTCCAGCCGGCTGTGGCCGTCCACCTGGTCCAGGAACCACGGGCGCCCGGCGCGGCCGGTGTGGGCGTGGCTGCTGCTCCAGTCCAGGAAGGCCTGCAGCTGCCCTTCGGTGCGCGTGTCCACCGGCGCCTGCGCGTAGGTGAAGCGCTGCTTCAGTGTCAGCGTGCCGGCGCTGGCGTCCAGCTGTTCGGCCAGCTCCAGCATCTGTTCCAGCTCGGCCACCTGGAAGTGCGCGTCGTCGAGCTTGAGCTGTTCGACGAAGACGCCCAGCACTTCGCGCAGCCGTGTCTTGCCCAGACGCTGCGAGATGGTGTCGATGTGCCAGCCGTTGGGCGCCACCGGCGCCTTGAAGTTGGCCGGGGCCTGCGGCGTGCGCGCCAGCAGTTCCTTCAGCGTGCGCAGGGCGCCGGGCTCGGCGTCTTCCAGCACGCCGGCGAAGCCTTCTTCGTGCATGCCGTAGCGGCCGGCGCGGCCGGCGATCTGGTGCGTTTCCGATTCATCCAGCCGGCGGTCGGCCACGCCGTCGTATTTGGTGAGCGTGCTGAAGAGCACGCGCCGGATGGGCAGGTTCAGGCCCATGCCGATGGCGTCGGTGGCCACCAGGATGTGGCTTTCGCCGGTGGCGAAACGTTCGGCCTCGCGGCGGCGCACCTCGGGCGGCAGCGCGCCGTAGATCACGCTCACGGGGTGGCCGGCCGAGCCGATGGCATCGCGCAGCGTCAGCACTTCGCGGCGGCTGAAGGCCACCACGGCATCGCCCTTGTGCAGCGACTTCAGCGCCACCGGGCCCGGCAGCAGCTGCACGTGCTGCTTGCGCGTGAAGTCACGCACCTCGCAGCTCTCGCCGCACAGGCCCAGCAGGTTCTCGATGGCGGGCACCGCGTAAGCGCTGCAGATGATGTAGACCTCGCGCGCCGGCACGGCCACGATGGCCTGCGTCCAGGCCCAGCCGCGGCTCTTGTCGAAGATCATCTGCGCTTCGTCGATCACCGCCACGTCGATGACGGTGTTGGTCGACACCATCTCGATGGTGCTGCTGACCACGCGTGCGCCCGGCGCGGGCTGGTTCTCTTCGCCGGTGAGCAGCGAGCAAGGCACGCCAGCGGCCATCAGCCGGTCACGCCCTTCCAGCGCCAGCAGGCGCAGCGGTGCGAGGTAGGCGCCGTCCAGCGCGCCGGCCAGCTTCTGGAAGGCGGTGTAAGTCTTGCCGCTGTTGGGCGGGCCCACGAACAGCGTCACCTTGCGCTGCAGGCGGCGCGCTTTCTGGAAGGTGTCGGGGTAGCCGGTGAAGGCCAGCTCGGTGTGCAGGCCTTCCAGCGTGTCGAGCTCGGTGACACGCCGCTCCCAGCGCTCTTGCGCGCGGCGGCAGGCGGCCAGGAGCTCGGGCAGGTCTTGCGGCGTGGCGCATTCGGCCTGCAGCGCGGGCAGCAGGCTGGCCAGGTGCGCGGGCTTGAAGGCCAGGCTGCGCGCCACCAGCGCATCGAGGTGCGCCACGAGTTCTGGCGCCTGCGGGTGCGGCGGCGGCGCGCCCATCGCGGCGCGCAGCGCGGCTTCGTCGCCGCTGCGGTAGTAGGCCCACACCACGTCGGCCGGCACCGGTACGCGGAAGATCACCGGCACGCGCCATTCCTGCTGCTGCAGGCGCAGCGCATGGCTGATCAGGCGGGTCCAGGTGCCGGCGTGGCGCGCCACGCCCAGGCCCTGCAGCACGCCGCTGCGCTGCAGCAGCACGGTGCGCGCCTCGGGGCCGGTGCCCACGGCGTCGATGTGCGCCAGCGCGGCGTCCATCAGCGCGGGGTCGATCCAGCGGCTGGGGCGCTGGCCGGCCACGGCCTTCTGCAGCAGCACGAAGCCGAGCTTGTCGAGGTGATCGTCGTGGCCCTGCGCGTGCTCGGGCAGGTAGTCGGCCGGCTTCACCACCTGCGGCAGCGTGTAGGCGGCGTGGCGGATGCGCGCCAGCGCTTCCTTGTCGATGTGCTCGGGCAGCCGCGCGGCGTGGCGGTTGATGGGCAGGTTGGCCGGATTGACGGCGCTGCTGCGCGGCGCTCTCGGTGCTGAAGGCGCCGAAGCGGCCGCGTCGGAAGGCGGCTTGGAAGGAGAAGAACTCATGCCTGAGGGCAGCGCCGCAGGGGGCGCCACCGGTGTTGTAACGGCCGTGGAGCGGCACGGCACCGGGTGCGGGCGACTTTAAACCCCCGGGATGGGCCGCGAAACCTGCGCTGTTCCACCGATAAGGCCGCGGCAGGCTTGCGAACAATCGCGCCATCCAGATGTAACAGCTTCCACCATGCACGCCTGCTTCCGCCCCGCGCCCCGCGCCCGGCCAGCTCCGTGGGGTAGCGATGTCGCCCGCTGAACTCGACATCGCCACCCTGGCTGTGCTGGACGCCACGCACCAGCAGATCGCCGTCGTCGACGCGGCGGGGCTGATCGTTGCCGTCAACCGCCCGTGGTTGAACTTCGCACGGCGCCACGGCGTGCTGGGCCCGAACGAAGACCCGGCCGGCCTGCCCTACCTGCCGCTGTGCGAAGCCTGCGGCCTGCCGGCCGATGCCGCCACCCAGGCCGGCCTGGCCGAGGTGCTGGCCGGCAGCGACCGCAGCTTCGAGCTGGAGCACCCCTGCGCGCGCCGCAGCGATGCGTCAGCCAGCGAGACCGGCGAACGCTGGTACCTGATGCGGGCCTCGTCGCTGGCCGGCGGCCGCGGCGGCGCCGTGATCACGCATGAAGACATCAGCACGCGGCGCCAGGCCGAGCTGCAGATCCGCAACCTGGCCTTCATCGACCCGCTGACCGGCCTGCCCAACCGCCGCATGCTCTTCGACCGCCTGCACCAGGCCTGCGCCACCAGCGCACGCCACGGCCAGCACGGCGCGCTGTTCTTCATCGACCTCGACCACTTCAAGCTCGTCAACGACACGCTCGGCCACGACCACGGCGACCTGCTGCTGCAGCAGGTGGCGCGCCGCCTGCAAGGCTGCGTGCGCGGCGAAGACACCGTGGCGCGCATCGGCGGCGACGAGTTCGTGGTGATGACCGTCGGCCTGGACGCGCTGGAGAAGACCGCCGCCACCCAGGCCGCCGTGGTGGGCGAGAAGATCCTCGCCGCTGTCGGCCAGCCCATGCAACTGGGCGAGCACCCGCACACCGTGACGCCCAGCATCGGCGTGAGCCTGTTCCGTGGGCGTGAGCACACGCAGGAAGAACTGGTCAAGCGTGCCGACGTGGCCATGTACCAGGCCAAGGCCGCCGGCCGCGGCACCGTGCGTTTCTTCGACCCCGTGATGCAGGCCGGCCTGGACGCGCGTGCCGCGCTGGAGACCGACCTCAAGCGCGCCCTGGGCGCCGGCCAGCTGAGCCTGCACTACCAGGGCCAGGTGGAAGAACAGCGCGGCACCGTGGGCGCCGAGGCGCTGCTGCGCTGGGTGCACCCGCAGCGCGGGCTGCTGCGGCCCGAGCAGTTCCTGCCGCTGGCCGAGCAGAACGGGCTCATCGTGCCCATCGGCCAATGGGTTCTCGACCGCGCCTGCGCCCAGCTCGGCCTTTGGCAGCGCAGCGGGCAGCACCCGGGCTTGCACCTCTCGGTGAACGTGAGCGCGCGCCAATTCCGGCACGACGGCTTCGTCGACAGCGTGGCGCAGGCCCTGCGCCGCCATGGCGCCGACCCGCGCCGCCTGCGCCTGGAACTGCGCGAGAGCCTGGTGCAGGACAACCCGGCGCGCACGCTCAGCCGCATGGGCGCGCTGAAGGACCTGGGCGTGAGCTTCGTGCTCGACGACTTCGGCATCAGTTACTCGTCGCTGAGCTTGCTCAAGCGGCTGCCGCTGGAGCAGATCAAGATCAGCCAGACGCTGATGCGCACGCTGCTGAGCGATCCGCACGACGCCGCCATCGTGCGCACCATCGTCGGCATTGCCGACGGCATGGGCCTGGGCGCCGGTGCCGTGGGCGTGGAAAACGTGCAGCAGCGCGACAAGCTGCTGCAACTGGGCTGCCGCCAGTTCCAGGGCGATTTCTTCGGCGCGCCAGCGCCGCTGGGCCAGTTCGAGGCGCGCATGGCCGCGATGGCCTCTCAGCCGCACACCCGCACCAGCCTGCGCGCCTGAGCCCGCTCGCACCCGCGCCGTGACAATCGGCGCGATGAACTCTCAAGCCCCCCACGCAGCCCCCGGCTTCGACGCCCTGCCGCTGCCCCCCGCCACGCTGCAGAACCTGGCCCGCCTGGGCTACACCGCGATGACGCCCATCCAGGCCGCGGCGCTGCCGCTGGCCCTGGCCGGGCACGACCTGCTGGCGCAGGCGCGCACCGGCAGCGGCAAGACCGCCACCTTCGCGCTGGCGCTGCTGGCGCGCCTGGGCGCCGACCCGCAGAAGCGCAGCCCCATGGGCGCGCTGGCCGTGCAGGCCCTGGTGCTGTGCCCCACGCGCGAGCTGGCCGACCAGGTGACGCAGGAGATCCGCCGCCTGGCCGCTGCCGAGGACAACATCAAGGTGCTCACGCTCTGCGGCGGCAGCCCCATGCGCCCGCAGCTGGCCAGCCTGGAGCACGGCGCGCACGTGGTGGTGGGCACGCCCGGCCGGCTGATGGACCACCTGGAGCGCGGCAGCCTCGACCTCGCCGCGCTGAACACGCTGGTGCTGGACGAGGCCGATCGCATGCTGGACATGGGTTTCTTCGACGACATCACCACCGTCGTGAAGCAGTGCCCCAAGCAGCGCCAGACGCTGCTCTTCAGCGCCACCTACCCCGAAGGCATCGCCAAGCTGGCCGCGGCTTTTCTGCGCGAGCCCAAGGAAGTGAAGATCGCTGCACCCGCGCCCAGCGTGGCGGCGGCGCAGATCCAGCAGCGTTTCGTGCAGGTCAGCGAAGAAGACCGGCTGCACACCGTGGGCCTGCTGCTCGACCACGTGCGCCCGGCGCGCACGCTGGCCTTCTGCAACACCAAGCAGCAGTGCCGCGACCTGGTGGCCGTGCTGCGCGCGCAAGGGTTGGTGGCGCTGGAACTGCACGGCGACCTGGAACAGCGCGACCGCGACCAGGTGCTGGTGCAGTTCAGCAACGGCAGCGCCAGCGTGCTGGTGGCCACCGACATCGCCGCGCGCGGCCTGGACATCGTGGGCCTGGAGGCGGTGGTCAACGTCGATGTCAGCCCCGACGTGGCCACGCACACGCACCGCGTCGGCCGCACCGGCCGCATGAGCGCCGAAGGCCAGGCCGAGGGTGCCGCCTACACCCTGGCCAGCCTGGACGAGATGGGCCGCGTGGGCGCCATCGAGCAGGCCGGCGGCTTCAGCTCGCAGTGGCTGGCGGTGGACAGCCTGGTGCCCAGTGACGCGGGGCCGCTCGTGCCGGCCATGGCCACGGTGCAGATCCTGGGCGGCCGCAAGGAGAAGATCCGCGCCGGTGACGTGCTGGGCGCGCTGACCAAGGACATGGGTTTTGCCTCGGCGCAGGTCGGCAAGATCAACGTCAACGAGTTCAGCACCTACGTGGCCGTGGCCCGCGGCGTGGCCGATGCGGTGGTGCGCAAGTTGAACGCGGGAAAGGTCAAGGGCAAGAGCGTGAAGGCGCGGCGCCTGTAGAGCGAGCCGCCCGGCGCGTTTTCACGCGACCCGACCGGGCCTCACGGCGGCGGCTCGCTGCGCGCGACGGCGGTGTCTGCGCCTGCGTCGGGTGCCGACATGCCCCGCAGATCCACCCAGGCGTCGAACTCGGCAGCGCTGAGGCCGCCGACGTCCAGGGCGGCTTGCTTGAGGCCGAGGCCTTGGGCGTGGGCATGCCGGGCGATCTGCGCCGCACGGTCGTACCCGATGTGCGGCACGAGCGCCGTCACCCCGATCAGCGAACGCTCGAGCATCGCCTGCACACGCGCCGTGTCGATCTCGAGGCCCTCGATGCAGTGCGCGCGGAAGCTCGCCATGGCATCGGCCAGCAGGCGCAGGCTGTCGAGCAGATCGAAGGCGATCAGCGGCTTGCAGGCGTTGAGTTCGAACTGCCCCTGGCTCGCGGCGATGCCGATCGCCACGTCATGCCCCATCACCTGGGCACACACCATGGTGAGCGCCTCCACCTGCGTGGGGTTGACCTTGCCCGGCATGATGGAGCTGCCGGGTTCATTGGCGGGCAGCCGCAACTCGCCCAGGCCGGCCCGCGGCCCGCTGCCCATCAGGCGAACGTCGTTGGCGATCTTGTGGAGCGCCACCGCCAGCAGCCTGAGCGCGCCGTGCAGCCCCACCAGGGCTTCATGGCCGGCCATCGCGGCGAAGAGGTTGTCGGCCACGGCGAAGGGCGCCTCCAGGCGGGCGGCCAGCACCTGGGCGACACGCTTGCCGAACGCGGGGTGGGTGTTCAGCCCGGTGCCCACCGCGGTGCCGCCGAGGGCCAGGGCGTGCACATCCGGCAGCGCGCGCCGGATCGCCGCCTCGGCGAGCGCGAGCTGGGCCTCGTAACCGCCGAACTCCTGGCCGAAGGTGAGGGGCGCGGCGTCCTGCAGGTGGGTGCGGCCCACCTTGAGCACGCGGGCGAAGGCCTGGGCCTGGGTGCGCAGCGTGGCGCGCAGCGCGGCCAGAGCGGCCAGCAGCGGGCGCGTGGACAGCACCACAGCGATGTGCATGGCCGCGGGAAAGACGTCGTTCGACGACTGGCCCAGGTTCACGTCGTCATTCGGGTGCACGCGCCGATCGGCCCCCAGCCCACCGCCCAGCGCGATGGAGGCCAGATGGGCGATCACCTCGTTGACGTTCATGTGGCTCTGCGTGCCTGAGCCGGTCTGCCACACCGACAAGGGGAACTGGTCTTCATGCGCGCCGGCGGCGATGCGCGCCGCGGCCGTGGCGATGGCCTCGGCCTTCCGCGCGTCCAGCAGGCCGAGCCCGGCGTTCACCTCGGCCGCGGCGCGTTTGATCTGCGCCAGCGCCTGCACGATGGCCCACGGCATGCGCTGTTCGCCAATGGCAAAGAAGCGGCGGCTGCGTTCGGTCTGCGCACCCCACAGCGCATCACCCGGCACCTCGATGGGCCCGAAGCTGTCCGTCTCCGTGCGGGGCGCGGGCCTCACTTCGAGCGTGGCCACTTGATCTGCTTGTCGGGCTGGCTCAGCCGCCCGGCGCGCAGCTCCTTCACGGCCAGCACCACCGAGCGGGCGACGTTGCGGGTTTCTTCCTGCACCGCCTTGTCCTTGTCGAGCGCTTCATGGCTGTTGAAGTAGGGCTCGAAGTAGCCGATGTAGCGGTCGAGCTTGGCCGCGGCGCCGGCGTCGACCAGGCCCATCCACTCCAGCCAGTCGGTGAGGTTGCGCCGGTGCGCTTCGACGCCGGCCACGTCACCGTGCACTACCACGCCGTAGGCGCGGCCTGCCACGTGTTTGGGGTAGTCCCAGCCCTTCTCTTCGATCTGCTTGGCCTCGGCCACGTGCTTGCCGTGGGTCGTCGTCGGGTCGGGGTTGCCGCCATCGGCGCAGACCATGCGGTCGATCATCAGCTTCAGCGGGCTCGGCGACTGGTACCAGTAGGTCGGCGCCAGGATGATCACGGCATGCGCCGCCACCCAGCGCTCGTAGATCTCGGCCATCCAGTCGGCGGCCTGGTCCAGCGCGTGGTTGGGGTAGCAGCTGCAGGGCCAGTGGCACAGCGGCATGGCGCTGGACACGCAGCCCTTGCAAGGGTGGATGTGGCGGCCGTACTCCGAGGTGACCAGGCTCAGGTCCAGCACGTCGGCCTGCAGGCCGGCGCGCTCGACGACGCGCTGCGCCAGTTCGGTCAGCCGCCAGGTCTTGGACACCTCGCCCGGGCAGGTGCCGTCGTTGCGGGCGCTGCCGCAGACCAGCAGCACCCGTGAGGGCGCGGCGCTGTCGCTCCAACGCTTCTGCGCGGCCTTCAGGCGCTGGCGGGTCTCCAGCCATTGCACCGAGACGGGGTAGGTCGGGTCCGCAAAGCCGCGGCCGGCGGGGCGGGTGATGGGCGCCTTGCGGCCTGCCTGGACAGCCTCCCACGCGATGGCCTCCAGCCGCGCGATGGCCTCGCGCTCGCCCTCGAAAGCGGGGTCGTAGAAGCGCCCGTTGAAACGTTCACGGAAGGCCTCGCGCGTCAGCGGCGCGGGCGCCTGGCCGGTGCGGATCTTGGTCATGGAGGCTCCTGGTGAAGGGATTCAGCGGCGCAAGGCCGGCCGTGGGCCCGGCCAGCGGCTGCGATGCGCGCGACGTGACGGGCAGGTCGAGGGCAGCGCCGGGGTCTTCTTCACCCGCCACGGACAAGTTGGGGTCCTCGATCGGCCCGGGGTGCACGCCGTGCAGTGCGCTCATTGGTAGCCCACGCCCATCACGTAGTTGCGCAGCAGCGCCTCTTCGTGGTTGCCGGCCGCCAGCAGCGCCCGCAGCCCGTCGCGCGCGTTCAGCACGCCGATCGGGTGCCCGTCGGCGTCAAGCAGCAGCACATGGATGAGGCCGCGTGCATGCATGCGGGCCAGCACGTCGGAGAGCGGGTCGTTGACCGCGCAGGCCGTGAACTCGGGTGTCATCACCGCGCCCGCCTGCGTGGTGAAGAAGTCGGCCTGCCCCCGGGCCAGGTGCTGCACCAGCGTGGTCTCGGTGATGACGCCGATGGCCGCACCATCGCCATCGCACACCACCACGACGCTGATCTGCGCGCTCGACAAGAGCGCTGCCACCTCGGGCAGCAAGGCGTCGGCGGCCACCGTCAGCAGCCGCGACCGGGCGATGGCCTCGAGGCTCGCCACGAGCAGCGGGGCTTCGGCACGCGCCTCGGCGGCTGCCACGGGCAGGGCCTCGGGCACCGTGCCGCCGCCTGCGATCGGGCCGGGTGCGTTCATGGCGTGAGGGCCGTTGTCGCTCAGGGCTTCAAGTCCGCAGGAACTGCAGCAACTCGCCGTTGAAGCGCTGGGCATGCGACAGGTTCAGGCCGTGTGGCGCGCCCTTCACCGTCACCAGGCGGCTGTGCGGCACTGCGCGGTGGGTGCGCAGCCCTGAGCCTTCGAGCGGCACGATCGCGTCGGCATCGCCGTGGATCACCAGCGTGGGCAAGGTCAGCTTCTTCAGGTCTTCGCGGAAGTCGGTGGTGTCGAAGGCGTCCATGCAGGCCAGCGCCGCGTGCTGCGCCGACTGTTCGCACAGGGCGATCGCTGCGCTGCGTTGCGCCTCGGTCACCTGCAACACGCCGTGGGCCGAGAAGAAGTTGGTGGTGAAGCTCTCGAAGAACGCGCTGCGGTCTTCCTCCAGCGCCTGTCTGGACTTCTTCGCCTTCTCGGGCGTGAGCGGGCCGTCGGGGTTGTCGGCCGACTGCATCAGGCAAGGCGGCACGGCCGCGGCGAACACCACGCTGCGCAGGCGCGACTCGCCATGCCTGGCGACGTAGCGCGCCACTTCGCCGCCGCCCATGGAGAAGCCCACCAGCGTGGCGTCCTGCAACTGGCACTTTTCCAGCACGTGCTGCAGGTCGTCGGCCAGGGTGTCGTAGCCGTAGCCGCCAGCCGGTTTGTCTGAACGGCCGAAGCCGCGGCGGTCGTAGACCACCACGCGAAAGCCGGCTTCGCGCAGCACCGCAACCTGTGGCTCCCAGGCCTGGGCAGACAGCGGCCAGCCGTGGATCAGCACCACGGGCCGGCCGGTGCCGCCGCTGTCTTCGATGTGCAGCAGCGTGGTGCTGGCGCTCACGGCGTGGGTGCTGGTGGGCTCTGCCGGGCTTGTTGCGTTGCCGGCGGCCGCGCCGCCCAGAGCCCCTGCAGCCGCGCCCAGCGAGGCGCCGACCAGCACGCCCACCGGGCCCGCCATCGCAACGCCCAGCACGGCACCCGTGGCCATGCCCGCCACGAGGCCGCCGCCCATCAGCAGGGTCTGGCCTTCGCGCGCGGCCTCACGCGGTTCCAGCAGCACCTGGGCTGCCGGGTCCGGGTCTTGCGATGGCACGCCGTGGCCGGGCACGGCCTGTTCGGCGAGGTCCTGGTCGGGGGTGGCGGTGCGGGGCGGCGGGATGGTGGAGGGGTTCATGCGGTTCGACTCGGAAAGGGCTGGATGCGGGCAGCGCGGCGGTCGCCAGCGCACCGGAGCCTGGACCTTGCGCCGCTGCGGTCAGCCCGTCCGTGCGCCAGCGGACGTTCGCCGAATGCAGTTGGGCATGCGGCCCGCGCCGCCCACCGTGACGCCTGGGCTCCTCCTTGCAGCCGCCCTGCGATCAACCTATGCTGCGGCGGACTTTTGAGCGGGCTGGCGATGTTCCAGATCGCCCTCATTCCGGCCCTCTGCCGGTGCCTTGTGATCGCGGGTCGCATCTCTGATGAAGTTGGTGGCCACCGGGAGGGGCATGGGTACATCCGCACCTGAGCATTCGCTGTGGCATGCCGCCATGCAAGCCATCTTCCTGGCCGACTCGCCCGTGGGCAAAGCCGTGCTGGACCGGGATCTCCGGTATGTGTGCATCAACCAGACCTTGGCTTCTTTCAACGGCAGGACGGTGGAACAGCACCTGGGGCACACGGTGCAGGAGGTGCTGCCCGAGGCCTTCCCGACGCTGAAGCCGCTGTTCGACCAGGTGATCCTCGAAGGCAGGCCGGCCACGCAGTTCCGCATCGTCGTGGCCATGCCTGGGGGCGACGGCCAGATGGCCGAGTGGGAGGCCAGCTACCTGCCCATCCCACTGCATGACGGCAGCGTGGGCGGTGTCTACGTGCAGGCGGTCAACCTCACCGCCAAGCTGCTGGCCGAGCGGGCCCTGGCCGACAGCGAGAAGCAACTGCGCCGCGTGCTCGACAGCCTGTTCGCCTTCGTGGGTGTGATGTCGCCGGACGGCACCTTGCTGCAAGCCAACCGGGCACCGCTGGAGGCCGCCGGCATCGATGCGCAGGACGTGATGGGCAAACCCTTCTGGGACACCTACTGGTGAAGCTACTCCGACACCGTCCGGGAGTGGGTGCGGGGTGCCTGCCGACGCGCGGCCGCGGGCGAGATCGTTCGCGAGGACGTGACCGTGCGCATGGCGGGCGACACCCGCATGGCGCTGGATTTCATGCTGGTGCCGATGCGCGACGACCACGGTGTCATCACCCACTTGATTCCATCGGCCATCGACATCTCCGACCGCTTGGCCGCACAGCAGCGCATCGAGTCGGCCTTGCGCGAGCGCACCGTGCTGCTGCAGGAGATCCACCACCGCGTGAAGAACAACCTGCAGATCATTGCCAGCCTGCTGCGCCTGCAGTCGCGCGCTGCCGCGCCCGAGGTGGCGCTGGCCCTGCAGGACAGCGAGAACCGCGTCATGGCGATGGCGCTGACGCACCAGCTGCTGTACGAACGCACCGACTTCTCTTCGCTGGAGCTGGGGCCTTACCTGAAGCGCCTGGTGGGCAGCCTGCGCGACGCCCACGGCCCGCTGATGCAGCGCATCCAGCTCGTCGTCGAAGCGCCCGACAGCGGCTTGCACATCGAACTGACGCAGGCCGTCCCCGTGGCCCTGGTGGTCAACGAACTTCTGACCAACGCGCTGAAGCACGCCTTCCTGCCGGGTGTTGCCGGCCTCGTGCGGGTGCAGGCCGCCCGTGAAGGCCACCAGATCTCGGTGCGTGTGAGCGATGACGGGCGCGGCCTGCCGGCCGACAGCCCGCTGTCTGGAGGCGCCAGCCTGGGCTTCAGCCTCGTGAGCTTGCTGACCCAGCAACTCAACGCCACCATGCTGTGGCCGCAGCCCGGGCGGCCCGGAGCCCTCTTCGTCCTCACGCTGCCCCTGACGGCGCCCGCCCCATGAACCTTGCCGATGCTGCCCTGCCTGCCGCTGAAGACAACACCGTCCTGATCGTCGAAGACGAACGGATCGTTGCGCTCGATCTCCGGCAGACCCTGACCGGCCTGGGCTACCGCGTGCTGGGCATGGCCACCTCGCAGGACGAGGCGCTGAGCATGGCCCTGCAGCACCGCCCGCAGCTGGTGCTGATGGACATCAACCTGGGGAAGGGGGGCGATGGCATCGATGCCGCGGCGGGCATCAACCACCTGTTCGACGTGCCCATCGTGTTCCTCACGGCCTATGCCGACAACGACATCCTGCGCCGTGCCGGGCAGGTGGCGCCGCACGGCTACCTGGTCAAGCCGGTGCAGCAGCGCGAGTTGCACGCGGTGGTGCAGATGGCGCTGGCGCGGTTTCGCGCTTCGTACGGGCGCCTGCGCGCGGAGCGGCGCCTGTGGCTGGCGCTGGACAGCGCCCGCATGAGCATGATCACCTTGCCCGCCGGCACCGACCTGGTGGAAATCGATGGCCATTTCGCCCCTGTGGCCGACGCGCCGCTGCGGGGCTTGCGCATGCCGCTGCCCGAGTTCCTGGGGCATCTCTCTCACGAAGCGCGGGCCCAGGTGCGGCGTTTGCTGGACGAGGGCGGCGACCTGAACCTGCTGGCGCGCTGGCAAGACGGCGATAGCGCCGCGGTGCAGTGGCTGGAGGTGCACGCCAGCTTCGTTGCCACCGAGGGGGCGGTGGTCGGCATGTGCCGCGACGTGACGCGACAGGTGCAGCAGGAAGACGAATTGCGGCAGGCGGCGGTGGTGTTCGAGTCGGCCGCCGATGCCATCCTGATCCTGAACGCCGAGGGCCGGGTCACCACGGCCAACCCGGCCTTCACGCGCCTGACGGCCTGGCAGCGCGACGACATCCGCGACCGCCACCCCAACGAGTTCCTGCATGCACGCCGAGACGCTGACCGCGAACTGCTGGAATACACCCCGCTCGATGAGCTGGGGCATGCCGAGGTGGTGTGCATCCGCCGGGACGGCAGCACCTTCCCCGGCTGGGAGCACGTGGCGCCGGTGCGCGACGAACAAGGCCGCATCACCCAGCGCGTGCTGACCTTCACCGACATCTCGGCGCTGCGTGTGGCCGAGAGCAAGGTGCACCACCTGGCCTACCACGATGCCCTCACGGGGCTGGGCAACCGGCACCAGCTCAGAGAGTCGATGTCAGCGCTGTCGGCGGGCGAGGTGGCCTGCCTGATGTTCCTCGACCTGGACGGCTTCAAGGTCATCAACGACAGCCTGGGCCACGACGCCGGCGACCGTTTGCTGGTCGAGATTGCACACCGCATCGAAGGCATGCTGCGCCAGGGCGATCTCGCCATCCGGCTGGGGGGCGACGAGTTCGTGCTGCTGATCCGCAGCGTGGGCCCGGACAAGGTGACCGGGGTGGCCCAACGAGTGCTGGACATGGTGCATGCGCCAGTGGACATGTCGCCCGGCGGTTCGGTGCAGGTTTCGGGCAGCCTGGGCCTTGCCATGTTTCCGCGCGATGGTGCTGATGCAGACGCGCTCTTGAGATCGGCCGACATCGCGATGTACGCCGCGAAGTCGGGTGGGCGGCATCGGTTTGCGCACTACCAGCCCTCGATGGCACGAACGGCCAACGAGCGCTTGGCCATCGAGCAGGGCCTGCTCCAGGCCATGGGCAATGGCGAGCTCTCGCTGCACTGGCAGCCGCAGGTCGCGATCGACGGCCGACGTGTCCTGGGCGCCGAGGCCTTGCTGCGCTGGAAGTCGGCACGCAGCGGCGTCGTGCCGCCTGATCGCTTCATCCCGATCGCTGAAGAGTCGGGCCTGATCCAGCCGCTCGGCCGTTGGGTGCTGCGCCAGGCACTCGCCATCTGGGCGCAGTGGTGGCGAGACGGTTTTGTGCAGGGCCGCGTGGCCGTCAACGTGTCGGCGCTGCAGTTGCAGGACGAGGCTTTCCCGGACCACCTTGCCGAAGAGCTGCGCAACTCGGGCCTGCCGCCCCATCTGCTGGAGATCGAAGTCACCGAGACCGCTTTGCAGCGCGTGCACCAGGTCGAGCAGAAACTGAGCCGCATCAAGGCCCTGGGCGTTTGCATCGCGCTGGACGATTTCGGGACGGGCTACTCCTCGCTGTCCATGCTGAAGCTGCTGCCCTTGAAGCGCCTGAAGATCGATCGCGCCTTCGTGCGGGACGTGGTGCTCAACCCATCGGACCAGGCCATCGTGCGTGCCATCGTGGCCATGGCCGGGGCGATGGGCATCGAGCTGATCGCCGAGGGCGTGGAAGAACACAGCCAGGGCGACTGGCTCTGCGCTGCCGGGGTGCTGGAGGCGCAGGGTTGGCTCTTTGCCAAGGCCATGCCTGCCGAAGATTTCTTGAACTGGCTGGACACGCGCTGACGCGGTGGTGCGCTGCGGCACACTGCGTGCCTGCAAGTTCATCGCCCTCTCCCATGCGCCCACTCCACTTTTTTGCCAACGCCGCGTTCACGCTGGTGCTCGGCACTGCTCTCGCGGCCGGACCTGCCCCGGGCGCCCAGCAGCCCTCAGCCTCGGCCAGCCGCACCAAGAGCGCCTCGTCCGACCACTGGCAACTCCCCGTCACCGTCCACACCCTGTCCAACGGCCTGACGTTGGTGGTGAGTGAAGACCAGAGCTCGCCCACCGTGGGCATCAGCGTGGTCTACAAGGTGGGCATGCGGCGCGAGCCGCGCGGTCGCAGCGGTTTTGCGCATCTCTTCGAGCACCTGATGTTCCAGGGCACGCCGCTGGCGCCCAAGGGCGTGTTCGACCGCGTCACCACCGCCGGCGGCGGCGACAACAACGGCAGCACGCGCGCCGACTTCACCAACTACATCGAACGTGCGCCGGTCTCGGCGCTGGAGACGATGCTGTGGCTGGAAGCCGACCGCATGAAGACGCTGGACTTCAACCCCACCACGCTGAAGAACCAGCAGGACGTGGTGAAGGAGGAGATCCGCGTCAACGTGCAGAACGCGCCTTACGGCGGCTTCATGTGGATCGACATCGGCATGCTGGCCTTCGACAAGTGGGAGAACAAGCACGACGGCTACGGCAGCTTCGAAGACCTGGACAACGCCAACCTCGACGACGTGCGCGCCTTCCACCGCGATTTCTACGGCCCCAACAACGCCGTCATCGCGATTGCCGGCGCGGTGACGCCGGCGCGCGCGCTGGCACTCGTCAAGAAGCACTTCGGCGGCATCCCGCGCCGGCCGGTGCCGCCGCTGGCCGATTTCAGCGAGCCGCTGAACACCGCCGAACGCCGCCTGGTGCAGAGCGACGCGCTGGCCCAGGTGCCCGGCCTGGCCGCCGCCTGGAAGATGCCCGTGCGCGGCAGCGCCGACCACGCGCCCATGGTGGTGCTGGGCGAGGTGCTGGCCGGCGGCAACGCCTCGCGCCTGTACCAGGGCCTGGTCAAGGGCCGCGAGCTGGCGCTGAACCTGGAAAGCCTGTGGGGCCTGACGGGCCCGTGGCAGTACGACGGCCCGACGCTCTTCACGCTGTTCGCGCTCTACAAGCCCGGTACCAATCCGAACAGCGGCGCAGACGGCGTGCTGGCCGCCGTGGACGAAGAGGTGGCGCGCATCGTGCGCGAAGGCGTCTCGGAGGCCGAGCTGCGCCGCGTGAAGACGCGCATGAAGGCCGATTGGTACAACGGCCTGGAAAGCTTCCTCGGCCGCGCCGACCTGCTGGCGCAGCTGCAGGCGCTGTGGGGCGATGCACGCGTGGTGAGCCAGGTGCCAGTGTGGATCGACGGCGTGACATCGGCGCAGATCCAGCGCGTGGCCGCCACCTACCTGACGCGCGCCAACCGCTCGGTCATCGACCGCCGCCCGGCGCCGCCTGCCGCGCCCACGGCCTCCACCCCCAACGCCCGCTGAGCACCGCCATGACCCTGCACCGCACCGCTTGTTCGCTGGCCGTTGCCGCCGTGGCACTGGCCCTCACTGCCGGGGTCGCGCCCGTGTCGGCCCAGACCGCCGCGCCGCCGCCCTTCCCGAAAGACATGCCGCGTTTCGGCGCCGACCCCGTGCTGCCCGCCCCGCAGGTGAGCCGCCACCGCCTGCCCAACGGCCTGCAGGTGTGGGTGGTGCCGCGCCAGGGCCTGCCGCGGGTGGACGCCATGCTCGCGATCCGCGGCGCCGGCCAGGCCGCCGACGGCCCGCAGCAGGCCGGCTTCAGCGCGCTGCTGGCCGATCTGCTGAGCGAAGGCACGCAACGCCGCGACGCGCGCACGCTCGCGCAAGACGTGCAGGCCCTGGGCGGCAGCCTGGGCGCTGCGGCCACGGCCGATGGCATCACCGTCGGCCTGCAGGCGCTGGCCTCGCAGGCCGGGCCCATGCTGCAGCTGCTGGCCGAGGTGGTGCGCGAGCCGGCCTTCGCCGATGCCGAGGTGCTGCTGGCCCGCAACAACGCACTGGAAGGCCTGAAGGTGGCCAGCGCGCAGCCCGGCTTCCGCGCCGAGGGGGCGCTGGGCCCGGCGCTCTTCGGCAGCCACCCTTACGCACGCGGCCAGGCCACCGAGGCCGGCCTGATGAGCGCCACGCCCGAGGCGCTGCGCCGCGCGCACGCGCAGCGTTTCCGGCCCGAACGCGCCTTGCTGGTGGTGGCTGGCCGCATCAGCGCGGCCGAGGGCCTGGCGCTGGCGCGTGCCGCTTTCGGCAGCTGGCAGGCCGTGGGCGAGGCGCTGCCTGATGCCCCGCCCGCCCCGCGCCAGGCCACGCCCGTGCGCGTGTTGATCGAGCGCCCCGGCAGCGTGCAGACCACGCTGCGCCTGGGCCGCCCCGCGGTGCCCGCCACCGATGCCGACGCCGTGCCGCTGCGCGTGGCCGGCGCGGTGCTGGGCGACGGCTTCACCAGCCGCATCAACATGAACCTGCGCGAAGAGAAGGGCTACACCTACGGCGCCAGCCTGCGCAGCGGCACGCTGCGCGACGGCGGTGCCATCCGCGGCGGTGCCGATGTGCGCAACGAGGTGACGGGCGCGGCGATGCTGGAGATCCAGCGCGAGATGCGCCGCCTGCAGACCGAAACCGTGCCCGCGCAAGAACTGGCCGAGACCCAGCGCTACCTCAGCGGCAGTTACCTCGTGGGCCTGCAGACGCAGAGCGCGCTGGTGGGTACGCTGGCGCGCAACTGGGTGGTGGGCTTGCCGCCCGAGCAGCTGGTGAACTACACGAAAGCCGTGCACCGCGTGACAGCCGCGCAGGTGCAGGCGGTGGCCAAGACCTACTTCGCGCCCGAGGCCTACAGCTGGGTGGTGGTGGGCGATGCCGCGGTGGCGCCGCAGCTGCAGCCCTTCGGCCGTTTCGAGACGCTCAAGCCTTGAGCTGAGCGGGCTGGGCTGTGGGCAGCCGCAGCCCCGCATCGCCTGCCACGCGTGCGGGCAAGGCCTCGGCGCGGAAGAAGCGCAGCTCCAGGCTGCGCCGCGCTTGCTGCATGTCCGGCGTGAGGTGGGTGCGGTGCAGGCACAGGCCGTCGAAGAGCAGCGCATCGCCGGGCTGCAGCACCGCTTGCTGCATTGCGCCTTTACCGAAGCGCGCGGCCACGGCCTCGGGCGTGAGTTCCGGCGGGCTCAGCAGGACGGGCAGGGCGGTGGCCACCCATTGCAGCGAGGGCGCGTCTTCGCCGCACGGCGTGAGCGCGATCCACAGCGTGCGCATCTCCAGTGCGGCATCGGCCGGTGCCGGCTGACCGGCATGCGCCAGGAAGTCGTGGCGCAGCGCGCCGTCCTGGTGCCAGTGGTGCGCCGGGCGGCCGGTGCGCAGCCAGCTCTGCGCCAGGTTGCACCAAGGGGCCGGGCCCAGGGCCTGCACCAGCGGCGCGGCGGCGGCGCTGTTCGCCACCGCGTGCAGCACGGCCGCGGCGTCCAGCGGCAGCAAGCTGAGTGGGGCCGAGCCTGCGCTGCAGGCCGTGGCTTCGCGCCAGCGGGTGCATAGGGCCTCTGGCAGCAAGCCGGGCAAGTGCTGCAGCGGCATCGGCGGGGCTCGCGAGGCGGGCTTCAGTCGCCCTCGGCCAGCGCCCGTTCGATGCGGCGCCGCGCGATGCGGGTCTTCGGCACGTTGAAGTCGAACCACACGCGCACATCGTCTTCAAGCCCGATGCCGTGCATGTAGTTGTAGAGCGCCTTCTTCAGGCCCACGCCCAGGGCATCGTGGTCGGTGCCGGTCGGGTCGAAGAAGCCGATGTCGTTCTTGCCGAAGGTGATCTCGGGCAGCTCTTGCAGCGTCACGCCGTAGGCCGCCGGGTCCAGGCCCACGGGCGAGTGCACGGTGCAGGTGAAGCGGTGCCAGAAGCCGCTCTGGATGCAGCCGTGCACGAAGAGCTGGCGCACGAGCTCCAGCGCGTCCACGGTGTCCTGCGCCGTCTGCGTCGGAAAGCCGTACATCAGGTAGGCGTGCACCAGCACGCCGGCATCGCTGAAGCCCTTGGTCACGCGCGCCACCTGGTCGACGCTGACGCCTTTTTTCATCAGCGCGAGCAAACGGTCAGACGCCACCTCCAGCCCGCCGCTGATGGCGATGCAGCCGCTGTCGGCCAGCTGCTGGCACAGCTGCGGCGTGAAGGTCTTCTCGAAGCGGATGTTGCCCCACCAGGTGATGGGCAGCTGCCGGCGCTGGATCTCCGCGGCCAGGGCCTTCAGCGATTTCGGCGGCGCGGCTTCGTCGACGAAGTGGAAGCCGGTCTGGCCGGTCTCTTCCACGATGGCTTCGATGCGGTCGCACAGCAGTTCGGCACTCGCGGCGTCGTAGCGGCCGATGTAGTCGAGGCTGACGTCGCAGAAGCTGCACTTCTTCCAGTAACAGCCGTGGGCCACGGTGAGCTTGTTCCAGCGCCCGTCGCTCCACAACCGGTGCATGGGGTTGAGCATGTCCAGCAGACTGAGATAGCTGTGCAGCGGCAGGCCGTCCCAGGTGGGCGTGCCCACCTCGGCGAAGGGCACGTCGGGTTCGGCGAAGTTCACGTAGCGCACGGCGCCGCTGTGGCCTGTTTCGTCTGCATCGCGCAGGAAGGTGCGCACCAGCCGGCTCTTGCCGCGGCGGCCTTGCAGGTGTTCCAGCAGCGCGAGCAGCGGGCGTTCGCCGGCATCCAGCGTGACGAAGTCGAAGAAGTCGAAGACGCGCGGCTCCTTGAGCTCGCGCAGCTCGGTGTTGACGTAGCCGCCGCCCAGCACGGTGACGATCTCGGGGTGCTGGGCCTTCACCGCCTGCGCGATGCGGAAGGCCGCGTACACCGCGCCCGGGAAGGGCACCGAGAGCAGCAGCACCGTGGGTCGGTGCTCGGCCACCGCGGCCAGCGCCAGGCGCTGCAGCGTGCGGTCCACCAGGTTCGGCGGCGCGGCCAGGGCCTGCGCCAGCGGTTCGAAAGTGGGCTGGCTCATCGCCAGGCGTTCGGCGTAGCGCACGAACTCGAAGCGCGGGTCCACCGCGTCCTTCAGCACGTCGGCGATGTCGTTGAGGTAGAGCGTGGCCAGGTGGCGCGCGCGGTCTTGCACGCCCAGCGAGCCGAAGGCCCAGCCCAGGGCATCGGCGCCGGGTTCGTCTTCAGGGTCGGCATAGGCCTCCAGCGCCGCGAAGCGCGGGCCTTCGGGCAGGAAGCCGCGCGCGGCGATGCGGTGCGCGAGCGTGGAATCACGGCCCTGCAGGAAGGCGAGCACGGGGCCGATCGTGCGCGTGTAGGCCTCGAACTGCGCCAGGAAAGCCTGCACGCGCTGGCTGGGCTTCTTGAGCGCCAGGGCTTCGTCGCGCACGGCCTGCAGGCCGGAGCGCGAGAGCAGTTCCAGGATGAGCGCCAGCGCCAGGTCCACTTGCGTGGCGTGCAACCCGCGCGCGCGCAGGAAACCCGTGAGGTAGGCGGTGGAGGGGTAGGGCGTGTTGAGCTGCGTCATCGGCGGGATGACGCTGAGCACGCGCGGCCCTTGCGTGCTCTGGGTCGGGCTCGGGGGGGGTGGCGCAGTCATGGCTGCGCCGATTGTCGCGGCCCGGCCGCGGTGCCGGGCCGCCGGGGCCGATCAACCCCGGCCGCTGCTCAATCGCTGGGCATGAAGATCCACAGCAGCACGTAGGCCAGCACGCCGAAGCCGCCCATCAGCAGCAGCGCCACGAAGAGCAGGCGCACCAGCCAGGCTTCCAGCCCCGCGTAGCGGGCCAGCCCGGCGCACACGCCGCCGAGCCAGCGGTCTTGCTGGCTGCGGCGCATCAGACGCGTGCCGGGGCTCGCGGTGGGCGCGTCGCCTTCGATCACGCGCGCCTTGGCGCGCTGGTATTCGTCGTCGCTGAGCTTGCCGCTGCTGTGCAGGGCGGCCAGGCGGTCCAGTTCGGTCGCAATCATGAGGGGCTCCTGAGAGTGAAAAACGGCTTCAGCTCTGTGGCTGCAAGGTGAACTCGCGGCGGCCCGAACCCTTCTGGCCGGCGCCCGAACCGCTGTTGGTGCTGATGCGTTGCGTGGCGACCAGGCGTTCACCGACCACGGCGAAGACCTGTTCCTCGGTGTTCTGCATCTCGAAGCTGATGACGACGAAGGCGCTGCCTTCCACGCGCTGGCGCGCCCGGCTGGCCAGCGGTGTGCCGTCGGCACCCAGCCAGACCTCGAGTGTGGACTCGTACTTCTTCACGTACTTGTCTTTCTTCACCTGGGGCACGTCGAAGACCAGCACGCGCGCCGGCTGGCCCTGCCAGGGCTCGCTGCGCTCGGCCTTGAAGACGGCGTTGGCGAGATCTCGGCGCAGGTTCTCGGCCGCGCGCGACAGCTCACGCACCTCGCTGAAGCCCAGGCCGCGCAGGCCGGTGGCGGTGGGGGCGGGCGCCTTGGGGTTGGTGGCGCGGGCGGCGTCTTCCAGCGCGGCCTTGGTCAGCGCGGCCTGCGGGTAGCTCAGGCGCAGGCCTTGCGGGCCGTCTTCGAGCTGCACGCTGGCCAGGCCGGTGTTGGTTTCGGTTTCGTCGCCGTCGGAGCTGCGGCCCTCGCTCTTCAACTGCACCAAGGCCTTCAGCGGCGTGTGGCCGGCCAGGCGGCCGAGGGTGTCGCGCAGGTCCTGCAGCGGGTTGGCGTGCAGGGGCAGGGCCAGCAACCAGCTGGCGGCGATGAGGAGGGGGGTGCGCATCATGGGGTGCCATTGTGCGAACCCGCAGCCCGGCGCGGCCAGCGGCGTGCGACCAGCCGCACGCCGGGCGGGTTCAAGCGTCGAAGCGCGGCCCCGGGCTGCGCGCGCTTCGACCGGGCTAGCCTGGTGCCAGCCAGGCCCGCAACTGCTGCTGCACCGCCGGGCTGTGCATCAGCGCCAGGTGGCCGGTGTTGGCCAGCACCGCGGTCTGGCCGGGCGGGAAGGCCAGGCGCTGCGCCACCGTGGCGTGCTGGCCCAGCGCGCTGGCCACCGGCACCAGCCCGTCGCCACGCAGGCGGCTGAAGGCCTGCCGCGTGCGGCCACCGCTGGCGGGTGGGGTTTCGGCGTCCAGCGTGCCGGCCAGCGCCCAGCAGCGTGGGCCCTCGGGCGGTGGGGGCGGCAGCGGCAGGGCGCGGCCTTCCGTGTCCAGCAGGCCGTGGCGCAGGTTGGTGATACCGGCGCTGCGCACCTTGCCCAGCCGGGCCAGCGGCGCGGTGTAGCGTGCCAGGCCCGGCGCGGCGCCGAGCAGCCAGTCGACACCTTGGCCGGCCCGCTCCAGCGGCGCGCCGTGGTGCGGGCTGCCCAGGCAGACGAGGTCGCTGCACAGCGCCACCCAGCCGCTGCCTGCGGCCTGGTGCAGCGCGCTGCGCGCGATCAGCCCGCCCATGCTGTGGCCCAGCAGCACCACGCGGCGCACCGGCACGGGCCAGGCCTCCACCAGCTGCTGCATCAGCGCGGCGAACTGGCGGCCGTTGTCGGCGATGGGCAGGCCGGTGTTGGCGTGCAGGTACAGCGGCAGCGCGCCCAGCGGAACGGCCAGTTCGGTGCCGAGGTCGCCGCCGGGCGTGCCGTCGGCGGCTGCGGGGTGGGCCCACTGGCGGTCGTTCATGCACAGGCCGTGCAGCAGCACGAGCAGGGTGTCGGGCGCGGGCAGGCTGCGGGCCTGCAACCAGGCCGCCACGGCCGGGGTTTGCAGCGGCAGGGCCTGCCCGCCGTGGCGCAAGGCCATCGTGATGGCCAGCGGGTTGCCGGTGGCGGCGAGGTGGTCGCCCAGCACGCCGTTGAGTGCGGCCACCAGCGCCTCGCGCTCGGCGCTGGGCAGTGGAATGGGCGCGTCGGGCGCGCCGCCGTTGCCGGCGGCCAGGGCCGGGCCCAGCAGGGCCAGCAGGGCCTCCACCGTGCCGCCGGCCAGGCGCGTGACGCCGCGCACGCTGCGGTAGACCAGCCCGGTGATGCCCGTGGTGCGGCCCTGCAGTTCGCCCGGCGTGCCGGGCAGCTTGGCGATGCGCTCGTGCATCGCTTCCACCAAGGAGGTGAGGCCGGCCACGCCGTCGGTGGCCAGGCGGGCGGCGCCGCGCAGGTCTTTCGTGTCGATCGCTGCGCTCCTTGTCCGCACAGGGGCGTGCGGTGTTCCGACACTAACCGAAACCATCGCCACAGCGATGCCGCGGCGGTCGCAAGCCTTGTCTTCCCGTAGAGGCGCGTGGGGAGGCTTCGGTTTAAATTCGACCGCTTATGCCAGTCTCCAGCCTGCCTCACCACCCCACCGACCACCAAGACCAACTGCTCGACCGCCACCTGCGCGAGTTGCTGGGCCCCATGGATCCCGAGGCCTTGCAGGCCCTGCAGAGCGCCTTCCAGTGGGTGGAGATTGCCGCCGGCGAGACGCTCATCACCCAGGGCGAGCCGGGCGACTGCATGTACCTCGCCATCAGCGGCCGCCTGCGCGCCTGCCTGCGAGGCGAAGACGGGCAAGACCGCCCGGTGCGCGAGATGGCACGCGGGCAGGTCATCGGCGAGATGGCGCTCTACACCGACGAGCCTCGCTCGGCCACGGTGGTGGCCATCCGCGATTCGGTGCTGGTGCGCCTGGACAAGGCGGCCTTCCTCGGGCTGCTGGCGCAGAACGCGCAACTCTCGGTGGCGCTGACGCGGCAGATCATCCGCCGCCTGCAGAGCGCGCAGCAGGGCCCCGAAGCCACGCGGCCGGTGACCATGGCCCTGCTCCCTGTGACAGCCGGCGTGGACGCGGCGGCCCTGGCCGCCGCGCTGGCCGCCCAGCTGCGCGTGGCGGTGCCGCAGGCGCCCGTGCGCGTGCTCGACGCCGCCGCGCTGGACGAGGAACTGCAGCAGCCCGGCCTGGCGCGCAGCGACGCCGGTGACGTGCAGGCCAACCGCCGCATCGCGCTGGCGCTGGACGAGATCGAGGCCACCCACGGCTTCGTGCTGCTGGTGGCCGACGACGGCCCCACGGCCTGGACCGAACGCTGCAGCCGCCGTTGCGATGAACTGCTGCTGCTGGCCGACGCCACGCAGCCGCCGGCGCTGCACCCGAGCGAGACGCAGTTCCTGTCGGGGCGCGAGGGCCGGCCTGGTCTGGCCCAGGTGGCCGAGGTGCTGGTGCTGCTGCACCCCGAGGGCACGGCCAACCCGCAGAACACCCGCACCTGGCTCGACCGCCGCCCCGTGGCCGACCACGTGCACATGCGCCCGGCACGCGCTGCCGACATGGCGCGGCTGGCGCGCCTGCAGAGCCGCACCGCGGTGGGGCTGGTGTTCGCCGGCGGCGGCGCGCGCGGCCTGGCGCACCTGGGCATCGTGGCCGAACTGGAGGCGCGCGGCATGCACGTCGACTGCGTGGGCGGCACCAGCATCGGCGCGATCATGGCGGCCGTCACGGCCAGCGCGCAGCCGCTGGAACAGCGCGTGAGCGTGGCCCGCACGGCCTTCATGCAAAGCCCCACGGGCGACTTCAACCCGGTGCCATTGCTCAGCCTGATCCGCGGCCAGCGCCTGCGCCGCGTGGTCGACGAGGCCCTCACCGCGCTCTTCGGTGGCCCTGTGCATGCCGAGGATCTGTGGAAGAACTTCTACGCCGTGGCCAGCAACTACAGCCGGGCCAGCGAGGTGGTGCTGCGCCGCGGCCCGCTGCAGCAGGCCTTGCTGGCCAGCGCGGCCATCCCCGGGGCGCTGCCGCCGGTGCTGCGCGACGGCGAACTGCTCTGCGACGGTGGCACCTTCAACAATTTCCCGGTCGACGTGATGCGGCGCCAGCGCGGTATTGGCCGCGTGATCGGCGTCGACCTGGGCGCGCGGGCGCCGCGGCGCATCCCGCACGCCGAGGTGCCCAGCGCCTGGGCGCTCTTCTTCGACCGGCTGCGCCCGCGGCGCCTGCGCCGCTACCGCTTTCCTTCGCTGGTGTCCTACCTGATGAACGTCACCATCCTGTACAGCGGCTCGCGCCAGCGCCAGGCCCAGGCGCTCACCGACCTGTACTTCAACCCGCCGCTGCACCGCGTGGGCATGCTGCAGTGGAAGCGCTTCGACGCCATCGTGCGCCAGGGCCGCGATCACGCGGCCAAGGAACTCGATGCGATGTCCGACGAGGCCCTGGCGCCTTACCGGCTGTGAGCGCCACGCCCCCGACGGCCACGCTGCCGCCCCAGCTGCAGCCCTGGGCCGAGCGCGTGTGCACCGCGGCGCAGGCGGTGGCTCAGGTGCGGCCGGGCGACCACGTTTTCGTCGGCAGCGTGTGCGCCACGCCGCGGGCCCTGGTGGCGGCGCTGGAGGCGCTGGAGTTCGGCCCCGCCGATGTGGAGCTGCTGCACTTCCTGACCGACCGGGCCATGCCGCTGGACGCCCAGGGCCGGCCGGCCACGCGCTACCGTCACCGTTGTTTCTTCGTGGGCAGCGACATGCGCGCCGCGGTGCGCGAGGGCCTGGCCGACTACGTGCCGCTGAGCATCGCGCGCGTGCCCGAGCTCATCACGCTGGGCCGCATTCCGGTGGACGTGGCCTTCATCCAGGTGTCCTTGCCCGACGCCTTCGGCTACGTGAGCCTGGGCGTGGGTGTGGACGTGGTGCCCGCCGCGGTGGCGCGGGCGCGCCTGGTGGTGGCCGAGGTCAACCCGCACATGCCGCGCAGCGGTGGCGACAGCATGCTGCACGTGAGCCAGCTGCACCAGCTGGTGCTGGTGAACACGCCCGTCATCGAGTACCGCCACCCGCCGACGCCCAATGCCGCGCTGGAGCAGATTGCGCGCTACATCAGCGGCATCATCGACGACGGCAGCACGCTGCAGATCGGCCTGGGCCGCGTCACGCACGAGGCGCTGAAGTTCCTCACCGACCGCCAGGACCTGGGCATCCACAGCGACGTCATCACCGACGCCATCGTGCCGCTGATCGAACGCGGCATCCTCACCGGCGCGGCCAAGACGCAGCAGCCGCGCAAGATCGTCACCAGCTTCGCCATGGGCACGCGGCGCCTCTATGACCTGATCGACGGCAATCCGCTCTTCGTCTTCCAGCCCATCGAGACCGTGTGCGACCCGGCCACCATCGCCGCGCAGCACAAGATGGTGAGCGTGACGCAGGCCTTCGCCGTCGACCTGAGCGGCCAGGTCTGTGCCGACCAGTACAACGGCGAGTTCTACGGCGGCCTGGCCGCGCAGGCCGAGTTTTTGCGCGGGGCCTCGCGTTCGCCGGGCGGCAAACCCATCGTCTGCCTGGTGAGCTGCGACGAAGAGGCGCAGACCTCGCGCATCCGCGCGCAGCTGCTGCCGGGCGAAGGCGTGACGGTGCCGCGCACCGACGTGCACTACGTCATCACCGAGTGGGGCATTGCCTACCTCTTCGGCAAGAGCATCCGCGAGCGGGCGCGCGCGCTCATCGAGGTGGCGCACCCGAAGTTCCGCGCCGAGCTCTTTGCGCAGGCGCAGGCCCTGGGCTACCTGGGTGCCGAGCAGACGCTGAAGAACCTGCACGCCTACGCCGTGGAAGACGAGGCCACCGTGTTGCTGAAAGACGGCCGTGACGTGCTGCTGCGCCCGGCCGCCAGCGGTGACGCGCCGGGCATCCGCGATCTCTTCCACGGCCTGAGCGACCGCGACGTCTACACGCGCTTCTTCCGCCGCATCCGCGGCCTGAGCGACCGCGACGTGCAGCGCCTGTGCAACCTGGATTTCGAGAACGAGGTCGCCTTCGTGGCCTGCAGCGGCCCGCGCGAGAGCGCCACCATCGTGGCGCAGGGCTGCTACTTCATCGACCCCAGCACCCACCTGGCCGAGACGGCTTTCATGGTGCACCCACTGTGGCAGGGCAGCGGCCTGGGCAGTGCCTTGCAACGCAAGATGATGGCGCACGCGCGCCGGCGTGGCGTGCGCGGCTTCGTGGCCGAAATCCTGTCGAGCAACGAGAACATGATCCGCCTGGCCCGCGCCCCCGAACTGGCAGGGGCTGCCGACACCGGCAGCGGCGGGCCGTGTGTGACGGTGGAACACATGGGCAGCACCGTGCGGGTGACGACGCTGTTCTAGCGGGCCGCGCTGCCGGCGCACCGTAAACTGCGCGCGAATAAATGGCGCGGCAGGCATGAACACGAAGACCGAAAGCCGGGCCCGACGCAAGGGCGCGGCCACCGAAGACAGCGGCAAGGTAACCCTGGAGATGGTGGCTGCCGCGGCCGGCGTCTCGCCCAGCACCGTGTCGCGCATCCTCAACGGCACCGCGGTGGTGGCGGAAGAAAAGCGCGCCGCGGTCGACGAAGCCATCGCGCGCCTGGGCTTCGTGCCCAACCCGATGGCACGCGGCCTGGCTGGCGGGCGCACGCTGAGCATCGGCGTCGTCACCCAGGCCATCGACAGCCCCTTCTACGGCGGCGCCCTGCGTGGCGTGGAAGAAGAGCTGGGCCGTGCCGGCTACAGCCCGCTCTTCGTCAGCGGCCACTGGAGCGCCGCGCGCGAGGCGCATTGCATCGAGACGCTGAAAGCCCGCCGTGTGGACGGCATCATCGTGCTGACGGGCCGCCTGAGCGACGCCGCGCTGGCCCAGCATGCGCAGAGCCTGCCCGTGGTGGTGACGGGCCGCACGCTCGTGGCGCCGCGCCTCTATGCCCTGAACTTCGACAACTTCGAGGGCGCGCGCCTGGCCGCGCACCACCTGCTGAGCCTGGGGCACCGCCGCATCGCCTTCATCTCGGGCGACAGCCGCCACCCCGACGCGAAGGAACGCCTGCGCGGCTACCGCGCCGCGCTGGAGGCAGCCGCGGTGCCTTTCGAGCCCGCGCTGGTGCTGCCGGGCAACTACACCGAAGACAGCGGCCGCATGGCGGTGGAACGCCTGCTCGACAGCCGCGAGCCCTTCTCCGCCATCTTCGCGGCCAACGACCAGATGGCCTTCGGCGCCGGCCTGGCGCTGCACCGCCGCCACCTGCGGGTGCCGGAAGACGTGTCGCTGGTCGGCTTCGACGACGTGGCCAGCGCGCTGTACGCCATCCCCCCGCTGAGCACGGTGCACCACCCGGTGTACGAACTGGGGCAGGCCGCGGCGCAGGCCATGCTGCAACTGCTGGCGGGCGAAACGCCCACGGCCGTGCTGCCGGCGCCGCGCTTCATCTCGCGCGAAAGCAGCCGCGAGCTGCAGGCCGCGCCGGCGGGCGCAGCCCCCCGCGCCCGCCGGCGCTGAAGCCCCGCGCCGGCCGCTGGCGCCGGGCGGTCCGCACTAACCCTTGATTGACAGCCCGGACCTGGCGCCGTAAATTCTGAAAGCGCTTTCATAAGGATCGCTTCCAGGGCCGATGCGGGCTCCGCGATCCCGGCGCGCACCGGCTTCGCCTCCCCATTTCCGTGACTGTCATGAACCCCAAGCCCCCCTTTCCCGCGCCGCAGCGCTTTCCGAAGGACTTCGTCTGGGGCGTGGCCACCAGCGCCTTCCAGATCGAAGGCGCCGCCGCTGCCGATGGCAAGGGCCCGTCGATCTGGGACCGCTTCTGCCAGCAGCCCGGCGCCATCGCCGACGCCAGCAACGGCGATGTCGCGTGCGACCACTACCACCGCTGGCCGGCCGACCTCGACCTCATCCAGAACCTGGGCGTGGACGCCTACCGCTTCAGCATCAGCTGGCCGCGCGTGCAGGCCCTGGGCAGCGGCGCCTTCAACGCGGCGGGTCTCGACTTCTACGAACGCATCGTCGACGGCCTGCTGGAACGCGGCATCCGCCCCTACCTCACGCTGAACCACTGGGACCTGCCGCAGGCCCTGCAGGACGAAGGCGGCTGGGGGAACCGCGACACCGTGCAGCGCTTCGTCGACTACGCCTGCGCCATCGACCGCCGTCTGGGCAGCCGCGTGGCTGCCATCACCACGCACAACGAACCCTGGGTGATGGCCGTGCTGGGCCACGAGACCGGCCTCTTCGCGCCGGGCCAGAAGAGCCGCGCCACCGCCATGCAAGTGGCCCACCACCTGCTGCTGAGCCACGGCCTGGCGCTGCAGGCGCTGCGCGCGCAGGGCTGCAGCAGCCGGCTGGGCATCGTGCTGAACCTCTCACCCATCCGCGCGGCCACCGAGAGCGCCGCCGACCAGGCGCAGGCGCGCCTGGAAGACGGCCGCGCCGTGCGCTGGTACATGGACCCGCTGTTCAAGGGCGAGTACCCCGAAGACGTGTGGCAGCACCTGGGTGCCGACGCGCCGCAGGTGCAGGCCGGTGATCTGGCGGCCATCAGCACACCGATGGACTTTCTCGGCGTCAACTACTACACGCGCTCGGTGGTCAGCGCCGACGGCAGCTGGGACGTGAAGAACAGCGGCAAGGCGCTCACCGACATGGGCTGGGAGGTCTACCCGGAGGGCCTGACCGAGCTGCTGGTGCGCCTGCACCGCGACTGGAAGCTGCCCGCGTTGTACGTGAAGGAAAATGGCGCGGCCTTCAAGGACGAGTTCGTGCCCGCCACCGACGGCCAGCCGGGCCGTGTGCACGACGTGGCCCGCACCGACTACATCGCGCGCCACATCGGCGCCGTGGCCGATGCGCTGGCGCAGGGCGTGCCCATGGCCGGCTACATGGTGTGGAGCCTGCTCGACAACTTCGAGTGGGCCTCGGGCTACGAGAAGCGCTTCGGCATCGTGCACGTGGACTACGCCACGCAGCAGCGCACGCTGAAGGACAGCGCGCTCTGGTACCGCGACTTCCTGCAGGTGCAGAAGAGCGCACGCCAGCCGGCCCTGAGCGCCCTGGCCGTCTGAACCCTGCAGGAGCCGCCGATGAAGAAGACCGCGTCGAAGCCGAAGCCCAAGCCCAACAAGAAGCCCCCGAAGGTGCCGGGCTGGAAACTCGTCTGGCACGACGAGTTCGAGGGCGACGCGGTCGACCCGGCCAAGTGGGATTTCGACCTCGGCAACGGCTTCTACGACTACAAGAACCACGCCTGGGTGCCGGGCTGGGGCAACGAAGAGCTGCAGTACTACACCGCCGAGCCCGAGAACGTGCAGGTGCGTGACGGCTGCCTGCGCATCCGCGCCGTGAAGGCGCCGCTGCACGGCTGCGGCTACACCTCGGCGCGGCTGAAGACCAAGGCGCGCGACGGGCGTGTGCTCTTCGCCACCTGCTACGGCCGCATCGAGTTCCGCGCGCAGGTGCCCTGGGGCAAGGGCCTGTGGCCGGCGCTGTGGATGCTGCCGGTGGACGACAAGTACGGCGGCTGGGCCGCCAGCGGCGAGATCGACCTGATGGAGATCGTCGGCGAGAAGCCCGAAGAGGTGCTCAACAGCATCCACTTCGGCAGCAGCTACCCGAAACGCTCGCTGATCACCACGGTGCACGCCTTGCCCGAGGGCAGCCTGGTGAGCGACTGGCACACCTACGCGGTGGAGTGGGAGCCGGGCGAGATCCGCTTCTATGTCGACGGCGTGCAGACCTGCACCTACCGCCACTGGTGGAGCTGCAGCACGCTGAAGGACGGGCAGGGCGTGGAGCCGAAGAAGGCCGCCGACCTGAACCCCTGGCCCGCGCCTTTCGACCAGCCCTTCTACCTGGTGATGAACGTGGCCGTGGGTGGCAACTTCCCCGGCGTGCCGAACGAACAGACCCGCTTCCCCGCCGAGATGGTGGTGGACTACGTGCGGGTGTACGAGAAGGTGGGCGGCTATGCGCCGCCCCAGCCCATCGGCCCGGGGCAGTTCCCGTGGCAGGTGAAGAAGAAAAAGGCCTGAGGAGCTCTGCGATGTCCCGCCCCACCGAACCGACCGCTGGCACCATGCCAGCCCGCGTGACACGCAGCACCGACGAGGGCGAGACCCTGCAGGTGCGCCAGCACCGGCACTCGGGCGCACAGCCCAGCGACACGGTGGTGGACCGCAGCCGCTGGCAGACCCAGGGCCCCGAGGTCTGGACCCAGGCCGCGCGCGAGGGCCTGGCCGCCGACTTCGGCGCCACGCTGCAGCAGGGCGTGCACGGCCTGTGCTTCAGCCCCTACCTCGAAGGCCAGCAGCCGGGCAGCCAGGTGAGCGAGGCGCAGATCCGCGAGCGCCTGGCCATCATCCGCCCGCACTGCGGCTGGATCCGCACCTTCTCCTGCACCGATGGCCACGAGCAGACGCCGCGCATCGCGCACGAGCTCGGCTTCAAGACGCTGGTGGGCGCGTGGCTGGGCACCGACGCCGAGATCAACGAACGCGAGATCCAGGGCGTGATCGAACTGGCGCGAGCCGGCCACGCCGACATCGTGGCCGTGGGCAACGAGGTGCTGCTGCGCGAAGACATGCCGGAAGAGGCCTTGCTGGGCTTCATCCAGCGTGTGAAGGACGCCCTCCCCGGTGTGCCGGTGGGTTATGTCGACGCCTACTTCCTCTTCGAGAAGCACCCGCTGATCACCGCCGCCTGCGATGTGGTGATGACCAACTGCTACCCCTTCTGGGAAGGCTGCCCGCGCGAGCAGGCGCTGGCCTACATGCAGCAGATGGTGGCGCGTACACGCGCCGCCGCGCCGGGCAAGCGGGTGCTGATCAGCGAGACCGGCTGGCCCGACCAGGGCAGCGCCTTCCAGGGCTCGGTGCCCTCGCACGAAGGCGCGATGCAGTACTTCGTGGACACCTGCCGCTGGGCGCAGGAAGACGGCGTCGAGATCTTCTACTTCGCGGCCTTCGACGAAGCCTGGAAGGTCGGCGCTGAAGGGGACGTGGGGGCCTACTGGGGCCTGTGGGACAAAGACGGCGCGCTGAAGTTCGCATGAGCCGCACCGAGTTCACGCTGCCCTCAGGCAACGCCATCTGCTACTCGGGCTACCGCGAAGGCCAGAGCCCCGACAGCCGCGTCTACCCGAGCGTGGCGCAGATCCGCGAAGACTTGCACCTGCTGTTGCGCGAGTGGCGCCTGCTGCGCCTGTACGACTGCAGCGTGCACGCCGAACGTGTGCTGCAGGTGATCGAGGAAGACCGCCTGCCCATGCAGGTGATGCTGGGCGCCTACCTCGGTGCCGAGATGAACAACTTCGGCTGCCCGTGGGGCGGCACCTACAGCGAAGAAAAACTCGAAGCCAGCCGGCTGGAGAACCAGGCCGAGCTGCAGCGCCTGATCGCGCTCGCCAACCGCTACCCCGACATCGTCTTTTCGGTGGCCGTGGGCAACGAGGCCACGGTCGACTGGACCGACCACTTCGTGCCGGTGACGCAGATGATCGCGTACGTGCGCCGCGTGAAGGCCGCGGTGCGCCAGCCCGTCACCTTCTGCGAGAACTACGTGCCCTGGCAGCACAAGCTGCGCGAACTGGTGGACGAGCTCGACTTCATCTCGCTGCACACCTACCCGGTGTGGGAATACAAGCACATCCACGAGGCGCTCGACTACACCAAGGCCAACGTGCACAGCGTGGCCAGCCTCTACCCCGGCAAGCCCGTCGTCATCACCGAAGCCGGCTGGTGCACCAACAGCAACGGCCGCGGCATGCCGGCCGAGCACGCGGTGCAGGAACTGCAGGCCATCTACTACCAGGACCTGATGGACTGGACACGGGCCGAGGGCCTGCTGTGCTTCGTGTTCGAGGCTTTCGACGAACCCTGGAAGGGCTCGACCGACCCGCTGGAGCCCGAGAAGCACTGGGGCCTCTTCACCGTGGACCGCCGCCCGAAGCTGGTGATGCAGCCGCTGTACCCCGAACTGGCGCCACCCGCCCCCACCGAAAGCCCCGCATGAACGCACCCGCCGCCACCGCCGCAGCCCACAAGGTGCCCTTCGCCCACAAGGTCGCCTTCGGCCTGGGCATGCTGGCCAACCAGATGTTCCCGGCGGCCCTGGGCATCTTCATGGTGGTGCTGGTGCAGGACATGGGCTTCCCCACGTGGATGTGGGGCATCCTGTTCTTCCTGCCGCGGGCCTATGACGCTGTGCTCGACCCCATCATGGGTTTCATCTCCGACAACACACGCTCGCGCTGGGGCCGGCGGCGGCAGTACGTGTTCATCGGCGCCATCATGCTGGGCGTGGCCTTCGTGATGATGTGGCAGCTCTACCGCGAAGACGGGCTGGCCTACAACTTCGGCTACTTCCTGTTCTGGTCGTTGATCTTCTTCACGGGGCTCACGGTCTTCAGCATTCCCTACGTGGCCATGGGCTACGAGATGAGCGACGACTTCCATGAGCGCACCAGCATCATGGCCGTGGCGCAGTGGATCGGCCAGTGGGCCTGGGTCATCGCGCCCTGGTTCTGGGTGGTGATGTACGACCCGGCCTGGTTCCCCAACGCCGACACCGCCACGCGCACGCTCTCGGTGTGGGTGGGCGTGGCCTGCATGCTGCTGGCCATGGTGCCGGCGGTCTTCCTGCCCAGCCGTTCGACGCTGAACGACACCCACCTCGTGCCGCTGACGGTGGCCAACATCGGACACGGCTTCAAGGAGCTGATGGACGGTTTCAAGGAAGCCTTCGCCTGCGTGCCCTTCCGCAAGCTGTGCTTCTCCACCTTCCTGATCTTCAACGCCTTCAACACGGTGGCGGCGTTTTCCTTCTTCATCGTCGTCTACCACCTGTTCAACGGCAACACGGCAGCCGCCGGCATCTGGCCCACGCTCTTCGGCAGCATCGGCGCGCTGGTCACCACCTTCGCCGTCATCCCCACCGTGGCTTGGATGTCCAAGCGCATGGGCAAGAAGATGGCCTTCATGGTGTCGCAGGGCATCTCCATCCTCGGCTATGTGCTGCTGTGGTTCCTGATGGTGCCCGGCAAGCCGTGGATGTTCATGCTGGCGCTGCCCTTCTTCAGCTTCGGCATCGGCGGTCTCTTCACCATCATGATGAGCATGACGGCCGACGTCTGCGACCTCGATGAGCTCGCCACCGGCAAGCGGCGCGAAGGCATCTTCGGCGCCATCTACTGGTGGATGGTGAAGCTGGGCTTCGCGGTGGCCGGCCTGCTCAGCGGCGCCATCATGGCCTTCGTGGCCTTCACGCCTGGCGCGCCAGTGCAGCCTGCTGGCGCGGTGGACGGCCTGCGACTCTTCTACTCCGGCATCCCCATCTTCGGCACGCTGCTGGCGATGTGGATCATGCGCAACTACGACCTCGACGAGGCCCGCGCCATCGAGGTGCACGCCGAGCTCGAGCGCCGCAAGCTGCGCGCGGCCGCTGCAGGCAGCGGCGGTGCTTCCGGCGCCGGCGCGCGCACCTGGCTGATCGACCACGGCCTGGAACTGCAGGAAGGCCAGCGCTCCACGCTCGCCGCCTGCAGCGGCGCCGACCTGCAGGCCCGCTTCAACGAACAACGCGCCGAGCGCCTGTACGGCCTGTGCTTCAGCGCCTATGCGCGCGGCCAGGGCGCGGGCGATGTGCTGCCGCCCTCGCAGGTGCGCCGCCGCGTGGCGCTGGTGGCGCCGCACACGCGCTGGCTGCGTTCGTTCTCCTGCACCGAGGGCCACGAGCTCATTCCCAGCATCGCGCGTGAGCACGGTCTGAAGACGATGGTGGGCGCATGGATCAGCGCCGACCGCGAGCGCAACGAGCGCGAGATCCACAGCCTCATCACGCTGGCGCAGGCCGGCCGCGTGGACATCGCCGTGGTGGGCAACGAGGTGCTGTTGCGTGGTGAACTGCCCGAGGCCGAGCTGCTGGCCTACATCGCCCGCGTGAAGGAAGCCGTGCCGGAAGACGTGCGCGTGGGCTGCGTGGACGCCTACTACGTCTTCCTGGAGCGGCCGGCCCTGGTGGCGGCCTGCGACGTGCTGCTGCCCAACTGCTACCCCTTCTGGGAAGGCGCCGACATCGCCTGGGCCGCGCATTACCTCAAGCGCATGCACGCGCTGGTGCAGGCCGCGGGCGGTGAGAAGCCGGTGATCCTGGCCGAGACCGGTTGGCCCGGCGCGGGCCAGGCCGTGGGCGGCGCGGTGCCTTCGGCCGAGAACGCCATGCGCTACTTCATCGACGTGCAGACCTGGGCGCGGCGCGAGGGCGTGAAGGTCTTCCACTTCGCGTCTTTCGACGAGCCCTGGAAGCTGCAGCCGGAAGGCGAAGTGGGCACGCAGTGGGGCTTGTGGGACGCCGACGAAAAGCCGAAGTACCAGGGCCCGGCCGCCTGATGCCGCGCGGCCCCGAACAAGCGCTGAGCCGCACCCGCACGCTGGCCGTGCTGGCCTGCCTGGTGCAACTGGCGGCCTGCGGTGGTGGCGGCGGTGGTGCCAGCAGCCCGGCCCCGGTGGCCGCGAGCCCGGCGCCTGCGCCCCCCACTGCGGCGCCCACGCCCCCCGCCGCCCCCGCGCCACCCCCGGTGATCACGGGCGCCGTGCCGGCGGGCTACCGTCTGGTGTGGTCCGACGAGTTCGACCTGCCCGGCCTGCCCGACGCCGCGCGCTGGGCCTACGACACCGACCGCAACCGCCTGGGCTGGTGGAACAACGAGCGGCAGTATTACGCCGCGGCGCGTTTCCAGAACAGCGTGGTGGATGGCGGCAAGCTGCTCATCACCGCGCGGCGCGAGGCCTTGTCGCAGCTGCCCGACTGGGGCGGCCAGGCCTACAGCTCGGCGCGGCTCATCACGCGCGGCAAGGCGGCGTGGACCTACGGCTTCTTCGAGATCCGCGCCAAGATGCCCTGCGGCACCGGCACCTGGCCCGCGATCTGGATGCTGGGTACCGGCGGGGTGTGGCCCGACGATGGCGAGATCGACATCCTCGAACACGTGGGCCGCACGCCTGGCGAGATTCTCGGCACGGTGCACACGCCCATCACCGGCGGCAGCGGCAACGGCTCACGCACCGCGCTGCCATCGGCCTGCACCGCGTTCAACGACTACCAGCTGCACTGGACGGCCGACGAGATCGCCATCGGCGTCAACGGCACGGTCTACCACCGCTATCGCAACCCCCGCACCGGCCGCGCGGCCTGGCCTTTTGATGCGCCGCAGTACCTGCTGCTGAACATCGCCGTGGGCGGCACGCTGGGCGGCGCGGTGGACGACAGCATCTTCCCGCGCACGCTGGAGGTGGAGCACGTGCGGGTGTGGCAGGCGGCGCCTTGATCGGCCCCCGAATCGGCCACCGAGACGACCGCTGAATCTCGGCCGCCCGGGCCGGGCGCGTGCTTGCCGTTAGAGTCGCCCGCGCCTTCGCGAACGATCCTGCCCATGCACCGAATCAAGCCCGGCCTGCCTGCCCTGTTGGCGACCTTCACCGCTTTCGCAGCCCTCATCACCTGGGCGCCGCCTGCTGCGGCCCAGATCGGCACCGAACGCCTGCAAGGTCTGCGCGACAACACCCCGCGCTGGCACGCCATCACCGGCGCGCGGCTGGTGCTTGCGCCCGGGCGCGTGGTGGAGAACGGCACGCTGGTGATGAAGGACGGCGTGATCGTGGCCGCCGGCGCGGGCGTGGCGGTGCCGGCTGGCGCGCGCGTCTGGGCACTGCCCGGCCGCACGGTCTATGCCGGCTTCATCGACCTGGCCAGCCCCCTCGGCGTGCCCGCGGCGCTGAAGGCTGCTGCACCCACACGCCCGGGTGCCGAGCCCGGCGGCGTGCCACCCGCAGGGGCGCGCCCGCCCGCCGTCATGCCCGGCGGCCGGGGCCTGGCCGCGCGCAACCCGATGGTGCGCGCCGAGCAGGACGTGGCCCAGCAACTCGACTGGAAACCCGACGAGGTGCGCGCCGCGCGCGAACTCGGCTTCACCGCCGTGCTGGCGGCGCCGGCGGCCGGCGTGTTCCGCGGCCAGGGCGCGCTGCTGGCGCTGGGCGCGCCCGCCAGCGGCGACCCGAAATCGCAGGTGATCGCCGCGCGCGTGTCGCAGCACCTGGCGTTTGAGCTGGGCACCGGCCGCGACAGCTACCCGACCTCGCTGATGGGGGCCATCGCGCTGATGCGCCAGACCTTCCTGGACGCCCTCTGGCAGGACCGTGCGCTCGCCGCCCCCATGCCCGGCGAGCGCCTGGAGCCCAACACCACGCTGCAGGCCCTGGTGCCCGCGCTGCAGGGCCGCCAGAGTGCCATCTTCGTGGCCGACGACGAACAGGACTACCTGCGCATCGCCCGCCTGCGCGACGAGTTCAAGCTCAAGAGCGTGGTGCAGGGCAATGGCCATGAATACCGCCGCGCCGCGCAGCTGAAGGCGCTGGCGCTGCCGGTGATCGTGCCGCTGGCCTACCCCGCGCGGCCCGAGGTCGACAACCCCGACACCGCGCTGGATGTCGCGCTGGCCACGCTGCAGCACTGGGAGCAGGCGCCGTCGAACCTGGCGCTGATCGACCGCGCCGGCGTGCCCTTCGCCGTCACCGCCGCCGGCCTGCGCGATGCGAAGCGCGAGTTCTGGCCGCGCCTGCGCCAGGCCGTCCGCCGCGGCCTGCCGGCCGAGCGTGCGCTGGCCGGCCTGACCACCGTGCCCGCCGGCCTGGTGGGCGAAACAGCGCGCCTGGGCACGCTGGAGCCGGGGCGCATCGCCAACCTGGTGGTGGCGCGCGGCGACCTGTTCACCAGCGACGAGGCCGAGGTCGAACTCGCCTTCGTCGACGGCCGCCCGCTGCCCACCGAGGCGGCCGAGCGCGGCGACCTGCGCGGCAGCTGGAAGGTGGACGGCAGCGGTGAGACGCTGCTCATCACCGGCACCCGCGCCGTACCGCGCCTGCAGCGTGACGGCAACCCCTGTGAGCTCGCGCAGCGCGGCAACGACTGGGTGCTGCGCCTGCCCTGCGGCCGGCCCGCGGCTTCCGACGCGCCGACCGCATCCACCCAGGTGGTGGCCGCCCTGCGCGGTGACCGCTGGGCCGGCACGCTGCAGGTGGGCGACGGGCCGCTGCAGGCCTGGGCCGCCACGCGCACCGCGCCTGCAGCCCCGGCTCCGGCGGCGCCCGCCGCGGCCGCACTGGCCGCGGTCGATGCCGCCGTCAAGCCGCCCGCCAGCACCTGGCCGGCCGGCGCGATGTCGCGCCCCGTGCCCGAGCAGCCCGCCGCGCTGCTGCTGCGCAACGCCACGGTGTGGACGGTGGGCGCCGCCGGCACCCTGCCGCGCGCCGACGTGCTGGTGCGCGCCGGCAAGATCGCGGCCGTCGGCCCCGACCTCGCGGCGCCCGCCGGCGCCACCGTGATCGACGCCACGGGCAAGCACCTCACGCCCGGCTTGATCGACGCGCACTCGCACGTGGCCATTTCCCGCGGCATCAACGAGTTCAGCCACTCCGTCACCGCCGAGGTGCGCGTGGCCGACATCCTCGATGCCACCGACATGACCATCTACCGCCAGCTCGCCGGCGGCACCACGGCGGCCAACGTGCTGCACGGCTCGGCCAACACCATCGGCGGGCAGAACGAAGTCATCAAGATGCGCTGGGGCGGTGATGCCTCTGCGCTGGTCTTCCAGGGCGCGCAGCCCGGCATCAAGTTCGCGCTGGGCGAGAACGTCAAGCGCTCGAACTTCGGCCCCGGCTCGCGCTACCCGGCCACGCGCATGGGCGTGGAGCAGGTGCTGCGCGACAGCTTCGCCGCGGCCGAGGAGTACGCGGCCGCGTGGAAGGCCTACCGCGCGGCCAGGCCCGGCACGCTGCCCGAGCCCCGGCGCGACCTGCAACTGGACACGCTGGTGGAACTGCTCGAGCGCAAGCGCGCCATCCACGTGCACTCGTACCGCGCCGACGAGATCCTGATGTTCGCCCGCTTCGCCAAGGAGAAGAACCTGGAGGTCGCGGCCTTCCAGCACGTGCTGGAGGGCTACAAGGTGGCCGACGAGATGGCGGCCATCGGCGCCGGCGGCTCGACCTTCAGCGACTGGTGGGCCTACAAGATGGAGGTGGTCGACGCGATCCCGCACAACGCCGCGCTGATGACGCGCGCCGGCGTCGTCACCACGCTCAACAGCGACAACAACGAACTCGGCCGGCGCCTGAACACCGAGGCTGCCAAGGCCATCAAGCACGGCGGGCTCGACCCGCAGCAGGCGCTGGCCCTGGTGACGCTGAACGCCGCCAAGCAACTGGGCGTGGCCGCGCGCACCGGCTCGCTGGAGGTGCGCAAGGACGCCGACCTCGTGCTGTGGAACGGGCCGCCGATGGCCACCACCAGCCGCGTGGAGCAGACCTGGATCGATGGCCGCCGCTACTTCGACGTGGAGACCGACCGCCGCCAGCGCGAGGCCGACGCCGCCGAGCGTGCGCGCCTGGTGGCCGCCGCGCTGCGTGCCCCGCGCCCGGGCGCCGGTGAAGGCGCAGGTGGGCCACCTGGCAGCGCCAGCCCACCGCGCCCGAACTTCACCGACGGGCTGAACTGGTTCCACCTCTTCGACAAGATGCGCGCCCACCGCCACAGCTATGCCGACCTGGGCGCCTGGCACGAATGCACCGAGGACGCGCGATGAAAGCCGTGACGCGACAGAAGGCCGCAACGCGCTGGCTGACCCGGGCGCTGCCCACGGCCTGGGCGCTGCTGGGCATGGTCGCCACCGGCGCGGCTTTCGCCGCAGACCACGTGCCGCCACCGCCGCAGCGCGTGCCGCTGCTCATCACCAACGCCGTGCTGCACACGGTCAGCGGCCCCGTCATCACCGGCGGGCGCATGCTGGTGGAGCGCGGCCGCATCGTCGCGCTGGCCGGCCCGGGCGAGGCCCTGCCCACGCCCAGTGCAACGCCGCAGGTGCTGGACCTGGGCGGGCGCCATGTCTATCCGGGCTTCATCTCGGCCAACACCTCGCTGGGGCTGGCCGAAGTGAGTTCGGTACCGGCCACGGTGGACCTGCAGGAGGTCGGCCCGATCAACCCCAACGCGCGCGCACTGGTGGCCATCAACCCCGACAGCGAACTGCTGCCGGTGACGCGCAGCAACGGCGTGCTGGCGGCGTTGGCGGTGCCGCAGGGCCCCTCAGGCGGCGGCTTTGCCGGCACCTCGGCCGTGGTGCAGATGGACGGCTGGACCTGGGAAGACATGGCCGTGCGCCGCGAGGCCGCCGTGCACCTGGCACTGCCCTCGATGCGCCTGAGCGCCGAGCAGATGCGCGGCCCGATGGAGCCCTTTGCCGAAGAACTGCGCCGCGCCACCGCGCAACGCTTGCGTGTCATCGACGAAGCCTTCGAGGCCGCGGCCGCCTACGGGCGCGCGCGCGCCGCCGACCCCACGCACCCGCGCGATGCGCGCTGGGAAGCGCTGCAGCCCGTGCTGCGCGGCGAGCGCCCGCTCTTCGTGCAGGCCGACGAACTGCCGCAGATGCGCCACGCGCTGGCGCTGGCCGAGAAACACGGCTTCAAGCTGGTGATCGTGGGCGGCGCCGATGCTGCGCGCATCGCCGGCGTGCTGCGCGAGCGCCAGGTGCCGGTGGTCATCGCCGGCGTGCACCGCCTGCCTTTGCGGCGCGACGAGGCACACGACGGGCCCTTCCGCCTGGCCGCGCAGCTGGCCGAGGCCGGCGTCACCTACGCCATCGGCCGCACCGGCGGCGCCTTCGCCGCGGCCAACGAACGCAACCTGCCCTACGAGGCCGGCACCGCGGTGGCGCACGGCTTGTCGCGCGAAGAGGCACTGAAGGCCATCACGCTGTACCCGGCGCGCATCCTCGGCGTGGCCGATCAGCTCGGCGCGCTGGCGCCGGGTCTGCTGGCCAGCTTCATCGTCACCGATGGCGACCCGCTGCAGACCGAGACGCAGGTGCTGCGTGTCTTCATCCAGGGCCGCGAGGTCGAGATCGGCAACCGGCAGACGCGGTTGGCGGAGAAGTACCGGCAGAAGTACGAGCAGTTGAAGTCGCGGTGAGCGGGCGCGCACCGCTGGCTCCATCCATGACACACAGCGAGCGAACGGCGCGCTTCGCACGGGTCTCAACGGCGCTGGCGCTGCTGAGCGATCAGCAGCTGACCCGGCTGGTGGATGAGGCCGAGCCCTTGGCAACGGGCATCGGTGGCACCACCTTGGCGATGGTGGTGGACGGTTGCCCGGTGTTCGCCAAGCGGCTGCGGCTCACCGATCTTGAGCGGCGCCCCGAGTGCCGTCTGTCGACGGCGAATCTTTTCCAGCTGCCACCCTGCTACCAGCGCAATGTCGGCTCGGTGGGGATGGGCGCTTGGCGCGAACTGGCCGCCCATGCCATGACCACGGGCTGGGTGCTTTCGCAGCAGTTGGAAAGCTTCCCCTTGATGTACCACTGGCGCATGCTCGAAGGCGCCGCCGCGGCACGCGCTGCGCCTTTGCCCCAGGAGCTGAGCGACATCGAGGGCATGGTCAGCTTCTGGGGTGGACTCGAGCCCGTGGCCGTGCGCCTCAGGGCGCTGGCGGGTGCGAGCGCCAGCATCGTGATCTTCCTGGAACACCTGCCCTGGACGCTGTCCGCGTGGCTGGCGCAGCAGCTGGCGGCGGGCCCCGTGGCGATGGCATCGGCTTGCGCGATGGTCGAGCGCGGTTTGACGGTGGACATTCCCCACATGAACACGCTCGGGCTGCTGCACGGCGACGCGCATTTCGACAACATCCTGACCGACGGGCGCAGGCTCTACGTTGCCGATCTGGGCTTGGCCACGTCCGAGCGCTTCGCACTGGCACCCGATGAGTTGCGCTACCTGCATGAGCACGCCAGCCTGGACCGCGCTTACGTCCTGAGCAGGTGGGTCAACGGGCTCATCCAGGCGTTTGCTCCCGCGGCCAGCAGCGTGCATGCACGCATGGCGCTGGTTCGGGCCGTTGCGCAGGGGGCGGCGCCCCAGCAGCTGCTTGCAGGCTTGCCTGCCTGCGCCGCAGCGATCATCCAGCGCCATGCGCCGATCGCTTCACTCGTCAACGATTTCTACGTCGAGCTGCACGGCGAAAGCCGAAGCACGCACTACCCGCGCGAGGCCATTGAAGCCGCGCTCTTGGCAGCATGCCCGGCGCCGCGCCCTGCCGTGTAGGCCTGGGTCTGGCTGGCGGAAAACCACGCTTCGTCGGCGACGGCTGTTGGCGGATCTAGCCCGTGAAGGTGGCGATGCCATGCCCTGGCACCTGCACCTCGGCCCAGCGCCCATCCACCACCAACGTGCAGCCCTGCGCCGCATCGCTGCGGTTCAGCACCACCACCGCCACGCGGCCATCGGGGTTGCGGACCGCCGTCACTTCCAGCACCTGCTTGGAGGCCGCGCACAGCACACGCTCGGCCCCTGGTTGCATGAAGCGCGCGAAGTGGCCCAGGGCCGCGTAGCTGCTCTGGAAGTGCAGTGTGGCGCGGCCGGCATCGGCGAGGATGGGCGCGCTGCAGAAATTGCCGACGTGGTTGGGGCCGCCGTGTTCGTCGAGCAGCAGGTTCCAGTCGATCCAGCCCACGGTCCAGTGGTTCAGGTCTTGAATGAGGGAACGCGCATAGCGCTCGGCCAGTGCCCAGCTGCCGTGGTGCGGGCCGCCTTCCTGGCAGCCTTCGGTGAAGAGCAGCCGCTTCTCGGGCCAGGCGTCGTGCAGCTGCTGCACCTGCTCGAAGTGGTCTTCCACGTACCAGTGGAAGCCGGCGCCCCAGACGTACTTCGCGGCCTCGGGGTCGGCGTAGACGGTGCCGGCGCGCTGCACCAGCTCGTCGCGGTTGTGGTCGTGCACGACGACCTTCACGTGCTGCAGGCCGGCGGCGTGCAGCGCGGGGCCGAGGTGGTCGCGCACGAAATCGCGCTCTTCCTCGGCGCTGAAGATGCACGAGTCCCAGCGCTGCGTGGCCTGCGGTTCGTTCTGCACGCTCACGCCCCAGATCGGCACGCCTTCGGCCGCGTAAGCCTCGATGAACTTCACGTAGCACTGCGCCCACGCGGCGCGGCACTCGGGCCGCAGCTGTCCGCCGCCGTTCATGCGGCCGGTGGTCTTCATCCAGGCCGGTGGGCTCCAGGGTGAGGCCAGCAGGCGGATGGGCCGGCTGGCCACGCGCTGTGCGGCATGGATCAGCGGCAGGAGGGCCTGGCGGTCGCGCTCGATGTTGAAGTGTTCGAGCGTGAAGTCGCCTTCGACATCGGCGTGCGCGTAGTTGCCCAGCCCGAAATCGCTGCTGCCCATGGGCACGCGGCACAGCGTGTAGCCGTGGCCCTCGGTTTGCGAGAAGCAGGCGCGCAAGAACGCGTCGGCCTGGGCCGGCGCCAGCTGCTGCCACACGGTGGCCGTGGCCTCGGTGAAGGCGCCGCCGAAACCCAGCAGCGTTTGCAGGCGGCGTCTGCTGTCCACGAACACCAGCGGCCCGCCAGGGGGCGGGCCGCTGTGCCACGGCAGCGGGGGCTGTTCGGCCAGCCGCTCGCCGCTGTCGCGGCTGCTGCGCCAGTGGCGCAGCGCCTCCTGCGGGATCACTTCGCCCGTCACTTCGACCAGTGGATGCCGTCGACCTGGATCTTCGGCAGCCCCGTCGTGTTCAGCGGCTTGCCGGTGAACGAGAAGCGGTCGGCGATGATGAAGCGGAAGTTCACCATGCGCAGATCGAGCTTGGGGTTGGCGGCGACGAAGGCCGAGATGGGGACGCTCACCTGGCACCACGCGTTGGTGTTGCAGTAGCCGTACTCGCCCGGGCCGATCTGCAGGAAGGCTTCCTGCACGTCGCGATCTTCGGTGTCGGTGCTGATGCCGATCTCGATCTTGCCCGGGTAGCTGTCGCTCTTCACCGCGAAGTTCAGGCGGCCGTTCGCATAGCCCGAGAGGTTGGCCGTGACGCCGCTGCCCGAATACAGGAACAGGCCCCAGCCGAAGTTCACTGGGTTGGGCGTGACCTCGAAGCTGTTGCTGCCGTCACCCGGCGCGCCGCCGGCGATGGTGGCGTAGCCCGTGGTTGCAAACGGGTCCCAGCGCAGGCCGGTGGCCACTTGTTCACCCGCCACCACCGCTTCGCTGAAGAGCGTGTAACGGTTGGCTGCGACCGCGGTGCCGATCGTGGGCGCCACCCATTTCACGGCATCGGCCGTCGTGTAGGTGCCGGGTTCACAGGCCCAGGTCACGCCGCAGGTGCCCAGACTTTGCACCGCGTAGCGCGCCTGGCGGTCCTTGTTGAAGAGGCCCCAGCCGTCGTCACCCTGCTTCCAGGGTTCGTCGAAGGCCTGGAAGAAGAAGACCGCCTTCGGCCCGTTGCCGCGCCGGCCTTCGGCGGCCCACTCCTGCAGGGCGTCGAAGTAGAGCTTCTGGTTCACCGGGTGCGCGCGGAAGGCCAGGTTGGGGCCGCCGGCGGTGTCCACGGCCGTCCAGCCGGTCTCGCCGATGATCATCGGCATGTTGGCGAGGCCCAGCTGGTCGAGCGCGGCGCGGGCCTTGCCGAACTGCTCTTTGGCTTCGGTGATGCTGGCAGCGATCATGGCCTGCGCACGCTGCGCCTCGGGCACGCTCTTCAGGCGCCAGTCCCACTCGCTGGGGTTGTAGAAGGTGTCCAGCACCGGGTAGGTGTGCACCGCCGCAAAGTCGACCACGTCGGTGATGACCTTGGGCACGCGCGACCAGAAGAGCCAGTTGTCGTCGGTGGTCACCGGTTGCTTGATGGCATCGCGCACGCTCTTGATGTAGCGCGCCATGATCACCGGGTCGACCTTGTGCGTGGACCACTCCACCATGGTCTCGTTGCCCACGCTCACCGCGGCCACGATGGACTCGAAGCGCTTGGCCAGGTCGATGCACTTGGCCAGTTCCGAGAGGTTGGCGGCTTCGTCGGCCAGGCTGTTCACCGGGTTGGGGTAGGCGCCCAGCATCACCTTCAGGTCGAGGTTGTTGTCGCGGATGACGGCGAGCACCGTCTCTGCGAAGGCCGTGCTGCTGAAGAGGCGGATGGTGCCGATGCCGGTGGCGCGGATCAGCCGCAGGTCCTGCAGCACGTTGGCCGCGGTGATGACCTCGTTGCCGATCTCCGATTCGTTGCGCGAGGTGCGGTACGGCGAGTAGTTCACCGCGGCGCGCGTGGTGAATTCGGCCGGCAGGGCGCGGCGCTCGGTCACCGACACGGGCGATTCGGTGTAGCCACCGCCGCCGCAGGCGGTGAAGGTGGCGGCCATCGTCACCGCCATGGCGGCGACCAGCGCGGCACGTGCGCCGGGCAGCGTGTTCAACCAGTTGGACTTCATGGAAGGAGCCTCGGTCTCAGAAGGTGTAGTTCGCTTCGAGCGACACCCAGTTGCCGCGGTTGGCAATGCGGGAGTCGACGTTCGAGAAGGCATCGTGGGCCGGCATGCTCAACGGCGCCTGGCCCTTGCGGCCATAGGCCACGGCGTTCACCGAGCCCGAGACGCTGAGCCCGCCGCCCACGGCGTAGCGGGCGCCCAGGCTGACGAAGAGCGCGGTGTTGTTCTGGCCGCGGTCGCTCGGGTTCTTGGTGCTCGCCTTGCCCAGGTAGGTCAGGCCCGTGTAGCCCACGAGTTTCGGGTTGATGTACTTGCGCAGGCCCAGCATCAGGTCGACGGAGCGTGCCGAGTAGCCCGGGTTGGGCACGCCGTTGGCGTCGAAGCCGCCCCAGTTCACGTTGAAGGGGTTGTTCCACTGCGCCTGCGCGCCGGTGGTCAGCGGCACGGCGTAGCTGCCGCTCCAGCGGTTGAAGCGCAGGCCGCCCGACACCTCGTATTCGGTGCCGATCTGGTACTTGCTCAGCAGCATGAACATGCCCTGGCTGCTGCCGTTGAGCTGCACGTCGTCGCGCTCGGGGAAGGGCGTCAGGCCGGTGAAGGGCGCTTTCGCGAAAGCCGCCGGCGGGCCGTTCTTGGCCGATTGCGCGATGGCTTCCACCACCAGCGGGCCGCGCGCCCACAGCGCCCAGAACTCGAAGAGCTGCGGCTTGTTGCGCTTGAAGTTGGTGTCGCCCTGGTCGTAGGTGGCTTCGAGCACCAGGTTGCCGTCGGCGACGAAGAGTTCGCGCGAGGTGTAGCGCAACGCCTTGGTGAGGATGCCGTAGGCCGCACCCGAATCGCTGAAGGCCGTCTGCCCCAGGTCGCTGGCGTAGGGGAAATCGGGGCGGTTCCAGCCTCGCGCCAGGAAGTTGCCGATCTGCACGGTACCGTAGTACTCGTGCTGCAGCGTCAGGCTGCGCTCGTACACCACGCCGGGCAGGTCGGGCTTGCCGTCGCGCAGGCGCTGCGAGTAGGCGCCGCTGATCTTGAAGCCCTGCGGCAGATCGAACTTCACGCCCAGCACGGGCTGGATCTGCACGCTGTCGGTGTTCAGGCCGCCGTACTCCTTGCCGTAGACGATGTCGTCGGCCCAGATGAAGTGGCGCCCGGCCTGCGGGTCGCGCTGGCAGCCTTCGCAGCCGTTGCTCACGCGCCCCACGCTCACCTTGGCAAAGCCGGTGAGGCTGAAGGGGCCGTATTCGAAGGCCTGCGCCGCGGGTGACGCGCTCAGGCCCAGCAGGCACAGCGCCGCCGACAGCACGCTGCGTTGCAGCCAGGCCGGTTGGCCGGCCGGGGGAACCGGGTTGCCCCGAGGGCGGGTGATTTCTTGCTGCATAGGTCAGGCCACCTTGGGCTGGATGGGTTGCGTTGAAAGCGCTTTCACAGAATACGGTTGACGGTGCCGCGGCGTCAACGCGAACGCGGTGCGTGTTTACCCTCGCGCCTGCGGCCGACAGGGTCTTGCGGGTGTGGCGGCTCCGGGAAAACGCGGAATCTTTCTGAAAGCGCTTTCACAAACAATGGCCGCGCAGGCAGTTCTTGCACGAAAGGGAATGGCATGAGCGCGACGAACGCAGGTGGGCCGGATCGGTGCAACGGGGGCGCGCGGGCTGACGCAGCCACGCCGGGGCGGCCGTGGCTGCGGGCCGCGCTGCTGGCTGCCGCGCTGGCGGGTGGTGCGATGCTGGCGCCCGCCATGGCGCAGACCGTCAAGCTCGGCGCCGGGGCCTACCACCTCACGCCCAAGGCCGGTGACAAGCCCGTGCCGCAGGCGCCCTTCCGCACCGAGGCGATGCTGCAGCGCGCCGCGCCCACGAGCCAGTGGTACTCGACGCTGATCTTCAACCCCAAGCCCGAAGCGATCTTCGTCCAGCCCATCACCGTGAAGACCACGGCCGCGGGCCTGGAGTTCGCGCTGCCCAGCAAGGAAGCCATCAACAGCGTGCGGCAGGACGTGGAGATCCGCTACCCGCACAAGGACCCGCTGGTGATCTCGCCCGTGGCCTTCGAGCCCGGCAAGGCCAAGCTCGCGGCAGCGGACGACTGGTCGATCGGCATCAGCTTCGCCAACGGCGCCGACGACTTCCGCGCCACGGTGGCGCGCGGCAACCCCTACGCCTTCCTGAAGCTCACGCGCGGTGACCTGCGCGTGCGCCTGCCCGCCGCCGGCCAGCGCCTGCACGAGGGCGCCGATGCGCGCGTGCTGGCGCTCAAGGTGGGCGCCAAGAGCTACGCGCTCTTCGGCCCGACGGGTGTGAAGTGGGAGGCGGTGTCGGCCACCGAGTGGATCGCGCGTTTGCCGGCCGGCGCCGGCTACGCCTCGGTGGCGGCGCTGCCCGACGAGCAGGCCGCCACGCTGGCGCTCTTCACGAAACACGCCTACAGCTTCATCGAGCAGACCCGCGTGGCCTGGCGCTACGACGAGGCCGCGAGCCAGGTGGAGACCACCTTCACCGCCACCACCAAGGCCATGGAAGGCGCCGACGCCGGCCCGCTGCTGGGCCTGTACCCGCACCAGTGGTTCAGGAACGCCTCGGTCGAGGGCAAGCTGGGCGCCACGTTCGACACCGTGCGCGGCCCGCTGCGCCTGCTGGCCGCCCCGCAGTTCAAGACCACCACGCGCTTCAACGGTTTCGTGCCCTACTGGCCCGGCATCACGGCCTCGCCGCGGCTCGACGAGCTGAAGGACGTGATGGAGAAGGACATCCGCACCGCCGGCCGCGAGCTGCAGCGCGAAGGCAAGAGCGCCTACTGGGCCGGCAAGGGCCTGCAGCGCACGCTGAAGCTGGCCGAAGTGTTCGAGCAGCAAGGCGACACCGCCAGCCGCGACCGCCTGCTCGACCTGCTGAAGAAGCGCGCCGAAGAGTGGCTGGGCGGCGAGAGCAGCCGCGGCTACGTGCAGTACGAAAAGTCGATGGGCGTGGTGAACATCTACCCCGAAGAGTTCTTCGCCATCACCGAGATCAACGACCACCAGTTCTGGTTCGGCTACTGGATCCGCGTGGCCGCCGAGGTGGGCCTGCGCGATCCGGCCTGGATCGCCAAAGAGCGCTGGGGCGGCATGATCGAACTGCTGATCGCCGACATCGCCACCACCGAGCGCGGCCGCGCCGACTTCCCCTTCCTGCGCAACTGGGACGCGTATGAATCGCACACCTGGGCCAACGGCATCGGCGCGGGCGAGTTCGGCAACAACAACGAGAGCTCGTCGGAAGCCATCAACGCCTGGGCCGGGCTCATCCTGTGGGGCGAGCTCACCGGCAACAAGGCGCTGCGCGACCTGGGCGTGTACCTCTACACGAACGAGATCGAGGCCATCAACCACTACTGGTTCGACATCCACGGCCTCGTCTTCGCGAAGGAATACAAGAACGCCGAGGTCAGCCAGGTCTTCGGCGGCATGTACCGCCACGACACCTGGTGGATCGACGATCCGCGGCAGATCAAGGGCATCAACCTGCTGCCCGTGACCACGGCGCACACCTACCTGGGACGCGACCCGTCTTTCGTCAAGCGCAGCCTGGCCACGCTGCCGGCCGAGACGGCGCTGTGGAACCGCATCGCCAAGAAGCCCAGCCCGCCGCCGCCGAAAGACATCTGGCAGGACGTGTTCGCGCAGTACCTCGCGCTGGCCGACCCGGCCGAGGCGCTGAAGACCTGGGAGCGCTGGGGCTCGGTGGAACTGGGCGCCTCGCGCAGCTACACGCTGCACTTCATGCTCAACCTCGAAGCGATGGGCCCGCCCGACTTCACGATCACCGCCGACACGCCCTTGCACGCCGTGTTCAAGCGCGCCGACGGCAGCCGCACCTACCTGGCCTACAACGCCCGCAGCACGCCGCTGGAGGTGCGCTTCAGCGACGGCAAGCGCATGACCGTGGCGCCCAAGGCCCTGGGCCGCCTGAGCGCCGCCAACTGACGGCTGCAACCCGAGGCCTGAACACCGAAACCAGCGCGCCTACGGGTAAGCCAGGGGGCGCGCGCCCTTGCCAAGCCAGAAACCGCCTGCGCATACTGCTGAAAGCGCTTTCAAAGATTTTGTCGAACGACGTCACCCCGACAGGAAACACCGCCATGAACACCGCCCAACGCCCCCGTTCGCTGTCTGCCGGGCAGCCTGCCCGCCAGCCCCGGCACCTGATGTCTGCCACGGCGCTGGCCGTGGCCCTGCTGCTGGCCGCCTGCGGCGGTGGTGACGGCGAAGCGCCGCCGCAGCTGGCCACGGGCACGGCCGACACCGCCGGCCCCGTGATCACCATCACCGACAGCGTGGCCGAGACCAACGCCACCGGCGACGTCACCTTCACCTTCAACTTCAACGAAGACGTCGGCACCAGCTTCACGGTGGACGACGTCACCGTGGCCGGCGGCACCAAGGGCGCCTTCGTGCGTGTCAGCGGCACGCGCGCCACGCTGGTGGTGGTGCCCACGCCCGACGCCACGGGCACCATCAACCTCAGCATCGCCGCCGGCCGCGTGAGCGACGCCGTCGGCAACACCAATGCGGTGGTGAGCTCGCTGCAGGCTTACAACACCGTGATCCCCATCGTGGAGACGCGCATCGTCGGCTTCAGCGAGGCCACGCCGCCGGTGCTGACGGGCTTCGGCGGCGCCGAAGACGCCACCATCACCGCCGACCCCACCGACGCCAGCAACCGCGTGGCCAAGGTCGTGAAGAGCGCCACCGCCGAGCTCTGGGCCGGCACCACCGTCAGCATCTGCCCCAGCAGCGCCATCGTGCGCCTGCCCTTCACCAGCACGCTGACCACCGTCACCGCCCGCGTCTGGGCGCCGGCCGCTGGCATCCCGGTGCGCCTGAAGGTGGAAGACGCGGCCGACGGCACGAAGAGCGCCGAGACCGAAGCCCTCACCACCGTGGCCGCAGGCTGGCAGACGCTGCTGTTCAACTTCGCCAACCCGGCAGCGGGCACGGCGGCGCTGAACCTGGCCAACACCTACAACAAGGCCTCGATCTTCTTCAACTTCGGCAAGACCGGCGCGGCCGGCGGCGGCGGCACCTTCTACTTCGACGACCTCGCCTTCCGCGGCAGCAGCTTCACGGTGGCCTGCCCGAGCGCCGGCGGTGGCGGCACCGCCACCAGCACCACCATCAGCATGGACGAGGCCACCGCGCCCACGCTCACGGGCTTCGGCGGTGCGGAAGACAGCGCCATCGTGGCCGACCCGACCAACGCCGCCAACAAGGTGGCGCGTGTGATCAAGAGCGGCACGGCCGAACTCTGGGCCGGCACCACCATCTCCAACCTGGCCAACCAGGCCATCGCGCCCATCGGCTTCACCGCGACCAACCGCACGATCACGGCCCGCGTGTGGTCGCCCACTGCGGGCACGCCGGTGCGTCTGAAGGTCGAGAACGCCAGCGACCCGACCAAGAGCGTGGAGACCGAAGCCAGCACCACCGTGGCCAGTGGCTGGCAGACCCTGAGCTTCAACTTCGCCAACCCGGCGGCCGGCACGGCGGCGCTGGACCTGGCCGCCACCTACAACAAGCTCTCGATCTTCTTCAACTTCGGCACCACCGGTGCCGCCGCCGGTGGCGCGCGCACCTACTACGTCGACGACATCGTCTACCCCGCGCCTGCTGCGGCTGGCGGTGGTGGCAGCGGTGGTGGCAGCACCGGCCCCGTCACCTTCAGCAGCGGCTTCGGCGCCACGGCGACGGTGCAGGGCGGTGCGTACGGCGGCTACAGCGGCAGCAGCGTGGACGGCTTCAACTGCGGCGCGCCCGCGCAGTGCGGCAGCGGCGGCAGCTTCACGCCGGCCGTGGCGGCGGCCGACACCGGCTTCTTCTACTTCTACCAGACGCCCACCGCGGTGACCTCGCTCTACGCCGGCATCTTCGTGCAGGCCCCGGGCCTCACCACGGGCCTGAGCGGCACGGGCGACACGCCGGGGGTTTCTATCGCGGGCAAGACCTCGATGTCCTTCACCTTCGGCCAGAACCCCGAGTGGTTCAACGGCCCGGCGAAGAACTTCGGCGTCATCCTGACCCTGGGCAAGTACTACAACGTGGGCAGCGCCTCGGCGCCTGCGGCCTGCAACATCAAGCTGCTGGCCGCGGTGACGCCCACCGCGCAGGCGGCCACCCGCTACACGCTGCAGCTGTCCGACTTCACGCTGATCCAGACCTGCAACGTGGCCGGCCTCACGCCTGCCAGCGCGCTGGCCCTGGGCCCCTTGTCGCAGGTCGACTTCCAGGCCGTGGGCTCGGGCAACCCGCTGCCGCCGAACAACGGCAAGCTGGTCGGCGCGAACATGAGCGTGTCCACCGGCAGCCCGGCGGTCTTCCCGACAACGCTGGTGGTCAACGGCGCCATCACCTTCCAGTGATGAACCCCGGCCGGGCGCCTGCCCGGCCTGAGGACACGGGCCGCTTTGCGGCCCGTTTCTTTTTCAGCCGCGCCCGAGGTGCGCGCGCACCGTGTCGAGCAGCGTGTCCAGCGCGAGCGGCTTGGTGAGGTAGGCGGCGAAGCCGGCCTCGTGCGCGGCAGCGATGTCTTCCTGCAGCGCGTTGGCGCTGACCGCCAGCACCGGCGTGTGCGCCAGCGCGGGCATCTGGTGCAGGTGCCGCAGCACGGCAAAGCCGTCCATTTCGGGCAGGTGGATGTCGAGCAACACCAGCGCTGGCTGGTGCTCTGCGGCCAGACGCAGCCCCTCGCTGGGCGTTTCGGCGCACAGCAGCCGCACGCCGGGCAGGCGCGCCAGCATGGCCTCCATCAGTGCCACGTTGACGGGGTTGTCCTCGATGTAGAGCACGGTCTGCTCGGGCTGCGCTGGCGGCGCCGCGGGCGCAGCGTCCAGCGGCGCGCCGCTGAGCGGCAGCCCCGGGGCCGACGGGCTGCCGCCATCACGCGGCAGGCGCAGCCAGAAGGTGCTGCCCTCGCCCGGCACGCTGTGCACGCCGATCTGCCCACCCATGGCCAGCACCAGACGCCGGCTGATGGCCAGCCCGATGCCCGTGCCTTCGATGCCCGACTGCGCGGCGCCCAGGCGTTCGAAGGGCTGGAACAGCCGCTCTTGCTCCTCGGGTGTGAGCCCGCGGCCGCTGTCGCGCACGCCGAGCCAGAGTTCGCCACCTTCCAGGCGCCACAGCACGGCCACCTCGCCGCCGGGGCGGTTGTACTTGATGGCATTGCCCAGCAGGTTCAACAGCACCTGCTTGAGGCGGCGGCGGTCAGCGCACACCTGCAGGCCCTCCAGGCCGCCCGGCGTCGTGCCCAGCGTCACGTGCAGACTCTGCGCCAGGGCCTGCACCAGCGCCAGGCATTCATCGACCAGTTCGCCCGGCGCCAGGGCCTGCAACTCCAGCGGCAACTCGCCGGCCTCGATGCGCCCGAGGTCGAGGATTTCGTTGATCAGGCTCAGCAGGTGCTCGGCGCCGCGCAGCATCTCGCGCACCCAGGCCTGCTGGTGCGGCACCAGCGTGGCGCGCGGGTCGGAATCCAGCAGCTGACCGAAACCCAGGATGGCGTTGAGCGGCGTGCGCAGCTCGTGCGACATCTGCGAGAGGAACTGCGACTTCGCGCGGTTGGCGTTCTCGGCCTCGTCGCGGGCCGCGATCAGCGCCTCTTCGGCCTGCTTGCGTGCGGTGATGTCCACGCCGAAGGCGTAGCAGGTCTGGCGCCCGTCGGCCTGGCGCGTGCCGGTGACGCGTGTCACTTCCAGCACCAGCCGCTGCCCGTCGGGCCCGGGGTCGAAGCTCGCTTCGGTGACCGAGTGCTCGCCGCGGTGCGCGCGCTGGATGGCGGCTTCCACCGACTCGGCACGCTCGTCGCCCAGCACCTCGCGCACGGTGCGGCCGACGGCGGCTTCGCGCGTGACACCCCACACCGCGAGCAGGCGGTCGTTGATGTAGGTGTAGCGCAGCGCCTCGTCGGTGGCCGCGATGTAGCCTGGAAACGCCGCCAGCAGGGCCCCCAGCTCGGCCGAGCTGGCGCGCAACGCCGCTTCTGCGCGCTTGCGCTGCGTGATGTCGAGCGTGAAGCCGTAGACCACGGGCGCGCCGCTCAGCGGGTCGGCGCCCGCCACCATGCGCACCTGCAGGTCCACCGGCTCGGCGCCAGGCGGCTGCACGGTGTGTTCGTAACTCACGGCCTCGCCGGCCAGCACGCGGTCGATCATGGGCTGCAGCGCGGTGGCCCGCTCCGCGCCCAGCACCTCGGCCACGCTACCGCCCACCACCGCCTCGGGCGTGCGGCCGAACAGCGCGGCGAGGCGGTGGTTGACGTAGGTGTAGCGGTGGTGGCGGTCGAGCCGGCTGATGTAGCCCGGAAAGTTGTCGAGCAGCGCCCGGTGTTCGGCGGCGCTGGCCAGCAGCGCGTTGCGGCTGCGTTCCTGGTCGGTGACGTCGCGCGTGACCATCACCACCTGCTGCACGCGGCCGGTGTCGTCCTTCTGCGGGAAGTAGTGCGTCTCGATGACGCAGTTGGGCCGCGAGGCGCGCGGGTCGGGGCTGCGCGCGCTGCGCATCTCGCCGGTGGCCATGCACTCGCGCAGGGCCTGCAGGCGGGCCTCGGTCACGCGGTGCGACAGCACTTCGCTCGTCAGCCGGCCCAGCGCCGCCTCGCGCGGCACGCGGGAGGCGCGGCACCAGGCGTCGTTGACGAGCAGGTAGCGCTCGCTGCGGTCGACCACCGAGACCACGTCGCTGATGGCATTCACCGCCAGTTCGTAATGCCGCAGCGCGGCCTCGGTGCTGCGGCGCTGGGTGATGTCGGTCCAGACACCCACCGAGCCCACCTTCGCGCCTTGCGCGTCGAACAGCGCCGTGGCGCTGCACACGCAGTGCAGGCGGTGGCCGCCGGCGCGCAGCAGCGTCAGCTCGTAGTGGCCCGCGGCGCCGCCGATGCGTTGCGCCAGTTCCATCTCCAGCAGCGCCTGGTCTTCCGGCGCCACGAGGTCCTGCACGCGGCGCCCCATCACGGCTTCATGCGGCTCGCCCAGCATGCGGGCCATCGCCGGGTTCAGATCGGTGGTGCGCGCATCGTTGTCGATGAACCAGAAGCCCTGCTGCGAGGTCTGCATCAGCTGCGTCAGCAGGCGGTGCTGGTCGGCCAGGCGCTGTGCCACATCGTCGGCACGCTGCCGGTTGGCTTGCGCCTCGTTGGCGCGCCGGCTCTCCATCAGGCGCAAGCGCACGCCGTCTCGCACCAGCTGCTGCGCGCGGCGGGCGGTGCTGGTGGTGATGCACAGGTAGATGGCCGCCATGGCCGACAGGGCCAGGGCGCCCGGGTCCTGCGAGCGCAGCGCCAGCAGCAGCGCCGCGGTGACGGTGGGCACCGCGAAGAAGAGGGCCGTGCGCAGATCGAAGGCCGCCGTGCTCAGCGCGCCGGCGGTGACGATGCTCATCGCGAACACCAGCAGGTCGAGCTCGCGCCCGGGTTGCAGCTGCGCGGGCACCAGCACCACGCTCACCCAGGCCAGCCCGTGCAACAGGAAGGCCACGCGGTGGCGCAAGGCCCAGCGCGGGTACTCCTCGGCCGCCAGGCTGCGCGCCGACTGCGCGCGCACGCCGGCCCAGCGCAGGGCCAGCGCCCCGGCCAGCGCCGCCAGCCAGGACAGCACGGCGGCCGGCGACGACACGCTCCACAGGGCCGAGGCCAGCAGCACGCCGATGCTGCCGCTGCCCAGCATCGACCCGCGCAGCACGCGTTCGTGCTGCACCAGGCGTTCGGCCTCCAGGGCTTTGTCGATGTCGGCGTCGGTCACCATCGGGGCGGTGGATCTCCAGGTCGGGCGGGGGTGGCCGGGACGAGGTGTCTGACCACCAGGCCCGGTGTCCGCGGCCCGCGTTGTGGCACGCATTATTCATTCCCTGGTCGCACCCCGCGCCGGGGCGGCAGCGCACGCTCGCCGTGGCCGCGGTGCGACACTCGCGTCCGATGAAACCCACGGCTGTCGTGCTGGCGCTGGGCACGGCGCAGACGCTGGCCTGGGGCTCCAGCTTCTACCTGCCGGCCATGCTGGCCGCTCCCATGGCGGCCGAACTGGGCCTGGCGCCGGCCACGGTTTACGCGTTGCTGTCCATGGCGCTGGTGATCTCGGCGCTGGTCGGGCCGCTGGCTGGCCACGCCATCGACCGCCACGGAGGCCGGCCGGTGCTGATGGTGTGCAGCCTGGCTTTTGCCGCTGCGCTGGCCCTGATGGCTGCGGCCCCCAACGCGGCGGTGCTGGTGCTGGCCTGGGCCGGCTTGGGTGTTGCCATGGGTTTCGGCCTCTATGAGGCTGCCTTTGCAGCCCTCGTGCGCCTGTATGGCAGCGGCGCGCGAGGGGCCATCACCGGCATCACGCTGCTGGCGGGTTTCGCCAGTACCGTGGGCTGGCCGCTCACGGCCTGGTTCGAAGCCACCTGGGGATGGCGCGGCGCCTGCGCCGCGTGGGCCTTGCTGCACGTGCTGATCGGTCTGCCCTTGAACGCCTGCCTGCCACGTGCATCACCCCCGGCCAGCTCGGCGCCCGCTGCCGCGGCAGAGGCGGCGGCGTCAAGCGAGGGCAGCCCTGCGCTCGCCCCGCAGCGCGCACGTCGCCTGGGCCTGCTGCTGGCCGCGGTGTTCGCGGCGATGAGCGTGGTCAGCGCCGGTATCGCCACCCACTTGCCAGCGCTGCTGCAGGCCAGCGGCGCCAGCCTGCCCGTGGCCGTTGCCACGGCGGCGTTGATGGGCCCGGCGCAAGTGGCCGCGCGCCTGCTCGAACTGGGCTGGCTGCGCCACCGTTCGCCGCTGTTGGCGGCGCGCGCGGCGGCGCTGGCGCACCCCGTGGCCGCCGGGCTGTTGCTGACGCTGGGGCCGCTGGCGGCCTTGCCTTTCACGCTGGTGCACGGCCTGGGCAACGGCCTGGTCACCATCGTGCGCGGCACCTTGCCACTGGCGGTGTTCGGCAGCGCTGGCTATGGCGCGCGCCAGGGCTGGCTGACGCTGCCAGCGCGCGTGCTCGGGGCCTTGTCGCCATGGCTTTTTGGCCTGGCGCTGGCACGGTGGGGCCTGGAGGCCGTGGGCCTGACAGCGGCCGTGGCACTGGCCGGTGCCGCCGGCCTGTGGGCGCTGCGCCTGCCGGCGCGCTGAGGCGCGGCCGCGCCTTCAGGCCGGCTGCGCGCGCCAACCCAGGCGCGCCGAGAGGCCTTGGGCCGCGCCCGTGATGCGCTGCACCAGCGCGCTGCCCGGGCGGCTGTCGAACACCGCCGTGGGGCCGATGGCGGTGAGGCTGAGCACCAGCGTCCCGCTGCCGTCGAACACCGGCGCAGCCATCGCGCTGATGCCGGGCAGGTAGACGTCCTGCACGCGGCTGACGCCTTCATCGCGCACGGCCTGCAGCACCTGGCGCAGCTCGGCGTCCAGCGCAGCCCCGCGGCGGCCGCTGGCCTGGTGTTCGGCGCGCAGCACCGGCTGCACCACAGCCGGCGGCAGCAGCGCCGCAAAGAGCCGGCCGCTGGCTGTGGCGCGCAGGCTCATCACCGTGCCGTGGCGCATGCCGACGAACACCGCCGTCGGCGGCTGCGCCACGCGCACGATGGTGGCGCCACGGTCGCCCCACACGGCCACGGCCATGGTGTGGCCGCACTCGGCGGCCAGTTCTTCGATCAAGGGCGTGGCCAGGGCCAGGGGGTCGAGCTGCTGCAGGCTGATCAAACCCAGCTGCATGGCCAGCGGGCCCAGGCCGTAGCGCCCGCTGGCGTCTTGCGCCACCAGGCCCAGCTTGCCGAAGCTCACGAGATAGGGGTGGGCCTTGGCCGGGGCCATGCCGGCGCTGGCGGCCAGTTCCTTCAGCGGCAGCGGGCGGCCGTGGTGGGCCAGGGCGCGCAGCAAGGCGCCGCCGACCTCGATGCTCTGGATGCCACGCTGGGTGGGCTGGTCGTCGGGCGGCTCGGCGCGGGGCATGGGCGATGATTTGTCTATGGCTAACGCGTTCGACAATACAGAACCCCTGCGCTAACATCAAGCGACTTGTCCGCGAGGTGCGCCCGATGTCCAGCCCCAAGACCTTTGCCAGCCAGGCCGACCTGCAGGAGAAGCAGGTCAGCTTCACCCGCCTGAGCGAGAACGCCTACGCCTACACGGCCGAAGGCGACCCCAACACCGGCATCATCATTGGCGACGACGCCGTGCTGGTGCTGGACACCCAGGCCACGCCGGTGATGGCGCAGGACGTGATCCGCCGCATCCGCGAAGTCACCGACAAGCCCATTCGCTACGTGCTGCTCACGCACTACCACGCGGTGCGCGTGCTGGGTGCTTCGGCCTACGGCGCCGAACACATCATCGCCAGCGAAGACACGCTCGACCTCATCAAGGAGCGTGGCGAGCAGGACAAGGCCAGCGAGATCGGCCGCTTCCCGCGCCTGTTCCGCAATGTCGAGAGCGTGCCGCCGGGGCTGACCTGGCCGACCATCACCTTCACCGGCAAGATGACGCTGTGGCTGGGCCAGCTGGAGGTGCAGCTGCTGCAACTGGGCCGCGGCCACACCAAGGGCGACACGGTGGCCTGGCTGCCGCAGCAGAAGATCCTGTTCAGCGGCGACCTCGTCGAGTTCGACGCCACGCCCTACGCCGGCGACGCCTACTTCACCGACTGGCCGCAGACCCTGGACAACATCGCCGCGCTGCAGCCGCGGCAACTGGTGCCGGGCCGCGGGCCTGCGCTCACCACGCCCGAAGCCGTGGCCGCGGGCCTGGCCGGCACACGCAACTTCATCGCCGATGTGCGCGCGAGTGTCGAGGCCGGTGTGAAGGCGGGCCTGGACCTCAACGCCACCTACAAGGCCACGATGGAGAAGCTGGCACCGACCTACGGCCACTGGGTCATCTTCCAGCACTGCATGCCCTTCGACGTGACGCGCTGTTATGACGAGATGAGCGGCCACACGCACCCGCGCATCTGGACGGCCGAGCGCGACATCGAGATGTGGAAAGCCCTGGAGACCTGAGGTAGCCCAGTGCTGAGCACCTACACCTGGCCCCGCTATGCCGCGGGGCCGGCACCCGAGGTCGGCGCGGCCGAAGTGCGGCGTGTACCGCTCGTGGTGCTGGGCGCCGGCCCGGTGGGTTTGAGCGCCGCCATCGACGCCGCGCAGCGCGGCCTGCCGGTGCTGCTGCTGGACGAAGACGACACCGTCTCCATCGGCTCGCGCGGGCTTTGTTATGCTAAGCGCACGCTGGAGATCTTCGACCGCCTGGGGCAGGGCTTGGGCCAGCGCGTGGTGGACAAGGGCGTCACCTGGAACGTCGGCCGCACCTTCCTGGGCGAGCGCGAGGTCTTCAGCTTCAACCTGCTGCCCGAGGCCGGCCACCAGCGCCCGGGCATGGTGAACCTGCAGCAGTACCACCTGGAGCAGTTCCTCGTCGAACGCGCGGCTGAACTGCCAGGGCTGGACCTGCGCTGGCGGCACCGCGTGGCCCAGGTCACGCCCTTGGCCGATGGTGCGCTGCTGCAGATCGAATCACCCCAAGGCGCCTACACGCTGCATGCCGACTGGCTGGTGGTGGCCGATGGCGCGCGCAGCCCCACACGCCGCGCTTTGGGCCTGGACATCGACGGCCAGGTCTTCCAGGACCGCTTCCTGATTGCCGACGTGCTGCTGGACGGCGAGCCCTACCCGCTGGAACGCACCGAACGCCGCTTCTGGTTCAAGCCCAGTTTCTTCGACGGCGAAAGCGCGCTGATGCACCGCGAGGCCGACGGCGTCTGGCGCATCGACCTGCAGCTCGGCTGGCAGGCCGACCCCGAGGCCGAGAAGCAGCCCGAGCGCGTGGCCCCGCGCATCCGCCGCCTGCTAGACCAGCAGGGCTGGGCCCACATCGGTTTCACGCTGGAATGGGTGAGCGTCTACACCTTCCAGTGCCGGCGCATGGCGAAGTTCCGCCACGGCCGGCTGCTGTTTGCCGGTGACAGCGCGCACCAGGTTTCGCCCTTCGGCGCGCGCGGCGCGAACTCGGGCGTGCAGGACGCCGACAACCTGGTGTGGAAGCTGCAGCAGGTGATCGCAGGCCACGCACCGGAAGGTCTGCTCGACAGCTATGACGCGGAGCGAGGCGCCGCGGCCGACGAGAACCTGCTGAACAGCACGCGCAGCACCGAGTTCATGACGCCGAAGAGCGCGGCTGCGCGCACGCTGCGCGACGCCGTGCTGGGCCTGGCGGGCACCGTGCCCGGCGTGCGCGCGCTGGTCAACAGCGGGCGGCTCTCGGTGCCCAGCTGCTACCGCGGCAGCCCGCTGAACACGCCAGACGCCGAGCCTTTCGACGGCCGGATGGAACCCGGCGCGCCGCTGGACGACGCGCCCGTGGGCGGGTCACGGTCCTGGCTGCTGCAACACCTGGGGCACGGTGCGTTCACGCTGCTCCACTTCGGCGTGCCCGACGTTGCCACCGCAGCCGCCTTGCGGGAGCGCCCGGCCGGCGTGCAGCTCTTGTGCGTGCTGGCCCGCGATGAAGCCTGTGTGCTGCCGCACGTGGTGGACGTGCAAGGCCTCGCCGCGCGCCGCTGTGATGCCCGCCCCGGCACCGTCTACCTGCTGCGCCCCGACCAGCACGTGGCCGCGCGTTGGCGCGCCTTCAGCGCTGAGGCCCTGCACCGCGCGTGGCGCCTTGCGCTGGCGATGGACGCGCATGCCGAGGCTGCCGCATGAATACCGACCACCTGATCACCGCCCCGAACTTCGGCGTGCCCGGTGAGCGCCACCGCCATGCCTACGAGCCCGGCGACGCGTTCTTCAACCAGCTGGTGCAAACACACCAGGGCCTGAGCGAGGCGCAGAGCGAGCAGCTCAACGCCCGCCTCGTGCTGCTGCTGGCCAACCACATCGGCGATTTGCGCGTGCTGGGCAAAGCCCTGGCGCTGGCGCGCGAGAGCCTTGCTCCTGGAGATTCCGCATGACCCCTGCCTCCCGCACTGACCTCAGTGGCTTCGGCAACCATTTCGCCACCGAGGCCGTCCCCGGCACGCTGCCCGTGGGCCGCAACAGCCCGCAGCGCGTGGCCCACGGCCTCTATGCCGAGCTCATCAGCGGCACCGCCTTCACCGCGCCGCGCGTGGAAAACCGCCGCACCTGGGTCTACCGCCGGCAGCCGGCGGTGGTGGTGGGCGGCTACACGCCCTATGCGCAGCCGCTGTGGAAGACGGGCTTGGCCGAAGGCGTGAACGCGCCACCCGATCCGCTGCGCTGGCACCCGGTGCCGGTGCCCGAAGACGCGGCGCTCGATTTCATCGACGGCGTGCGCACCGTGGTCGTCAACGGCGATGCCGAGGCGCAGAACGGCATGGCGGCGCACCTGGTGCTCATCAACCGCTCGATGCTCACGGGTGGCGCCCGGCGTTGTTTCATCAACAACGACGGCGAGATGCTGCTCGTGCCGCAGCAGGGCGCTTTGACGATCACCACCGAACTCGGCGTGCTCGATGTCGCCCCGGGCGAGGTGGCTTTGCTGCCGCGCGGCATGGCTTTCAGCGTGGATGTGCAGGGCCCGAGCCGCGTCTATGTTTGCGAGAACTACGGCGCGCCTTTCCGCCTGCCCGAACTCGGCCCCATCGGCAGCAACGGGCTGGCCAACCCGCGTGATTTCCAGGCCCCGGTGGCGGCCTTCGAGGCCACGCCCGCACCGGTGCAGCTCGTCAAGAAGGCCGGCGGCCAGCTCTGGCAGGCGACGCAAGACCACAGCCCTTACGACGTGGTGGCTTGGCACGGCAACCTCTGCCCCTTGAAGTACGACACGGCGCACTTCAACGCAGTAGGCAGCATCAGCTTCGACCACCCCGACCCCAGCATCTTCACCGTGCTCACCAGCCCCAGCGACACGCCGGGCGTGGCCAACGTCGATTTCGTGATCTTCCCGCCGCGCTGGCTGGTGGCCGAGGACACCTTCCGCCCGCCCTGGTACCACCGCAACGTGATGAGCGAGTTCATGGGCCTGGTGCTGGGCCAGTACGACGCCAAGCCCGAGGGCTTCCGCCCCGGGGGCATGAGCCTGCACAACAGCCACGTGCCGCACGGCCCCGACACCGAGGCCTTCGGCAAGGCCAGCAGCGCCACGCTGGCCCCGCAGAAGCTCGACGACACGCTGGCCTTCATGTTCGAAAGCCGCTGGCGCATGCGGCCCACCGCCTGGGCGCTGCAGCCGGCGCTGCTGGACGCTGCCTATGCGCAGTGCTGGGCCGGCCTGGCCGACCACTTTCGGCCCTGATGTTCGATCGCCGGCCCGCCGGCGCCATGATCCCGCCATGAACACCCACAACAACTCCCCGCTGACCGACGCCACCCACCACCCTGCGCTGCGCAGCTGGGTGGCCAGTGCCAACGAGCCCGGCACCGACTTCCCCATCCAGAACCTGCCGCTCGGCCGCTACCGCCTGGGCGAACAGGAAGCCGAACGCGCCGGCGACCATGCCTTGCGCGTGGGGGTGGCCATCGGCGACCAGGTGCTCGATCTCAAGCTCGCTGCGCAGCTGTGCCCGTGGCCCGACGAGATCCACCCGCTGCTGGAGCCGCTGGCCGCCGGCGACCTGGCGGCCTTCATGGCGATGGGCCGGCCGGCCTGGCGCGCGCTGCGGGCTGCGCTGTCGGCCGCGCTGGCCGAAGGCGGCGAGCAGGGGCCGTTTCTCGAGGTCTGCCTGCACCCGCAGAACGCCATCCGCATGGCCATGCCCTGCAGCGTGCGCGACTACACCGATTTCTACGTGGGCATCCACCACGCCACCAACATCGGCCGCCTGCTGCGGCCCGACAACCCGCTGCTGCCCAACTACAAGTGGGTGCCCATCGGTTACCACGGCCGGGCTTCATCGGTGGGCCTGGGCGGCCCCGTGCGCCGGCCCCAGGGCCAGCAGCGCCTGCAGCCCGAGGGCGCGCCGGTCTATGGCCCCAGCCGCCGGCTCGACCACGAGATGGAGCTCGCGCTGTGGGTGGGTGTGGGCAATGAACTGGGCCAGCCCGTACCCATCGAGAAGGCCGAGCAGCACCTCTTCGGCGTGTCTTTGCTGAACGACTGGTCGGCGCGCGACCTGCAGGCCTGGGAGTACCAGCCGCTCGGGCCTTTCCTGGCCAAGAACTTCGCCACTTCGGTCTCACCGTGGATCGTCAGCTTCGAGGCGCTGGCGCCCTTCCGCCGCCCCATGCAGCGCCCGGCGGGCGACCCCGCGCCGCTGCCCTACCTGCACGCCGAACACGACCAGCAGACCGGCGCCATCGCCCTCACGCTCGAAGTCTGGCTGCACACCGCCGCCATGCGCGCGGCCGGGCAGAACCCCGTGCGTCTGTCACAGGCCAACGCCGCCGAGGCCGCCTACTGGAGCCCGGCGCAGCTGCTGGCCCACCACAGCAGCAACGGCTGCAACCTCGCCACGGGTGATCTCTTCGGCACCGGCACGCTCTCGGGCCCCGGGGCGGGGCAGGGCGGCAGCCTGATGGAACTCAGCCGCGCCGGGCGCGAGCCGCTCACGCTGCCCAACGGCGAGCAGCGCAGCTTTCTGGAAGACGGCGACACCGTGCTGATGCGCGCCTATGCCGAAGCGCCGGGCGCGGTGCGCATCGGGCTGGGGACTTTGAGCGGCACGGTGCTGCCGGCCTGATCGGGCTGATCTGCACACCTGGGCTGGGCCCTGCGCCACTGCGCGCGCAGCGGCTGGTGCAAGCTGCCGGCAGCCGTTCCCAAGCACTGAACAGGCCCGCCGCAGCCGCGCTTATGTGCGCTTCAGCGCCCGCCCCGCTGCCGAGAATCGGGGTTCATCATGGATCACTTGCGCCTGTCTGCCGTGGTTTCGCGTGTGGTGGCGTGGCACAACCGCCACCCGCTGGCACGCCGCATTGGCGCGGCGCAGGTGCATGCCGTGGGTTACGTGGCCTTGCCCTTCACCGGGCCGGCCCCGCAGCCCACTGCGCCGAGTGCTGCGCAAGCCGCGGCCGAGGCCATTGCCGCCGCGGCGGCCGCACCGCTGCCGGTGCTCACCGAGACCGCCGAGCCTGCGCACGCGCTTGCCGAGGGTGAGCAGGCCGAGGCGGCCCCGGCCGCCGCGCCCGACGCCGCCGGCCACGAGCGCAGCCGCCTGCGCGAGCGGGTGCTGGCCCGCGCCCGCGAACTCGCTGCGCTGCCGCCCGAGACCCAGGCGCAGCTGCTGGCCGAAGAGCAGGCCGCGGCGGTGCTGGCCACGCTGGCGCCCGCGCTGCTGAAGCCCGACTTCAGCGAAGACTTCATCGACCCGCTGACGCCGCGCCAGGTGGCGCGTTTCGCCCTCAAGCACGGCAGCGTGATGGCCCGCATGCCGGTGGACGGCCCTGTGCGCCTGGTGCAGGCCGACAGCCTGCTGCCCGGCCGCAAACCCGTGCCCGGCCGGGTGCTCGCGCGCGTGCTGCTGCTCACGGCGGTGGTGGAGACCGACACGCGCAAGAGCCGCGTGCTGCTGGGCAGCGGTTTGCAGCCCGAGGTGCTGGGCCGGCGCGTCCTCAGCACGCCGCGCCGGGCCGCGGTGGTGGCGCTCGGGGCCGGCCTCGTGGGCCTGCCCTTGTGGATCTGGCGGCCCGCGGGCCTGGCCCTGCCGGCCGGTGCGGCCACGGCCTTGCCAGCCACCGCCCCGGCCTCGGCGTCACACGCAGCTTCGCCGCCGGTGCCGGCCGCCGACAGCCACACACACGCGCCTAGCGCGGCGGCCAGCGTGGGGACGCCCTCTGCGTCGTCGGCCTGGCCTGCCGCAGCGGCCGCGAGCGCGACAACCCCGGTCGCCCCTGAAGGCGCAGCCAGCGCCGCCGCCGGCGTGGCCCTCGGACACACCGGGCCGCCCAGCGCCCATGCCGTGCCCATCGCGCCCACGGCCGAAGCTGAAGCGCAGGCGGCCGCCACGCCGGGTGCACCTGGCGCGCCCGGTGCACCAGCCGCCGGCCGCTCGCCGCGTGTCTCCATCGTGCCGCCGCTGACGGAAGAGGAGAAAGCCCGCGCCCGAGAGGCGCGTGCCGCGCTGCGCCCGCCGGCGGCGTCGGCGCCGCAGTCCGCGCCCCCCGCGACCGTGCCCGCTGCCGCCAGCCCCGACGCCGGCAAGGCTGCCGCTGCGCCCACGGCGCCCGAGGCAGGCAACGCCGCCGCAGCCGCAACCGCGGGTGTGCCCCGCGTGTGGCAGGCCGGCCCCACGCCCAGGCGCCTGCCGGCCGATGCCGAAGCGGCCGTGCCCGCGCCTGTTCCAGGGGCTGCGGCCCCCGCGCCACCGCGTGCTGCGCCGCCCGCAGCCGGCCCGGTGTTCGCCATCACCACGCGGCCCTTGCGCACGCGCTCCGAGGCCGATCAGGTGCGCGTGGCCATGGTCTCGCTGCTGCGCACCCTGGGCCACGAGAAGCTGCAGGTGGAAGTGCTGCCCCAGGGCGACGACTGGCGCGTCGTGGCGCTGCCTTTCGCCCGCCGCGCCGAGGCCGATCAGGGCCGCACGCTGCTGGTCTCGCGCGGGATGCGCGTCGAGGTGGTCGACTTCTAGCGCGCTGCCGGGTGGCGCCTCAGCGCGGCGCGCCCACGCGGATCACCACCGCCTGCTCGGCCACGCGGCCCTTGTCGTCGGCCACGCGCACGAAGAGCCGGTGCGTGCCTTGCGGTACCTGGGCCTGCTCCACCACCACGCCGCTCTCGCTGAGCTGCGCATGGCGCTGCAGGCGCTCGGTGACATCGAGCTTGAGCACGCCGTAGAGGATGCGGAAGCTGCCCGGCACGATGCGGGCGTCCACCGGCGGCAGAAACGCCACCTGCAGCCGCAGCGGCGAGGGCACCGCGCGGCCGTCGGCGGCCGGGGTCAGCACCTCGATGCCCGGCACCTGCCTCGGCGGCGCAGGCCCGGAAGCCGGCACGGGCAAGCTGCGTGAAGGTGTGGGCAGGGTCGGCGCCGGCCCTGCGGCGGCCTCACGCCGGGCTTCTTCTTCCGTGATCAGCACCGGCGGCACGGCCGGGGCTGCGGGGGCTTGCGCCGCCGCCACGAACGGCAGCAGGCTGCAAGCCACGAGCGTCAGGGCGGTGAGCCCTGCACCGGGCCCCGCACCGGGCCAGAAGGGGCGGCTGTTCGGACGCATGCACAACTCCTGCGGCGGCCGCGGTGCGCGGCCAGCGCTCATTCTGAGCTGAACAGGTCGGCGCGCTTGCCGCGGATGGGCGCGTAGAAGCGTTTGATCTCGGCCATGTCGGCTTCCACGTCGCCCGTGGGCGTGAAGGTGGGGCCCAGGCCGCTGCGTTTGTCGTGGTAATCCATGTAGGCCAGCACGATGGGCACGCGGGCTTCCAGCGCGATGAAGTAGAAGCCCGTTTTCCAGTGTCGCGTCTTGCCACGTGTGCCTTCGGGCGGCACCACCAGTTGCACAGGCCCGTCGGCCTGCACCAGGGCCGCGGCCGAGGCCTGCACGAGGTTGTTGGTCTTGCTGCGGTCCACCGCAATGCCGCCCAGCCAGCGCATCACCGGCCCGAACGGGAAGCGGAAGATGCTCGCCTTGCCCATCCAGTAGATGTTCAGGCGCAGGCTGAAGGCCACCATCAGCGTGTAGGGCAGATCCCAGTTGCTGGTGTGGGGGGCGGCGATGAGTACCGCCTTGGCCGCGCCGGGCGGCAGTTCGCCCTCGATGCGCCAGCCCGTGGCGCGCAGGAAAGCCAGGGAAGCGGCGCGCAGGCAGGTGTTGACCACCGGTGTGCTGAAGATCGTGCGGTGCATGCAGTAGCGGGGAATCGGTGGCAGGCGGATTGTCGGCCACCGGCCGGCCCCGCTGCCCCCGGGGCTGCCCGGGGCTCGGCGTTAACCCGTAGCATCGGGCGATGCATCCCGCCTTGGTGCCGGCCGTCTCCGGAGAACGCATCGAACGCCACGGCCTGAGCTGCTACGTCGCCGGCAACGGCCCGCCGCTGCTGCTGCACAGCGTCAACGCCGCGGCCTCTGCCGCCGAGGTGCGGCCGCTGTTCGAGCATTGGCGCGCCACGCGCACCGTTTTCGCGCCCGATCTGCCCGGCTACGGCTGCAGCGAGCGCAGCGACCGCGCCTACAGCCCGCGCCTGATGACCGACGCGCTGCACGCCGTCGCCACGCTGGCGCGCGAGCGCTGCGGGCCGCAGCCGCTGGACGCGCTGGCCGTGTCTTTGGGCTGCGAGTTCCTGGCCCGTGCCGCGGCCGAGCAGCCGGCGCACTGGGGCCGGCTGGCGCTGGTGAGCCCCACCGGTTTCATGGGCCGGCGCGCCTGGCGCAAGCCGCTGGGCACCACGCGCGGGCTGCCCGCGCTGCACCGCGTGTTGGCCAACCCGCGCTGGGCGCAGGCGCTGTTCAACGGCCTCACCAAGCCGGCCGTGGTGCGCTACTTCCTGCGCCGCACCTGGGGCGGGCCGGACATCGACGCTGCGATGGCCGACTACGCCATCCTCACCGCACGCCAGCCCGGCGCGCGCCATGCGCCGCTGCACTTCCTGAGCGCCGGGCTCTTCAGCGCCGACATCCACACCGTCTACGACGCCCTGCAACAGCCCGTGTGGGTGAGCCACGGCGTGCGCGGCGACTTCACCGATTACCGCGGCCTGGACGGCTGGCGCCAGCGCCCGAACTGGCGCATCACCGTCTACCCGACCGGCGCCTTGCCCTACTTCGAGCGCGAGGCCGATTTCAACGCCGAGCTGGCGCACTTTCTCGCGCAGCCGCCGGTGCCGGCGGCCGCCGTGGCCTGAGGCATATTCCACTCCAGGCCCGTCGTCCCCCGCCCGCGCCCGCCATGCAGCTTTCTGCCACCGAAGTCCGCGTCCTCAGCCGCTTGATCGAGCGCACCCTGGCGCTGCCGCCCGAGCAGCGCGAGGCCTACCTCGCCGGTCTGCCCGGCCCGCAGCAGGCGCTGGTGCCGCGCATCCGCGAGCGCCTGGCGCAGCTGGCCGAAACCGCCGACGAGGCCGAAGCCGCGGTGGCCCCGCCGCCCCCCCGCCCCGCCAGGCCCGACGTGCGCGTGGGCCCCTACCGCCTGCTGGAGCCCCTGGGTGCCGATGCACAGGCCCGCGTTTGGGCGGTGGAGCGGGCCGAGGGTGCCGCGCGCCAGCGTTTCGTGCTGCGCCTGCCCGATGCGCCAGCGGCAGGCGGCGCCGCGCCGCAGAGCGCCGAGGAAGCCCGCCGCCAGGCCGCCGAACGCCAGGTGGTGCTGTTGCCCGAGCACGCCGACATCGTGCGCCTGATCGACGCCGGCATCGAGGCCGAAGGCCGCTTCTACCGCGTGCTGCCCCACATCGACGGTCTGGGCCTGCTTGAGCACGCGCAGCGCCGTGGCCTGGGGCTGCACGCCCGCGTGGCGCTGCTGCGCCAGGTGTGCCGCCTGGTGGCCCACGTGCATGACGAAGAGGTGGCCTGTACCGCGCTGGGCCTGGCTTGCCTGCGCGTGGACGACGAAGGCCGCGTGCGCCTGCTCGACTGGGGCCGCGGCCGCAGCCTGCGCCCCGACACGCGGGCCGAAGACATCGCCGCGCTGGGCGCCCTGCTGCAGGGGCTGCTGGAAGCCGGCAAGCAGGCCCCGGGCCCCGATGTGGCGCAGATCCTGCGCCGCGCGCTGCGCCAGGACGGCGCCGCGCCCTACAAGACCGTGCAGGCGCTCATCGACGAGCTCAACCTCGTGCTGGGCTGGCAGCCCGTGCCCGGCGCAGGCGGCGGCACGCTGTATCTGGCTCGGCTGTGGCTGCGCCGCCACCGCACGCGGCTGGCGCTGGGCGTGGTGGCCGCCGCTTTGCTGGGCGGTGCCAGCTGGGCAGGCTGGCAGGCCTGGCAGCGCGGCCAGGGCCAGGCCCTGCGCAGCGATGCGGTGAAGCTCTTCCTGCAGGAGCACCTGCCCGAGGCGCTGCCCACCGGGCCCGGGGCTGCGGCCTCCGCGCCGGCTGCCGACATCGACCTCGCCGTGGCGGGCCCGCGCCTGCAGCAGGCGCTGGAACGCGCCCGCGCTGGTTTTGCCGGCCAGCCGGTGCTGCGCGGCCAGGTGCTGACGGCGCTGGGCGTTCGCTTCCGCGCGCTCGGCCAGCCCGAGCAGGCGCAGGGCGTGCTGCAGGAGGCGGTGACGCTGCTGCAGACCACCGCCCGCCCCGACGAGCCCGCGTTGGGCGCTGCGCGTGCCGAACTGGCCGAGCAATGGTTGCTGGAAGGCAGCGCCGCCGGCCGCACGCGTGCGGCTGCGCTGGCGCGTGAAGTGCTGCAGCAGTGCAGCGGCACGGCCTGTGCCGCGGCACGGCAGCAGGCGCAGCGCGTGCAGCAGCAGCTGCCGCCCTGAGCGGCGTGGGTCTCGGCCGCCCCTAGGCGGCGGCAGCTGCTGGCAAGGCGGCCAGGGCCTGCTGCGCCGCGGCCTGGCGTGCGGCCAGCGAACGCGGCAGCGGCTCGCCGCCGGCCGTCAGCCGTGCCAGGTGGTCCACCGAGGCCTGCAGGCGCTGGCGCGCGGTCTTGAAGTCGGCCTGGCGCGCGCAGGCGGCCCCGGCCACCGCTTCGGCCTGTGCCTGCAGCACCAGCGCCCATTGCGGCACGGCCTGCAGCGTGGCCGAGGGGCGAAGGCGCTGCAGCGCGCCGTCCACCAGCGCGAGCGCGGTGGCGGGGTCGGCGGCCGCTTCCAGCTCGGCGCGCGCCCGCAGCACCTCGGCCTCGGCCACCCAGCGCGTGAGGTAGGCGTCGTGCGCCAGGCCGGTGATGGCGGCTAGCACGCCGTGGGCCTCGCGCAGCAGTGGCAGCGCGGCGCTGCTGCGGCCACCGTCCACCAGCAGGCGGGCCTGGCCGGTGAGCATCAAGGCGTGGTCGCGGTGGCGCACGGCGTCGGCGGCATCGGCTGCGCGTGCGGCTTCGTTGCGTGCCAGGGCTTCCTGGTTCAGCGCCACGGCTTCGTCCAGCCGACCGGCGCCGGCCAGGGTGGCGGCCAGGTGGGTGCGCATCATCGTGGCCATGGTGCTGTAGACGGCCACCTCGGGCGCCGCCGCAGCGGCGGCATCGATCTGCGCCATGCCTTCTTCGATGTAGCGCAGCGCCTGTGCCGGGTCGCCGGCCAGCCGGTGCCAGCTGGCCAGGCCCACCAGCGCCCAGGCGTGCTGGCGCCGGCCTTCGGCGTCGTGCCCGCGGCCGGCGCTGTAGCGCTGCATGTGCGCCACCGAGGCCTCGAGATGCGCCCGGGCCTCGCGCCATCGGCCCAGGTTGACGTCGATGGCATTGCCCAGCAGCCGGCCGATGCGGCCTTCGAAGGTGCCCAGCAGCTCGTGCAGGTGGCGGTGCCCGGGCGCGCCGGCCTGGGCGCGTTCGGTGAGGCGGCGTGCGTGGTGCAGGCCGCTGAGCGCGTCGCGGCCGGCGGCGCCGGGGGACCCCGCTGTCGCAGGCGCCAGTCGGCCTTGGCGCTGGTCGAACTCGGCCGCGTCGGCCACGATGCTGGCGCACTCCAGCAGCACGTCAGGGTCGCGCTGTTCCGGGCCGCAGGCCATGGCCACCAGGCGCAGCGCGCGTGCGTAGCTGGCCTCGGCGCGGTCGGTCTGTTCCAGGCCTTCGCTGTAGGTGGCGCCTTCCAGCAGCGCCAGCCGGTGCGCCATGCGGGCCAGCTCGTAGGCGGCGCGCGGGTCCTGGGCGGCGGCATCCTCGATCTCGCGCACGTAGTCGGCCGCATCGGCCAGCATGGCCTGGCGGATGGCCGTGGCGCCCTGCAGGTGGCGGATGCCGTCGTGGTACTCGAACACCACGCGGCTGGCCAGCTTGCGCAGCCCGCGCACGTGGCGCTCGGCGCGGGCGCGTGCGCGTTCGGCGCGGCCGGCCTGCCACAGGGCCAGCGCCAGGCCCGCGCCGCCGGCCGCCAGGCCCAGCGCGGCCAGGGCGCGGCCCTGCAGCAGCAGCGCCGCCAGCGTGGTGGCCAGGCCCAGACCGCCCAGCGCGGCGGCGGCCACCGCCCAGCGGTGGCGGCGCACGAACTTCAGCGCCAGGTAGGCCAGCGTGGCGCGCTGCGCGGCCACGGGCCGGCCGTCGAGGTGGGCGCGCAGGTCCGCGGCCAGGGCCTGCACGCTGGCATAGCGGCGATCGGGGTCCTTGTCCAAGGCCTTCAGCACGATGTGGTCGATGTCGCCCGCCAGCTGTGGGCGCAGCTGCGGCCACATCGGCTCGGTGGCCACGGCGCCGTCCAGCGCGCTCGGCCGCAACGGCTGCTCTTCGAGCACGGCCTTGAGCACGGCCGCCGGCGTGCGCGCCTCGCGCCCCACGGGGCGCACGCCGCTGAGCAACTGGTAGAGCAGCACGCCCAGCGAGTAGACATCGGTGCTGGGCGCCAGCGGTTCGCCGCGCACCTGCTCGGGGCTGGCGTAGTGCGGCGTGAAGGGGCGTTCACCGGCCAGCGTGCCGCCGCCATCGCCCACTTCCAGGGCTTCCAGCGGGTCGAGTGCCTTGGCGATGCCGAAATCGAGCAGCTTGACCTGGCCGTCGCCCGTCACGAGCACGTTGCCGGGCTTCAGGTCGCGGTGCAGCAGCAGCTTGCCGTGCGCGTGCGCCACGGCGTCGGCCAGCTGCAGGAAGAGCGCCAGCCGCTGCGCCAGCGGCAGCCCGGCCACGGCCTGGTTCAGCGGCACGCCCTCCACGTGCTCCATCACGAAGTAGGGCCGGCCGGTGGGCGTGGCGCCGGCGTCGAGCAGCCGCGCGATGTTCGGGTGGTTCAGCCGGGCCAGGGCCTGGCGTTCTTGTGCGAAGCGCGCCAGCACATGGCGCGAGTCCAGCCCCGGGTGCAGCAGCTTGACGGCGGCGCGGCCCTGGAACTGCCCGTCGGCACGTTCGGCCAGCCAGACCTCGCCCATACCGCCTTGGCCCAGGCAGGACACCAGCGCCCAGGGCCCCAGCCGCAGCCCGCTGTGGCCGGCCCAGGTGCGGCTGCCGCTGCGCCCGCCTGGGGTTGTGCCGCAGCCCCCGCCGCTGCCGCTGAGCGTGAGCCGCGGCGCCTGGGCGAGGAAGCCGCCGCCCTCGGCCTCTTCGGCCTCGTGCTGGGCCAGCAGTTGCTGCGCTTCCTGCGCCACGGCCGGCGTGGCCGCGGCCAGGGCGGCGGCCCGCTCGGCGGCCGGCAGGGGCAGCAGCGCCTCGAAGAGCGCACGCACCTCGTCCCAGGGAGCGGCGCCCGGTGTCGTGGCCGGCATCTGCGGTCTCGGTGCTTGCGGGGGTGGGGCCGCCTGCAGCGCTTACAGCGCTTTCCGCGCGATGCGGAAATCCGGGTCTTCGGGGAAGGGCGCCACCGTGAAGCCCAGGCTGCCCATCAGCTTCAGCATGGGTGCGTTGTTGGTGAGGATCAGGCCCATCACCTCTTCCAGCCCCATGCGGCGCGCGGCCTCGATGATGGACAGCATCAGCCGTGTGCCCAGCCCGCGCCCGGCAAAGTCGTCGGCCACCAGCAGCGCGAACTCGCAGCTCGTGCCGTCGGGGTTGGTGACGATGCGGCTCACGCCGACGATGCGCTCGGTGTCGCTGGTGCTGCCGTCGGCTTCGGCATGGCTGCCCTTCACCACGGCCACGAGCGCCATCTCGCGGTCGTAGTCGATGAGCGTGAAGCGCGCCAGCATGCGCAGCGGCAGTTCGGGCAGCGTGCTGGCGAAGCGGAAGTAGCGGCTCTCGGGCGAGAGGCCGCGCACCAGGGCCTGCAGCATCTCGGCGTCGTCGGGGTGGATGGGGCGGATGGTGTAGACGCCGCCGGCGGCTGTTGCGGCGTTCTCGCCGGGCGCTGGCTTGGCGCGCCACGGCCACTCGCGCTCTTGTCCGGTGGGGTAGGGCACGATGGCCAGGTGGCCGAAGCTGCCCGGACTGGCGTTGGCGTCGTCCACCACGATGCGCGCATCCACCGCCACCGCGCCGTGCTCGTCGACGATGATGGGGTTGATGTCCATCTCGCGCAGCTGCGGCAGCGCGCACACCATCTCGCTCACGCGCAGCAGCACGGCTTCCAGCGCGGCCAGGTTCGCCGGCGCGGCGCCGCGCCAGGCGCCCAGCATCTCGGCCACGCGGGCGCGGTCGATCAGCCGCGCGGCCAAAAACTGGTTCAGCGGCGGCAGCTCCATCGCGCGGTCGGCGATCAGCTCCACCATCGTGCCGCCAGCGCCGAAGGTGATGACGGGGCCGAAGGCCTCGTCGGTGGTGAGGCCGACGAAGACCTCACGGCCGCGGCCCGTGCCCGGGCCTTCACCGCCACGGCGCCCGGCCATGGGCTGCACCGTCACGCCGTGGATGCGCGCGCCCGGCTGGGCGTGTGCCACGGCCAGCAGCATCTCCTGGTAGCGGTCGCGCACCTGGGTGGCGTTGTGCACGTTGAGCACCACGCCCTGCACGTCGCTCTTGTGCGTGATGTCGGGCGAATCGATCTTCAGCGCCACCGGGTAGCCCAGCTGGCTGGCGATCAGCATGGCCTCGTTGGCGCTGCGCGCGAGCATCGTGCGCGTGACGGGGATGTGGAAGGCCGCCAGCAGCGCCTTGCTCTCCATCTCGGTCAGCACCTTGCGGCGTTCGGCGAGCACGCCCTCGATGAGCAGGCGCGCGCCTTCGGTGTCGGGCTGCGCGCCGTCGCCCAGCGGCGGCGGCGTCTGCTGCAGCAGCTGCTGGTTGCGGTAGAAGCTGGCGATGCTGTGGAATGCGTCCACCGCCGCTTCGGGCGTGCGGAACACCGGCAGGCTGCGCGCGGCCAGCAGCTCGCGCGCGGCGCGCACCCGCGTCTCGCCCATCCAGCAGGCCAGCACCGGCTTGCTGGCCGGCGTGAAGGCCGCGGCGATGTCGCGCGTGAGGGCATCGACATCGACGCCGGCCTTGGGCGCATGGATGAGCAGCACGCCGTCGATCTCGCGGCTGTCGACGCAGGTCTTCAGCGCCTGCACGTAGGCCGGACCGTCGGCGTCTTCGCCGAGGTCGTGCACGGCGCCCACCTGCAGGCCCAGCGTGCCGGCCCAGTCGGCCGCCAGCACCGCCGGCCCGCCGCCGTTGGTGACGAGCGCCAGCGTCTGCCCCACCGGCCTGAAGCGCGAGGCCAGGCACTGCGCGGCGCTGAAGAGCTGCGTGAACTGCCGCACCCGCACCACGCCAGCGCGGCGCAGCGCGGCGTCGAAAACATCGTCGCTGCCGACGATGGCCGCGCTGTGCGTCAGCGCCACCTTGCTGCCGGCGGCCTGGCGGCCGGCCTTCATCACCACCACGGGTTTGGAGTAGGCCGCGGCACGCAGCGCGCTCATGAAGCGCCGCGCGTGGCGGATGCCTTCCATGTAGACCAGGATGCTCTGCGTGCTGCTGTCGCTGGTGAGGTAGTCCAGCACCTGCGGCAGCTCCACCGCGGTGTTGGGCCCGAGCGAGATGACGGTGGAAAAGCCCACGCCTTGCGTGCGCGCCCAGTCGAGCATGGCCGAGGTGAGCGCGCCCGATTGCGACACCAGCGCCAGCGGCCCCTTGGCCGCCAGCGGGCCCAGGCTGCTGGCGTTCAAGCCGATGGCCGGCCGCTGCAGGCCCAGGCTGTTGGGGCCGAGCAGGTTCACGCCGTGCTGCTTGGCGATCTGGTGCAGCTGCGTGCACAGCGCGGCGTCCAGGCCGGTGGTCAGCACCAGCGCGGCGCGGCAGCGGATGCGGCCGGCCACCTCCAGCGCGGCCACGCACTGCGCTGCCGGCAGCGCGATGAGCGCGAGGTCGGCCCGGCTCTGCGCCAGGTCGCCCAGGGTGCCGGTGGTGCCGATGTCCAGCCACGTGACGGGGCCTTGGTAGCCGCCCTCGGCCAGCGCCGCGCGCAGCGCGCGCGCCTCGCGCGTGGGCGCCTCGGCGTCGGGGTCGCCAGCGAAGACGATCAACGAGCGGGGCTGGAACAGCGGGGTCAGGAAGTGGCGATCCACGGGGCGGGGTCCTCGCGCGGGGGTGCGGTCAGGCGGTTCGGGCCGGGGGGCCTGCCCGCAGCATAGGGCAGGCGAGATGTCGGCCTGCTGACAGCGCGTGGCACGATAGCGCGATGCCCGCCGCCGACCTGCACGCCCTCGCCCTTCAGCACCTCACGCAGGCGCTGGCCGATCCGGTGCAGCTGGTGGCGCTGGTCTCGGCGGCGGTGGCTGGGGCGCTGGTGATCGTCAGCGCCTTCGTGCGCACCATGATCCCGCTGCGCTGGCTGGCCGTGGGCAGCAACCTCGGCTTCATCGTCTACGGCCTGGTGCACCCGAGCTGGCTGATGGTGGCCCTGCATGCGGTGCTGCTGCCGGTGAACCTGTTCCGCGTGGTGCAGATGGTGCGCCTGAGCCGCCGCGTCGCCGCCGCCACCACCGACCCCCGGCAGCTGGCCGTGTGGATGCGCCCCTACATGCGCAGCCGCCGCTACGCCGCCGGCCGCGTGATCTTCGAGCTGGGCCAGCGCGCCGACCGCCTGTACTTCCTGGCCGAAGGCGAGGTCGAACTGCCCGAGGTGGGCCGCCGCCTGCAGCCCGGGCAGATGTTCGGCGAGATCGCCTTCTTCGCGCCCGGCCGCCAGCGCAGCAGCAGCGCGCGCTGCGTCACTGCAGCCACGGTGCTGAGCATCGACGAAGCCACCTTCCGGCAACTGGTCTACCAGAACCCGGAATTCGGTCTGGAGATCGTGGGCCTGATCGCCGGCCGCCTGAGCCAGGACGTGCAACGCCTGCAGGCCGCCGAAACAGGGGCTGCGGGCGCGCTGGATGCGGTGGAACACAGGTCGACCTGATTACACTGCGGCCGCCGGCGCGGGCTGCGCCACGTTCATCCTTTCTGCACAGGATCCCCATGAAGAAGTTCGCCCTGCTCGCCGCCCTGCTCTCGACCCTGGCCGTGGCCGGCACCGCGCACGCGGCCGACCCCAAGGTCAAGATGAACCTCATCGACCACAGCAACGCCAACCTCATCGCCCCCGATGTGGCCAAGGCCGTGATGGGCGAGACGCTGCCGGCCAAGGTGTGGAAGATCCACCCCGCCAACCGCTACGCCTTCGTGGCCCAGGTGGAAGGCGGCATGAAGGGCAGCACCTGCGTGGTGGCCGCCCGCGTGATGCTGGTGCCGCTGACGGCCACCGCCAAGGCCGTGCTCTTCCGCCCGCTGGAAACCGCCACCGCCTACGACGCCCTGCCCAACAGCAGCGCCGACGCCTGCAAGGCCCTGGCCAAGGACAAGCTGAAGGAAGCCACCGGCGCCGTGGCCTCCAGCATCGTCAAGAGCTGAGCCTTGATGCCGGCGCTGCGGCGGGGTACAGCCCCCGCTGCTGCGCCATCAGCCGCACCAGGCCGAAGAGCGCGTCGATGTTCGGCGTGGCCTGGCCCAGGTGGGCGCCGATCTCGCGCACCGCGCCGAGCAACGCATCCAGCTCCAGCGGGCGGCCGGCCTCGGCGTCCTGCAGCATCGAGGTCTTGAAGCTGCCGAGCTTGCGCGTGACCGCGTGGCGCGCCTCGGGCGCCTGCTCGATGGGGATGCCGAAGGCCGCGCCGATGGCCTGCGCCTCGCGCATCACCGCGCTGCAGAAACCCCGCACGAGATCGTCGTCGAGGATGCGGTCGCAAGGCGCGCCGGTCAGCGCCGAGACCGGGTTCATGGTCATGTTGCCCCAAAGCTTGAACCAGACTTCGCGCTGAACCTGCGCGGACAGCGTCACGTCGAAACCGGCACGGCCGAGCAGATCGCCCACGGTCTGCAGCGAAGCGCCTTCGCCGGCAGCGTTGCCCGCCTCGCCGATCACCAGCCCCTGACCCATCACCGGCCGCACCTCACCGGGCGCTGGCGCCGTGGCGCTGGCGTGCACCACGCAGCCCAGCACGCGTGCGGCGGGCAGCAGCGCGCGCACGGCACCACCGGCGTCCACGCTCTGCAGCACCAGCCCGCGGCAGGTGCCGGGCAGGTCTTCGAAGAACCACCAGGGCACGCCGTTCATCGCCGCCAGCACGCGCGTGTGCGGGCCGCAGAGCGCGGCCACTGCAGGCGCCACCGCGGGCAGCGCCGGGCCCTTCACGGCCAGGATGACGAGGTCTTGCACGCCGAGTGCGGCGGGGTCGTCGCTGGCGGCGATTGGCACGGCGCCCAAGCCCTCGGCCGAGTGCACGCGCAGGCCGTGCTGCCGCACCGCCGCCAGCGTGGCGCCGCGCGCCAGCGCCGACAGCGTGATCTCGCCCGGCGGCAGGCGCTGGCCCAGCCGGGCTGCAAAGAGTCCGCCGATGGCGCCCAGGCCGACGATGCAGATTTTCATGCGCGTGTTTCCTCCACAGGGTGCAGTACGGCGCGCGCGGCTTCGGCCACGGCGGCGCTCAGGGGTTGCAGCAGACGGTCGGCGGCGCGCAGCGTCTGCCAGTGCAGCGGCACATTCACCGGCGCGGCACCGGGCAGCTCCGCCAAGATGCCGCGCGCCAGCAGGTCTTGCACCAGCGGTTCGGGGTTCAGGCCCCAGCCCAGGCCGGCCCGCGCCGCATCCACAAAGGCCTGCGAGGCCGGCAGCCAGTGCCGCGGCACCACCAGCGGCCGGCCCAGGTGGGCCTCGATCCAGCGGTCTTGCAGCCGGTCCTGGCGGTTGAAGACGAGGCAGGGCGCTTGCGCCAGCGTGGCGGCGTTCACGCCCTCGCCGAAATGCCGCGCCACGAAGGCCGGGCTCGCCGTGGCGCGGTAGCGCAGCGCGCCCAGGGCGAGGCTGCGGCAGCCGCGCTGCGGCGTGGCCAGGGCCGTGACGGCCGCCAGCACCTCGCCACGCGCCAGCTGCTCGGCGGTGTGGTCCTGGTCTTCCAGGCGCAGATCGAAAAGCCAGCCGCGTTCACGGCCGAGTTGCGCCAGCGCGGGCATGAACCAGGTGGCCAGGCTGTCGGCGTTGACGGCCAGCGGCAGCGTCGGCGGGCCGGTGTCGCCCAGGCCAGGCAGCTGCTCGGCCAGCTCGCCTTCCAGCAGGTGCAGGGCCTCGGCGTGACGGGCCAGCAGCGCGCCGGCGGTGGTGGCGGTGCAGGGCGCGCCGCGCACCACCAGCGGCTGGCCCAGGCGCTCTTCGAGCAGCTTCACGCGCTGCGAGACGGCCGAGGGCGTGAGGTGCAGCGCCTCGGCGGCGCGCTCGAAGCTGCCTTCGCGCAGCACGGCGGCCACCGCGGCGACGAGCGGGTAGTCGAGCATGGGTGGGGGTGGGTCCAGCAGCGCCTGTTCATCGATGCTGATGCGGCTGAAGCAAGTCTAAGCCGCGGCCCTGCGCGCAAAGGGCATGCTGCGCGCCATGTCATCACCGCTCGTGTCTGCCGCCGTTTCGGGCTTCGTGCTCGGCCTGTCGCTCATCGTCGCCATCGGCGCCCAGAACGCCTTCGTGCTGCGCCAGGGGCTGCGGCGCGAGCATGTCGGGCCCATCGTCGCTGTGTGCGCGCTGTGTGATGCGGTGTTGATGGCAGCGGGCGTGGCCGGTCTGGCGCAACTGCTGGGCACGCGCCCGGCCCTGGCCACGGTGCTGACGCTGGGCGGCATGGTCTTTCTGGCCGCCTATGGCCTCATGGCGCTGCGGCGCGCGCTGCGCCCCGGCACGCTGCAGGCCGCGGCTGCCAGCGCGGCGCCGACCCCGCTGCGCACGGTGTTGCTGCAGGCCTTGGGCTTCACGCTGCTGAACCCGCACGTCTACCTCGACACCGTGCTGCTGCTCGGCAGCCTGGGCGCGCAGCAGCCCGGTGCGGCCAAAGGCGCTTTCGTGGCGGCGGCCGCCACGGCCAGCCTGCTGTGGTTCACGGCGCTGGGTTATGGCGCGCGCTGGCTGGCGCCGGTGTTCGCGCGGCCGCGGGCTTGGCAGGTGCTGGACGTGTTGATCGGGTTGACGATGCTGGTTTTGGCGGCGGGGTTGGGTTGGCGGCTGTGGACTTGACGCCGCGGTGTGGCGCGCGGCGCATTTCTGGATTCATCAACTGATCTGAAACCAAGCAGTTCGCAGTCCACTCGGGTACCTGCTGGCGGCGACGGCGAACGGCGCTTCCCGACCGAGGCTGTGTGAAAACCCCCTCGCAGACTCGGCGCGTGGTGTCTAGAGTTCATAGCCATATCGAGCGCAGG
>JBHYDA010000015.1:0-118776 GCA_051861265.1 Rubrivivax sp.
CTGGACACGGCGGACCGCACCCAGCCCGATGATCTCCCCGCAAGGACTGCACGGCTTCAGGACAAGCTGGGCAAGCTGCCCTTGACCAACTGGCGCAGTTGAGGCCAGCGCGGTGCCGCCTCTCCCAGGGGGCGCAGCAGGTCGGTGGTGTTGAGTCGACCGTCGTCCTCTACGGCCAGGCCGGGCACGGCCGTGGTCTTGAAGAGACTGAGATCCACTCCGGAGTCCCAGATGCCGATGCCGACCTCGGTACCCTTGGCCGTGGCCGCGATCGCGAACTGCCGGGGCGTCCAGATGTCCGGCTTGGCTGCCGCTCGAGCGGAGTGGCGATCGATGACCATCTGGAGACCGGCCACCAATGTGTCCTTCAAGGGGTAAATGAGTTCCTCCTGAAGGCGCGCCCCAAGGATGGATCCCACCAGCCCCTCGGGCACCACCTGGTTCATGTTCTTGGCCGCCACATCGAGTTGCTGTTCGAACGCTCCACGTACGAGGGCGGGGTTGAGCAGTTCGAATTGACCCTTGTTGCCCTTGACGATGTCGGCCACATCGGCCCAGTTCAGGGCGCCGTAGCGCTTCTCGATCTCCGCCCGTACCCAGGCAGCGTCCTTCTTGCCTGTCTGCTGATCGGCAAGGATCTGCGCCAAGACGCCGGTGGTGGCTCGAGGGCCGGGCTTGTCCTGCAGCGACTTGAGTTGCTCGACCAGGGGCGGCACGGAAGCCCAGTTACCCTTGAATTGCGCCAGGGTCAGCAGGCTACCGATGTAGGCCCGCATCGTGGCTGCGTCTTGAATGTCGAAGGCCGCCAGGTCGGCGCGGACGTTCTTCTCAAGCTGGTCAGCGAGGGCCTCAAGCTCGGCGCGGGTGCCGTGAGGTACTGGCTGGGCAATTTGTCCAGCTTCACCGTGCGCCTGGGCAACTGCTCGACCGAGGTGATGGGCTGCTTCTTTTGCGTTGCGGCCGAGCCAGACGCTGGCTGTTGATTCTGACTGTGTGAAGGATCGCTGGCCAGGGCGAGCGCGGAGACCAGAATGATCAAAGGCAGGGACGGGGTAGGCATGTCAGGAACTCCAACTCAGAATGGGCATGGAAGTCACTTTACGAACGGCTCGGGCTGGTTGGTGCGGCAGACGATGAATGGGCCATAGGGTGTGATGAATGCCAGCTCTTCGCGAGCGAATGGCAGGCTCCGCAACGCGTGCCCCTTCCCAGCAGGTCTGCGGCATAGTCGCCAATCTGCAAGGCTCGCGGGGCAGAACGATGGGGGCTTGGGAGCACAGCTTCGAACCCGAGACCTGCGCTCATCGCGCAATCCGCCGGATCGATCGACGCTCTCATGGGATTCATCGCGTGGCGAACGCACCCTGGTGGCGGACCCCAAGAATTCCAACCCTGTTCACAAGTAAGCTGCTGCCGCCATGTCACTGCCCCCGCAAGTCCTCCAGGCCGTCGACCTGCTTGGAGCGCGCGCCATCAGGCCCAGCGTTGTGGCACCCCTTTGGTACAGAGCCTATCTGCGCTGGCAGCCCCTGACACCGCCGCCTCTGTTTGGCGCCAGCCCTGGGGCATGGCGCTTTCTGGCCGCCTGGCGCACGGCGGCGGCCATGATGCTCTTCGCCGTCCTGGGCGTGTTCGGCGGCTTCGAGGGCGTGCGCGATGGCTCAGGCGGCCACTCCGGAGCCATGATGCTGGCTGCCGTCTTCGTCGGGGCCCTGTCCCTGGCCATGGGCGACAGAAGTGCCAGATCGGTTCGTACTTCCTGCCGGAGAGATGCAGCCGAACTCCACCTCCCCACTTGGTCGGAGTTCCTCACGCAACCCCCCGTGTCGGCGCCTGCTGTGGCCTTGGACCTTTCTCAGACGTTCTGGCTTCGGTCGCTTTCGCTGGGCCTCTTTGCCACGCGCTCTGCGTCAGTTGGCCTCCAGCAAGACCGATCCGGCACCAATCGCAGCGTGGGCTTGTCGACGCTGCTCGGCCTACTGGCCTATGCCCTGTTCGCCGTCTCTTGGCCCATGAAGGCGGCCAGCTATGGCGAGGGCATCGCCCTCTTGTACCTGGTGGTGTGCGACTACGGAGCCTCGCAAACCGCACGCCAGCGCCGTCTGCCCGCAAACCCCTTGGGTTGGCAGATCTTGAATGGCACTCTGGCGGGCGCTTGCATCGCGTCCCTGCTGTGGACGGTGGTGGCTGAGATCGCTGGCTATCCGACTTCGCGTGTCGGCTTTCTCTTGAGCCTCATTTGCGTGGTCATCCATCTTTCCGAGGCGCTCTGGCTGGAGCAATGGCAAACCCTGTCGCTGCGCGCGGCCCGAGCCGACGCCGAGCGCCTCTTGGCCGAAGCGCGCCTGGCGGCACTCAAGGCCCAGGTGGAGCCACACTTCATTTTCAACACTATCGCGCACCTCCGCCGGATGATCGCCGTCGAGCCCAAGGGGGCCCAGGCATTGGCAGATCACCTGGCCGAGTTCCTTCGAGCCAGCCTGAACTCTTTGCGCTCAGACTGGACCTCTGTGGGCGCGGACCTCCAACTTGTGGAGTGGTATCTCCGTCTGGTGGCACAACGCATGGGTCAGCGCCTGCGTTTTGACCTGCAGGCCGCTCCTGAAGTCATGGCCCTGCGGGTCCCACCGCTCATGCTGCTGACCCTTGTGGAAAACGCCGTGCAGCACGGCATCGAGCCCAAGCCAGAGGGCGGGCACATCGCAGTGCGGGCTCGGTTACTTGAACAGTCCGGTCCGAGGCGATTGTTGTTGTCGGTCGAGGACAGCGGTGTCGGATTTGACCAGGCCGCCAGTGGCGGCAGCGGCGTGGGCCTGTCCAACTTACGAGAGCGCCTGCAGGCCACCTTTGACGGCAGAGCAGACTTGACCCTTCACGCCGTGCCCGATGGCGGTGTCATCGCGCGCATCAGTCTTCCTGCGGAGTCGTTGACGTGACACGTACACCAGCACCCACAGCCGTTATGGCAGAGGATGAAGCTACGCTTGCCGATGAACTGCGCGAGTTGTTGGGCACTCTGTGGCCCGAACTTCAGATCCTCGCAGTGGCTTCAACCGGCGGCGAAGCGCTTGAGGCCCTGGCCGAACACCAACCCGACTTCGCCTTTCTGGACATTCGCATGCCCGGACTTTCAGGCGTGGAGGTGGCGCGACAGCTGTTGGCCAGTGGGACGCGCACGCGAGTCGTGTTTGTGACGGCCTATGACGCCCACGCGATCGAGGCTTTTGAGGCGCGCGCTGTGGACTATGTACTCAAGCCGGTGAGCAGTGCACGATTGGCCGAGACGATTGACAGGCTCAAGGCCTCATCGGCGCAGTCGGCAGAAGCGGGACCTGTCCCAGTTCAGCAGCCGACCGGGACGGTAGACGCCGGCTTGATGGCAGCGTTGCAGCAGTTGTCGACCGGCGTGGCCCGCAAGCATCTTCGGTGGATCAACTGCAGCCAAGGCTCGACCATTGAAGTCGTGCAGACTTCGGCAGTGCTTCTATTCCAATCGCGTGACAAGTACACCGGCGTCATCACGGCCGACAAGGAGCACTACGTCCGCGTGCCCATCAAGGAGCTGATCGACACGCTCGACCCGGACGAGTTCTGGCAAGTCCATCGCTCAAGCATCGTGCGAGCCGCGGCCATCGAGCGATTCACGCGCGATGATTTGGGCCGGATGCAGGTCAAACTGAAGGGCTTGTCGTCCTCGGTGCCGGTGAGCCAACCATTTGCGTGGCGGTTCCGACAGATGTAGCCAAGCGAAGAGGGTCGGCAACCACCGCAATTCACCCCCCATGATTGCGCCACGGTGCGGCCACTGCGTGTGCCGCCACTGCCGCAGCGATCAGCAGCTTGCTGAGCATCTAACCCACGCGCGCGCGAAACAACCCACCTTTCACTGCCATGCTCGCCCGACGCCACTTCCTGATCCATTCGGCCGCAGCGTCTGCACTCGGCCTCGCAGCCATGCCCGCTTCGTCGGCAGCACGGCGCCCCGACATCGCGGCACAGCTTCGAACGTTGGAATCGGCCCGGGCGCGCCTGGGCGTCTGCATTCTCGACACGGTCACCGGCCAGACGAGGGGCCACCGCATGGACGAACACTTCGCCCTGTGCTCCACGTTCAAGCTGCCGATGGTGGCCGCTTGCCTGCGCGAAGCGGACCACGGAAGCCTCGATCTCTCGGAAGTGCTGCCCTACACCCAGGCCGACCTTCTGCCCTGGGCGCCGGTGACCGGCCAGCATGTTGACCAGGGAGGCCTGAGCATCGCCGTGCTCGCGCAGGCCGCCCAGGAGATGAGCGATGGCGTCGCGGCCAACCTCCTGGTCAAGCGGCTGGGCGGCCCCAGCGCCGTCACACGCAGGGTCCGCGAGATGGGCGACACCGTCTTCAGGCTCGACCGGTACGAACCCGAGCTGGGCCTGGTGCTTTCGGGCGATCTTCGCGACACGAGCTCACCGCTGGCAATGGCCCAGTTGGTCCAGCGCATCGCCACGGGCCAACTGCTGCGCCCGGCCTCGCGTCAACGTTTGCTGGGTTGGATGGAGAACACCCGAACTGGCGCCCGGCGCCTGCGCGCTGGCCTGCCGCCAGGCTGGCGCACGGGCAACAAGACCGGCACCGGCCGGACCGAAGGCACCACCAACAAGTGCAATGACGTCGCCATCACCTTTCCTGGCAGCGGGCAGCAACCGGTCGTCATCGCGGCCTACTTCGACAGCGGTGAGTACACGCCGCAGGTCGAGGCCCGCCACGAGGCGGTGCTGGCCGAAGTTGGGAAGCTCGCAGCCGCGTGGGCGTCGGTCAAGCCGCAGGCAGTGCCTTGAGGTCAGGCGTCCTTGGCCGGCAAGCGCTGAGGCCGATCGCGACTCAGGGCACGGGCATCACGTCGGCATTTCGCCGCCCTGCCCCGGCCCGGCCTCGAACAGAGCCACATCCGGCAAGCGCACCAGGGCCTGCGCCTGTGGCACCGTGCCATGCAGCCACAGGTCGACGTCCTCCGGCTCGATGGGCACCACCGCCCGCTTGTCCTGCATCTCGGGCGAACGCTTGGGGTCGGGCCGGTGCATTCTTTTCATCAGCGGGTGTGCATCGGCGTTCTGCGTGAGCATCGTGTAGCTCTCGACGAGTTCGCCGGTCTGCGGGTCGGTCCACACGTTCCACAGGCCGGCCAAGCCCCAGGGCAGGCCGTCGCGGCGGCGGAAGATCCACGGCACGTGCCGGCCGCTTTCCCAGTTGGGCTCGAAGAAGGCCAGCGCCGGGATGATGCAGCGCTGCCCGCGGGCCCACGGCTGCTTGTACGAAGCCTTGCCCGCCAGCTCTTCGGAGCGTGCGTTGCAGGTCGGGAACTTGAGCTTGCGCTCTTTGGCGAACCACGGGATCAGCGCCCACTGCCCGATCACCAGTTCACGCTCGGGCGCCACCACGTCGCGGGCGGCCCGGATGAAGGCGCCCGCGTAGTTCGGAAAGACCTCGCCGCCCCGCCACGGGTTGCGGCCGCCGACGTGCCAGTGGCGTTCGATGTCGCCAGCCTCGGGGGAGATGTAGCGCGTGCACATGCCGCGATGCTAGGCGCTGAAGGCCGGCACCCCGTGCGCCGCGGCATCATCGGCGCATGACCGAACTCGAACTCAAGTTCATCGTGCCGGCGCAGGCCGTGGCCTCGCTGCAGCAAGACCTGCAGGCCCGCGGCGCGCGGGCCGTGCGCCTGCGCGCGCACTACTTCGATACCGCCGACATGGCGCTGGCCCGCCACCGTGCCGCCTTGCGCCTGCGGCTGGAAGGCCGGCAGTGGGTGCAGACGCTGAAGGCCGCCGGCGCGGGTGCCGTGCACCGGCTGGAGCACGAAGTGCGCGTGCCCGGCCGGCCCGGGCAACGGCCCGCGCTCGACCCGGCACGGCACGCCGGCAGCCCGGCCGCTGCCGGCCTGGCCGAAGCCCTGCGCGCCGCCGCCGACCCGAAGCTGATCGAACTGCACGCCACCGACGTGCTGCGCCTGCAGCTGGCGATGGAAGACGCCGAGGGCACGCACATCGAAGCCGCACTGGACACCGGGCAGGCGCTGGCCGCCGGGCGCAGCGACGCCATCCAGGAACTGGAACTCGAACACAAGGGCGGGCCGCTGGCCGGGCTGTTCACCCTTGCGATGGCCTGCGTGCGCCACGGGGGGCTGTGGCAGAGCACCTTGACCAAGGCCGAACGCGGCCTGCGCCTGCACCGTGGTGACACGCACCTGCGCCCCACCCTGCTGCGGCCGGCCCGCGCCGCTGCGGGTGACAGGCCGGCTTCGGTGCTGCGCGCCTGCCTGCAGGCCGTGCTGACGCCGCTGCTGGCGCACGGCGGTGAACTGGCCACACCGCGGCCTGCCGGTGCCCCTGTGGTACCGGGAGAAGACGCGATCACCGAGGCCCTCGCTGGCGACCTGCAGCGCCTGGCCGCCGTGCTGCATGCCCTGGGCACGGCGCCTGGCTCGGCCGCCGCAGGCTGGCGCCAACAGACCCTCGCCTGGGCCCGACGCTGGCAGACGCTTCGCGAGCAGCGCGCCGATGCCGCCGCCCTGGGCACGCTGCTGCGCGACAGCGAGGTGCAGGTCCTGCTGCTGCAACTGCAGCACCACGCGCACGGCGACGACCCGGCCTTCTCCGAGCTCAGCAAGCTGCCTGCAGCCCGCTGGCGAGCGCGACGCGCCACACTGGCAGCGGCGGGCCTGCTGGCGGCCTGAAGGGCGGCCGCTGCGGTTCAGGCCAGAGGCAGGGCGCGCTTGCGCCAGCGCTCGGCCTGCGGCACGGCCTGTGCGGCCATCGCTGCGTGGTAGCTGCCCTCCACGGCCTCGACGATGCGCCCCCAATCCAGCGTGAGCGCCGTGTCGCGCGCCCGCAGGCCCAGCGCGCGCAGCTGGCTGCGGTCGGCCGCCGCGCGGCGCGCCACACGGCAGAACTCACTCGGCTCGCCGGGGCTCGCAAGCAGACCGTTGTCGCCATGCCGCAGCAACTGGCCGGCCGCTGCATGGTCGAAGGCCACCACCGGCAGGCCGCTGGCCATGGCCTCGGGCACCACGTTGCCGAAGGTCTCCGTCAGGCTCGGGAAGAGAAAGACATCGGCCGAGGCGTAGTGCCGCGCCAGGTCTTCGCCGCGGCGGATGCCGCTGAAGATGGCGTCGGGGCTGCGCAGTTGCAGCCGCTCGCGCTCGGGGCCATCACCCACCAGCACCAGGCGCAGCCGGGGTTCGTGCTCGCGCATGGCTTCTGCTGCGTCGAGCAGCAGGCCGAGGTTCTTCTCCGCCGCCAGGCGGCCCACGCACAGGGCCACCAGCGTCTGCGGCGTGGCGCCCCATTGCGCACGCAGATGCTCGCAGCGGCGCTGCGGCGTGAAACGCTGCGTGTCCACACCCCGGGCCACCACCTGCACGCGCTCGAAGCCACCCTCGGCAAGCTCGCGGCGCAGCGCTTCGGTGGGCACCATCGTGGTGGCGGTGCGGTTGTGGAAGTGGCGCAGGTAGGCCATCACCGGGCTGCTGAGCCAGCCCACGCCGTAGTGGTGGCTGTAGGCGTGGAAGTTGGTGCGGAACTCGCTCACCACCGGCAAACCCAGCTGCCGCGCCGCGCGCAGTGCCGACCATCCGAGCGGCCCTTCGGTGACGATGTGCACCACGTCGGGCCGCTGCGCCTGCCACAGCCGGCGCAGCCGGCCGGCGGCCGGCAGGCCCATGCGCAGGCCAGGGTAGCGCGGCACGCCGAGGCCGGGCACCAGGGTCTCGGTGAAGCCCGCTTCCTGCAGCGGGCTGTCTTGCGGGCCCTGCTGCGGCCGCGAGAGGTGCAGCTGGTGGCCCGCCTCGCGCAGGCCTTGCACCACGCGCGCAAAACTGGCGGCCACGCCGTTGACCTCGGGCGGGTAGGTCTCGGTCACCAGGGCGATGTGCAGCCGCGCACGCGCGGCGGTGGGGGCGTTGGGCAAGGCGCGGTGCTCCATCGGTGGTGATGACGCACGGATGCTGCAAGCGCTTGGCAACAGCGGTGTGACAGCCGCAGGCCCGCGCGCTGTCATCGCATCGACACAGCCGGGTCATGCCGGCTTCATCGCGCGTGGCCAGCATGCCGCTGCCCCCATCTTGGCCAGGAGCCCTGCATGCAAAGCTTTTTCGACGAACTCGCCACCCAGCGCTGGGACGACCACCGCTACTACCACCACAGCCGCATCAACCAGAGCCTGCACCTGGTCAGCGCCTTGAGCTTCATCGCCGCCTACGGCCTGCTCTTCATCGACCCCGCCAGCGCCGCGCTGCTGGCCTGGTGCGTGAGCATGACCACGCGGCAGGCCGGCCACTTCTTCTTCGAGCCCAAGGGCTACGACCACGTCAACCGTGCCACGCACGAGCACAAGGAAGACATCAAGGTCGGCTACAACCTGCGCCGCAAGGTGGTGCTGATGGCCTTGTGGGCGGCCGTGCCGCTGGTGCTGTGGTTCGCGCCCTCGCTGGGCGGGCTGATCGAGCCGGCCGAGGGCTGGCGCGGCTGGCTGCACGATGTCGGCATGGCCTGGCTGGCGCTGGGCGTGGCCGGGCTGGTGTTCCGCACCGTGCACCTGTTCTTCCTGCAGGACGTGCGCACCGGCCTCGTGTGGGCGACCAAGATCCTCACCGACCCCTTTCACGACACCATGCTCTACTGGCGCGCGCCGCTGGCCCTGTTGCGTGGCGAGCTGATCGACCCGATGCTGCACGCGCAGCGCGGCACGCGCGGCCACTGAGCGACCTCTGCACCAACGAGACGGCCCCTCACTGCGGGGCCGTTTCGCTTGCAGCGCGGCTTGCCGCGCCTGACCTCAGACCCGCGCCTGCAGCATTTCGCGCAGCAGCCCGCGGCGGATGGCCGTGTGCGTCAGCTCGGGCGCGTGCCACCACCACCCGTCGGCCTGCATGGCCGATGCGGCCGCGATGAAGCGCTCGCAGACGGCGTCGAAATCGGCTTCGCTGTAGTTGAGGCTGAAGACCATGCGCCCGGTGCCCACCCAGCTGAGCAGCAGGCCGTGGGCCCGCAAGTAGAACTGCAGCAGCCAGTGGTAGCGGCCGGGCTGCGTGTAGGTGACGGTCCACACGCTGCCCAGGTGGGCCACCTGCACGGGCAGGTCGGCGGCCTGCAGACGCTGGTTCAGGCGGGCGGCGCGCGCATTCCAGAGGGCGTCGGCGTCGCGGTACATCGCACGCACCGGCTCGCTGTGCAGGCGCTCCAGGAAGACCTGCATCGCCGTCATCACGTAGGGGTGCGAGTTGAAGGTGCCGCGTGCGAAGCAGATGTCGGCCGGGCGCTCTTCTCGGTAGCGCTTCATCAGCGCCGCCTGGCCGCAGACCACGCCCACCGGCAGGCCGCCGCCGAGCGTCTTGCCGTAGGTCACCATGTCGGCCTTCACGCCGAAGTACTCCTGGGCGCCGCCCGGGGCGAGGCGGAAGCCCATGAAGACCTCGTCGAAGATCAGCACGATGCCGCGCTCGGTGCACACCTGGCGCAATTGCTGCAGCCACGCGGTGTAGGCGGTCTTGTCGAAGTGGGCGCGGCGGCTGCCGTCGAGCAGCGTGTTGTCGGCCGGCGCGGCCTTGTTCGGGTGCAGGGCCTGCAGCGGGTTGACCAGCACGCAGGCGATGTCCTTGCGCTTGCGCAGCACACGCAGCGTGTCGGCATCCATCTCCTTGAGCGTGTAGGTCTTGCCCGGCGGCAGCGGGTTGCCCGGGCCGGGCTGCACGTCTTCCCACCAGCCGTGGTACGCGCCACTGAAGCGCACGAGGTAGGGCCGCTTGGTGTGGTAACGCGCCAGGCGCACGGCCTGCATCACGGCCTCGGTGCCGCTCATGTGGAAGCTCACCTCGTCCAGGCCGGAGATGCGGCGCAGCTGCTCCACGTTCCAGGCCACGGCCGGGTGGTAGCTGCCGAGGATGGGGCCGAGGGCCTGCGCGCGTGCGCTGCCTTCTTCGATGCAGGCCTTGTAGAAGTCGTGCCCGAAGACGTTGACGCCGTAGCTGCCGGTGAGGTCCATGAAGACCTGTTCGTCGAGGTCGGTCACGGTCACGCCATCGGTGCGCTGCACGAAGGCGCCCACCGCGATGTGCTCGCGCAGGTAAGGCCCGTACTGGTAGGGCACGCGGTAGGCTCCGGTGAACTGCAGGTCTGACAGGCCCTCGCGCGCCTGCCGCGTGAGCGCCAGGCTCTTGGGATGGCGCGTGCGCAGCGTGTGCGCCAGTTGCATGAAGCCGGCGCGGCGCTGCGCCTGCACCTCGGCGGGTGCACCGTCGCTGCTGAAGAAGCGCGCCTCGTCGTAGGCGTAGCCCGGCAGCAGCCGCGCCACGCGCTTGGCCATGCGCGCATGCCCGGTGAGCGAACGGTGCTTGGCCAGCGAGAGCTCCAGCCGCTGCCGCGCCATCGGCAGCAGCACCGCAGCACTGGCCGCTGCCAGTGCGCCCAGGAGCAGGGGTTCGTTCATGCGGAGCCTTCCGTGGGGATTGAAAGCTGGGCTTGTAAAGCCGTGTGTTGACAGGCTGATGAAGGCCGCGCGGCGCCGGCGCCTGGCAGGGTTGAACGTCACCGCACTGACTGCGAAGGGTCACGCCGGCGTCATGCCGGCGCCGCACGATGCAGGCCCATGCCCACGGCTCCCCTCCACCAGGCTCCGAAGCGTGTCGGCTGGCTTGCCAGCTTGAGAGAGCGCCTGCTGCTTCAGGAAGACCTGAACTTCCTGCTCACCAACCGCGTGCCGCGCATCGCGCTCACGCGCTTCATGGGCTGGTTCAGCCAGATCCGCCACCCTTGGGTGTGCCGCGCGTCCATCGCCGTGTGGCGGCTGTTCACCGATCTCGACCTGAGTGACGCGAAGCAAGCGGAGTTCGCCAGCCTGCACGAGTGCTTCACGCGCGAACTCAAGCCCGGCGCACGTTGCATCGACCCCGACCCGCAGGTGTTCTGCAGCCCCAGCGACGGCATCGTCGGCGCCTTCGGCACCGTGCAAAGCGGCAGCGTGCTGCAGGCCAAGGGCATGCCTTACCGCGTGGCCGATCTCTTAGGCAGCGCCGAGCGTGCGCGCCGCTTCGAGGGCGGCAGCTACCTCACGCTGCGCCTCACCTCCAGCATGTACCACCGCTTCCACGCGCCTTGCGCGGGCCGCGTTCGGCATGTCTCGTACATCAGCGGCGACACCTGGAACGTCAACCCCATCGCGCTGAAGCGTGTGCGTGAACTCTTCTGCCGCAACGAACGTGCGTGCATCGACTTCGACGGACCGCAGGGCATGCGCTTCGCACTGGTGCCCGTGGCGGCCATCCTCGTGGCCAGCATCCGCCTGCACTTCCTGAACGTGCTGCTGCACTTGCGCTGGCGCGGGCCCAACGAGATGCCTTGCGAACATGCCGTGACGAAGGGCGAGGAACTGGGCTGGTTCGAACACGGCTCCACCATCATCGTCTTCGCGCCGCCGGGCGTGACGCTGGCGCCCGGCGTGCACCACGGCCAGCAAGTGCGCATGGGGCAGGCCTTGATGCGGCTGCCCGAGGCGGGCGCATGACACGCGTCGACCTCGTCTGGTTCAAGGCCGGTGGCGGCCACCGCGCCGCGGCACAGGCGCTGCAGCAAGTGATGGGCGACAGCGCCGGCGAAAGCGGCTCGCCCTGGCAGCCCCGCCTCCTGCATCTGACGGAAGTGCTGGACCCGCAAGGCCTCTTCCAGCGCCTCACGGGCCTGGAACCCGAAGACCTCTACAACAAGCGCCTGGCCAGCGGCTTCACGCTCGGGCTGGCGCAGGAACTCAAGCTGCTGCAGGCCTTGATCCGCCTGGGCCACAGCAGCCTGGTGCAGCGCCTGGCGCGGCACTGGGCCACCACCCAGCCCGAGCTGGTGGTGAGCCTCATCCCCAACTTCAACCGCGCCATGCACGACGCGCTGGCCCTGGCCTGCCCGGGGGTGCCCTTCGTCACCGTGCTCACCGACATGGCCGACCACCCGCCGGCCTTCTGGATGGAGCCCGGCACGCAGCAGCACCTGGTGTGTGGCACCGAGCGTGCCGTGCAGCAGGCGCTGGCGGCCGGCTTCGCGCCGCGGCGCGTGCACCGCGCCAGCGGCATGATCCTGCGGCCGGGTTTCTACGCGCCGCCCGCCGTGCCGCGTGAGCAGGCACGGGCCGCGCTGGGCCTGGACGCGCACACGCCCACGGGCCTGGTGATGTTCGGCGGCGCGGGCTCGCGCGTGATGCGGCAGATCGCGCAGGACCTGCCGCACACGCCGCTGATCCTGCTGTGCGGCCACAACACGAAGCTGGCCGAAGAACTGCGTGCGCTGCCCTCGCAGGCGCCGCGTTTCGTCGTCGGCCACACGCCCGATGTCGCCGGCTGGATGCGCTGTGCCGACTTCTTCATCGGCAAGCCCGGCCCGGGCAGCCTGAGCGAGGCGGTGCAGATGGGCCTGCCCGTGCTGGTGACCCGCAACGCCTGGACCATGCCGCAAGAGCGCTGGAACACCGAATGGGTGCAGGCCCACGGCGTGGGCGTGGTGCAGCGCAGCTTCCGCGAGGTGGCCACCGGCGTGGCCGAGCTCTGCATCGCGCTGCCGGCCTACCAGGCCCGCGTGCGCGCCCTGCACAACCGCGCGGTGTTCGAGGTGCCGCAGATCCTGGCCCGCATCGTGCGCGAGGCCGCCCCGCAAACCCTGGCGCCGATGGCGTCACCGGCCTGAGGAGGCGCCATGCGCCGTGACGCCCTGCCCCCCCTCCCTGTCGACGAAGACAGCCTGCCCGAGGGCGCGCTGCGCCTGCGCACGGTGTGGATCTCCGACCTGCACCTGGGCACGCCCGGCTGCCAGGCCACGGCGCTGCTCGCCTTCCTGCGCCACGTGGAGTGCGAGACGCTCTTCCTCGTGGGCGACATCATCGACGGCTGGCAGCTGCGCCGGCAGTGGTACTGGCCGCAGGCGCACAACGACGTGGTGCAGAAGCTGCTGCGCAAGGCGCGCAAGGGCACGCGCGTGATCTTCGTGCCCGGCAACCACGACGAGTTCGCACGCCGCTACCTCGGCCACAACTTCGGCGGCATCGACGTGGTGGAAGAGCACATCCACACCACCGCCGACGGCCGCCAGCTCTGGGTGACGCACGGCGATCTCTTCGACGGCGTGATCCAGTGCGCCAAGTGGCTGGCCTACGTGGGCGACTGGGCCTACGAGCTCACGCTGCGCATCAACCGGCACTTCAACTCGCTGCGCGCGCGCATGGGGCTGCCGTACTGGAGCCTCTCGAAGTACCTCAAGCTCAAGGTCAAGCGCGCCGTCAGCTACGTGGGCGATTTCGAGGCCGCGGTGGCGCGTGAAGCGCGCGAACGCGGCGTGCACGGCGTGGTCTGCGGGCACATCCACCACGCCGAGATGCGCGACATCGACGGCATCCTCTACTGCAACGACGGCGATTGGGTCGAGAGCCTCACGGCGCTGGTGGAACATGCCGACGGTCGGCTGGAGGTCTTCGACTGGGCGCAGCATCTGGCGCAGCGGCGCGCACGGCCCGCGCTGGTGGCGCCGGCGGCGCTGGCCTGACGCCGCCACGCTGGGGCGCAGGCGCTACAGTGAGGCCGGCTGCGCCCTTCGGCGCAGCACCGTCGCCGTGAACCTTTCGGCGGCCCGGCGTTCACACCGGCATGACCGCACGCGCACCGCACCCTTCCGTCCTTCCCCGCCCTGCCGCCAGCCGACTGCGGCCCACCGGGCGCTTGGTCTCGATGCTTGCCGCCATGGCCGCGCTGCTGCTCGCCGCCTGCGGCGGCGGTGGCGGCGGCAGCGCAGCGGCGCCCTCGGAACCCGCCCCCACCGCCTTGCGCCCGGCCGACCTGGCGGTGCTCTACGCCGCCGGCAACGCCACCAGCGAATCCATCGCCCGCGCCTACCAGCAGGCGCGCGGCATTCCTGAGGCGAACGTGCTGGCGGTCACCCTGCCCACGCGGGCCGACGTGATGAGCAGCACCGACTTCAACACGATGAAGACCGCGCTGGATGCGCGGCTGCCCGCCGGCGTGCAGGCCACGCTGCTGACCTGGACCGCGCCTTCGCGCGTGGCCGGCGCCTGCACCATGGGTTTGACCTCGGCGATGGCGCTGGGCTACGACACCCGCTACTGTGGCGGCTGCGCGGCCACCGCCACCACGCCCTACTACAACAGCAGCAGCGCGCAGCCCTGGACGGCGCTGCGCATCCGCCCTTCGATGATGCTGGGGGCCGCCACACTGGCCGAGGCCCAGGTGCTCATCAACCGCGGCGTGGCCGCCGACCGCAGCATGCGCAGCGCCGGCGCCAGCGCCGAGGCCTTGCTCGTGCGCACCAGCGACGCCGAACGCAGCGTGCGCTGGAACGACTTCCGCACGCTCGCGGCCAGCAGCGTGCCCGGCCTGCAGTTCGTCCTGCAGGACAACGCCGCGGGCACCGGCAGCAACGAAGTCACCGGCCGCACCAAGCTGCTTTTCTATTTCACGGGCACGGTGCGTGTGAACAACGCCGTCAGCAACACCTGGCTGCCCGGCGCCGCGGCCGACCACCTCACCAGCTTCGGCGGTGTGCTGCCCGACGGCAACGGCCAGATGCCGGCCACCGATTGGCTGCGCGCCGGCGCCACCGCGAGCTACGGCACCGTGGTGGAGCCCTGCGCCTACGAGCAGAAGTTCCCGCGCGCCAGCGTGCTGGTGAACCGCTACGCGCAAGGCGACACCTTGATCGAGGCCTACTGGAAATCGGTGCAGTGGCCGGGCGAGGGCCTCTTCGTCGGCGAACCGCTGGCGCGGCCCTGGGCGCCTTGAGTTCTTCCACGGCCGCCGCCTCGGCATCGCCCCGCGCGCTGGGCGCCGCGGCTTTCGGCACGCTGCTGCTCATCGCGCTGATGATGGGCGCCAACCACGTGGCCGCGCGGCTGGCGTTCAACCACGGCGCCAGCGTCGCCACCGCCGTGGCCTGCCGCAGTGGCGCCACGGTGCTGGTGCTGGCCGCCGTGCTGCTGCTGTGGCGCGTGCCGCTGAAGCTGCAGCCGCACCATGCCCGCGTGCTGCCGCTCATCGGCCTGCTCATCGGCGTGCAGAGCCTGTGCCTGTATGCCGCGGTGGCGCGGCTGCCGGTGGCACTGGCGCTGCTGGCCTTCAACTGCTTTCCCTTGTGGATCTCGCTGTGGTCGCGCCTGCTTTACCAGCAACGCACCGAGCCGCGCGTGCTGCGCGCCATGCCGGTGCTGCTGCTCGGGCTGGGTCTGGCACTGGATGTTTCGGGCGCGGCCTCGGGCCTGGGCGCCGCAGGCCAGTGGGCGCAGATCGGCGCCGGCGTGGCCTTCGCGCTGGCGGCCGCGGCCACCTTCGGCCTGGCGCTCGTGCTCACGCAGCACGAGGCCGGCGGGCTGGATGGCCGCGTGCGCACCTTCACCACCATGGCCCTGGTGGCGCTGCTGGCCAGCGCGGTGATGGCCACGCAGGGCGGCCCGCAGTGGCCCACGGCCGCGGCCGGCTGGTGGGGCCTGGTGGCGCTGAGCCTGCTCTACGGCACTGCCTTCACGGTGATGTTCACCGTGCTGCCGCGCCTGGGCGTGGTGGGCAACTCGGCCATCATGAACGTGGAGCCGGTGTTCGCGCTGGTGCTGGCCTGGGCGCTGCTCGGGCAGACCATCGCGCCGGTGCAGGTGGCCGGCGCGCTACTGGTGGTGGGCACGGTGATCTGGCTCGGCACCCGCCGCGGCTGATTCAGCGCGCGGCGTTCTTGGCGATGCCTTCGACGAAACGCGGCAGCAAGGCCAGCGGCAGGTCGTGCCCCATGCCGGGGATGAAGTCGGCCTGTGCGCCGCGGATGTGCTGCACCAGCTCACGCCCCGCTTCCACGCGCACCAGCGGGTCGGCCAGCCCGTGGATCACGCGCGTGGGCGCGCCGATCTGCGGCAGCAGCGCGCTGCGGTCGCCATCGGCGACCACCGCCAGCAGTTGCCGCGCCGTGCCGGCCGGGTGCCAGGAGCGCCGTGCCGTGGCCAGCAGGCGCTGACGCTGGCGTTCGGGGTCGGGCGGGTAGGCGGGGCTGCCGATCACGCGCAGCAGCGCTTCCAGGTGCTGCACCACGGCCTCGGGCGCGGCGCTGGCCGGGCGCGAGAGCAAGGCACCGCGCACGCGCCAGTTCGGCTGCGGCAGGTGGCGCGCGCCGCTGGTGGTCATCATCAGCACGAGGCTCTTCACGCGCTGCGGGTGCTTCGCGGCGAGGTGCTGCGCGATCATGCCGCCCATGCTGGCGCCGCAGACGTGGGCCTGCGCGAGGCCCAGCGCATCGAGCACGCCCACGGCGTCTTGCGCCATGTCGGCCAGGCTGTAGGGCGAGGCCACGGCCAAGCCCAAGGTGTGGCGCACGGCGCCGGCGGCGATGCTGGGCACGCCGAGGTGGTCGAAGTGCTGGCTGAGGCCGATGTCGCGGTTGTCCAGGCGGATGACGCGGAAGCCACGCGCCACCAGCTGCTGCACCATTTCTTCGGGCCAGGCCGTGAGCTGCATGCCCAGGCCCATGACCAGCAGCAGCGGCTCGCCGCCCGGCGGGCCCTGGTCGTCGATCTCGATGCCGATGCCGTTGGCGACGATGCGCACGGCGCTAGCGCTCCACCTACAAGCCCGCCGAGCGCAGCGGCGCGTGGTGCGTCACCTTGTAGAACCAGCGCCGCGCGCCTTGCACGTCGAAGCGCTGCCACTGCTGCGGGTCTTGCCGCAGGCGGTCGGCGATGGCGTAGAGCGCCAGCGGGTTCATGCCCATGCCGATGTGGCTGGCGTGCACCTCGATGTTCTCGGCCTGCGGGTGCTCGGGGTTCAGGCTGCATTGCCAGGCCACCACGCCGTCGGTCTTGCTGTAGATCGAGGTGGTAGGGCAAGGCGGCAGGCCGCGGATCTGTTCGATCAGCGCCGGGTCGTGCGTGCTCTGGCCACTCACCAGCTCATAGAAGCGCCAGGCGTTGGTGGCGCGCGGATGGCCGTTGAAGGGCGTGCCCAGCGTGATGACGCAGCGCACGTTCTGCGGCTGCTCCTTGGCGAGCTCACGCGCGTAGACGCCGCCCAGGCTCCAGCCGATCAGGCTGGCCGGCTGGCCGTGGCGTGCGGCCACCTGCTGCAGCTGTTCGCGGCAGCGTTCCAGCACGCCGTGTTTGGGGCCGAAGTTGAAGCCCTGTTTCCACGGGTACGGCGTGTAGCCGCGCTCGCGCAGGAAGTTGCGCAAGGGCAGCGTGGTGACATCGGCCGCGCCCAGGCCCGGGTACACGAGCACCGGGTGGCCATCGCCCACCGGCAGGCGCTTGAGCCAGGGCGCAGCGGCCACCATGGCCGCGTACTCCCAGGGCGCGCGCGCCTCCAGCATCAGCAGCAGCGGGCCGGGGGCCTCGACGAGCTCACGCGCATCCAGCGGCGCAAAGGGGTCGGTCTGCGGGCGCGGCGCATCGGCCGCTTCAACCACCGGCTTGCGCCGGCGCATCGGAACACTCATGCGGGCATGCTAGCCGGCACGGCGCTTCTTTTTTGGGGGCGCCACCTCAGCCTTCTTATCGCTTGCCCGGGGGCGTCTTGTCACCTGCGAGACAGCGGCATCGACCATGCCCCCCATCACACCGCGCGTGACCCCACCCACCACGCTGCCGACCATGCCCCCGACCACGCCTCTGGCCGCCTTGCCCAGGCTGCTGCCCAGGCGCTCGGTGGTCTGGCGCACCAGGCCCGGGGGCGGCGGCGCGTCGGGGTCGTCTTCGCCGGGGCGCGGCAGCGCGCGCAGGTCGTCAAAAGCGATGCGCAGGGCCTCGGCGAACTCACGCACGTCGGGCATGGCCGCGGCATCGGCCATGAGGCCGAAATCCAGGCTCTGGTCGTAGCTCTGCACCGTGATGTTCAAGGCCATGCCGTGCACGACGATGGAGGCCGGGTAGTTCGTCACCATCCGCGCCCCGGCCATGTACAGCGGCACCGGCGGCCCGGGCACGTTGCTGATGACGACGTTGGCCACCTGCGGGATGCGGTCGGCCACCTTGGCCTTGCCATACAGCGCCGTGGCGGCTTCGATCAGCCAGGGCACGCCCAGCGACGGAAAGTCCGTCGGCAGGATGCTCTTGAGCTGGCCCATGGTGCTTTTCATCGACGCCGTGGCCGCCTTCACGTGCGCCAGGCGCTTCTTCGTGTCGGCGATGTTGGTGCCCAGGCTGATGAAGCTCATGCTGGCCTGGTTGTCGGCCTCGGTATTGCCCTTCTCGCGCAGCGAGATGGGCACCGCGGCCACCAGGCTCTTGCGCGGCAGCGCGCGCTGCTTGGCGTAATGCCGGCGCAGCGCCGTGCTGCACAGCATCAGCACCATGTCGTTGACGGTGGCCTCGAAGGCGCGGCCGATGGCCTTGATCTCGCCCAGCGGCAAGGTCACCGTGGCGAAGGCGCGGCCGGCCGTCACCGACACGTTCAGCGGCGTGCGCGGCGCCAGCGTGAGGTTGCCCACACTCGGTTTGCCCGTCAGCAGCGACGAGGCCGACACCACCGAGCTCGCGGCATTCTTCAGCGTGCCCACGGTCGCAGGCAGGTTGCGCACGATCTCGGCCACCTTCTGCGCCTGGCCGCCGATGACGCCGCGCAGCATCTCCGTCATCTCCAGCTTGAAGATGCGGGTGCGGCGCGAAGGTTTCACCTCGATGGCGCGCGGCGTGGGCGTCACATCCAGGATGGCGTTGGCCAGCGCCACGGCCGCCTGGCCGTCCACCGCCGCGTGGTGCAGCTGCGTGTAGAGCGCCACGCGCCGCGCGCCGCTGGGGCTGGGGGCCAGGCCTTCGAAGACGTGGAACTTCCACAGCGGCTTGCTGCGGTCGAGCAGCACCGGGTGCAGCGCCGAAACCGCGGCTTCCAGCTCGGGCAGGCCCGGCGCGTGGCCGTTCACCTTGGGCAGCTTCACCTCCACGATGTGCTGCTTGAGGTCGGGCACGGCGTCCACCCAGGCCGGGTTGGCCAGGTTCAGCGGCATCCACCACAACCGGCGGCGCAACACGGGCGTGATGGGCAGGCGGCTCTCGATGTGCTTGCGCAGCGCCGTGATGAACTTGCCTTTGCTGCCGGCCGGCAGCTCGAAGAGGTGCAGCGCGCCCACGTGCATGGGCATCTCGGCCGTTTCGAGATAGAGAAAGGTGGCGTCCAGGCCGGAGAGTTGTTGCATGCGGGGGCCCTGTGCGTGCCGCAAGCGCGCGGCGCCTTGCATGCTAGGCCGGCGCGCTGACACCGGGGCTGAGGGCTAGCCCGGGGCCTGCCGCCGCCTCAGGGAACGGCGGCTGCGCGGCGGCGCAGACCCAGTGCCTCATTGCCCACCAGGGCCAGCAGCACCAGGCCGCCGCCGCCCAGCACCGCCAGTGAAGGCGCCTCGTTCGCACCGAGCCAGGCCCAGAGCACGCCGAACACCACCTCCAGCAGGCCCAGCAGCGAGATCTCAGGCCCGCTCAGCACGCGCGCCACGGCCACCGCCATCAGGCAGGGGATGGCCAGCTGCACCGTGCCCAGCAGGGCGAGCAGACCCAGGTCGTGCGGCGAAGCGGCCATCGGCCAGGCCAAGGGCAGCGTGACAGCGGCCGAGAGCAGCGCGCCCACGAGCACGGCACTCAGCATGTCGGGCGGGGTGTCGCCAGCCTGCTGGCGCGTTTTCAGGTGCTGCAGCAGCGTCCAGTTCACCGCAGCGGCGATGGGCACGGCCAGTGCCACCGCCATGCCCAGCAACGCGCGGGGGTCGCTGGCCTGCACCTCGTGGCCGTACATCCACGCGATGCCCGCACCGGCCAGCGCAATCGCGCCCCAGGTGCGCCGCGCCAGGCGGTGGCCCAGCACTGCGCGCGACAGCAGCGCGGTGAACAGCGGGCCGATGGCCATGGTCACCAGCACGTTCGCCACGCTGGTGAGCGTGAGCGCCATCATGAAGGCCGTGTACATCACGGCCCAGCAGGCGCCGCTGAGCCACAGCGCACGGCCGCCCTGGCGCAGCGCGGCCCACAAGGGGCCGGGGCCCTTCATCACGCCCAGCAGCAGTACCAGTGCCAAGGCGTTGAAGGCGCTGCGCCAGAAGGTGACCTCGAAGCCGCGGGCTGATTCCAGGAAGCGCGAGACCACGCCCGCGATGCTCCACATCAGCGTCGCGAGCACCATCCACCACACCGCCTGGCGGTGTGTCATGGGCTACGCACCGCTTGGCGGTGGGTCATTCAACCGGCCACCGAAGGCTCAGGCCGCTTCGCGGCTGGCGCGCTTGCGCTCGTGCTCGCTCAGGTAACGCTTGCGCACGCGGATGCTCTTGGGCGTGATCTCGACCAGTTCGTCGTCCTCGATGAACTCGACGCCGTACTCCAGAGTCAGGTCGATCGGGGGCGTGATCTTGATAGCGTCTTCCTTGCCGCTCACGCGGAAGTTCGTCAGCTGCTTGGTGCGCGTGGCGTTCACGACGAGGTCGTTGTCGCGGTTGTGGATGCCGACGATCATGCCCTCGTACACCGGGTCGTTCGGCTTCACGAACATGCGGCCGCGGTCGTCGAGCTTGCCCAGGGCGTAGGTGAAGATCTCACCCGCGTCCATGCTGATCAGCACGCCGTTCTTGCGGCTGGCGATCTCGCCACGGTGCGGCTCGTAGCCGTCGAAGATGTTGCTGATCAGGCCCGAACCGCGCGTGAGGTTCATGAACTCGTTGGAGAAGCCGATGAGGCCGCGCGCCGGAATGCGGTACTCCAGGCGCACGCGGCCGTGGCCATCGGGTTCCATGTTCACGAGCTCGCCCTTGCGCTCGCCCAGGGCCTGCATCACACCGCCCTGGTGCTGCTCTTCCACGTCGGCCGTCACCAGCTCGATGGGCTCGCACTTCTCGCCGTTGATGGTCTGGAAAACCACGCGCGGCTTGCTCACGGCCAGCTCGTAGCCTTCACGGCGCATGTTCTCCAGCAGGATGGTCAGGTGCAGTTCGCCGCGGCCCATCACCTCGAAGATGCCGTCTTCGCCGGTTTCGCTGACGCGCAGCGCCACGTTGCTCTGCAGCTCTTTCTGCAGGCGGTCCCAGATCTGGCGGCTGGTGACGTACTTGCCTTCACGGCCGGCCAGCGGGCTGGTGTTGACGCAGAAGTTCATCGTCAGCGTCGGCTCGTCGACCTTCAGCATCGGCAGCGGTGCCGGGGTGCTGGGGTCGGTGACGGTCACGCCGATGCCGATCTCGTCGATGCCGTTGATCAGCACGATGTCGCCGGGGCCGGCAGACGTCACTTGCACACGGTCCAGGCCCTGGAAGGTCAGCACCTGGTTGACGCGGCCCTTGACGGACTTGCCGTCCGGGCCTTCCATCACCATCACGTCCATGCCCGGCTTGATGGTGCCGGCGCCGATGCGGCCCACGCCGATGCGGCCGACGAAGGTGCTGTAGTCCAGCGCCGAGATCTGCAGCTGCAGCGGTGCGGCCGGGTCACCCTGGTGCGAGGGCACGTGCTTGAGGATGGTGTTGAACAGGGCCGACATGTCGGGGCCCCACTGCGCGCCGGGCTCGCCCTCTTCCAGCGAGGTCCAGCCGTTGATGCCCGAGGCGTAGACCACGGGGAAGTCGAGCTGCTCGTCGTTGGCGCCGAGCTTGTCGAAAAGGTCGAAGGCGGCGTTGACCACGGCATCGGGCTTGGCACCGGGCTTGTCGACCTTGTTCACCACGACGATGGGCTTCAGGCCCAGGGCCAGCGCCTTCTTCGTGACGAAGCGGGTCTGCGGCATCGGGCCTTCCTGCGCGTCGATCAGCAGCACCACGCCGTCGACCATGCTCAGCGCACGCTCCACCTCGCCGCCGAAGTCGGCGTGGCCCGGGGTGTCGACGATGTTGATGTGCGTGCCTTCCCAGCTGACGGCGCAGTTCTTGGCCAGGATGGTGATGCCGCGCTCGCGTTCGATGGCGTTGCTGTCCATCACGGTGTCGACGACCTTTTCGTGGTCGGCGAAGGTGCCGCTCTGGCGCAGCAGCTGGTCGACCATGGTGGTCTTACCGTGGTCGACGTGGGCGATGATGGCGACGTTGCGGATGGCTCGGGTACTCATGACGGTGTTTCCTGGACTTCGATGGGGCTCAGCAGGCGGTCTGCGATCAACTCGCCTGCGGTGATGTGGGCGGTGCCTAAGAAGGCCACCGGGGCGTCGGGGGGTTCCGGCGGGCGCCGGTACACCCGCACGGCCGGCGTGTCGGCCAGGCCCACGCGCCGGCGCAGCCCGTTGAGGAAACGGCCCGCTTCATCGTCGGGCAGGTGCACCGCCGGCCACGCGGCCAGCAGGCTGTCGGCCGGCCGCAGCCGGGCTTCTCGTTCTTGCTCGCTGAGGGCCTGCAAGGCTTCCAGCGTGATGGCGTCTTCCAGGCGCAGCGGCCCGCTGCCGGTGCGCCGCAGTGCACTGAGGTGGGCGCCACAGCCCAGCGCCTGGCCGATGTCTTCGGCCAGCGTGCGGATGTAGGTGCCCTTGCTGCAGCTCACGTCGAGGATCAAGCACTCAGCGTGCCACTCGATGATGTCGATGGCGTGAATCGTCACCGCGCGCGCCGGGCGCTCGATCTCCACGCCGGCACGGGCGTACTCGTAGAGCGCCTTGCCTTCGTGCTTCAGCGCCGAATGCATGGGCGGCGTCTGCAGGATCTCACCCGTGTAGCGGCGGCAGGCGGCTTCGATGGCGGCGCGCTCGGTGGGCAGCGGGCCTTCGGCGATGACTTCGCCTTCACGGTCGCCGGTGGTGGTGCGTTGGCCCAGGCGCAGCGTGGCGGTGTAGCGCTTGTCGGCGTCCAGGCTCACCTGGCTGAACTTGGTGGCCGCGCCGAAACACAGCGGCAGCAGCCCGGTGGCCAGCGGGTCCAGCGTGCCGGTGTGGCCGCCCTTCTCCGCGCGCAGCATGCCCTTGGCCTTCTGCAAGGCGTCGTTGCTCGTCCAGCCCAGGGGCTTGTCGAGCAACAAGACGCCATGCAGCGGCTTGCGGGGGGTGCGCACACGCGGCGCCGGGGCGTTCATCGCTCAGTCTTCTTTGGCGCGCACGCTGTTGGCCTTGGCGATCAAGGCTGAGAGGTCGGCCGCGCGTTCGGTGGTCTTGTCGTAGTGGAAATGCAGCGTCGGCACCGTGTGGATGGCCAGGCGCTTGAACAGGCCGTTGCGGATGAAACCCGCGGCCTCGTTCAGCGCCGCGGCGCTGTCTTCCGGCGTGCCCACGAGCACCGAGAAGTACACCTGCGCGTGCGCGTAGTCGGGCGTGACCTCCACGCTGTTGATCGTGACCATGCCCAGCCGCGGATCTTTCAGATCGCGGATGAGCTCGGCCACGTCGCGCTGGATCTGGTCAGCAACGCGGTAGCTGCGGTTGGGGACGGACTTCTTGTGTCGCATGGGTGCAGACCTTTAAGTACAAACCCCGCCTACTTTGCAGCAGGCGGGGTTTGCAGGTGAGGGCAAATCCGCCTTACAGCGTCCGTGCCACTTCCTTCACCTCGAAGAACTCAAGCTGATCGCCTTCCTTGATGTCGTTGTAGTTCTTCAGCTTGATACCGCACTCGAAGCCTTCCTTGACCTCGCGCACGTCATCCTTCAGGCGCTTCACCGACTCGATCTCGCCGGTGTAGATCACCACGTTGTCGCGCAGCAGGCGGAACTTGGCGTTGCGGATGACCTGGCCGGCGGTGATGTAGCTGCCCGCCACGGTGCCGATCTTGCTGGCCACGAACACCGTGCGGATCTCGGCCGTGCCGATGACCTCTTCGCGCTGCTCGGGCGCCAGCATGCCGCCCATCGCCGCCTTGATCTCGTCGACCGCGTCGTAAATGATGTTGTAGTACTTGATGTCGACGCCGTTGCCTTCGGCCAACTTGCGCGCGCCGGCATCGGCCCGCGTGTTGAAGCCGATGACGACCGCCTTGCTGGCGATGGCCAGGTTGATGTCGCTCTCGCTGATGCCGCCGACAGCGGCATGCACGATCTGCACCTTCACCTCGGCCGTGCTCAGCTTGAGCAGGCTCTGGGCCAGCGCTTCCTGCGAACCCTGCACGTCGGCCTTGACGATCAGGCTCAGCGTCTGCGCGGCGCCCTCGCCCATGTTCTCGAACATGCCTTCCAGCTTGGCGGCCTGGCGCTTGTTCAGCGTCACTTCGCGGTACTTGCCCTGGCGGAAGGTGGCGATCTCACGCGCACGGCGCTCGTCGCCCAGAACCATGAACTCGTCGCCGGCTTGCGGCACTTCGGTCAGGCCCTGGATCTCCACCGGCATCGAGGGGCCGGCGCTCTCGGTGGCGTGGCCGTCTTCGTCCAGCATGGCGCGCACGCGGCCATAGCTGCTGCCGGCCAGCACGACATCGCCCTTCTTCAGCGTGCCGCTCTGCACCAGCACCGTGGCCACGGGGCCGCGGCCCTTGTCGAGCTTGGCTTCGATCACCAGGCCCTTGGCAGGCGCTTCCTTCGGCGCGGTGAGTTCCAGCACCTCGGCCTGCAGCAGCACCTGTTCCAGCAACTGGTCGATGCCCGTACCGATCTTGGCCGACACGCCCACGAAAGGCGAATCGCCGCCGAAGTCTTCGGGGATCACGCCCTCGGCCACGAGTTCGCTCTTCACGCGCTCGAGGTTGGAGTCGGGCTTGTCGATCTTGTTCATCGCCACGACGATGGGCACACCGGCCGCCTTCGCGTGGGCGATGGCTTCCTTGGTCTGCGGCATCACGCCGTCGTCGGCCGCCACCACCAGGATGACGATGTCGGTGGCCTTGGCACCGCGGGCGCGCATCGCGGTGAACGCGGCGTGGCCTGGGGTATCGAGGAAGGTGATCATGCCGCGCGGCGTTTCCACGTGGTACGCGCCGATGTGCTGCGTGATGCCGCCGGCTTCACCCGCAGCCACACGGGCGCGGCGGATGTAGTCCAGCAGGCTGGTCTTGCCGTGGTCGACGTGGCCCATCACCGTGACGACCGGCGCACGCGGCAGCTGGTCGGCGGCGTCGTGCAGCGCGGTTTCTTCTTCGGTGAAGGCTTCCGGGTCGTCCAGCTTGGCGGCCAGCGCCTTGTGGCCCATTTCCTCGACGACGATCATCGCCGTCTCCTGGTCGAGCTGCTGGTTGATGGTGACCATCTGGCCCAGCTTCATCAGCTGCTTGATGACCTCGGAGGCCTTCACGCTCATCTTGTGCGCGAGGTCGGCCACCGAGATGGTCTCGGGCACATGCACCTCTTGCACCTGCGCCTCGGGCGCCGGCGTGAAGTTCGAGCCGCCCTCGGCGCCCCCACGGCGGGCACCGCCGCGCGGCGCGCGCCAGCCCGGACGGCCAGCACCGCTGTCGCCGCGCGTCTTGAGCGCGGCGCGCTTCTTCGCGGCGTCGTCGGCCCAGCTGCTGCTGAGCTTCTCGCTCTTGACCTGCTTCTTGTCGCCCGGCTTGGCGGCCGTGGTGGCCGCACCCGGCGCGCCCGGCTTGGCCGTGGGCTTGTGGATGGTGCCCTTGATGGCTTCTTTCGCGGCTTCGGCCGGCTTCGGCTCTTCCGGCTTCTTGGCCACCAGCACCTTCTTCGGCGCGTTCATCATCGCACGGATGGCGGCGGCTTCGGCTTCGGCAGCCTTGCGGCGGCGGGCCAGGTCTTCGGCCTTGGCGGTGTCTTCGGCGGCCTTGTCGGCGGCCTTCACCACGCGCAGCAGCGGCTTGGCCGGCTCCACGGGCTTGGGCGGCTCGGCAGCGGCGGCGGCTTCGGCGGCCTTGGCTTCGGCGGCGGCTTCTGCCGCCTTTTCAGCGGCCTTTTCGGTGGCGGCCTTCTCGGCGTCGACCTTCGCACCCTTGCGCACGGGCTTGGGCGTTTCCAGCGCAGCAGCGCGGGCCAGGGCCGCAGCGGCCTCGGCAGCAGCGGCGGCGGCTGCGGCTTCGGCAGCAGCCTTCGCCGCTGCGGCGGCAGCAGCCGCTTCAGCAGCTTCGCGGGCGGCGCGCTCCTGCTCTTCGCGCACGCGGCGCGCTTCGGCGAGCTCTTCTTCCTGCTTGCGGATGGCTTCGGCCTGGGCGCGCGCTTCTTCCTCGCGGCGCTGCAGGTCGAGCTCTTCCGCGCTCGGGCCGGTTTCCTCGGTGGCCGGCGACGCATCGTCGCGCTTGACGAACACCCGCTTCTTGCGCACTTCCACCTGGATGGTGCGGGCACGCCCGCTGGCATCGGCCTGCTTGATCTCGGTGGAGGTCTTCTTCGTCAGCGTGATCTTCTTGCGCTCGGCGCCGGCACTGGTGCCGTGGGCGTTGCGCAAGTAATCGAGCAGACGCTCCTTGTCCGATTCGGTCAGCGCGTCGTCCGGTGACTGCTTGGTCACGCCGGCCGATTGCAGCTGCTCGATCAAGGCCGTGGTGGGGCGGCCAAGCTGGGCTGCGAATTGGGCGACAGTGGTCACGGCCATGGGTGCGTTTTCCTCGGGTGTTCGGTGCGGGCGGTACAGCAGTTCAGTCTGGCGTTCAGATGTTGAACCAGTGCTCGCGGGCCTTCATGATCAAAGCCTTGGCAGCTTCGTCATCAATGCCGGTCATTTCGGTGAGCTCGTCGACGGCCAGATCGGCCAGGTCGTCACGGGTGTGGATGCCACCCCCAGCTAGCTTGGCGATCAGTTCGGGGTTCAGGCCTTCGAGGTCGCGCAAGTCTTGCGACACCTCTTCCACCTGTTCCTCCTTCTCGATCTCCATCGTCAGCAGCGCGTCCTTGGCACGGGTGCGCAGTTCGTGCACGGTGTCTTCGTCGAAGCTTTCGATCTCCAGCATCTCCTGCAGCGGCACGTAGGCCACTTCTTCCAGGCTGCTGAAGCCTTCGGCGATCAGGATGTCGGCCACTTCGGCGTCGACGTCGAGCTTGTCGACGAAGAGCTGGCGCACCGATTCGCTCTCGGTGGCCTGCTTGGCCTGGCTCTCTTCGGCCGTCATGATGTTGATGCGCCAGCCGGTCAGCTCGCTGGCCAGGCGCACGTTCTGGCCGCCGCGGCCGATGGCGATGGCGAGGTTCTCTTCGTCCACCACCACGTCCATGGCATGGCGCTCTTCGTCGACGACGATGCTCACCACGTTGGCCGGGGCCAGCGCGCCGATGACGAACTGCGCCGGGTCTTCCGACCACAGCACGATGTCCACACGCTCACCCGCGATCTCGTTGGTGACGGCGTTGACGCGCGAGCCGCGCACACCGACGCAGGTGCCGATGGGGTCGACACGGCGATCGTGGCTGATGACGGCGATCTTGGCGCGGCTGCCCGGGTCGCGAGCGCAGCTCTTGATCTCCAGCAGGCCTTGCTCGATCTCGGGCACTTCCTGCGAGAACAGCTCGATCATGAAACCCGGCGCGCTGCGGCTGAGCATGATCTGCGGGCCGCGCTGCGTGGGGTCGATGCCCATCAGGAAGGCGCGCACGCGGTCGCCGCTGCGCAGGTTTTCCTTGGGGATCATCTCGCTGCGCTTCAGGCGCCCTTCGACGCGACCGCTCTCGACGATGATGTCGCCCTTGTCCAGGCGCTTGACGGTGCCGACGAAGATCTTCTCGCCGCGGGCGAGGAAGTCGTTGAGCAGCTGTTCGCGCTCGGCATCGCGGATCTTCTGCAGGATGACCTGCTTGGCGGCCTGCGCGCCAATGCGGCCGATCGTCAGCGACTCGATGGCCTCTTCGATGTAGTCGCCTTCCTCGATGTCGGGAATGCGCTCGAGCGCGTCGGACAGCAGTTCCTCGGCATCGGGGTTCTGCAGGCCGGCGCTGTCGGGCACGACGAGCCAGCGGCGGAAGGTCTCGTACTCGCCAGTCTCTCGGTCGACGGCGACGCGGATGTCGACCTCGCCGCCATTGAGCTTCTTCGTCGCCGAGGCGAGCGCGGCCTCGACGGCGCCGAAGACGACCTCACGGTCCACCGTCTTCTCGCGCGAGATGGCGTCCACCAGCATCAGCATTTCGCGATTCATCAGTCCCTAGCCTCCATCTGTGCCCGGCGCGGCCGCCGCGTCGGGCGCCTCACCAGCCTGCTCGCCCGCCGCCGCGTCACCGCGGGGCTTGCGGCCCTTGAAATCCACCACAGGCACGAGGCGAGCCTCGCGCACTTCGTCGAAATTGAAGCCGAGCACCTGCTCGGCCTTGCCTTGCTTGAAGACGAGCTGCCAGCCGCTGACCGCCGCAGAGGCGCCCGCGTCGGCCGGCTCGGCCACCACGGCCTCGGGCAACGCGCGTTGCAGAACGCCCTGCCAGTTCTTGCGGCCCTGGAAAGGCGTCTTCAAAACGATGTTCACGGCCTCGCCGCTGAAACGCTCGTAATCGGCTTCGGTCTTCAGCGGCCGGTCCAGACCCGGCGAGGACACCTCGAGCCGGCTGTAGTCCAGGCCTTCGACCTCCAGCGCGTATTGCAGCTGGCGCGTGACCTGCTCGCAATCTTCCACCAGCACGAACTCGCTCGGGATGGCGTAGGCGCGGCCGGGCTGCCGGTCGATGGTGATGCGCAGCAGGCCACGCGGCGCGCGCTCCACATCCACCAGGTCGAAACCCAGGCCAGCCACCGTGGCGTTGATGGCTTCGCGCCAGCCCACGCGCTCGCCTTCGGGCGCCGGGCGGGGCTCACGCGGCGGGCGCGGCGTGCGGAAACCATCACGCGCAGCACCACCCACGCCAGCAGCGCGGCCCTTGCCGCCGCCCTTGCGTGTATCTTGTGCTGTCTGTGGGCTTGCGGCCTTGCCGCCTGCCTTGAGGTTTTTGCTGTTCAAACGCTGCTTGTCCGCTTTTTGCCTGATCCGACCGATACGCTCTCTGGGCCCGCTGTGAACCAACGAGCTTCTTGCCAGCCGCCCCTGTCGCCGGGCGCGCCGCCAAGACCGGTCTTCTGAGGCGCCAGCCCTGACAGGCCCGTGCGGTGCACGGCCTCTGCAGGGTGCAGGGGCGCTTCATCAGCGTCGATCAAGCAAAAAAAATGGGCTGGAAGATTCCGCCCACGCAGCATTACCCGGAAAACCAGAAGTATAACCGGCGAACGTGACAGGCAGCAACCGTGCCGGCACCCGCCGTTCTGGTGCTGCAGCGCCTGACCGTGGCGCGCGCACCACTCCGCACGGCCCCAAAGCGGCGCCGGCCCTGCGTGACAGAATCGCGCCCGCTCAAAACCGGGGCCGTGCACCGCGCGGCGCCCGCCATCTGGAGACACGCATGGGATTCCTCGCCGGCAAGCGCTTCCTCATCACCGGGGTGCTGTCCAACCGTTCTATCGCCTTCGGCATCGCCAAGGCCTGCCGCGCGCAAGGCGCCGAAGTGGCGCTCAGCTACGTGGGCGAGCGCTTCAAGGACCGCACCGTCGAATTCGCCAAAGAGCTGGGCACCGATCTGATCTTCGACTGCGATGTCAGCAGCGACGAGCAGATCCAGGCCATGTTCGAGGGCCTGGGCGCCGCCTGGGGCCAGTTCGACGGCTTCGTGCACAGCATCGGCTTCGCCCCGCGCGAAGCCATCGCCGGCGACTTTCTCGACGGCCTGACACGCGAGAACTTTCGCATCGCGCACGACATCTCGGCCTACAGCTTCCCGGCCATGGCCAAGGCAGCCCTGCCCTACCTGCGCCCCAATGGCGCGCTGCTGACGCTGAGCTACCTGGGCGCGCTGCGGGCGGTGCCGAACTACAACACCATGGGCCTGGCCAAGGCCAGCCTGGAGGCCAGCGTGCGCTACCTGGCGGCCAGCATGGGCAAGCGCGGCATCCGCGTGAACGGCATCTCGGCCGGCCCCATCAAGACGCTGGCGGCCAGTGGCATCAAGGATTTCGGCAAGCTGCTGGGCATGGTGGCCAGCGCCTCGCCGCTGGGCCGCAACGTCACCATCGAGGACGTCGGCAACGTCGCCGCCTTCCTGCTGTCGGACCTGGCCGGGGGCGTCACGGCCGAGATCACCTACGTCGACGGCGGCTTCAGCCAGGGCATGATGGCCCCGACCGAGTGAGCCTTTTCGAAGGCCGGGCCACCGCCCGGCCCCAGCGCAGGCCTCAGGCCTGGATGCAGTCGACGTAGTAGCGCCGGCCTTCGCCCGGCACTTCTTCTTCCACGAGGCCGTGCACGTCGGTGTCGAAGCCCGGGAAGGCGGCGTTGAACTCGCGCGTGAAGCGCAGGTAGTCGCAGATCTTCTTGTTGAAGCGCTCGCCCGGGATCAGCAGCGGGATGCCCGGCGGGTAAGGCGTGAGCAGACTGGTGGTGATGCGGCCTTCCAACTGGTCGATGGGCACACGCTCAGTTTTGCGGTGCGCGATGTGCGCGTACGCATCGCTGGGCTTCATGGCCGGCACGATGTCTGACAGGTACATCTCGGTGGTCAGCCGCGCGATGTCGCCCTTGGCGTAGGTATGGTGGATGGCCTGGCAGAGGTCGCGCAGGCCCATGCGCTCGTAGCGCGGGTGGGCGGCACAGAACTCCGGCAGGATGCGCCACAGCGGCGCGTTGCGGTCGTGGTCGTCCTTGAACTGCTGCAGCGCGGTGAGCAGCGTGTTCCAGCGGCCCTTGGTGATGCCGATGGTGAACATGATGAAGAAGGAGTACAGGCCCGTCTTCTCCACCACCACGCCGTGCTCGGCCAGGAACTTGGTGACGATGCTGGCCGGGATGCCCGTCTCGGCGAACTGGCCGTTCACGCCCAGGCCGGGGGTGATCAGCGTGCACTTGATGGGGTCGAGCAGGTTGAAGCCCTCGGCCAGATCGCCGAAGCCGTGCCAGGGCTCGTCGGCCTTGAGCACCCAGTCGCGGCTGTGCCCGATGCCTTCGGCCGCCAGCGCATCGGGGCCCCAGACGGTGAACCACCAGTCCTGATCGCCGAAATCGGCGTCCACCTTGCGCATGGCGCGGCGGAAATCCAGGCTCTCCTGGATGCTTTCTTCCACCAGCGCAGGGCCGCCGGGCGCTTCCATCATCGCCGCGGCCACGTCGCAGCTGGCGATGATGGCGTACTGCGGGCTGGTGCTGGTGTGCATCAGGTAGGCCTCGTTGAAGAGGTGGCGGTCGAGCTTGCGCTCCTGCGCGTCCTGCACCAGCACCTGGCTGGCCTGGCTGATGCCGGCCAGCAGCTTGTGCGTGCTCTGCGTGGCGAAGACGAGCTGGTCCTTCGGGCGCGGGCGCTTCTTGCCCATGGCGTGGTAAGGCCCGTAGAAGGTGTGGAAGGCCGCGTGCGGCAGCCAGGCCTCGTCGAAGTGCAGCGTGTCGATGTAGCCATCCAGCGCGTGCTTGATGGTCTCGGTGTTGTAGAGCACGCCGTCGTAGGTGCTCTGCGTCAGCGTCAGGATGCGCGGCTTCACGGTGGCCGGGTCCACGCCGGCCAGCAGCGGGTTGGCGGCGATCTTGGCGCGGATGGCCTCAGGCGAAAACTCGCGCTCGGGGATGGGGCCGATGATCCCGTAGTGGTTGCGCGTGGGCGGCAGAAACACCGGCACTGCGCCCGTCATGATGATGCTGTGCAGGATGCTCTTGTGGCAGTTGCGGTCGACCACCACCACGTCGCCCGGCGCCACCGTGTGGTGCCACACCATCTTGTTGCTGGTGCTGGTGCCGTTGGTGACGAAGAAGCAGTGGTCGGCGTTGAAGATGCGCGCAGCGTTGCGCTCGCTCTGGAGCACCGGGCCGGTGTGGTCGAGCAGCTGGCCGAGTTCTTCCACGCTGTTGCACACGTCGGCGCGCAGCATGTTCTCGCCGAAGAACTGGTGGAACATCTGCCCCACCGGGCTCTTGAGAAACGCCACACCGCCGCTGTGGCCGGGGCAGTGCCAGCTGTAGCTGCCGTCTTGCGCGTAGTCCATCAGCGCCTTGAAGAACGGAGGCGCCAGGCCATCGAGGTAGCTTTTGGCCTCGCGGATGATGTGCCGCGCCACGAACTCGGGCGTGTCCTCGAACATGTGGATGAAGCCGTGCAGCTCGCGCAGCACGTCGTTCGGGATGTGCTGGCTGGTGCGCGTCTCGCCGTAGATGTAGATGGGAATGTCCGCGTTCTTGAAGCGGATCTCCTGGATGAACTTGCGCAGGTTCAGCACCGCGGGGTCGAGCTCGGGGCCGGGCGTGAACTCTTCGTCGTCGATGCTCAGGATGAAGGCGCTGGCGCGGCTCTGCTGCTGCGCAAACTGACTCAGATCACCGTAGCTGGTGGCGCCGAGCACTTCGAAGCCTTCCTTCTCGATGGCCTCGGCCAACGCGCGGATGCCGAATCCGGAGGTGTTCTCCGAGCGGAAGTCTTCGTCGATGATGACGATGGGAAAACGGAAGCGGAGCATGGCGCGGCCTTGGAAAAAGTGAAGGCGGGTTCGTTCAGGCTGAACAAGAGAGCGCGAAGTGTAGGGGCGTGCCGTGACAGGGTGTGGCGTGGCTACACTGCCCCGGCAAACACCCCCGGAGATGGAGAAGCACCTTGGACACCGACCCGACCTCGCTGTGGCTGCTGACGATCGGCGCGCTGGTGGCCGCCGAGCTGGCCACGGGCACCTTCTACCTGTTGATGCTGGCGCTGGGTGCCACCGCCGGCGCGATGGCTGCCGCAGCCGGCGTTGACACCCGTTCCCAGCTGCTCACCGCCTCGGCCGTGGGCGGGGGCGCCGTGGTGCTTTGGTACTTCGTGCGCAAGCTGCGGCCTCGCGCGCAGCCGGCAGCGAGCAACGCCGACGTCAACATCGACATCGGCCAGCGCGTGCAGGTGGCCGCCTGGGAAGAAGGCGGCACCGCCCGCATCACCTACCGCGGCGCGCACTGGGCCGTGCGGCACCATGGCGCCGGCAGCCCGGCCCCGGGTGAGCACGTCATCGTGGCGCTGGACGGCAACGAACTGCGCGTCGAACCCGCAACGCGCTGAACGCGGCACGCCCCAGCACCCCTTCTCCACCCTGACATCCAGCAAAGCACCCGGTCCATGGAAATCGAAATCGCCGTCGTCGTTGCCGTCATCGCCATCATCTTCATCGTCCGCTCGCTGAAGATCGTGCCGCAGCAGAACGCCTGGGTCGTCGAACGCCTCGGCAAGTACGACCGGACGCTCACGCCCGGCCTGAGCCTGCTGGTGCCTTTCGTCGACCGCGTGGCCTACAAGCACTCACTGAAGGAAGTGCCGCTGGACGTGCCCAGCCAGGTCTGCATCACCAAGGACAACACGCAGCTGCAGGTGGACGGCATCCTGTACTTCCAGGTGACGGACCCGATGCGCGCCAGCTACGGCAGCAGCGATTACCTGATGGCCATCACCCAGCTGGCGCAAACCACGCTGCGCAGCGTGGTGGGCAAGATGGAGCTGGACCGCACCTTCGAGGAGCGCGACCTCATCAATGCCAGCGTCGTGAACGCGCTCGACGAAGCCGCGATGACCTGGGGCGTGAAGGTGCTGCGCTACGAGATCAAGGACCTCACGCCGCCGGCCGAGATCCTGCGCAGCATGCAGGCGCAGATCACGGCCGAGCGCGAGAAGCGGGCGCTGATCGCAGCCTCCGAAGGCCGCCGGCAAGAGCAGATCAACATCGCCACCGGCGAACGCGAAGCGTTCATCGCACGCAGCGAGGGCGAGAAGCAGGCCGAGATCAACAACGCGCTCGGCGAAGCGGCCGCCATCACGGCGGTGGCCGATGCCACGGCCGATGCCATCCGCAAGATCGCGGCGGCCATCCAGCAGCCCGGCGGCGAGCAGGCCGTGCAGCTGAAAGTGGCCGAGAAAGCGGTGGAGGCCTACGGGCAGCTGGCCAAGACCAACAACACGATGATCGTGCCGGGCAACATGACCGAGGTCTCGGCGCTGATCGGCACGGCCATGGGGCTGCTAGGCAAGGGCGGCAAGGTCTGAACACCGCATGGACCGCGCCCACGCCCTGAACGTCCTCGGCACCGCCCTCGTGCCCTGCGGCTACGACCCGCTGACCGGCTGGTACCGCGATGGCTGCTGCCACACCGACGCCAACGACCACGGCAGCCATGTGATCTGCACCAGGGTGACGGTGGAGTTCCTGAACTTCCAGATGGAACGCGGCAACGATCTCATCACGCCGCGCCCGGAGCACCGCTTCCGCGGCCTGAAACCCGGCGACCGCTGGTGCGTTTGCGCGCTGCGCTGGCGCGAGGCCTACGAGCATGGTTGTGCGCCGCCGGTGGTGCTGGAAAGCACCCACGCCCGCGCGCTCGACTTCGTCGTGATGGAGTGGTTGCGCGCGCACGCCGTGAGCCCCGCGCCCGAAAGCTAGAATGCGCGTTTTGCAGCGGACAGGTGGATGAGCGGTTTAAGTCGCACGCCTGGAAAGCGTGTGGGGGTTAACAGCCCCCCGCGGGTTCGAATCCCGCCCTGTCCGCCATGGCTCCCTGTGCAGAACCTGCCGTTCTCATAGGCACCCATCCAAGAACCCATCATCCCCAGAAGGCGCATGCCTGGGGTCGCAAGCCTGGGCTGCCGGCAGTGCGCCGCAGCCTGCATCGTTGGGCTTGCTGGGCCTGGATGGCGCACAGGTGCCGCTGAAAGCCCACACACAGCCCCGCACCTGGTTCGGCTTGCCCAGAACGTCCGAGGCCTTGCTCAGCGCCCGATGCGTCAGCCGCAGCAGCGGTGACAACCGCTCGACGTCGGGCTCGTCAAGGCCCTGCTTGACGCACTGCGCCAGAACGAAGTTCGCGAAGGCCCGCAGCCAGGAACAGACCAAGGCGCCTGCAGCACCCTAAAGGGATGCCCGGGGCAAAAGCTCGCGGCGTTGGCGTTACTTGTTTTCGCAGAAGGATGCCCAGAACTCGCCCAGCGCGGTGAGCTTGCCTCTGGGCTCATGGACGCCCATCCTGATCAGGCAGCGCTCTTTCTCGGTGAGCTTGGCCCAAGCTTCTGCTTGCTTGGCCTGCCAGCGTTCGCGTTCTTCTTGAGTGCTCTTTTCGTATGCCGCGGCTTCCACCAAAGACGCCTTGGCCTGCGGAGAGTTTCGAAGGCGCTCCCACGCGTCATCGCCCCACACCAGTGTCAGTGCCTCACCCCAGGTCATGGGGCAGTTACCGGGGATGGCCACGTCTGCAACCAGATCGCGAATCCCGCCCCGGTAAATCTGGTCGAGGCGAAGAGAGGGATCGATCTTCGGCCTGGCCACATGCCAAAGCGTGATCTTGCGGTAGTTGGATTCAGTGCCGCCGTAATGGCAAGTGATCGCGTAGCCGAGGTGCTGGCCCGCCCCTTGCGACATCCATGGCAACGGGATTCCACGGGTACTGGTCTTGGGATTCAGGCGCAAAGAACGTTCGCCCTCCCAGAAGAAGCCGTTGGTCTGCCCGACGCCGTGATGAAGGATCGCGTCAGGAAATCGCCGTTTCGGATCCGCATTCACAGGCTCCAAGGAGAGCCTCTTGTCTGCCTCGGCCTGCTTGCGAAAGTAACTCTCTAGCTGCGTGGCTCGGCTGGGGCTTGCCGCCGGGTTTCTCGAAGCCGTTGCTGCTTCCTCCGCCGTCGCCGGGCGTCTTGGCAGGTTTGTGGGTCTGGCGTTGGCCGCTCTGTCCGCAGTGGGCTTGCCAACTTGATCAGCAAGGCCAGCGACTGTTTGACAGCCGGTCAGACCGAACAACAGAACGAGGCTCACCAGCAACCCGAAGGGTCTTGCACAACAAGATGGGACTCTGCTCTTCATCTGAACCTTCGGTGGAGTGGACGCGTTGTTGTCGATGGATTCGCCCCATCTCGACTTCGCAAGTTATCAGGTCCCTGGTGCCACCGCACCCCGGGGCGATGAGAAGTGACAGACTGTGTCGGAAGCAGCCAGAATCAGAGCGTTTCTGATCTTTTCGCGTCTGCTGTCCGGATGAACGCACCCCCAGAGACCTCGCCCCACGGGGGCATGGAGCGTCGCATGAGCGACGTGCGCCAGCAATTGCTGGCCCTGGGCAAGGACGAAAGCCTGTGGACCGGACACTTCGCCGCCGCCTTGAGCCGCCTGCTCGAAGTGGCCGAGCGCGGCATCGGTGCCGACGTGGTGTCGATCTGGCAGTTCACCGACCGCGGCCAGCAACTCGTCTGCCTGGCCCGGCGGGAGCGCGGCAAGGGGCCTCAACCCTCCGGCGACGTGCTGGCCGCGGCCGCCTGCCCCGCCTACTTCGAGGCGCTGGCGAATGAGCGTGTGCTGGCCGCCGCCAACGCCCTCCTCGACCCGCGCACGGCGGAACTGCGCGACAGCTACCTGGTGCCCGCGGGCTTCGCCGCCCTGCTCGACGCCACCATCCGCCGCGCGGGCCGGGTGGCGGGGGTGTTGTGTTGCGAGCATCGCGAGGCCCAGGCCGGCTGGGACGAGGCTCAGACCGAACTCGCCGTGGGGCTGGCCGACCTGGCAGCCCAATTGATGGTGCTGACCGAACTGCGCCGCCGCGACCAACTGCAAGGCCTGCTGCTGAGCATGGCGCCCGAACTGCGCCAGAACCACACGCCGCAGGAGTTCGCGGCGCTGGCGGTGGCCAAGCTGGCGCACGTGTTCCCGGGCGCGTGGACAGCCTTCTACCAGACCGGTCCCGACGAACACCATGCAGAGCTGCTGGCGCTGTACGCGCCAGGCGCACCGCCGGGCTTCAAGGAAAAACTGCACCGCCTGCCGCTGGAGAACACGGTGGTGGGGTTGGCGCTGCGCGAGCGCCGCATGGTGGCCGTCGGCGGCACTTCGGCGCAGCACATGCACCTGTGGCACGAGTCGCGCTCGGCGGGCCTGAAGACGCTGCTGGGCATCCCGCTGATCCACGAGCAGAGCCTGGTCGGCGTGATGGTGATGGCGCTGCGGCTGCACTACGTTTTCACCGACGACGATCTGGCGTCCTTCGAGCTCGCCTCTTCGCCACTGGCGGTGGCCATGGCGAATGCGCGCAACGTGGAGGCGCTGCGCCACCGCGCCTTGCACGACGCCCTGACGGGCCTGCCCAACCGCGACAAGCTGCAGCAGGACATCGAGCACCTGTGCGCGCCCACGGCCGAGGTGCAGGCCTTGACGCTGCTGCTGCTGGACGTGCGCGACTTCCGCCAGATCAACGACACCCTTGGGCGCGGCAGCGGCGACCAGCTGCTGCAGGCCGTGGCCGGGCGCCTGCAGAGCGGGCCTGCCGCGGCCGGAGGCCAGGCCTACCGCCTGACCTCCAGCGAGTTCGCGCTGCTGCTGCCGCAGCGGGTGCCGGCGGCCGAGCTGCAGGAGCGGGCCCTCGCGCTGCAGGCGCTGCTGGCGCAGCCCTTCACCGTGTCGGGGCTGACGCTGATCCTGCGCCTGCGCATCGGCACCGCCACGATGGCCAGCGACGACTGTGGCGGCCACGAGCTGCTGCGGGCGGCCGATGTGGCGCTGGGCTGGGCCGATGCCGAGCCCACGGGCGTGTGCGCCTACGACCGGGTGCGCGACAACAGCGGCCCGCGCCGCCTGGAGATGATCTCCGAGCTGCGCCGGGCGCTGGGCACCGAGCAGCTCAGCCTGCACTTCCAGCCCAAGGTGCGCGTGGCCGATGGGCGCCTGGCCGGCTGCGAAGCGCTGCTGCGCTGGGAGCACCCGCGCTACGGCCGCGTGCCGCCCTCGGTATTCATCGGCGTGGCCGAGAAAGGCGAGCTGATGAGCCTGCTCACGCACGAGGTGCTGAAGCAGGCGCTGGCCCAGTCGCACGCCATGCGCGCAGCCGGCTTGTTCACCAGCGTGGCGGTCAATGTCTCCGGGCACAACATGGTGGACGCGGCCTTTCCGGAAACGGTGCGCACGCTGCTGGCGCAGTCGGGGCTGCCGCCCGAGGCGCTGACGCTAGAGATCACCGAGACCGTGCTGATGAGCGACCCCGAACGCGCCGCCGCGGTGATCGGTGACCTGGCGCGCCAGGGTCTTGCGCTGGACATCGACGACTTCGGCACCGGCTACTCGTCGCTGGCCTACCTGCGGCGGCTGCCGCTGCGCTCGTTGAAGATCGACCGTGCCTTCGTCCGGGAGCTGACTGCCAACGCGCAGGACGTGCACATCGTGCGCTCCACCGTCGGCCTGGCCCACGGCCTGGGCTTGAGCGTGATCGCCGAAGGCGTGGAAGACAGCTCCACGTTGGAGCTGCTGGGCACGCTGGGCTGCGACATGGCGCAGGGCTTCGGCATCTGCCGGCCCGTGCCTCTGCCCGAACTGCTGGCCTGGGCCCGCGCGCGCGGCGAACTGCAGGCCAGCGCCGTCCCGGCCTAAGCCTGGGCCGCTGGGATGGCGCGTCCGGCCGCGAGCGCTTCGCGGTACAGCGCTTCGTAGCTGCGCGCCGGCCCGGCCCACGACAGCTCCTGGGCCATGCCCTTCGTCATCAGGCCTTGCCATTCGGCGGGCGCGACCCGCGCAGCCCGGGCGCGAAGCACGCAGCGCTGGAAGGCGCCCGGCGTGGCGGCGTCGAAGGTGAAGCCGGTGAGACCGTCGCTCACCGTGTCGGCCAGCCCGCCTACCCGCCGCACCACCGGCACGGTGCCGTAGCGCAGGCCGTACATCTGCGTGAGGCCGCAGGGCTCGAAGCGCGACGGCACCGCGATCACGTCGGCCCCGGCGATCAGCCTGTGGGCGCGCGCCTCGTCGTAGCCGATGTGCACGTGCACCCGCCCCGGGTGCGCCTGCTGCGCCATGCGGAAGGCGGCCTCCAGCGCCGGCTCGCCCGTGCCCTGCACGGCGAACTGCACGCCGGCCTGCACCAACTCGGGCAAGGCTGCGAGCACCAAGTCCAGGCCCTTCTGCGAGGTAAGCCGGCTCACCACGGTCAGCAGCAGGGCGCCGTCGTCGGGCTGCAGGCCGAGTTCCTGCTGCAGCGCACGGCGGCAGTCCGCTTTGCCGGCCAGGCGCTCGGCGTCGTAGCGCGTGGCGATGGCCGGGTCGGTGGCCGGGTCCCACAGGGCCGGGTCGATGCCGTTGAGGATGCCGTGCACCTGTGCGCCCCGGCCCCGGATGACGCCGTCCAGCCCGCAGCCGAACTCGGGCGTGGCGATCTCCTGCGCGTAGGTAGGGCTCACCGTGGTGATGCGGTCGGCGCACTTCAACCCCGCCTTCATGAAGCTCAACTGGCCGTGGAACTCCAGGCCGGCCGGCGACATGAGGTGCGAACCCAGCCCGAGCATCGGCCAGTCGTGCATCTGGAACAGACCCTGGAAGGCCAGGTTGTGCACCGTGTAGACGGTGGCGGCCGGCGTGGCGCCGTGCTCGCGGATGTAGGCGCAGGCCATGGCGGCATGCCAGTCGTGGGCGTGCACCACCTGGGGCACCCACTGCGGGTCGGCGTCGTCACCGGCCAGGTGCGCGGCCACCCAGCCCAGCAGTGCGAAACGCTGCAGGTTGTCGGCCCACTCCTGGCCCTGGCTGTCCTGGTAGGGGCTGCCCCCGCGTCGGTACAGGTAAGGCGCCTCGATCACGTAGACCGGCAGCTTGCTGCCCGGCATGCGGGCCAGGAGCAGGCGCACGCGCAAGGCGCCGAAACACGCACCGATGTCGATGACCGTGCGCGCGCCCTGCACAGCTTCCAGCACCGCCGGGTAGCCGGGCAGCAGCAGGCGCACGTCGCTGCCCTGCTCGGCCTGGGCCAGCGGCAAGGCCGCCACCACGTCGGCGAGGCCGCCGGTCTTGACCAGCGGAAAGACCTCCGCGGCCACATGCAGAACCTTCATCTTGTTGTTCTTTCTTCGCTGTCGGCCGCGCCGGCCGGGGCCGGGCGCGGCCAGTCGGTCACAGCCGCCGCAGCATGTCGCGCGTGACGAGCGTGATGCCGCTCTCGGTGCGGTAGAAGCGCTCGGCGTCGAGCGCGGCATCTTCGCCGATGACGAGGTTGTCGGGGATGTAGCAGTCGCGGTCCACCACCACCCGCGTCAGCCGCGCGCCGCGCCCCACCTGCACACCGGGCAACAGCACGCTCCAGTTCACCTGCGCGTGCGAATGCACCCGCACCAACGAGAACAGCACCGTGCGGAAGACCGAGCCGCTGACGATGCAGCCGCCGGAGACCAGGCTCTCGATGGCCATGCCGCGGCGGTCGGGCTCGTTGTGCACGAACTTCGCCGGCGGCAGCTGCGGCTGGTAGGTCCAGATGGGCCAGTTGTTGTCGTACAGGTTCAGCAGCGGGTCGGTGGCCGTGAGGTCGATGTTGGCGTCCCAGTAGGCGTCGATGGTCCCCACATCGCGCCAGTACGGCGGGTGACCGGGCTTGCCGCCCACGCAACTGAGCTCGAAGGGGTGCGCCACGGCCACGCCGGCCTTGACCATCTTCGGGATGATGTCCTTGCCGAAATCGTGGCTCGAATTCGGGTCGTTCATGTCGCGCTCGAGCTCGCGGTAGAGGTAGCGCGCGTTGAAGATGTAGATGCCCATGCTGGCCAGGCTGCGGCCGGGCTTGCCCGGGATCTCGGGCGGCTCGGGCGGCTTCTCGACGAAATCGACGATGCGGCGCTCCTCGTCGATGGCCATCACGCCGAAGGCCTTGGCCTCCTCGCGGTCGACCTCGATGCAACCCACCGTGCACTCGCGCCCCTGGGCCACGTGGTCGGCCAGCATCAGCGCGTAGTTCTGCTTGTAGATGTGGTCGCCGGCCAGCACCACCACGTAGTCGGCGCGGTAGGCGGCCAGGATGTCCTGGTTCTGGTAGACGGCATCGGCCGTGCCGCGGTACCAGCTTTCTTCGTCCACACGCTGCTGGGCGGGCAGCAGGTCGACGAACTCGTTCATCTCGCTTTTCAGGAAAGCCCAGCCGCGCTGCAAGTGGCGCAGCAGGCTGTGGCTCTTGTACTGCGTGATCACGCCGATGCGGCGGATGCCGCTGTTCATGCAGTTGCTGAGCGCGAAGTCGACGATGCGGAACTTGCCCCCGAAATACACCGCCGGCTTGGCGCGGCTGTCGGTCAGGTTCTTCAGGCGGCTGCCGCGGCCCCCGGCCAGCACCAGCGCGACGGCGCGGCGCGGCAGGTCCAGGCTCTGGGCCACATCGATGGGTTTCATGAGCGTTCCTCGGGGTGTTGACGCAAGAAAATTACAGATCTGCCACGCACGGCGGAGCCCGACCAAACGGTCAAGCCCAGCGATTCAAAGCTACAAACAACTTGAGAAATCGCGCATAAACATTTGTCTCCGTTGTATTTATCAAAGGCAAGCCTTGCGAGCCCGCCCCGAGGGAATCACCTGATCTTCAGCAGCGATGTAGGCAAACTACAGCGTCGAGAGCACCAGAACATTTGACGCTGCCCCGCCCATCGCGGACACTCACCGCAGTCCAACCCCTGCCCGGGTGCTTGCACCTGGGCTGCGAGCGAGCAAGCCTCATGCCTGAATCGTCCACCCGCACCGCCGCGGCGGCCCCCGCCAGCACCGCCGACGCCGCCGTCGAGCGCCACCTCCTGCACACCGTGGCCGCCGCCCCCGGGCAGGCCACGTCCACCGAGATCATGCACGCTGTGGCCCAGGTGGCCAGAGAGCACTTGTCCCAGCGATGGGTGGCTGGCGACAGCGCCGACCGCGCCGCCAAGGCCCGCCGCGTGTACTACCTGTCGATGGAGTTCCTGATCGGCCGCACGCTCAGCAACGCGCTGGCCGCGCTGGACCTGAAGGGCGAGATGGGCAAGGCGGCTGCCGCCCAAGCCAGCACGCTGGAAGATCTGGCCTCGACAGAGCCCGATGCCGCCTTGGGCAACGGCGGCCTGGGCCGGCTGGCCGCGTGTTTCCTTGACAGCATGGCCACGCAGGAACTGCCCAGCTTCGGCTACGGCATCCGCTACGAGTTCGGCATGTTCAAGCAGGCCATCCAAGACGGCCGGCAGGTCGAGGGCCCCGACGCCTGGCTGGAAGACGGCACGCCCTGGGAGTTTCCGCGCTTCAACGTGCACTACCCGGTGCGCTTCGGCGGCTGGGTGGAGCCGGCCACCGACCCGTCTCGCGTGCCCACCTGGCGCCACGCGGGCGAAGTCAACGCCAAGGCCTACGACATGGTCATCCCCGGCCACGGCACGCAGCGCGTGAGCACGCTGCGGCTGTGGAAGGCGGTGGCGCCGGCGCAGATCGACCTGCACGCCTTCAACACCGGCGACTACGCGCGCGCCGCCGAGTTCAAGAACCAGTACGAGAACATCAGCTGGGTGCTCTACCCGAACGACAGCACCCCGGCCGGCCGTGAACTGCGCCTGCGCCAGGAGTACTTCTTCACCAGCGCCAGCATCCAGGACATCCTGGCGCGGCACGTGGCCGAGCACGGCAGCCTCACGAACCTGGCCGACAAGGTGGCCATCCACCTGAACGACACCCACCCGGCCATCGGCGTGGCCGAGTTGATGCGCCTGCTGGTGGACGAACACGGCTTCGGCTGGGTGACGGCCTGGGCGGTGACGAAGAAGGTCTTCAGCTACACCAACCACACGCTGATGCCCGAGGCGCTGGAGACCTGGCCGGTCAGCCTGATGCAGCACGTGCTGCCGCGGCACCTGGAGATCATCTTCCGCATCAACGCCGAGTTCCTGGCCGAGGCCGCCGCGCACCGCCCGGGCGACAACGACTTCCTGCGCCGCCTGAGCCTGATCGACGAGACCGGCGAGCGCCGCGTGCGCATGGCCCACCTTTCCATCGTCGGCAGCCACAAGGTCAACGGCGTCTCGGCCCTGCACAGCGATCTGCTGGTGCAGACCATCTTCGCCGACTTCGCCAGCCTCTGGCCCGACCGCTTCACCAACATGACCAACGGCGTGACCCCGCGCCGCTGGCTGGCGCAGGCCAACCCGAGCCTCAGCTCGCTGATCGACAGCACCATCGGCAGCGGCTGGCGGCTCGACCTGACGCAGCTCTCGCGCCTGAAGCCGCACGCCGAGCGCGAAGACTTCCGCAACGCCTTCCTGGCCGTGAAACACGCCAACAAGGCGCGGCTGGCCGCACACATCGAGGCCACGACGGGCGTGAAGGTCGACCCGGCCAGCCTCTTCGACGTGCAGGTCAAGCGCATCCACGAATACAAGCGCCAGCTGCTCAACGTGCTGCAGGTGGTGGCGCGCTACCAGGCCATGCTGGCTGCACCGCAGGCCGATTGGGTGCCGCGCACGGTGATCTTCGCCGGCAAGGCCGCCAGCAGCTACGTGGCGGCCAAGAACGTCATCCGCCTGATCCACGACATCGGCCACGTCATCAACAACGACGCGCGCCTGGGCGGCAAGCTCAAGCTGGTGTTCATCCCGAACTACGGCGTGAGCGTGGCCGAGGTCATCATGCCCGGCGCCGACTTGAGCGAGCAGATCAGCACCGCCGGCACCGAGGCCAGCGGCACCGGCAACATGAAGCTGGCGCTCAACGGCGCGCTCACCATCGGCACCGACGACGGCGCCAACATCGAGATCCGCGAGCAGGTGGGCGACGACAACATCTTCATCTTCGGCCTGAAGACGCCCGAGGTGGCCGCCGCCAAGCAGGCCGGCTACCAGCCGCTGCGCATCTACGAGAGCCACGCACAGATCAAGGCCGTGCTGGACGCCATCGCCGGCGGCCAGTTCAGCCCCGAGGAGCCGGGCCGCTACCGGCCGCTGGTCGATTCGCTGCTGTGGGGCGGCGACCACTACATGCTGCTGGCCGATTTCGACAGCTACCTGGAAACGCAGGCCAAGGTGGACGCGCTCTACCGCGACCGGCAGGCCTGGGCGAAGAAGGCCATCGCCAACGTGGCCGGCATGGGCTTCTTCTCGTCGGACCGCACCATCGGCGAGTACGCGCGCCAGGTCTGGGGCATCGCGCCCAAGCACTGACCGAACGAGGCCGCCACCCGCTCCATGCTGCATCCTGACGAGATCGACGCCCTGCGCCTGGGCCGCCATGGCGACCCGTTTGCCGTGCTGGGGCCGCATCTCGGCGCGGATGGCACCGTGGAGGTGCGCACCTTCCTGCCGGGCGCCACGGCGGTGCTGGCCGTGGCCGGCGCGCGTGCCTGGCCGCTGGCGCGGCTGCACGACGACGGCGTGTTCGGCGGCCCCACGGCCCTGCCGGCCGGCGCGCCTTACCCGCATTACCAGCTGCGCGTGCGCTGGGCCGATGGCAAGGAGCGCCTGCAGGAAGACCCCTACCGCTTCGGCACCGTGCTGGGCGAGATGGACGTGTGGCTGCTCGGCGAAGGCTCGCACCTGCGGCCCTACGAGATGCTGGGCGCCGCGCCGCGCGTGATGGACGGCGTGGCCGGCACCGCCTTCGCGGTGTGGGCGCCGAACGCGCAGCGCGTGAGCGTGGTGGGCGACTTCAACTTCTGGGACGGCCGCTGCCACCCCATGCGCCTGCGCCGCGAGTGCGGCGTGTGGGAGCTCTTCCTGCCCGGCGTGGGCGTGGGCACGCGCTACAAGTTCGAGCTGCTCGGCCGCGAAGGCCAGCTGCTGCCGCAAAAGGCCGACCCCTGCGCCCGCCAGGCCGAGCTGCGTCCGGCCACCGCCAGCGTGGTGGCCGAGATGCCGCCCGTGGCCGCGCCCTCGCCGGCCCGCCAGCGCGCGAATGCGCTGGACGCGCCGATGAGCATCTACGAGGTGCACCTCGGTTCCTGGCGCCGCAAGCCCGAAGACGGCGACCGCTGGCTGAACTGGGACGAACTCGCCGAGACGCTGGTGCCCTACGCCGCCGAGATGGGCTTCACGCACCTGGAGCTGCTGCCTGTCACCGAGCACCCCTTCGACGGCAGCTGGGGCTACCAGACCCTGGGCCTCTACGCCCCCACCGCGCGCTTCGGCGAGCCGGCCGGGCTGCAGCGCTTCATCGCCCGCGCGCACGCTGCCGGGCTGGGCGTGCTGCTGGACTGGGTGCCGGCGCACTTCCCGACCGACGCGCACGGCCTGGCGCAGTTCGACGGCACGCATCTGTACGAGTACGCCGACCGCCGCGAGGGTTTCCACAACGACTGGAACACCCTCATCTACAACTTCGGCCGCACCGAGGTGCGCAACTTCCTGGTGGGAAGCGCGCTGTACTGGCTGGAGCGCTACGACATCGACGGCCTGCGCGTGGACGCCGTGGCCTCCATGCTCTACCGCGACTACAGCCGCAAGGCGGGCGAGTGGATCCCCAACGTGCACGGCGGGCGCGAAAACCTGGAAGCCATCGCGCTGCTGAAGCGGACGAACGAGGTCATCGGCGGTGAACGCCCGCAGGCCATCACGCTGGCCGAAGAGAGCACGGCCTTCCCGGGCGTGAGCCGGCCCACCTACGCCGGCGGCCTGGGCTTCCACTTCAAGTGGAACATGGGCTGGATGCACGACACGCTGCAGTACATGGCGCGCGACCCCATCCACCGCCGCTACCACCACGGCGAGATGACTTTCGGCCTGGTCTACGCCTACACCGAGAACTTCGTGCTGCCGCTCAGCCACGACGAGGTGGTGCACGGCAAGGGCAGCCTGCTCGGCAAGATGCCGGGCGACCGCTGGCAGCAGTTCGCGAACCTGCGCGCTTACTACGGCTTCATGTGGGGCCACCCTGGCAAGAAGCTGTTGTTCATGGGCTGCGAGTTCGCGCAGGCCGCCGAATGGAACCACGACCGCAGCCTCGACTGGCACCTGCTCGGCGACACCGCCCACGCCGGCGTGCAGGCCCTGGTGCGCGACCTCAACGCGCTCTACAAGGCGCAGCCGGCACTGCACCAGCAAGACTTCAGCGGCGAAGGCTTCGAGTGGGTGCGCCATGACGACGCCGAGCGCTGCGTGCTGAGCTTCATCCGCAAGGCCCCGGGCGCGGCGCCGGTGCTGGTGGTGTGCAACTTCACGCCCACGCTGCACCACGGCTTTCGTGTCGGCGTGCCGGCAGGCGGCACCTGGCGCGAACTGCTCAACACCGACTCGCAGCACTACGGCGGCAGCAACGCCGGCACGGCTTTCGGTGCGGTGACGGCCGAGCCTGTGGCCTGGGACGGCCGCGCGCAGAGCATCGCCATCACCGTGCCGCCGCTGGGCACGGTCTTCTTCGCATGGACCGGTTGACCCGCCCTGCCCTTTCAACGCCCGCAGCGGGCGCGGCCGCACCCGGCACCGTGCTGGGCACCTCGCTGGAAAGCGGCCGCCCCTGGCCGATGGGCGCGCACTTCGACGGCAGCGGCGTCAACTTCGCGGTCTTCTCGGCCCACGCCACGAAGCTGGAGCTCTGTCTCTTCGACGAAAACGGCGAGCGCGAACTGCAGCGCCTGCCGCTGCCGGCGCAGACCGGCGATGTGTGGCACGGCCGCCTGCCCGGCGCGCAGCCGGGGCTGGTCTACGGCCTGCGCGCCCACGGCCCCTGGCGGCCCGACCGCGGCCACCGCTTCAACCCGAAGAAGCTGCTGCTCGACCCCTGGGCGCGCGCCATCGTCGCGCCGCCCGGCGGCTTCGACCCTGCCGGCCCGCACAACGGCGCTGACCGCGAACACCCGCAGCACCCCGACGCCGTCGACAACGGCCCGCTCGCGCACAAGGCCCGCGTGGTGCAGGACACGCCCGACTGGCAAGGCGACCGCCCCCCCGCCACGCCGCTGCTGGACACCGTGATCTACGAAGTGCACGTGCGCGGCTTCAGCAAGCGCCTGCCCGGCGTGCCCGAGGCCGAGCGCGGCACCTACGCCGGCCTGGCCAGCGAGGCCGCCCTCGCGCACTTCCAGCGCCTGGGCATCACCGCCGTGAGCCTGCTGCCGGTGCTGCAGATCCTGGACGAGCCGCGCCTTCGTGAGATGGGCCTGGTGAACTACTGGGGCTACAACACGCTGGGCTTCTTCTGCCCCGACCCGCGCTATGCCGCCACCGCGCACCCGCGGCAAGAGTTCCGTGAGATGGTGCGCAAGCTGCACGCCGCGGGCATCGAGGTGCTGCTGGACGTGGTCTTCAACCACACGCCCGAAGGCGACGAACGCGGCCCCACGCTGAGCTGGCGCGGCCTGGACAACGCCAGCTATTACCGTTTGCCAGAGCAACGGCAGCACTATGAGAACTGGAGCGGATGCGGCAACACGCTGGACGTGCGCCACCCGCGGGTGCTGCAGCTGGTGATGGACAGCCTGCGCTGCTGGGTGCAGGACTTCCACATCGACGGCTTCCGCTTCGACCTGGCGCCCGTGCTCGGCCGCGGCAGCCCCTTCTTCGAACGCGACGGCCCCTTCTTCAAGGCCGTGCTGCAAGACCCGGTGCTGCAGGGCGTGAAACTCATCGCCGAGCCCTGGGACCTGGGCCCCGGCGGCTACCAGTTGGGCCAGTTCCCGCGCGGCTGGCTGGAATGGAACGACCGCTTCCGCGACACCGCACGCGCCTTCTGGCTGGGCGGCGACTGCACGCGCGGCGAGTTCGCGCTGCGCCTGGCCGGCAGCAGCGACCTCTTCCAGCCGCGCCGCCGCAGCCCGCTGGAAAGCGTGAACTACGTGGTCAGCCACGACGGCTTCACGCTGCACGACCTGGTGAGCTACGACCTTCGCCACAACGAGGCCAACGGCGAGAACAACCGCGACGGCCACGGCCACAACCTCAGCTGGAACTGCGGCTGGGAAGGCCCCACCACCGACCCCGCGGTGCTGGCCCTGCGCGCCCGCCTGAAACGCGCACTGCTGGCCACCGTGTTGCTGGCCCAGGGCACGCCCATGCTGGCCGCCGGCGACGAGCTGGGCCACAGCCAGGGCGGCAACAACAACCCCTATTGCCAGGACAACGCCATCACCTGGATCGATTGGGCCGCCGCCGATCAAGACCTGATCAGCTTCACCGCCCACCTGCTGGCCCTGCGCCGCCGGCTGCTGCCGCTGGGCGCGCAGTGGTACAGCGGCCTGCCCGATGCACAAGGCCTGGCCGACCTGGCCTGGCAGCGCCGCACCGGCGAGGCGATGGCGCCCGAGCACTGGGAGAACCGCATGTCGCGCATCCTGGGCGCCTGGATCGGCCAGCCCGGCCGCGGCGGCGCGCCGCTGCTGCTGCTGGTCAACGGCCGCGCGATGGACGCCAGCTTCCAGCTGCCCTCAGGCGACTGGGTGGCCGAGCTCGACACCACCGCGGCCGACGGCCGCAGCCCCTGGCGACGCCAGGGCACCCACGAACTGATGCTGGGCGCGCGCAGCGTGATGCTGCTGCGCGATGCCTCAGCACCTGCCGGCGCGGCGGCCCCTGCCGCGGCCGGCCCCGCCCCTGTCTGAGGACCTCCTGACCATGCGTTTCCCCCGCGCCAGCGGCGTGCTGCTGCACCCCACCTCCCTGCCCGGCCCCCACGGCTCGGGCGACCTCGGCCCCGAGGCCTACCACTTCGTCGACTGGCTGGTGGCCGGCGGCCAGAAGCTGTGGCAGATCCTGCCGCTGGCGGGCATCGGCCCGGGCAACTCGCCCTACATGAGCAACTCGGCCTTCGCCGGCAACGTGCTGCTCATCGACCTGACCGAGCTGCAGCAGCAAGGCTGGCTGGAAGCCGCCGAGCTCGTGCCCACGCCCGGGCTCAGCGCCGAGGCCGTGGACTACGCCCACGTGCACCCCTTCCGCATGGAACGCCTGCACAAGGCCGCGCTGCGTTTCGCCGCCAGCGGCACGCCAGCACAGCGCGCCGACTTCGAAGCCTTCCGCGCCGAACACGCGAGCTGGCTGCCCGACTTCTCGCTCTTCATGAGTCTGTGTGAACACCTGCACTGGGCCGATTGGTGCACCTGGGAACCGGCCCTCGTGAAACGCGAGCCGGCCGCGCTGGCCGCCGCCCGCGCGAAGCACGCCGAGCGCGTGCATTTCTGGGAGTTCGCGCAGTGGCGCTTCTTCCGCCAGTGGGCGAAGCTGAAGGCCTACGCCAACGGCAAGGGCGTGCAGATCGTGGGCGACACGCCCATCTTCATCGCCTACCTCAGCGCCGAGGTGTGGGCGAACCAGCACCTCTTTGAACTCGACGCACAAGGCCGCACCACGGTCGTGGCCGGCGTGCCGCCGGACTTCTTCAGCGCCACCGGCCAGCGCTGGGGCAACCCGCTGTACCGCTGGAGCGAACACGCGAAAGACGGCTACGCCTGGTGGGTGGAGCGCGTGCGCCGCAGCTTCGAGCTGGTGGACATCGTGCGCATCGACCACTTCCGCGGTTTCGCCGGCTACTGGGAGATCCCGGCCAGCGAACCCACCGCCGTCAAGGGCGAGTGGAAACCGGGCCCGGGCGAGGCGCTCTTCAAGGCCATCAGCCAGGCGCTGGGGCCCGTGCCCATCATCGCGGAAGACCTGGGCGTGATCACGCCCGACGTGGATGCGCTGCGCAAGAAGTTCAGCTTCCCCGGCATGCGCATCCTGCAGTTCGCCTTCGGGGGCGACGCCAGCGACCGCTTCCTGCCGCACAACCATGAGCCCGACACCGTGGTCTACACCGGCACCCACGACAACGACACCGTGGCCGGCTGGTGGCACACCGCCACCGAGCAGGAGCGCCACTACGCGCGCGGCTACCTCAACACCGACGGCCACGACATGGCCTGGACGCTGATCCGCGCCGCCATGGCCAGCGTGGCCGACACCGCCGTGCACCCCATGCAGGACGTGCTGGCGCTGCCGACCGAGTGCCGCATGAACTACCCGGGCCAGGAAAGCGGCTGGTGGGGCTGGCGCTTCCAGTGGAGCCAGGTGCAGCCCTGGCACGCCGGGCGTCTGGCGGAACTGGGGCGCCTCTACGGACGCTGAGCACCCGTTGTGTTGAAGCGCCCGGCGGTCCAGCCGCCGGGCTGTTCGTTCAACGCCGCGCGGGCGGCAGGTCGGTGCAGCTGCCGTGCGCCACTTCGGCGGCCATGCCGATGCTTTCACCCAGCGTGGGGTGCGGGTGGATGGTCTTGCCGATGTCCACCGCGTCGGCGCCCATCTCGATGGCCAGGGCCACCTCGCCAATCATGTCACCGGCGTGCGTGCCGACGATGCCACCGCCCAGGATGCGGCCGTGGCCGTGCGCCTCGGGCGAATCGTCGAAGAGCAGCTTGGTGAAGCCTTCGTCGCGGCCGTTGGCGATGGCGCGGCCGCTGGCCGTCCACGGGAACAGGCCCTTCTTGACCTGGATGCCCTTGGCTTTGGCCTCGTCTTCGGTGAGGCCCACCCAGGCCACCTCGGGGTCGGTGTAGGCCACGCTGGGGATGACGCGCGCATCGAAGAGCGCCTTCTCGTCGCCCGCGGCCACCTCGGCGGCCACGTGCCCTTCGTGCACCGCCTTGTGCGCCAGCATGGGCTGGCCGACGATGTCGCCAATGGCGAAGATGTGCGGCACGTTGGTGCGCATCTGCTGGTCCACCGGGATAAAGCCGCGCTCACCGACGATGACGCCGGCCTTCTCGGCGCCGATCTTCTTGCCATTGGGCGTGCGGCCCACGGCCTGCAGCACCAGGTCGTAGAGGCCTTCGCTCTTGCTGCCGTCCAGGCCTTCGAACATCACGCGCACGCCGTCGGCCGTGGCTTCGGCGCCCACGGTCTTGGTCTTCAGCATCAGCTTGTCGAAGCGGTGGGCGTTCATCTTCTGCCACACCTTCACCAGGTCGCGATCGGCGCCCTGCATCAGGCCGTCCATCATCTCCACCACGTCCAGGCGTGCGCCCAGCGTGCTGTAGACCGTGCCCATTTCCAGGCCGATGATGCCGCCGCCGATGACGAGCATGCGTTCGGGCTTCTGGCGCAGTTCCAGAGCGCCGGTGCTGGTGACGATGCGGGGGTCGTCCTTCGGCAGGAAGGGCAGCTTCACGGCCTCGGAGCCGGCAGCGATGATGGCCTTGGCGAACTTGATGACCTGCATCTTGCCGCCTTCCATCACCACCCGCAGGTGGTGCGGGTCGGCGAAATCGGCCACGCCGTGCACCACCGTCACCTTGCGCATCTTGGCCATCGCGGCCAGGCCGCCGGTGAGCTTGCCCACCACCTTGTTCTTGTGCGCCAGCAGCTTGCCGAGGTCGATCTCGGGCTTGCCGAAGCTCACGCCCAGGTCGGCGAAGTGGCTCACCTCGTCCATCACCGCGGCCACGTGCAGCAGCGCCTTGCTGGGGATGCAGCCCACGTTCAGGCACACGCCGCCCAGCACCGGGAAGCGCTCGACGATCACGGTCTTCAAACCGAGGTCGGCGCCGCGGAAGGCGGCCGAGTAGCCGCCGGGGCCCGCGCCGAGCACGAGCAGGTCGCATTCGAGGTCGGCGCCGCCGGCGTGGCTGGCAGCGGCCGGGGCAGCTGCCGCAGGTGCGGGCGCGGACGCGGCAACTGGCGCCGGCGCGGGGGCCGCTGGTGTCGGCGCCGCAGCGCCCGCCACCTCCAGCGTCAGGATCAAGCTGCCCTGGTTGACCTTGTCACCCACGGCCACCTTCAGCGCCTGCACCACGCCGGCATGCGACGACGGGATCTCCATCGAGGCCTTGTCGCTCTCCACCGTCAGCAGGCTCTGTTCGGCCTTCACGGTGTCACCGGGCTTGACCAGCACCTCGATGACGGCCACGTCCTTGAAGTCGCCGATGTCGGGCACGGCGATGTCGATGCTTGCCATCGTCGGCTCCTTACAGCAGCACCCGGCGGAAGTCCGCCAGGATGGCGCCCAGATAGGCGTTGAAGCGCGCGGCCGTCGCGCCGTCGATGACGCGGTGGTCCCAGCTCAGGCTCAGCGGCAGCATCAGGCGCGGCTGAAAAGCCTTGCCGTCCCACACGGGCTCGGTGCTGCTCTTGCACACGCCCAGGATGGCCACTTCCGGCGCGTTGATGATGGGCGTGAAGTAACGCCCGCCGATGCCGCCCAGGCTGCTGATGCTGAAGCAGCCGCCGCTCATGTCGGCCGGGCCGAGCTTGCCTTCGCGGGCCTTGGCGGCGAGTTCGCTCATCTCCTTGCTGATCTGCAGCACGCCCTTCTTGTCGGCGTCCTTGATCACGGGCACCACCAGGCCGTTGGGCGTGTCGGCGGCAAAGCCGATGTGGAAGTAGCTCTTCATCACGAGCTGCTCACCCGAGCTTGTGGATTCAAGGCTGGCGTTGAACTCGGGGAACTTCTTCAGCGCCGAGACGCAGGCCTTGATGAGGAAGGCCAGCATCGTGACCTTCACGCCGCTCTTCTCGTTTTCCTTGTTCAGCTGAACACGGAAAGCTTCGAGTTCGGTGATGTCGGCATCGTCGTGGTTGGTGACGTGCGGGATCAGCACCCAGTTGCGGTGCAGGTTGGCGCCGCTGATCTTCTTGATGCGGCTGAGGTCCTTGCGCTCGACGGGGCCGAACTTCGCGAAGTCGACCTTGGGCCAGGGCAGCAGGCCGGGAAAAGCTTCGCCGCCACCAGCAGCCGCCGCGGCCGGCGCCTTGGCCTTCTGCGCCGTGGTCTGCACCTCGCCGGCCATCACGCCCTTGACGAAGCCTTGCACGTCGCCTTGCGTGATGCGGCCCTTGGGGCCACTGCCCTTGACTTCGGCCAGCGGCACACCCAGTTCACGCGCCAGGCGGCGGATGGTGGGCGAGGCGTGCGGCAAGGTCGCGGAAGGTGTGCCCGGCTGGTGCGCCGGCACGGATGCAGCAGGGGCTGCGGCCGCCACGGCAGCCGCCGCAGGGGCCGGGGCTGCCACCGCGGGCGCCGGTGCAGGCGCTGCAGCCGTCGGGGCCACAGCCACCGGCGCGGCACCCGCCACCTGCAACACGGCCAGCGCCGTGCCCTTGGCCACCTTGTCACCCACCTTCACGAGCAGGCTCTGCACCACGCCAGCGTGCGACGAGGGGATCTCCATCGAGGCCTTGTCGCTCTCCACGGTGATCAGGCTCTGCTCCACCTTCACGGCGTCGCCGGGCTTCACGAAGACTTCGATGACGGTGACCGACTCGAAATCGCCGATGTCGGGCACCAGCACCTGCACGGTGCCGCCAGCGGCGGCTGGCGCAGCGGCTGCGGCCACGGCCGGCGCTGCTGCGGGGGCCGCCGCAGGCACGGGCGCAGGGGCCGGTGCAGCCGCCGGCGCCGCAGCGGCCGCGGCACCTGCCGCTTCCACGCGCAGCACCAGCGAACCCTGGCTGACCTTGTCACCCAGCTTGGCCACGATCTCCGTCACCACGCCGGTGTGCGTGGAGGGGATCTCCATCGAGGCCTTGTCGCTTTCCACCGTCAGCAGGCTCTGGTCGACCGCGATCGTGTCGCCAGGCTTGACCATCACCTCGATGACTTCCACGTCCTTGAAGTCGCCGATGTCGGGCACCTTCACTTCGACCACAGCCATGGTCTGTCTCCTGTGTTGTTGTGCTTACGCGTACAGCGGGTTGAGCTTGTCGGCGTCGATGCCGTACTTGGCGATGGCCTCGGCCACCTTGGCCAGCGGCACCGTGCCCTCGTCGGCCAGCGCGCGCAGCGCCGCCACCACGATGTAGTGGCGGTTGACCTCGAAGTGCTCGCGCAGCTTGCTGCGGAAATCGCTGCGGCCGAAACCGTCGGTGCCCAGCACGCGGTAGGCACGGCTCACACCCTTGTCCTTGGGGATGAAGGGGCGGATCTGCTCCGCATAGGCCTTCATGTAGTCGGTGGAAGCCACCACCGGCCCGGCGTGTGCGGCGAGCTGCTGCGTCACGAAAGGCACGCGCGGCGTCTCCAGCGGGTGCAGCAGGTTCCAGCGGTCGCAGTCTTGCCCGTCACGCGTGAGCTCGTTGAAGCTCGGGCAGCTCCAGATGTTGGCGGCCACGCCCCAGTCGGCTTCCAGCAGCTTCTTGGCTTCCATGCTCTCGCGCAGGATGGTGCCGCTGCCCAGCAGGTTGACGCGGGGCGTCTTCTTGGCACCTTCTTCCAGCAGGTACATGCCCTTGATGATCTGCTCTTCCGTGCCGGCCTTCAGGCCCGGCATAGGGTAGTTCTCGTTGAGCAGCGTCAGGTAGTAGAAGACGTTCTCCTGCTTCTCCACCATGCGCTTGAGGCCATGGTGGATGATCACCGCCACCTCGTGCGCGAAGGTCGGGTCGTAGCTGATGCAGTTCGGGATGGTGCCGGCCAGGATGTGGCTGTGGCCGTCTTCGTGCTGCAGGCCCTCGCCGTTGAGCGTGGTGCGGCCGCTGGTGCCGCCGAGCAGGAAACCGCGCGCCTGCATGTCGCCCGCGGCCCAGGCCAGGTCGCCGATGCGCTGGAAGCCGAACATCGAGTAGTAGATGTAGAACGGCACCATGATGCGGTTGTTCGTCGAGTACGACGTCGCTGCCGCAATCCAGCTGCTCATGCCGCCGGCCTCGTTGATGCCTTCCTGCAGGATCTGGCCGTTGACCGTTTCCTTGTAGTACATCACCTGGTCTTTATCGACCGGCGTGTACTTCTGGCCTTCGGGGTTGTAGATGCCGATCTGGCGGAAGAGGCCCTCCATGCCGAAGGTGCGCGCCTCGTCCACCAGGATGGGCACCACGCGCGGGCCCAGGGCCTGGTCGCGCAGCAGCTGCGTCAGGAAGCGCACGTAAGCCTGCGTGGTGCTGATCTCGCGGCCCTCGGCGGTGGGCTCCAGCACGCTCTTGAAGACTTCCAGCGCCGGCACGGTGAAGCTCTCGTCGGCCTTCACGCGGCGCTTGGGCAGGTAGCCGCCCAAGGCCTTGCGGCGCTCGTGCAGGTACTTCATCTCCGGCGTGTCGTCGGCGGGCTTGTAGAAGGGGATCTTCGGCAGGTCGGCGTCGCTGATGGGGATGTTGAAGCGGTCGCGCATGAAGCGCACGTCTTCATCGGTCAGCTTCTTGGCCTGGTGCGCGGTGTTCTTGCCTTCACCGGCATTGCCCATGCCCCAGCCCTTGACGGTTTTCACCAACAGCACCGTGGGCACGCCCTTGGCGTTGTTGGCCTTGTGGAAGGCGGCGTAGACCTTCTGCGCATCGTGCCCGCCGCGGCGCAGGTTCCAGATGTCCTTGTCGGACATCTTCGCCACCATCTCCAGCGTGCGCGGGTCGCGGCCGAAGAAGTTCTTGCGGACGAAGGCGCCGTCGTTGGCCTTGAAGGCCTGGTAGTCGCCGTCCAGCGTGTCCATCATGATCTTGCGCAGGGCACCGTCCTTGTCGCGGGCCAGCAGGCTGTCCCACTCCTTGCCCCAGATCAGCTTGATGACGTCCCAGCCGGCGCCGCGGAACTCGCCTTCCAGCTCTTGAATGATCTTGCCGTTGCCGCGCACCGGGCCGTCCAGGCGCTGCAGGTTGCAGTTGACGACGAAGACCAGGTTGTCGAGCTTCTCGCGCGCGGCCAGGCCGATGGCGCCGAGAGATTCGGGCTCGTCCATCTCGCCGTCGCCGCAGAACACCCACACCTTGCGGTTGCTGGTGTCGGCAATGCCGCGGGCGTGCAAGTACTTCAGAAAACGCGCCTGGTAGATGGCCATCAAGGGCCCCAGGCCCATGCTGACGGTGGGGAACTGCCAGAACTCGGGCATCAGCTTCGGGTGCGGGTAGCTGCTCAGGCCCTTGCCGTCCACCTCTTGCCGGAAGTTGAGCATCTGCTCTTCCGTCAGCCGGCCTTCGAGGAAAGCCCGCGCGTAGATGCCGGGGCTGCAGTGGCCCTGGATGTAGAGCAGGTCGCCGCCATGGCCTTCGCTCTCGGCGTGCCAGAAGTGGTTGAAGCCGGCCGCGAACATGTGCGCCAGGCTCGCGAAGCTGCTGATGTGGCCGCCGAGGTCGCCACCATCGGCCGGGTGCAGGCGGTTGGCCTTCACCACCAGGGCCATGGCGTTCCAGCGCATGTAGGCGCGCAGGCGGCCTTCGAGTTCGAGGTTGCCCGGGCTGCGCTCTTCCTCGTCGGGCTCGATCGTGTTGACGTAGCCCGTGTTGGCCGAGAAGGGCATGTCGATGCCGCTCTGGCGCGAATGCTCGAGCAACTGCTCCAGCAGGAAGTGGGCGCGCTCTGCACCCTCTGCACCGATGACGGCCGTCAGGGCGTCGAGCCACTCGCGCGTTTCCTGCGCGTCGGTGTCGGGGGCGCTGCCTGGGGCTGAGGCGCCGAGAAAGGACTCCGGCAGAGCGGACATGCTTGTCTCCTAGAGGGTGTTTTTGCGATCGGGCGCGAGTGTGTCACAGCTCGCCAGAATTTCAAACAGTGGATATCCGTTCCGTAATGTGGAATATACTTAGAGGTCCGGGGCATCGCCCGATAATCGCCCGCAATGCCTTTCCCGCCTGCCCTGCCGCCCGTGCCCCCGCCTGACACAGGCCCTCAACTGCCCACGCCCCTGCCGGCTGCCAAGCGCCTGTTCGGCCGCTGGTGGCGCAGCCAGTCGCCGGCCCGGCAGGACCGCTTCGCGACCTTGGGCCCGCTGCTGTCGGTGCTGCTTTTCCTGGCGGCCATCATTTCGGCCTTCTGGTACCTGCGCAATGAGGAAATCGAGCGCGAGATCGAATCCGTCAAGCGTGACACCGAGCTCACGCAGCAGCAGATCGGCCTGCGCCTGATCCAGAACCAGGAAGCGCTGATCCGCATGGCGCGCGACATGGTCGAGCGCGATGCCGACCCTGAAGAGTTCGTCGCCCAGGCCGTGGCCTTTGCGCGCGAACGGCCCGAGCTCACGCACCTGAGCTGGGTGGACGCGCGCCGCCGCGTGCGCGCCAGCCACTGGGCGATGCTGTACCACGCCACCCCCAGCGGCGCGCAGGCCGAGCCGCTGCTGCCGGTGGAAGACCGTCTCAACGAACCCGAGACCACCTTCCGCGCTGCGCGCGACAGCCGAACGCCGGCCTACTCGCGCAGCTTCGTCGACACCACCGGCGCGCCCGTCTTCCAGTTGCAGGTGCCGCTGGTGCAGCGCAACGCCTTCAACGGCGTGCTCATCGTCGAGTACTCGGTCGATGCGCTGGTGCGCCACTTCGTGCCGGCCGACGTGGCGCAGCGCCACATGATCTCGGTGCTGGACGAGCACGACAAGCTGCTCGCCGCCACCGTCACCGCCATGCCGGGGCAATCGAGCCGCCGCGCGCTGATCGTCAGCGACGCGCCGCTCACGCCCTCGCTCAACGGGCTGGTGCTGCGCGGCCAGGGCTGGCGCACCAGCATCGGCCTGGTCAACAACACGCTGTTCTGGATGGTGGTGGCGCTCAGCGTGCTCACCGTGTGGATGCTGCTGGGCACCTGGCGGCACGTGCGCCGGCGCAGCCAGATCCAGGGCGCGCTGGTGCAGGAGACCAACTTCCGCCGTGCCATGGAGAACAGCATGCCCACCGGCATGCGCGCCATGGACATGGAAGGCCGCGTCACCTACGTCAACGCCGCCTTCTGCCAGATGACGGGTTTCTCCAACGCCGAGCTCGTGGGCCGCCTGCCGCCCTACCCGTACTGGCCGCCCGACCGCATCGACGAGAACCACCGCCTGCTGCAGCAGGAACTGCAGGGCCGCAGCCCCAGCGGCGGCATCGAGGTGCGCCTGATGCGCAAGGACGGCAGCGTCTTCGACGCCCGCATGTACATCAGCCCCCTGATCGACCCCAAGGGCCAGCAGACCGGCTGGATGACCAGCATCACCAACATCACCGAGGCCAAGCGCATCCGCGACCAGCTCAGCGCCAGCCACGAGCGCTTCACGACCGTGCTGGAAGGGCTGGACGCCAGCGTCAGCGTGCTCTCGGTGCAGCAGGGCGAGTTGCTCTTCGTGAACCGCAGCTACCGGCTGTGGTTCGGCGGAGACGCCGTGGGCCACCAGCAGCTGGCCGGCGGCGCGGCCGGCGCCACGGCTTACGTGGCCGATGCCGAGGACGACAACGACCCGCTCTCAGGCCTGCCGACGCAAGAGCTCACTGAAACGGGCGCGAACCCGCGCGAGGTGTACGTGGAGAGCCTGCAGAAGTGGTTCGACGTGCGTGCGCGCTACCTGCAGTGGACCGACGGGCGCCTGGCGCAGATGCTGATCGCCACCGACATCACCGCCCGGCTGCGCGCTGAAGAACAGAGCGCAGCCCAGGCCGAAAAGGCCCAGGTCACGAGCCGCCTGGTGACGATGGGCGAGATGGCCAGTTCGGTGGCGCACGAACTGAACCAGCCGTTGACCGCCATCACCAACTACTGCAATGGCATGGTCAGCCGAGTGAAGGCCGAGTCCATCGCGCAGGAAGACCTGATCGCGGCGCTGCAGAAAACGGCGCGCCAGGCCGAGCGGGCCGGGCAGATCATCCACCGCATCCGCAACTTCGTGAAACGCAGCGAACCCAAGCGTGAACCTGCCGAGGCGCGGCAGATCGTGGAAGACGCGGTGGAACTCGCGGGCATCGAACTGCGGCGGCGCAACGTCGCCATCCACACCTACGTGGCGCAGCGGCTGCCCATCATCATGGCCGACCCCATCCTCATCGAGCAGGTGCTGCTGAACCTGCTGAAGAACGCGGCCGAGGCCATCGACAGCGCGCAGCTGCCCACGCAGCGCCGCCACATCGAACTGCGCGTCGTGCCGCGCCACACCCCCGAGGAAGGCGGTGTCATCGAGTTCAGCGTCACCGACATGGGCCCGGGCATCAAGGACGAAGTCATCGACCGCCTGTACGAGGCCTTCTTCAGCACCAAGGCCGAAGGCCTGGGCATCGGCCTGAGCCTGTGCCGCAGCATCGTGGAGAGCCACCGCGGCCGGATGCGGGCGCAGAACCTCTACAATGGCCAGCAGGCCGTAGGGTGTCGTTTTGCCTTCACCCTGCCTGTGGAAACCACGGTGCGCATCGACGCTACCGCCACGCCGGCCGAAGGTGAAACGACGCCCTCCGCCTGAGTCCTGCCCTCTTCCCCACCCTTCTTCAAGCGCGTTCCAACGCTGCCGCCGACTCCATGAGCCTGATCCCCAAGAAGGGCACTGTCTACGTCGTCGATGACGACGAGGCCGTGCGTGATTCCCTGCAGTGGTTGCTGGAAGGCAAGGACTACCGGGTCAAGTGCTTCGATTCGGCAGAGAGCTTTCTCTCGCGTTTCGACCCGCGCGAGGTGGCCTGCCTCATCGCCGACATCCGCATGGACGGCATGAGCGGCCTGGAACTGCAAGACCGCCTGCTCGAACGCAAGAGCCCGCTGCCGGTGGTGTTCATCACCGGCCACGGCGATGTGCCGATGGCCGTGACGACCATGAAGAAGGGCGCGATGGACTTCATCGAAAAGCCCTTCAAGGAAGAAGAGCTGCTCGGCTTGGTGGAGCGCATGCTCGACCAGGCGCGCAGCGCCTTCAGCCAGCACCAGGAACAGGCCAGCCGCGACGCCCTGCTCTCGCGCCTGACCACGCGCGAAGCGCAGGTGCTCGAACGCATCGTCGCCGGCCGCCTGAACAAGCAGATCGCCGACGACCTGGGCATCAGCATCAAGACGGTGGAGGCGCACCGCGCCAACATCATGGAAAAGCTCAACGCCAACACCGTGGCCGACCTGCTGAAGATCGCGCTGGGCGCCCAGCAGAAGGCCTGAGCCTCTCCCTCCATCACCGAGGCCGCTGCAACAGCGGCCTTTTTGTTTCCCAGCTCGGTTTCCCCGCTGCGTTCTCCAGGAAAGCCCGCCATGACCGCCCAGATCCTCGACGGCACCGCCCTTTCGCAACAACTGCGCGCCGAAGTCGGCACGCGTGCCGCGGCCCTCACGGCGCGTGGCCGCCAGCCTGGGCTGGCCGTCATCCTGGTGGGCGAAGACCCGGCCAGCGCCGTCTACGTGCGCAACAAGGTCAAGGCCTGCGCCGACCACGGCCTGCACTCGGTGCTGGAAAAGTACGAGGCCACACTGAGCGAAGAAGCGCTGCTGGCGCGCATTGCCGCACTCAACGCCGACCCGGCCATCCACGGCATCCTGGTGCAGATGCCGCTGCCCAGGCACATCGACCCGCACAAGGTCATCGAGGCCATCGCCACCGAGAAAGATGTCGACGGCTTCTCGGTGCACAGCGCCGGCACGCTGATGACGGGCCTGCCCGGCCTGCGCCCGGCCACGCCCTATGGCTGCATGAAGCTGATCGAACGCAGCGGCATCGCGCTGAAAGGCAAACACGCCGTCGTCATCGGCCGCAGCAACACGGTGGGCAAACCCATGGCGCTGCTGCTGCTGCAGGCCCATGCCACCGTCACCGTGTGCCACAGCGGCACGCCCGATCTCGCCCGCCACACGCGCGAGGCCGACGTCGTGGTGGTGGCCGTGGGCCGACGCAGCACGCTCACGGCCGACATGGTCAAGCCCGGCGCCGTCATCATCGACGTGGGCATGAACCGCAACGACGAAGGCAAGCTTTGCGGCGATGTCGACTTCGCCGCCGTCCGCGAGGCGCTGGGCCCGCAAGGCTTCATCACCCCGGTGCCCGGTGGCGTAGGCCCGATGACCATCACCATGCTGCTCGTCAACACCCTCCAGGCCGCTGAGGCATGACCATGACCACGAACGAGACGCTGAACCCGCTGCTGGACAACGCCGAGCTGCCGGCCTTCGACCGCATCGGCCCCGAGCACGTGGGCCCCGCGGTCGACACGCTGCTGGCCGACGCCGAAGCCGCGCTCGAGCGCGCCGTCGGCCCTGATGTGCCGGCCGACCACGACACGCTGGCGCTGCTGCTGGATGTGCCCGTGGAGCGCCTGCGCCGAGCCTGGGCGCACGTGAACCACCTGCAGTCCGTGGCCGACAGCGCGGCGCTGCGCGAGGCGCACGCGCAGGCGCTGCCGCGCATCGTCGACTTCACCACGCGCCTGGGTGCCGACCACCGCCTGTACGCCAAGTACAAGGCCATCGCCGCCAGCCCGGCGGCCGAGCGCCTGAGCCCGGCACAGCGCAAGGCGCTGGCCGACACCCTGCGCGACTTCGTGCTCGGCGGCGCCGAACTCCAGGGCGCGGCGCGTGAGCGCCATGCCGCCATCCAGGACCGCATGGCCGCCCTGGGCAAGACCTTCGGCGACCGCTCGCTCGACGCCACCGACGCCTTCCAGCTCGTGGTGCCCGAAGAGCGCCTGGCTGGCGTGCCGGCCGACGTGCGCGAGGCCGCGCGCAGCGCCGCCACGGCCGCCGGCCACACGGGCTGCCTGCTGACGCTGCAGATCCCGTGCTACCTGCCGGTGTTGCAGTTCGCTCAAGACCGCGCGCTGCGCGAGCAGCTCTTCCGCGCCTACAACACGCGCGCCAGCGAACTGGGCCCGGCCGAGTTCGACAACACCGGCGTAATGGCCGAGATGCTGGCCTTGCGCGCCGAAGAAGCCGCGCTGCTCGGCCACGCCAGCTATGCCGAGATGGCGCTGGTACCGAAGATGGCGCGCACGCCCGACGAGGTGCTGGCCTTCGTTCGCCAGCTGGCCGCACGCGCCCGCCCCAGCGCCGAGCGTGAACTCGCCGAGCTGCGCGCGTTCGCCGCGGCCGAACTGGGCATCCCCGACCTGCAGCCTTGGGACCGCTACTTCGCCGCTGAAAAGCTCAAGCAGGCGCGCTACGCCTTCAGCAGCCAGGAGGTGAAGCAGTACTTCACCGAGCCCACGGTGCTGAAGGGCCTGTTCGGCCTGATCGAGACGCTTTTCGAGGTGGCCATCCGCCCCGACACCGCGCCGGTGTGGCACGAGTCGGTGCGCTTCTTCCGCGTGTGGCGCGGCAGCAAGCCCGTGGCCGCCTTCTACCTCGACCCGTATGCCCGCGCCGGCAAGCAGTCGGGCGCGTGGATGGACGACAGCCGCAGCCGCTGGCGCCGCCCCGAAGGTGGCTTGCAGCTGCCCGTGGCGCACCTGGTGTGCAACTACGCCGCACCGGTGGGCGGGCAGCCTGCGCTGCTGACCCACATGGACGTGGTGACGCTCTTCCACGAGTTCGGCCACGGCCTGCACCACATGCTGACGCAGGTGGACGAACTCTCGGTGGCCGGCATCTCGGGCGTGGAAGGCGATGCGGTCGAGTTGCCCAGCCAGTTCATGGAGAACTTCTGCTGGGAGTGGGAGGTGCTGCAGCGGCTCACCGCCCACGCCGACACCGGCGAGCCGCTGCCGCGCGCGCTGTTCGAGCGCATGCGTGCCGCGCGCAACTTCCAGAAGGGTCTGCAGCTGCTGCGCCAGTGCGAATACGCGCTCTTCGACATGCGCGTGCACACCGAGTCCGGCAGCGCTGCGCGTGCGATGGGCGTGTGCGAAGAGGTCAACGTCGAGGTGCAGCCCGAGCGCGCGCCTGACTTCGCGCGTTACCCCTGCACCTTCGGCCACCTGTTCGACGGCGGCTACGCGGCCGGTTACTACGGTTACGCGTGGGCCGAGGTGCTGTCGGCCGATGCCTACGGCGCTTTCGAAGAAGCCGGTGTGTTCGACCCCGCCACCGGGCGGCGCTTTCGGGAGCAGATCCTCGAGGTGGGTGGCAGCCGCCCGGCGCTGGAAAGCTTCCGCGCCTTCCGCGGCCGTGAACCGCGTCTCGATGCACTGCTGCGCCACCAGGGCCTGGCTTGAGATCGGGCGGGGCGTCGGCTAGATTCAAGGTCTTCCCCCCAGGGCGCACGGCGCACACCCCATGAAGCTTCTTCTGTTGGCCGCGCTGGCGTTGTCGGTGGCTCCCGCGCTGGCGCAGTACAAGGTGGTGGCGCCCGATGGCAGCGTCACCTACACAGACCGGCCGCCGCCAGCAGCCGCCAACGTCAGCGTCACGGCCATCGGCCGTAACGCCCCGCCCTCGGCCAGCGGTGGCGACCCCAGCCTGCCGCTGGAACTGCGCCAGGCCGCCGCGCGTTACCCCGTCACTCTCTACACCGCGGCCGACTGCCCGCCCTGCGACAGCGGCCGCAAGCTGCTGCAGCAGCGCGGCATCCCCTACAGCGAACGGCGTGTGACCAGCGATGAAGATGCACAGGCGCTGGAGCGCCTCGTGGGCGGCCGGACGGTGCCCTCGCTGACCATCGGTGCGCAGCCGCTGCGTGGCTTCAACGACAGCGACTGGGCCGGCTTCCTCGACGCTGCCGGTTATCCCAAGGAATCGAAGCTGCCGCGTAACTGGCCTGTGCCTGTGGCCACGCCGCTCGTCGAGCGCGCGGCCGCCGCCACGCCTGCGCCGGCACGGCCGCCGGCGCAGCCCGAGATCCGCAGCCCCGAAGCCCCGCCGGCCAACGCCCCGCGCTTCTGAAGCCGGCCGCCCGGGCCCGCTTCAGCCCGGCACCGGCGCCATGCGCCGCGTGAGCCAGGAACCTGCGCCCACCGCGCCGCCCACCACCCAGAACAGCACGCCCGCGCCCACCAGCGCACCGGCCGCGCCGAAGGCCAGCGGCATCAAGGTGCTGCTGGCGTTGATGGCCATCGACCGGAAAGCCAGCGCCTCGCCATGGCGGTTGTCAGGCGTGATGTGGTGCAGCATCGACATCACCATGGGCTGCACGCTGCCCAGGCTGATGCCCAGCAGCACCGCCAGGCCACCCATCACCAGCGGGCTCGGTGCGAAGGGGTAGAGCACGAAGACGACGCCAGCCGCCACCATGGCCGTGCGCAACACGGTGCGTTCGCTCAACCGGTGGGCCAGGAAGGGGATGAGCAGACGGATGCCCGTCACCGCCAGCGTGAAGGTGCCCAGGATCAGCCCGATGGTGCTGGCGCTGAAGCCGCGCTCGTGGCCCAGCACGGGCACGGCGAAGGTGTGCACGTCCCAGCAGGTGGCCAGCAGCCAGTTCACCACCAGCAGGCGCTTCATGCCTGGGGCCTTCAGGATGTCCCAGGCGCGGCGGCCGGCCACCACCGCCGCCGCGCCGGCCGGCGCCAGGCGCGGCACCAGGCGCGCCGAGGCGATGCTCACCAACGGCATCAGCAGCAGCACTGCGTAGGCCGCACGGTAGCCCCACGCGTCGATGACGAAGCCCGTGAGCACCGGGCCCAGCACGTTGGAGAAACTCGGCGCAATGCCCAACCAGCTGAACACGCGCACACGCTCGACGCTGTCTTTTGCGGCCACGCCGCCCGTGCGCTGGATGGTCAGCATGCCGACGTTGGTGCCGGCGCCCGTGAACAGGGCCCCGCCGCACAGCAGCACGAACTGCAGCGGCCCGCTGACCCAGGTGCTCAGCAGTGCGAGCAGGCAGCCCAGCAAGGTCAGACCCACGGCCCAGGCCACGGGGCGGTGGTAGCCATAGCGGTCGGCCAGACGGCCGGCCTGCAGCGCGGTGAACACGGCCGCCGCCGCGAACAAGGCCAGCAGCAGGCCCACGCTCCAGGCGCTGTAGCCCTGGCTCAGCGTCTGCAGCGGCGCGGCCAGGCGCAAGCCCGCCATGGCCGAATGCATGCCCAACTGGCCCGCGATCAGCGCGGCCAGCACCGGCGCGCTGCCGGCGCTGCGGTGGGGGCGGGGTTCAGACATCGGGGTCGGCGGCGGGGTCGGCAGCGGGCGGCGCGCCCAGCGCGGGCAGCAGGCGTGTCACCTGGTTGTCGGGCAGGGCTTCCACGTTCTTGAGCTGGCGCGCCATCGCGCGGGTGCGCACGGCGGCAGCGTCCAGCGTGTCGGTGGCCTCGCCGAGCTTCTTCTTCATCTTGTCGAGCACGTCACCGAACTTGCCGAACTCGGTTTTCACCGCGCCCAGCACCTCCCAAACCTCGGCCGAACGTTTCTCCAGTGCCAGCGTGCGGAAGCCCATCTGCAGGCTGTTCAGCAGCGCCAGCAGCGTGGTGGGGCCGGCCAGCATCACCTTGTGTTCACGCTGCAGCGCCTCGGCCAGGCCAGGCCGGCGCAACGCTTCTGCATACAAGCCTTCGGAAGGCAGGAAGAGGATGGCGAAGTCGGTGGTGTGCGGTGGCGCCAGGTACTTTTCGCGGATGGAACGCGCCTCCAGCCGCAGGCGCGTTTCGATGCCCTTGGCTGCGGCTTCCACGGCGGCGGGGTCGGCGCGGTCTTGCGCGTCGAGCAGGCGTTCGTGGTCTTCACGCGGGAACTTCGCGTCGATGGGCAGCCACAGCGGCTCGCCGTCGGCACGCTGGCCCGGCAGGCGCAGCGCGAATTCCACCCGCTCGTTGCTGCCCGGCACGGTGGCCACGTTGGCCGCGTACTGCTCGGGCGTGAACACCTGTTCCAGCAGGCCCGCCAGTTGCAACTCGCCGAAGATCCCGCGGGTCTTCACGTTGTTCAGCACGCGGTGCAGCGAGCCCACGTCGCGCGCCAGGCCCTGCATCTCGCCCAGGCCCAGGTGCACCTGCTCCAGGCGCTCGGCCACCTGCTTGAAGCTTTCGCCCAGGCGCTGCTCCAGCGTGGCGTGCAGCTTCTCGTCCACCGTGGCGCGCATCTGCTCGAGCTTCTTCTCGTTGCCTTCCTGCAGCGCGGCCAGGCGTTGCTCCACCGTGCCGCGCACCTCGGCCAGGCGGCGGTCGTTGGCGGCGCCCAGGGCGCGCAGTTGCTCGGCCAGGGTCTCGATCTGCGTGCGCGCGCTTTCGCCGGCCTGCGCCAGCACCAACTGCTGGAAACGCGCCAGATCGGCGCGCGTGGCCTGTCCCTGGCGGGCGAGTTCGTCGCGCAGTTCGCGCTCCAGCCGTTCGGCGTGGCTAGCGCTGCGGTCTTCGGTGCGCCGCAGCAGCAGGGCTGCCACGAGCACCAGGTTCAGCGCCAGCAAGGCCAGCGCAGCGTAGGCCAGCCAGGTCGGCATCAAGCGCGCGGTGTGAACTGCCCGGCGTTGATGGGCGTGAGCGGCGCGGCACCCCGGCCCAGCACGGCGATCAGGTTGTCGGCCGCCAGCTGCGCCATGGCCCGCCGCGTGGCCACGGTGGCGCTGGCGATGTGCGGCGTGAGCACCACGTTGGGCACTGTCAACAGCGCGGGGTTCAAGGCGGGCTCGCCTTCGAACACGTCCAGCCCCGCCGCGGCGATGCGCCCGGCGCGCAGCGCCTCGGCCAGCGCCGCGTCGTCGACGATGCCGCCGCGCGCGATGTTGGTCAGCGTGGCGGTCGGCTTCATCTGCGCGATCTCGGCCGCGGCGATGCAGTGGTGGTTCTCGGGCGTGTAGGGCAGCACCAGCACGAGGTGGTCGGCCTCCTTCAGCAGCGTGGCCTTGTCCACCCAGGTGGCGCCCACGGCAGCTTCGGTTTCGGCCGGCAGCCGGCTGCGGTTGTGATAGATCACCTTCATGCCGAAGCCGTGGTGGCCGCGTTTGGCAATGGCCTGGCCGATGCGGCCCATGCCCAGGATGCCCAGCGTGCTGCCGTGCACGTCACCGCCGGCGAACATGTCGTAAGCCCACTTCTTCCACTCGCCGCGGCGCAGGAAATGTTCGCTCTCGGCCATGCGGCGCGCCGCGGCCATCATCAGCGCGAAGCCGAAATCGGCGGTGCTCTCGGTCAGCACATCGGGCGTGTTGGTGGCCCACACGCCGGCGGCGTTGAAGGCCGGGATGTCGAAGTTGTTGTAGCCCACCGCCATGTTGGCCACGATGCGCAGCTGCGGGTTGGCGGCCAGCACCTCGCCGTCGACACGGTCGCCGCCGGTGGTGAAGGCGCCCACCTTGCCCTGCAGGCGCTGCGTGAGCTCGGCTTTGCTGTAGATGGTGTCGTCAGGGTTGTCTTCGACCTCGAAGTGCTCGCGCAGCTGCGCGACGATCTCGGGGAAGACCGCGCGCGCGATCAGGATGGCGGGGCGTGGGGCGCTCATGGTCAGGGCTTTCGAAAATGAATCACTCGTGGAAGTGCGTGAACCCGGCCACCGGCTCGCGCTCGGTGATCAGCGTGTTCTCCACCGCGGCCGGGTCGGCGTGGCCGAGCGACATGCCGCAGACCAGCATCTGCCCCTCGGGCAGCGCCAGGTGGCGCGCGATGATGCGGTGGAACTGCGTGAAGGCGGCCTGCGGGCAGGTGTCCAGGCCCCGCGCGCGCGCGGCCACCATCACGTTCTGCAGGAACATGCCGTAGTCGAGCCAGCTGCCCTGGCGCATCACGCGGTCGATGGTGAACATCAGGCCCACGGGCGCGCCGAAGAAGGCGTAGTTGCGGCCGTGCTGGGCATGCATGCGCGCCTTGTCGGCCTTGCCGATGCCCAGCAGCGAATACAAGTCCCAGCCCACCTTGCGGCGGCGGTCGATGTAGGGGCTGACCCATTCGGTGGGGTAGTAGGCGTACTCCTCGCTGTGCGTGGCACGCTCTTCCGGGTTGTCGTGCACGGCCAGGATGTCGCGCGACAGCGCCTCAAGCTTCTCGCCCGTCAGCACGTGCACCTGCCAGGGCTGGGTGTTGGTGCCCGAGGGTGCGCGCGAAGCCAGCGCGAGGATGTCTTCGATCACCTCGCGAGGCACTGGCGTGGGCAGGTAGGCGCGGATGGAGCGGCGCGACAGCAGTGCGGCATCCACCGCGGCGGTGGTTTCGGGCGAGACGGGTGCGGCCAGCGCGGCAGCAACGGTGGGCAGGCTCATGCGGGGCTTTCAGCAGCAGGGGTGGGAACACACAGCGGCGCCAGCACGGCGCGCAGCTTCTCGGGAAGCGGCACCGGGCGATGCGTGGCGCGGTCGACGTAGACGTGAACGAAGCTGCCGAGCGCAGCACACAGCGGCGCGTCATCGGCAAAGAGGCCGAGCTCGTAGCTCACGCTGCTGCCGCCCAGGCGCGCGACGCGCAGGCCGACCTGCACGGCCTGCGGAAAGCCGACGCTCTCGAAGTAGTGGCACTGCGTGTGCACGACGAGGCCGATGACCTCGCCACCGTGGATGTCCAGCGCGCCGGCTTCGATCAACGTGCGGTTCACAGCGGTGTCGAAGCAGCTGTAGTAGACGACGTTGTTGAGGTGGCCGTAGACGTCGTTGTCCATCCAGCGCGTGGTAATGGGCTGGAACCGCGGGAAGTGCGAACGCGGCAGGGCTTGCGGGCGGTGCGTTGACGTGCTCATCGTGCGGCTGATTCTTCCACCGCGGCCGCGGGCCGCCTGTCGCCAAAGCGGCCCGCCCAGCCTTGCCAGGTTTGCCAGGCCAGTTCCAGCGTGCGACGCTGGATCTCGACGGTGGTGTGGATGTCGCGCCCGTAACCGCCGGCCATGCTCAGCGCCACCGGTATGCCACGTTCACGCAGGGTGGTCAGCACGCGGCGGTCGCGCTCGGCGAGGCCGGCGGCGCTGATCTTCAAGCGGCCGAGGCGGTCGTTTTCGTGCGGGTCGGCGCCGGCCAGGTAGAAGCACAGGCCGGGCGGGTTGCTGCCGTGGCGCGCGAAGGCCTCGGCCAGCGCGACGTCCAGCACGGCCAGGTACTCGTCATCGCCGCAGCCGTCGGGCAGTTCGACGTCCAGGTCGCTGGCTTCCTTGCGGAAGGGGAAGTTGCGCGCACCATGCAGGCTGAGCGTGAAGACGCTCTCGTCCTCGCGGAAGATGCTGGCGGTGCCGTTGCCCTGGTGCACGTCGAGGTCGATGACGATCACGCGCAGCAGGCGCCGCGGGCCGGGCAGCGCGCGACGGTGCCACTCGGCCTGCATCAGCCGCGCGGCCACCGCCACGTCGTTGAAGACACAGTAGCCCGAGCCCTTGTGCGCGTAGGCATGGTGCGTGCCGCCGGCGAGGTTGGCCGCCACGCCCTCGCCGCCCCGGCCGTCGGTACCGAACAAGGCCGTGCGCGCCGCCTGGATCGTGGCGCCCACCGAACGCCGAGAGCGCGCCACCATGCGCTCCGACCACGGGAAGCCGATCTCGCGCTGCTGCGCCGCCGTGGTCGTGCCTTCGGCCACGGCCGCGATCCACGCGGGCTCGTGGGCCAACGCCAGTTCACCGTCGGTGGCGGCTTCGGCCTCGCTCAGCCGCACCCCGGGCAAGGTGGCCTGCACGGCATCGCGCAGCAGGCGGTACTTGGGCATCGGGAAGCTGTGGCCCTCGGGCAGGGGCAGAACGAACTGGTCGGAGTGGAAGGCGAACACGGGCAGCGATTCTAGGAAGCCACCCCTAGATTGCTGCACCGCAACAAAAAGCGCTTGCAAACCCCGGGTCGACCCCTATACTTCTGTTCATGTTGCAGCGCAGCAAATCGGTTCCCAAGCGCGGCAAGGTTTCTTGAACCCACTCCCAGGAGCATCACCATGACCACGACTTTCACCCCCGACCAGTTCATCGCTGCCCAGAAGGCCACCCTCGAAACCCTGTTCGGCCTGACCCACAAGGCTTTCGAAGGCGTCGAGAAGCTCGTCGAGCTGAACATGCAAGTCGCCAAGACCACGCTGGCCGAAGCCGCTGAAACCACCAGCGCCGCCATGTCCGTCAAGGACGTGCAGGAACTGATGAACCTGCAAGCCAGCCTGCTGCAGCCGGCCGCCGAGAAGGCCGCCAGCTACAGCCGCCACGTGTACGAGATCGTGGCTGGCGCCAACGCCGAAGCCACCAAGGTGGCCGAAGCCCAGATGGCCGACAGCCAGAAGAAGGTGCTGGCCCTGGTGGACACCGCCGTCAAGAACGCCCCGGCCGGCTCTGAAAGCGCCGTGGCGATGATGAAGTCGGCGGTGTCGGCTGCCAACAACGCCTTCGAGTCGGTGCAGAAGGCCGCCAAGCAGGCCACCGAAGTGGCCGAAGCCAACTTCACCACGCTGACCAACAGCGCCGTGAAGGCCACGCAGACCGCGACGAAGTCGAAGAAGGCTGCCTGATCCACGGGGCCAGGCACCGGCGCGGAACTTTCTGCGCGGGGCCCGGCTCTACACGTTGCCCGGGGGACTTCCCACCCCGGGTCTCTCGTGTGGAAGGTTGTCTTGGGCCCGGTGGCGACACCGGGCCTTTTCTTTTTTGCGTGTCAATCTGGCCGTCCACCGCGCGCCGTGAGCGCCGCGATGCGGGCCTTCAGCGCCGGCAGCGCCTTCAAGGCCGCCTCGCGCCCGGCGATGATGGCGCGGCGGCGCGCCGTGAAGTCGGCGCTGCCCACGCCGGCCAGCAACGGGCGCAGCACGAGGTCGGCCTCGCGCAGCTCGAAACTGTTGATGCTCTTGCTCATGATCGCGAAGGTCTGCAGCAGCATCTTCATCGCATCGCCCGTGGCCTGGCCTTCGGGCGGGCTGGAGATGTCCACCGCCAGCACCAGGTCAGCGCCCATCTGGCGCGCGTAGCGCACGGGCACGGGCGAGACCAGGCCGCCGTCCACGTACTCGCGGTTGCCGATCTTCACCGGTTGGAAAACCGCCGGCACCGCGCTGCTGGCGCGCACTGCCACGCCCGTGTCACCGCGCTGAAAGAGCACGCCGGCGCCGGTGTCCAGGTCGGTGGCCACGATGCCCAGCGGCAGCTTCATCTGCTCGATGGCCAGGCCGGCGGTCTGCTCGCGCACGTAGCGCGCCAGCGCCTCGCCGCGGATGAGCCCGCGGCCCGGGAAGGCCCAGTCGGTGATGGCGCCCTCGTCCATGGTCTGGGCCAGCGTGCCCATCTGCATGCCGTTCTTGCCCGAGGCATAGAGCGCCGCCACCAGGCTGCCGGCCGAGGTGCCCACCACCAGGGCGGGGCGGATGCCGTTTTCTTCCAGCACCTGGATGACGCCGATGTGCGCGAAACCGCGCGCTGCGCCGCCGCCCAAGGCCAGGCCGATGCGCGGCGGGCGCGGTGCCACGGCGGCGGCGGCGGGTTGCACGGTGGCGGGCGGCGGGGCCAGTACCGCGGCAGGCGCCGAAGCGGCCGGTGCAGGCACTGGCGCCAGCACCACCGGCGGTGCCACGGGGGCCTGCACGGGTGCGGCGGGCACCACGGGCACGCTGGCACCCGCCACCGGCGGTGCGGCCGGTGGCAGGCTCTGGCAGCCCACCAGTGCCAGCAGGCCTGCCGCGCCCAGCACATGCCGGCCAGCAAGGCGCAAGAAACTCAAGTCCAACATCGCTTCAAAGATCCGTTAGTTATATAGAACGCACTTGTTTGTAGTTCACAGATATATCCGGGTTTCCTACAGTCCGGCCCTTCGTTCACAGCCCAGCGCCCGCACTGCCCATGGATCCCCTCGCCATCATCGCCGGCTTCGGCGTTGGCGCCATCGTCGGCATGACCGGCGTGGGCGGCGGCTCGCTGATGACGCCGCTGCTGATGGGCGTGTTCAAGCTCAACCCCGCGTTGGCCATCGGCACCGACCTGTGGTTCGCGGCGCTTACCAAATCGGGCGGCAGCTGGGCGCATTGGCGCATGGGGCACGTCGACACGCGCATCACCGCGCTGCTGCTGACTGGCAGCGTGCCGGCCACGCTGGCGATGCTGCTGCTGATGCACCTGACTGGCATCACCAAGGGCTGGTCGAGCGCGCTCTCGGTGGCGCTGGGCGTGGCGCTGCTGCTCACGGCCGTGTGCGTGGCCTACAGGCGCACCTGGCAGGCGCTGGGCCTGAGGCTGGAAGCCTGGCTGCCGCCGCGCCGGCGCGATGCGCTCACCGTGCTCAGCGGCGCGCTGCTGGGGGTGATGGTCTCGCTCAGCTCCATCGGCGCCGGGGCCATCGGCGCCACGCTGCTGCTGCTGCTCTACCCGCGCCTGCCGGCGCACCAAGTGGTTGGCACCGACATCGCCCATGCGGTGCCGCTGACGCTGATCGCAGGCATCGGCTACGCCACACTCGGCCTCGTCGACTGGGTGCTCCTGCTGGCCCTGCTGATGGGCTCGCTGCCGGGCATCTGGCTCGGCGCCCGCCTCACGCGCGCCATGCCCGAGCGCCTGGTGCGCGGCGTGCTTTGTCTTTCTCTTCTGGGCGCAGGGCTCAAGGTCCTGACCTGACACCACGATGTACCGCTACACCGATTTCGACCGCCAGTTCGTCCGCGCCCGCGCCGCCCAGTACCGCGACCAGCTCCAGCGCAACCTTGCTGGCGAGCTGCCCGACGACGAGTTCCGCCCGCTGCGCCTGCAGAACGGCTGGTACGTGCAGCGCCACGCGCCCATGCTGCGCGTGGCCGTGCCCTATGGCGAACTCAGCAGCCGCCAGCTGCGGCAGCTGGCGCGCATCGCCCGCGAGCACGACCTGCAGGATGCCGGCCTGGCCACCGAGCGCGGCGGCTTCGGCCACTTCACCACACGCCAGAACCTGCAGTTCAACTGGATCCCGCTGGCGCGCAGCGCCGACGTGATGGACCTGCTGGCCGAGGTGGACATGCACGGCATCCAGACCAGCGGCAACTGCATCCGCAACATCACCACCGACGCGCTGGCCGGCATCGCCCCTGACGAGGTGGTGGACCCGCGGCCCTACTGCGAGATCCTGCGCCAGTGGAGCACGCTGCACCCCGAGTTCGCCTTCCTGCCGCGCAAGTTCAAGATCGCCGTGACTGGCGCGCGTGAAGACCGCGCCGCCACCGCCTGGCACGACATCGGCCTGACGCTGGTGAAAAACGCCGCCGGCGAGGTGGGTTTCAGCGTCGCCGTGGGCGGTGGCATGGGCCGCACGCCGGTGATCGCCACGCCCTTCAACGCCTTCGTGCCCTGGCAGCAGATCCTCGTGTACATCGAGGCCGTCGTGCGCGTCTACAACCTCTACGGTCGGCGCGACAACATGTACAAGGCGCGCATCAAGATCCTGGTGAAAGCTGAAGGGCAGAAGTTCGTCGATGCCGTGCAGCGCGAGTTCGAAGCCCTGGTGGCCGACCCCGCCACCACCTTCATCCCGCAGGCCGAGCTCGAGCGCGTGGCGGCCAGCTTCGTGAACCCGGTGCAGGCCACGGCCGAGGCGGTGCTCGACACTTCGGCCGAGCCGCAGCGCGAGCCCGCCTACGCGCGCTGGCTGCAGCGCAACGTGCACGCGCACCGGCTGCCGGGCTACCGCGCCGTGACGCTCTCGCTCAAGCGCGCCGGCCTGCCGCCGGGCGACGTGACCGCCGACCAGATGGACGCTGCCGCCGGCCTGGCCGAGCACTACAGCCAGGGCGAACTGCGCGTCACGCACGACCAGAACCTTCTGCTGCCCTGGGTGCACCAGAACGACCTGCACGGCCTGTGGGTGGCCGCCCGCGCCCTGGGCCTGGCCACGCCCAACATCGGCCTGCTGACGGACATGATCGCCTGCCCCGGCGGCGACCTCTGCGCGCTGGCCAACGCCCGCAGCATCCCCGTGGCCGCGGCGCTGACCGAACGTTTCAGCGATCTCGACGAACTGCACGACATCGGCGACATCGACCTGCACATCAGCGGCTGCATCAACAGCTGCGGCCACCACCACAGCGGGCACATCGGCATCCTCGGCGTCGACAAGGACGGCAGCGAGTGGTACCAGGTGACGGTGGCCGGCGCCGACGGCAGCACGCTCAGCGGCGCGGCCGTGGCCGGCAAGGTGATCGGCCCCAGCTTCGCGGCCGACGAGGTGCCGGATGTCATCGAAGCCGTGGTCGGCGTGTACCTGCAGCAGCGCCAGCGCGGCGAGCATTTCGTCGACACCGCGCGGCGCCTGGGCGCCCTGCCCTTCCGGCAGGCGGCGGATGCCGTGCGCCGCAGCACGGCCGCCCCAGCAGCCCCCGCAGCCGCGGACGCGGCCACGGTCACGGCCTGAAAACGAATCATGGACTTCATCGATCCCCAAGCTCCGCTGCCGGCCGACACCGTGGCCCTGAACAACACCGCCGACGTGCTGGCCCTCGCCGAGGGCTGGCAGCCCGGCCGCCCGGTGCAGCTGCATTTTCCAAAGTGGACCGACGGACGCGCCTATTCGCAGGCCGTGCTGCTGCGCAGCCGGCTGCGCCACACCGGGCCGCTGATCGCCACGGGCGACGTGCTCGTGGACATGCTGCCGCTGCTGCAGCGCTGCGGCTTCGGCGCCGTTCAACTGCGCGCCGACCAGTCGCGGGCTGCAGCGCAGCGCGCGCTGGGCTATTTCCCGGCGCACTACCAGACCGTGCCGCCCGAGCGGAGCGCACAGGCATGAGCCGCGCCATCGGGCTCTACGCCCGTGCCACGCCGGGCCATGACGAGCGCATCGCCGAGACCGTGGCCCTGCTGCGCAGCGCGGCCGAGCGCCACGCCGGCCGCATCGTCTTTGCCACCAGCCTGGGCGCCGAAGACATGGTGCTCAACGCGCTGATCGCGCAGCACCGCCTGCCCATCACGCTGGCCACTTTGCAGACCGGCCGCCTGCACGCGCAGACGCTGGCGCTGATCGACCGGGCCGAAGCGCAATACGGCCTGGCCATCGAGCGCTGGGCGCCGGCAGCCGAAGCCGTGATCAGCTTCACCCGGCAGCACGGCGAGTTGCCCATGCGCCAGAGCATCGAGCTGCGCAAGGCCTGCTGCGGCCTGCGCAAGCTGGAGCCGCTGTCCCGCGCGCTGGCCGGCCGCACGGCCTGGGTAACCGGCCTGCGCCGCGAGCAGAGCGATGCGCGTGCCGACCTGCCGGTGAGCAGCCTGGACGAACACGGCCGCGAGAAGCTCAACCCCCTGGCCGCGTGGAGCCAGGCCGATGTGTGGCACTTCATCGCCCATCACGGCGTACCCTACAACCCGCTGCACGACGAGTTCTTCCCCAGCATCGGCTGCGAACCCTGCACCCGCGCCGTGGCGCTGGGCGAGGACATCCGCGCCGGCCGCTGGTGGTGGGAACAGGAAGACGCCAAGGAATGCGGCCTGCATGTCAGCACGATCAGCGCCGCACCCAAGAAGGAAACCGCATGAACGCGCCCCACAGCCTGGAGCAACTGCTGCCGGCCCTGGACCACCAGCACCTCGACGGGCTGGAGGAAGAAGCCATCTTCATCCTGCGCGAGGTGGCAGCCAGCTTCGAACGCCCCGCCCTGCTCTTCAGCGGCGGCAAGGACAGCTGCGTGGTGCTGCGCCTGGCCGAAAAAGCCTTCAAGCAGCGTGGGGCCGGAAACCAGTTCAACGGCCGCCTGCCCTTCCCGCTGCTGCACGTGGACACCGGCCACAACTTCCCCGAAGTGATCGACTTCCGCGACCAGCGCGTCGCCGAGATGGGTGAGCGCCTGGTGGTGGGCAGCGTCGAGGAAAGCATGCGCCGCGGCACCGTGCGCCTGGCGCACCCGCTGGAAAGCCGCAACGGCCACCAGACCGTGGCGCTGCTGGAGGCCATCGAAGAGCACCGTTTCGATTGCCTGATCGGCGGCGCGCGGCGCGACGAGGAGAAGGCCCGCGCGAAAGAACGCATCTTCAGCCACCGCGACAGCTTCGGCCAATGGCAGCCCAAGGAACAGCGCCCCGAACTCTGGACGCTGTTCAACACCCGCATCAAGCCAGGCGAGCACTTCCGCGCCTTCCCCATCAGCAACTGGACCGAGCTCGACGTGTGGCTCTACATCGCCCGCGAGAACATCCCGCTGCCTGGCCTGTACTACCGACATGAACGGCCCGTGGTCCGCCGCAAGGGCCTGCTGGTGCCGGTGACCGAGGTCACGCCGCCGGCTGCGGGCGAGGTGGTGGAGAGCCTGCCGGTGCGCTTCCGCACCGTGGGCGACATGACCTGCACCTGCCCGGTGGAAAGCCAGGCCGCCAACGCCGTGGAGGTGGTGGCCGAGACCTTGACGGTGACCGTCAGCGAACGCGGCGCCACGCGCATGGACGACCGCACGTCAGACGCCTCGATGGAGCGGCGCAAGAAAGAGGGGTACTTCTGATGACGGCCTTGCAAACTGCGGCCAGTGCGCGGCCCGCGCACGCGGCCGACAGCACCCCGGCGCGCCCGGCGCTGCGCTTCCTCACCGCCGGCAGCGTGGACGACGGCAAGAGCACGCTGATCGGCCGGCTGCTTTTCGACAGCCGCGCCATCCTGGCCGACCAGCTCGACACGCTGCAGCGCCGCGCGGCCGGTGAACCCATCGACTTGAGCCTGCTCACCGACGGCCTGGAAGCCGAGCGCGAACAGGGCATCACCATCGACGTGGCCTACCGCTACTTCGCCACGCCGGCGCGCAAGTTCATCATCGCCGACGCGCCTGGCCACGAGCAGTACACGCGCAACATGGTCACGGCCGCCGCCGGCAGCGACGCCGCCGTGGTGCTGGTGGATATCACCAAGCTCGACCTCACCCAGCGCCCCGTGCGCCTGCTGCCGCAGACACGCCGCCACACGCTGCTGGCGCAGCTGCTGCGCGTGCCGAGCATCGTGTTCGCGGTGAACAAGCTCGACGCCATGGCCGAGCCCGGCCCGGCCTTCGAGGCGGTGGCCCAAGCGCTGCAGGCCTTTGCCGACGAAGCCGGCGTGCAGCACGCGGGCATCGTGCCGGTGTCGGCGCTGCGCGGCGACAACGTGGCCGTGCCGATGGATGCGGGCTGGTACAGCGGCCCCACGCTGCTGGCCTTGCTGGAAGGCTTGCCGAGCACGGCCGAGGCCGATGGAGCTTCAACCGAAGCCGCCGAGACCTTCAGCCTGCCGGTGCAATACGTGGCCCGCGAAGGTGACGGCACCGGCGACAACCCGCGCGTGTTCTGGGGCCGCGTGGCCCAGGGCTCGGTGCAGGTGGGCGACACGGTGCAGGTCTTCCCAAGTGGCGAGCAGGCCGTGGTGGCCGGGCTGCGCCGCGCGGGGGCGACGGTGGCCGAAGTGCAAGCCGGCTGGTCGGCCGGCGTGGTGCTGGACCGCCAACTCGACATCTCGCGCGGCGATTGGCTGGGCACGCCCTCGGCCCTGGCCCCGGTGCAGCGTTTCAGCGCCACGCTGGCCTGGCTGGATCTGGAGCCCGCCACGCCCGGGCGCAAGTACTGGGTGCGCCACGGCCACCGCTGGGTGCAGGCGCGTCTGGTGCAGGTGGCGCAGCGCCTGGACATCCACACGCTGCAGCCTGCGCCGGCCGAGACCCTGGCCGTCAACGAGATCGGCGAGGTGGTGTTCGAGCTGCAGCAGCCGCTGCCGCTGGCGCCCTATGCGCAGCAGCGCGTGGGTGGTGCGCTGATCGTCGTGGACCCCGCCACCCACCGCACCAGCGGCGCGCTGCTCGTGCGCGCGGCGGCCTGAGGGCGGCGCCATGGGCCGCGTCGTCTTCATCGGGGCCGGGCCGGGCGCGGCCGACCTCATCACCCTGCGCGGCGCGCGCTGGCTGGCGCAGGCCGACGTGGTGCTCTTCGACGCGCTCACCGACCCCGCGCTGCGCGAGTTCGCGCCCCAGGCTCGCTGGCTCGACGTAGGCAAGCGCGGCTTCTGCAAGAGCACGCCGCAAGCAAGCATCGACGCGCTGCTGGTGCGCCAGGCGCGCGCACATGCGCTGGTGGTGCGGCTCAAGGGCGGCGACGCCAGCGTCTTCGGCCGGCTCGAAGAAGAGCTGCAGGCCCTGGCCGCGGCCGGCATCGAGAGCGAGGTGGTGCCGGGCATCACCGCCGCCATCGCCGCGGCGGCGCACACACAACGGCCGCTCACGCGCCGCGGCACTGGCCGCAGCGTGAGCCTCACCACCGCGATGACGGCCGACAGCCAGCTGCAGGCCGGCCACCACGCCGACACCGAGGTCTTCTACATGGCCGGGCGCCAGCTGGGCGCTCTGGGCCGCCAACTGCTGCAGGCGGGCTGGTCGGCCGACACGCCGGTGTGCGTGGTCTCGCGCGCCGGCTGGCCCGACGCCCTGAGCAGCGACCACGCGCTCGCCGGGCTGGCCGAGGCTGCACTGTTGCACGCCGGCCGCCCGACGGTGGTGACCGTTGGCGCGGGTGCACGCAGCGTCACCTCGGCGCCGCAAACGATGGCGCACGCAGCTTCTGCCGCCATCACGCCAACAGGCCTTGTGCCAGCGCAAGCCAGCCACGCGAAGGCTGCCCCTTAAAATCGGGTTTTGTTGCGGGCTGCGGCATGGCCCCACGCCCCACGACACTCCACAGAGAGCCCCATGACCCACGTTGTTCTCGATTCCTGCATCCGCTGCAAGTACACCGATTGCGTCGACGTCTGCCCCGTCGACTGCTTCCGTGAAGGCCCGAACATGCTCGTCATCGACCCCGACGAGTGCATCGACTGCGCCGTCTGCATCCCGGAGTGCCCGGTCAACGCCATCCTCCCCGAGGAAGACGTGCCCAGCGACCAGCTGGCCTTCATCAAGCTCAACGCCGACCTGGCACGCAACTGGCCCAGCATCACCAAGCGCAAGGCCCCGCTGCCCGACGCCGAAGAGTGGAAAGACCGCACCGGCAAGCTCGACCAGCTGGCGCGCTGAGCGCCCGGCGCCTTGAACCCCACACAGGCCGGCGACAGCACGCCCATCACCACCGACGCGCTGGTCATCGGCGCCGGGCCGGTGGGCCTGTTCCAGGTGTTCCAGCTTGGGCTGCTCGGCCTGCATGCCGAGGTCGTCGACAGCCTGCCCGGCCCCGGCGGCCAGTGCACCGAGCTCTACCCCGACAAACCCATCTACGACATCCCGGCCCTGCCGCTGTGCACCGGCCGTGAACTGGCCGAGCGCCTGCTGCAGCAGGTGGCGCCCTTCCAGCCGCGCTTCCACACCGGCCAGCAGGTGACGCGGCTTGAGGCCGTTGAGCAGGCCGACGGCACACCGGCCTACCGCGTGGACACCGACGCCGGCCTGCGTTTCATGGCCCGCACGGTGTTCATCGCCGCGGGCGTGGGCAGTTTCCAGCCGCGCCATCTCACGCTGGAAGGCGCAGCGGCCTTCGAGGGCCAGGGCCTGCTCTACCGCCGGCCCGAGCCCACCACCTGGGCCGGGCGCGACGTGGTGGTGATGGGCGACGACGATGCAGCGCTGGAAGCGGCGATCGCCTGCGCAGCAGCTGGCCCGCAACGCGCCGCGAGCGTGACGCTGATGCACCGCCGCGAGGTGTTTCGCGCGACGGCCGATACCGTGGCGCAGATGCGCGCGCTGTGCGAGCAGGGTGCGATGCGTTTTGTGGCCGGCCAGCCGGTGGGCCTGAAAGGCGATGCCGAAGGCCAGCTGTCGGCCGTGCAGGTGGCCTTGCCCGACGGCAGCACCACCGCCCTGCCCGCCCAGCGGCTGCTGGTGCTGCTGGGCCTGAGCCCCAAGCTCGGGCCCATCGCCGAGTGGGGCCTGGCGCTGGAACGCAAGCAACTGCGCGTGGACACCGAGCGCTTCGAAACCGCCTTGCCGGGCGTGTACGCCGTGGGCGACATCAACACCTATCCGGGCAAGCGCAAGCTCATCGTCTGTGGCTTCCACGAGGCCACCTTGGCAGCCTATGCCGCTGCTGCGCGTTTGTCGCCAGAAGGCCGCGTGCTGCTGCAGTACACCACCACCAGCCCGCTGCTGCAGCAGCGCCTGGGCGTGCTGACCGACCCGCCGGCCCGCGCCGAGACATAATCGCCACCGCGGCGGGCCCCTGGGGCCTGCGGCAACACCGCTAGGGGTGTTGGGCTCGACAGGGCCCGACTGAGAAAGTCCCTTTGAACCTGATTGAGGTAATCCTCGCGCAGGGAAGCAGCCTGAATGCCGCACGGGTTCTCCGTGCGCGGTTTCCAGTTTGCCCACCTGCCATCGCTCACAAGGCAACACGATGGCATTCCGTCCTTCCTTTTCCTTCTCCATGCTGTGCCTCGCGGCCAGCAGCGCACTGAGCCAGAGCGGCCCCGCCCAGGTGATCACGGTCACCGGCGCGAGCAGCAGCAACCGGGCCAGCGTGGCCGGCTTTGGCGATGTGCCGCTGTCACGGCTGCCGATGTCAGCCAGCGTCATCACCACCGCGCAACTGCAGGACGCGGGCATCGCCAGCCTGGCCGATATCACGCGCCTGGACGCCGGCATCACCGACGCCTACAACCCGCCGGGGTATTGGAGCCAGCTGGGCGTGCGCGGCTACACGCTGGACAACCGCTTCAACTACCGCCGCGACGGCCTGCCCATCAATGCCGAGACGGTGATTGGCCAGGCCAACAAGCAGGCGCTCGAAATCCTCAAGGGCACCAGCGGCCTGCAGGCCGGCATCAGCGCACCGGGCGGCCTGGTCAACCTGGTGGTCAAGCGCCCGCAGCGCCCCGTGCGTCAAGCGCGCCTGGGCTGGGAGGCCGATGGCAGCGTGGCCGCGGCCGTCGACGTGGGCGATCGCAGCGACGGGGGCCTGCGCCTGGGCTGGCGCGTGAACGCCAGCGCCGAGCGCCTGGACCCGCCGATGCGCAACGCGCGGGGCAGCCGCAACCTGCTGGCCGGAGCGTTCGAGTTGCAGCCCGCCGAAGGTTCGCTGCTCGAAGCCGAGTTCGAACTCAGCCGCCAGAGCCAGCGCAGCACGCCGGGCTTCAGCGTACTGGGCAACCGCCTGCCCGATGCCGACAACATCAACCCGCGCACCAACCTCAACAACCAGGCCTGGAGCCTGCCGGTGGTGATGCAGGGGCGTTCGGCCTCGCTGCGCTACACGCAGACGATCAGCGAGCGGCTGGAGTTCATCGCGCACGGCATGGTGCAGCGCCTGCGCACCGACGATCGCATCGCCTTCCCTTTCGGCTGCAGCGCCGAGAACAACTACGACCGCTATTGCAGCGACGGCAGCTTCGACTTCTACGACTTCCGCAGCGAGGGCGAGCGCCGCCACAGCGACGCCTTGAGTCTGGCCCTGCAAGGCCAGGTCACCACTGGCGCACTGCGGCACCAGTTCAGGCTGGGCGTGCTGGGCACGCGCTACAGCGCGCGTTACGGCCGTCAGGCCTACAACTACGTTGGCAGTGGGCGCATCGACGGCACGGCCGTGGTGCCGGCCGACCCGGCGCTGACCGACGAGAACACGCAGCGCGACGAACGCAGCACCGAGGTCTTCGCGCAGGATGCCGTCGATTTCGGCCAGGGCCTGCGCGGCTGGGTCGGCTTGCGCCACAGCCGCCTGCAGCGTGCCAGCGTGCGCACTGACGGCTCGCGTCCCACCGACTACGGCCAGTCCTTCACCATACCGTGGCTGGCCATAAGTAAGGCCGTGGGTGACGCCGGCACCGCATACGCCAGCTGGGGCCAGGGCGTGGAAACCGAAGTGGCGCCGAACCGCTCGCGCTACACCAACGCCGGGCGCGCCCTGCCCGCACTGAAGAGCCGCCAGATCGAGCTGGGCTACAAGCACAGCAGCCGCGTGCTCGATTGGCGCGTGGCCGCCTTCGACATCGACCGCCCCGAGTGGCGCGACCTTGGCGCCTGCGACGTGGCCGGCAGTTGCACTCGCACCGCCGACGGCAGCGCACGCCACCGCGGCCTGGAGGCCGAAGCCGAGTGGCGTGCCGGTGCCTTCAGCCTGCGCGGGAGCGTGCTGGCCTTGCAGGCCCGCCGCGAGGGTTCGGTGACCGCGGCCGAGAACGGCAAGCGCCCCACCAACGTGCCGGCGCGCAGCGCCAAGCTGCAGGCGGCCTGGAACGTGACGGCGGTGCCGGGCTTGGCGGTGCTGGGCTTCGTCACGCACGAGGGACAACGCAGCGTGCTGCCTGACAACAGCGTCCAGACCGAGGGCTGGACGCGGCTGGACTTGGCGGTGCGCTACACCCAGCCGCTGCAGGCGGGATCGTCCCTGCTGTGGCGCGCTGGCATCGACAACCTGGCGAATGAACGCGCCTGGAAGGAAGCGCCCTTCCAGTACGGGCACGCCTACCTCTACCCACTGGCACCGCGCACCGCGAGCTTTTCAGTCACGGTCAACTTCTGAACTGGGGAGGGGGCCGGGGCACCAAAGAAAAAGCCCAGCAGGTTTGACCTGCTGGGCTTTTCAGTTTGGCTCCCCGACCTGGGCTCGAACCAGGGACCTACGGATTAACAGTCGTCCATACGGCACAGATCCGAGGAACTGCAGCGCAGCGGGGCGCCGACCAAGGCTTATCGGCACGCTGACGACGCTTTGTAGGCGTTAGTACGCCGGCTGTCATCCCCCACCGTGTTCTACGGACAGGAGGATGGGCAGTGATTCGCACTTTCGCAGCTTTGAACAGCAAGGGTGGCGTAGGCAAGACCACGCTACTGGCCAACTTGGGCGGTCTTCTCGCCGACATGGGTGCCCGCACCCTTCTCGTCGACGCCGACCCTCAGCCCAGTCTCACCAAGTACTTCCACCTCAGCTACGAGGCCCCGCAGGGCCTGGTGGAGGTCGTCACCGGCGGCACGGTCACCCACCTGGCCATCTCGCGCACCTCGGTGCCCAATCTGGACCTGATCCGGTCCAACGATGGCGAGGCCCAGCTCCAACACTGGCTCCACGGCCGCGACGATCGTCGCGCGCGCCTGGCCAGAGCGCTGAACAACCCCTACCTCCGCGATCACTACGACTTCGTGCTGATCGACACCCAAGGGGCCGTGGGCCCGCTGCAGACGGCTGCGGCCTTCGCAGCCGACACGCTCATTTCGCCGCTGCCCCCGGACACGCCGAGCATCCGCGAGTTCAGGAGCGGGACGCTGCGTGTCTTGCAACGGCTGGAGCAAGACGAACACGAGCCCAGGGCCGAGCTTGCGCCCATCCAGGCCGTCATCTGCCGCTACGACCACTCTCGCAACGCCAAGGCGTTGCTAGCCGAGCTGCGAGTCGAGTTCGACGAGGGCGACCGCGTCACGATCCTGGACACCATGATCCCCAACGCGGTGGCCTACAAAGACGCCTTTACCGCTCGCACGCCGGTACACATGGTCAACAAGACCGGCGGCAACCGCTACCCCTCAGGGTACGAGGTGATGCACCGCATCGTCTGGGAACTGATGCCTGACCTGTACGGAAACTTTGCCGGCCGCCTGCAAGGCGACCCCGGCGGAGGTCTTTGGCATGTCGAGCCGCGCGGCGACGTTAGCCGACGCAGCCGCGCAGGCTGCTGAATAGGGAGGCCACGCCATGACCGCTCCCAAGAACCCCAAGCCCATTGGGCTGCCCATCACTATCCCCGCCGCCAAGGCGCTGGCCAATCTCGAAGTGTCGAGAGCGATGGACTCTGAACGTGCGGCGCGTCGCGCCGGGACGAAGGTTGTCATGAACGCACTCAAGCCTGCTGAAACCTCCGCCTTCGGCCGCCCGGCCGCCGAACGCGGCCCGAACAAGGCTCAACGGGACGCACAGGCCGTGCACGACAGCTACATGGTTGGCGACACCACGCCATCCAAGGTGGACCTGTCGATCAAGGACATGCCCGGCCCGATGCTGCTGGAGGTCACGGACATCGACGTCTACGACCACAACCCGCGGATCTTCGGCAACGAAAAGATCGAGGACATCGAGGCCAGCCTGAGGGCCAACGGCTTCCACGATGCCTTGGTGGTCACACGTCGCCGCGTGGGCGATCGCTACATGCTGGCCGCCGGCAGCAACACCACCTTGCGCGTGCTGCAGGAGCTCTGGCGTGGGTGTTGGAACGTCTGCCAGGGTCAACTGGTAGTCGTCGCCAGGACGTTGCAGGAGAAGGGCGTTCATCGATGTTCGCCGTTTGTCCGCTCAATCAGCCGGGTCCGGTCTGGAGCGACTCGACCCGGCTGCCTTGCGTCAGGCGGTCTTGAGGGCCGCCAGCAGCGACTCGGCGACGAGGTGCGACGACTGCGGGTTCTGCCCGGTGATCAGCTGGCCGTCACGGATGGCGAACGGCTGCCAGTTCGCTGCGCCCTCGAAGCGCCCGCCCAGTTCGCGCAGGCGCGTTTCCAGCATGAAGGGCACCACCGTCTCGAGGCCGACGGCCACTTCCTCGGCATCGGTGAACGAGTTGACGCGCAGATCCTTCACGATGGATTGCCCATCGGGACGCTTGGCCGTGACGAGGCCGGCCGCACCATGGCACACCGAGGCGATCAGCTTGTTGGCCGCGAAAGCGCGCTCCACGGCACGGGTCACGCCCGCGTCGACCGGCAGGTCCCACATCGTGCCGTGGCCGCCGGGGAAGAACACCGCATCGAACTCGGCGCCGTCGAAGTCCGACGCCTTGGGCGTCTTGGCGATGCGCGCCTGCAGCGCGGTGTCGGCCAGGAAGCGCTCGACCACCGGGTCGTTCTGGCCAACCGGCTTGACGCTGCCGGGGTCGATGGGCGCCGGGCCACCGGCCGGCGAAGCCAGCGTCACCTCGACGCCGGCGTCGGCCAGCGCGTAGTAGGGCACTGCCAGCTCTTCGGCCCACAGGCCGGTGGGCTTGCCGGTGTCGCCCATGCGGGCGTTGGAGGTGACGATCATCAGGATGCGCGAGGTCATGGGGTGTCCTATGGGGGTTGCCGCGCCACCGTGGCGCGACGAGAAGGACTGTATTGATTCGCTGGCGTCTCATAAACTGGAGTCGAAGAACTTCATTCATTACGGTACTGAACAAATGGCGCGCACCTTCGACCCCGTGCAACTGGGCAGCATCGAGTTGTTCTGCAGGGCCGCCGAGCTCGGCAGCTTCACCGGCGCGGCCGAGGCGCTGGGCCTGACGCCGGCCTCGGTGAGCCGCTCGATCGCTCGGTTGGAGGCGCGGCTGGGCGTGCGGCTGTTCAACCGCACCACGCGCAGCGTGAGGCTCACCTCGGGCGGCGAGCTCTACCACGCGCAGTGTCAGCAGGCGCTGGAGCAGATCGCCGAGGCCGAGCGCGCGCTGACCGGTCAGCAGGCGGAACCCAAGGGCCTGGTGCGCGTGAGCGTGGGCACGGTCTACGGCCACCACCGCGTGGTGCCTCTGCTGCCCGGCTTCATGGCCGCCTACCCGGGCGTGGAGATCGAGATCAACGTTTCCAACCGCAACGTCGATTTCGTCGAGGATGGCTACGACCTCGCCATCCGCCTGGGCGAGCCGCGGGATTCGCGCCTTGTCTCCCGCAAGCTCGAGGAGGCCACCGTGGGCATCTTCGGCTCACCGGCCTACCTGCGCCGTCGCGGCAAGCCCAAGACGCTGGATGACTTGCGGCAGCACGAACTGATCCAGTTCGTGGTGCCCAGCACTGGCCGGCCGATGCCGTGGATCCTGCGCATGCCCGATGGCGAGGCCATCGACTTCAGCTTCAAGAGCCGCCAGCGCGTGCACGAGGACGTGCTGGCCGGAGTCGGCTGGGCCGCAGCGGGCGGAGGGCTGTTCCAGATCTACCACTTCGTCGCCCGAGAGGCGGTGAAGGCCGGCCAACTGGTCGAGGTGATGCACAGCCACGGCGGTCGCTCGCGGCCCTTCCATGTGCTGTACCCGCAGAACCGGCATCTGTCGGCGCGGGTGCGGGCCTTCGTGCAGTACCTCGCAGAAGCCGTGGCGCCTTCTGCGGGTCAGGGCTGAACGGTCAGTCGCGCCGGCGGTGCGTGAAGCTCTTCCGCCAAGCGGATGGCGAGACACCGACCTGTTGCCTGAACTGCTGTCGCAGCGCTGCCGCCGTCCCTATACCCACCTGCTCGGCGACGGCGTCGACCGACAGGTCGGTCTGCTCCAGCAGCCGCTGGGCCTGGGTCAGCCGTTGGGTGGCGAGCCAGGCCATCGGGGTGGTACCGCAAGCCTGGCGGAAGTGGCGTGTGAAGCTGCGGCGGCTCATCGCTGCCAGCGCTGCCATGCTGTCCACCGAATGCGGTGCGGCGAGATCGCTCACGACTCGCTCCAGTGTGCGGGACAGGCGTGCATCCGCTGCGGCCACAGGCACCGGGCGTTCGATGAACTGGGCCTGTCCACCCGCACGATGCGGAGCGACGACCAGGTGGCGTGCCACCCGATTCGCAGCCTCGGCCCCACGCAGTTGGCGCAGCAGGTGCAGGCAGCAGTCCATGCCGGCGGCCGTGCCCGCCGACGTGACGACATCGCCTTCGTCGACGTAAAGCACCTCCCGGTCGACCCGCACCGCTGGAAAGCGCTGCGCGAAGTCATCGGCCACCGACCAGTGTGTCGTGGCGCTGCGACCGTCAAGCAGACCCGTGGCTGCCAGTGGGTAGGCACCCAGGCACAGCCCGACCAGGCGAGCGCCACGCCCGTGCGCGGCCTTCAACGCCTGCGTCAAGGCCACCGGCGGCTCTTCTTGCGGGTTGCGCCAACTGGGAATGACCACGATGTCGGCGTGCCGCAGTGCCCCCAGGCCGCGCTTCACAGACAACTCAAAGCCCACGGTGGTGCGCAGGCGGCCGTCCACAGCACACACGCGGAAATCGAAAGGCGCGACACCAGGGTGTCGATCGCCGAACACCACGCAGGGCACCGCCAGATGGAAGGGGCTGATGCCGTCGAAAGTGACGACCACCACGCGCGTGCGGCGTCGTTCATCAAGAGGCCTGAATGTCCGGGTCATGCAAGTTGGCGGTGGCCATGGGGGCGATCGGACCTTCCCTTCACCTTGGCCCGATGCTTTCGGTCATTGTCCTTCGGGCCGCGGACAAGGGAATGCTGGCGCGAGACGATTCGGGCTTTGGTCGATCGAAAGGACGCCTCTTGAACCCGAAAGCCGCTTCCCGCCTGCTTGATCTCGGCCTCTGGGCCGGCGTCGCCTACTTCTGCGCCATGGCCGCTGCCCACTTCTTCGGCATCAAGTGGCCCTTGCTGTTCGTCTATTACGACGTGCCCTTCCACGCCTACCAGGACAAGATCATCTCGTTTGCTGTCGTGGCCTATGTGTGCCTGTTCGCCTCGGCTGCGCGCCACCGCGAGGTCGTCCCCGCCGCAATGGTGGCACTGGGCATCACGGTACTGGGTCTGTGCGCCGTCAACACCTCCGATGACTTGGCCGAGGTCTTGAATGGGCGCTCGACGGCGGTCTACTGGACGCAGACCGGTCTCATCGCCGCCTATGCAGCCATCCTGACGGGCCTGCATCGAAGCGCGCGCAGGTCTTCCGTCTGATCGTCGGCCCGACCACGACCTGGCTGACCGTTTCGTTCAGGCGCTGCACCCCTGCCTCGATCTGCGGGATCGTCAGGCTGGTATGCCCGAGGATCAGCCCTGTGCGCACCGTACGGTGTGTGTGATGAATGAGTCGATCGGTGCTGTTGGGCATCCGGCCATCCCGCGAACGTCCGCCATCGGGCCATCGCTCCGCAGTCTGCCCTTTGCCGAGTCAAGCCGGCGCGAGGTCTGGGTTGCTCGCCTCGAACAAGTCATCGATTCGGCTTTCGCGGCCCCGAGTGAGGCTGCGACGTGAAGGACCGCTCGTGGCCGGGACTATCAGTTCGCGGTCGATGCCGACAGCGGCCCTTCGGTCTGTCGAGGGCGAACGGCCGGTCTTCCTTGCGCTGACCTCACCGACCCGACCCAAAGCGGCCGACCGCGCAACAAGACTCACCAACACCTTGTTGTCAGCCGAGAGCAGACGCTTGCGTCATTCGCCTCCTTGCGGCGAGAAAGGTCGATTGCCGTCCACTTCAGCCCATGCAGACATCTGTTTTTCCGACCGCTTGGGCCAGAGTTTCTCAGGGCATCAGCCAAAAGGTCAGGAGCACGCTCGAGGCTGCCAAAGAGAGCAGGACGCCAACGGCCGCTGCTTTGCGTCGACCCGGGTTGACGCGTGCAAGTGCAACCGCCAGCGCAGGCAACCCCTGCATGAGGTGCGCTGCCACGAAGTGGGCAGGCCGCGGGTCGCTGCCATCCAGTCGCCAGCCCAGCAACGGTAGAACCAGGCTGGCCTCGAACGCAGACTGAGAGCGACCCGCATCGACCAGCGCCTCGCCCGTCCATGGCAACAGCAGTCCCGTGCCAACGAAACCCAAGGCGATGCCGAGCGCGATGAGGCGGTCACGATGTTGGGGCTCCTTCATCACCAGCCTTAACGCGACCAGACCCAGCCACAGGGCACCTAAGCTCAGCAGTCCGGCGCCCAGCCCCATGAGACCGAACATCAAGTCCTCGAACGCCGTTCGATCGTTGAAGTGCGAGTCCACACCGCGGGCCGCCTGAACGAGGATCCAGCTCATCTCGAACACCAGAGCCGCGAGCACCACTGGTGCCAGCCACCGCCAGAGCGGCACGCGACCCCGCGTCAGAAGCCATTGCGCAGCCAGTGCCATGGTCACGGCATAGACCCCCAACGAGAGGGCGAATCGCAAGGGCTTCTCCCAGGGCGAGCGACCGAACAGCAAGCGTTCGTCAAGCCCTGCCGCCGCAGCCAGCAGCGGCACGATGGCGAGCAGGAGCGCACCTGACCAGAACAAGGGGGCCCTGAGCAGTGAACTGTCTGACGGCTTCAAGCGAGCGAGTTGTTCCATGGGTCCCAGAAGTCGAGACGATGGTGCTCAAGGCCGCCAGTGAACGCTGAACGAAGCCCCGCCGCTCGCGGACTCGCCACAGTCCACCGTCCAGCCGTGGGCGGCGGCGATCTCCTGTACAAGCGACAGGCCGAGACCTGAGCCCGGCCGCGTCTGGCCCGGCGCACGCCAGAAACGCTCGAACACCCTGGCCCTTTGCTCTGGTGGCACGCCGGGCCCCCGGTCTTCCACGCACAAGCCCGTGGTGCTCAAGCCGACCTTGACGGCCGCTCCCGATGGCGAAAAGTCGATCGCGTTCTCGACCAAGTTCCTCAGCAGCGCGAACAGTGCGCCCGCGTCCGCTTCGATTTCTACCAGGGCCTCAGGCTCCTCGAGCTGAAGGGTGAGGTCAGAGCGGTGTGCCTTGAATGCCAGGTGGTCGAGAACCTCCCGTGCCACGTCAACTGGCCGCAAGACCGTTCTGCGCATGGCTTGCGCGTCGGCCACCTGCGCCAGCTGCAGCAGCTGCTGCACCTGGCGCCCCATGGTGTCCAGATCCTGAAGCAGCCGGGCTCGGGATGCTTCTTCGCCGAACCCCGCCTCGACTCGGGCCCGTGCCAGAGCCAGGGGTGTCTTCAACTCATGGGCCGCGTTTGCGATGAAGCGCTCCTGCTCCTGGAACGACTGCTCCAGCCGCTGCAGCACGCCGTTGAAGGCATGGACCAGGGGTCGGATCTCGGCCGGCATCGCGTGCTCGGGCAGGCGCGCCGCCAGGTTGCGCCCGCCGACGCTGCGCGCGGCCTCCTCGGCGGTGCGGATGGGCCGCAACACCGAACGCACCGCCAGCCCCCCGGCCAGCGCGAAGATCAAGGCCGACAAGCTGCCCAACAGCACCACGGTGTCGGTGATGGCCGGCGTGAGGGCCTCGCGGGCGAGCAGTTCGAAGCGGTCACTCCGCGCGAGCTGCAGCACATAGGGCCGGCCATGCACCTCACGAAGCCATGCACCGACGAAGAAGTCCCGGCCGTCGATGGGAACCACACCGAAGAAGCCGTCTTGCTCGTCGACACCCCGGCCGGGCAGCAGCGACCGGCGGTCTGCTTCGCTGCTGGCGACGACGGTGCCGCTGCCGTCGATAACCCGGTACTTGAGGTTGGCGAAGAAGTCGTCGAAGCCCACGGCGTCACCGGGTTCCAGCGCGACACCCACCACCTGCTGCTCGGCGTTGAGCACGAAGCCATCGAAGATGTCCTCGGTCTGGCCCTGCATGCTCATGCGCGTGACGACGTGCCCGAAGCGCTCTGCGAGCAAGGCTTGAACGCCCACCACCAGCAACGCTGTGGAGGCGAACGCCAGCGCGAAACCAAGCGCCAGGCGCATGGCGAGGCTCATCGCGCGGCCCGGCGTAGCAGCCGGCTTCGGACTCTGTGGGGGCCGCGCCTCAGCCATCGTAGGCTCCGTCGGCATCGGTCGCGGGCCGGAGCGAGTAGCCCAGCCCCTTGGTGTTCAGCAGCCGCACCGTGCTGCCCATTAACTCCAGCTTCTTTCGCAGCCTGTGCAGGGCGACGTCCAGCGCGTTGGGTGTCACAGGCTCAGAAAGACCCCAGGCCGCTGCCTCCAGCGCAGCCCGGCGCACGACCTGGCCTTGGGCTCGCATCAGTGCGAGCATCACCTGCAACTCACTGGGGGCAAGGCTCACGCTGGAGCGGCCATGACGAAGTCTCGCGCCGATGGGGTCCAGCTCCAGCCCTGCCCACCGGGGTGCGCTCACGACCCACGCACTCTGCCGCCGCAGCAGGGCCCTCACGCGGGCGACCAGTTCGTCACGTTCAAAGGGCTTGGCGAGGTAGTCGTCGGCGCCGGCTTCGAGACCATCGACACGGTCATGGAGGGCGTCACGCACGGTGAGCAGCAGGCAGGGTACCGTCACCTGGCGGGTGCGCAGGCGCTTCAGCCAGGGCAGTGCGTCGCCCTCCGGCAGGCCGCGGTCCAGTACCAGAGCGGCATAGCGAACCTGGCTCAGACAGGCCTCGGCCTCGCTCAGCCGCGCCACGGCGTCTGCGGCGATGCCTACGCGTTGAAGCTCAAGCACCACCAGCTCGCGCATGGGTGCTTGGTCTTCAACCAGAAGAATGCGGTTCATGTCGAGCGAGCAGTAACTGCGAAGCGGAAGGGCACAGCGAGCCGGTGCGAGGTCAATCAAGAACGTACTGGTAACCGAGTATCAGCTGCGGGATCCCGCTGGCGTTGATCAACGGGCTGTTCCTGATCTCCTTGGCGTAGCGCTCGTAGTTGAGGTTCGCGAAGATGAGCTGGCGCGGACTGGCGCGGTAGCGCACCAGCAGTCCCACCTCGGGGCTCCAACTGCTTTTGCCAGCATACGTGGCGCGAGCCGCCGTGGCCTCACCCGGGCGCACGCCGTAGTAGTAGTCGACATAGCGGCCGCTCTGGTACTCCGCACCGATGCGAGGTACGAGGACCCAGTCTCCATGGGAGTAGCTTCGACTCAGCTGAAGCGAGGCGACAGCCCCACGACTGAAGCCCGCCTCCTTGCTGGCGGCCTTCACGTAATCGGCCTCGAGTTCGAAGCCGCCGCCCAGGTCGAAGCTGCCGGCGAGGCCGTAGAACAGGCCGCCCTTGCGGTCGGACATGCCCGTGAAGATTGCGCTGTCGGCCTTCTCGTAACCGTCGAACCGGTACTCGATGCGGGGGCCGATCCACCAGCTGCGCTTGTCATCGCCGATGAGGCGCAGATCCAGCTGGGGGCCGAAGAGGTTCACCCACTTGTTCTGGATCGACAAGCCCGGAATCAGCACGGACTCGCGGCCAACACCGCGATATCCATCCTTGGCCAGCAGCAGGGCGGCTCCGACGCTGTAGCGCGTGCGACTTTCGTCGGCGTCGTTGTTGTCGGCCAGCGCGGAGGCCGGACCGAATCCGATTAGGAGCAGCAAGATCCCCGCAACACGACGGCTCGATCGGCTGCTGTGGCAAGGTTTGAGCAGAGCAGTATTGTTCATGGATGCTTTCTAGGAGTGTGGGCGCGGTGGGTGGGGACAGGAGCTCAGAAGCGATAGCCGACCCGCACCATCGCAGTCGTGGCCCGGTACCTGGCGTTGAAGCTCTGCGAGCTTCCGGTGGCCTTGAAGCTCACCGTCCCGGCATCCGCCACGCTAACGCCGACATCGGCCACCCACGGGCTGCCGTAGTCCCAGCGCAGCCCGAGCATCAGCTGACGGGCGCTGCCGGAGCCGGAGTACTCGCGCTCGGCTCCACCGACGCGGAGGTCGGTATCCACCTCTTGCGCACGACCGACCCCCAAGCCCACATAGGGCCGGACCTTGGCCGTACCGAGCTGAAAGCCGTCGAAGTCGTAGATGGCGTTGACCGTCACGAAGAGCGAAGCCCAGTCCGCGTCATTGGGGTCAGCGTCAAAGCCCGGGCTGCCCACCCGCCTGACCGGGTTGTTGCGGTAGGCAATGGCCGCCTCGACACGCCAGTTGGGCCCCAGGTGGCGTCCGAAGGCGCCCCCGTAGGCCACGCCCCGTCGGGTGGTCAGGCGCCCTGAGGCAAAGGTCGGGTCACTGGCGCTGCTGATGCCGGCGTCCACGGTGAAGTACCAAGGCCTCTCTTCGGCATGCGCCGCAGTGAGCGGCGTTGTGACAAACAGTCCGACGAGGGCGTTGAGGATGAGTCTCTTGTGCATTCGATTTCCTTGGCTCGTTTTCGATGGATGCGGGAGGGGCGGCGCGGCCTTACGTACTCCATTGGGTTACGAAACCCAGGTGCCGTGAGTCACAACAGCGACCCCATGGGTGCCACTGAAGGCATGTTCAGTGAGAGCGACTTACGGGCGACTTTCCGCCGTCCAGCGCCTCGGTCCGCCAGCGATCGCCAGCCTTGCCGGTGGGGTACATGGATGTGCATCCCTGTTCCAGGGACCTCGCATCTGCGAGCCTGGGCGGCCAACATCCCCAGCGTTTGCGGCAAGACGGAGGCCACACGCGGGAGTCCTGCTCGGACTCCTCGCTGCTATGGACTGCCCGGTTGCAGCCAGTGTCGAAGGACGGCTAATGGCCGGCTTGAGCCAACGGACGGTTCAGACTCATCGCCGGAAACCTGTCCTTCAGGGGCTCGCCGCGGCGAAGATTTCGAGCGCGCGGCGACTGCCCGCTTGTGGCCGGGACTACCAGTTCGCGGTCGATATCGGCAGCAGCCCTTCGGTCTGTCGAGGGCGAACGGCTGGTCTTCCTTGCGCTGACCTTACCAGCCCGACCCCTTGTCGGCTTCCGTCGACCTGATCTCGCGGCCTCGAAGCGACCGGTCGATCCCCCTCGCAGTCCCTCTTGTCATGGAGACGGTTGATCACTCATCGGCGGACGGCTCTCGACCCGGCGCCGGGCGAGCGAGATGCCCGGCAACAGATGGGGCAACAGATGCGCTTGTGCTGAAGTGAGGTTCGACAGCTCTTCCTCGGCGGTACCGTTCGACGATGGCGTCGTCAGCTGCCACGGGCTCACACGGCAGCGTTGGCGCCACGGGCCATGGCCATTGGACCGCGGTGCGCGACGTCCTCGTCACCACGGGATCGATGGGGGATCGACCCCAGGTTCAGCGTCAGCTGGGTGAAGATCGGCATCTTAGAATACTCCGCGATGCGAGCTGTTCGTGCCCACCGCCGAATCACCGGCTGGATCGCTGTCCTGGCGATCCTGCTGGCTGCGCTCGCGCCGGCGCTGAGCCACGCGCTGGCATCGGCCAGCGGCACCCAGTGGGTCGAGATCTGCACGGCCCAGGGCTCCAAGTGGGTCCAGGCGGGGGAGGACGGCGCCGAACGGGGAACGCCGCCTTCGGCCCATGTGCTGGAGCACTGCCCCTACTGCTCACTGCACGCACCGACGCTCGGACTGCCGCTGGTGCAGCACCTGGCTGCGCTGCCGCTGCGGTTGAGCCACCAGGTCCCGCTGGCCCTTTTGGCCGCGCCGCGCACCCTGCATGCCTGGGTCAGCGCGCAGCCACGCGCACCCCCGCTGTTCTCCTGATCGCCTGAACGCTGCGAGCCGCCGGTCGACCTGATCGGCCCTCGCGCTCGTCGATCGCCGGGCGCCGGCCCCTGGGCCGCCGCCCGGCCACGGGAGAACTTCGTGGATTTCATCGAACGCGTCATGCGGGTCATGACGCACATCAACATCGGGGCCGCACTGGGCCTCGTGGCCTGGGTGCTGTGGTCCGGCTGGCAGGTGGTCACCGGGCAGATCGCGCCAGTGCACCGCGTGGCGGAGGTCATGGCGCAGATAAGCGTGGCCCATGCGGGCGAGCCGCAGCCCCTGCAGCTCGTGCCCCTGCAGGCCGGCGCGGGGGCGCTGCCGCCTTGCCACACCGTTGCGCCCGCGCTCCAGCCGGCGACGCACGTGCTGACGGGGGCCGACCTGTGAAGCCCGACACCGAATCGGAAGACGCGGTGTCGGCGGGCCGGCACCGGCGCGGCGTTCGCCTCTTCGTGGTCCTGCATCTGGGTGCGTTCGCCACGATCTACGCCTTGGCTGTGGCCTTGGGCGGCGGCTGGGCCGGACCGCCGATGCCACCGCTGGCTGCCGCCAGCGCCAGCCCGGCAGCCGCCGCCCCGCAGCGGCCCAGGCCCGGCCGGGAAACGCCGGCCAGCACGCAGCCTACGGCAGACCTCCCCGCCTGGGCGCAACGCGCCGAGGTCTCGGCACCCTGGGAGTCGCGCTGACATGGGCCCGGCCGATCTGCACGCGGCGGACTCTGTGCCGAGCTTCGCCGCGGCGCGGGCGTCCGGGCCGTGCTCGCCGGCCGCGATCGCCCGGCCGCGCCGCCCCGGGCCGCGGCCATCCCCCGCCTCGTTCATCAAGGAGACCCCATGAGCCCGACGACCTCATCCCTCCGTCGCACCGTGCCGAGCCGCGCCGCGATGGCCGCGGCGCTGGCCACGGCCCTGGCGCTGGCGCCCGTGCACGCCCACGACTTCAAGCTCGGCCCGCTGCGCATCGACCACCCCTACGCCACGCCCACGCCCGCTGGCGCGGCCAACGGCGCGGCCTACCTGCGCGGCATCCGCAACACCGGCGATCAGCCCGACCGCCTGGTGGGTGCCAGCACGCCCGCGGCGCGCACGGTGGAGATCCACCGCAGCGTCGTCGACGCCCAGAACGTGATGCGCATGCGCGCCATCGAGGGCATCGACCTGCCGCCCAAGGCCGAGCTGCGGCTGCGCCACGGCGGCGAACACCACCTGATGCTCATCGGCCTGAAGCAGCCGCTGAAGGACGGCGACCGCTTCCCGATGACGCTGCGCTTCGAGAAGGCCGGCGAGCGCGAGGTGATGGTGTGGGTGCAGACACCGCGCGGTGCGGCGGGCGCGCACCCGCACAGGCACTGAGCCTGGCCACGCGCCGCTTCAACCCCCACGAGGAGACCGCCATGACCCGATGCCACCGCTTCCTGCCCGCCGCCTGCGCGGCCACCGCCACGCTGCTGTTGGCCGCCTGCACCACGGCGCCCACGCCGCCGGCCGCCAGCCCGGCCGCCGCCGCCCAGCCGGTGACCCTGCGCTTTGCCGCCCAGGTGAACGGCCAGCCCTTCGCCTGCGGCCAGAGCTACGCCGGCGTGGGCAGCACCCGCTCGACGATCACGCCCAGCGACTACCGCTTCTTCGTCAGCGAGGTGGCGCTGGTCGACGCGGCCGGCCGCGCCGTGCCCGTGGCGCTGGCGCAGGACGGCGTCTGGCAGGTGGACAACATCGCGCTGCTGGACTTCGAGAACGGCAGCGGCCCTTGCCGCAACGGCACCACCGGCGTCAACACCGAGGTGCGCGGCAGCGTGCCCGCCGGGCGCTACGTGGGCCTGCGCTTCACGCTGGGCGTGCCGTTCGCGCGCAACCATGGCGACCCGACCGTCGCGCCCTCGCCGCTGAACCTGACGGCCATGTTCTGGAACTGGCAGGGCGGCTACAAGTTCGTCAAGTTCGACACCGCCAGCAGCGGCCTGCAGCCCGCACCGGCGGCGCCGGGCGCCGGGCACGGCGGCGCGGCCGCGTCGGGCTTCTCGCTGCACCTGGGCAGCACCGTGTGTGCATCGCCCTCGCGCACCGAGTCTCCCAAGGCCGAGTGCGCCAACCCCAACCGCGTGGCCGTGGCCTTCGAGCGCTTCGACGCCGCGCAGCACACCGTGGTGGCGGACATCGGCGTCTTGCTGGCCGGGGCCAACGTCGACATCAACACCCCCGGCACCTCGCCCGGCTGCATGAGCTTCCCGGGTGATCCCGACTGCCCGGCGGTGATGGGCGCCCTGGGCCTGGCCTATGGCGGCGCGGCGGCGCCCGGGCCGCAGCGGCTGTTCACGCGGCGTTGATCGGGTGGCTCGGGCATGAGGTCAGGTCTTCGCACCGCTGCCGTCGCCGCGCTGCTCGCGGCATCGGCACTGCTGCTTGGCGCGGCGGCGCCGGCGTGGCACTGGCCCTTGCCGGCCTGGGTGCCGCCGCCGGCCGTGCCCGCCGACAACCCGATGACACCCGCCAAGGTCGAGCTGGGCCGGCACCTGTTCCACGACACCCGGCTGTCACGCGACGGCAGCATGTCCTGCGCGAGCTGCCATGAGCAGGCGCGCGCCTTCACCGACGGCCAGGCGGTCTCCAAGGGCGTGACGGGTGAGCTGAGCACGCGCAGCGCCATGAGCCTGGCCAACGTGGCCTACCTGCCGGTGCTGACCTGGCAGAACCCGCAGCTCACCTCGCTGGAGGTGCAGGCGCTGATCCCGCTGTTCGGCGAGCACCCGGTCGAGATGGGCATGGCCGGCCGCGAGCGGCAGCTGTTCGCGCTGTTTGCGGCCGACCCCGTGTACCGCAAGCTGTTTGCGCAGGCCTTTCCCGCCGAGGCGGGGCAGGGGGATGCGGCGCTGTACTCGCTGTCCACCCTCACGAAGGCCCTGGCCAGTTTCCAGCGCTCGCTGCTGAGCTTCGACAGCCCCTACGACCGCTACCGCTACGGCGGCCAGAAGAACGCCCTCAGCGCCGAGGCCCGGCGCGGCGAAGAGCTCTTCTTTGGCGAGAAGCTCGAGTGCTACCACTGCCACGGCGGCTTCAACTTCACCGACAACCTGAAGCACGCGCGCACGCCGTTCGCGGAGCTCGGCTTCCACAACACCGGCCTCTACAACGAAGACGGCCAGGGCGCCTACCCGAAGGCCGCGCCCGGCATCGTGGAGTTCACCGGCGAGCCGCGCGACGCCGGCCGCTTCCGCACGCCCAGCCTGCGCAACGTGGCCGTCACGGCGCCCTACATGCACGACGGCTCCATCGCCACGCTGCACGAGGTGCTGCGCACGCACTACGCCCGCGCCGGCCGCGCGGTGCACCTGGGCCGTGCCGCCAACCCGCTGCGCAGCGAGTTCATCGCCGGCTTCGAGATCAGCGAGGCCGAGATCGCCGACGTGGTGGCGTTCCTCGAGTCGCTGACCGACGAGCGCTTCCTGCGCAACGCCGCCCACGGCGATCCCTGGCCGGCAACGAACCGGCCTCCATCACCCACCCGTCCGACTCAAGCGCCCACAAGAACACCATGAAGCCCCTTCGCAACGCCCTGGCCCTGGCGGCCACGTCACTGATCGCATCCCCGTCGTGGGCACAGGCCACCGACGCGCCGCAGACGGTGGTCATCACCGCCTCCAACCGCGCCCAGCCCATCGCCGACGTGCAGGCGGCCGTGCAGGTGATCTCGCAGCAGGAGCTGCAGCGCTTTGCCGGCACCAGCCTCACCGAGGCGCTGATGCTGGCCGCGGGCGTGGACGCGCGGCCCAACGGCGCCAACTCCACGCTGGCCATCCGCGGCATCATCACCAACGCCGGCTCGCCGGTGCTGGTGCTGGTCGATGGCCTCAAGCGCACGGCCAAGTACGCCGGCACCAACCTGAACCTGATCGCGCTGGAAGACGTCGAGCGCATCGAGGTTGTGCGCGGGCCGATGTCGGCGCTGTACGGCGCCGACGCCACGGGCGGCGTGGTCAACATCATCACCAAGCCCGTGGGCACGGCGCGCGAGGGCAGCGGCAGCGTGCGCACCACGCTGGGCCAAGCGCGCGGCGGTCAGCGCGAGACAGCGACCGCCGGCGCCACGCTCAACTTCGGCCTGGCGGGGTCCAAGCACCGCGTGTCGGTGGAGCAGCGCGAGCGCGGCCTGTTCCGCTACGACACCAACGCCGTCCTGGCCGACCTGTCGGACATCGACCAGACCTTCGCCAGCTACAGCGGCGAACTCGCCTTCTCGCCCGACCACCACCTGGGCTGGACCACCGAGACCATGAAGCAGCGCGACACCAGCCCCGGCCTGCTGGCGGCCGCGCCGCCCACGCGGCCCACCGCCACGCCGTTCGAGGGCTATGAAGACGAGCGCCGGACCTTCCACGCCCTGCGCTGGCGTGGTGCGCTCGGGCCGGGCCAGCTCTCGGCCGACGTGTCGACGGGGCGCTCCGTCGGCTCCACCACGCGTTCGTTCCCGCTCATCGAGACCACCGACTACCGCCAGCAGCAGGCGCAGCTGCGCTACGCGCTGGAGCTGGGCGCGCACTCGCTGCTGGTGGGCGCCGGCCGCACGGTGGACGACCTGGCCATCAGCATCACCAGCCAGCGCACCGAGCGCAGCAACGACCACGTGCTGGTGCAGGACGAATGGCGCATCGGCGCCGGCTTCAAGCTGCTGGCCGGGCTGCGGCACGACCGCTTCAACGACTTCGGCTCGGTGAACACACCGCGCGTGGCGCTGAGCTGGACGCAGGGGCCGTGGACGCTGCGCCTGGGCCACGGCGAGGCCTTCCGAGCGCCCAGCGTGCTGGAGCAGTACTCGCGCTTCTTCCGCGGGCGCTTCCTGATCGTCGGCGACCCCAACCTCAAGCCCGAGGAGAACGTCACCGACGAGATCGCCGTGGCCTGGAACGGCCGCCAGGGCTCGGCCGAGCTGACGCTCTTCGACAGCCGCGTCGACAACCTCATCCAGGCCGTGACGCGGCCGCGCGAGCCCTCGGACCCAGCCAGCGTCACCTCGCGCAGCCAGTACGCCAACGTGGCCCAGGCGCGCATCAAGGGCGCCGAGCTGCAGGGGCGCTGGCGCGTCACCGACTCGTTCACCACGCAGTGGGGTGTGGACTTCCTGGACGCCACCGATGCCAGCACCGGCACCCGGCTCACGCAGCGCGCGCGCTGGCTGGGCCGGCTCGGCGCGCGGTACGACTTCGGCGCCGTGGCCGCGGAACTGCGCACGCGCCAGTACCGCGGCTACTGGAACGCCGACCCGGCGCTGCGCGGCAGTGCGCCGTTTGCCAGCAGCTACGGCACGGTCGACCTGCGGGTCGACTGGAAAGCCGCGCCGGGCCTGACGCTGGCCGCCGGCATCGACAACCTGGGCGACCGCCGCCAGCCGCTGAACTGGAGCAACACGGGCGCGACCATGGATCCGCCCGCGCGCTTCGTCTACCTCAGCGGCCGTTACCTCTTCTGAGCGAGGTTCCTGATGCACACCCGACCTGTTCCCGTGTCGCCCGCCGAGGCCGCGGCCCTGCTGGCCGCCCCGCCGCGCCTGCACGCCCGCTGGCGCGCCTTGCTGGCCGAACACCACCACCTGCACGGCCCCGAGGCCGCGGCGCTGCTGGGCGTGCCCGAGGCGGCGCTGATGGCCAGCGCCACCGGCCGCGGCAACCGCCCGCTGGTGGGGCCGCTGGCCGACATCCTGGCCCCGGTGGCCGACTGGGGCCGCGTGCTGCTGGCCGCCCGCAACGGCCTGGGCGTGCACCTGAACGTGATGGCCCAGGCGCGCATCGAGGCGACGGCCTGCGGGCTCGTGCTGCGCGGCGAGCAGCACGAGGTGCGCCTGGCCACATCGGGCATCGCCCGCATCGATCTGTTCGAGGAACTCGATGCCCATGGCCGCACGCTGAGCCTGAACTGGTTCGATGCCGCGGGCCATGCCATCGGCCGGCTGTTCCTGATGAGCAAGGACGGCCGCGAACGGGCGGCACCGCACCTGGCCCGCTTCGAGCAGGCGCAGCCTGACGACCGCTGGGCACCCGGCACCGGCGAACCGCCGCCTTTGCTGCTGCTGGAAGACGCAGCGGCCTGGCGCGAACTGGCGCCGCCCCCGCAAGGCCCGATGCCCGAGCGGGCGGCCTGGGCCACGGCGGCCATCCTGTGCTGCGACCACCCCGGTGGCATGGAACTCGGCATGGCGGGGCCCGGCGTGGCCGCGGTGTACCGCGGTGCCCTGGGCAAGGTGTCGCACACCCCGCCGGCCGCCCACGCCACCGACCTGCTGTGCAAGCTGCACGCCCGCCCTGGGGCCGCGACCGCCGTGCACGCCTTCGGCGAGCACGGCCTGAGCCTGCGCTCGGCCGACGGCGGCGAGCTGCGCCTGCAGCCCCTGGGCGAAGGCGCGGCCGCCTGGCACGAGCGTGTGCGGCAGTGCGCCCTGAGCCTGAGCCCGAACGCCACACCGAAAGCGGCCGAAGCCGCAGGAGCCGAACGATGAGCAACCCGCCCTGGTCCCGGCGCAAGCTGCTGCGCCTGGCTGCAAGCGGCCTGGCCTTGCCGGCCGCCGCCCTGAGCACCGCCACCCGCGCGCAAAGCCCGGCCCGCGCCGAACGCCTGATCATCACCAACAGCTACATCGCCGACATCGCCGTGGCCCTCGGCGGCGCGCCGCTGGTGGTGGCGGTGGGGGGCGGCACCGACCACATCGCCGCCCTGGCCAAGGTGCCGCGCCTGCCGGGCTTCCGGCAGACCTCGGCCGAGCCCATGCTGGCGGTGTCGCCCACGCGCGTGATCGTCAGCAACGAGTGGACCGTGCCGCAGACGCTGGAGCAGCTGCGCAGCGCCGGCGTGAAGGTGGACGTGATCGACGGCGAGCAAAGCCCGGCTGGCGTGGAGCGGCGCATCCGCTTTGTGGCCGGCGTGCTGGGCAAGGCCGCCGAGGGCGAGGCGCTGGTGCAGCGCTTCCAGCGCGAGATGGCCGAGGCCGCGGCGCAGGTGGCCAAGGTCAGGCGGCGGCCGAAGGCGCTGTTCATCCTGGCCGGCGGCCAGCGGCCCACGCTGGTGGGCGGGCGCGGCACCAACGTGGCGGCGCTGCTGGAGCTGGCCGGCGCCGAGAACGTGGCCCAGGGCATCGAGGGCTTCAAGGTGATGAGCCAGGAGGCCATGATCGAAGCCGCGCCCGAGTTCATCCTCACCAACCAGGACGGCACGGTGGCGCGCGACGGCGTGCCCGTGGCGCTGCAGGCGCCGGGCGCGTTGGCCACGCCGGCTGGCAAGGCCGGGCGGCTGATCACCGTGCCGGGGCAGTACCTGCAGGGCATGGGCATCCTCACGCCCGAGGGCATCCGCCTCTTGGGCCGGCAGTTGCACCCGCAGGTGTTCTCGTGAGCCCACGATGCGCCTGAAGGGCCCGCTGCTGATCGGCGGCGCCCTGGCCTTGTGCCTGGCCACGGCGGTGGTGGCCATCGGCACGGGCGCCGTGCGCATCCCGCCGGCGCAGGTGCTGGCCGTGCTGTTTGGCTGGCAGGACGACAGCCTCACCGACGCCATGCGCACGGTGGTGTGGAACGTGCGAGCGCCGCGGGTGCTGCAAAGCCTGCTCGCGGGTGCGCTGCTGGCCACGTCGGGGGTGCTGCTGCAGGCGCTGTTCCGCAACCCGCTGGCCGACCCGGCGCTCATCGGCGTCTCGGCCGGTGCCGCGCTGGGCGCGGTGACGGTGATCGTGCTCGGCGCCACCTGGCTGGCGGGCTTGTCCCGGCTGCTGGGCGTGTGGACGCTGCCGGCCGCGGCCTTCTGCGGCGCGCTGGCCACCGCGGCGCTGGTGTTTGCGCTGGCGCGGCGCGACGGCGTGCTCGACCCGACCACGATGCTGCTGTGCGGCATCGCCATCAACGCGCTCACCGGCGCGGGCATCGGCCTGCTCACCTACCTGGCCACCGACGAGCAGCTGCGCAACCTCACGTTCTGGAGCCTGGGCAGCCTGGGCGCGGCCACCTGGGGCTCGCTGGCGGGCGTGTCGCCCGCGGCGCTGCTGGTGCTGCTGGTGGTGCCCTTCCTCGTGCGGCCGCTCAACGCGCTGCTGCTGGGTGAGAGCGAGGCGCTGCACCTGGGCGTGGCCGTGGAGCGGCTCAAGCGCCTGAGCGTGGTGCTGGCCGCCGCCGGTGCCGGGGCGGTGGTGGCCGTGTGCGGCGTGATCGGCTTCATCGGCCTGGTGGCGCCGCACATGGCGCGCCTGATGGCCGGCCCGGACCACCGCACGCTCCTGCCGCTGGCGGCGTTGCTGGGGGCCACGCTGCTGACGGCGGGCGACCTGGTGGCGCGCACGGCCGTGCGGCCGGCCGAGCTGCCCATCGGCATCCTGACGGCGCTGCTGGGCGCGCCGTTTTTCCTGTGGCTGCTGCGGCGGCGCAGCGGGGGCTGGGCGTGACGCCGGCCTTGTTGAGCCTGCGCGCGCTGGGCGTGCGGCGCGAGGGCCGCCGCCTGCTGGACGGCGTGAGCCTCGAGGTGGCGCCTGGCGAGTTCGTGGCCGTGCTCGGCCCCAATGGCGCGGGCAAGAGCACGCTGCTGCGCGCCGTCACCGGCGAGTGGCCCAGCGAAGGCGAGGTGCACTTCGCCGGCCGCCCGCGCGCGCAGTGGTACCGCGAAGCGCTGGCCCGCCGCCTGGCGGTGATGACGCAGCAGCCGCAGCTGAACTTCGCCTTCACCGTGCGCGAGGTGGTGGAGCTCGGCCGGCTGCCGCACCGCGGCGCGGGTGCGGCAGCCGACCGCCGTGTGGTGGACGCCGTGCTGGCCGCGCTGAAGCTCGAGGACCATGCCGAGCGCTCCTACCTGCGCCTGTCGGGCGGCGAGCGCCAGCGCGTGCATTTCGCGCGCGTGGCGGCGCAGATCTGGGAGCCGGCCGAGCCCGCGCTGCTGCTGCTGGACGAGCCCACCTCGGCGCTGGACCTGGCGCAACAGCAGTCGGTGCTGGGCCTGGCGCAGCGGCTGCGTGAACACGGCGCCGCCGTCGTGGCCGTGCTGCACGACCTGAACCTCGCGGCCCGCCACGCCGACCGCATCGCCTTGCTGCAGCGTGGCCGGCTGGTGTGCCTCGCCCCGCCGCAGCAGGCCCTGCAGCCGGCGGTGCTGCGCGCGGTGTTCGGCGTGGAGGCCGAGATCCTGACCGGCGCCCGTGCCGGCCGGCCGATCGTCGTCGTGCATGGCGCCGCGACCGGGCCGGCACTCGCCGCGCGGTAGCGGCCACCATTGCGCGGAGCCCTGCGCTGGTTATCATGCGCCGGTTGGTGCTCGTCGAGGTGTTCCACCGAGACAGTTCAACGGGAATCAGGGCGGTGAGGATCCGGCAGATCCGAACCCAACCTGAGCTGCCCCCGCAACGGTAAGCGGACGGTGAGGCCTGTCGTTTGGCGATGGGCCGCACCCGCTCGTGACACACCGCCACTGGGTCTGCCGCGCTCGCGCGCGGCGTTCCGGGAAGGCGTCACGGGTCGTCTCCGCCAGCCCGGATACCGGCCAACGAGGTGGGGCGTGGTGTTGCCGCGCACCGTGAGGCGCCGGGCTGCGGGGAAGCGGCCGGGTGCGATTGTCCGAGTCATCGCCATGTCCCTTGTCGTCCGCGCCCGCGCCCGCTGCGCCGTGGCCGCCGCATTGCCGTTCTTCGTTCCCCTCGTCGGCCTGGGCAGCAGCCCTGCATCGGTGGCCCAGCCCAGCGCCGCGGGCGCGCCCGAGACCGTCGTCGTCACCGCCACCCGCACGCCGCAGCGCGTGGACCAGGCGCTGGCCCAGGTCACGGTCATCGACCGCGTCCGCATCGAGGCCGCCGCCGGCCGCACCCTGGCCGAGCTGCTGGCTTCCGAAAGCGGCCTGCAGTCCTGGAGCAACGGCGGCCTGGGCAAGGCCGCCTCGGTGTCGATGCGCGGCCTGGAAAGCCGCCACACGCTGCTGCTGATCGACGGCGTGCGCTACGGCTCGGCCACGCTGGGCACGCCGAGCTGGGACAACATCCCGCTGGACAGCATCGAGCGCATCGAGATCGTGCGCGGACCGATGTCGGGGCTGTACGGCTCTGACGCCGTGGGCGGCGTGATCCAGATCTTCACCCGCCGTGGCCAGCAGGGCTTCCACCCCGACATCGCCGCGACGGTGGGCAGCCGCAGCTACGGCGAGCTGGCCGCCGGCGCACGCTTCGGCAGCGGCGCCTTCGACGGCAGCCTGCGGCTGCAGCACCGCCGAACCGACGGCTTCTCGGCCACCAACCCGCGCGTGCCCTTCGGCAACTTCAACCCCGACGACGATGGCTTCGAGCAGACCAGCGTGAACGGCCGCGTCGGCCTGCGCCTGGGCGACTGGCGCGCCGACGCGACGCTGCTCAGCTCCGAAGGCACGACGCACTTCGACGACGGCCCCAGCGCCGACGCACGCGCCGACCTGCGCACCGAGGTGGTCTCGGCCACGCTGGCGGGGCCCGTGGCGGGCAGCTGGCGAACGTCGGTCAGGGCCGCGCGCTCGCGCGACGACTTCGACACGCTGGCCAGCGCCTCGGCCTTCACCACGCTCGGCAACATCGGCACCACGCAGACGCAGTTCAGCTGGGAGCACCAGATCGCCACGCCGCTGGGCACGGCACTGGTGCTGGCCGAGCGCGTGCAGCAGGAGGTCGAGCGCCCCGGCACGCCGTTCGCGGTGAGCGAACGCACCGTCACCGGCCTGGCCCTGGGCCTCAACGGCGAGGCCGGCGCGCACGGCTGGCAGGCCAACGTGCGGCGCGATCGCAACTCGCAGTTCGGCAACCAGACCACCGGATCGCTCGGCTACGGCTATGCGCTGGCGCCGGGCCTGCGCGCCACGGCCTCGTTCGGCACCAGCTTCGTGGCGCCGAGCTTCAACCAGCTGTACTTCCCGGGCTTCGGCAACCCCAACCTGCTGCCGGAAGGAGGCCGTCAGCGCGAGCTGGGCCTGGTGTGGCGCAATGGCCCGGTCACCAGCCGGGTGGTCTACTTCGACAACCGCATCCGCGGCTACATCAGCAGCGGCCCGCTGCCCACGAACATCCCGCGGGTGAAGGTCGACGGGGTCAGCGCCAGCGTCGATGCCGTGCTGGGCGCCTGGACGCTGGCCGGCAGCATCGACAGCCTGCAGCCCGTCAACGCCACCTCGGGCACGGACAACTTCGGCCGCATCCTGCCGCGCCGCGTGCAGGACAGCGGCCGCCTGGCGCTGGACTGGCGCGGCGGCGCCTTCACCCTCGGCGGCTCGCTGCAGGCCCACGGCGAGCGCTTCGACAACGCCACCAACACCACGCGCCTGGGCGGCTTTGCCACGCTGGACCTGCGCGCCGACTGGGTGCTGGCGCGCGACTGGGTGCTGGCCGCCAAGCTGAACAACGTGCTCGGCAAGACCTACGAGACGGTGGCCGGCTACAACCAGCCCGGGCGCGAAGCCTTCCTGTCGCTGCGCTGGGCGCCGCGGTGAAGGCCCTGCTGTCGCCGCAACACGGCGCGCGCCGATGACGGCGGCCCTGCTCGTCGCCGCCCCGGCCTCCGGCCAGGGCAAGACCACGGTCGCCGCGGGCCTGGCGTGGCTGCATGCGCGGCAGGGCGCGCGCGTGCGCTGCTTCAAGTGCGGGCCCGACTTCATCGACCCGGTGTGGCTGGCCACCGCCAGCGGCCAGGCCGTCGACCCGCTGGACCTGTGGCTGCTGGGCGAGGCCGAGTGCGCGCGCCGGCTGGCCGCTGCCGCGGCCGATGCCGATCTCGTCATCGTCGAAGGCGTGATGGGCCTGTTCGATGGCGAGCCCTCGGCCGCCGACCTGGCGCGGCGCTTCGGCCTGCCGGTGCTGGCCGTCATCGACGCCGGGGCCATGGCGGGCACCTTCGCCGCCGTGGCGCACGGGCTGCAGACCTGGCAGCCGGGCCTGCCCTGGGCCGGCGTGCTGGCCAACCGCGTGGCCGGCGATCGCCACGCGGCCATGCTGCAGGGCGCCCTGCGCGAGCCTGCACAGTGGCAGGGCGCCCTGGTACGAGACGCCGCGCTGGGCCTGCCCGAACGCCATCTGGGCCTGGCGCTACCGGGTGAGCAGGGCGTGCCACCCGCCCGCGCCCTGGCCGTGCTGGATGCCGTGGCCGACGCCCTGCAGGCCACACCGCTGGGCCGGCGCCGGGCTGCGGACTGGCCGCGCTGGCAGCCACCGCAGCCCCTGCCGGCGGCGCCCGTGCCCGCGCTGCTGCAGGGCCGGCGCATCGCCGTGGCGCGCGATGCGGCCTTCGCCTTCGTCTACGAGGCCAACCTCTCGCTGCTGCACGCGCTGGGCGCGCAGACGCTGATGTTCTCGCCCCTGGCCGGCGAGCCGCTGCCCGCGTGTGACGCCCTGTGGCTGCCCGGCGGCTACCCCGAGCTGCACGCCGCGGCGCTGTCGGCCTGCCACCCGCTGCGCGCGCAGGTGCAGGCCCACGTGCAGGCCGGCAAGCCGCTGTGGGCCGAGTGCGGCGGCCTCATGGTGCTGGCCGAGCAGCTGGTGGACGCGCAGGGCGTGTCGCACCCGATGTGGGGCCTGCTGCCCGGCCGTGCCGTGCTGGGCCGCCGGCTGGCGGCGCTGGGGCCGCACCAGTGGGCGGTGCCTGGCCTCGATGCGCCGCCGCTGCGCGGGCACAGCTTCCACTGGTCCACCTTCGAGACCGCGGCCGTACCGGCCTGGCACACCCAGGCCCTGGGCGCGGCCTGCGCCACGGGCGAGCCGGTGTACACGCAGGGCAGCCTGCGCGCCAGCTGGTTCCACCCCTGGTGGCCGTCGTCGCCGCGGCTGGCGGCGTGGCTGTTTGGCGCGGAGGTGGGGCCATGCACGACAACCTGATGCACGAGCTCATCCTGGGCGGCGCCCGCAGCGGGAAGTCGCGCACCGCCGAGGCGCGCGCGGCCGCGTGGCTGCAGGCGCAGGCCGGGCGCAGCGCCGTGCTGGTGGCCACGGCGCTGCCGGGCGACGGCGAGATGGCCGATCGCATCGCCCGCCACCGCGCCGACCGCGCGGCGCGCGCGCCGGGGTTGCAGACCGTGGAGGCGCCACGGCAGCTGGGTGCCACGCTGCGCCGCCTGGCCGAGCCGCAGCGCCTGCTGGTGGTGGACTGCCTGACGCTGTGGCTCACGCAGTGCCTGCTGCCGCCGCCCGGGGCCGAGCCCGCCGATTGGCCCGCGGAGCAGGCCGCCCTGCTACAGGCCCTGCAGGGCGCGCACGAGACTGGCTGCCCCGTGGTGCTGGTGTCCAACGAGATCGGCATGGGCGTGATGCCGCTGTCGCGCGAGGCCCGCGCCTGCGTCGATGCGCTGGGCGCCTTGCACCAGGCGGTGGCGGCGCGCTGCCGCCGTGTCACGCTGATGGTGGCGGGCTGCGAACTGCGCGTGAAGGATCTGCCTTGAACTCAGCGATGGAGGCTGCCATGAAGGCCCACGATCACCCCGTGTCCACGCCGGCCGCCGAGGCCGGGCGCCGTCAGTGGGCGCTGCTCGCCGCGGTGCTGCTGGTGTGGCTGGCCACGCTGGCGCCCGCGCAGGCCGCCGCGCAGGGCTTTGTGCTGCGCGACGACCGCGGCACCGAGCACCGCTTCGAGCGGCCGCCGCAGCGCATCGTCTCGCTGCTGCCCTCGCTCACCGAAACGGCCTGGGTGCTGGGCGTGGGCAGCCGGCTGGTGGGCGTGGACCGCTTCTCCAACTGGCCGGCCGAGATCGCCCCGCTGCCGCGCCTGGGCGGGCTGGACGACGCGCAGATCGAGACCATCGCTCGGCTCAAGCCCGATGTGGTGCTGGCCTCGACCTCGGCCCGCGCGCTCGACCGGCTCGAGGCCCTGGGCTTCGTGGTGCTGCGGCTGAAGAGCGACAGCCACGCCGACGTGCGGCGCACGCTGGGCCTGGTGGCGCAGCTGCTGGGCACGCCGGAAGAAGGCGAGCGCGTCTGGGCCCGGCTGGAGGCGCAGATCGCCGCCGCCGCGGCGCGGGTGCCCCAGCCGCTGCGCGGCCAGCGCGTGTACTTCGAGATCGGCGGCGGGCCCTATGCCGCCGGCACCACGTCGTTCATCGGCGAAACGCTCACGCGGCTGGGCATGGCCAACATCGTGCCGGCCGAGCTGGGGCCGTTCCCCAAGCTGAACCCCGAGTTCGTGGTGCGCGCGCGGCCCGACCTGGTGATGGGCGTGCAGCGCGAGCAGGCGGCCTTGCTGGCGCGGCCCGGCTGGCAGGCCGTGCCGGCCGTGCGCGACCGGCGCGTCTGCGGCTTCGAGTCGGCCGCGTACGAGACGCTCATCCGCCCCGGCCCGCGCCTGGGCGACGCCGCCCACTTGCTGGCCGATTGCCTGCAGCGGCTGGCGCCGGAGCCGGCACGGTGAGCTCGGCGCTGGCCCTGGACGCCTCGGCCGCCGGCCACGCCGACGGCCGCCGCCGGCGCCGCCTGGCGCTGGCGCTGTGCCTGGTGCTGGCCCTGGGCGGCGTGGCCGGCCTGGCCACGGGCTCCGAGGGCTTTTCGCTGCGCGCGCTGCTGGCCGACCTGCAGGGCCCCGATGCGGCGCTGCTCATCGGCCACATCCGCGCCCCGCGCACCCTGGGCGCGGCGCTGGTGGGCGCGCTGCTCGGGCTGTCGGGGGCGCTGGCGCAGGGGCTGTTCCGCAACCCGCTGGCCGATCCCTACCTGCTGGGCAGCGCGGCCGGGGCGGGCCTGGGCGTGGTGCTGGTGCTGGCCGCCGCGGCCGCCGGCGGCGCGGCCATCAGCCTGGCCACGGTGGCCTGGATCGAACGCGTCGGGCTGGTCGGCGCAGCCTTCTTCGGCGCGCTGGCCGGCGTCTCGCTGACGCTGCTGCTGGCGCGCGGCGCGGTGCACACGCTGCGGCTGCTGCTGGCCGGCGTGGTGGTGGGCGTGATGATGGGTGCGGTCAGCGACCTCGTCACCGTGGCCTCGCCCGACGCGCTGCGCGGCAAGCAGGCCTTCATGCTGGGCAGCACCAGCTTCCTGGGCTGGCCGAGCCTGGCGCTGCTGGCCGGTGGCGGCGCGCTGCTGCTGGTGCTGGTGCGGCGCTGGGCCCGCGCGCTGGACGCGCTGACGCTGGGCGAAGACAGTGCCGCGAGCCTGGGCCTCGACCTCGCGCGGCTGCGCCTGCTGCTGGTGGTGCTGCTGAGCCTGGGCACGGCGCTGGCGGTGTCGCAGGCGGGCCTGGTGGCCTTCGTGGGGCTGGTGGCGCCGCACCTGGTGCGCCGCGCCGCGCCCGGGCCCCACGCCTGGCTGGTGCTGGCCAGCGCCGGCATGGGCGCGGCGCTGCTGGTGGTGGCCGACGTGCTGTCGCGCGCGCTGATCGCGCCGCAGGAGCTGCCCGTGGGCGTGGTGACGGCCGTGCTCGGCGGGGCTTATCTGGTGTGGCTGCTCAAGCAGCGCACGGCGGCATGAGCGCGCCGGGCCGCTCCCAAGCGCTCATCCCGGAGTGCGCAGCACGGAGGGTTGTTCAGTGACCACGGAGCTGCAGACGAGCCTGTCGGCCCAGGGCCTGGCGGTGCGCCTCGGCCGCGGCCTGGTGCTGCAGGACATCACTTTGGAAGTCCACGCCGGCTGGACGGCGCTGGTGGGCCCCAACGGCGCCGGCAAGTCCACGCTGCTGCGCGCGCTGGCCGGCCTGCAGCCGCTGGCCGCCGGCCAGGTGCAGCTGAACGGCCGTGCGCTGCCGGCCTGGCCGGCGGGCGAGCGCGCGCAGCAGCTCGCCTGGCTGGCGCAGCAGGCTGAGGTGACGGGCGAGCTCACCGTGCGCGAGACCGTGGAGCTGGGCCGCATCGCCCGCCTGGGCCTGCTGGGCACACCGGGGCCGGCCGACGCCGCCGCGGTGGACCGCGCCATGGCCACCACCGAGTGCAGCGCCTGGGCCGGCCGCCGGCTGCACGAGCTCTCGGGCGGCGAACGCCAGCGTGTGCTGCTGGCCCGCGTGCTGGCCACCGAGGCGCCGCTGCTGCTGCTCGACGAGCCCACCACGCACCTGGACGCGCCGCACCAGCGCCTGCTGGCGCGCCTGTTCCGCCGCCTGGCGCACGACAGCACGGCCCCGCGCGCCGTGCTGACCGTGCTGCACGACCTGCCGATCGCGCTGCGCGCCGACCGCCTGCTGGTGCTGGACGCCGGCCGCCTGCAGGCCCACGGCCCGCCCAGCGCGCCCGCGGTGCAGGCCGCGCTGGTGCGGGTGTTCGGCCACGCCATCCGCATCGACACCGATGCCGGCGGCCGCCCCCGCGTGAGGCTGGCGCTGGACGACGACTGAACGCGTTCACCCGGAGCCCCCGCATGGAGATCGTCGAACCCCCCAAGGCCGCCAGCCCCAAGCCCACGGGCGAGCGGCGCGGCCTCGTCATCGTCCACACCGGCCACGGCAAGGGCAAGAGCACGGCGGCTTTCGGGCTGGCGCTGCGCGCGCACGGCCGTGGCAAGGCGGTGAAGATCTACCAGTTCATGAAGGTGCCCAGCGCGCGCTTCGGCGAGCACCGCGTGTTCGAGCAGCTGGGCGTGCCCATTGAGGGCCTGGGCGACGGCTTCAGCTGGAAGAGCCGCGATCTCGAGCACAGCGCGCAGCTGGCGCGCGACGGCTGGGCGCGGGCCGAGGCCACCATCCGCAGCGGCGGGCACTTCCTGGTGGTGCTGGACGAGGTGACCTACCCCTTGCGCTACGGCTGGATCCCGCTGGAGCCGGTGCTGGCCTGCCTGCGCGAACGCCCGCCGCAGGTGCACGTGTTGCTCACCGGCCGCGACGCACCCGCCGAGCTGCTGGCGCTGGCCGACACCGTGACCGAGATGGCGCTGGTCAAGCACCACCACCAGGCCGGCGTGCCGGCGCAGCGGGGCATCGAGGATTGAACGTGGGGCTCGATGCCGGGCTCGCCGCCGGCGCGCTGGCCGGGGCCTGGGCGCTGGACACGCGCTTCGGCGAGCCGCGCAACGCCCTGCACCCGGTGGCCTGGTTCGGCCGCGTGTGGGGGCCGGTGGGCGTGGCGCTGCGGCGGCTGCCGCCCGCGGCAGCCCTGGTCGCGGGTGCGCTGGCCTGGGCGCTGGCCGTGGGCAGCGTGGTGCTGCTGGCGGCGTGGCTGCAGGCCGGGCTGGTGGCGGCCTGGGGCCTCTGGGCACTGCCCGCGCTGGCGCTGCTGCTCAAGCCGAGCTTCGCCTGGCGCATGCTGACCGACGAAGTGAGCGCAGTCGACACCGCTCTGGGCCGGGGCCTGGACGAGGGCCGTGCCCAGGTGGCCCGGCTGTGCAGCCGCGACGTGAGCGAGCTCGACGCCACGGCCGTGCGCGAGACCGCCATCGAGACGCTGGCCGAGAACTTCAACGATTCGCTGGTGGCGCCGCTGTTCTGGTTTGTCGTTGCCGGCCTGCCCGGGGCCTGGGCCTGGCGTGCCGTGAACACACTCGATGCGATGTGGGGCTACCGCGGCCCCTGGGAGTGGGCCGGCAAGTGGGCGGCACGCGCCGACGACGCCATGGCCTGGCTGCCGGCGCGGCTGGCCGCGCTGCTGCTGTGGCGGCCCGCCCAGCCAGCCCATGCGCTGGGCCCGCAGCTGCGCACGCTGGTCCGCGAGGCGCGCCAGACGCCATCGCCCAACGGCGGCTGGCCCATGGCCGCCATGGCGCTGCGGCTGGGCGTGCGGCTGGGCAAGCCCGGTGTCTACACGCTGCACGCCGGCGGGCGGCCGACCGATGCCGGCAGCGTGGCGCGGGCGCTGCAGCTGGCGCGTGGCGCGGCGGTGGCCGCCTTCGGGCTGGCGCTGGGGGCCCTGCTGCTGCGCGGGGCGGCCGGGGCCTGGGGTTGAGGCGGGCATGACGGCACCCGAGCCCAGCCGCCGCGTGCACGGCGGCGCCGATGCCCAGGGCGTGGCGCGCTGGGACTTCTCCACCTGCGCCAACGCCGCCGGCCCTTGCCCGCTGGCGCTGGCGGCGGTACGGGCCGCCGACCCCACGCGCTACCCCGACCCCGCCGGCACCGCCGTGCGCCACGCACTCGCGGCCCTGCATGGCGTAGCGCCCGAGCGGGTGCTGCTGGCCGCCAGCGCCAGCGAGTTCATCCAGCGCATCACGGCCGTCGGTGCCCGCCTCGCCCCGGGGCCGGTGCAGGTGCCGCGGCTGGCCTATGGCGACTATGCCGCTGCGGCTGCGGCCTGGGGCCGTGAACGGGCCCTGGCCGGAACCCCCACCGCCGATGGCGCCACGCTGGTGTGGCAGGCCGAGCCTTCCAGCCCCCTGGGCCAGGACGGCCCGCCGCCCGAGCACCGCGGTGCGGTCGCGGCCGCCACCGTGCTCGATGCTGTGTACGCGCCGCTGCGGCTGCAGGGCGCCGCGCGCTGGCCGCGCGCCGCGCAGGACGCGGTCTTCGTGCTGCACAGCCCCAACAAGGCGCTGGGCCTGACGGGCGTGCGCGGGGGCTATGTGATCGCACCCGCGAGCACCGCCGCCCCGGCTGCGACCGACGTGCCGGCCTGGTGCGCCGCCCTCGAAGCCTGCGCGCCTTCGTGGCCGCTGTCGGCGCAGGCCGACGCCATGCTGCGCTTCTGGGCCACGGCCCCGGTGCAGCACTGGGTGCAGGCCTCGCTGCCGCCGCTGGCGGCCTGGAAGACCCGGCTGCAGCAGCAACTCACCCTGCGTGGCTTTGCGCTCGAGCCCAGCGTCACGCCCTTTTTCGTGGCCCGGCCGCCCGTGCCGCTGCAGGCCGAGGCGCTGCGCGCCCACGGCGTGGCGGTGCGCGACACCGCCTCGTTCGGCCTGCCCGGCGCGTGGCGGCTGTCGGCCCAGCCACCGGCCGCGCAGGCCGCGCTGCTGCGCGCCATCGACACCCTGATGAAACACGCATGATGAAGACCGCCGTGATGGTGTGGGGCGCCAGCAGTGGCGCCGGCAAGAGCCTGCTGGCCACCGCGCTGTGCCGCTGGGCCGCGCGCGAGGGCCTGGACGTGGCGCCCTTCAAGGCGCAGAACATGAGCAACAACGCGCGCGTGGTGCCGGCGCCCGACGGCGGCGTCGGCGAGATCGGCTCGGCGCAGTACTTCCAGGCCCTGGCCGCCTGCGTGGCGCCGCACGTGGACATGAACCCCGTGCTGCTCAAGCCCGAGCGCGACACCGCCAGCCAGGTGGTGCTGCAGGGCCGCGTGGCGGCCGAGCTGTCGCGCCAGCCCTGGCGCGAGCGCAGCACGGTGCTGGCGGCGGCGGCGCGGCAGAGCTTCGAGCGGCTGGCCCGCCGCCATGCCTTGATCGTGATCGAAGGCGCGGGCTCGCCGGCCGAGATCAACCTGGCGCCGCAGGACTACGTGAACCTGGGCACCGCGCGCTGGGCGCGCGAGCAGGGCCGCTGCCATGCGCTGCTGGTGGCCGACATCGACCGCGGCGGTGCCTTCGCCCACCTGCACGGCACCTGGGCGCTGCTGCCCGACGACCTGCGGCCGCTGCTGCACGGCTTCGTGCTCAACAAGTTCCGCGGCGACGCTGCGCTGCTGGCGCCCGGCCCGCAGCAGCTGCAGGCCCTGACCGGCGTGCCGATGCTGGGTGTGCTGCCGATGCAGCGCGACCACGGCCTGCCCGAAGAAGACGGCCTGTACACGGCGCCGCCTGCCGCGGCGCGGGGGCTGCGCATCGCCATCGTCGCCGGCCCGCACATCAGCAACCTCGACGAGTTCCAGCCGCTGCTGGCCACGGCCTCGGTGCGCTGGGTGCGGCGCGCCGATGAGCTCGACGGCGCCGACTGGGTGGTGCTGCCGGGCTCCAAGCAGGTCAGCGGCGACCTCGCCTGGCTGCGCGCGCAGGGCCTGGGCCGCGCCGTGCAGGCGCACGCCCTGGCCGGGCGGCCGCTGCTGGGCATCTGCGGCGGCCTGCAGATGCTGGGCGAGCTGCTGGCCGATCCCGAGGGCGTGGACGGCGAGGCCCACGGCCCGCAGCCCGGCCTGGGCCTGCTGCCGCTGGCCACGCACTACGCGGCGCCCAAGCGCCTGCGCGCAGAGGCCGTGGCCTTTGCACGCGGTGCCGCCGCGGGCCTGGGCGGCCCCTGGCGGGCGCTGGGCGGGCTGCGCTGGCCGGCCTACGAGATCCGCTGTGGCCGCACCGAGGCCACGGGCCCGGGCGCGCAGCCCGTGCTGTTCGACGCCGACGGCGGCGCCGTGGGCTGGTGCGGCGGCCCGGCCGGCAACGTGCTGGGCATCGCCACGCATGGCCTCTTCGAAGACGCGGCCGCGTTGCGCGCCCTGCTGGGCCAGGGCACGCGCACGCTGGACGACAGCTTCGAGGGCCTGGCCGACCTCGTCGACGAACACCTGGGCGCGGCCACGCTGCGCGCGCTCATGCGATGCTGAAGCCGACTCGAAACGACCCCCGATGAACGACACCCCCGAGCACCAGCCCCAGGCCGCCACCGACCGCGAGGCCCTGGGCCGGCGCGTCCAGGCCGCCCTGGACAACAAGACCAAGCCCCGCGGCGCCCTCGGCCGGCTGGAGGCCCTGGCCCTGCAGCTGGCCCAGGTGCTGGGCCGCGAGCAGCCGCGGCTCGTGCAGCCGCAGCTGGTGGTGTTTGCCGCCGACCACGGCATCGCGGCGCAGGGCGTCTCGGCCTACCCGGCCGAGGTGACGCGGCAGATGGTGCTGAACTTCCTGGCCGGCGGCGCGGCGGTCTCGGTGCTGGCGCGGCAGCACGGCCTGGCGCTCACCGTGGCCGACTGCGGCGTGGCCGCCGACTTCGACCCGCACCCGATGCTGGCCGTGCTGAAGGTGCCGGGCGCCGAACACGGCACGGCCGACAGCAGCCAGAGCCCGGCCATGAGCCCGGCGCAGTGCGAGGCCGCGCTGCAGCACGGCCGCCGGCTGGTGGCCAGCCTGCCCGGCAACGTGCTGCTGCTGGGCGAGATGGGCATTGCCAACAGCTCGGCCGCGGCGCTGCTGATGGCGCGCCTGACGGGCGAGCCGCTGGCCCATTGCGTGGGTCGCGGCACGGGCCTGGACGACACGGGCCTGGCCCACAAACACGCCGTGCTGCAGCGCGCGCTCGACCGCCACGCCGACGCCCACACGCCGCTGCAGGCGCTGGCGGCGCTGGGCGGGCTGGAGATCGCCACGATGGTGGGCGCGGTGCAGCAGGCCGTGGCCGAGGGCCGCGGGGTCGTCGTCGACGGCTTCATCACCACCGCGGCGGTGGCGGTGGCCGCGGCTCTGCAGCCGGGCCTGGCCGCGCACTGCGTGTTTGCGCACTGCTCGCAGGAGACCGGGCACGCGCGCTGGCTGCAGCACCTGGGCGTGCGCGCGCTGCTCGACCTGGAGCTGCGCCTGGGCGAAGGCTCGGGCGCGGCGCTGGCCTGGCCGCTGCTGGAATCGGCCTGCCGCGTGCTGGCCGAGATGGCCAGCTTCGACGCCGCCGGCGTGAGCCGCGAGCGCTGAAGCCGATGAAGACGCCCATTAAGGCGCCGGCCACGCCACCGCCGGGCTCGGCCCTGCGCGAGGAGCTGCGCCTGCTGTTCGTGACACTGCAGTTCCTCACGCGCGTGCCCATCCCGGCCTGGGTGGCGCGCGAAGGCTGGCAGCCGGACTGGCTGAACCGCTGCGTGCGGCACTTCCCGCTGGTGGGCGCGGCCATCGGCGCCGTGGGCGCGGCCGTGGCGCTGCTGGGCCTCGCGCTGTGGCCGCCCGTGGTGGCGGCGGTGCTGGCCGTCGCCGCCACGCTGTGGCTGACCGCCGCCTTCCACGAAGACGGTCTAGCCGACACGGCCGACGCCTTGCTGGGCGCGGCCCCGCGCGAGAAGGCGCTGGCCATCATGAAGGACTCGCGCATCGGCACCTACGGCGCGTCGGCGCTGGGCCTGGCGCTGCTGCTGCGCGTGCTGCTGCTGGCGGAACTGCTGCGCCTGAGCCCGGCCCTGGCCGCCGCCGCCTGCGTGGCGGCCCATGCGGCGGGCCGCGCGGCCGCGGTGGCGCTGATGGCCGTGCTGCCCTACGGCGGCGACGAGGCCCACGCCAAGGCCAAGCCGCTGGCGCGCAGCGTGCGGCGGGCCGATGCCGCCATCGCCGTGGGGCTGGGCGGCCTGGCGCTGGGCCCGCCCTGGCTGGCGTGGCCGGCGCCCGCCGTGGCGCTGGCGGCGCTGGGCGCGGCCGGGGCGCTGGCCCTGCTGGTGGCGCTGCTGCGCGGCTGGCTGCGCCGGCGGCTGGGCGGCTACACCGGCGACACCCTGGGCGCCTGCGAGCAGCTGGGCGAGATCGCCGTGGCGCTGGCCTTGCTGGCCGGGGCCTTGCGGGCCGGTGCGGGCGGATGAACACGCCGCCCAACCCCGCGCTGCTGCACGCCTGGCGCCACCCGCGGGCCGAGGGCGCCGCCGGCTGCTGCATCGGCCGCACCGATCTGCCTGTGGACCCGCGGCGCGCCAAGCGCCTGGCGCACCGCATCCGGCAGCAGGCGCGGCGGCTGGGCCTGCCGCCCATCGTCGTCACCTCGCCGCTGGCTCGCAGCCGCAGCGTCGGCCGCTGGCTGGCGCGCTGGGGCTGGCAGCACCGTGTCGACCCCGCGCTGGCCGAGGTGGACTTCGGCCGCTGGGACGGGCAGCGCTGGGCCGACATCCCGCGCGCCGCCGTCGATGCCTGGTGCGAGGACTTCCTCCACCACGGCCCGGGCGGCGGCGAAAGCGTGGCGCAGCTGCTGGCGCGGGTGCGGGGCTTCGACCCGGGCCCGGCCCGCGTCGTGGTCACGCACGGGGGCTGGTTGTCGGCGGCGCGGTGGTGGGCCGGGCACAGCGAGGCGCAGCCGACCGCCGCCACCTGGCCGGCAGCCCCTCGCCACAGCACGCGGGTCGAGCTGAGCACACGAGGGCCGGTACCCGGCGCCGGTTCGGCGCACGGCACCTAGCGGCGGTCAGGCGCGACGGCTGTGGATGCTGGGCCAGGCGGCATCCAGCACCAGCACCAGGCGGGTGAGGCCGCTGCCGGCGATGCGGGGCGAGCGGTGCACGATGCCGCCGTCGTGCGCCTGGCCGTCCCAGCCGCAGCCCTTGAACAGCGCCACCTCACCCGCGTCGAAGGCCATGGCCTCGGGCGCATCGTCGTCGGGCCGGGCCAGTGCGGCGGCACCCCGGGCCGGCGGCACCCATTGGGTGCCCGGGCCGCGGTAGGTGCAGATCAGCCGCAGCGGCACGCAGTCGCGGTGCCAGCGGCGGCAGGCGTCGCCGGTGATGGCGTCCAGCCGCAGGCGCACGGTGCGGGTCTGCGCCAGTGCGGCGAAGCGGGTAACGAGGCTGGCGATGTCGGCCACCCAGGCGTCGCGCGGTATGCCCGCAGGGATGCCATCGGCGTCGAAGTGGGCGTGCAACGAATGGACCGCAGCGTCCGGCGCGACCTCCAGCCGACCCACCGGCAGCGCATCGGCCGCCAACGCCGCCAGCCAGCCGGCCCAGGCCGGGTCTGCACCGCGCTGCCAGGCCGCGAGCTCGATGCCGGGCCGGGCGATGTCATCCAGCACTTCGGCGCTGCGGCCGATGCAGACGAGCGACGGGAACTGCAGAACCTCCGCCGCGCCCATCACAGCCCCGTGGGGTTGGGCGCGTCGCCGTACACGGCACGCGGGTCGAAGGTCTTGCCGTCTTCCACGAAGCGCAGCACGCCGGTGTCGGGGTCCACCGCGCGGTAGAAGCAGCTGCGGTAGCCCACGTGGCAGCTCGCCGGGTCGGCCTGCGGCCCGGCCTGCAGGCGCACACGCAGCCACAGCGCGTCCTGGTCGTCGTCGATGCGCAGTTCCACCAGGTGCTGCACCAGGCCGCTGGTGCCGCCCTTGCGCCACAGCACCTGGCGGCTGCGGCTCCAGTAGTGCGCTTCGCGCGTGGCCAGCGTGCGCTGCAGCGCCTCGGCGTTCATCCAGCCGAGCATCAGCACCTCGCCGCTGGTGGCGTCGGTGGTGATGCAGGGCAGCAGGCCGTCGGGGCCGAACTTCGGGGCGAGTTCGAGGCCTTCTTCGACCTGCTCGATCGAGGTTCGTGGGTGCAGAGGGAAGCTCTTCATGAGGTCGTGGCGCCCGCGGCGGGTTCGGGGGTGGACGGCTGGGCCGCCGCGCGCAGCCACTGCTTGCCGGTCTGCGGCGTGTAGACCAGATCGGCCACCGGCTGGCCGCCGAGCAGGTGCTCGTCGACGATGCGCTCGATGCCGGCCTCGTCGACGCCGCCGTACCAGGTGCCGTCGGGCCAGACCTGCAGCACCGGGCCGAGCGCACAGGGGCCCAGGCAGGTGGTCTTGCAGGTCATCACGCCCGGGCCATCGGTGCGCAGGTTGCGCGCCTTCTGGATGTTGCGCAGGTGGCCCCAGACGAGGCTGGCGCCCGCGTCGTTGCAGGGTGCGCCGGCGCACACCAGCACGCGGTGCCGCTGCGCGGGCACGGTGGCGCCTTCGGCATCGGGCACGCGGGCGCCGTCGCTGGCGGGGCTGCGTGTCGCGGCCTCGGCCATGTCGGCCAGCAGCGGCGCCATGGCCGGGCTCAGCGCCGGGGCCGGGGCGACGTGGACCTGCGGCCAGGCGCCGCCGCCGCGCTGGGCGCGCCAGCGCTTGACCACCCGCTGCAAGGCCAGCGCGGTGCCCGGCTCCATGGGCAGCAGCAGCGGCAGCAGGTGCACCTGGGCCGTGCCGGCATCGGCCAGCTGGTGCAGCACGCGGCGCAGCGCCGGCTCGCCCTGCTCGGTGTAGGCGTAGTGCACCGCGGGCGGCCCCGCATCGGGGGCGCGCTGCTGGAGCTGGCCGCGCAGCACATCGCACAAGCCCTGGAGTTCGCGGTCGGCCGCGGCGGTGATCGAGGCGCGGGCCACGATGACCCAGGCGGAAGAACCGCTGGGCGCCGCGCCGGGCGTGGATTCAGGCAAGGTCATGCGTTTCCTCCAGGGGAGCGATGAAGGGCAGCCCGTCGAGCTCGGCCACCCGGGCGTGCACGCCATAGGCCTGGCGGAGGTGGGCGGGGGTGAGCACCTCGCGCCACGGGCCCAGCGCCAGCGTGCGGCCGCCGCTGAGCAGCAGCAGGCGGTCGGCAAAGCGGGCGGACAGCGCCAGGTCGTGCATCACCACCAGCGCGCCCACGCGGCCTTCGCGCGCCAGGTGGCGGATCCGCGCCAGCGTGCCGATCTGGTGGCGCAGGTCGAGGTCGCTGGTGGGTTCGTCGAACAGCAGCAGCGGCGCCTGCTGCGCCAGCGCGCGCGCGATCAGCACCCGCTGGCGTTCGCCGCCCGACAGCTCGGCCAGCGGGCGCAGCGCCAGGGGCTCGAGCTGCAGCGCGTGAAGGCAGGCCAGCACCACCGCGTCGTCGTCGGCCGCCGCGGCGCTGCCGCGGTGCGGCAGCCGGCCCAGCGCCACGGCTTCGACCACGTTCAGGCCCATGCCAACGCCCTTGGGCTGCGGCACCCAGGCCATGCGGCGCGCCAGCGCCGGGCCCTCCAGGTCTTCGAGCGCGCGGCCCTGGACGAGCACCTGCCCGCCGTCGCGGCGCTGCAGGCCCAGCACGCAGCGCAGCAGCGTGCTCTTGCCGGCGCCGTTGGCCCCGATGAGCGCGACGATCTCGCCGGCCGCCAGGCTCAGCTCGATGCCCTGCAGCACCGGCCGGCCACCCAGCCGGCACGACAGGCCGCGCACCTGCAGCAGCGGTTCGTCCATGCTCAGGGCCCAATCTCGTGGCGCCGCGTCAGCAGCAGGTGCAGGAACACCGGCACGCCGATGAAGGCCACGACGATGCCCACCGGCACCACCACGGGCGCAAACGCCAGGCGGCCGATGAGATCGGCCGACAGCACCAGCAGAGCGCCGCCGACGGCCGAGAACGGCAGCAGCCAGCGGTGGTCGCCGCCGATCAGCAGCCGCGCGATGTGCGGCGCCACCAGCCCGACGAAGCCGATCACGCCCGTGAAGCTGACGATGGCGGCGGCGCTGAACACCGCCGCCAGCGTGACCGAGGTGCGCACCCGCGCCACGTGGAAGCCCAGCGTGCGCGCGACATCGTCGCCGCCCCCGGCCAGCGCGTTCAGCGCCGTGGCCTGCAGCAGCAGCACCGGCAGCACCAGCAGCCAGGCACCGCCGGCCACCGCCACCTCGTGCCAGGTGCGGCCGTTGAGCGAACCGAAGGTCCAGTGCACGATGGCCGCCAGCTG